>NZ_JBFAYZ010000012.1:0-265215 GCF_040681515.1 Kribbella sp. NPDC051718 | reverse complement strand
TCCGGTATTAGACCCCGTTTCCGAGGCTTATCCCGAAGTGAAGGGTAGGTTGCTCACGTGTTACTCACCCGTTCGCCGCTCGTGTACCCCCGAAGAGGCCTTACCGCTCGACTTGCATGTGTTAAGCACGCCGCCAGCGTTCGTCCTGAGCCAGGATCAAACTCTCCGTTGAAATCTATATATCCACCATCCCGAAGGACGGAGAACAGACAAACGAAAAACGATCCATTGCAATCAGAAACAAATCAAACTGACTTGAATCCAGAAAAATTACAAAGGAATCCAACACGAATCAACGATGAACCAGACCCGCAAACCTCGAAGAGGCAAGCAAGCCTACTTACACCGAGACCCGTGAAGGGGGTTAATGCTAAATTTCGGCATTGACTTTCGGCACGCTGTTGAGTTCTCAAGAATCGGACGCACACCGCGTCACAGACCTTGCGGCCAGGACTCCGGGGCAACCTGCGTTACTTTACCGGACCAGCATCACCGAGTCAAGACCCAGTTTTTTCTGATCCGCACCCCGCATCTGAAGCTACCGACCCGGATCAAAGACACGGTGCGGCTCAGCTAGTCTTGGGGGGTTCGGAGCGACCGGCCGCTTGCGCGTCCCGCACTCGCTCCAACAAGAAGAACATTACGTGGCGGGGAGGTAGCCGGTCAAATCGGTTACCGGAGGCCTGAATCACAGGGCTGTAATTTGCCTCCGGCACCCACCTCGTGGGATACGTCAGCCGGCCGCCGACGAGGCCAGAACCCCTGCAAACGAACGCTTCCCGCGCCGCAGCACCAACGCTCCCCCGGGCAGCAGGTCCGCGCCGCTCGGGATGTACTCCGGGTCGCTGACCTTCTCGTTGTTCAGGTACGCGCCACCTTCGGCGATCGTCCGGCGCGCGGCCGACTTGCTCGCCACCAGCTCCGAGAGCACCAGCAGGTCGGTGATGGTGGGCATCTGCTCATCCGGCTTGAGCTCGTAGTGCGGCGCCTCCCGGAGCGCGGCCACAAGAGTGGACCCCTGCAGAGCCTGCAGCTCCGACTGGCCGAACAGCGCCTTCGCAGCGAGCTTCACCTGCTCGGTCTCCTCAGCGCCGTGCACCAGCGTCGTGACGTCCTCCGCCAGCAACCGCTGTGCCTCTCGAGCATGTGGGCGCTCAGCGGTCGCCTCCTCGAGCGCAGCGATCTCCTCAGCCGTCCGGAACGTGTAGAACCGCACCAGCTTCATCACATCGCGGTCATCAGTGTTGAACCAGAACTGGTAGAACGCGTACGGCGACGTCAGCTCCCGGTCCAGCCAGATGGTCCCCGACTCGGTCTTGCCGAACTTGGTGCCGTCCGCCTTGGTCACCAGCGGAGTGGCCAGCGCGTGCGCCTTCCCCGCGTCCGACCGCCGGATCAGCTCGACCCCAGCGGTCAGGTTCCCCCACTGGTCGCTTCCACCGGTCTGCAAGGTGCACCCGTGGCGCCGGTACAGCTCCAGGTAGTCCAGCGACTGCAGCAGTACGTAGCTGAACTCGGTGTAGCTGATCCCCTGCTCCAGGCGGGCCTTCACCACCTCCCGGCCGAGCATCCGGTTCACCGGGAAGTGCTTGCCGATGTCCCGGAGGAAGTCGAGCGTGTTGAGATCCTTGGTCCAGTCGTAGTTGTTGACCATCCGCGCCGGGTTCGGCAGCGACTCGTCGAAGTCGACGAACCGCTCCACCTGGCCGCGGACCTTCTCCACCCACTGCTGCACCAGGTCCTTGGGGTTCAGCACCCGCTCCGAGGACTCCTTCGGGTCACCGATCAGTCCGGTGGCGCCGCCGACCAGCCCGATCGGGTTGTGGCCGGCCAGCTGCAGCCGCCGCAGCGTCAGGAGCTGCAGCAGGTTCCCCATGTGCAGGCTCGGAGCGGTCGGGTCGAACCCGACGTACGAGGTGATCGGTCCGGCGGCCATCGACGCACGGAGCGCGTCCGGGTCGGTGGAGTGCGCGATCAGGCCACGGCTCTCCAGGTCGTCGAGCACCTGGGTGCGGCTTGCGGTCCCGCTGTCGGTCACTTGGTCTCTCCTCGAGTCACGTCAGATCACCACAAGTGTCCTGTACCAGCTCCAGCGGGCAGGTGCCGGGTCAGCTCGCCTCGGGCCGGGACAGTACTGCGCGCAACTGCGCGACCAGCGCGTGCCCGTCGGGCCCGTGGACGGTTGCGGCCGTCGGGCGATGCGGATCGTGCGCACCGGGGTCCGGGTTCGGCACTGGTAGACCGTGGGACAGCACCTGCTCGGCAGGGGTCAGCTGGCGGATACCGATGGCCCGCACGTGATCCGGATGCGTCTGGGCGAAGTCGCCGTACAGCTGCGGGTCGTGCTGGCCGTCGTCCCCCACCAGCACCCACTTCACGTTCGGGAACTCGACTGCCAGCCGGCGGAGCGCAGTGCGCTTGTGCTCCTGCCCGCTGCGGAACCAGCCGGTGTTGGTCGGGCCCCAGTCGGTCATCAGCAGCGGGCCGGCCGGGTAGCCGTGCCGCTGGAGGAACCGGGTCAGCGTCGGCGCCGTGTTCCAGGCACCGGTGGACAGGTAGAACATCGGCGCGCCCGGGTGGTCTGCCAGGAGTTCGGCGTACATCTCCGCCATACCCGGCACTACCCGGCGGGCCTGTTCCTCGCGGACGAAGGTGTTCCAGGCGGCGATCAGGGGTCGCGGCAGCATCGTCAGCATCACCGTGTCGTCGATGTCGCTGACCAGGCCGAAGGTGGCATCCGGGTCGGGCACCACCACCTTCCCGCGTGCCTGCCGCTCGCCGTGCACGCCCAGGCCGATCTCATGCCAGCCAGGCGGCAGCACCACCGGCACTGTCAGGTCGACGAAGCCGCCGCGGTCAGTGGTCGCCTCGAAGGTCTGGCCGGACACCGTGATCGACACCTGTACGCCGGTAGCCGGCGCGGTGACGAACACCCGCCAACCGCGCACCACCTGGTCCTCGTCGTACCGGGGCTGGTTGCGTGGATCCCGGCTCAGCACGACCCGGGCCAGCACCCGGGTGAACTCCTGGGTGCCGTAGCCGACGTGCGGGATGATCCGCTCCCGCCAGCCGCGGCGGCGCAGGAGGACCCCGACGCCGACGTTGAACCAGTCCTCAAGACGGGAGGAGTAGTGCGGACGGGCCATGTCCGAAACCTACCCGCAGACAGGGCCCGTACGCGCACCAGGAGGACTGTCCCCGGCGACCTTTACAGTCTCGATATGACCCAGACCTCCGCTGCTCTCGGAATGTGCTTCCCCCGGACCTTCCCAGCCGCCCTGGTGACCGACGTCGCCCGCCGTCTCGACGCCGGTGGCGCTGACGAACTGTGGCTGATCGAAGACTGCTTCTACACCGCCGGCCCGTCCCTGGTCGCGACCGCGCTGGCTACGACCGAGCGACTCAGCTGTGGGCTCGGCATCGTGCCGGCGGTGGCCCGTACGGCCGCTGTCACCGCGATGGAGTTCGCCACGCTCGACGCGCTGGCGCCTGGGCGGTTCCTGCCTGGCATCGGGCACGGCGTGCAGGTGTGGATGGGGCAGATGGGGGTGCGGCCCAAGTCGCCGCTGACTGCGCTCGAGGAGGTGACTACCGCTGTCACGCGGCTGCTGGCGGGCGAGAAGGTGACCATGGAGGGGCAGTACGTCGTACTGGAGGCCGTGCAGCTGGATGCGCCGCCGACCACGCCGCCGCCGATCCTGCTCGGGGTGCGGGGGCCAAAGTCGATGGCGTTGGCCGGACGGGTCGCGGGCGGGGTGGTGCTCGCTGAGCCCGCTACGCCGTCGTACGTCCGAGCCGCTGTCGAGCAAGCCGGGTCACCGGACGGCTTCGTGGTCGCCGTCTTCAGTGCGCTCTGTGTGCGGGCTGATCGCAAGACGGCGTACGAGTGGACTGCGCCTTGGCTGGAGTGGCAGCTCAAGGACAAGAACCCGGCGCTCGCGACGATGCCGTTCTACGACGACCTGGTGAAGCTGCACGCGGAGAAGGGTGTCGAAGGCTTCGTCTCGATGCCGCAGGACTGGTGGGCCGAGATCGGCCCGATCGGCACGCTGGACGACGCCGCAGCCCACATCGAGGCGCTCGAAGCCGCCGGAGTCCACCACATCGGCCTGTTCCCGGACCCTGAGGTCGAGCACGGCCTCCCCCAGCTCGACTACGTGCTGGAGCTGGCCAACCGCTAACTACGTTTCTTCGGTACGTGCGGCTTGTACGGCGAGACGGTGCGGTCGCCCGGGATCCAGAAGCGCCAAGGCCAGTCGGCCGCCTCGCGGAGGCCGACCCGGGGACCGGTGGCGACCTCACCGTCGTAGCCGTCCCCGGGAAGCAGCTGCACCGCCGAGCCCCGAGCCAGCAGGTCCACCCCGTTCTCCGCGCGGCCGATGCCAAGAGCAACACAGAGCCGGGCCGGCCCGCGCGCGAGATCGCGGTCCGGCAGCACCTTGGTCGAAGCGGTTGCTCTGCCGGTCTCGCCTCGTCGTTTACGGGCCAGGTCGATGCCTTCGATCACCTCGCCGGCGCGGAAGAGGACTGCGGAGGGCTGCCCGTCTGGGCCTACGGCGATGTTCATGCAGTAGTGCATGCCGTAGGTGAAGTAGACGTAGAGGTGGCCGGGTGGGCCGAACATGACCGCGTTGCGCGGGGTTTGGCCGCGGTAGGAGTGGGAGCCGGGGTCGTTCGGGCCGTCGTAGGCCTCCACCTCGGTGATGCGGACTGCGACTACGCCCTCTGGGGTGGTCCGGCGGAGGATCATGCCGAGCAGCGCCGGGGCGACTTCGAGCACCGGCGCTGCGAGCGACTTGCGTAGTACAGGTGGCATCTAGGCGAGGCGGTCCGCGTGTTCGGTGACGCGGGAGCGGAGTTCGGCCAGTTGTTCGGTGACGCGGTCGGTGGCGGTGCCGCCGCGGCCGTTGCGGGAGGCAACTGAGCCTTCGACGCTCAGCACCGTCCGGACCTCAGGAGTCAACGACGGCGAGATCGCGGCGAGGTCCTCGTCGGTCAGGTCCCAGAGCTCGATGCCGCGCTTCTCGCACTCCTGGACGCAGGCGCCGGCCAGCTCGTGCGCCACCCGGAAAGGTACCTTCTGCTTGACCAGCCACTCGGCGATGTCGGTGGCCAGCGAGAAGCCCTGGGGTGCCAGTTCCTCCAGCCGGTCGGTGTTGAAGCGCAGTGTGCGGATCATCCCGGTGAACGCGGGCAGCAGCACCTCGAGCGTGTCCACGGAGTCGAAGACCGGCTCCTTGTCCTCCTGCAGGTCCCGGTTGTACGCGAGCGGCTGCGCCTTCAGCGTCGCGAGCAACCCGGTCAGGTTGCCGATCAGCCGGCCGGACTTACCGCGGGCGAGCTCCGCGATGTCCGGGTTCTTCTTCTGCGGCATGATGCTCGACCCGGTCGAGTACGCGTCGTCCAGCTGGACGAACCCGAACTCCTTGGTCGCCCAGATGATCACCTCTTCGGCCTGCCGGGACAGGTCGATGCCGATCTGCGCACACACGAAGGCGAACTCCGCGACGAAGTCCCGCGCCGCCGTCCCGTCGATCGAGTTCGCCGACGAGTTCGTGAACCCCAGCTCGAGGGCCACGAACTGCGGGTCCAGCCCCAGCGTGCTGCCGGCCAGCGCGCCAGACCCGTACGGCGAATCGGCGGCAACCCGGCGATCCCAGTCGGCCAGCCGGTCGAGGTCGCGGACCAGCGGCCAGGCATGCGCCAGCAGGTGATGCGACAGCAGTACAGGCTGAGCGTGCTGGAAGTGCGTGCGCCCAGGCATCGCCACGCCGAGGTGCTTCTCGGCCTGCTCGGCCAAAACCTTCACCTGGTCGAGCACCAGCCCGCTGATGATCCGGCCGTGATCGCGCAGGAAGCTCTTGAACAGCGTGGCGACCTGGTCGTTCCGCGACCGCCCGGCGCGCAGGCGACCGCCCAGCTCGGCACCGAGGCGCTCAACCAGCCCGCGCTCGAGTGCAGTGTGCACGTCCTCGTCCGCCTCGGCAGCGACGAAAGCACCGGACAGGACGTCGGCCAGCAGCTCGTCGAGCCCAGCGAGCATCTTGGTGAGGTCCTCGTCGGTCAGCAGCCCCGCGCGGTTCAGCACCTTCGCGTGCGCCTTCGACCCGGCGATATCGTACGGCGCCAGCACCCAGTCGAACTGCGTCGACTTGCTCAACGCCGCCAGCGCATCAGCCGGCCCACCCGCGAACCGGCCGCCCCACAGGGCCGCACTCTCACCTTTACCCGTGCTCACACCCAACATCCTCTCTCACTTGCTGAATGCCTTCCGCCACTCCCGGGCGGAGGCTTTGTCGTAGAAGCGGCTGAAGCCGCAGGTAAACGCGGCGTCCTGGTCACCGGTGATCAGGAGCCGGGTGCCTACCTGGAAGGGGAAGCCGTAAGCGTAGTTGCCGCCCACCGGGCTTCCAGTAGGTGCCGACAGCAGAACCGCAGTGGTCCCACCGCCGCCGGGCTTGAACCACTCGTTCACCTGGAAGGTCACCAGGGCGTAGTGCTGCCGGTAGACCTGGCTGTAGCCCGCACCCGGCCGGTTGATCGCCTGCACGGTGCCGTCGAAAGCGAACCTCCGTTGCTTGAGAGTCTCCAATGAGTAGCTAAAGGCACAGGAAGCGCTCCCGCTGTCAGCCAGGTACCTCGGCCCGGCCGGCTCAGCCCCCGTGCCGACCAGAAGCCCCGCCACGATCACCGCAGTCGCCGCCGCACCGGCAACAGCTGCGGGCACGAGGTACCGGCGCCGCGCAGGCCGAGCGGCCGCTTCTCGTACTACGGCCTGGGCGCGGGCCAGGGTCTCTGCACTAGGTGGCGGTACTTCGCCTGCTTTGGTCAGGGTGTCCAGGTAGTCGGTCATGAGTCGGCTCCAAGTTTGTGGTCGGTGGTCTCGTCCACTACTTGTGTCGAGTCACCCAGCCGTTCGTCCATTCGTTGCCGTGCGCGGTGGAGGCGGGAGCGGGCCGTCCCCGCAGGGATACCGAGCACCTGCCCAGCTTCGGACGGCGTCAGTTGCTCCCAGGCGACCAGGAGCAGTAGTTCGCGCTCTACTGCAGGCAGTGAGCGCAGAGCCTCTCGCAAAGCCGGCACCAGAGCAGCAGCGTCCAGGCGGGCGTCTACTGCGGCTATCTCATCGACAGGCCGGTCAGCCCGGGTCAGTACCGTCCGCAGCCGGTGTCGTCGGTAGTAGCTGTGCAGTACGTGCCGTGCGATCCCGAAGAGCCAGCCGCGCATACTGCCGAGCTCCGGGTCGAAGCTGGTCCGCCCGCTGAAGGCCGCCAGCCACACGTCGGCCAGCAGGTCGTCCGCGACCTCCGACGTTGAGCGTCGACTCAGGTAGGCGTACAGGTCGGCACTGTGCTGCTCCACCAGCCATTCGAAGTCCATCCCGTCCCCTCCTGAGCCGTCCGCCGCGGACCGCTCGCCTGTACTTCGCACGAGGGGCTGGAGCGTTCGCGGCTACTTGGCCTCGCTGCGGGCGGCCAGGCTGAGGAACCGGGCCGCCAGGGCCTCTCCCCCGGACGGGTGGCGCGACACGACCATCACGGTGTCGTCGCCGGCGATGGTGCCGAGTACGTCATCCAGTCCCACGTGGTCGATCGCCGACGCGAAGTACTGGGCCGCACCCGGCGGAGTTCGCAGGATCACCAGGTTGGCGCTGCCCTCGGCCGAGACGAGCAACTCGGAGGCGACCCGGCCCAGCCGCGCCTCGAACGCTGCGGCCTCCCCGGCTCGCGGCGTACGGTCGCCGCCTTCACCCGGTACGGCGTACACGAGCTGGCCGGCCGAGTCGCGGACTTTGACCGCGCCGATCTCCACCAGGTCACGCGACAAGGTGGCCTGGCCGACGACGAGGCCGGCGTCGGCTAGCAGGTCGGCCAGCTCGGTCTGCGAGCGGACCGGTTGCCGGCCGAGCAGGTCGACGATCCGCTGCTGACGCGCGGTCTTGGTGGTCGGTACGGCGAGATTCATGAGCTGAAGTTCCTTGCCAGCAGCCACGACAGCAGCGCCTTCTGCGCGTGCAACCGATTCTCTGCCTCGTCCCAGACGACCGATTGTGGCCCGTCGATCACCGCGGCCTCGATCTCCTTGCCCCGGTACGCCGGTAAGCAATGCAACACGATCGCCTCGGTATCAGCCTTCGACACCAGCGCCTCGGTCACCGAGAACGGCACGAACGGTGCCTCCCGCAACGCCGCCTCGGCCTCCTGGCCCATCGACACCCAGGTGTCGGTGGCAACCACATCGGCTCCCGCCACAGCCTCCGACGGATCGGAAGTCCACAAAACCGAACCGCCGGTGACGCGACCGATCTCCACCGCCTTCGCGAGCACCGCAGCATCAGGCTGGTACTCCGCCGGCGAAGCGATGACGACGTGCATCCCTGCCGTCACCCCACCGAGCAAGTAGGAATGAGCCATGTTGTTGAGGCCGTCACCGAGGTAGACGAGCTTGAGCCCTGCCGTCCGGCCCTTGTGCTGCCGGACCGTCAACAGGTCGGCCAGGACCTGGCACGGGTGGAACTCGTCCGTCAGCGCGTTGATCACCGGCACCCGCGACGCGGCCGCCATCTCCTCGATCCGCGTCTGCCCCGACGTCCGCCAGACGATCGCGCCGACCTGCCGGTCGAGCACCCGCGCGGTGTCGGCGATCGGCTCGCCACGACCCATCTGCGACGACTGCGCATCGATGATCAGCGGCACCCCGCCCAGCTCGGCGATACCGACCGCGAACGAGATCCGCGTCCGGGTCGAGGCCTTGTCGAAGATCACCGCGACGGTCTGCGGCCCTGCCAACGGCTTGTGCCCGTACCGATCCGTGCTCAACTGCTGCGCCAGCGTCAGGACCTCGTCCTGCTCGGCCGGGCTCAGGTCGTCGTCCCGCAGGAAATGCCTCGTCACGGAACCTCCACCTGGTCGAGCAGCGCGGGCAGCGCTGCGACGAAGCTGTCCGCATCAGCTTTACTCAGGATGTACGGCGGCGCCAACCGCAACGCGTCCGGAATCGGGTTGTTGATGATGAACCCGGCCTCCAAAGCAAAAGCGGCAACCTGATCCGACACCGGCTGGGTCAACTCGATCGCGAGCAGCAGCCCCCGGCCGCGGACCCCGGCGATCAACGGATGTCCGAGCGCCTCGACGGACGAAGCAATGTGGTTGCCGATGGCATTGACATTGGCTAGCAACCCATCGCGCTCGATCACGGTCAGGACGGCCAGGCCGGCGATCGCGGCGACCGGATTGCCACCGAAAGTCGTACCGTGGTTGCCCGGCTGCAGCAGATCAGCGGCCGCACCGAAGCCTAGGCAGGCGCCGATCGGGATGCCCGCGCCGAGCCCCTTCGCCACCGTGACGATGTCCGGCGTGATCCCGTCGGCCTGGAAGGCGAACCAGTCCCCCGTCCGCCCGACGCCGGTCTGGATCTCGTCGATCCAGAGCAAGGCACCGTGTTCCGAGGTGATCCGGCGTGCCTCAGCCAGGTAACCAGGAGGCGGTACGACGACGCCGTTCTCCCCCTGGATCGGCTCGAGCACCACAGCAGCGGTCTCGTCGTCGACCGCGGCGGCCAGCGCGGCCGCATCACCGTACGGGACGAAGGTGACGTCACCCGGCAACGGGGCGAACTGCTCCCGGTACGCCGGCTTCCAGGTGATCGCGAGCGCGCCCATCGTCCGGCCGTGGAACGCGCCGACCGTCGAGACGATCTTGGTCCGGCCGGTCTTGCGGGTGATCTTGAAGGCCGCCTCGTTCGCCTCGGTGCCCGAGTTGGTGAAGAACACCTTGCCGGGCGCATCGAAGAGCGACAGCAGCTTCTCGGCCAGCGCGACCTGCGGCGCCGAAGCGAAGAAGTTGGAGACGTGCCCGAGCGTCGCGAGCTGGCTGGTGACGGCCGAGACGACGAACGGATGCGCGTGACCGAGGCAGTTCACCGCGAGCCCGCCGAGCAGGTCGAGGTACTTCTTGCCGTCGGCATCCCACAGGTAGGCGCCTTCGCCGCGGACCAGCACGCGCTTGGGAGCGCCGAAGGTGTTCATCAGGGACTGCGAGTAGCGCTCGGCGAGCGCGCTCTGGGTGCCGTCGACGGTGAGCAGTTCGGTCATGACGGGATCACCTGGGTTCCACTTCCGGCGTCGGTGAAGATCTCGAGCAAAAGCGAGTGCGGCACCCGGCCGTCGATGACGGTGGCCCGGGAGACGCCGGACTGGACCGCGCGCAGGCAGGCCTCCATCTTCGGCACCATCCCGGACGCCAGCGACGGCAGCAGCTCGGCCAGTTCGGCGGCGTCGATCTGGGTGATGATCTCCTCGCTCTCCGGCCAGTTCCGGTAGAGACCGGCGACATCGGTCAGTACGACGAGCTTCGACGCGCCCAGCGCGACCGCCAGGGCCGAGGCCGCCGTGTCGGCGTTCACGTTGTGCGCCAGACCGTCCTCGTCCGGCGCGATCGTGGAGACGACCGGGATCCGGCCGGCGTCGATCAGGTCGATGACAGCTTCGGGCCGGACGTCGACGACGTCGCCGACCAGGCCGATGTCGACCGACTCACCGTCGACGATCGCGCCCCGGCGTTCCGCGGTGAACAACCCCGCGTCCTCGCCGGACATCCCGACCGCGAACGGCCCGTGCGCGTTCAGCAACCCGACGAGCTCACGGCCGACCTTGCCCACCAGGACCATGCCGACCACGTCCATCGCCTCGGGCGTCGTCACCCGCAGCCCGCCGCGGAACTCGCTGTCGATGCCGAGCCGCTGGAGCATGTCGCTGATCTGCGGCCCGCCGCCGTGCACGACGACCACCCGGACGCCGCAATGCCGGAGAAACACGATGTCGGAAGCGAACGCCTGCTTCAGCTCGTCGTCGACCATGGCGTTGCCGCCGTACTTCACCACGATCGTCTTGCCGTGGAACTCCTTCAGCCAGGGCAGCGCCTCCGTGAGCACGGCAGCCTTCTCGACCGCATGCGCCTGGCTGGTCTCCATCAAACGTGTCGTCATGGTCATGAGGAGTACGCCGAGTTCTCTTCTACGTACGCGTGCGACAAATCCGTCGTCAGCACCGTCGCCGACGCCGACCCCGCGTGCAGGTCGATCACCACGTCGATCTCCAGTCCGCTGAGGTCGGCCTCGGACCGGTCGACGCCCTTGCCGCCGGCGATGCAGATCGCGGCGCCGTTCAGGGTGATGTCGAGCAGTGCCGGGTCGAAGGCGGTCGGCGCGTTGCCGACGGCCATCGCGATCCGGCCCCAGTTCGGGTCGGAGGCGAAGAAGGCGGTCTTGCAGAGGTTGTCCTCAGCAACGATCTTGGCAGCGGCAACCGCCTCGGCCTCGGTGGCCGCGTTCTGCACGGTGATACTGACGTGCTTGGTGACGCCCTCGGCGTCGGCCTGCAGTTGCTTGACGAGGTCCGCGGCGAGCGCGGTGAGGGCTGCCTCGAACTCGTCGGCCGGCACTTTCACGCCGGACGCGCCCGAGCTGAGCAGCAGGACGGTGTCGTTGGTCGACGTGCCGCCGTCCACGTCCAGCCGGTTGAAGGTCTTGCCGACCGCGTTGCGGAGGACGTGGTCGAGGTGCGGCTGGTCGACGATCGCGTCGGTCGTGATGACGGAGAGCATGGTCGCCATGTTCGGCGCGCACATCCCGGCGCCCTTGGCGAAGCCGCCGATGCTCCAGCCGTCGGGGTGCTTGAGGACGGACTGCTTCGGGACGTTGTCCGTGGTCATCACCGCGGTCGCGGCGGACAGGCTGTGCTCCGGCGTATCGCCCAGGGCATCGACCACGGTCTTGAGGCCGGGCAGCAGCTTATCCATCGGCAGCCGCTCACCGATCAGGCCGGTCGAGCAGACCCCGATCTCGCCGGCGCCCACGCCGAGGATCGAGGCCAGCTCCTCGGCGGTCTTGTGAGTGTCCTGGAAACCCTCCGGCCCGGTGCAGGCGTTGGCGCCGCCCGAGTTGAGGACGACGGCCTTGAGCTTGCCCGCGGTCAGCACCTGCTGGGACCAGAGGACCGGCGCGGCCTTCACCTTGTTCGTGGTGAAGACGCCCGCGGCGCCGTCGTACGGGCCGTCGTTGACGACCACGGTGAGGTCCGGCTTGCCGGCGGGCTTGATGCCCGCGATCACCCCGGCCGCGCGGAAGCCGGCCGGCGCGGTGACTCCGGCGCTCCGATCGACTTGGTGCTGCACGGTTGAGGTCACGGGGCTACTCCTACGAGGGGAAGGGCCAGCGTCTCGTCGAGACCGGCGGCCAGGTTCATGCACTGCACGGCGGCGCCGGCAGTGCCCTTGGTGAGGTTGTCCATCGCGGCCACGATCACAGCGCGGCCGGTCCGCTGGTCCAGCGTGACCTGCAGCTGAACGGTGTTCGCGCCGAGCGTCGCCTGCGTCTGCGGCCACTGGCCTTCGGGCATCAGGTACACGAACGGCTCGTCCTGGTACGCCGCTTCGTACGCCGCACGCAGTTGGGCTGCCGTCGTCCCCGGGGTGACCGGCGCGCTGCAGGTCGCGAGGATGCCGCGAGCCATCGGCGCCAGTACCGGCGTGAAGGAAACGGAGACGGCTGCGTCGGTGACGGCGCCGAGGTTCTGCTCGATCTCCGGCGTATGCCGGTGGACGCCGCCGACGCCGTACGCCGCGGCCGAACCCATCACCTCCGCGCCGTGCAGATTCGGCTTCGGCGCCTTGCCCGCTCCCGACGTCCCGCTCACCGCGACCACCACCAGTTGGCCCGGATCGACAAGACCGCCCTGTACTGCGGGGAGCAGGGCAAGGGTCGAAACGGTGGGATAACACCCCGGTACTGCGACCCGGTTCGTCCCCCGGAGCTTGTCCCGTTGACCGGGCAGCTCGGGCAGACCGTAGGGCCAGTGACCGGCGTGCTTGCCACCGTAGAACTCCACCCACGCCTCCGCCTCGACCAACCGGAAGTCCGCGCCGCAGTCGATCACGGTGACGTCCTCGCCGAGTTGCTCGGCGATTTCGGCGGACTGCCCGTGTGGAAGGGCCAAGAACACCACATCGTGACCCGCGAGGGTTTCCGCGGAGGTCTCGACCAGGATGCGCCCGGCCAGGGGCAGGAGGTGTGGGTGGTGGACGCCCAGCGCGGTACCGGCGCTGCCGCCCGCCGTGAGTGCGCCGATCTCGACTTCTGGATGCACCGAGAGCAGCCTCAGCAGCTCTCCCCCGGCGTACC
The DNA here is from genome assembly GCF_040681515.1 of Kribbella sp. NPDC051718. Lineage (NCBI taxonomy): Bacteria > Bacillati > Actinomycetota > Actinomycetes > Propionibacteriales > Kribbellaceae > Kribbella > Kribbella sp. NPDC051718. The sequence goes on along the minus strand of NZ_JBFAYZ010000012.1, from coordinate 252,036 downwards.
CACTGGCTCCAGCCACCGCGACCGTCAAACTCATGTGAATGAGTATGTCAGATACCGCATGATTATCCAACCCTGAAGATCGGTAGTTCCACTCAAGCGCACCGGGTCGCCGCTGGCCAGGATCATTCGTATGAACAGTGACCGACCGTCAGCGGTGCGCGAAGTGGAGGACGCCGAGGATCGCCGGGCGTCGAACAGCTACCTGGTCTTCCTCGGCTGGATCGGCATTCAACTGGCCGGCTATGCACTGCTGGTGCTGTCGGCCTCCGATGTCAGCCCGGTCGGCTGCACGGGACTCTGCTTCAGTCCGCGCGGCGTGCTGGAGGTGGTGGGGATGACCTTGGTCTTCCCGGTCGTACTGGGTCAGGTGATCGTGGGGATGCTGCTCACCGTCGTCTACAACCGCAAGCAGCTGACCTCGCTCGCTACCGGCAGCGCCTCCTTCTTCACCACCTTCGCGGTCGTGGTCTTCATCGCTGCCAGCTTCTTGAGCGCCAATCGCTGAGCCGATGTCACAACCGGCTTGCCGCCGCGTGTCCGGAGGGGTGACACGATGAGCGACCAGGAAGGAGTACCGCGCGCTGTGAAGATCAGTAGATTCACTCAGGTGCTGGGACGGTCCGGCGGCCAGGATCGTTGGTATGCAGACCGAGCTCAAGACCCAGCAGGTGTCGTCCGGCTATCTGGCGTTCCTCGGGTGGGTCGGGGTGCCGCTGACCAAGCTGTACGGTCGGCGCGGGATGCGGCCTCGCGGGGCCGGCAGCGCCGCCTTCTTCACGACTTTCGGGGTGATCGCGCTGGTGCTCGGTGTTGTCTCGGTGGCGAACCTGTCGCATATGTGAGGTCGGCGTGAGTGGTGACGAGGAGTTGGCGGCGGAGTTCGACGAGCATCGGGCGGTGCTGGTCGGGGCGGCGTACCGGGTGGTGGGGAGTGTGGTCGACGCGGAGGATGTCGTCCAGGAGACGTGGTTGCGGTGGTCGGCCGCCGATCGGGAGGACGTACGGGATGTCCGGGCGTACTTGATCCGGATCACGTCGCGGCTCGCGCTCAATCGGTTGCGGCAGCAGAAGACCCGGCGGGAGCAGTACGTCGGGCCGTGGCTGCCCGAGCCGATCGTGGCGACCCGGGAGGCCGACGACCCGGCCGTCGTGGCGGAGGTCGCCGACTCGGTGTCGATGGCGATGCTCGTCGTACTGGAGACGCTGTCGCCGTTGGAGCGGGCGGCGTTCGTGCTGCGGGAGGTGTTCGACCTGCCGTTCGGGGAGATCGCGGGAACGCTCGGGCGGTCCGAGGCGGCCGTACGGCAGCTCGCTCATCGGGCGCGGGAGCATGTACACGCGCGGCAGCCTCGGCATCAGGTCGACAAGGCTCGGCACGTCGAGGTCACCAACCAGTTCCTGTCGGCCGCGTGGTCGGGTGATCTCGACGGGATGGTCGCGCTGCTCGCACCGGATGTCGTCCTGGTCGCCGATGGTGGCGGCAAGAAGCAGGCCGCGATCCGGCCGCTGCGCAACCCGGACAAGATCTCCCGGTGGACGATCGCGCTGCTCGCGCCCGGCCAGCCCGCGCGCGATCTCGAGGTGCGGCTGATCGAGCTCAACGGCGAGAGCGCGTTCGTCTTCTACGACGGCGACGAGGTCGACAGCGCCGGCTTCTTCGAGTTCGACGAGACCGGCCGGATCAGCCAGATCTACGTAGTCCGCAACCCCGACAAACTCACCAACGTCCCCCGCCTCAGCGAACTAACCGACTGAGCTGGGGAGGGTCCTAACCGGAACCGGGGAGGGTTGTCCCCCTCTCCGGGTGCAATTCCCTCCCCGCCCGTGCTTGGACGGGGAGGGGCGGGGCGGGGCGGGGGCGTTAGTGGAGGTGGGCGGCTATGGCTCGGGCGCAGTCGATGGATTCGGTGATGCCGGTGTCGACCTGCAGGTCGTAGACGACGCCTTCGTGGACCGAGATCGCCTGCGACTCGGCCATGCCGTTGGTGCGGTCGCCGCGGGCGAGCTCGCGGCCGGCTGCGATTTCGGGGGCGCAACGGACTCCTACCCAGAGGACCTCGAGGCCGGCCAGCTGGGACCGCACCCGGGCTTGCGAGGTGGCGCCGCTCAGGAAGACGTCGTCGAAGATGATCCGGGCGCCGGCGCGGGCCATCGCGGCGATGCCGGCCATCCAGGCGGCCTCGATCTCGCGGAAGCCGGCGCCTACCTCGACCTCGCCGCCCGAACCGAACGCGATCCCCGAGCCCGAATCCAGCAGCCCGGGCGGCAGCGCGTCGACCAGATCGTCGACGCCGAGGCTGATCCACGGCCGCGGCAGCACCGCCTTCAGACAGCGCGCGATCCCGGTCTTGCCGGAGCTGGAGCCGCCGTTCAACACGATCACCTGAGTCGACACGCGAAAGATTGTGCCAGCTAGGCTTCCTGCAAGTCAGTCGCATTTAGGAGGTAGCGGTGGAGTACGAAGTGATCGACCCCGAGGCGGTTTCGGACCCGGAGCTGCGGGCCGATCTGCTGGACACCTGGATCGCTGCCACGGATGCCGGCGGCAGCGTCGGGTTCACCGCGCCGGCCCCGGTGCACCTGGTCGCCGAGACGCTCGACCTCGCGCTCGAGCGGGTGGCCGCGGGCAAGGATCTGCTCGGCGTCCTGCACAACGGCGACCGGTACGTCGGCATGGGACTGCTCGTCGGCAAGGACAGCGCCCTCAACCTCCACTGGCGCACGGTGCTGCGAGTCATGGTGCACCCGAAGTACCAGGGCGGCGGAGCCGGCAGCCTGCTGATGAACGGGCTGCGGCAGTCCGCGGTGGAGCTCGGGCTGGAGCAGTTGCAGCTGACGATCCGCGACGGGAACAGCCTGGAGGAGTTCTACGGCAAGCTCGGCTATCGGGTGGTCGGCAGCCACCCCCGCGCAGTACGGGTCGCCGCTGACGACTACCGCGACGAACTGATGCTGGTCACCGACTTGTAGTAGAGCCGGGTTCCGCCAGAGGGTCAGCGGAGCCCGGCTCCTTCCCCACTATTTTTGGCGGCCCCGGCGGGCGATGCCCAGCAAGGTGACGCCCAGGCCGACCAGCAACAGCGCCAGCGTGAGGAGCAGGACCGACGGGCCGCCGGTGTCCGGCAGTGCGGTCCTGTCCAGGCTGACCTGCGCGGCCGACCGGGCCCCGATGGTCACCTTCACCTGCGAGTCCACTGTCACGCCATCCGTGTCAGTGACCCGGTACGACTGCTTCGCCGTACCGATGAAGCCCCGCTCCGGAACGAGCCTGATCGTCCCGTCGGTACCGACCGTCCATTCGCCGACGTCCGGTACGACCACCCGCTTCCCACAGGTGGCCGGCCCGGTGGCCAGGCAGACACTGCCCGGATCCCAGGCCGCGCCCTGAGTCGCGGCGTCGTTCAGGAGAGGGTTGACGACCACCGGGTTGCCAGGGCTGCCGGTACCGCTGTCCGGGATGGCCTTCGACGCGCTGGGAGCACCGACGGTGATCTCCAGGCGTGCCGTGTCCGACGTCCCGTTCGCATCGGTCACCCGATAGGTGAGCGATCTGGTGGTACCGGCGAAGCCCTTCACCGGGGTGTATCCGACGGTGCCGTCCGGCCGGACGGTGAAGCCGCCCTCGTCCGGGATCGTCACCGAAGTCTTGTCCTTGCCGTCCGCAGGGTCGCGCAACACGACCGAGGTGGGAACCAGAGGTGCCGACGGATCGCCGGCCTTGTCGTTGCCGAGCACGGCCACGTTGACCCCTTGTCCGTACTGCGTGGTCGCACTGTCGTCGACCGCGACCGGCCGGACCGGCAGCACTGTCACCGACACCGTCGAGCGGGCCGCGTTGCGATCGCTGTCCTTCACCTCGTACGCCGCCGGGCGCGCGCTGCCCACGAAGGTTCTGCCGGGTGTGAACGTCACCTTGCCATCGGCAACCGTATAGCTGCCCTGCTCAGGAATCGTAACCTTGTCGACAAGGTTGCCCGAGGCATCGACCAGGAGAAGCGTGGCCGGGTCGAGCGTCGCCCCGGCGCCGGGCTTGTCGTTGGTCAGCGGGTCGAAGGTGACCGCGACGTGTTGCTTCGTCTTTGCCACATCGGGCAGGGCGAGCGGCTTCTCGCCGACGGTCACCACGAGGGTCGCAGTACCGGCGCTGCCGTTCTCGTCGCTGACCTGGTACGTCACCGGGGTCGTCTGGCCGACCCAACCGCCCCACGGCAGCAGCCGGATCCCGCCGTCGGGCTGGACCGTGTAGGTGCCTTGGCCTTCGACCCGCAGGCTCGTCACCGGGTCGCCGGTCGCGAAGTCGATCAGCCGGACGCTCGCGGGGTCCAGTGGCGCTGTCGCGTCGCCGGGCTTGTCGTTCGTCAGTACCGGCACGGTGATCGGGGTGTCGAAGGCGGTCGTGGCCGTGTCGTTCCCCGGTTCGGGGCTGATCGCGTTGACCGTGACGGTGACGGTCGACATCGCCTTGTTCTTGGCTGTGTCGGCCACTTGGTAGGCGATCGAGCTCGGGCCGGTGAAGGTCGGCACCGGGTCGAAGGTGACCTTGCCTGTCACGCCGTCGACCTTGTAGGTGCCCTGGCCGGTGATCGTCGCCGTTTTGGTCCAGGCCTTGCCGTCGTAGAGCTGGACCGAGGTCTTCTCGAGTTCGGCCTGGGTGCCGGGGTGGTCGTTGGCCAGTGGGTCGAGTTGGGTGTCGACGTTCTGCTTCGTAGTACCGGTGTCTGGCTTGGCTTCTGGCCCCTTGCCGACGGTGATGAAGAGCAGGCCATCCGCCGGGGTGCCGTTGGTGTCGCTGACGCGGTACGTCGCCGGCGTGGTCAGGCCTTGGAAGTCCTTCACCGGTGCGAAGGTGATCGAGCCGTCGGGCTTGGCCGTGTAGGTGCCTTCGCCGGGCTGGGTGACCGTCTGCTGGTACTTCGTCGCGTCGGCCGGGTCCTGCAGCAGCAGGCTCTTGGGCACCAGCGGCGCGCTCGGGTCGCCGGGCTTGTCGTTGGTGAGCACGTTCAGCGTGATCGGCGTGTTGAACGGCGTGATCGCCGAGTCGTCGACCGTGAACGGCTGGATCCCGGTGACCTCGACCCCGAGCGTCGACGAGGCCGTGTTGTGCTGCGAGTCGGTGACCTTGTACTGGATGAAGCTGGTGTGGCCGTCGAAGGCCGGGACGGGATCGAACTGGATCGCGCCGCTCTTCTGGACGGTGTACGTGCCCTGGCCGGGAACGGTCAGCGTCTTGCCGAAGACGGCCGGCGGCTTCGGGGCCGCGGGCAGCTCGGGCGAGGCGATGACCACCGAGTCGGGGTCGAGCTTGGCGCCCGTGCCGGGTTCGTCGTTCGCGAGGACGTCGATCGTGACGGTGACGTTCTGCAGGGTGGAGGCATTGTCGGGTTGGGCGACCGGCGGGAGGCCGACGGTGATCCAGACGGTGGCGGTCGTCGTGGTGCCGTTGTCGTCGGCGACTTGGTAGGTCAGCGCGGTACCGGGTCCGCTGAATCCTGCGACCGGCTCGAAGACGACGACGCCGGCTCGCGCGGTGTAGACGCCTTCTTCCTTGACCGTCACCGTCGGCTTGAACAGCCCGTCCGCAGGGTCTTTGAGTTGCAGACTGCCGATGACGAGCGGCGCGCTCAGGTCGCCGGGCTTGTCGTTGGCGAGCACCTTGACCGTCGCGACCACGCCGTACGGCGTGGTCGCGGTGTCGTCCTCGGCCTTGGGGACGATCGGCGTCACCGCGATCGTGATCGTCGACCGGGTCGCCTGGTCGAACCAGTCCGATACCCGGTACGTCAGCGTGGTCGCCGTCCCGGTGAAGGCCGGCAGCGGATCGAAGCCGACCGTACCGTCGGGGTTCACGTGGTACGTGCCTTGGTCCGCGACCGTGACGACCTTCCTCAGCGAACCGTCGGCCGGATCGATCAGGACGACGCTCAGCGGGTCGAGGCCGGTGCCCTGGCCGGGCTCGTCGTTGGCGAGCGGGTCGATGGTGATCGGGTCGTCCTGCTTGGTGGTCGCGGTGTCCGGCTTCGCGGTCGGTGGCGGCGGCTTGGCGACAGTGACCGTGATCGTGGCCGTCGCGAGGGTGCCGTTGACGTCCGAGACGGTGTAGGTGAGCGCCGTCGCGACGCCGGTGTACGTCGGCAACGGGTCGAACTGCACGTCGCCGTCGGCCACCACCTTGAAGGTCGCCTCGCCGTCGACGACGACCGTGGTCTTCGGTTGGTGGGTCATCGGGTCGATCAGCTTGACGCTGCTCGGCACCAGCGGGACGGCGGGGTCACCGGCGCTGTCGTTCGCCAGAACGTCCACGGTCACGTTCTGGTCGTACGCCGTACTGGCGGTGTCGTCCGTCGCGTCGGGCTGGACCTTGGTGACCTCGAGGGTCAGCGTCGCCTTGCCGATCGCGCCGTTCCCGTCGGCCACCTGGTAGGTGATCGGGGTGGCGTGGCCGCTGAACGTGGGGACCGACTCGAAGAGCACTCGGCCGTCGGGCTTCACCGTGTACTTGCCTTGGCCGGCGACGACGATGCTGGTGGCCGGATCGCCGGCCGCTGTTGCCGTGGGCATCGGTAGCGGGGTCGCGGGCACGGGCGGCTTGGACGGTGCCGAGTTGGTTGCGGTGATCGTGGCCGGGGTCGGCGGGATCAGGCGGACGGTGCCCGGCACGAGCGCTGAGCCGGTCGGGCCGGGCTTGTCGTTGCTGAGGACCGGGACGAAGATCGAGCCGCCCTGGAGTAGTACCGCCTGGTCAGGGTTGGCGACGGGCGGACCGGGCGCGTCGACGGAGACGGTGAGCTGGGCGCGGGCTGCGGTGCCGTTCTTGTCGAGCACTTGGTAGGTCAGCGGAGTGGTGACGCCCTGGAAGCCTTGTACAGATTCGAAGGCGACCTTGCCGTCGGCAACCGCATAGCTGCCCTGGTTCGACACCGTCACCTGGTCGACGAGTTTGCCGGTCGCCGGATCGATCAGCTTGAGGGTCTGTGGGTTGAGCGGTGCCTCGGGTGAGCCGGGCAGGTCGTTGTCGAGGACCGGGATCACGACGTTGGTGTCGAAAGGTGTGGTGACCGAGTCGCCGAGCGCCTTCGGGGTAATCGGGGTGACGGTGACCGCGATCGTCGATTCGGCGACCTGGCGGGTGCTGTCGGTGACGCGGTAGCCGAGGGTCGTTGCGACGCCGGTGAACTGGGGCAGCGGCATGAAGTCGACCGTGCCGTCGGGCTTCACGACATACGTGCCTTCGCCGGGGACGATCACCTTCTTCTCGAAGGTGTCGGCGGCTGCCGTGGTGAAGGCTGCGTCGGCGGGGTCGCGCAGGACAACGGAGCTGGGATCGAGGGTGACGCCTGGTGCGGGGCGGTCGTTGACGAGCGGGGCCAGGGCGATGCTGACGTTCTGCTGGGTGGTCGCCTTGTCGGGGACGGCTACCGGCTTCGCTGGAAGCGCGACTGTGACGGTCAGTTTTGCGGTGGCGGTGGTGTCGTTGGTGTCGGCGATTCGGTAGGTGACCGGTTTGCCTTCGCCGACGAATCCTGGAACGGGCTCGAAGGCGATCTTGCCGTCGGGCTTGGCGACGTACTTGCCCTGGGCCACGACGTTGAGCATGACGCCACACTTGTCTGCTTCGAGGAGGCAGAGGGATCCGGGCTTCAGGGGGCTCGCCGGGTCGCCGGGGCGGTCGTTGCTCAGGACGTCGGTGGTGAGGTCTTCGTTGTACGGGGTGGTGGCGGTGTCGTCCAGTGCGATCGGCGGGGGTGGGGGCGCGATCGCTAGCGGGTAGTCCTCTACCTCGCCGCTGTCGGCAGGGCCAGTTGGCTTGTCCACCTGGGTTGTCGTGTAGCCGGTTCGGATGCGGGCGTACGTCGTACCGGCGGTTAGTTTGGGGAGGGCTGACCAGGTGAGGGTGACGGCGCTTTGGCCTGCGGTGAAGGTGGCGCAGCCTCGCTCGGTCGGGTCGAACTTGCCGTTCTTGTTCAGGTCTATCCAGCCGCAGACTTTGCCGGACTTGCTTGCTCCGGTGAGGGCGACGGTGGCCGCGTAGTCCTTGGCTGTGGTTGCCAGCGGCTTGAGGGTGACGCCGTCGTCCGCTTGGTCCTGGGTCGCCGGGCCTGTGGTGCCGTTGGCAGTTGCTGTGTTGTCTTCGGTTGCGTCGTCGCCTAGGCGGAGATCGGTGAGGACTGACCAGGCGGCGCCGTACGACGTGGGTGCGTCGCCGAAGTCTTCGCCGGTCGAGGCGACGACGGAGAAGGCGTCGGCAGAGGAGGGGGTGTTGAACGCGGGGAGCTTGGCGTTCTTGGTGAAGACGGCGGTGAGGTCGAAGGTGATCGACTTGGCGATGCCGTTGACCTTGACCGAGCCGCAGGCCGCGGTGGCCGCCGCGTCGGGACCTTCGCCGGTGTCGGTGTTGATGCAGTTTGGGCCTGCGTCGGGGTTGAGCGCGGTGATCGTGTCGCTGCCGACGACGAGGTTGTTGCCCTGGCCTACCTTCGTCAGGCTGAGGCCGGCGGTGGTGAGTTTGAGGACCGAGTGGAGCTCGGACTGGCCGCTGGTGCGGCCGTTGGTGGTTTCGGTCGCTGCGCCGCCCAGGCCGGCCAGGTGCAGGATCGGGTCGCGGACCGGCTGGGAGAAGGTGATCGTCAGCGAGCCGCGGTTGCCGCAGGTGCCGATGGCGGCGCAGGTTCCTGTGTTGACGAGGAGGTCCTGGGCGGGCGTGGTGCGCGCGATGGCCGGGTCGTAGGTCTTGGCGGTGCTGCCGCGGACGCCGGCGGTGGTTGCGTCGAGCAACTCGGTCTGGCCGGTGACGGTGATCGACTGGGTGAGGCCGGAGCCGGGCATCGTGGCGGTCGCGGTGTTGCCCTGGGCAAAGGGGGCCGTTGGCACCTGGTACGCCGAAGCCGTGCCGGAAGCCAGCACGGTGAGGCTGAGAGCGGTGACGACGGCGGGCAACCGATGGCCGGTCCTCGTCATTACCCACGCCCTCCCGAGCACTCACGTTTCCGCATGCGTCGGCCTCGGGGCGAGCGGGCCAGCGTAGAGCTAACGCGCTACGCCAGTCCGATGTTACGCGGGATCAGCCGGTGAGTTCGTAGATCCGCACGTGCTGCCAGGAGTGTCGGAGTACGGCGAGCTTGTCGAGGTCCGGCGACACCGGGCCGCCGAACAGATCGGCGTACACCCAGCGGACGTGGTACTGGTCGCGCAGCTTGCGCAGTACGTCGGCGGTCGGCTCGTAGATCGCCTGATTCGTCAGCTCGACGCGATCGGGCCAGGGCGAGGGCTGCTGGTTGTAGCGCAGGCCGCCGTCGCCGTGGTGGGCCATGGCTTGGGAGGTGTAGCCCCAGCCCTCGAGGAAGGTCCTTCTGCCGGCGATGCCACTGACGATGTATCCGCGCGCATCACACCCCGGCCCTTGCTTGCCCGCCGGCCGGCACCAGGTGTTGCTGACGACGATGTCGGTGGTCTTGGAGTTCTTCGCCAGCCAGAGGGCGGCGGCTTCCTCGTCCGGGTAGACCCACCAGGTCGCCGACGTGAATCTCTGCGCTTGCTTGCCGCCGTTCAGATGCAGGTTCTGCTCGAAGGTCCTTGCCGACGGCACCACCAGCAAGGTCAGCAACACCAACAACCCACCCAGCCCGGCTACCCGCGGAACTCGCTTCACCAGCAACAACCAGACAAACATCAGCCCTGCAGTAACTGCCACGACAACAACCAACGGCCGAGCCACCAACGCAATCCGCCGCAGATGCGAACCGCTCGGCAGAGCATCAGTCGTCAACAAGATGAAGGCGAATAGAGCACCAAGCACCACCGCCACCACGGCGATCCACGCCAGCACCCCGCGCCGCCCTCCGGGCGGCGCGGGGGCGAGGACGTCGGCAGCTCGAGCTGCTTCTTCACCTCGCGGCGGCGCCTGCCGCGGAGCGGCTGGCGCCGCCGCGTAGATGCGGGTGATTGTGGCTGCGAGCCAGCCGGTGGCAGCGAGGCTGAAGGGGACTGCGCTGTGGACGAAGTAGGCCTCGCTGATCGAGGGGTGGTCTACCAGGAGGAAGCCTGCCCAGCCTGCGATCAAGGCGCCCAGGAGGAACCAGGCGGTGGGGTCGCGGCGGAGAGTGCGGCTGGCTAGTAGGGCGTAGCCGGTGGCTGCCAGGAGTTGGCCCGTGAGGAGGAGGGCACAGAGGACCAGGACGCCGGCGATAGAGAATACGTGGCCGTTGGTTAGGGCGGGGAGGATCAGGCCGCCTTCGCCGGCGGGGGTGGTGTCGCGGGTGGCTGCTGCGTAGCCGCCTTGGGTTTTGAGGACTGCCAAGAACTGGAGGCCCGAGCCGCTGGTGCTGCCGGCGACGGTGACCATCGTGCCGACAGCGGCGGCGACCAGCAGAGAACCTGCAGCTAGGAAGCGCGTTGGGAGGCGGCGGTCGCGGATCAGCAGGAAGAGGGCGGGGAGGCCGACTGCGCCCACCAGGATTGGGAGGGTGGTCGGTTTGGAGCCGCCGCCGACTACTGCGACGGTGAATGCCAGCAACCACAAGCCCTTGCCGGACTCGCCTTTGAACAGCAGGTGGATCAGGAAGACGGCAGCTGCTGTCCCGGCGACCATGCCAAAGGTCTGAGACGGGCTGAGCAGGCTCAGCGGTGGTGACAGGTTGACGGCGGTGTCGAGGAAGAGAAACAGCTGCGGCCCGGCCAGCGCGACAGCGGCCAGTACGCCGGTCCACCATGCGCGGCTGACCGTCCTGGCCAGCGTCGCGCATACGAGCAGGGCGACGAGCAGCTGCGGCAGCAACCACAGCCGGTAGAGCACGATGATCGGCGACAGCTTGGTGATGTCCACGGCCGCCGCCATGTCGGCATTCGCGAACCAGTGGTACTCCAGCGACTCCCCCGACACCTGCGGCAGCTGCGGCGGTACCGAGCGAGTCAGCTCGTTCAGCATCGACAGGTGGTACAGCAAGTCTTGGTAGTACGACGTGCCGTCCGGTGGCGCGGGGTGGTACTTCATCGCCCCGAGCACCGCCCCGCCGAGCAGCACGGTCGAGGCGATCACCATCCCCCACGTCCACAGCAACGGCAGCGGCTTGGGATCGTGGATCCGCCAGTACTTCCGCAGGCGAGGCACTGCGGCGAAGGCGACCAGCACCAGTGCCGGCCAGATCACCAGCACGCGTTGCCAGCCGAGCGCGGTGAAGATCGCCCAGCCGGCCAGCTGGTACGTCGCCCCGACCGCTGACCCGAGTCCGAAGTCCTCGGCCCAGTTGCCCGTACTGCGCCAGAGCGCGCGCAGGATCAGGATGCCCGGCAATGCGACCGCCAGAGCGAAGTACAGGCTGTACTTCGCGATCGGGACGACCGGTACGTCGAGGGAGATCAGTGCAAGGACCGTGACGACGTACGGAATCAACCACGGCACCAGCCGCGGCAGGAAACGCGTCATCTAGAAGAGACCTCATCGAGGGATTGGTGGCCGGGGTCTTCGAGGCTGTCGTAGCCGACCAGGAACTGTGGGCGCCGCTGGCTCGACTGGAACAGGCGGGCGACGTACTCGCCCAGCAACCCGAGGCACAGCAACTGGATCGCGCCGATGACGCTGACGGCCAGCACTGTCGAGGTCCAACCGGGAACGCTGTTGCCGGACAGCTTGATCACCAGCGCGCCGACCGCGAACAGCCCGGACAACATCCCACCGAGCAACCCGAACCACGTGGCCAGCCTCAGCGGTGCCGCCGAGAACGCGGTCACACTGTCGAACGCCAGCCGGAACATCTTCGACCAGTTGTACTTCGTGACGCCCGCCGCCCGCTCCGCCCGGACATACGCAACCTCGGCGCTGGGGAAGCCGAGCCAAGGGATCACCAACCGGAAGACCCTGCCGTCCTCGGGCAGCGAGTTGACCGCGTCGATGACCCGGCGCGAGACCAGCCGGAAGTCCGCCGCGTCGAACGGAATGTCCTTGCCCACCAGGCGACACATCAGCCGGTAATACATCCGCGCCGTCGTCCGCTTCGGCCAGGAGTCACTCGAACGGTCCGAGCGCACGCCGTACACGACGTCGACGTCCTTGTCCCGCGCCGTCGCGAGCAGCTCGGCGATCACCTCGGGCGGATCCTGCAGATCGGCGTCGATGGTGACCAGGTACTTCCCCCTGGCGCGACGGAATCCCGCCGACTGGGCGGCCTGGTGACCGGAGTTGCGGAGCAGCCGGACGACCCGGAGCTGATGCCAGTCGACGGCCGCATCGAGCAGCATCGAGGCGGTCGCGTCCCGGCTGCCGTCGTCGACGACGAGCACCTCGTAGCTGATGCCGAGGCCGTCCAGCAGGGGGCGCATCCGCTCGAAGAAGATCGGCAGCACCTCTTCCTCGTCGTACATCGGCACGACGACGGAGAGTTCGGGATCCGGCATGTCCGGTGGTCCTCCACGACTGATCTGGCTGAGCCCCGTTCGGGCGGATCGGGCGGCCGGTGGAAAGTACAGGTGGCGAAACTAGCAGGCTCCGGGCTGACTCCCCACCTCGGACCTCGGCCGGTCAGCTGGCTGGGGAGACGGCGGTGGCACCGGTGCGGCGGGGGTCGCCGACCGCGAGGAGGCCTTCGGTGGGATCCCAGAAGGCTGCCGCTACGCCGCCGAAGTACATCGAATGGGGTGGCATCGGGCGGGTGCGCAGGTTGGTGGCGAAGCCGGAGACGGCGAGGTCGTCCTCGTAGTCGACGACGATGTCTTCGCGGACGCGGACGTGCAGGCGCGGGTACTCGACTGCTTCCTCGAGCGACAGGCCGCCGTGGGTGTAGAGGGCGTAGACCTGCGCGATTGCGGTCGGAATCCGATCGGAGCCGGGTGAACTGATGGCCAGTACGGCACCGTCGCTGTCCCTGCGGGCGACGCTCGGGGCCATGTTGGAGGTGAGTCGGGTGCCGGGTGCGAGGCTGTGGGGGCCGCCGTGGACGAGTTCTTGTTCGCCGAGGGCGTTGTTGAGCCAGATGCCGGTGCCAGGGGTCATCACGCCGGAGCCGTAGCCGGACGAGACGGTAATCGCGCAGGCGTCGCCTTCGTCGTCGACCACGGAGACTGTCGCCGTACTGGGTGAGCTGAGCGCGCGCAGATCCCCGGCGTTCGCCAGGTCGAGCAGCTTCTGCCCTTCGAGCTGGCGAACATCCTCCTCATCCAGCTCGGCCAGCCGTCGACCGAGCACAGCGTGCTGTACTTCGATCAGCCGCTCCAACTCCGATGGATTCCAGGCTCCTTGGCCCGGTACTCCGTCGAGCAGCGCAAGAATCGCGGCGGCCGCGACCCCGCCGACGGCCGGTGGCGGGTTGGTCGCGAGACGCCAGCCGTTCTGCCGGACGATCAGGGCCGGGCGGACGATCGCCTCGTACGCCGCGAGGTCTTCCGCCGTCAGGATGCCGTCGTTGTCGGCCATGTCGCGGACGAGCAGCTCCGCGAGCGCACCGGTATAGAGGGTCTCGGCGCCTTCGCTGGCGATCAGTTCGAGTGCCTCGGCCAGCTCGGGGATGACGACGGTACTGCCCGCCTTGATCACCACGCCGTCGTCGTCATGCACGACGCCATGGCTCGGCTGATGCCAGCCGAAGATGATTTCGTGGGTGTAGCCGAGGTAGTACCCGGATGTCCGGCTGAGCGGGAACCCGTTCCGCGCGACCTCGATCGACGGCCGGACGACCTCGCTCCACGGCGCCTTGCCCGAGCGTTCGTGGGCAAGGGCGAGTGCCTTCATCCCACCCGGCGTCGCCACGGACCCATGCCCGACAGTGGTCGTCGTGCCACCGCCGTACTCCGTGGAGATGTCCCAAACGCCCTGCCCGAACTTGTGCTCCGGCAACCCACGCCCGGGCATCTCCACCCAGCCGTCGATGGTGACCGCATCGCCACCTTTCACCTGCAAGGTGACGAACCCACCTGAGGCCGGCGACACGACGCCGATCTCGTTCACCATCGTCACGAGGGTTGCGGCGATAGCAGCGTCAACCGCGTTGCCACCCTCGGCAGCCAACCGCACCCCGGCCTCGGCCGCAGCTTTGTTAGGAGCCGCGACCGCGACCCGGGGGTTAGTCATGTCAGCCGACGCGCTGGACTGCGCCGAAGCGGTCGACTGTCACTTGGACGGCTGCTTGGCGAGCGGCGCTGACTTCGGTTTCGGTGAGGGTTCGGTCGTGGGCGCGGAAGCGGAGGGCGAAGGCGAGTGACTTCTTGCCTTCGCCGATCTGCTCGCCGGTGTAGAGGTCGAACAGCCGGATCGACTCCAGCAGCTCCCCCGCACCTTCGACCAGCGCCGCCTCGACGTCCGCCGCGGCCACCTCGGCCCCGACGATCAGCGCGACGTCTTCCTTCGCGACCGGGTACGACGAGAACGGGTGCGCCGTCACCGACGCCGGAGCCGCCGCCATCAGCGCGTCGAGGTCCAGCTCGACCGCACCCGACCGGGCCGGCAGCCCGAACGCCTGGCACACCTTCGGGTGCAGCTCGCCGGCATGACCGACGACCTTGCCACCGACCGACACCTCGGCACACCGGCCGGGATGCCACGGCGCCAGCTCGACGTTCCGTAGTACCGGCTCGACACCGACGACAGCGGCAACCGACCGGGCAACCTGCACTGCGTCAGCCCAGCTCGTGGGCTGGCCCTTGCCCCACCAGCCGGTCGCTATGCGCGAACCGGTCAGTACGACCCCGAGGTGGAGCGGCTGGCCCGGGAGCGCGTCGTACAGCGCCTGGATCTCCTCGTCGCTCGGCCGCTGCGCGACGGACGGCAGCGGCGCGGGCTTCGACTCCGGGCGAGGCAGGAACACCAGCCCGGTCTGGAAGATCGCCAGATCGGTGGCACCGCGACCGACATTGCGCTCGGCGGTCCGGAGCAAGGTCTGCAGCAACATCGTCTGCATCGACGGCTCTTCATCCGAGATCGGATTGGCCAGCTTCACCGTCGTACGCCGGGAGTCGTCAGCCGGCAACCCCATCGCGTCGAAGTCGGCCTCACCCGTGAACGGGTACGACACAACCTCAGTCAGCCCCGCGCCAACCAGCGCGGTCGCAATCCGCCGACGCCGCCACTGCGAACTGGTCAGCCCTTGCCCACCCGGCGCCTTCGGCAACACCGAAGGCACATTGTCGAACCCGAACAGCCGGATGACCTCTTCGGCATAGTCGTTGGGATCCCGGAGATCCGGCCGCCACGACGGCGGACTGAGCACGAGCAGAGCTCCATCGGCGGCCTCGCCGTCCGCGCGAGCTGCGGCGGCCAAGGAATCGGTGCCGGCATCGCCGAGCGCGAGCGGTGCGCCGGCGAAGCCGACAGCCTCGGCGAGCAGGCTCGCACCGACGGCGAGCGCGGTCGGCTCGCCTTCGTTGCCCTGGACAACCTCGCAGCCGACTGCGCGGAGGTGACGGATCGTCTCCTCGAGCGAGATCGGCGCGCCCGCGACCCGCGCCGCGTGGTCTGCACGGATCGTCACGCGCTTCGGCAGGAGGTGGGTGTCGATGACGGTTTCGTCGGTTTGGATGGTGCCGCCGGCCAGCTCGGCCAGGAGGTCGGCTACTCGCTGGGCGGCGTAGCGGGGAAGTTGCGGGTCTACCTCGCGCTCGAAGCGGCGGGATGCTTCGGAGGAGAGTTTGTGGCGGCGGGACGAGCGGGCGATCACGATCGGGTGGAAGTGCGCCGCCTCGATCACGACATCGGTGGTCGACGCGGAGATCTCGGTGGAGGCGCCACCCATCACGCCGGCGATACCGATCGGGCCGGAGTCGTCGGTGATCAGCAGGTCCTCGGCGTCCAGCTCGCGAGTCTGGTCGTCCAGCGTCATCAGCTTCTCGCCGGCCGCGGCACGGCGTACGACGATCTCGCCGGTCAGCCGTGCCTTGTCGTAGCCGTGGATCGGCTGGCCCAACTCGAGCATCACGTAGTTGGTGACGTCGACGCCGATCGAGATCGGACGCATCCCCGACATCACCAGCCGCTGCTGCAACCAGCGCGGCGACGGCGCCGCCGGGTCGATCCCGGTGACCGTGCGCGTTACGAAAACGCTGCACGCCTCGGCATCGTCGACCCGCACCGGGTATCCACCGGATTGCGTGCCGGTGACAGTCAGCGCGGCCGGGTCCTTCAACTCCACCCCGTACGCCGTGGCTGCCTCGCGGGCGAGTCCACGGATCGACAGGCAGTACCCGCGGTCCGGGGTCACCGCGATGTCGAGCACGTCGTCGCGCAGGCCGAGCAACTCGATCGCGTCGGTACCGACCTCTGCCTCGCCTGGCTCCAGTACGACGATGCCTCCCGTACCATCGTCGCCCAGGCCGAGCTCCGACGACGAGCAGATCATCCCGCTGGAGACGTGCCCGTAGGTCTTGCGGGCGGAGATCGCGAACCCGCCGGGCAGGACCGCACCCGGCAGCACGACGACGACGAGGTCGCCGACCTCGAAGTTGCTCGCACCGCAGACGACCCACTGCGGCTCGTCGTTGCCGATGTCGAGCGAGCACCAGCGGATGGTCTTGCCGTTCTTCTGCGGCTCCGGCTCGTAGCTGAGCACCTTGCCGACGACGAGCGGACCGGTCAGGCCGCCGCCCGCCTCGTCGACGGTCTCCACCTCGAGGCCGGCGCGGACCAGCTTCTCGCCGACATCGCGACCGGTCACGCCGGCCGGCAGCTCGACGTACTCACGAAGCCATGACAGTGGGGCCCGCATCAGATCTCCATCCCGAACTGGCGGCTGAACCGCACATCACCCTCGACCATGTCCCGCATGTCCTCGACGCCGTTGCGGAACATCAACGTCCGCTCCAAGCCCATTCCGAACGCGAATCCGGAGTACCGATCGGTGTCGATCCCGCAGGCCTGCAGCACCCGCGGGTTGACGACACCGCAGCCGCCCCACTCGATCCAGCCCTCGCTGCCACACGTCCGGCACGGGCGGTCGGGGTTGCCGACCGACTCGCCGCGGCAGACGAAGCACTTGAGGTCGACCTCGGCCGACGGCTCGGTGAACGGGAAGAAGTTCGGCCGCAGACGCGCTTCCAGGCCCTCGCCGAACATCGAGACGACGAAGTGGTCGAGGGTGCCCTTGAGGTGCGCGAGCGTGATGCCCTCGTCCACGACCAGGCCCTCGACCTGGTAGAAGACCGGCGTGTGGGTCGCGTCCAGCTCGTCGGTGCGGAACACCCGGCCGGGGCAGATCACGTAGATCGGCGGCTTGCGGGTGAGCATGGATCGCGCCTGGACGGGAGATGTGTGCGTGCGTAGTACGGTGCCGGAACCGGGCGGGTCGACGAAGAACGTGTCCTGCATCTGCCGCGCCGGGTGGTCGGGCTGGAAGTTCAGTGCGTCGAAGTTCAGCCACTCGGCCTCGACCTCGGGCCCCTCGGCGACGTCCCAGCCGAGCGCGGTGAACACGTCGGCGACCTGCTCGGAGATCAGGCTCAGCGGGTGCCGCGCGCCGAGCTCCGGGCTGTGCCACGGCAGTGTCACGTCGACACGCTCGGTGGCGAGCATCCGCTCCTCGTGCTCGGCCTCCAGCACGGCGAGCCGGCCCGCGAACGCATCGTTGATCGCCTTCCGCGCCGACCCGATCCGCTGCCCGGCCTCCTTACGCCCCTGCGGCGGCAGCGCCCCGATCTCACGGTTGGCCAGCGCGATCGGCGACCGCTCCCCCAGATGCGCGACCTTCGCCTCCTGCAACGCGCTCAGATCCCCCGCCTTCGCGAAGGCGTCCAGAGCCTCATCGCGCGTCCGTTCGACCTCGTCGGCATGCAAAGGTGTGACCTCGACGGGGTCATAATTCTTGTTCGGACCGGACATGGCTCTCTTCCCGGGGTAGCTGATACCTGAAACTGCTCAAAGCAGTCTAGGAACCCCAAGCCCCGGACCGTGAATCGGTCGTCCACAACCGGTTCCCCCACGCAGCCTCCGACGCCCGCTCGTGCCTCGCGCGCTCGTTCGACTGCTCCCACCCACCCAGTACTGAACGCTCCTCCGTCGGCGACCGCGACCACCGCCCACCTCCCCAGCTCGGCAAGGAACTGCCGTTGCCCACCCGGTGCCTGGTCGGGCGCTATCGGTTGCACCAGGTCGAGCGCCACCCCCCTCAGCGCGGGTTGGCCGACGGGGCGGGAGGAGGCGTTCGTTGCCCCTCGGAGCGGGGCTGACCGACGGGGCTACGGCGTCCGGTGTTGGCGATAGGCACTTGGCGTCGGACGCCTGGATCCGCGGATAGCCGGCACAAGTGGGGGCGTCCAGCCGATGGGCTGGGCGCTTGGTGGTGGAGCGTCGCCGGGGCGCCGGAGCTACGGGCCGGCGGAGGCGGTGCAGGTTTCGCTCCAGGGGTTGAGGGTGGCGGCGTATTCGGGGGTGAGCCAGGACATGCCTGCGGTCGCTGGGGACATCGCCGCGGAGACGGCTGGGGAGAAGGTCGTCGCGCCGTGGGGCGATCGTGGGTGGTCGGAGTGGGGGGAGGTGCTGTCGGCAGAGCAGGCTGGTGCCGATCCCGCCGCGGAGGCTGTGGCCGTCCAGGCTCCGGCCTCCGCGGAGGTCGAGGAGCCAGGGCCGGAGCTGGAGCCGGAGCCGGGGGCGGAGCCGGGGCCGGGGGCGGGGGCGGGGGCGTTGAGGCTCGTTGTGGTCAGGGGGAGCTGGGGTAGCCAGGTGTTTGGGTTGGCTGGTGTGGGGATGGTCCAGTGGGGGCGGGTGATGCGGACGGCGCCGTTGGTGATGGTGATGGACCAGTGGCCGGCGTGGACGGCGCGGTGGTGGGCGGCGCAGAGCAATGCCAGGTTGGAGATGGAGGTGCGGCCGCCGTCGGCCCAGTGGACGATGTGATGGGCGTGGCAGTGCGAGGGGGGCGCTTTGCAGATGACGCAGCCTTTGTCGCGGCGGTTGAGGGCGCGGCGGATGGGGCGGGTGACGAACCGGTACTCGGTGCCGACATCGAGCGGCTGGGAATCCGAGCCGAGGACGATCGCTAGTACGGCGGCGTCACAGGCCAGGAGCCGTACGGCGGCGGCGGACAGGTTGTCGCCGAAGACGAGTTCGCCGACGGCGGCCGAGGTGAGGGTTTTGAGGTCGGTGAAGTCGATGGTGACGGTCAGGTGGGGGACGCCGGGGGTGCCGGTTGCTGGGTCGGCGCCGGTGGCGATGTCGAGGATGGTGGTCAGCGCGTCGGCCTGGCGCTTTTCGTGGGAGCGGGGGTCGAGTTCGCCGTCGATGGTGCGGTGGGGTTTGGCGAGGTCGTGGATGGCGGTTTTGAAGTGTTCGGCGTTGGCGCCGGCCAGGTAGCCGCCGAGCTTGACGCCGTGGTCGGCGGACCGGATCCAGAGTTTCTCGTTCTGGTACGCCTGGTCCTCGGCGGGTTCCGGGCCGTCGGTGTCCAACCTGTCGAGGACCTGGCGGCCGAAATCGCGCAGGCCGCTCGGCGTGAGGTGGCGCGCGGCTTCGATCATCTGCTCTTCGGCGACGCGCAGATGATCGACAGGCACCGTGGGCGGCGCCTTCTCCAGGGTTGCGACGATAGCCTTCGCATGGTCTGCGGTCAGACCGGTCGGATCCTCGCCGGCGTCGGTGAGGGCGGTGCTGACTGCCTCGTACTTCGGGAGCTTCTCGAGGAGCTTGAGATCGCTGCGGATCCCACCGGGGTCGCGGCGGTGCCGTAGTTCGAGGAGCTCGACGGTGTTGCGAGCGCCGAGCTCCTTGGCCAGGCCGCGCGACTCCAGCTCGGCGGTGAGCTGGAGCTGGTAGGTCCTCAGCTGGGACAGGGCAGCGTCGACCGTGTCCAGACTGACCACCAACTCGCGGTCAGTCTGGAGACACGTCGGTCGCAGCTGCGATATCTCCATACCCACAACGGTAGCCAGCCTCACCGACAGTTTTCAAAAGCCGGAATCCCTTGCTTACAAGGGATTCGCGGATGGCCGGAACCGGTCAGGTTGTCCACAGAGAATGGGAGTCTGTGGATGAGTAAACCGCGGGGCGGAGGTGCGTGTTAGTCGGTGAGGCCGAACCAGGGTTGTTTTGCTAGTTCGCGTTGTAGGACTTCCTGGTCTCCTGGGTTGGCTACTAGGGCGGTTAGTTCCGTGGCGCGGGCTAGTTCGGTTCGGGCTGCGTCTGGGGAGCTGGTGGCGGCTAGGGAGCGGGCTAGGGCTTCTCGGGCGAAGGGTTCGTCCCAGTCGGACATCAGGGTGGGGTGGGCCAGTACCAGGTCCAGGCAGCGTTGGGCGTGTTCTAGGCCGAGGGTGGGGCGGCCGATGCGGAGGGCGGCTCGGGCGATCATGTACTCGCCTCGGGCGTGGTTGGCCTCGTTGCCGGCTTCCAGCCAGTGGAGGCAGGCGGCGTACGCGCCGTAGAGGAGGCGTTCCTGGTCGGCGACGGGACTGGTTTCGTCGATCTGGTCCATCAGGTCCCAGGTCTCGTTGTTGAGTTCTACGCCGAAGTAGCGGTGGAGTTCGCGGCCTTCTACGAGTTCGGTGGCGACCTTTTCCATCAGTTCGGGCCAGCTGGGTAGGCCGTGTTCGCGGGCGATGGTGAGTTGGGCGTCGCGGAGGGTGAACGCGCCAGGGTCGACAGCATTGCCGCGGTACTCCGGGTGGTGCGCCCGGACTCGGGCGATCGCGTCCGGGCGGGCCTTGGCGACGGCTTTGCGGAGGTCCTTCGCGCGGGTGCGGAGCTGGCTGAGGCTCGCCTTGGCGGGCAGGTCGGTGGTCATCGACTGATCCTTCCGGGCAGCCCGCTCCGCTGAACCAGGCCGTCCCGAAGGGTTCGTCGGCCATCGCTCACAACTCGAAGATCCCAGGTGCACTCGGTGCTTGCCGCGGAGAAGAGGCGCCCTGGCGCGCGCTGCGACCTACGCTGACACGCCTTGCTCCTCGGAGTCAATCCGGGTTGCGCCGCAACTGGTCTGTGGTTGTGTTGATGCCGGCGATTTGCCCCGCCAGGCCAGGGTGGCTTTCCTCGAGCTTCGGCCCGGCTTCGGCCAGCGGCGCCAGCAGCGTCGCGGAGTCCTCGTCGCCGAGCGCGTGATGAATCCGGTCGACGCTCGTCTGGGTCGCTTCGTCCAGGTCGTCCAGCGCGGTGACCTGCGCTGCCAGCCTGCGCAGGCTGGCAGCGTTGCGCTGCGCCCATCGGGCCACGGCCCGGTCGCCGGCTCGCCGGGCTCGGGCTGCCTGGACTCGCTGTTCACCGGTCATTCCGCTGGGGTCCGCGGCGTGCGAGTTGAGCCGTAGATAGCGACTCTCGGCGGCCTGCCGGCTGGCGACCCCCAGCGCGGGGGCGATCGTGGCCCAGCTGGCACCACGACGCCTGGCTGCGCCGATCAGTAGCGGCTCCCAGGCTGCCAGCCGATCCTGTACTGCCCGCAGCCCGGCCAGCGCCGCGAGCAGGTCCGCCGAACCGGCAGGATCCGACGACGGTTCCGGCCGGGGGTCGTCTGACTCCCGGGCGACCTGCCGGACGGCCTCCTCCACGGCCGCGACGGCGAGAGCCGCCGGGATCCATGGCCCATCGGCCGGTTCAGTAGCAGTCACTGGGTCACCTCCTTCGCCGTCGATTCAGTATGTCAGCGATCCGCTGACAAAAGCTACTTGTCAGCGGATCGATGACATGTTAGAACGGGAGTGCGTGTTGACACCAAGATTGATCACTTCAGGAGGTGGAAGACGATGTTGATGCGCACCGACCCCTTCCGTGAACTGGACCGGATCACCCAGCAGCTGTTCAGCAGCCAGACGCCGGGGACGTGGTCGCGGCCGAGCGCGATGCCGATGGACGCCTACCGTCAAGGCGATCAGTACGTGGTGGCGTTCGACCTGCCCGGGATCTCCCCCGACGCGATCGACCTCGACGTGGAGCGCAACGTGCTCACGGTGAAGGCCGAGCGGCGACCGCTGGAGCTCGGTGACGGGGTGGAGATGCAGGTCGCCGAACGCCCGCTCGGGGTGTTCTCCCGGCAACTGTTCCTGGGCGACACCCTGGACGCCGACCACATCGAAGCCAGCTATGAGGCCGGCGTGCTGACACTGAAGATCCCGGTCGCCGACAAGGCCAAGCCGCGCAAGATCGCGATCGCGAACACCGACGGCGACCGCAAGCAGATCGACGCCTGATCCGGGCCCGGCGCCACGCCGCCCGGCGGGCACACCTTGTCGATGGGGTGAGATCGATGACTTCCGAACAGCAGCAGACACTCGACGAGGCCGAGGTCTTCGCCGACCTCGTCCTCGGCGATGACGATTGGGTGCGGGCTGAGTTCGACGCCCTGATCGCGGCCTGCTGGGACACGCCGTCGAAACCACCCCGCCGCAAGAACAGCCCACCCGCCGGCGGCTGGTCGCGGCAACCGCCCGACAGGTCGCCCGACTGCCCCGGGACACCGCTCGTCACGGCGGTGGTCAGCCGGCGGCCGCAGAGCAGGGAACGTGGCCCTCCAGCCCCGGACGTGATGACGGCGATGACCTGACAGCAGGCTCTGTACGAAGGGTCTGAAAAGGAGGTGAGCAGATCTCCCGACGACGAGAACCATGACCCGGTGATGCGGCCGCCCGCCGGCACACACCCTCGACCCGCGGCGACTCCCTCCGCCGCCAGTCCTTCCAGGACGACACCACCGCGGGCCGCCGCATCCCCCGGTCCAGCCGTACTGAGCCGGCATGTCTGCTTTTCAGTGGAGGCGAGCGCGATGACTGTCCCCGACCCGTACCTGGTCCTCGGTATCACCGCCGCAGCGTCCGACGACGACCTCGACCACGCCTTCCGCAGGCTGATCCGCCAGCTCCATCCCGACACCCGCCCACCCGCAGCGCCCGATCCCGGCACCGACCAGCGGCTGCAGGACCTCCTCACCGCCTACGCAACCTTGCGTGACCCCGTCCAGCGAGCCGCCTACGACCGCACCCGCCGCGAACAGGCCACCAGGCCGCACCTGGCCGCGCCACAACCGCGCGTCGCTGCGCAACCACTGGTCCCCGACCTGCAAGCCGGCCCTGTGCAATGGGCCCCGCTCTCAAACCTGGACGACGATCAGTCCGTACGCCGCTGAGCTCGAGCTGATGCATAGAGGCAGACCGCGGCCGCCGTCGCCAGGTTGAGTGACTCGGCGCGTCCGTAGATCGGGACCTTCACCGAGCGGTCGACGATCGCGTCGAAGCCGTCCGGCAGGCCATGGGCCTCGTTGCCGAACAGCCACACGGATGGCTTGGCGAGCGTGCCGTCGTCGATGCAGTCGTCGAGATCGGACGAGCCGTAGCCATCAGCCGCCAGGACCTGCAGGCCCTGCTCACGCCAGGACTTCGCGGCCGTGACGACATCGGCCTCGACCGTGATCGGCAGGTGGAAGAGACTCCCGACGCTGGCCCGGACGGCCTTCGGATTGTGCGGATCGACCGACTCGGCCGACAGTACGACGGCATCCGCGCCGGCCGCGTCGGCGGTGCGGATCAGGGTGCCGACGTTGCCGGGGTCGCGGACCTGGACGCCGACCGCAACCAGTCGCGCTGTGCCCAGTACGGCGTCGGACAGCGGAACGTCGACCAACTGGCAGACGGCGACGACGCCTTGCGACGTGACGGTCTCACTCAACGCCTCGATCGCGGCGCGATTCACGTCGTACCAGGGAACGTCGGCGATCTGGGCGAGATCGCGCAGGTCGCGGTGCCGGGTGGCGACGTCGGGCTCGGCGTACACCTCGACCACCAGTTCGCGGTGTTCGAGGGCTTCGCGGACGGCCTGGGGTCCTTCGGCCAGGAAGCGGCCGGTCTTGCGGCGGAACGCACGAGTGGCGAGCCTGCGGGCCTGTTTGATCCGCACGGATTGCGCGGTCAGCAGACCTGGGCTCGCCACTCGGGGTGCTATCGGAGAGATGCTGCGGCTCAGGCCGCGGCGTCGCTCTTGGCGTTGACGTCGGCCGGCAGGGCCGCCTTCGCCAGCGCGACCAGCGCCGAGAACGCCGGCGCGTCGTTGACGGCCAGGTCGGCGAGGATCTTGCGGTCGACCTCGATCTCGGCCAGGCGAAGACCCTGGATGAGACGGTTGTAGGTCAGGCCTTCGGCGCGGGCCGCGGCGTTGATCCGCTGGATCCACAGCTTGCGGAAGTCGCCCTTGCGCGCCTTGCGGTCCCGGTAGGCGTAGACGAGCGAGTGGGTGACCTGCTCCTTGGCCTTGCGGTACAGCCGCGAGCGCTGGCCGCGGTACCCGCTGGCCTGCTCGAGGACGACGCGACGCTTCTTGTGGGCGTTGACTGCCCGCTTCACGCGTGCCATGAGGTGTTACTCCTTGTATCTGCGCCGAGAAGGTGGTCCACCCGGCGGGGGTGTTCGGGGTGGGAAGGACTTCAGATGCCGAGCAGCTTCTTGGCCTTCTTGACGTGCGACGAAGCAACCTCGACGGTGCCCGACAGGCGACGCTTGCGCTTGGTCGACTTCGCCTCGGCGAGGTGACGCTTGCCGGTCTGCTCGCGACGCAGCTTGCCCGAACCGGTCACCCGGACGCGCTTCTTCATCCCCGAGTGGGTCTTCATCTTCGGCATGGCTTATGTACTCCTGATTTTCTTCGTTGACTCGATCGGGTGATGGCTCCGGTCTCGCGACCGGAGCGTCACGTCACTCCGGGTCGAGGTTGTCTGCCGGACCCTTCGGCTTCTTGGTGGCGCCGGCGGCCTGCTCGGCCTCGTACTGCTTCAGCTGCGCAGCACGCTCCTGGCGCTCCGCCTCTTGCTCGGCCTCGTGCTCGGCGAGCTTCTTGGCCTTCTCGGCCTCGACGTCGACGCGAGCCTCGGACTTCTTCTTGTGCGGTCCGAGCACCATGATCATGTTCCGGCCGTCCTGACGCGGCGAGGACTCGACGAAACCGAGCTCGCTGACATCTTCGGCCAGCCGCTGCAGCAGCCGGAACCCCAGCTCGGGGCGGGACTGCTCACGACCGCGGAACATGATGGTGATCTTGACCTTGTCACCGGCACGGAGGAAGCGGACGACGTGACCCTTTTTGGTCTCGTAGTCGTGCGGGTCGATCTTCGGCCGCAGCTTCATCTCTTTGATGACGGTGTTGGTCTGGTTCCGGCGAGACTCCCGCGCCTTCTGGGCGGTCTCGTACTTGTACTTGCCGAAATCCATCAGCTTGCAGACCGGCGGGCGTGCCGTGGCCGCAACCTCGACCAGGTCGAGATCGGCTTCCTGTGCCAACCGAAGTGCGTCCTCGATCCGGACGATGCCTACCTGCTCACCGTTCGGTCCGACCAGGCGCACCTCAGGAACGCGGATGCGCTCGTTGACGCGCAGTTCAATGGTGATGGGTCCTCCTGGGTTGTTCGTTTACTGGGGTACCACCTCGTGTCCGCACCGGGCCGGGAACGACAAAAGGCCCTCGTGCGTCCACACGAAGGCCCAATTCCCAGATCGACGGCTCCGCAACCCCGTTGCCGGGAGGACGAGCCGTACAATTCGCCGAGATCATCCGGCCGGAGCCTTGGAACCTCGACGTGACCGGGACCCGCCGACTCTTCGTCGACTGGGTGGGAGGTGGCCCTCCGCTTAGACCTGAACCTCTGGAGTCCCTCGAGTATTCCGCTCAGGGGTCACCGTCGGACCGGGTCGGTCGCCATGTAAGAGTAACAGCATGAGCGACCAAGTCTCCACTCCGCCTGCCACCACCCCTGAACCGCCCACTGAGGAGCAGTCGACGGTGGACCCGTTGTCGACGGTATCGCGGGACATCGCCGAGGTACCGAGCGTGGAGATCATCTCGACCGCCGCCCTGCACCTGATGAGCGCGGCCGCGGTCCACCTCGGCCTGGCCGAGGACCTGCCCGAGCACCGCGATCTCGACGAGGCCCGCTCCTTGATCGACTCGCTGGCCGGCCTGCTCGACGCGGCCGCGCCGTCGCTGGGTCACCACCACGCCGCTCCCCTGCGCGACGGCCTCCGCTCACTGCAGCTGGCCTTCCAGGAAGCGTCGACCATCCCCGACGAGCCCGGCACGGGCCCCGGCGAGAAGTACACCGGCGCAGTCCACCCGGCCGCGCGCCCGCAGTACACCCGCCCCCTACCGGTCGAGGATGTACCGACCGACAGGTAGTGCACTCCGATACGCCGTACACGGACTGACCACCCACGCTCAAGTGCACTACCTCGCGTCGAGGACGTCCTGTCGATCGGTACAGAAGGCTAGTGCCGGCCCATCTGGGCGAAGAAGTCGAGCATGCCCTGGGGGCTGTCCGGCGCGAAGGAGATCACCAGGTTGTCGGCCGAGTCCTGGGCCGACGACTCGCTCCGCGGGAACAGATCCGCCTCGTACTCCGCCAGCGCCGTCTCGCGGTCGGCGTTGCGCGCGATCGCCTCGGCCAGCTCCGCACCGTCGAGCATCGCCAGGTTGGCGCCCTCGCCGGCGAAGGGCGACATCACGTGGGCCGCGTCGCCGAGCAGGGTGACTCCCGGGACGCGGTCCCAGCGATGACCGACCGGCAGGGCGTGGATCGGGCGGCCGACCAGCGCCGTGTCGGCCTCCGTGACCAGCGCGCGCAGGTCGTCGCTCCAGCCTTCGAAGTTGTCCAGCAGGGTGAGCTTGGCCTTCTCCGTGTCCGTGAAGTCGATCGAGCTCGACCAGTCGGCCGGGACCATCAGCGCGGAGTAGATGTGCAGCGATCCGTCGGTCTCGCGGTGAGCGAGGAAGCCGCGGCTGTCGCCGAGCGCCATCATCATGCCCGGGCCGACCAGCGCGGCGGCCGCTGGATGACGCTCGTCGGCCTCCTCCAGGCTGAACTCGACGAAGGACAACCCGGTGTAGAGAGGCAAGGCATCCGACACCAGCGGCCGCACCCGTGACCAGGCACCGTCGGCACCGATCAACAGATCCGTGGTGAAGCTGTTGCCATCAGCAAGCGTCACCTCATGGCGTCCGTCACCGAGCGATCGCGCATCCGTGACCTTCGCGCCCCACTGCACCACACCAGCAGGCAGCGAGTAGAGCAGCAGGTCACGCAAGTCGTGCCGGTTGATCTCGGGACGATCGCCCTCGTCGCCTTCCTCGGAGTCATCGTCATCGGCATGCCGCAGAGTCCCTTGCCTGTCGAGGATGCGCATCGCCTGCCCACCTTGGTGGACCAGTGCGCGGAACTCGTCGTACAGGCCGGCTGCCCGTAGCGCTGCCTGGCCGGACTCGACGTGCATGTCGAGCATCCCGCCCTGCCCGCGGGCATCGGCCGAGGCATCCAGGTCGAAGACAGCGGACTCGATGCCGTTGACATGCAGGACCCGGGCAAGCGTGAGCCCGCCGAGTCCGGCACCGATGATCGCAATGGGGTAATGGCTGTTCATGACAGTTCTCCTTCGGGTCGCGGAGTGCTCAGCACCCCGTTGATCAGTACGCGGAATCCCCAGCGCAGCCGCGCCTCACCCGGCCCGCTCAACAAGTCATCGCCATGCGCCGCCAGCTGCGGCCTGTTCTCGGACGCCCGCAGCGCCCGCACAAGCGGCCCGGCGTCGGCCGTCGGTGTGCCCTGCCGTGGATCGGTCGGTGCATGCTCGGCAGCCGACGAGGTGGCGAAGTGCAGCAAGATGTCCACACCCCAGGCCGCCTGCTTGGCCGGTACGCCGCCCTCTGCGAGCAGTGCGAGGACCCCCTCGAGCAGATCGAGGTAGTGTCCGCCAGCGGGTCGCGCCACCAGGGCTGCCTGCGCCAGACCCGGATACTCGAAGAGCACCTCGGCGTACGACCTCAGCACCTCCTCCAACCGCTCCCGCCAGTCCCCCGACGCCGTCACCGGCCCCAGATCGACAGCACCGAGCAGCTCGTCCAGTACGGCCGCATGCAACTCGGCCGTATTGCGGACGTAGACGTAAAGGGACGCCGCCCCGGTGTCGAGCTCCTGCGCCAACCGCCGCATCGTCACCCGCCCGAGCCCCTCGGCCCGGACCAGCTCAACAGCTGTCGCCACGATCCCGTCCCGGGTCAACGCCGGCTTGGCAGGTCGCTCCCGCCGGCTCCTCGCTTCGTTGCTCATGTCTCGACCATACACGAACATGTTCGTAACGAACATGTTCGTCAGGTCACAAAGAGCAAGCCCGCGCCGGGGAAAGGAGGCTCGGCGCAGGCTTGCTGCCTATCAGCTAGGGCACAGACAGGTCAGGCGAAGACCTTCAGCTCGTAGATACGGGCTGCTGGGTCGGTGCCCTGGGTGGGAGTGGTGATGTTGAGCCGGACGTACCGGGCCGAGACGCCGGCCACCGAATGCGTGGTGACGGCCGCGGTGTTGTTGGTGACGGTGGCCCGGGTGGTCCAGGTGGTGCCGTTCGTGGAGGTCTGCACGGTGAAGGCACGGGTGTTGAACGAGGCGGACTCGCCACCGGCCGAGGCGTGAGAGATCTCGACGGAGCCGAGCGCTTGCGACGTACCGAGGTCCACCTGCAGAAACTTGGTGGCGACCAGGGAGCAGAACTTGTCGGAGTTGCCACCGGAGACGCTGCCGTTGACGGCCTTGGCGGGGCCTTCGGTGGAAGCGCAGGACGCCGAGCCGGTGGCCGGCTTGTTGAGGGCCAGGTTCGCCGGGCCGCCAGTACCACCCGACATCGCCGAGGTCATCTCGCGCGCCCACTGCCACGGCGCCGCCGTACCGCCCGGGTCGGAGTTGAAGTACTCCCACCCGTCGACGCCACCGAAGGTCGGGTACTTCGCGACGAGCGCCGCCAAAGTGCTCTTCAGCGTCGGCAGCGCGACGTACCCACCGCAGTTGGCCGAGTTCGTCACCACGCCCGCGACCACCTTCGACGCCGGGATCAGGCCGCGATTGATGATGTTGTCGTAGCCGGTGGTGTTGGCCATCGAGCCCCAGCCGCAGTAGAACTGCGCGTTGTACCAGTCGATCTTCGAGCCGCGATCGCGTTCCAGCGTCTCGTAGTTGAAGCCCGACAGGTTGCCGCCACCGGTCAGCGCGGGCGCGACCGGCGCTAGCGTGATGATGAAGCCGGTGCCGAAGTCGGTGGTCAACTGGTCGATCAGCCGGTTGATCCCGGCCTGCGACATGCTCTCCTCGACGTCCAGGTCGAGCCCGTCCAGCCCGTACGTCGTGACCAGGTTCTTCAGCCTCGGGTAGTACGTGTCGAAGTCGGTGTCGAGCCGCTGGAAGCTGCCCTGCGCCGCGCCGCCGACGAAGGCCGACACCTTGACGCCGGCCGCCTGCATCGCGTGCAGGTCGGCCCACATCTGGGTGAACTTCGCGGCCTCCGGCGGATCGTCGTTGAGGTGCACGACGTCCGGGTCGAGGTGGATCGCCCCGACCAGTACGTTCGTGACGCCGGTGTTGTTGTCGGTCAGCGCCTTCGGCGAGACGTAGACGCCGTTGACGTACTGGGTCTGGTAGTAGACGACGACCCGCTTGCTGTCGGCCGTCGTGCCGGCCTGCGCGGTTCCGGTGGACAGCAGCGCCGCACCGAGCAGCGCTGCCGTCGCCAGAGTGATTGCCTTACGCAACCAAGGGAAGGAAGGAAAGAGAGGGGTGGGGGACATGTGGAGCTCCTTGCAATGGGCGGATTGCAAACAGTGGAACTGACTAACCCTTCACGGCGCCCTCCTCGACGCCCTTGAAGAAAAAGCGCTGCAGGGTCGCGAACACGATCACGATCGGGATGAACGCGATCATCGTGCCCGCGGCGATCAGCCGGGGGTTGTTGCTGAAGGTGCCGGACAGGTACTGCAGCCCGACGGTCAGCGTGTACTTGTCCGGATCGGTCAGCACGATCAGCGGCCAGAGGAAGTCGTCCCAGGCGCCGATGAAGGAGAAGATCGCCACCACGCTGAGGGTTCCGCGGACACTCGGCAGCGCGATGTAGACGAACCGCTGCCAGACGTTCGCACCGTCCACCACCGCCGCCTGGTCCACCTCGAGCGGCAGCGACCGGAACGCGTTGTACATCAGCAGCACGTTCAGTGCACCGATCATGCCCGGCAGCGCCACCCCGAACAGGGTGTTCGCCAGGCCCAGCTCCCGCACCGTGACGTACTGCGAAATGATCGTCACCTCACCCGGCAGCACCAGCGTCGCCAGGAACAGCCCGAGCACGATCTTGCGGAACCGGAACTCCAGCCGGGACAGCGCGAAGCCGGCCAGCGACGACCCGACGATGTTGCCGCCGATCACCAGGACCGCGACCTCGATCGAGTTGCGCATGTAGTTCCACACCGGGATGGTGTCGGCCACCTCGCCGTAGTGCGCCAGGGTCGGCTGGGACGGCAGCAGCCGCGGGATCCGGGTGTAGATGTCCTCCCCCGAGCCCTTCAGAGAGGTGGACAGCTGCCACAGGAACGGCCCGATCGTGATGATCAAGACGAACACCAGCAGCAGATACCGGACGACCTTCTCGGTCGGCGACAACGAGTTGAAGCTGAACGTCCCACCCTTGCGCCGCTTGCGCGGCGGCGTACCGGAAGCATCCGGCAAGGCGACCGGACGCGCGGGATCTGTCACGGTGGTCATGCGTCGGCCGCCTTCCGGTTGAGGCGCGCGAGCACCAGCATCGGTACGACGGTGACGAAGAACAGCACGATCGACAGCGCGGACGCGTAGCCGAGGTTGCCCTCGAAGCCCTGGCTGTACTGCTGAATCAGCATCACCACCGAGTTGTCCCGGCCACCCGGACCACCCTTGCCACCGCTGAGGATGAACAGCTCGGAGAAGACCCGCAGGGCCGACACCGAGATCAGGATCGAGATCAGCACCATCGTTCCCCGGACGCCCGGGATCGTCACGTTGAGGAACCGGCGGAAGGCCGAGGCACCGTCGACCGCAGCGGCCTCGTGCAGCTCACGACCGACGTTCCCGAGGGCGGCCAGGTAGATGATCATGTAATACCCGAGCCCCTTCCAGATCGTCAGACTGATTGCGCTGAGCAACAAAAGCCACTGGTCGGACAGGAACGGCAGCGGCCCGGAGATGACGCCGAGCTTCTCGGCCAGGCCGTTGACCAGGCCGCGATCGTCCAGGATCCACTGCCAGATCAGCGCCACCACCACGGCCGAGGCGACCACCGGGGTGTAGAAGGCGGTCCGGAAGAAGGTGATCCCGGGCAGCTTCTTCTCCACCAGCACGGCGAGCAGCAGCGGCAGGATGGTCAGGAACGGCAGGCAGACCACCATGTAGATGACGCTGTTCAGCAGCGCCCAGCGCAACTGCTCGTCGTGCAGCAGGGCCTCGAAGTTCTTCAGCCCGACGAAGGTGCCGCCGCCGATCGGCTTGGCGTTGGTGAACGACAAGATGACGGTGTTGATCGACGGCCAGAGGTTGAACACCAGCAACCAGGCGAGTGCCGGGATCACCAGCACCCACGGCGTGAACCAGCGGTGGTAGCGCATCGATCAGGAGGCGAGCAGCTGGTTGGCCTTGGCCACCGCGGCGTCGAGGGCCTGCTTGGACGTCACCTTGCCGGAGATGGCCAGCGAGATCTGCTGGTTGATGAAGTCGTTGGTCGCGCCGCTGATCACCGGCGGCTGCAGCACCTTCGCCTTGGCCAGCGACTCGAACGCCAGCACCTTCGCGTCCGATTCCGGCGTACCGTCGCTCTTGGAGAAGTACGGGTCCTGCGCGGAGGCCTTGGTGGACGGGAAGATGTTCACGATCTTGGCGAACGCGGCCTGGTTCTCGGCGTTGGTGACGAACCGGGCCAGCGCGATCGCGGCCGCCTGGTTCTTGGTCTTGGCCGAGACCGACAGACCCTGGACGTACAGCGGCGGGGTGTCGAGCGCCGGCGACGGGACGACCTTGCCCTTCAGCGACGGGTTGTCCTTGACGAAGTCCGACAGCGCGTTGCCGCCACCGGTGGTCCAGGCGACCTTGCTCTGGGTGAAGAGCTTGGAGTTGCCCAGGTACTCCTGGGTCAGGATGTCGCGCGGCAGGTAGCCGGCCTTGTAGGCGTCGCGGTACTTGTCCAGCAGCGCAGCGGCCTCGGGAGTGTTGAAGGTGAAGGACTTGCCGTCGTCGGCGAGCACCTTGACGCCGGCGTTGGTGAAGTCACCGATGCCGGGCAGGCGGCTCATCATGTACTCCTTGCCGCCGGTCTTGTCGTGCATCACCTTGGCGGCCGCGAGCAGCTCGTCGAAGGTCTTCGGCGGGTTCTTCACGTCGAGACCGGCCGCGGCGAACTTGGTCGCGTTCCAGTAGTCGATGTCGGTGTTGAGGTACCACGGGTAGCCGAAGGTGCCGTCCTGCCCCTGGTACTTGTACGCCGCGACGCCGCCCTCGACGTACTCCTCGGCGATCTTCGGGTCGGCCGCGCCGACGTCGAGCAGCATCGACTGCTTGGCCAGCGGCAGCGCGAAGTCCGGCGGCAGGTTGACGACATCCGGAAGGTCGCCGGCCGAGGCCTGGCTCAGCACCTTCTTGTCGTAGCCGTCACCCGGCTGGTCGAGCCAGGTCACCTTGGTGCCCGGGTACTTCGCCTCGAAGGCCTTGATCACGCCTTCGACGTACGAGGTGAACTTCGGCTTGAGGGCCCAGGTCTGGAAGCTGACCGCGCCCGTCACCTGGGCGTTCGCGTCAACGGTCGGCTTGCTGCCGGACGACGTGTCGTCGGAGGATCCGAGGCCACAACCAGCGAGAGTAAGGGCCGCGACGGCAAGAGCTGCCACCCCGGTCAGACGACGACTACGCATGGAATTCTCCTGAGGTGATAAACCGGTATAGCTCCTGCACTATCCACATCGTAGAATCCGCTGTCAAGGGGACACATCAGGTGAGGGAGGCTCCGATGGCACGACCGACCATTGCGGACATCGCTGACAAGGCGGGGGTCTCCAAGGGCGCGGTGTCCTTCGCGCTGAACGGGCGGCCCGGGGTGAGCGACGCGACCCGCGCGCGGATCCTGCAGATCGCCGAGCAGATGAGCTGGCGCCCGCACAGCGCCGCCCGCGCGCTCGGCGCCTCCCGGGTGGACTCCGTCGGGCTGGTGATCGCCCGGCCGGCCCGCACGCTCGGCGTCGAGCCGTTCTTCGCCCACCTGCTCTCCGGCCTGCAGTCCGGGCTGTCCGCGCACTCGATCTCGCTGCAGCTGCTGATCGTCGAGAACACCGAGGCGGAGATCGAGGTCTACAAACGCTGGGCCTCCGAGCACCGGGTCGACGGCGTGATCCTGGTCGACCTGACCGTTCGCGATCCGCGGATCGACGCTCTCCGCGCGCTCGAACTGCCCGCTGTGGTGATCGGCGGCCGCGGCGGCAAGGGCGCGCTCGCCTCCGTCTGGGCCGACGACCGGGACGCGATGCTCTCGATCGTCGACTACCTGGCCGCGCTCGGCCACCGCCGGATCGCCCACGTGGCCGGTACGCCGAACTTCCAGCACACCCAGCGTCGGATCAGGGCCGTCCGCGACGCCGCCCCTCGGCTGGGACTGATCGACGCGCCGTCGCTGACCACCGACTTCAGCGACGCCGAAGGTGCCGCCACCACCCGCAAACTGCTCTCCCAGGCGGACCGCCCGACCGCGATCGTCTACGACAGCGATGTGATGGCCGTGGCCGGCCTGGGGGTCGCGATGGAGATGGGCGTCTCCGTCCCCGGTGACCTGTCGATCGTCGCCTTCGACGACTCGATCCTCACCCAGCTGATGCATCCGGCGCTCACCGCGCTCTCCCGCGACACCTTCGAATTCGGCCGCCAGGCGGCCGAAGTGTTACTCGAGGTGATCGCCGACCCCACCAACGTAGTCAACCTCCGCACCGCCGACCCGGTGCTAACGGTCCGCGAATCCACCGCCCCGCCCAGTTCCTGAGTCGCCGCCTCCCCCACCCCCGGCCCTCCCTCGTCCGCTCCTCCTCCCTGCCAGTCAGCCGCCGCAGGCGGCTAACTGGCGGATTTTGCTAAACCGATTTAGCATCCTTCTCATGCTCTCGGATCCCGCCACGCCCCGGTTCGGCGCGAACTACGTCCCGTCTTCGGGGTGGTTCTACAGCTGGCTCGACTACGACCCGGCGGCGGTCCGCCGGGACTTCGCCGATCTGGCCGGGATCGGCCTGGACCACGTCCGGGTGTTCCCGATCTGGCCGTGGATCCAGCCGAACCGGGCGATCATCCGCGAGCGCGCGATCGACGACCTGCTCGACCTGATCGACGCCGCCGCCGAGCACGACCTGACGGTCGCGGTCGACCTGATCCAGGGCCACTTGTCGAGCTTCGACTTCCTGCCGTCCTGGGTGCTCACCTGGCACAAGAGCAGCCTGTTCGAGAGCGAGATCGTCCGGGACGGACTGACCGCGTACGTCGACGCCGTCGCGCGCGCGGTGGCCACCAAGCCCAACGTCCTCGCGATCACGCTGGGCAACGAGGTCAACAACCTCTGGCCGGACAGCTCGACGACGCCGGAGGCCTCCACC
This sequence comes from Kribbella sp. NPDC051718, assembly GCF_040681515.1. Lineage (NCBI taxonomy): Bacteria > Bacillati > Actinomycetota > Actinomycetes > Propionibacteriales > Kribbellaceae > Kribbella > Kribbella sp. NPDC051718. Next base: position 217,712 of record NZ_JBFAYZ010000012.1, on the reverse strand, counting down.
CGCTGGGCCCACGATCTGCTGCTGACGCTGAAGAAGGCCGCGCCCGACGTCCTCGCGCTGCACTCGGTCTTCGACGACGCCTGGTACAAGCCGGACCACCCCTTTCTCCCGGCCGACGTGGTCGACCTGGGCGATCTGAGCACCGTCCACTCGTGGGTTTTCAACGGGGTCTCACGGGTGGACGGCCCGCTCGGTCCGGCGACCCTCACGCATGCCGACTACCTGGTCGAGCTCGCGGCCGCCACCTCGTTGGACACCACTCGACCCGTGTGGCTGCAGGAGATCGGCGTACCGGGGCCTGACATCCCCGTCGACCTGCAGGCCGAATTCACGAGCCGCACTGTCGAGCTGGTCGTCCACAACCCAGCCCTGTGGGGCATCACCTGGTGGTCCTCCCACGACATCGACCGCCGCCTGCTGGACTTCCCCGACCGCGAGTACGACCTAGGCCTCTTCACCGTCGACCACCACCGCAAGCCGGCCGCCCAGGCGTTGGCCGAGGTCATCGCGGAGGTACGCGCGAACGGCGTACAGGCTCAACCGGCCACCACCCTGCAGAGCCCGCTCAACCCACGCACGGAACCAGCCCGCCGCGGCGAACTCGCGCCCGGCAGCGACTTCCACCGCAGCTGGGTCGAAGCCCGCACAACCGGCCCAGTCCGCATCGTCTTCCCCACCTGACCCTGTTCAAGCCCACCAATGGCGGGCTTGAACACCAAGCGGTGAGCTTGAACAAGTTATTTCATGTTCAAGGTCACCGCTTGGTGTTCAAGGACGCCGGTCGATGAGGGTCTGGATGCCGTCGAGGATGCGGTCGAGGCCGAAGTCGAAGTCGTCGTCGAGGGTGTCCTCGTACTCCTGGTTCGTGTACATCGCCAGCAGGCGGTCGTAGCCCGCCGACTGCAGCCGGGGCACCAGGAACTCGCCGACCGCCAGCGACTCGACGGGAGCCGAGTCGCTGGCTCCGAGTTGGCGGGCGAGGTTTGCGTAGCTGCGGGCGTAGCCGTCGAAGAGGACTGCACAGCCGAGGGCGTCGTGCTGGCTCAGGCCGGTGTCTTCCATCACCGTAAGCAGCGTCTCCACCCAGTGCAGCAGGTTGGGCGTGACGGGCGCGCCACGGATGGGCACGTCGAGCAGCCAGGGGCGTTCGGCGTACCGGTCGACCATCGCCTTGACCCAGGCGCGGGCTCCGGCGCGCCAGCCGGGCGCCTGCAGGATGTGCTCCGGTGCGCGGCCCCATGCCTTCTCCGCGACGAGGACGATCAGCTCGTCCTTGGAGGAGAGGTAGCGGTACATCGCATTGGTGGAGACGCCGAGATGCGCCGCGATCTTCTGCAGCGAGATGGCCTCGAAACCCTGCGCGTCGCCGAACTCGATCCCGGTGGCGACGATCTGGTCGACCGTGAGGGCCGGCTTCGGGCCGCGGCGCTGGACCGGGTGCACGCCCCAGGACAGGGCGAGGCCGGGCGGTAACTGCGCCGGCTCCTCTGTCATACCCCCATCCTTCCGCACCCGGCCGCGGGACGCAGGAAGGCTGGCACCCGGCGCGCAGGGGACCTAGCACCACCGGTGAAAAGGGTTCCAAGACCATCCAAAGTGAAACTGTTCAACCCATACGCTGTTTCCCATGAACACACTCAACGCAAACCTCGGCCCGCTGGTCTCACCCGACGAGCTGGAGCTCAGTCACACCGACAAGCAGGCGGCGCACGCCAAGATCGAGAGCGCCGCCCGGCAAGGAATCCTGTCCGCACAGCAGGCTGCCGACCGGCACCGGCTGCTGAACGCGTCCCACCGTCGCGGCGAGCTGCGCGAGGTACTGGCCGGTCTGCACGACGCGGTACCGCCGACCGGGCTGACCCTCGCGCTGCGGATCGCGGCGGTCGGCTGGCTCGCGGTCTGCGTGATCCAGTTCGTGATCTGGGTCGTGCTGGCCGCCTTCGGGCATCTCGACTGGCCGTGGTGGCTCTGGTCCGACGTCGGTCTCGGGCTGGCGGTCGGGGTGTTGTGGTGGTCGAATGAGTCGTATCACCGCAAGTCCCGGCTCGAGCCTCGGACTGCCCGATGAATGCGCCGGTCGAGCTCAACGAAGTACAGAAGGTGTACGGCTCCGGGCCCGGCGCGGTCACCGCGCTGGGCGGGGTGAGCTACTCCTTTGCCCAAGGCACCTTTACCGCGGTGATGGGTCCATCCGGATCCGGCAAGAGCACGCTGCTGCACTGTGCGGCCGGGCTGGACGAGCCCAGCTCGGGTGAGGTCCACCTGGCCGGTACGCCGTTGCGCGGACTCGACGAGACCGCGTTGACCGAACTCCGGCGTGAGCATGTCGCCTTCGTCTTCCAGGCGTTCAACCTGATGCCGGCGTTGACCGTCCGGCAGAACATCGTCCTCCCGCAGACGCTTGCCGGCCGGACACCGGACGAGAAGTGGGTGACCGAGGTCATCCGGCGGGTCGGTCTGAGTGAGCGCACCAAGCACCGGCCGAGTGAGTTGTCGGGTGGTCAGCAGCAGCGGGTCGCGATCGCTCGCGCCCTGGCCGGGTCGGCCGCGATCACCTTCGCGGACGAGCCGACCGGGGCGCTGGATACGCAGACTGCGCTCGAAGTGCTGTCGCTGCTGAGGGACCAGGCTCGCGCGGCCGGGCAGACGATCGTGATGGTCACGCATGACCCGGTCGCGGCGTCGTACGCCGACAAGGTGGTCTTCCTCGTCGACGGTCGCATCGTCTCCGAGTCTCCCGCCCCGACGGCCGACAGCGTCGCGGCGGAACTCGCAAAACTGTCTCGATCGAGGGTGCTGACATGATCCGGCTCGCGTTATCCAGTCTGCGGTTCCGTACCGCGGCCTTCCTCGCGATCTTCGTCGCCGTACTGCTGGGCAGCTCGCTGATGTCGGCCGCGGGCGGCCTGCTCGAAACCGGCCTGCGGCTCAACGCCGCACCCCAACGCCTGGCGGACGCACCCATCATCGTCACAGGCCGACCCGCCTACCACCCGCCAAACGGCTCGGGGTCCGTCGCGTACCCCGAACGCCACGGCGTCGACCCCACCCTCGTCACCAAGCTCACCGCAGTCGAAGGCGTCGCACAGGCGATCCCAGACGTCTCCTTCCCCGCAGTCGTTGCCTCCAGCAAGGGCGTCGCTGCGTCCGGCAAGGGCGTCGCTGCGTCCGGCGGCGCTGTGCTGGCCGGTCATGCGTGGGCGTCGGCTGCGCTTACGCCGTACAAGCTGATCGCCGGTGCTGCGCCCGCTGCCGGGCAGGTCGTCCTCGACAGTCCGCTGGCGGGTGGTGCCGAGCCGGGTGGCAAGGTGACGATCATCGTCAGTGGCACGGCTCGGGAGTTCGTTTTGGCTGGGTTGGCCTCGGCTGAGCATGAGGTCGACGTGCCGTCCGTCTTCTTCGCCGCTGCGGACTCTCCGGCTCGCGTGGATGCGATTGGGGTGTTTCCGGCGGCCGGTACTTCGGTTGCCGAGCTCATCAAGCGGCTCGAGTTGCCGGAGGGTGTGGTCGCGCTGACCGGGGACGATCGGGGGGCGGCGGAGTTTGCCGGGATCGCGACGAGTCTTCCGCTGATCATCTTGTCGGGCGTGTTCGGTGGCATGGTCGCCGTGGTGATGGCGCTGGTCGTGTCCGCGACCATCGGGTTGTCGGTCCGGCAGCGGCGGCGGGAGTTGGCGTTGCTGCGCGCGAGTGGGGCGACGCCCGGGCAGGTGCGCAAGATGGTCGTCGCCGAGACGATGCTGGTGGCGATCGTCGCGCTGATCGGTGGACTCCTGCTCGGGCGCACGATGGGTCAGTGGATCTTCGGGATGCTGAGCGGGAACGGGGTGGTGCCGTCGGCGCTGCGGTTCGATCAGGGACCGCTGCCGTTCGCGGGCGCGGCCGTGCTGACGCTGGTGATTCTGCGGCTGACGGTTGGGTTCGCGGCTGGGCGGGCGGCTCGGATCAGGCCGATTCAGGCGCTGACGGAGGCTGCGGTACCGCCGGTGGTGATCGGTCGGGTGCGGTTGATCATCGGGGCCGTCTTCGCTGCGGCGACCGTCGGGGTCGGGATGTCGACGATCTTCATGAGCCCGACCAACGCCGCCGCGATCGGCGGGCCGGCCGTGCTCACCGGGTCGATCGCGGTCGCGGTGCTTGGTCCGTTGGTGATTCGCGCGATGCTCACCACTCGGATCACGGCGTTCCTCGAGCGGCGCGCGGGGACCAGCGGCGTACTGGCTGCGATCAATCTGCGGGTGCGAGCGGTGCAGTTCGCGGCGATTCTGGTGCCGATCACGCTGGCAACGGCGATCGCGCTGGGGAACATCTACTCGCAGACGACGCAGCAGAAGGCGGCGGTCGAGGCGTACACGGACAATCTGGTCGCGAACACCGTCATCACGAGTGAGGTGGGTGGGATTCCGGCTGGGATGTTCGACCAGGTGCGGAGTGCGCCGGGGGTCACGGCGGCGTCGGAGCTGGTTCGGAGCAAGGGGTGGATCGAGGAACCGTACGACTCCACGCACACGAGCGATCCGTGGCCGTTGCTCGGGCTGAACGGTCCTGTTTACAAGGGGAAAGTCCGGGCTGGTTCGCTGGATCAGCTCACCGGTGACACGGTTGCTTTGCCGCCGGGTGCGGCCAAGCATTTGAAGGTCGGCGTCGGGGATCAGATCGGTGTGCGGCTGGGTGACGATGCGCTGGTCAAGGTGAAGATCGTCGCGCTGGTCGACGGTACTTCGGGGTACGAGTCGATCTTGTTGCCTTCGGCCCTGTTGGCGGCGCATACGACGGCTGGGATGCCTTCGCAGATCCTGCTGAAGACCTCGAAGCCGGCCGAGGTGGGGAATTGGCCGGGGACGACCGTTGGTGGGAGGTCGTTGCTGTCCGCGGAGTACGACGCCGGGCTGGGGATCGATGCTTGGATCGCCTATCTGCTGGCGGCGATCGCGATTGCCTACACGGCGATCGCCTCGATCAACACGATCGCTGTCGCGGTACTCGACCGGCGGCGCGAGTTCGGGCTGCAGCGGCTGACCGGGTCGACCCGAAAGCAGGTCTCGAAGATGCTCTACCTGGAGAACCTGGTGATCGCGGCCCTCGGCCTGCTACTCGGCCTGGCCGCCGCCTGCTTCAGCATCTTCCCGATCGCCATCGCCACCCGGGGTTGGCCGCTGCCCTCTGGCCCCAGCTGGGTCCTACTCGGCTGGATCGCGATCGTACTGCTCTTGGTCCTCCCCACCACCGGCATCACAGCCCGCCTGGCGATGCGCGCCAAGCCGATGGACGCCGTCAACTCCCCAGCCGGCTGAATCAATCGCTGGTGGAGAGCCAGCCGTAGCCGCCGTCTTCCAGTTTGACCACTTGGAGGCCGGCGGCTACTCGGCGTACGTCGTCGGTCTCGATCACCGCGGGAGCGGGGCCGGCAACGTCGAGGACGATCGCGGCGGCGCCTTCCTGGATGGCAGCCGTCGCGACCAGTTGCGCCTGAGCAGGCATCGGCCGCGCCTCAGGACTCCAAAGCTTCAGGCTCTCGGTGCTCGTGAAGGCCAACAAGGCGTTCCGCCCGTCCTGCCCCTTCAGCAGCGCGACGGCCATGTCCGACGTCTTGTCATGCGCCAGCCCGCGCTCGTCGTACTCGACCTCGCCCAACATCGCCACCACCGGCACCAGCAACCGCGCCTTCGTCAACGCCGCCAGAATCGCTCCCTGATCCCGCTGGCCCAAGGCCTCGGCGAGGGCGGCATCAGCCGACCCGTCATCGTCATCGAACCCGGTGAAGGCGAGCTTGCGTTCTGGTTGCACCCGCCCATTGTCCCCCGCGCCCTACGCGCAACAGGCAGTGGTGCCTACAGCCCGCCCGGTTCGGTCCTCTCGATGTCGCAGTGGCAGCAGAACTGAGGGGGGAGATCCTGCGACTCGACGATCGGCGAGTTCGCTGCGCTGGCACGCGCCGGCTCTGGTCATGAGGCGTCGCACCCCAGCGCAGCTAGCTTCTCTGGTATGGAACCCGTCGCGTTGGCCAAGCACCTGATCGACAGCAATCGGTACATGGTTCTCGGAACCGTGGACCCGGACGGTCGCCCGCGGGTGTCACCGGTGTACTTCTCGCCGGATGGCTACTCGGTCGTCTACTGGGTGTCGTCCCTCCAATCACAACATTCACGGAACATCGCCGAGCGCCCCGAAGTCAGCATGGTGGTCTTCGACTCCGCGGCGGAGATCGGCCGCGGGGAGGCGGTCTACTTGATCGCCCAGGCCGAGGTGGTCCCGGACGACGAGTTGGAGGGATGCCTCGACACCGTTGTCTGGACCCGGTTCCCGGGACTCAAGCAGTTCACTGGGCCGGAGCTGCGTGATCCAGAGGTCCGGCGGCTGTACCGGGCACGGATCACCGAACACTCGATCCACATCCCCGGCCGGCACCCGGAGTACGGAACCGGCACTGACCGGCGAATGACAGTGGACCTCGGCTAGACCTCAGTGATCACCGGCCTGAGCCGTTGCAGCGATCGGCTCGAGCCATCCGACCAGCTCGTCGAGTTCGTGGACGCTGAGTACCTCGTACGCCGGTGCCGCCAGTTCGTCGGTGAGGGCGTCGATCCGCTCCCGGGTCTCCCGGCCGGCATCGGTGAACCTGCCGGCGGTGTCCACGAGGCCGCGGTCGCGCAGCCCCTCGATGACAGCGGCGAGCTGCGCCCTGGGCAGATGGTGGATCCGGTCGAACTCCTCCGGCCTCATTCCGAGGGAGAGAGCCATCAGGACGTGAGCCTCGGTGCCACCGATTCCGTGAGCGACAAGGGCAGCGTTATGGCCGTCCCCGCGGTACTCCCGCAGCAGCGTCGCCGCATGCCAGAGCCTGGCCACCGGCTCTTCAGGTACGGCGAGCGCCCGCAGACCGGCGTACAGGACGCGACCCTCGGTGGGCGCGCTGATCGCCGCCCGGGTGGCGAGGTCGGCGATCCGTACCAGACCGGGCGAGTCGGCGAGCTGCCCCATCCGCTGCCGCAGTGCGGTGGCGCTGCCCCGCTCGCGAACGGCGATCGCCTCCTCCGGGGTGGTCTTCCCCCAAACCCACGGGATGTGGCGGGCCACCTCGCCGTCGGCGAAGTTGTAGAAGGCTGCGTGCACCACCTCGGCCGGCGCCAGGCCCAGCGGCGCAGCGCGGCCGGCGAAGTACCCGTCCCAGTAGTTGCGCATACCGAGGGCCCGGAACGCCTCGGTCACCATGTCGGAGAAGCTGACCGTGGCGAGCGGCTCGACCAACTCGAACATGCGATGGACCTTGATCAGCGGGTGCGACGTCATCGGCATCTCCCGTGGTGGTGACCCACTCGTCGTGGACGAACAGCAAACCCGTACCCCGGGACGGTACGCAACCCGGGGCCGCTCCGCACGGGAGTCTGTCGGGGGGCGTTTCAGGGTGGTGTCAGGGCCTTTCCCCCCTTGGATCCCTGCGGACTTGTGCGAGCCTGGAGATGTGCCTGACTTCAACGATCTGACGCTGCTGCCGTTCTGTGTCGGCCTCACGCTGCTCGGCCTGATCGGTTCGTGGGCCGCCTGGCGGCGCCGCGGACTCGCTTCGGGTGTCCGCGGCGTGGCTTGGTCGCTGCTCCCGGTCTCGCTGTACCTGACCGGGCTGCTCGAGCTGATCTGGGACGTGGTGAAGTCCGTGAGCAGCTGGATCACGCACCTGATCTTCTCCCCCACCGTGTGGGCCGGCGTGGCGCTGTTCGGCGTCTCGGTCGTGCTCTACGTCGTCTCCGGCTTGGCCAAGGGCCGGGGTGGGAACCGGGAGAAGGCACCCAAGCCCCAGTCGGCCACCCGGCCGGCCTCTGACGCGATCGGTGAACTGACCGCCAGCGGCCCTGCCCCGGCCACCGCCGGCGGGCCCGCCAAGACCCCGAAGCCCGCCAAGGCCCCCAAGGCGGCGAAGGGTCAGGAATCGTCGGAGTTCGACGAGATCGAGGACATCCTGAAACGCCATGGAATCAACTAATCGCCTGACCAGCGACCCCCTGACCACCCAGCCGGCGAGCACTCAGCCGGTGACCATCGACAGCCTGCTCGACCACGTCCAGGCGTCCCCCGCCCGGCTCGGCAAGACCCGGCTGATCGGCATCGACGGCCCGGCCGGATCCGGCAAGAGCACCCTGGCCGACCGCTTCGCCGCGCGTGCGGAGGCGCGCGGCCTGCGGACCCTGGTGCTCCACATGGACGACCTGTACGCCGGTTGGGACGGCGCAGTACAGGGTTTCGCGCTCCTGCGAGACCACGTGCTCACCCGCCTGGCCGACGGCCGCGAGGGACGGTACCGCCGCTACGACTGGGCAGCCGGCGCGTACGCGGAGCTGCACCTCGTGCCGGCGACCGTCGAGCTGCTGATCGTCGAAGGCGTCACGTCCTGCGACCGCGACGCCGACCGCTGGCAGTCGCTGAAGATCTGGATCGAGACGACCAACGAGGTACGCCTCGACCGCGGCATCGAACGTGACGGCGAGGCGCTGCGCGACCGCTGGCTGGACTGGATGCGCTGGGAGCGCGACCACTTCGCCACCGAGAACACCCGTTCCCGGGCCAACCTGGTCGTCGACGGCGACCCCACCCTCCCCCACGACCCAGACCTCGAACTCATCACCAAGTCGGTCAACCTCCCCCACGACTCGGCCGCCAGCTAACTCCCGCCGCCTCGGGCGATCCCGGCGTACCTGCCTCCTCGCTGCCTCGGGCTCACTCGCCTGCAGTTCTGCCGAACGCCTTGGCGATGGGAAATGTGTCCCGCTCGACAGGTAGTGCACCCCGAGACGCCGTACGCGAAAGCGCCGGCTGCGCTCAAGGTGCACTAGGCGGCGTGAGCTATGTCCTGTCGATCGGGACACATCGCCTCGCGAAACCTGGCGGGCAGCGTGGAGGCGGTCCGGGGTGCGGGAGGATGGGGCACATGAGCGTTCTGCCGTCGGGTGAGCAGTGGACCATTCGTGCCGGGGAGTACTCCGGGACCGTGGTGAGCGTGGGAGGTGGGTTGCGGGGGCTCTCGTACGCCGGCCGCGAAGTCCTCCTCGGCTATCCGGAGGACCAACCCGCCCGGGCCGGCATCGGCCAGCACCTGTTCCCGTGGCCGAACCGGATCACGGACGGGAAGTACACGTTCCAGGGCGTCGACCAGCAGCTGTACCTGACCGAGCCGGCCCGTCAGAACGCGATCCACGGGCTGACCCGCTGGGCGAACTGGGAGCGGGTCGACGACGGCAGCGACGAGGCGTACGTCGAGGTCGGCTACCGGTTGCACGGACAGCCGGGGTACCCGCACCAGCTGGACCTGACCCTCACGTACCAGCTCGATGCGACCAACGGTCTGACCGTCACGGCGACGGCGGTCAACGTGGGCGCCGGGGACGCGCCGTACGGGTATGGCACCCATCCCTACCTCACCGTCGGCCGGCAGATCGACGAGTGCGAGCTGGAGTTCACCGCCGCCGATTGGCTGGAGGTCACCCCTGACCGGCTGAGCCCGATCGGACTCGCGCCGGTCAGCGGATCGCAGTACGACTTCGGGCAGGCTCGCAAACTCCAGGACCTGGACATCGACAACGCCTTCACCAACCTGCCGGCCAGCTGGGAAGTCCGCCTGACCGACCCGGCGACCGGCAACTCGGCTCGGCTGACCAGCGACACCCGATGGATGCAGCTCTACACCGCCAACGCGATCGGTCGCGTCGGCCTGGCGGTCGAACCGATGACTTGCCCGCCGGACGCCTTCATCAGCGGCGACGACCTCGTCGTACTGAAGCCCGGCGACGAGCACTCGACCAGCTTCAGGGTGAGTATCTAGCCGGCTCCATGCGACCGGGCCACGGCCGCCAACTCCTTGGCGGCCCGGCCTGCCCGGGCGCCTTCGGAGGCCTGGACCGCGAGGATGCCCAGGCGGTTGCCTTCGGTGTCGAAGAGTTGCAGCCAGGGGTCGCCCGCGCGGAAACGCAACGCCTTCACGTCCTGCCACGGGTAGCGGTAGGTGCGGAAGACGTTGCGGACCCGCAGGCTGTCCTCGTACGCCGTGACACGAACCGTCGCCATCCGGTACAGCAGATAGAGCACCGTGCCGAAGAACGCGAGCAGGGTGAGTTGCTGGAAGAGGCTGAAGGTGCCGCGGGACTCGGGCGACAGCCGGACCCAGATCACCCCGAAGACGGCGACGATCGACAGTCCCATCACGCCGGCCATCACGGCGATGGCCCACGGATGGAACGTCCACAGCGCCTTGGCGGCCGGCGCCTTCGGGGTCATCGCGGTCAGATCCGGCAGGCGTGGATGTCGGTGGTCAGGATCGCGCGCGCCCCGACCTCCCAGAGCTGGTCCATGATCCGCTGTGCGTCGGCTCGGAGCACCATCACCCGGACGGCGACCCAGCCCTCCCGATGAAGCGGCGAGACCGTCGGCGATTCCAGGCCGGGCGCGACCGCGTTCGCGGCCTCGACGGCTTCGGCGCGGATGTCGTAGTCCATCATCACGTAGTTGCGCGCGACCAGGACGCCTTCCAGCCGGCGGACGAGCTGCTCCAGCCCGGCCGGCTTCTCGACGCCGTGGCGGCGGATCAGCACCGCCTCGGACTTGAGGATCACGTCGCCGAACACCTCGAGGCCGGCCTGGCGGAGCGTGGTACCGGTCTCGACGACGTCGGCGATCACGTCGGCGACACCGAGCTGTACCGCGGACTCGACCGCGCCGTCGAGCTTGACCACGGACGCCTCGACGCCGTTCTCGGCCAGGTGGTCGCCGAGGATGCCGGCGAAGCTGGTGGCGATCCGCTTGCCCTGCAGGTCCTTGACCGACTGCGCCACGCCCGGCCGGCCGGCGAACCGGAAGGTCGAGCCGCCGAAGCCGAGCTCGAGAATGGTGTCGGCGTCGGCGTGCGAGTCGAGCACCAGGTCGCGGCCGGAGATGCCGACATCGAGGGTGCCCTCACCGACGTACACGGCGATGTCGCGCGGGCGCAGGTAGTAGAACTCGACGCCGTTGTCCGGGTCGGTCAGCGACAGGTCCTTGGTGGTCCGGCGCTGCCGGTAGCCCGCCTCGGACAGGATGGAGGTGGCGGCTTCGCTCAGCGAGCCTTTGTTGGGTACTGCGACGCGCAGCATGACTTGGGCCAATCTGTGGGAGGTGAACCGGATCTGTGGGTGCTCCTACAGATGTCGGTACACGTCGTCGAGGCTCAGGCCGAGCGCGTGCATCATCACCTGCGCGTGGTAGAGCAGCTGGCTCAGCTCCTCCGCGGCCCGCTCCTTGCCCTCGTGCTCGGCGGCCATCCAGGACTCGGCGGCCTCCTCGACCAGCTTCTTCCCGATCGTGTGCACGCCGGCATCCAGCGCGGCCACCGTGCCGGAGCCCTCCGGCCGGGTCAGCGCCTTCTCGCCCAACTCGGCGAACAACTCGTCAAAGGTCTTCATCGCCCCACCAGCCTAGAGGTCCCCCACCATCAGGTAGCGATCAGGTCTCGCTCCCCGGACTTTCCGGGTGCTCCAGCAGGATGGGTCCTATGAGAATTCGTTCCTTGGGAGTGACGCCAGGCACTCTGCCGACCGGTCGGCTGAATGCGATCACCGACGTCCCTGGTGTGCTGGTCGGCCACGCGACGTTGGCGACCGGGCCGGTGAATACGGGGGTTACCGCGATCGTGCCTGATCGGTACGCCGATGGGCTGCCGGCCGCGATTGCTGTCGGCAACGGGTACGGGAAGCTGGTCGGGTCGACGCAGGTGGATGAGCTCGGTGTGCTGGAGACGCCGGTGCTGCTGACCGGAACCCTCTCGGTGTTCCGGGTTGCCGACGCCCTGCTCACCTGGCTGATGGACCGGGATCCGTCGGCGATCAGCCTCAATCCGGTCGTCGGTGAGACCAACGACGGCTACCTGTCGGACATCCGCTCCCGGCCGGTCACCGCGGAACACGTCTTCGCGGCGCTCGACTCCGCCTCCGCGGACCTTCCTGCTGAGGGCAACGTTGGAGCGGGGACCGGCACAGTGGCGCTCGGTTTCAAGGCTGGGATCGGTACGTCGTCTCGTCGCGTCGCAGGAGGGGTGGTCGGGGTGTTGGTGCAGGCGAACTTCTCGGGGACTTTGACGGTGCTGGGGACGCCGGTCGTGCCGCCGGTGGAGATGCCTGTGCCGGAGGGGAATTCTTGTGTGATCGTCGTGGCGACCGATCTGGCTGTCGATGCGCGGCAGTTGGGGCGGGTGGCTCGGCGGGCGGTGTTCGCGATGGGGCGGGTCGGGTCGGACTTCTCACCGGGGAGTGGGGACTATGCGATCGCGTTCAGCACAAGCAAGGCGGCGGCGATGCGGGAGTACGAGTTGAAGGAGGTGTTCCAGGCGACGATGGAAGCGGTGGAAGAAGCGCTGCTCAACTCGTTGACCATGGCGGCGACGGTTACCGGGTACAACGGGCACACGCAGTACGCGGTGCCGCATGAGCTGATCAGTAGAGGGCTGCGACCGACTCCGCCAACTGCTTGAGCTCGGCGCGTAGCTCCGGAGGTTCTAAGACTTCGAGCAGGTTGCCGTAGCGGATCAGGCCGGTTGCAGCGTTGGGGATGGACTCGATCGGGACCGCGACGGTGATGCTGCCGTCGGCGGCGGGCTCCGCGCCGGTGTCGGCGATCGCCTTCAGGAGCAGGGTTGCCGAAAGGTCGGCGAGCCCGGCGACCAGGCGAGCGGAGATCCGCACCACCGCTTCGCCGGTGAAGCGTTCGGACTCGAAGCGGTCGAGGTGTTCCTGCCAGCGCTGCGCCAGGTCGAAGCCATCCGGCCGCGTGAAGACCTCGTCGGTGGGGGCGAGTTGCAAGATGTTGGAGACGCGGTACGTCCGCGCCCCACCGGGCGCCGCCGCGACGACGTACCAGGTGCCGTTCTTCAGGACGAGCCCGTACGGTTCGAGCGTCCGCTCGACCTCGCGCGGCGCCTCCCACCGGCGATAGAGCACCTTGATCCGCCGATCCTCCATCACCGCTGACGCGACGGCGGCCAGGTACGGCGACTCCTCGGCATCCCGGTACCACGCGGGCATGTCGAGGTGGAAGCGATTCTTCAGCCGCCCAGCCCGATCCCGCTGATCCGGCGCGAGCGCGGCCAGCAGCTTCAACTCGGCCGAACTCGTCTGCTCGGTCAGCCCCAGCGCCGCCGCCGGCCCGGGCATCCCGACCAGGAACAGCGCGGCCGCCTCGCCTTCGTTCAGCCCGGTCAGCTTGGTCCGGTACCCGTCGACCAGCCGGTACCCGCCCGCGCGCCCCTGATCGGCATAAACCGGTACGCCGGCCGCCGCGAGTGCCTCGACATCGCGGTAGATCGTCCGGAGCGACACCTCGAGCTCAGCAGCGAGCTCCCGCGCGGTCAGCTGCCGCCGCGTCTGCAGCAGCAGAAGGATCTGGAGGAGCCGGCTCGAGCGCATGATTCGAGGTTAGCCGTAATCACTGACACTCACTGGCAGGTATACACGCCAGGCTCTAGGACATGAGCACAAACGAGTTCGACTTCCTCAACGGCCACTTCGACGTCGCCCACCGCGTCCTCACCCCGGCCGGCGACTGGAACGAGTTCGCCGGCACGCACACCGGCCGCACCCATCACGCCGGCGCAGTCAGCGTCGACGAGGCGCGATTCCCGGGCAAAGCGGCGTACGGGATGTCACTTCGCCTGTACGACCCGGCTGAGAAGGTCTGGACGATCTACTGGGTCAGCAGCAAGACCGGCAAGCTCCAGCCGCCGGTGCGCGGCGGCTGGTCGGACGGCGTCTGCACCCTGTACGGCGAGGACGACCTCGGCGACCGGATGATCCCCGTCCGGCTGCGCTGGTCCGACGTCACGGACGACACCGCGCACTGGGAGCAGGCGTACTCCGAGGACGGCGGCGAGACCTGGCAGACGAACTGGACGATGGACTTCACCCGGCGGTCGACCGAACCGCCGCCCATCGACACCCCCAAGGTCACCGGTGACTTCGACTTCTTCGTCGGCTCCTGGAAGGTGCAGCATCGCCAGCTCCTCGCCCCGCTGACCGGCAGCGACGAGTGGCGTGAATACCCGGGCACGGCCGAGGCGTACACGCTGTTCAACGGCGCCGTCTGCATCGACGAGACCTTCTTCCCGACCGAGGACTTCGACGGGATGACTGTTCGCCTGTACGACGTGGAGGCCGGCGCGTGGGCGATCTACTGGATCAACAGCAAGCGCGGCGTGCTGGAGCCGCCCGTGTACGGCGGCTTCGGGGCTGATGGCGTCGGCATCCTCGAAGGCCCGGACACACATGACGGGCAGCCGGTGGACGTCCGGTTCCGGTGGACGAAGGGCGACGTACCGGTCTGGGAGCAGTTCTTCTCCGTCGACGGCGGCGCGTCCTGGGAGAGCAACTGGTCGATGACGTTCACCCGGATGTTCCCCAAGGTGACCAGCGACTTCGACTTCCTCAACGGGTACTTCGATGTGCAGCACCGGACTCTGGGCAAGGTGTTCGTCGGCAGCGACGACTGGCAGAGCTACGAGGGCACGTGTACCGCGCGGACCCATTTCGACGGCGCGCTCAGCATCGACGAGATGCAGTTCCCGGGCAAGGCGTCGTACGGGATGTCGGTGCGGCTGTTCGACCCGGAATCGCGGGAATGGACCATCTACTGGATCAACAGTTCGACGATGGAGCTCTATCCGCCGGTCAAGGGCCGCTGGGCCGAGGACGGCAAGTCCTGCTGGCTGACCGGCGAGGAGGAGCTCGACGGCAAGCCGATCCTGGTCAGCTACGCCTGGTCCGACATCACCGAGACGACCGCGCACTGGGAGCAGTCCTTCTCCGAGGACGGGGGTGAGACCTGGGAGGTGAACTGGACGATGGACTTCACCCGGCGCTCGACCGAGCCGCCGCGGGTCGACATCCCCAAGCCCAGCAGCGATTTCGACTTCCTGGTTGGCGAGTGGGACATGCACAACGAACGCCGCCGGCCCGCACTGGGCGAGCCCGCGTCGTGGTACCAGGTCGAGTCGAAGATGAAGGTCTACTCGTACTTCGACGGCGCAATCAGCTTCGACGAAGGCTGGTTCCCGACCGAAGGCTTCCGCGGCGCGACCCTACGGCTCTACAACCCCACGGCCGGGACCTGGTCCATCCACTGGATCAACAGCCTGCGCGGCACCCTCGAAACCCCGGTGATCGGTGCCTTCGGCAACGACGGCCGAGGCGTCTTCGAAGGCCCCGACGAGTGGAACGGTCAACCGATCGACGTCCGCTTCGTCTGGACCCCCGGCACCACCCACGCCGCCTGGGAACAACTCTTCTCCACCGACAACGGCGAGACCTGGGTGAGCAACTGGAAGATGCGCCACACCCGCACCGCCTGAACCGGTGACCTTGAACACCAAGCGGCGACCTTGAACAGGTTATTACTTGTTCAAGGTCGCCAGATGGTGTTCAAGGTCGCCGCTGCTGGCTAGAGGGAGCGGGTGGCGACGAGGGTTGCCAGGGCTGCTTGGGCGGACTCGTAGCCCTTGTCTTCGCGGCTGTCCGGGAGGCCGGCGCGGTCGAGGGCTTGCGGGTCGTTGTCGCAGGTCAGCAGGCCGAAACCGACCGGTACGCCGGTCTCGACCGCGACCCGCATCAGCCCGTCGGTCGCCGCCTGGCAGACGTACTCGAAGTGCGGGGTGTCACCACGAATCACCACCCCGAGCGCGACCACCACGTCGTACCCGGCCTTGGCCGCATGCAACGCCGCGACCGGCAGCTCGAACGACCCGGGCACCCGGATCACCTTGAAATCGGTCACTCCCGAGTCGGCCAAAGCCCGCTCGGCGCCCGCGACGAGCGAGTCGGTGACCTTCGGGTGCCACTGCGCCGCGACGACCGCGACGCGCACTCCCTCAGCCTGTGGGATCTCGATGGTGGGTGCTCCACTGCCCGACATCAAACGGCTCCGTTCTCGTCAGTGCCGGTGGGCAGGTGGTGGCCCATCCGGTCGCGCTTGGTCGACAGGTACCGCAGGTTGTGCTCGGTCGGGTCGATCGTGATGCCCCGGCGCTCGACCACGTCGATGCCGTAGCCCTGCACGCCCGACAGCTTGGCCGGGTTGTTCGTCAGCAGCTTCACCGAGGTGATCCCCAGGTCGGCCAGGATCTGCGCGCCGGTCCCGTAGTCGCGGGCGTCGGCCGGCAGTCCGAGATCCAGGTTGGCGTCGACCGTGTCCCGGCCGGCGTCCTGCAGCTCGTACGCCTGCAGCTTGTGCAGCAGTCCGATGCCACGTCCTTCGTGCCCACGGAGGTACACGACGACGCCGCCCTCGGCCGCCACCTGGCGCATCGCCTCGTCGAGCTGCGGACCACAGTCACACCGTTGCGAGCCGAACACGTCACCCGTCAGGCACTCCGAGTGCAGCCGAACCAGCACCGGCCCATCACCGATCTCGCCACGGACGAGCGCCAGCTGCTCGGTACCGTCGATCGTGTTCCGGTAGCCGTGGGCAACGAAATCGCCGTACTGCGTCGGCAGTGTCGTCGTCGCCACCCGCTGGATCTGGCTCTCGGTCCTGCGGCGGTACCGGATCAGGTCCTCGATCGAGACGAGCACCAGCCCGTGCTCGTCGGCGAACGTCCGCAGGTCTCCCCCACGCTTCATCGTGCCGTCGTCGTTGACCAGTTCGGCGATCACCGCCGCCGGACGCATCCCGGCGAGCCGGGCGAGATCCAGCGACGCCTCGGTGTGGCCGGGACGTACCAGCACGCCGCCCTCGCGCGCCCGCAGCGGAAAGATGTGGCCCGGCTGCACCAGGTCGTACGACTCGGAAGCCGAGTCGGCGAGCACGCGAATGGTGCGCGCCCGGTCCGCCGCCGAGATGCCGGTCGTCACGTTGTCGCGGGCATCCACCGAGATCGTGTACGCCGTCCGCAGCCGCTCGCGGTTGTGCGGCGTCATCAACGGGATGCCGAGCCGGTCGAGCTCGGCCGCCTCCATCGGGACGCAGACCACGCCGGAGCTGTACCGGATCAGGAACGCCAGCAGCTCCGGCGTCGCCTTGGAGGCCGCGAAGATCAGGTCGCCCTCGTTCTCGCGGTCCTCGTCGTCGACCACGATCACCGGCCGTCCGGCCCGGATCTCGTCGATCGCATGCTCGATCGTGTCGAGCTTCAGTACCTCACCCATCGGTCAGCCCACCGTCACTGGCTCAGGAGTGGCCGCAGCCGACTCACGATTCTGGATCCGCCACCATGAGACGAATCCGAGGACACAGAAGAGCCCGTAGACGACGTACATCGTCGCGGACGGGTAGAACTTCGCCTGCACGAGCAGCGGTACGCCGACCACGTCGACGGCGATCCAGATCAGCCAGAACTCGACGTACCCACGCGCCATCCCGTATGTCGCCAGGATCGACCCGGTCAGGATCCACGCGTCCCACTGCGGTCCCCACGAGCCGAGCGCCTTCAGCACCGGGTAGGCGATCGCGTAGAGCACCACGCCAACACCCAGCAGCTCGAGACGCTGGCGGGTCGTCGCCCACTTCGGTTGCACGCCCGTCGCGGCGCCGCCGTGGCGGGTCTGGTACCACCGGTACCAGCCGTAGAGGCTCACGAGCGCGAAGAAGACCTGCCGCCCGGCCTGACCCCAGAGGTCCTTGTCCTGCGGGGTGTCGAACAGCCCGCCGACGAAAACCGTGAACAGCAAGACGTTGCCGATGATGCCCACCGGCCAGGCCGAGACCAGCCGGCGCATCCCGAACAGCGCACTGGCCAGCCCGAACACGTTGCCGACGATCTCGCGAACCAGGACCGGTGAGCCACCGATCGTGACCTGGGAGTGCAGCAACCAGTCGAAGAAATTCATTCCTTGCCTCCAGCAACTAGCAACCGCTCGACGTACTTGGCGATCACGTCGACCTCGAGGTTCACGGTGTCGCCGATCTTGTTCGTCCCGAGCACGGTCAGCTCGAGCGTGGTGGGGATCAGGCTGATCCCGAAGGTGCCGGTGCTGTCGTCCACATCGGTCACGGTGAGGGAGACGCCGTCGACGGCGATCGAGCCCTTCTCGGCGACGTACCGGAGAATCTCCGCGGGCGCCGCGATCCGGACCACCTCCCAGTGCTCCGCAGGCTCGCGGCTCGCGATCGTGCCGGTGCCGTCGACGTGCCCCTGGACGATGTGTCCACCGAGCCTGGCGTGGGCGGTGACCGCGCGCTCCAGGTTCACCCGGGAGCCCTTCTCGACCCCGCCGAGGCTGGTGCGCTGCAGCGTCTCGCGCATCACATCCGCCGTGAACGTGCCATCGCCGTGCTCGATCACCGTGAGGCAACAGCCGTTCACCGAGATCGAGTCGCCGTGGCCGGCGTCCTCGGTCACCTTCGGCCCACGGATGGTCAGCCTGGCGGCGTCGCCGTCCAGCAGGTCGAGCGCTTCGACCGTACCGAGCTCTTCGATGATTCCGGTGAACACTATTTCCCTCCCAGGGGAGTCAGGGTGAGGCGGACGTCGTCGCCGAGGCGGGTGACGTCCGCAAGGTTGAAGCGTTTGAGGTGGCTGATCGATTCCGCGCCCAGGTCGCCGATGGCGGAGAAGCCGGAGCCGAGCAGCGCCGGAGCGACGTACGCGACGATCTGGTCGACCCAGCCGGCCCGCAGGAACGCGGCCGCGAGCGTCGGGCCGCCTTCGAGCCAGAGGTGCCGGATCTGGTGGTCGTCCAGCTGGCGGAGTACCTCGGCGGGGTCGTGGGTGGGGAGGATGAGGGTCTCGGCGCGGTCGTTGCGGACCTTCGCGGTGAGTGGGATGTCGCGGTCGCCGACGACGACACGTAGCGGCTGCCTGGCCGCCGGGCGGTCCTGCTCGTCGCGGACGGTCAGCTCGGGGTCGTCGGTGAGTACGGTCTGGGTGCCGACCGCGATCGCGTCGCACTCGGCGCGCTTCTTGTGCACGTCGGCGCGGGCGAGCGGGCCGGTGATCCATTTGCTCGAGCGGTCCTTGGCGGCTGAGCGCCCGTCGAGAGTGGTGGCGAACTTCCAGGTGACGAACGGGCGGCCCTGGCGGACGCTGTGCAGCCAGACATGGTTGACGGCTTCGGCCTCGTCCTGCAGCACACCTTGTTCGACCCGGATGTTCTTGGCCTGGAGCTTCTCGGCACCGCCGGCTGCCTGCTTGTTCGGGTCCGGTACGGCGTACACGACCCTGGCGACGCCGGCCGCAATGAGTGCGTCCGAGCACGGCCCGGTCCGGCCGGTGTGGTTGCACGGCTCGAGCGTCACGTACGCCGTACCGCCGCGAGCGCGATCCCCGGCCATCCGGAGCGCCTCTACCTCCGCGTGCGGACCGCCCGGGTAGGCGTGGAAGCCCTCGCCGACCGGATGCCCGTCACGGCCGGTGATGACACAACCGACGACCGGGTTCGGATGGGTGCTGCCGACGCCACGCGCGGCGAGCTCGACGGCACGGCGCATCCAGGCGATGTCGATCGGCGAAGCGTTCTTCACTGACAGGTCCCTCGTCGTCACGGACGCACACCGGGGCCATGACAACCGGCGCACGCGCGGACCCGACGCCTGCGAAAACGGCTCGCTTCAGCCGTGCTCGGACGCCGGAGCGCACCCGCCGACCGCGTGCGCCTCCCATCCGGACTTTCACCGTCGGTCCTGGAATTCCACCAGGTCAACCGGCCGAGATGTTGCTTCGACCGGGTCGCGGACTATAACCGCCGGCTCGGAATTACACCGACCCCGGAGCACGCGAGTGGGTTCACTCGTACTACGAGTGTGCCACGGCCCGGAAACCCCGCCACGATCTGGGTCACATCCTGATACCCGGCACTTGTTGTTACCGGTTTGATCAGTAACATCCGTGAGTATGACGATCAAGGTGGCTGTGCTGGGTGCGGGTGGCGTCGGTGGGTACTTCGGGGGGCGGCTGGCTCAGGCCGGGCACGATGTCCGGTTTGTCGCGCGCGGCGAGCACCTGGCGGCCCTGCATACGAGCGGTCTGACGGTCGAGAGCGTTGCGGGTGACTTCGCGCTGGAGACGGTGGTGGCGACGGACGATCCGGCGGAGATCGGGGAGGTCGACTATGTGCTGCTGGGGGTGAAGACCTGGCAGCTCGAAGGGGCGATTGCTTCGCTGGGGCCGCTGGTGGGGCCGGATACCGCGGTGGTGACGACGCAGAACGGGGTGGAGGCACCGCAGCAGGTGGCGGATGTCGTCGGGCGGGAGTCGGTGCTTCCGGGCGCGGTCGAGGTGGTCGCGTTTCTCGATGGGCCAGGGCGGGTCCGGCATATCGGCGGGCTGGGCAAACTCACGTTCAACGAGTGGGACAACCAAGGGAGCGAGCGGGTCGAGCGGCTGCGGGAGGCGCTGCAGGAGGCGGGGCTGACCGCGGTCGTTCCGGCTGATGTCTGGGTCGCGCTCTGGAGCAAGTTTCTGGCGCTCGGATCGTTCGGGGCGGTCGCGACGCTCGCCGATTCGCCGTACGGGGTACTGCGCAGTCGCCCGGGCATCCGGCACCTGATCGTCGACAGCATGAACGAGATCAAGCAGGTCGCGAAGGCAACCGGCGTCGAACTGCCGGGCGACGCCGTCGACAACACGCTCGCGTTTCTCGACACCTTGCCCGAGGCGGGCACGACCTCGTTGCAGCGTGACATCAACGCCGGGAAGCCGTCCGAACTGGAGGCGTGGACCGGCGCTGTCGTCAGGCTCGGGCGCGCGACGGGGACGCCGACTCCGATCAACGACATCCTGTACGAGCTGACGAGCGCGCGCACCCGGGCGAGCTGATGACCGCCGCGTTCCCCTTCGTCGGCGGGCGGATCGCGCTCAACTTCGTCGGTACGCTCGGCAAGCGGAGTACGGAGCAGCTCGAACGCCTCCGTACTCCGGAAGACCTCACGCGCTGGGTGGAGCTGGCCGGCCTGGGGTCGATCTCCACCGACGAGGCTGATCTGGAAGCAGCCCGCGTACTACGGGAAGCCCTGTACACGTTGACGCTGGCAACCCTCGACCGAGCCCCCCTCCGCCGAGCGGACGTCGAACTGGTCAACGAATGGGCGGCCCGCGAAACCCCCGCCCCGGCCCTCAAGATCCGCGCCGATGCCCTACGGCGGAGCGACCCCCAGCCATCCGCTTCCGAAGTATTGGCTGTCGTCGCGCGTGACGGGATCGAGCTGCTGTCCGGTCCTGAGTCGGATTCGATCCGTGAGTGCGAAGACCCGGCCTGCACTCTGCTGTTCGTCGACAGCAGCCGTGGCCGTCGGCGTCGATGGTGCTCGATGAGCAGCTGCGGCGCCCGCGCCAAGATGCGCACCCTCCGCTCCGCCCACTGAGCGACGCTAATACCACGAACCAAGTGGACATTCCGCCGCCGTCTCACCGGGTGTCAGCTGGGAATGAGCCACCGCGCGACGGCGTTACGGTCGGTTGCCTCAATCAACTTGTTCTAAGGAGACACCTGTGCGCGCCACCAGCGCCTTCCGCCGTCTTGCCGCCATCGGTTCTGCCGTCACACTGATGGTCGCGCTCGTCGCGTGTGGTAGTGATGACAAGTCCGATGCCTCCGGCCCCGATCTGGGTCTGCTCCAGAAGGGCACGCTGCGGATCGGTACGCTCACCGACGCGCCGCCGAACGTGTACGTCAAGGACGGCAAGTTCACCGGCTTCGACAACGACCTGATCACCGCGGTCGCGGCGAAGCTGAACCTCGAGCCCGAGTTCGTCGGGACCGACTTCTCGGCGCTGCTCTCGCAGGTCAACGGCGGCCAGTTCGACCTCGGCAGCTCGTCGATCACGATCACCGAGGCGCGCAAGAAGACGGTTGCCTTCAGCAATGGCTACGACTTCGGCTACCTCGGGCTGAACACCACCAAGAGCTCCGGCATCACGAAGTTCGACCAGCTCGACGGCAAGCGCGTGGTCGTCGTCCAGGGCACCGTGCAGGACGACTACGCGACCCAGAAGAACCTGAACCCGGTCCGCGTCCCGAACTACAACGCGGCCGTCGGCCAGCTGAAGGCCGGTACCGCGGACGCCTGGATCTCCCCCGCCGAGATCGGCGAGAAGATGGCCAAGGAGCAGGGCGGTGGTGTGGTCGTCCTGGCCGCCAAGGAGCTCAGTTCCGCGCCGACCGCGTTCGCCGTGGCCAAGAGCAACGACAAGCTGCGCGAGGCGGTCAACAAGGCGCTCGACGAGGTCATCGCCGACGGCACCTGGACCAAGCTCGTCGAGCAGTACTACCCCGGCCGCGCCGTACCGGCGACCTTCAAGCCTGGTAGCGGGACCGTCAAGTTCACCGCCCCCGCAGCTAGCTGATGGACATCTGGTCCACCCTGAACGACACCTTCCTCGACTGGGGGTCGATGAAGGCAGTCCTGCCCGAGATGCTGAAGGTCGGGCTGGTCAACACCCTCATCTTCGCGGCCGCCTCGGTCGTGCTGGGCACTGTGCTCGGCATGATCGTGGCGGTGATGGGGCTGTCCCGCAAATGGTGGCTGCGCTGGCCGGCGAAGATCTACACGGACATCTTCCGCGGCCTGCCGGCGATCCTCACCATCCTGCTGATCGGCCAGGGACTGTCCCCGATCACCCGGCACTGGTGGGGCCCGAACCCTTACCCGCTGGGAATCCTCGCGCTGTCGCTGATCGCGGCGGCGTACATCGGCGAGATCTTCCGCTCCGGCATCCAGAGCGTGGAGAAGGGTCAGCTCGAGGCGGCGCGAGCGCTCGGCTTCAGCCACAGCTCCGGCATGTGGCTGGTCGTCATCCCGCAAGGCGTTCGCCGGGTGCTGCCCGCGCTGGTGAACCAGTTCATCGCCTTGATCAAGGAATCGAGCCTGGTGTACTTCCTGGGCCTGCTCGCCAGCCAGCGGGAGCTGTTCCGGATCGGCCAGGACGCCGCCGCGACCAACGGCAACCTGTCGCCACTGCTGCTGGCCGGCATCTTCTACCTGATCATCACCGTGCCGTTGACCCACCTGGTCAACTACTTCGACAAGCGGCTGCGTGAAGGCCGTCCCGCCGATCTCGAGGTCGAGGAGCTCGCCCATGCCGACATTCGTTGAGGCCGCGGCGAGCCTGGAGCTCACCGGCATCGAGCTTGCCTTCGGCAAGAACAAGGTACTGCGCGGAGTCGACCTCGCCGTGCCGGCCGGGAAGACCGCCTGCGTGATCGGGCCGTCCGGCTCCGGCAAGTCGACGTTGCTACGGGCAACCAACCGGCTGCTCGAGCCGGCGGCCGGCGACATCAAGCTCGGCGGTGAGTCGGTACTGCGGAGCAACCCGGACGAGTTGCGGCGGCGGATCGGGATGGTGTTCCAGCACTTCAACCTGTTCCCGCACAAGACGGTGCTGGAGAACATCACCCTGCCGCTGCGCAAGATCAAGAAGCTGACCGCCGACGGCGCGGTCGAGGCAGCGCGGGTGCAGCTCGAACTGGTCGGGCTGAAGGAGAAGGAGTCGGCGCGGCCGGGCAACCTCTCCGGCGGCCAGCAGCAACGGGTCGCGATCGCTCGCGCGCTGGCGATGAAGCCCGAGGTGATGCTGTTCGACGAGGCGACTTCGGCGCTTGACCCTGAGCTGGTGAAGGGGGTCCTCGGGCTGATGGCCGACCTCGCCGGGGCGGGGATGACGATGATCGTGGTGACTCACGAGATGGGGTTCGCTCGCCAGGTGGCCGACCAGGTGGCGTTCATGGATCGCGGGGTCGTGGTCGAGTCCGGCGTACCGGAGAAGCTGTTCACGGCGGCGGAGTCGCCGCGGTTGCAGCAGTTCCTTTCGCAGGTGCTATAGCCAAACCCGGCCGGGCGGCGGATGGTGGAGCTACACACACCTGGGGGTTCGGATGGCTGCCTGGTCCAGTCGGATGACCCACTTGCTGCTGGCCTTCGGCCTGATCGCCGTGCTGGGGATCACGCCGGCGTACCGGTCCCAGGTGCCCGCGCCCGCTCCCCGGAGCGCGGTGGCGGCGAAGTACGTGTACCTCACGTTCGACGATGGGCCGGGGCCGACGTACACGCCGCAGGTCCTCGCGATCCTGCGGCGGTACGGGGTGAAGGCGACGTTCTTCGAGATCGGTCAGAACGTGCGGAAGTACCCGTCCGTCACCCGCAAGGTCCACCTGCAAGGTCACAGCGTCCAGAACCACACCTATTCGCATCCGGATCTGCGAAAGGTGTCGGCGGCAACTTTCCGGTCGCAGGTGCAGAGCGCGGATCGCTACATCCGGGCGCAGACCAAGGTCCAACCGCGCTGCCTCAGGCCGCCGTACGGCGGGGTGAACCCCACCGTCAGACGACGAGCGGCCGCCCTCGGCAAGACGATCCGGTTGTGGACCGTGGATCCGCGGGACTGGTCCCGGCCGGGCACGTCCATCATCACGCGACGCGTGCTGTCGTCGGTCCGCAACGGCTCGACCATCCTGCTGCACGACGGCGGCGGCAACCGAAGCCAGACGGTCGCCGCCCTCCCGACTATCCTGCGGACCCTCAAGGCACGCGGCTACACCTTCCGGCTGGTGCCTTGCTAGGACAGTGAGGCGATCAGCGGTACGACGTCTGCGATCGACTCGACGATGCGGGTCGGACGGTACGGGAAGCGCTCGACCTCGTGCTCGCCCGTCGAGCCGGACAGGACGAGGATGCTGCGCAGGCCGGCTTCGAGGCCGCTGATGATGTCGGTGTCCATCCGGTCGCCGATCATCACCGAGGTCTCGGAGTGCGCCTCGATCCGGTTCAGGGCGCTGCGCATCATCAACGGATTCGGCTTGCCGACGAAGTACGGCGCGACCCCGGTCGCCCGCGTGATCAGCGCTGCGACCGACCCGGTGGCCGGCAACGGCCCTTCGGTCGAGGGCCCGGTCGGATCCGGGTTGGTCGCCAGGAACCGCGCCCCGTCGGCAATCAGCCGGATCGCCCGGGTGATCGCCTCGAACGAGTACGTCCGCGTCTCCCCCAGTACGACGTAGTCCGGCGCCCGCTCGGTCAACACATACCCGACCTCGTGCAGCGCCGTCGTCAACCCGGCCTCACCGATCACATACGCCGTACCGCCCGGCCGCTGGTCGTCGAGGAACTGAGCCGTCGCCAACGCCGAGGTCCAGATCGCCTGCTCCGGAACATCGATGCCCCCGGCAAGCAACCGGGCCCGCAGATCCCGCGGCGTGAAGATCGAGTTGTTCGTCAGTACCAAAAACTTCTTCCCCGAAGCCTGCAACGACGCAATGAACTCACTCGCCCCCGGAATAGCCCGCTCCTCATGCACGAGCACCCCATCCATATCCGTCAACCAGCTCTCAACCGGCTTGTGCTCACTCATCCCTGCACTCCTCAGCTAGACACCGGCAACCACTTCGCATCGTAGACGAGCCGATCCCTCAGACCGTCGAAAGTCGCACCACGCCTACCCACGGGTCCACGTCTCCGGTGACATGGACGGCGCTCACCCGCCACTGCCCGGCCGCCAGCAGTACGGGAGCCTCGGACGGGACGCCGCCGGTCACATACGGAACACCGAGGTCGGCTCCGGCGTTGGCCGAGTCCATCAGCACCGTAGGACCGTCCGTCGTCCAGACACCGCAATCGGTCCAGTCCGTGTCCTCGCCGACGATCAGCGCCTTGGCCGCCTCGAACAGCTCCGCCTCGGAATCGGCCCCTAGCCACCGTACGAAGGCCATGTACTCGGCGAGGTAGCAGGTAGTCGCGGGCTCGTCCCCCAACACCAGCGCTTGGTGATCGGCGACTGCGATCACACCGGCCAACTCGTCGACCCCGCAGGCGCGGTCGTAGTCGTCGACGGTGGAACTGTCGCCTGCGATCGTCCCGTGGAGTGTGGAGCCGCGCCAGCTGCCTAGCGCGGACACCGGTACGACGATGAGCGGGCCGCCCATGGATTCGACCCACGCCGTGTCGTGCTCACCGGCCGGCATGTGGGGTCAGTGGGTGGTGACGTCGGTGGCGAGGGTGCGGAGTTTCTCGACCATGGTGTTGGGGTCGTCGGCGTTGTAGACGGCTGAGCCGGCTACGAAGACGTCGGCGCCGGCTTCGGCGCAGCGTTCGATGGTTTCGGTGGAGATGCCACCGTCGATCTCGATCCAGAGGTCGAGGCCGTGCTTGGCGGCCAGGTCGCGGGTGCGGCGGATCTTGGGGACGCAGACGTCGAGGAACTTCTGGCCGCCGAAGCCGGGCTCCACCGTCATGATCAGGATCATGTCGAACTCGGCGAGGATGTCCTCGTAGGGCTCGATCGGGGTGGCGGGCTTGAGCGCCATCGCGGCGCGGGCGCCCTTGGCGCGAATCTCGCGGGCGGTGCGGATCGGGGCGCGGCAGGCTTCGATGTGGAAGGTGACGCTCGACGCGCCGGCCTCGACGTAGCCGGGGGCCCAGCGGTCCGGGTCCTCGATCATCAGGTGGCAGTCGAGCGGTTGCGCGGCGGCCTTGGCGAGCGACTCGACGATGGGCAGCCCCAGCGTCAGGTTCGGGACGAAGTGGTTGTCCATCACGTCCACGTGCAGCCAGTCGGCGTTCGACACCGCCGCGGCTTCGTCAGCCAGGTGGGCGAAGTCGGCAGTCAGGATGCTCGGCGCGATCTGGATTCCCATGAAACGACAATCTACCGGCGCCGCTCACCGCAGCTGATCACCTGGTCAGCCAGGCCTGTACCTCGGCTGCGGTCTCCACGGTCGCGACACCCGTGGGGAGGGGCGGACGCTCGATCAGTACGACTGGGATGCCCAGGTCGCGGGCGGCTGTCAGCTTGGCGGCGGTCATGTTGCCGCCGCTGTTCTTGGTGACCAGTACGTCGATCCGCCGCGACTGCAATAGCTCTCGCTCGCCCGCCAACTCGTATGGCCCACGATCCAGCAGTAGCTCGCACCAGGTGGGGAGCGGCTCCGGCGGGTCTACGCAGCGGGCCAGGGTCCATAGGCCGGTGTCGGTGAAGGCGGCTAGGCCCTGGCGGCCGATGGTGAGGAAGACTCGTTGGCCGAGCGTGGGCAGGACGGCTGCAGCGGTCGCGGCGTCGGGGGTCCGGTGCCAGATGTCGCCGGGCTGCTCGTGCCAGCCGGGGCGACGTAGTACAAGCAGGGGGAGGTTGAGGGCGCTGGTGGCTGCTATTGCGTGGGCAGTCATCGTGGCGGCGAAGGGGTGCGTCGCATCGACCACCGCCTCGATCCGGTGCTCGACCAGCCAAGCGGTGAGCCCCTCTACCCCGCCAAAACCGCCCTGCCGCACCTCCCCCACCGGCAACCGCGCCTCCCCGGTCCGCCCGGCCAGCGATGACACCACGTCATGCTCCGCCGCCAGTACGTCCGCCAGCCGCCGCGCGTCGCCAGTACCGCCGAGCAGCAAGACCTTCATCGGAACAAGCCCACCCGGAGCGGGCGCGGCCGGAGCAGGCCCGGCGGGAGCAGGCCCGGCCGGAGCAGGCGTGCGTGGTGGTGGTCAGGCACGGTGTCGGGTGGTTGAGTAGAGGTGGCTGTCGCGGAAAGCTGTTGCTGCGAGCACCTTGCCGACGAGGATGACGGCGGTGCGGCGGATGTCTGCGGCGTGGACCTGGGCGGCGATGTCGGCGAGGGTGCCGCGGAGAATGACCTCGTCGTCGCGAGAGGCGCGGGCTACTACAGCGACCGGGCAGTCGGCGCCGTAGTTGGGGGTCAGTTCGTCGACGACCCGGTCGATCTGCTGGACGGCCAGGTGCAGGACGAGGGTCGCCTGGCTTGCGCCGAGGGTGGCGAGGTCTTCGCCGGGTGGCATCGCGGTGGCTCGGCCGTCGATGCGGGTGAGGATGACGGTTTGGCCGACCTCGGGGACTGTGAGTTCACGGGCCAGGGAGGCGGCGGCTGCTGCGTACGCCGGTACGCCGGGCGTCACGTCGTACGGGATCTCCAAGGCGTCGAGCCGGCGCATCTGCTCGGCCATGGCGCTGAAGACGGAGGGGTCGCCGGAGTGGAGTCGGGCCACGTCGGCGCCGGACTCGTGGGCGGTGGTGAGTTCCGCGATGATCTGGTCGAGGTTCAGCTCGGCCGTGTCGACCTTGCGGGCGCCGGGCGGACAGTGGTCGAGGAGTTCGAGCGGGACCAGCGCACCGGCGTACAGGCAGACCGGTGAGGCGGCGATCAGATCGCGGCCCCGCACGGTGATCAGGTCGGCGGCACCTGGCCCCGCGCCGATGAAGTGCACTGTCATTTGGTGAGGCTCCAGATGGTGACGGGCATTGCGGGGCGCCAGCCGGTCATGGTGCCTACGGCGGATGCTCGTTGGACCGCTAGGCGGACCAGGTCGCCGCCCAGTTCGGCGTACCAGCGGGCGATCAGGGCCTCGGTCTCCAGGGTGACGCCGTTGACGACTAGCCGGCCGCCGGGGCGTAGGGCCTCCCAGCAGGTGTCGATGACTCCGGGGATAGTGGCGCCGCCGCCAACGAAGACGGCGTTGGGTGCCTCGAGGCCTTCTAGGGCAGTGGGTGCGGAGCCGACGACGGTGCGGACGGCGACTCCGAGCGTTGTGGCGTTGCGGTCGAGGCGTTTGGCGCGGTCGGGGTCCTGTTCGATCGCGACCGCGCGGCAGCTCGGGTGATGTCGCAGCCACTCGATCGCGATGCTGCCCGCGCCGCCGCCGACATCCCACAGCAGCTGCCCCGGTACGGGCGCCAGCCGCGACAGCGTCACCGCGCGGACCTCGCGCTTGGTCAACTGCCCGTCACTCTCGTACGCCGAATCAGGCAACCCCGGCGTCGTCGACAACAACTCCACCCCGTCGTCCGCCTCGCAGAGCACCCCGATGACGTTGAGCGCGTCGACCTCGCCGCTCCATTCGTCTGCCCTGGTACTACGTACGCGCTCGTCCCCCGACCCCAACTGCTCGAGCACCGTGAACGCGCTCCCGCCGTACCCGCGCTGGACCAGCAACTCCGCGACCTCGGCCGGCGTCTGCGCACCCCAACTCAAGATGACGAGCCGGCGCCCCGGCTGAACATGAGGCTGGACCAGCTCCAGCGGATGTCCGACCAAGCTGACCACCTGCACCTGATCCTGCGGCCACCCCAACCGAGCACAAGCCAACGAAACACTCGACGGATGCGGAATCACCCGCACCGCCTCCGCCCCCAGCATCCGCGTCAACGTCGTCCCGATCCCATGAAACGTCGGATCCCCACTAGCCAACACACAAATCCTTCGCCCCCGATGGGTCGCCAACAACCCAGTCAAAGACTCCGACAACGGCGAAGTCCACGCCACCCGCACCTGCCCGCCGCTCGCAGCGCCTTCGGCGCCGCTCGCGGAGAGAGGAGGGCGCACTCGGGCCCCGCCCTCCCGGCGGGTGGAGCTGGAGCCATCGCCCGGGCGGGTGGAGCTGGAGCCATCGCCCGGGCGGGCGGTGCCGGAGCCGTCGCCCGGGCGAGCAGCGCTAGAGCCGTCGCCCGGGTGGGTGGTGGCGGATGGGTCGGCGGCCGGGGTGGTGGGGATGAGGGCTAGTTGGCGGGTGCTGCCGAGGAGGACTTCGGCTGTTGTGATGGCTTGTTGGGCTAGTGGGGAGAGGCCGGGCCAGCCGTCGGCGCCGATGCCTACGACGGTGAGGGGGTCAGGCATTGCCGAGGACCTTGGTGATGGTGATTTCGACGGCTACCCGGAGTGGGTTCTCGCGGGGTTGCTTGTAGCGCTCGGCGTACCGGCGTACTGCGTCGGCGACGGCTTCGGGGGCGGCGTTGACCACCGCCCGGCCTTCCAGCGTCGACCAGCGCCGGCCGTCGACCTGGGTGACGGCGACGGCAGCGCCCTCCGCGCCGGCCGCACGGATCAAGCGAGCCTTCTGTGAGGTACCTGAGCAGATCACCCGCGCGATCCCCGTCTTCACATCCAGCGTCACCCCGACCGGCGTCGCGTGGACAGTCCCGTCCGCGCGCACCGTGCTGAGCACACACAGATGCCGCTCGGTCCAGAAGTCCACAAACGCCCCGGACCGTCCACTCAGCGCCAGTTCCACCCCGTGATCGTAGACGGGAGCCCCGGCGGGGTCAGGCAGCCACCGTGTACGTCTTGGTGACAGCCCGCCCCGACGCGTGCCCAGTCCGCCCACAAGTGACAGCGGCGTACACAGCCTTCTTGCCCATTGCAGTGGTCAGCACCAGGCTCGACTTGATACCACCAGCAACCGCCTTGCCAGCCGAGTACCACTGATACCTGTACGACGTACACGCCGGCGCCCAAGTCCCTGGAGACACAGTGAGCGCCTTCCCCACCTTTACCGTCCCCTTGAGCACCGGCAACACCTTGGCCACCGGTGCCAGCCCAGCAGCCACCACTACCCCAGCCGACGTGGCCGACGCACTCGTAGACCCCGCCCGCGACGCAGTAACCGTGATACTCAACTTGTGCCCCACCACGGCCGCCACCGGCGTGTAGGTAGCCGCCGTAGCACCCGAGATGACAGCACCGTCGTTCCGCCACTGGTAGCGGTATGAAGTAGCCGCAGGCGACCACTTCCCCGGCGTCGACTTCACCACAGCCCCCACCCGCACAGGCCCAACCACAGTCGGCGCAGCAGTCACCACCAACGCCTTGGCCCCAACAGTGAACGCCTTGGCCACCGTCACCGTCTCCCCAGCAAACGACCCCACAGCAAGCGTCCGAACCCCAGGAGCCGCACCAGCCAGATTCACCGTCACCGTGGCCTTCGTCCGATCAGCCGACACGGTCTTGACCACCCCAGCAATCGCCGGCAACCCCGAAGCAGTCAACCGCACGACGTCCTTGAGGTGCAGCGACTTCCCCGTCACAGTCAGCGTCGCCGTAGTACCAGCGGCCGCCGTAGCCGGAGTCACGCCGATCACCCCGAAGACAGCACCACCGCACAAGGGCATCTCGCAGCCGGCACTGAGCCTGTACTTCACCGATGTCGACTTGTCCTCCGGAAGGCTCAGCACGATGATCTGGTTCCAGCTGGGCGTGCTCCAGCCGTAACAGCTGAAGCCCCCTTGGCCATCGCCGAACGAGTTGCAGTTCTCGCCGTTGGCACTCCCGATGCCCGTGACGAGCAGCTCAGGCCCGCCACTGGCCAGATTCACCGCCTGGCCGGTCAACTGCTTGTTGCTGACCATCGGGAAGCTCGTACAGGTAGCAGTCTTGGCGGTCGTCAGCTCTCCGGTGAGTGGCCCGAATCCGTACCCGCTGTTGGCTACCTTCGTGCACTCGGCTGCCGGCCCAGCCGCAGTGGCGACCTTGAAGGCCTCGAGTTTGTAGGCCGCTCCCGGAACCACAGCTCCGGCCTGCTGGACGATCACCTGGTACGACGTGAGCCCGGTCGCCACGCAGTTCACGCCACCACTGGCGTGGCAGGCGTCCTCCCCGTCGGGGCCTAGGACCACCGCGCCGATGTTGCCGGTAGCGTCGCGGGTATTCACCAGGAACTTGTCAGTGGTCGCGCCGGTGAGCTTGTAGCAGCGCACCTGTGTCCGGTCGATGGTGCCGCTCGCAGCGGTCGCCCCGACCACCGTCGAGCCAATAGCGCCGCACCCCTTCGCTCCAGCCGTGACATCGCGGCGCACAGCCTGGTACGACGACGTTGCGTCGGATCCCACCACATAGGCCCGGTAGTCGCTGCCGGCATCGAATCGGCAGAACCTGCGCTCGTCCGCACTCTGGTAGGAGGCGCACTGCTGCCGGCCGGCGCTGTCCAGCACGAAGACCCGTGCGGTTCCCGCGCCGGCGGTGCGGCTGAACTGCACGATCTCTTGCGCGCTGTGCCCACTGGCCGGAATGGTCAGACAGGCCGCGAAGCGATCCGGCCGCAACGCCAGTGAGACGCCACCGGGCGTGGTGAAGTCCCCTTGCGGGAACGTCGTACAACCGGTCGTCTCGTCGATCCGCGGCATGGTGAAGGCGTAGCTGGACGGGTTCTGGTTCTGCCGGGGCGTGAGCAGCGCCCGGAAGGGCGCCGTACCGGTCAGCTTGCACGGGTTGTCGTCCGTCCCACGCAGACAGAGCTCCGCACCTGTCGCGTCGAGCACCACTCCCGAGGTCAGGTCGGCACCGGACGGCTCGATCGGCAACAGGAGCGCACCAGCCGGCGCGTTCAGCTGCACACAGTCGAACTGCGCGAAGCTGGTCATAGTGCCTCGCACGGGCGTGAAGGCATCAGCCGGTTGCGGCACACAGCCTTCGGTCGAGGTGACCGGGAACGCGGCGATCCGCGCTGTCTGCGGGGTCACGACGAAGTACTGGCCGGCCGGCAGCGAGCACCGGGCGAGATTCTCGCAGGCGTGCAGCCCGTCGGTCCCGTACGCCGGCTTGCGCTGCGTGACCTCGTCTCCCTGAGTCAGCCCCGATTCGATCATGTACGTGGCCGGAGTCGTCACGGTCAGCTCGCGGCACCGGCTACCGGCCGGACCTGCGGGCGGCGCCACTCCGAACTTCGTCAGCGCCAGCGGCGCACAACCACTGGCATTCGTGAGCCTGCCGAAGTCCAGCTGGTACTCACCGCTGTCGGAGTTCCCCGTCGACAGCAACCGGTAAGGCCCGGTGCCTTCGAGGACGCATTCCTGCTGACCCCAGGACCGCTCACAGGTGACCAGTCCGTCCCGGTCCACGACGCGGACGCTGACCGGATCCCCGGACTGGATCAGCAGCCGGTCTCCGGTCGTTGCCTTGATCGGCTGGCAGTCGAGCTGGAGAGCGACCGTGTTGGGCTTGGTGAGCACCGGGAGGTTCCAGTCGGTGCCCACCTCCGGCGCACATCCACGCAGGTCCCGCAGCGCGATCACCGAGGCCCCGTAGGTGAGTGCCCGGTCGCGATAGTTGCCGATCTCCAGCAGATAGCTACCGTCGACCGGAATCTCGCAGGAATCCCGGGCAGTGGCATTGGCACACAGCGATTGCCCGGCGTGGTCGTACAAGGAGAAGGTGACCAGATCGCCGAAGCCACCCGCCTCGGAGTACGTCCGGATCGCATGCCGGCCGGCCGACAGCGTCACCGATCGGCAGGTCGTCGCCTCGGGCGCCAGGGCGCCGTTGACGGACGCGGTACCGGGTGTCCCGAAAGGTGCAACGGCGAGTGCCGGGCACCCGGTCGCGTCGTTCAGCTTGGCCAGCCGCAAGGTGTACGCGGTCTGGCCCTCCCGCGGCTGCAGCACGAAGGCGCGGTACGGCCCCGCGCCGGTCATCGTGCAACTGGTCGGCTGATAGAACCTCGAGCCGCAGACCTCGGCACCGCCGGCGTCGTAGATCGTGACGATCTCGGTACCGCCGCCGATCTGCACGATGTCGTCGGTCGCGCCGGCGAACTCGTAGCAGTCCCCGACCATCGTCGGCGCGAGGTCACCGGTACGACCGGGTGCCGTCGGCGACAGGTCGGCCGGGCTCAACGGCGTACAGGCCGAGGAGCGGATCGAGGCGACCGACAACGTGTAGGCCGACGGCCCGTCGCTGTCGATCGTGATCCGGTACGTCCCGGCTTCGCCGACCGCGCACTCGCGTGCCTCCGTCTCTGGACCGAACAGGCACTGCGAGCCGTCAGGAGCGGTCAGGTGGCCGAGGATCCGCGCATCCGGGTTCTCTTCCGACATCCGGAACAGCAGCCGGTCTGGTGCCTCCAGGCTGGGCAGCGTGTAGGCGTGCTCCTGCCCGTCCTCGATTCCGGCACAGGAGACGACCGTGTACCAGCTGAGCGCTCCGCCGCACGCGGCCGTGGTCTTGGCGGCCGGCTTGGGTCGGGCCGCCGCTTCGGCCGATGCGGGAGAGGACGCCGATGGCGTCGCTACCGCACTCGTTGCCGTGAGCAAGGAGCTGGTCAGAGCCAGCAGGACGGTGACCATCAAGGCGGTCAGTGTGCTGCGCTGCCCGGATCCGGGCATGCGGCGGCGGACGTGCTTGCTGGTCAAAGGTCCTCCCAAGAATGCTCACCCCGAGCGCGGCGAGCGTACCAGCGCTCGGGGTGTGGGAAGGGACGAATTGCAGCTTGTTGCAACGGGCTGGGGGTTTAGCCGATGTCCCGGCGGCGGAAGGAGGTCGCACCGGTCAGCAGGATGGCGGCGGCTATCGCGGCGAGGACGACGACCGGGGTTGCGGAGAAGTCGCCGCCCGGGAGACGGGGCGTGTGGGCATACGGGGAGATGTCCATCAGGCCTTGGGGCAGGTCGAAGAGCGGACCGAACTGGCCGATCAGGACGAAGGCACCGAAGAGAGCCCAGGCCCCGGTGACCAGCTTCGGCGCCAGGCCGAAGAGGAGGACGACCAGGGCGGTGACCAGCCAGATGGCGGGGAGCTGGACGGCTGCGGCGGCCAGCATTCGCGGGAGCTGGCGGCTCATGTTGTGGAGGGAGGCGCCGCTGGAGATACCGGAGCCTAGGCCGCCTACGAGGATCAGTGCGCCGGTACCGAGCAGGGCCATCAGTACATGGCTCGCCAGCCACTGGTAGCGGGTGACTCCCGTTGCCAGCAAAGGCTCTGCGCGGAGGGCGGTCTCCTCGGAGCGGAGCCGGAGCGCCGCCTGGATGCCGAAGGCTGAAGCCAGCAGGCCGAGGATCCCCATCTCGGTCGAGAGGAAGGCGTCGGTGATGCCGTTCACCCCGCCGAGCTTCTCCACCATGTCGCGGGCGCTGTCGCTGGTGACGAAGCCGTCGACGTTCGAGGCGATGTTGCCGACCACGAATCCGAGCAGCAGGAAGCCAGCTCCCCACGCGTAGAGCGAACCGCGATGCAGCCGCCACGCCAGCGCGAGCGGTGACCGCAGGGACGCCGCACCCGTCGCAGGCCCGGGCCGCGGCCGGACCAGGCCGGCACCGACGTCGCGACGGCGCAGCAATGCGAAAGCGGCGGCGATCAGCAGACCCAGCAAGGCCAGCGGAAGCAGCGCGACTAGCCACCGGTCACCGGCGTACGCGCGGATCTGCTGGGCCCAGCCGATCGGCGACAGCCAGGAGAGCCAGGCAGTTCCGCCGTCGGAGGCCGAGTCGCCGGCCGCGCGGAGGATGTAGCTGACGCCCAGTACGACCGCAGTGATCCCGTTGGCCGTGCGGGCGCCTTCGGTCAGCTGTGCCGCCAGTGCGCCGACGCCGGCGAAGGCGAGCCCGGCAACGATCCAGGTGAGCCCGAAAGCGAAGGATCCGGCGGCGGGTAGGCCGGTACCGATCAGGCTGAGCGCGGTCAGCAGGCCGAGCACGATCACAGTAGAGGCCGAGACGATCAGCGCTGAGGTCAACGCGGCGTACCGGCCGAGCACCCCGGCGCTGAGCAGCTCGAGCCGGCCGCTCTCCTCCTCGGCCCGGGTATGCCGAACGACCAGCATCGCGCCGAGCAGTCCGACCAGCAGCGCACCGAAGGCGGTCAGCTTGAGCAACGACAGCTCGCCGAGCGACGAGGGGTCGAAAATCCTTCCGTACAAGGAGACCAGGGCTGGTGAGGAGTTCGAGGTGTTCGCGGCCGAGACGCGCGAGGCCACGTCCGGGTAGAGGTCGATCGATGCCTTGGCGGAGCCCGCGGCCATCGAGACGAAGACCAGGATCCAGACCGGCAGGAGCACCCGGTCCCGGCGCAGCGCGAGCCGTACCAGGGTCGAAGTACCAGCGAAGTCGTTCATCGCGCCGCCGCCACTGGTTCAGCTACCGAGTCATCCTCGTAGTGCCGCAGGAACAGCTCCTCCAGCGTCGGCGGCTGGGCGACGAGACTCTTGATCCCACTCGCCGCGAGCTGCTTCATCAACCCGTCGAGCTGCGCCGTATCGACCTCGCAGCGCACCCGGTTGCCCTCGACATCGAGGCTGTGTACTCCGGGCAGGTTGGCCAACCCGTTCGGCGAAGAGGCCAGCTCGGCCTGGATCGACGTCCGGGTGAGGTGCCGCAGGTCGCCCAGCGTGCCGGTCTCGACGACCTTGCCGCGCCGGATGATGCTGATCCGGTCGCAGAGCGCCTCGACCTCCGAGAGGATGTGGCTCGACAGCAGCACGGTGCGATCGCGGTGCCGCTCCTCCTCGATGCACTGCCGGAACACCTCCTCCATCAGCGGGTCCAGGCCCGAGGTGGGCTCGTCGAGGATCAGCAACTCGACGTCCGACGCGAGCGCCGCGACCAGCGCGACCTTCTGCCGGTTGCCCTTGGAGTAGGTCCGGCCCTTCTTGGTCGGGTCCAGGTCGAAGCGGCGGAGCAGGTCGTCGCGCTTCTTCGGGTCCAGCCCACCACGGAGCCGGCCGAGCAGATCGATCACCTCGCCGCCGGTCAGGTTCGGCCACAGGTTCACGTCACCAGGGACGTACGCGAGCCGCCGGTGCAGCTTCGCCGCGTCGTGCCACGGGTCGCCGCCGAGCAGCGACACGTCCCCCTCATCGCCCTTCAGCAGGCCGAGCAGGACCCTGATGGTGGTCGACTTCCCGGCGCCGTTCGGGCCGAGGAAGCCATGCACCTCACCGGTCGCGACATCGAGGTCGAGACCGTCGAGGGCGTGCGTGCTGCCGTACGACTTGTGCAGTCCGGAGACCACTATGGCTGATGTCATGATTCATAACGTACACTCTATTCAGAAGATTGTGAATCTTTCGAACAGAAGAGACAATGGGGCGGTGAGTGCAGCCATGGAGAGAGATGAAGAGGTCGTCCAGCGGTACGCCGAGCAGTTCGGCAACACCCTGGCAGAGCAGGGCTGGCCGCGGATGTCGGCCAGGGCCTTCACCGCGATCCTG
Organism: Kribbella sp. NPDC051718; assembly: GCF_040681515.1. Taxonomy (NCBI): domain Bacteria; kingdom Bacillati; phylum Actinomycetota; class Actinomycetes; order Propionibacteriales; family Kribbellaceae; genus Kribbella; species Kribbella sp. NPDC051718. Next base: position 181,082 of record NZ_JBFAYZ010000012.1, on the reverse strand, counting down.
GCCAGCGAGGACGGCCGGCTGACCGCCGCCGAGCTGTCCGAGCGGCTCAAGGCGAGCCCGGCCGCGATCTCCGGCGCGGTCAACTATCTGCTGCAGCTCCGGCTGGCCAGCCGGGAGCGGGAGCCCGGCAGCCGGCGCGACGTCTACGTCGTCCAGGACGACTTCTGGCACCAGTCGATGATGAGCCAGGACCGCGGCCTCAGCCGGTGGGAGGAGATCCTGCGCCAGATGCTCCCCTACGTCGGCGCCCGCACCGAGGCGAGCCGGCGGATCCGGGCGACGATCGGTTTCGTCGAGTTCATCCAGGACGAGGTCGAGGGCCTGAGCGATCGCTGGATCAAGCGCAAGGCCGAGATCGACGCCGAAATAGAAGCAGAAGACAACAGCTGAAAAGCACGCCTTCTCGCTTCGCTCGAAGGCGGGGGTGGTGGGGGCGGTCGCCTGCGGCGTGTAGGCAGGGGGTGGCGGCGTGGGGCGGTCGCCCGCGGCGTGGGGCAGGTGGTTGCTTGGGCGGTCGGCAGCGCCCGCGTGGAGGGCAGCCAGCACTGCGGGGTGCGGGTGGCCGGCGGCGCCGGCCACCCGCTTGTGTTAGCGCAGGGTGCTGGCTGCGACTGTGTCCATCACCTGTTGGAGGAGGGGGTTTGCCTTGGGGGTGGCTGCCTTCGACTTCGGTAGGTGGACCGACTTGCCGTCGACCGGGCCTTTGACGGGGTAGACGGAGAGGTCGCCGGGTAAGGGGGTGGTGCCGCAGAACTGGTCCTTGGCCGGGAGTTCGCCGGTGAAGATGTACCGGTCGCCGATCTGCTCGGCGCAGGCCGACCGATTACCGAGGATGTACTGGCCGTGCTGGCCCTCGTCGTCGATCGCGACGAAGCGGGTCGCGTTCTTGGTGTCATTGTGCGTGCGGAGCGAACCTTCGTAAGCGGTCGCGGGGTCCATCTCGCTCTGGACGATCAGGATCCGTGGCGACCCGGTCAGGTCGAGCTTGCGGTCCTGCGGGGCGTACTTCCAGAACGCGCACATCGGGACACCGTTCAGGTAGCCGAAGAAGTCGTACTTCTTCGCCATCTTGTCGGCTTCCTTGAGGTAGAAGTTCGTGTCCTTGCTCCACGCCGTGTCGTTGCAGCGAACCGTCGTACTGATCGCACCGACGTTCACCAGCTCATCACCCGACTTGGCGCGAGCCGCCGACATCTTGGCCTCCGCGATGAGCGACCGCAACGAGTCAACCTGCGTCGCCGCGACAGCACTCGCGGTGGCCGGCGTCACGCCGTACCGGGTCCGCAGCGCCGCCAACGTGTCGAACTTCTGCAACTCCGGCGCCAACCGCGCCCACGCCGCGTCGACCTGAGCCAACTCGATCTTCCCCGAAGCGGTCGGCGCCTTCGTGAACTCGTCGTGCACCAGCACATCCAGCGTCGCCCGGATGAACCGCGTGTTGTTGTAGATCGCGCTGTAGATCAGCCCGTCGAGGTCGTCCCCACGGACCGAGCTCTCCCCCGCCTTCACCAGCGTGGTCAGCGACGCGCGGATCCCGTTGTACTTCGCAGTGACCTGCGCCGGCGTACTCCCCAACCCGCTGATCTGGTCGGCGTGCCGAGCGATCCACGGGAAGAACTGGGTGTCGCGGCGACGCTGGCCGGAGAACGGGTCGAAGTTCACGTTGGCCCACTGGGTGTGGGTCCAGTCCATGTTCGAGTCGAGCACGAACCGGCCGACCTTCGACGGGTAGGTGTCGGCGTACCAGCCGCCGAGCCAGGTGCCGTAGCTGTACCCGATGAAGTTGAGCTGGCGCGCCTTGAACAAGGCCCGCAGGAAGTCCATGTCATAAACGGTCTGCTGGCTGCTGACGAACTGGCCGAACTCGGTCGCGGAGCAGGCGTCGGCGTAGAACTTCGCCTCGGCGACCTCGACCTTGTGGGTCTGCTTGGTGCGCTCCTTGTAGTCAGGAGTCACCGGCAGCGCCGCGAGGTCCTCGGCCGACGCCAGGCACTGCAGCGGAGTGCTCGCGCCGAAGCCGCGAGGGTCGAAGCCGAACAGGTCGAAATCGCTGAACAGCTGCGGCTTCGAGACGCCCAGGCTGGCCGTCAGGTTGAGGCCGGCGCCACCAGGCCCGCCGGGGTTGCTGGTCAGCAGGCCTTTCGAAGTACCGGTGGCCTTGCTGTACGAGATGGCGACCTGGACGTCGGGGTGCGCGTCCGGGTGCGCCCAGTCCATCGGCACGTTGACCTTGGCGCAGTTGGTGGTCGGCGCCTGCGGGTAGCCGCGCTTGATGGTGGCGTCGAACGAACAGACCGACCAGTTGATCGGCTGGTCGAGATAACGCTGCGGAATCGCCGGTACGGCGGGGTCTTTCGGCCCGGAGGCGGCGGTCGCGGAAGTTGTGGCCGTCAGCAACGGAACGAGCACTGCGACGGCGACGGCGGCCGCGAGTTTGCGGGGGCTGGGCACGCTGAGATCTCCCTTTGTCGGGCGGACGGGAAGCCGTCAACGTATTCGGCCCGGCACCGTCGGCGACACCCATTGGCCCAACCTCAAGGGCAAACACTCACCTACAGCTCGTACACCGTGAAGATCGTGCAGTACACCGGAGGCGATTCCAGGCCTGGGTAGTACAGTCGGCCGGCTTCGTCGGTCACCTTGAAATAAGCCGTGGACGCGCCGACCTGGGACGGCGCCTGGAGCCGCATTCGGACCGTCACGACCTCGCCCGGTACGGCGTCCGGCAGTCGGGCGCGGGATGGCGAGCGGAGCCATCCCGGCGTACCGGCTGCTCCTTGTCTGGTCAGCCAGCGATCGTGCCAGTTGCTCTCGCCGCTGTTGCGGATCTCCCAGGTCTTGTCGAACTCCTCGTCGCGGATCACCCGGGTGCCGTCGGGCACGGTCTCGCCGACGAGCTCCGCGCGGTCCTCGGGATGGTGATCGGCCGGTACCGACCCACCCAGCAGTGTCGGGTGCGGGAGCGAGTCGCGCCGGCGCATGTCCCGCATCGACATGTCCTTGCCGGCTCGTACGGCCGCGTCGAGCTCCATCAGCTGGTTCACCAAAGCGCGGCCGGCGCCGAAGGAATCGTCGTACCACTCGATCAACTCGCGGCTGGGCTTGGTGTGGCCGCGCTCGACCCTCGACAGATGGCCCTTGTCCCAGCCGGACAACGCCGCCGCCCGGGTGAGCGGCACCCCGGCGGCCTCTCGCAGCTCGCGCATGCGGCTGCCGATCACGTACCTCGCCTGCGCTGGCCTCACGGCGAACTCCCAAGTGTCACTAGTTCACGGAGACTACCTGGTTTCGGTTACTCGCTTTCGTTGCCTACTGCGACAACTCCGTGACGCTCTGATTCTGTGGGGTGTAGTGCCAGATCGCCAAGGATCCGCCCACTCCGAGCGACAGTTCACTCCCAGAAAGGCCACGACCATGCGGACCGCCCTCACCCGTACTTTCGCCAGGCTCACAGTTACCACTCTTCTCGGCGGCGTCGCCGTGCTCGGCGGCGTGGCGCTGCCCGCGCACGCCGCCACCGGCACCGTCGTCACCGATTCCGGGCTCGGGGTGACGATCCGCTCCGGCAACGCGACCACCTTCGGCGCGGTCGGCACCCAGCCGAACGGCGCGGTCCAGATCGACTGCCAGATCTACGGCGAGCCGGTGACCGGCAAGTTCGGCCGCAGCCTGGTCTGGGACCACGTCCCCGGCAAGGGCTTCATCTCCGACTCCTACGTCAACACCGGCAGCAGCGGCCTGGTCGCCCCGCTGTGCACGAGCAACCCGCGCGCCGACAACGCGATCAACTGGTACGCCGCCCGCAACGGCTCGACCGCGTTCCAGGGGTACTGCGAGATGGCCGCCGAGAACTCGTACGGCAAGACCGGCATCTGGGCCTCCGCCAAGGCCGACTGGAACGACGCCGTCGCCCGCGGCGTCGCCCACCGCGACCTGAACGCACCCAAGGGCGCCCTGGTCTTCTGGGACCTGGCCGCCCCCTACGGCCACGTCGGCGTCTCCCGCGGCGACGGCTACTTCTGGGCCACCAGCGTCAACGGCAAGATCGGCCTCGCCAAACTCCCCTACTTCAGCAGCTACCTCGGCTGGGCCTGGCCCAACTTCTGATCCCCATTCAGCCCTTGGCACGGGGGCTGAATGGCCACAAGCACCCAGGCGCACCCGCCCCTCAAGCGCCTGGGTGCTTCGCCATGCGCCTCAGCCAATCCCCCACCAACGCTTGGTACAAGCCGTCATCGTCGACGGGCAGATCATGGTCAGCCCGATCCAGTACTGCATAAGTCGCGCGCGGGTAGTCGTCGAGCAACCCCCAGGCATCGGCGAACCCCGTCATCACGTCTTGGCGGCCGGTGACGATCAAAGTCGGGGTTTCGAGACGGGCTCGTGGTTCGATGGTCAGGCTGTACTTGGCGACGTCACTCTGGATGCTGCCGAGGAACTCCAGGTCGGCCGCCGCTTCCGCCACGTCGTAGTAACGCTCCTGCTTGCGGTGACTCGCGGCTCGGTAGTCCTCGTCCCTGACGGACGGGTCATCAGCTGGAAGGGTGCGCTTGGCGCGGTCCACGACTACGCCCGGCACTCTCAGCAGGAGGCCGAGGATGCGGGTGGGGTCGCGGTGGACGATGCCGCGCGCATGCAGGCCACCTGCCGACGTACCGGCCAGGGCGAAGGAGTCGGAGCCGACCAGGTCGTCGATCGTGCGGGCCAGGACATCCAGCATGTCGTCCTGGTTCTTGATCCACGGGCGGGCTGGGGTCTGGCCGGTCCCGGGTGGGTCTATGTAGATGCGACGCCAGCCGGGATGGGTGGTGAAGACGGGTTCGTGGACGTCGCGGCCTTCGCCGTTGGCGTTGCCCCAGCCCGGCAGGAACACGATCGCTCGTCCTTCGCCGAAGGACTCGTAGTACACGGGCAGGTCGTCGACCAGGCTGATCACCCGGTCGACGCTACCTACTTCCTGCAGCTTCGTCGCACTTATTTGCCGGTGGCAGAACGCTCGCCGGAGCCTCGCTGGATCAGTTGGCAGGGTAGGACGATCCGTTGGGGTGGGCGGGTGTCGGACTTGGACGCCCGGTCCAGGAGGAGGCGGGCGGCGATCCGGCCCAGCTCGGCGATGTCGGAGGCTACGACGGTCACCGGGGTGGGGAGCATGTCGGCCAGGCGGAAGTCGTCGAAGCCGACGACCGCCGGCTCGGCGGCTACCTCGCGGAGGGCTCGGAGTACGCCTTCGGTGAGGAAGTTGGTGGAGGCAAACAACGCCGTGGGCGGGTCGGGGCGGTGCATCAGCTCGCGGGTTGCTTTTTCGGCCGCCTCGGCGGTGCCTTCGGGGAGTTGGATGACGAGGCTTTCGTCTACCTCGACGCCGGCCGCTCGGCAGGCTCGACGGTAGCCGCGCAAGCGTCGGCCGGTGGTGTAGTACGACGGGGCGAGCAGGATAGCGATCCGCTCATGGCCCTGCTGCAGAAGGTGATCCGTGGCGAGCTTGCCACCACCTTCGTTGTCGACCATCACGATGTCGGCCTCGATCCCGTGCGCCGGCCGGTCCACGAACACCACCGGTACACCTGCGCCCGACAGGAAAGAGTGATCCCCCTGGTCGGGCACGATCATCAACCCGGCGACCTGCCGCCCGACCAGCTCCTGGATCGCCCGCCGCTCCCCCTCCGGGTCCTCGTCGACCGAGCCGAGCACGACCGCGAACCCGTCCTGCCCGGCCACCTCGAGCGACGCCTTGGCGATCGTCGCGTAGAACGGGTTCGTCAAGTCCCCCAGCACCAGCGCGAGGCTGGACGACTTCTTGCCCGGTCGCAGCGCCCGGGCGACCTCGTTGCGCTGGAAACCCAGTTCGTCGATCGCCACCCGGACCCGGCTGGCGGTCTCGTCCCGCACACCGGCCCCGCCGTTGACCACCCGGGAGACCGTGCCCAACCCGACACCGGCCCGCTTGGCCACGTCGATCATCGTCGGCCGGGCGGACTCGGCTTGTCTTGGAAACGTTTCGGACACAGGGTTGACTTCCCTCTCAGGGCACGGCATCGTCACCTCACAGTAAACTTTGGAAACGTTACCGTCCAGGAGGCAGGATGAATCGTGACGGACGGAGTCGTGGCGGCAGGCGACCAGGTGGTGGGTTCAGCCGCAACGCCGGTTCGGACGTCAAGGCCGCTTATCTGTTCATCGCGCCGGCCATCATCGGATTCACCGTCTTCGTCGTCTATCCGCTGGTCCGCTCGTTCTATCTTTCGCTGACGAAGTACAACGGCCTGACCGACCCCGTCTTCGTCGGCCTGGCCAACTTCCGCCGGCTGTTCACCGTCGATCCGGCGTTCTGGCCGTCGCTGCGCGCAACGGGGTACCTGGTGGTCCTCTATGTGCCGCTGTCGCTGGCCCTCGGCCTCGCCCTCGCGATGTTCTGCAACCAGCGGTTCGCCGGCGTCCGAGTAGTCCGCACTTTGACGTACCTGCCGGTGGTACTGCCCGCCGTCGCCACCATCACGCTGTGGAAGTTCATCCTCAATCCCCAAGTGGGCTTGGCGAACACGATCCTCGACAAGCTCCACCTGCCGACCAGCCTGTGGCTGCAAAGCCCGACGATGTCGATGCCGTCGATCGTGATCGTGATGTTGTGGGGCGTCGGCGGGACGATGATCATCTTCCTGGCCGCGCTCCAGGCGGTGCCGACCGAGCTGTACGAAGCGGCCCGGGTCGACGGCGCCGGACCGTACGCCGTGTTCTTCCGGATCACCTTGCCGATGATCAGCCCGATCATGCTGCTCCAGGTGATCCTGCAGACCACAGCGGCGCTGCAGACCTTCAACCAGCCCAAGATCCTCACCAACGGCGGGCCCGGCTTCAGCACCAGCGTCTTGATGCTGTCGATCTACAACAACGGATTCTCCAACCTGGGCAGGGTTCCGCAGCTCGGGTACGCCTCCGCGCAGGTGTGGGTGCTGTTCATCGTCATCATCGCCGTGATCGCCCTGACCGCGAAGTTCTCCTCGCTCTGGACGTACAGTGACAACACTCCCGACTGAGTCCCGCCGCCGCCCGGCCGGTACTACGGCCTGGTACGCGACCGCGCTCTTCGTCTGCGCGGTGATGATCGTCCCGCTGCTGTGGATGATCACCATCGGCCTGAAGAGCCGCAACGCCGTCTTCGAAGTACCGCCGCGACTGCTGCCGCACGACTTCCACTGGCGCAACTTCCTCGACGGCCCGCAGGCGATCCACTTCCCGCGGCTGTTGCTCAACTCAACGATCATCACCGTACTGAGCGTGCTCGGCGGCGTGATGACCGCGATGATGGCCGGCTACGCGCTGGCCCGGCTGCGGTTCCCCGGGCGGAAGGTCTGGTTCTACCTCTTCGTCGGCAGCATGCTGCTGCCCGGAGTGGTCGGCCTGATCCCGCTGTTCCAGCTGTACAAGTCCATCGGCTGGTACGACACCTGGCTGCCGTTGATCGTGCCGGCCTTCTTCGGCGGCAACCCACTGTTCATCTTCCTGGCCCGGCAGTACTTCCTGGCCATCCCGTACTCGATCGACGAGGCGGCCAAGATCGACGGCGCCGGGCACCTGCGGATCTTCGTCAGCGTGATGCTGCCGTTGACCCGGCCGGCCTGGATCACGATGGCGATCCTCGCCTTCCAGGCGTCCTGGAACGACTTCCTCAATCCGCTGGTCTACCTGTACTCCGCCGACAAGTGGCCGTTGTCGGTCGGCATGGCGCAGTTCGTCTCGCCCTTCGCCGGGCAGACGCCGAACTGGAGCTTCTACATGGCCACCAACCTGCTCTACATGCTGCCGCCGCTGATCCTCTTCTTCGCCGCGCAGCGCTACTTCATCCAGGGCCTCGGCTCGCTGGGCAGCACGACGCAGAAGTGACTCACCCCTGAGGAGCACAACAGTGAAACCGATCATCGGCACCACCCTCGCCTGCGCCGGGTTGCTGACGGCAACGGCTGCCTGCAGCGGCTCGGACTCCGGCGGCAAGTCCGACGGCCCGGTCACCGTGACCGTGATGACGTGGGAGTCCCCCGAGACGAACACGGCCATCAAGAAGGCACTCGAAGGATTCAAGGACGACAACGTCAAGGTGCAACTCGTCGACACCCCGAGCGGCGGGTACGGCGACAAGCTCGCGTCGCTTACCCAAGCGAAGAAGCTGCCCGACCTCTTCTGGTGCGGCAACGACACCGAGCAGCAGTACACGTCCCAGGGCCTGCTGGTCGACTGGTCGAAACGGGTCGACAGCGGTGACGGCGGCCTCAAGGCGGACGACTTCGTCGGCTCGGCGATGAAGAACTGGAAGACGAGTGAGGGCCAGATGGGCGGGCTGCCGTCGCTGATGAACACGTACGGCGTCTGGTACAACGCCGACGCGTTCAAGGCGGCCGGCATCCCGGAGCCCAAGTCCGGCTGGACCTGGGACGACATGTACTCCGCGGCCGGCAAGCTGGCCGGCAAGAACGGCGCGAAGTACGGGCTGGTCGCGGATCAGCTGACCTCGGCGGACGCGCCGTTCACGATGTCGATGTACGCGGTGTCCGCTGGTGGCGCACCGTTCACCGACGACGTGAACCACCCGACCAAGGCAGAGATCGACGACAAGTACACCGAGGGCGTGGAGAAGCTGGCTGCGGCGATCAAGTCGGGCGCGGTGGCACCTCCGGGGTACGACGCGTCGAACGTGCCGGCGTTGTTCTCCGGTGGCAAGGTGCCGATGATGTTCGGCGGCCAGTGGCTGGCGGCCGGGTTCCAGACGGACAAGCCGAAGATCAAGTACGGGTTCGCGCCGTTCCCGCAGGTGACGACGCCGGCGACGCTGTACGACTCGGTGGGGATCTGTACCCCGCAGTACACGGCCAATGAGGACGCGACGTACAAGGTGCTCTCGTATCTCAACACCAAGGTGTGGGACGCCGTGCTGCCCGCGTCGCCGGTCGCGCCGCCTGCCTATACGCCGGCACAGGAGAGCTACTTCGGCGCTTTGACCAAGGCCGGCCAGACCACGGTCGTGGACACGGTCAAGGCTGACCTCTCAGCGGAGAAGACGGTCGGTGTGCGGTTCACGACCCAGTGGGCCTCGCAGGTCGGCGACCTGACGACGGCCATGTACCAGCCGATCCTCAGCGGCAAGAAGCCAGTGTCAGACCTTCAGTTCTACGCCGGCAAAATCAACGACCTCATCAAGTCCCAGGGCTGAAACACCAGCCGGAGGTAGCGACCTCGAACACCTAGCGGTGACCTTGAACACGAAATAACTTGTTCAAGGTCACCGGAGGGTGTTCAAGGTCGCCGGAGTTGGCTCAGACTGCTTGCCAGAGGGAGAGGGCGAAGCGGTGCTCGGGGTCTGTCCACCAGGCGCCGTTCGTGAAGCCGGCCTTGTCGAGTTCAGCCTCGACGCCGTGGCGGTGGAACTTGGCGGAGACCTCGGTGCTGAGCTCCTCGCCTTCGGCGAAGTCGACCTCGAGGCCGATCTCGGGGATGAGGACCTTCATCGCGCGGTCGGCCCGCAGGTGCATCTCGATCCACTCGTTCTCGGGATCCCAGATCGCGCGATGGCTGAAGGAGTCCACGTCGAAGTCCGCGCCGAGCTGACGGTTCAAGACCCGCAGTACGTTGCGGTTGAACTCTGCGGTCACGCCGGCGCTGTCGTCGTACGCCGCGACGAGGGTGGCCGGGTCCTTCACGAGATCCGTGCCGAGCAGCAGCCACTCCCCTGGCTCCAGTACGTCGCGGACGGACTTGTAGAAGTCGGCCCGCTCGTCGGGTAGGAGGTTGCCGATCGTCCCGCCGAGGAACGCGACCACGCGTGGCGCCTCGCCGGGAAGCTTGTCGAGGTGCTCGGTGAAGTCGCCGACGACGCCGTGCACGGTGAGGCTCGGGTAGTCGGTGTTGATCGCGGCGGCGGCCTCGCGCAGCGCCGACTCCGAGACGTCCAAGGGCACGAAGGTTGTCAGTGTGCCGTGGTCGCGCAGGCCGTCGAGCAGCAGGCGCGTCTTCTCCGACGAGCCCGAGCCGAGCTCGACCAGCGTGTGCGCGCCGGTCAGCTCGGCGATCTCGCCGGAGCGGGCGTCGAGGATCTCCCGCTCGGCGCGGGTCGGGTAGTACTCCGGCAGCCGGGTGATCTCCTCGAACAGCTCACTGCCTCTTGCGTCATAGAACCATTTCGGCGCGAGCCACTTCGGCTCGGCCGTCAGGCCGGCCCGGGCGTCCTCCCGCAGCGCGCGGGCGGCGTAGTCCGGGGTCAGGTGGATGTCGATTGAAGTCCCCTGTCCGGGGCGTTGGGGTGGGATCAGATGTGACACTGTCGTCCTTCCAGCAATGGGGTGACGGCTAGCGTGCTTTTAGTTGCTAGTAGCAATGAGCGATCTGGAATCTCTTCCCAGCCTTCGCTGGTCCAGGGCTCGGAGCTGACCGCGACGGAGTCGGTGGCGCGGCGGACCCAGAGCGAATGCGTCCAGGTGGTGGCGACGATCTGCTCCCCATCGGTCAGCAGAAGATTGAGACGTGACTCGGGCGCCACGGCGGCGACATCCCGCACGACCGACGCCACCGCCTCAGGCGCTCCCAAGTGCAGGCGGTCTTGGACGAGCGCCCACAGGAGTGCTGAATCCATCGGCGCCTCCAGGGTCAGCAGCTCAGAAACCGGCAACCCCTCCGCCAGCTTGGACACCGACCCCGGCCATCCGCTGATCAGCCCGTTATGACTGAACAACCATTGGTCCCTGGTGTACGGCGCCACCGCGATCTCCGTCAGCGGCGCACCAACAGTCCCATTCCGCACCGCCGCCAACACCGCCCCCGACCTGATAGACCCCGCCAACCCCGGCAACGACTCATCCGCCCAAATCGGCACACTCCGCCGATACCGCACAGGCACCCGCCCGTCCGCCGCACCGGCCCCGGCCGGGCCGACCGACCTACCGGGCGAGGCGGGCGAGCCGGTCGCGGCAGCCGAGCCGGGCGCGGCGTCGGGGTACCAGCCGAGGCCGAAGCCGTCGGCGTTCACCGAGCCGCCGCCACGCATGTCCGACGGGGCCCAGCTTTGGCGGTACAGCGAGTGGGGTGGGTCCAGGATGAGTGAGGCGAGCGAGACGGGTGGGCCGAGGTAGGCCAGATGGCGGCACATCAGCGGCCTCCCCGCCGGATCCTCCGGGCTGCGCCGACCCGCCAGTTCCTCGGGGCTGCGCCGCTTGGTCGGCGCACTACGCCAGCTCCTCGGGACGCGGGTCGCGGGCGCAGCGGAAGCCGGCGAAGATTTGGCGGCGGATGGGGTAGTCCCAGTTGCGGAAGGTGCCGCGGGCGACGATCTCGTCGGTGCCGAAGGAGCCGCCGCGGAGCATCTTGTAGTCGTTGCCGAAGAAGACCAGCGAGTACTCGTCGTACGGGAACGCGCGGAACCCCGGGTACGGCTTGAAGTCGCTGCTGGTCCACTCCCAGACGTCGCCGATCAATTGCTCGACGCCCAGAGGCGATGCGCCTGCCGGGTAGGCGCCGATCGGCGCTGGACGCAGGTGCCGTTGACCAAGGTTCGCGTGCTGCGGACCCGGGCTCTCGTCCCCCCACGGGAAGCGTCGAGTCCGCCCGGTCGCCGGGTCGAAGCGAGCGGCGAACTCCCACTCCTCCTCGGTCGGCAGCCGCTTGCCGGCCCACTTCGCATACGCCTCGGCCTCGTAGAAGCAGACATGCATCACCGGCTCGTCGAGCGGCAGCAACTCCCGATGCCCGAACCGCGTCCGCACCCAGTCGCCGTCCTCGCGCCCCCAGAACCGCGGCGCGACGAGCGACGCCTTCTGCACATGCGCCCAGCCCGCTTCCGACCACCACTGCGGATCCTCATATCCACCACCAGTGACGAACTTGAGGTAGTCGCCGTTGCTGACCGGCGCCGTGTCGATCACGTACGGATCGACGTGCACCGCGTGGGCGGGCCGCTCGTTGTCGAGAGCCCACGGCTCGATCGAAGTACCCATCTCGAAGACGCCACCGGGCACGAGCACTTCGGCCTTGGCCAGCCGTCGACCGGGCGGCGGCGCCGGCGCGTCGAGCACCGGGGCGCCGGTCCGCAACTGGTGCGTGGCCAGCATCGTCTCGTCGTGCTGCTGCTCGTGTTGCACGATCATGCCGAACGCGAACCCGTTGTCGATCAGCTCGCGATCGCCGCCGAACTTCACGTGATCGAGCACGTCGAGGACCTTGTCACGCACCTCGACGACGTACTGCCGGGTCTCGGTCGGACTGAGCAGCGGGAGCGACGGGCGATCGGCCCGGGCATGCATGAACGCGTCGTACAGCTCGTCGATGTCCTGGCGGACCGGATCGCGGCCGCCGACGTCGCGGACCAGCCAGAGCTCTTCCTGGTTGCCGATGTGCGCGTAGTCCCAGACCAGCGGGGACATCAGCTTCGAGTGCTGCCGGACCAGGTCGTCGGTGTCGACCGCGTCGGTCAGCTGGACGGTCCGGCCGCGCGAGCGCTCGAGCTGCTCGGCGACGAACGATCGCAGCCCCTCGGCGGTCAGATCTGACAACTGGTGGTTCATGAAGCTCGCCTTCTTTGGGTGTCGTCGACGATGTAGTGCAGTCGCTCGCCGGTCTCGGTGATCAGGTCTTGATCCACTCCGGTCCGGCTCAGGTTGGTGGTGGCCAGCTCGACCAGGTCGCGCGCGGCCTGCAGTACAGGCTTGTCGTGCAGCCCCTCCCGCGCGGCGGGGAACCAGCGCCCGGCCGCCGGCGCTGCAACAGCCAGTGCTTGATCGGTGACGGCCGGGTCAGACATCAGGGCGGACAGCAACAACGTCGGCGTGATCCAGCCGTCGCCGTCCTGGGCATCGAGGTAGCGGACCTCCAAGTAGCCCCGCGGCCGCACCGGCGGGAAGAGTGTTGACAGGTGATACTCCAAGTCCCCGTACGTCGGCCTGTCGCCGAGCGGATCACCAGCGCCGGCGCCACCCGCCAGGCCGGTGCCGTCCAGGGCGCCATCTGCCCAGGCGCCGAAGGTGAGTCCGGCGGGTGCGTCCCAGCTGTCTCCGCGGCGGAGGCAGAGGACCGGCGCCTCCATCGCAGTACGGGCCCAGGACTCGGCGGGATCACCATCGAGGGGCGGCGGCTCGGTGAAGGGCGCGCAGGTACCGAAGGTCGCCTCGGTCCGGGCGGAGGCCCAGCCGGTGTCGCTGCCTTCGCGGTTGCGCGAGTTGGCGAACAGGGCGACCAGGGCCGGCCCGAAGTCGTGGAGTGCTCGCCAGCGCAGGGCGGTCTGGTCCGCTTCGCCCGCGTCGAGGCAGACCTGCAGACCGGCCGAGCTGCACATCATCCGCGGACCGTGCGGTCCGAGCTGTGCGAAGGCTCGCTCCATCGCGGCGTACCGCGGAACGGTCAGGATGCGGCGGGGTGGGCGGAAGGCGTCGAGACCGTGCCGTCCAGGCACCAGGCCTTGGGCGGCGAGCAGCTCGGTGAGCTGCGCGGCATCGGCCGTCGTGTCGTCGATCAGCCTGGGGATGGAGTCCGAGGCCTGGCCGGAGATCTCCACCTGGCCACCCGGCTCCACGGTGACCAGAGAACCCCGGCCGAGTGGCAGCTGCGGGCTGCCCGGGACCAGGGTCGGGGGCGCATGCACGCCCAGGGCGTTGCTGAGTTGGGCGGCATCGAGCCGGCGTTGCGGATCATCTGCGTGGTGCACCGTCCACTCCAGCTCGACACCGTGCAGCTGGGGAGGACCATGCTTGAAACACACCATCGCGACGTAACCCTCTGCCTCCACGCGGGAGCCGATCGGGGTGGTCGCCGGAAACTCGCCGGGCGCGGTCACGTCAGCGAACCTAACCGCGCCCCTGGGCGCGTTCAACCGATAGTGGGTTACCCCTCGATGACGTGACAGCCGGGGTCGGAGCCGTCCAACACTGTGTCGAATTCATGATCGACATCGTGCCTGCGGCCACCGACAATATTCGCGCGCACGGCAAGCACCCTTTTGTAGCGCTTCGGTCGGCCCCGCCGGTACGCCGTGCCGAGCCGCCGCCGTCCGTTGCGCTCAGAGCGAAACCCCGACCGTGGTGAGCGGTATCCGGACGGGTAGGAAGGGTGCATGCAGACCTATGACGTGGTCGTGATCGGGGCCGGCGCGATGGGGTCGGCTGCGGCCCGTGCGCTCGCGGTTGCCGGGCGTGAGGTGCTGGTGCTGGAGCAGTACGAGCTCGGGCACGACCGGGGTGGCTCGCATGGCGGCACCAGGCTGTTCCGGCTCGCAATCGACGATGAGGGTGAGCTGTTGCGGGCGGCAAGATCCCGGGAGCTCTGGCATGAGTTGGAGAGCGCGACCGGCGTACAGATGCTGGACCTGGTCGGGGGTGTGGACCATGGCATGTCCGAGCAGCAGGTTTCGGAGTCTGCCGAGTTGCTTGGGCGGCATGGGGTGGAGCACGAGGTACTGACGGCCGCGGCCGCTGGTGAGCGGTGGCCGGGGATGCGGTTCGACGGGCGGGTGCTGTACCAACCCGGGTCGGGGCGGGCGTTGGCGGCGCAGGCGTTGGGGGCGATCCGGGAGTCGGCGGTGGCGTTGGGGGTTGAGTTCCGGGGTGGGTGCGCGGCTGGCGTAGTACGGGTTGCCGGGGATGGGGTTGAGGTGGAGACGGAGGCCGGCGTCGTACGGGCTGGGCAGTTGGTGGTGACGACTGGGGCTTGGACTGATCGGCTGTTGGCTGGAGTTGTGGAGGTGCCGGCGATCTCGGCGTCGCAGGAGCAGCCGCGGTTCTTCGCTGCTCGGGATGAGTCGGTCGAGTGGCCGGTGTTCGTGCATCGGCGGGCGGCGACTCCGGCGTACGGGGTGTTCGAGGAGGGGCGCGGGGTGAAGGTCGGGTTGCATGCGACCGGGCCGGTGATCTCGCTTTCCGAGCGGGATTTCGAAGTGGAGCCGACGCGGGATGCGGCGCTGGTCGCGTATGTGCGGGAGTGGTTTCCGGGGCTTGATGTCGCGCGGTCCGAGGCGATCAGCTGCCTCTACGACAACACCGTGCGCGGGGACTTCGTCATCGACCGGCGTGGGCCGATCAGCGTGGCGGCCGGCTTCCACGGCGAGGGCTTCAAGTTCGTACCGCTGGTCGCCCGCTACCTGACCGATCTGGTGACCGGCGCCGGATCGGTACCTGGTGTTTTCAGCCTTTGATCCGCGGGCAACCGCCGCAGGGGTTGACGTTGGGCAGCGCGTAAACGAAGCAGCACGAGGTACGGACCTTCTGCTCCAGATCGATCCTGAAAGCCTCGGCGGCCATCGCCGCCTGCACCGCTTCCTCCGGTAGCCGCAGAGCCGCCCGCAGCTCATCCTCGACCGCACCACGCTTCTGCCGCGAACTCATCTTCACGCCAGGCTGGTAGCTGTCCGTGAACGCTCGCGTGTGCTCTTCAACCTGCCGGGCCGCCTCCTCGAGGGGCACCACCCGCTCCGACAGCAACGCCACTTCCATCGGGTAATGCGCAGTTGGATGCTTGCGAAAAGCAAGCGACTCAGCCGACACATCCGGCGATACCCCGGTCAACGCCGTCGAGATCCCGGCAACGATCGCCGGCACCGACACGTACCACATCAACACGAACATCGCCGCTACCTGCTGCGGCGGCTCGATCCCGTACTCCCGCCCGTAATCATCAAGCAACGCCTGCCGCCACTCCAGGGTCGGATCCCCACCCGCCCCCTGCTCCGCGAGCAACTCCGCACAAGAAACCCACTCAGCCCCCGGCACCCCAACAGCCGCCCGAACAGACAGCCAGGAAACCTCCCCATCCAGCCTGCCCGCGAGCCGCCCCACGGTGTACGTCACACCCCCACCCTACGTTCAGCCCCGGGTCCGGTACGGCCTGCCTGAACTGGTCGTGCCTGCGTTGGTGGTGATTGTGGTACTGCGTAGGGTCTGGGCATGGTGTTGGAGCGATGGCATGTGGGGCCGTGGACTGGGCGGGGGACGGTTGAGGGTGAGCCGTTCGAGGCTGGGGTGAAGCGGACGCCGGATGAGTTGAACTTTGATGTTGTTGGGTTGTCGCGGATTTTGGGGCGGCGGCAGACGACTGCGGAGGAGATGTTGATGCGGCGGTGTCAGGGGTTGTTGCGGCCTACTGATCCGCGGGTGTCTGGGGTGGAGACCATCGCGGATGCGGAGGTTGCCGGGCAGTTGGCGGAGTTGGCTGAGGTGGCGTTCGGGTGGATTGCGGGGCAGGCGCCTGAGGGGTATGAGTTCGTTCGTACTGATGCTGTGGAGTTGCGGCCGGTGATGGGTTTGGCGGCTGAGGTGGTTGCTGTGGATGCGGTGGTACAGGCAGCGGTTGAGCGCGGGGACGCGTTGCCGGCGGATCGGTTGGCGGCTTCGCAGGTACGCCGGTCGAAGGCGGGCGACTGGTACGCCGGTGACGCGGTCTGCAACTGGTCGGGCCCCTACCCGACCGCCGAGCAAGCCGCCGATGCGGTGCGGGCCGCTCGGGTCGAACTCGTCAACCAGCTCGCCGAAGCGGGCCACGATGACCTTGCAGCCACCGCGACCCGCTGGCCCGAAGTCGTAACGCAACAGCCCTGAGACTGGGATCGCTACGCAGCGGCCATGAAGCCGTGTTTGAGGCCCAGCCTCTTCAGCGAGTCCATCCCGGGGATGCCGTCGGCGTCCTTGCCCGTGAAGCCCAGCTTGCGCTGGAACTGCGCGTAGGCCTTGATCGTGACCGTGCCGAACGATCCGTCCTTGGCGAAAGCCGGCGACAGCAACCCCTCAGCCACCAGAGCGGCCTCAACCACCCGGACCTCAGCCGGGAACGAAGTCGCACCATCGGCACCGGGTGCGTCCTTCCGGGCAGCAGCGACGACCCGCGCCAGCGACACCGTCGGCACGCCCGGCCGCCGAGCGCCTCCGCCGCCGCGTCCGCCTCCGCCGCCGACCGCCTTGTAGTTCGGGCGGCCGAAGCCGCGGATCATCGTGGCGCCACCGGTCCAGCGCCGGCTGTGCCGGAACACCCCGACGCCGGTCCTGCTGCCGTCCAGGTTGGTGTTGCCCTCGATCGTCTTGACGAAGTCGCCCTCGACCCGCTCGACGAAGAAGACGTGCGCGATCCGCCCCAGGTCCTTGTCGAACAGGAAGCCGACATCACCCGCCCGCGGGCTGTTGAACAGCCGCCCGGCGTTCTTGAAGCCGGCCTGCATCGACGGGGTGAACGCGGTGTCCGTCCCCGCCACCAGCGGCACCTTGTTGCTCTTCCAGCCCGCGACCAGGAACGTCGCGCACCAGGCCTGGCCGTTCGCGTGCCCCGCCTTGGCCGCGTACGGGTTCTTGTTGGAACCGAGCGGCTTCTCCATCGTCCGCACCTGCGCCGCTGCCCAGGTGAGCAGGTCCCGCACCGTGCCGGTCATGAGTCGGACTCCAGCGTCGCACCGTCCACCAGGTCCTCGTCGTACTGCGGCAGCCGGGTCTGCACGACCTGGTCCTGCGCACCGTCCTCCGGTAACGGGTAGTTGCCCGTCTCCACCGGTTTCTCCTTGTCAGGCATCCTTTTCTCCCCCTTGGAATCTGGGGGCCGGCCCGATTCGAACCGGCCCTTACCCAACAGATTCCACCGGGGTCTTCAGAAACCCTTAAAGTGCCCAGCTCGCGACGAAATAGCCAACCCCGTAGGGCGCCGCGTTGTACCCGAGTTGGCCACGTAGACCGGGGGCCGCTCCGGCCAGTACTTGCCAAGGGGCCCGGCCTGCGGCGTGAAGTTCGGTCGCGAGCTCGGGGTCGAGCGCGGCGAGCGTCTCCGTGTCGGCCAACTCCAGTGCGGCGGCGACCGTACTGTCGAAGATCTCGGCGCGTGGGTGGAGATGTACCGGGGCGTGGTCGCTGCGTCGCGCTGAGCCATCGCCCATCACCAGCAGCGCGATCCGTTCATTGCCATGGGCAAGTTCTTGCCCCAGCGCAAGACAAACGGCCGGGGTCTCAGACGCAGCCACAGTGATGGAGGTCCGCGGCAGGTCGGCTGCTTTGCTTTGCTCGACGAGCCAGGTGCCGACGGCGAGTGACAGCGGCAGTACCGGCGTACCGGAGTCGCCGACGGTCACGTCCGGGGCACCGTACGGGCCGAAGCTGCCGGCGGCGGAGGCGTCGTACCGGGTGCCAGTCAAAGGACCCGAGCCGATGATCACCAGCGCGTCCGCGTCGGCCAGGCGGTCGACGGCGGCGAAGCACGCGGCGCGGAGTGGATCGAGTTCGAAGGCGGCGCCGGAGGCGAGTTCGGGGATGAGGAGTGGTGGATGCGGGCAGACCGCGGCCGCGACGACGGGCACTCTCAGTTCCTTCCGTACCGCAGGAAGAGGTAGCCGTCGTCGCCGTTGAGCACATGCAGCGGCTTCAACCGGTGGACCTGCGTCGACGCGATCCCGTCCGTGATCCGCCGCGCCCCCGGCCCGGCCAGCAGCGGCGACACCGTCAGGCACATCTCATCGACGAGATCCGCCGAGGTCAGCGCCCCCAGCAAATGCGGACCACCCTCACACAAGATCTGCGGCAGCCCACGCTCAACCAGAGCATCGACGGCTTGCGTCAGATCGACGGAATCATCGCCGAACACCAATACGTCGGCAACCTCCGCCAACGCCTTGCGCTGATCCGCCGGCGCCGACTCGCACGTGATCACGATCGGCCGCACCGGCGCCTCGGTGAAGACCGAACTGCCGGCACTCAGATCGAGCCGCGCGGAAACCACCGCCAGCACCGGGTTCCCCGACAGCCCCTGCGAAGCGCGCCACTCCCGACGCGCCTTGCCCAACCGCAGCCCGTTGTACTGCTCGGCCCGCAGCGTCCCCGCGCCGACCAGCACGACGTCCGCGAGCTGCCGCAGCAGCCCGAGCAGATTCTGGTCATCCTTCGACGACAGCCCGCCGGACAACCCGTCCAGCGTCACCGCCCCGTCGATGCTGGTGACGAAGTTGGCCCTCAGCCGACGCGCCGAGCGATCCGGTGCGGCGTACGCGGCGATCAACTCCTCGCCGGTCAGCTCCTTGCCGTCCGCAGACCAGCGATGCATCACACCAGGCTCCTTCGCGTGTACGCGGGCTGTTTCGTCCGCTGCAGAACGGCGATCAGGTCGAGCGCCTGCCGGACCCCGGCGACGTCATGTACCCGGAAGACCCGGGCACCTAACCAGGCCATCACACTGACCGCCGCCATCGTCGCCGGCCCCCTGCGCGCGGACGGTAGATCGAGGCTTTCGCCGAGGAAGTCCTTGTTGGACGGGGCAACGAGCACCGGCCAGCCGGTCGCGGCCAGCTCGTCGACCCGGCGTGTCACCTCCAGCGAGTGCCAGGTGTTCTTGCCGAAGTCGTGGGTCGGGTCGATCACGATCGCGTCCCGCCGGACGCCGGCCGCGACCGCGCGCTCGGCCAGGGCGGTCGTCGTGCGGATGACGTCGGCGACCACGTCGTCGTACGCCATCCGATGCGGATCGGTCCGCGGCGCGAGTCCGCCGACATGACTGCACACCAGCCCCGCGCCGACTTCGGCGGCCGCACCGGCGAGCTCAGGATCGGAGCCCGACCAGGTGTCATTGATGAGGTTCGCGCCGGCCTCGCCAACCCGTCGGGCGACTCCGCTGCGGTACGTGTCCACGCTGATGATCAGTTCGGGGTGCCGCGCCCGGACCTCGGCCACGAAGTCGACCGTCCGGCGCAGCTCCTCGGTCTCGCTGACCGGTTCGCCGTACCCAGCCTTGACCCCGCCGACGTCGACCACGTCGGCGCCGTCCGCGACGGCCCGGTCGATCGCCTCGAGCGCCGCCTCGGTCGCGTAGGTCGCGCCGCCGTCGAAGAACGAGTCGGGCGTCCGGTTCAGGATCGCCATCACCGCGAACTCCCCCGGCCCGAAACTCCGCCCACCCAGCCGCAGTACGCCGTCGCTCGGTACCCCGTCGTCAGCCACGGGCCGACTCTATCCATTGCATTTTCTTGAGTCGGTGAATTAAATAGGGCAACCAGTGCGCACTGACCCACATATCCTATAGGATCTACGGGACAGATCGGATCACTGCCAGAAACGGGTCTCTGCATGCCGCGCTTCTCCGAGGTCGAGACGTACGACGTCCGCTTCCCCACGTCGCTGGACCTGGACGGCTCCGACGCGATGAACGCCGACCCGGACTACTCCGCGGCGTACCTGATCATCCGCACCGACGCCGGCGACGGGCTGGAAGGCCACGGCTTCGCCTTCACCATCGGCCGCGGCAACGACGTCCAGACCGCCGCAATCGAGGCCCTGCGCGACCACGTCATCGGGCTCGACGTCGACGCGACGCTGAACGACCTCGGCGGGTTCTGGAAGAGCCTGGTGCACGACTCGCAGCTGCGCTGGCTCGGGCCCGAGAAGGGCGTCATGCACATGGCGATCGGCGCGGTCGTCAACGCGGTCTGGGACCTGGCCGCGAAGCGGGCCGGCGTACCGCTGTGGAAGCTGTTGTCGGATCTCTCCCCCGAGCAGATCGTCGATCTGGTCGACTTCCGCTACCTCACCGACGCGCTCACTCGCGACGAGGCGCTGGAGATCCTGTCCGCCGCTCAGCCCGGCCGCACCGAGCGGGAGGAGCTCCTGCGCGAGCAGGGCTACCCGGCGTACACGACGACGCCCGGCTGGCTCGGCTACGACGACGCCAAGCTGGTCCGGCTCTGCCGCGAGGCCGTCGCCGAGGGGTTCAGCCAGATCAAGCTCAAGGTCGGCGCGAACCTCGAGGACGACATCCGCCGGATGCGGCTGGCCCGGGAGACGGTCGGCCCGGACATCCGGATCGCCATCGACGCGAACCAGCGCTGGGACGTCGGCGACGCGATCGGCTGGATCGAGGCGCTGAAGCCGTTCGACGTGTGGTGGGTCGAGGAGCCGACGAGTCCGGACGACATCCTCGGGCATGCGGCGATCGCTCGTGCCGTCGCGCCGGTTCGGGTGGCGACCGGTGAGCACGTGCAGAACCGGGTCGTGTTCAAGCAGTTGCTGCAGGCGGAGTCGCTGTCGTTCGTACAGATCGACTCGGCCCGGGTGGCCGGCGTGAACGAGAACATCGCCATCTTGCTGCTGGCGGCGAAGTTCGGCGTACCGGTGTGCCCGCACGCGGGTGGGGTAGGACTGTGTGAGCTGGTGCAGCACCTGTCGATGTTCGATCTGGTCGCGGTCAGCGGAAGTACCGAGAATCGGGTGATCGAGTTCGTCGACCATCTGCACGAGCACTTCCTGGAGCCCGTGGTGATCAAGGACGGGAACTACGTGGCGCCGCTGCGGCCGGGGTTCAGCGCCGAGATGGACGCCAAGACGCTGGACGACTACCGGTACCCGGCTGGCAAGATCTGGACCGAGTTGACTAAGGAGAGCGATAAGTGACGGATTTCGCCGGCTTGAAGGCTGTGGTGACCGGAGGAGCATCCGGGATCGGACTGGCCGCGGCCACGCTGCTCGCCGCCCGCGGCGCCGAGGTGATCGTCTTCGACCTGAAGCCGGAGGTGCCCGCGCCACTGAGGGGGATCGCCGCCGATGTGAGCGATGACGCTTCGGTCCGGGACGCGGTGGCGGCCGCGGCGTTGCAACTCGGCGGGATCGACATCCTGATCAACAACGCGGGGATCGGCGCGCAGGGGACGGTCGCTGGGAACGACGACGACGAGTGGCATCGGGTGCTCGATGTGAACGTCGTCGGGATCGCCCGGGTCACTCGCGCGACGCTGCCTTACCTGCGGCGTTCCTCGGCCGCGGCGATCGTCAACACGTGCTCGATCGCGGCGACGGCGGGGCTGCCCAACCGGGCGTTGTACAGCGCGAGCAAGGGCGCCGTACTGGCGTTGACGATGGCGATGGCTGCGGATCACGTGCGGGAGGGGATCCGCGTCAACTGCGTCAATCCCGGTACCGCGGATACGCCTTGGGTTGGACGGTTGCTGGACGTGGCGACTGATCCCGCTGCTGAGCGCGCTGCGCTGGAAGCCCGGCAACCGATGGGTCGCCTGGTGACGGCCTCCGAGGTCGCTGCCGCGATTGCCTACTTGGCCAGCCCGTTGGCTGGCTCGACGACCGGTACTGCACTCGCCGTCGACGGCGGCATGCAAAACCTCCGCCTCCCGGCGGCGAAGTCATGAAGCTTTTTGCGGACGACAACCGAATCGGGCTGGGGGGCGCTCCCCTCGCCGGGCTCTTCTCCCCCGTCCCCGACGCCGAAGCGGTCGCCACGGTCCAAGCTGCTTGGGACGAGGGCTGGCGGTACTTCGACACCGCCCCGCACTACGGCCTCGGACTGGCCGAGGAACGCCTCGGCGCCGGCCTCGCGGGGAAGCCGCGCTCGGAGTACGTGCTGTCCTCGAAGGTCGGCCGGATCATCTACGAAGCCGACACCCCTTCGCCCGATGGCGAGGGCTTCGCCGTCGTCTCCAACCGCCGCCGCCGCTGGGACTTCACCCGCGAGGGCGTCCTGCAGAGCATCGAGGACTCCCTCCGCCGCCTCGACGTCGACCGTCTCGATGTCGTCTTCGTGCACGACCCCGACGACCACTACGACGAGGCCGTCGCCACCGCCTTCCCCACCCTGATCGAGCTCCGCGACCAGGGCGTGATCGGCGCGATCGGCTCCGGCATGAACCAAACCGCGATGCTGACCCGCTTCGTCGAGCAGGTCGACATCGACGTCATCATGCTCGCCGGCCGCTACACCCTGCTGGACCCCGACGGCCTGGACGACGTCCTCCCCGCCTGCCTGGCGAACGACGTCCAGATCGTTGCCGTAGGCATCTTCAACTCCGGCCTCCTCTCCCAACCCCGCCCGGCTGCAGACGCCACCTTCAACTACGCCCCGGCCCCCGACGCCTTGATCGAGAAGGCCAACAAACTCGCCGACATCTGCGAGTCCCACGACGTCACCCTGCCCGCCGTCGCCCTGAACTTCCCCCTGTCCCACCCAGCAGTCGCCGGCATCGCCGTCGGCTGCCGCACCGCCGACGAGGTCCACGCCAACGCAGCCCTGTCGCGTACCGAGGTACCGGCAGCGGTTTGGTCCGACCTCAAGTCAGCCGACCTCCTCCGCGAAGACGCGCCCACCCCGACCTAGCCCCCGGTCACGCCTCCGAGACCCGGACCGCCACACACCAACCACGACCCACCCCCGTCCGCACCCCTAGGGCCAGGCGAACCCCCAGCCCATCAATGCCCACACAAGGCGCCGCCGTCCGCCGTGTCTGGCGGATGGCGGCAGGCCGGTTGGGGCGATTGATGGGCTGGCGGTCCGGCCTCGCTATCGTTTCGCCGACGCCTGGCTCCTGATCGACATCCACGCCAGCGACTTCACGACCGCCACCTACCACCCGGAGTACGAGGGCAGCGGCATCGCCTACCTCGGCTCTCGCATGTACTTCGACCGACTTCGTCACCTCCCTGGACCTCCCCCTCCCACCCGCCCTCGAACAGCTGCTGGCGCTGTAGTTCAGCCAACTTAGAGCGGTTCTATTTCGGTTAGTTCGTTGTGGTCCAGGTGGAGCCAGCGGGTGATGCCGATCTCGCGGAGGAAGGGGAGGTCGTGGCTGGCTATTACCAGGGCGCCGTTGTAGGAGGCCAGGGCGTCTTGGAGTTGGGCGACGCTGGCCAGGTCGAGGTTGTTGGTGGGCTCGTCGAGCATCAGGAGTTGGGGTGGGGGCTCGGCGAGGAGCAGGGCGGCGAGGGTTGCACGGAAGCGTTCGCCGCCGGACAAGGTGCTGACTGGCTGGTCTGCGGCTCGGCCTCGGAAGAGGAAGCGGGCCAGGCGGGAGCGGCGGTACTGGTTTTCGGTGCTGGGGGCTAGTAGCGCCAGGTTTTCTACTACAGACAAGGAATCTTGGAGTAGGTCCAGGCGCTGGGGTAGTAGGCGCCACGGGACCAAGGGCTTGTCGTCGGCGGCGATGGCGTGGAGCAGGGTGCTCTTGCCTGCGCCGTTCGGGCCGGTGAGGGCGATCCGCTCGGGGCCGCGGATCTCCAGGTCGGCGTGCAGGCCGGTACGGAGTACGTAATCTTCCAGCCGTACTACGATCCGCCCGGCCGGCACAGTCGTCTTCGGCAGGTCGACGCGGATCGTGTCGTCGTCGTGGACCTTCTCCTCCGCCTCGGCCAACGCGCTCGCAGCCGTGTCGAGCCGGTCGCTGTGCATGCCGATGTGCTTGGCGGCGGACACCTGCGCATTGCGTTTCAGGTTGCCAGCAACGATCTTCGGGATGCCGCCCTGCTCGAAGGCACGCTGCCCCGCCGCCCGCCGGCGATCCATCTTCATCCGCGCCTCGGCCAGTTCGCGCTTCTGCTTCTTCAGGTCGGATTCGGCCGCGCGCACCATCCGCTCGGCCGCCTCCTGCTCCGCCGCGACGGCTTCCTCGTACGCCGTGAGGTTGCCGCCGTACCAGGTCAGCTCCCCCTTCCGCAGATCGCCGATCTGGTCGACCCGGTCGAGCAGTTCGCGGTCGTGGCTGACGATCAGCAACGCGCCGCGGAAGGCGTCGACCGCGTCGTACAGGTGTTTGCGGGCGCGCAGGTCGAGGTTGTTGGTGGGTTCGTCGAGCAGCAGTACGTCGGGACGCTTGAGCAACTCGGCAGCCAGCCCGAGCAGGATCGTTTCGCCGCCGGACAGCTCGCCGACGCTGCGGTCGAGGGTGATCGCGCCGAGGCCGAGCTTGCCGAGCATCGCGTCGGCGCGCTCCTCCACGTCCCAGCCGTCGCCGACGATCGCGAAGTTCTGCTCGGACGCGTCGCCGGCCTCGATCGCGGTGATCGCGGCCCGGATCCCGTCGATGCCGAGCGCCTGGTCGACGCGCAGCGTGGTGTCGAGGGTGAGGTCCTGCGGCAGGTACCCGAGCTCGCCGCTGACCCGGATCGCCCCGCGTTGCGGAGTGAGGCGTCCGGCGATCAGCCGCAGCAGGGTGGACTTGCCGGCGCCGTTGCGGCCGACCAGCCCGGACCGTACGGGTCCGGCCACGAAGGTCAGCCCGTCGAACAGCACGTCGCCGTCCGGCCAGGCGAAAGAGAGGTCGGTACAGGTCAAAGAGAAAGACATGGGGTGTACTCCGAGATCTCGAACGAGATCGCCCACCGATCGGTGGCGATCAACCGCTACTGAAGAGAGATCTCAGTTCGACAACCCGAACCCCTGACGCCGGCAATGTGACGTCGACAAGCGTAGGCGCTCCCCCGCCTGCGCTTCAAGTCCATTTTCCGACCCGTTGCTCCAGGCAACAGCTACTTGCGCCAGGGCATGTGCTGGAGCGTCCAGGTGTTGCCGTCCGGGTCCGCGAACCAGGCATAGAACACGCCACCCATGTCCTCGACCGGCGCGACGTCGACGCCGCGGCCGACCAGCTCCTCCCGGGCCGCCTCGATATCGGCGACGACCAGATGCAGTCCGCGCAGCGATCCGACCGGCATGTCCGCCTGCGCGATCCCGGTGCTGAGCGTGATCGAGGCGTACGACCCCGGCGGCGTGAGCTGCACGATCCGCACCCCCTCGGCCGGCGTCACGTCGACATCGACGGTGAACCCGAGCTGGTCGGCGTAGAACGCCTTGGACTTGTCGACGTCACTGACCGGCACCATCACCAGCTCCAGCAGGAACGATCCGGGACGAACTTCAGCGGTCGGGTTCTTCTCGCTCATCTGACGTGTCCTTCTCTCAAAGTGTCTCAACAACCTGTCAAGCAGTACGTCGGAGCCGATCTCCCGTTCTCGACACGCCCCTGTGGTTGGGTTCCCCCATGGATCCCTGGCTCGTCGCCTGGTGCCGCCAGGAACTGAACGCCACGCCGGTCGAGCGCTTGATGATCTCGTCGCAGATGGCCGAAGTACAAGGTGTACGCCTCGACGACGGCCGCGACGTCGTGATCAAGTCGCGGCCAGACCCGACCGGACGAGCCAAGACCTGCGTGGCGGTCCAGCGCCACGCAGCCGACGCCGGCTTCCCCTGCGCCCGCCCGCTGACCGAGGCGACCTACCTCGACGACCTCGCGGTCCACGCAGAGGAGTGGCGCCCCGGTGGTGACATGCTGCGCGGCGACAGCCCAGCCCTCGCCGAGCAGTCCGCCAGGCTCTACGCGCAGCTCGCCGCGATCGTCGCAGACCTTCAGCTGGCACCTCCCCTGCCGAACCCCGAATGGGTCAACTGGAACCACTCCGGCCCCGGCATCTGGCCGCCGAACGAGCTCCACGACAACCGGCCCCTCGCCACCCGGCTCCCACCGGCCCTGGTCGCGATCGCAACCCGCGCCCGCGCCCGCCTCGCGGAGGCGGACCAGCTGCCGGGCATCCTCGGGCATGCGGACTGGGAAACGCAGAACCTGCGCTGGGATTCGGCCGGCCCGTACGCCGTGCACGACTGGGACAGCATTGCGTGGCTCCCGGAAGCAGCCCTCGTCGGAGCTGCCAGCGGCGCCTTCGCCAGTGCCGAAACCCCAACCCTGGCGCCGATCCAAAGCTCCGAAGCCTTCATCACCACCTACGAGCAGGCCCGTAGCAGGACCTTCACCACCGAGGAAGCAGAAGTAACCTGGGCCGCCAGCCTCTGGCCGGCCCTCCACAACGCGCGCGGCGAATACCTCTGGAACAGCCGCCCGGTCGCCCTCACCGAGGTGCTGACCCAGGGCGAGGAACGCCTCCGCCGAGCGGGCGCCTGAACGACATCCGTGCTGCGGAAGGGGTGCCTGGCAGCGACTACTTATCTGAGTCCGCCCCCGCCCGCCGGGCCGCCTCATCTACCGCACTGTGTCACCCCGGCACTGCCTGAACCACCGCCGCAGCCGGGACTGTCTGTTGCTCTTGTCTGTTGCTCTTCAGCGGGCTTTGCGGAGCCAGGTTTCTACGCCGGAGATGTGGGCTGTCATCCAGGCTCGGGCGGCGTCGGTGTCGTTGGCTTCGATGGCGTCGAGGATGGCGGTGTGTTCGGCCAGGGTGCGTTCGACCGCGCCGGCCTGGGTGACGCCGCGCCAGATGCGGGCTCGCTGGGTGGCGCCGGAGATGCCGTCGAGCAGGGAGCAGACGACGGCGTTGCCGCTGGCTTCGGCGATTCCGCGGTGGAAGCGGAGATCGTTGGCTACCAGGTCGTCGATCGCGGCGTCCGCGGTCAGGTCGCTGGTCAGCAGCCGGAGCTCGGCCAGCTGTTCGCGGGTGATGCGGACGGCGGCCAACGCGGCGACGCCGGGCTCCAGCAGCCGGCGTACCTCGAAGAACTGGAGCACCGAGTCGTCCTGGTGCAGGTCGACCATGAAGCTGAGCGCGTCGAGCAGATGCGCCGAGTCGAGGGACGTCACATAGGTGCCGTCGCCGTGCCGCACGTCGAGCACGTTGACCAGGGTGAGCGCTTTCACGGCCTCCCGCAGCGAGTTGCGCGACAGCCCCAGCCGGGCCGCGAGGTCCGCCTCCTTGGGCAGCCGGTCGCCCGGCCTCAACTCGCCCGAGGTGATCATGTCCTTGATCTTGACGATCGCCTCATCCGTCAACGCCATTCGGTCAGTATGCCGCTACGGCCGGTCGCGAGGGGGCAGAATCGGCGGTATGACGGACGGGTACTCCGGGAAGCCGCTTGCCGCGAAGCTGGGGATCAAGGCGGAGCACACCGTGGTGCTCGACAACGCTCCGCCCGGGTTCGCCATCGACGGCCTGCCCGACGGGGTTCGCCAGCTCACGCGGCCCGGCAGGGCGGAGTACGACGTGATCCTTGCCTTCTGCCCGGATCGCGCCCGGCTCGCCAGCAGACTTCCCGTACTCCTGCCGAGAACCGCCACGGCCGGGATGATCTGGGTCGCCTGGCCGAAGCGCGCTTCCGGCGTACCGACCGATCTGGACGAGAACGGCGTCCGCGAACTGGCCCTGCCGCTCGGCGTGGTGGACGTGAAGGTGTGTGCGATCGATGCCACCTGGTCCGGGCTCAAACTGGTCCGCCGGCTGGCCAATCGGTGAGAACTGGACTGATCCGCTGAGTGACGTTGGCCACATAAGTACTAAAGAAAGCCCCTCACGACCGGCGATCGTCCGGCTGCATACTGTGGCCAGCAAGGCTTGCCGAACACCGGCCGGTAGACCGGAATCACCGCTGGAACCCCACCCCTGCAACGGGTCCGGCAGTCAATCCGTCGTCAGTCCAGTTCCCGGCGGCCGGGCCCGGCGGTGCGATCGCTGGAACACCTGCCGCGGCAGTGTTTCAGCCCTCGATCGATCAACTGCGCGAGTCCCAACCACTCGATCGACTGGTCCGGTGATCCCGGGCTGCGGAACTGTTGCGGCAGCTATTAGCCTTGGCTCGGGAAGACCCAATTAAACCCCGTGTGTCGCTTGTGTGGTTTCCGTGGGCCCCTCTAGCGTCAAGCCACACCACTCACGCGACACCCAGTCATAACTCTGACCCGATCGGAAGAGGCGAACTGCCCAGTGGCCACCGAGCCATCAGAACCTGACCCCTTTGCAGCCTTCGGTGCGAACGAATGGCTGGCCGACGAGATGTACGAGAGCTACCTCTCCGATCCGAAGTCGGTGGACCCGGCCTGGATCAAGTACTTCGAGTCCGACAGCTTCAAGGGGAACAGCCCGGGTGATGCGAAGCCGGTGACGTCCAGCCCGGTCGACGCTCCCCGTCCGGACGCCGTGTCAGACAACAAGACCCCAGAGGCGCCGAGCCGCGGTACTGCGGCCGCTGCCCCCGCCTCCAGCCAGCCGGCCGCTCAGGCCGCGGCACAGGCCCCCGCTCCGGCAGCGCCGGCTCCGGCTGCCGCAGCGACCCCGGCCCAGCCAGCCGCCAGCCAGCAGCCCGCGGCGGCACAGCAGGCCAAGCAGCCCCAGACCGCTTCGTCAACGCAGAAGGCAGCGCCCGCCGGAGGCGGCGTCCCTACCGGAGGCACGGTGAACCAGCCGACCAGCGCGCAACCCAAGCCCGCACCCGCGACCGCTGCGGACGCAGAGCGGCGGATCCTCCGCGGCGCGCCCGCCCGGACCGCGCAGAACATGGAGACCAGCCTCACGGTCCCGACCGCGACCAGTGTTCGCGAGGTGCCGGTCAAGCTGCTGATCGACAACCGGATCGTCATCAACAACCACCTGCGCCGGGCGCGCGGCGGCAAGATCTCGTTCACCCACCTGGTCGGCTGGGCGCTGGTCAAGGCGCTCAAGACGCTGCCGGAGATGAACGCGTCGTACGACGTGACCGAGGGCAAGCCGACGCTGGTCCAGCCCGAGCACATCAACCTCGGCCTGGCCATCGACATGCAGAAGCCCGACGGCACCCGGCAGCTGCTGGTGCCGTCGATCAAGGCCGCCGAGTCGATGACGTTCGCCCAGTTCTGGATGGCCTACGAGGACGTCGTCCGGCGGGCCCGGGACAACAAGCTGGCGCTGCCCGACTTCCAGGGCACGACGATCAGCCTGACCAACCCCGGCACGATCGGCACCCAGCACTCGGTACCGCGGCTGATGAGCGGCCAGGGCTGCATCGTCGGCGTCGGCGCGATGGACTACCCCTCGGCGTACCAGGGCGCGGCCGAGGAGACGATGGCCAAGCTCGCGGTCAGCAAGGTGATGACGCTGACCTCGACCTACGACCACCGGATCATCCAGGGCGCCCAGTCGGGTGAGTTCCTGCGCCGGCTGCACCGGCTGCTGCTCGGCGACGAGGGGTTCTACGACGAGATCTTCCAGTCGCTGCGGATCCCGTACGAGCCGATCCGCTGGGCCGCCGACCTCCCGCACAGCCACGAGGAGGACATCAGCAAGCAGGCCCGCATCCTCGAGCTGATCCACGCGTACCGGGTGCGCGGCCACATCATGGCCGACACCGACCCGCTGGAGTACAAGCAGCGCAGCCACCCCGACCTGGACGTCGCCACCCACGGCCTGACGCTGTGGGACCTGGACCGCGAGTTCGCCACCGGTTCCTTCGGTGAGCAGAGCGACCGCCGGTTCATGAAGCTGCGCGACATCCTGGGCATCCTGCGCGACTCGTACTGCCGGACCACCGGTATCGAGTACATGCACATCCAGGACCCCGAGCAGCGCAAGTGGATCCAGGAGCGGGTCGAGCGGCCGCACACCAAGCCGCCGCGCGAGGAGCAGCTCCGGATCCTGGCCAAGCTGAACGAGGCCGAGGCGTTCGAGACCTTCCTGCAGACCAAGTACGTCGGCCAGAAGCGGTTCTCGCTGGAGGGTGGCGAGACCACCATCCCGCTGCTCGACGAGCTGTGCGAGGAAGCCGCCGGGGCCGGCCTCGACGAGGTCACCATCGGGATGGCCCACCGCGGCCGGCTGAACGTGCTGGCCAACATCGTCGGCAAGTCGTACGGGCAGATCTTCCGCGAGTTCGACGGCAACATCGACCCGCGGACCGTCCAGGGCTCCGGTGACGTCAAGTACCACCTGGGCGCCGAGGGCGAGTTCGTCTCCGAGTTCGGCGACAAGATCAAGGTGTCGGTCGCGGCGAACCCGTCCCACCTGGAGACCGTCGACCCGGTGCTCGAGGGCATCGTCCGGGCCAAGCAGGACATCCTCGACCAGGGCGCGGCCTTCCCGGTACTTCCGGTGCTGGTCCACGGTGACGCGGCGTTCGCCGGTCAGGGCGTCGTCGCCGAGACCCTCAACCTGTCGCAGCTGCGCGGGTACCGGACCGGTGGCACGATCCACGTGATCGTCAACAACCAGGTCGGGTTCACCACCTCGCCGGCCTCGTCGCGCTCGTCGATGTACTGCACCGACGTGGCCCGGATGGTCCAGGCGCCGATCTTCCACGTGAACGGCGACGACCCCGAGGCCTGCATCCGGGTCGCGGACCTGGCCTTCGAGTACCGCCAGGCGTTCAACAAGGACGTCGTCATCGACCTGGTCTGCTACCGCCGCCGCGGCCACAACGAGGGCGACGACCCGTCGTTCACGCAGCCGCTGATGTACGACCTGATCGAGCAGAAGCGGTCGGTCCGCAAGCTCTACACCGAGGCGCTGATCGGTCGTGGCGACATCACGATCGAAGAGGCCGAGCAGGCGATGCGCGACTTCCAGCAGCGGCTCGAGCGGGTCTTCACCGAAGTACGGGAGGCCAAGAGCCAGCCGGACAGCCCGGCGCCGTACATCACCGTCCCGAGCTACCCGGACAAGCCGGACGGCCCGGACGCGACCGCGACGACGCCCGAGGTGCTGAAGAAGATCGCCGACGCGTACACCACGCTGCCGGAGGGCTTCACCGCGCACCCGAAGGTGATGCCGCAGCTGCAGCGCCGGGCCGGTGCGATCACGCAGGGCCCGGTCGACTGGGCCTCCGCGGAGATCACCGCCTTCGGTTCGCTGCTGCTGGCCGGTCGTCCGGTCCGGCTCGCCGGTCAGGACAGCCGCCGCGGCACGTTCGTCCAGCGGTTCGCCGCGGTCATCGACCGGGTGAACGGCCAGGACTACGTCCCGCTGCAGAACCTGGACGAGCAGCAGGCGAACTTCTACGTCTACGACTCGCTGCTCAGCGAGTACGCCGCCCTCGGCTTCGAGTACGGCTACTCCGTGGCCCGGCCGGACGCGCTGGTGCTGTGGGAGGCGCAGTTCGGTGACTTCGTGAACGGCGCCCAGTCGATCATCGACGAGTACATCTCGGCCGGCGAGGCGAAGTGGGGCCAGAAGTCCGGCGTCGTGCTGCTGCTGCCGCACGGCTACGAGGGCCAGGGCCCCGACCACTCGTCGGCCCGGATCGAGCGCTTCATGGCGCTGTGCGCCGAGAACGCGATGACCGTGGCCCAGCCGTCGACGCCCGCGTCGTACTTCCACCTGCTGCGGCGGCACACGCTGCAGGAGGAGCACAACCCGCTGATCGTCTTCACGCCGAAGCAGCTGCTCCGGCTGAAGGCAGCGGTGTCGCAGCCGGAGGAGCTGACCAGCGGTACCTTCCACCCGGTGCTGGGCGACGCGGAGGCCGAGCAGAACCCGGCCGCCGTCGAGCGGGTCATCCTGTCCTCGGGCCGGATCATCTACGACCTGCTGGCCGAGCGGAAGAAGGCCGAGCCGGACAAGATCAGCACGGCGGTACTGCGGATCGAGCAGCTGTACCCGCTGCCGGCCGAGGAGATCAAGGCGCAGCTGGCGAAGTACCCGAACCTGCAGGAGATCCGCTGGGTGCAGGACGAGCCGGCGAACCAGGGTCCGTGGCCGTTCATGGCGCTGAACCTGACCGAGCACCTGGGCGGCAAGCCGTTCTACCGGGTGTCCCGGCCGGCCATGTCCGCCACGTCGGTCGGTTCGCACGGCGTGCACGTCGCCGAGCAGGCGACGCTGATGAAGCAGGCCTTCAGCTGACGTGTACTTCACCGACAGAGGGATCGAGGAGCTCGAGGGCCGGCGGGGCGAGGAAGAAGTCCCGTTGGCCTGGGTCGCCGAGCGGCTGCGCGAGTTCGTCGACCTGAACCCCGAGTTCGAGACCCCGATCGAACGCTTCGCCACCTGGCTCGCCCGCCTGGACGACGAAGACGACTAACCCTCTCCTGCTTTAGTTTGAGCAGATGCCCTTCGCCAGTCATCCCGTACGCCGGGTTGCCGCGGCGGAGGGCATCAGCGTTTCCACCACCTGGCCGCACACCATCCCAGCCGTGCGGCAACTACTCACCGACGGCCTCGACCTGGGCCCCGGCGTCACCTTCCTCGTCGGCGAGAACGGCGCCGGCAAATCCACCCTGGTCGAGGCGATCGCCATCGCCTTCGGCATGTCCCCCGAGGGCGGCTCGACCGGCGCCAGGCTGACGACCCGCGCCTCGGAGTCCTCGCTCGCCCGGGACATCCAGCTGACCCGCGGAGCCGGCTCCCCGCGCTGGGGCTTCTTCCTCCGGGCCGAGACCATGCACGGCTACTACACGTACCTCGAGCAGAACCCCGGTGGACGCGACCCGAGGTTCCACGAACTGAGCCACGGCGAAGGCTTCCTGGAAGTACTCCGGAGCCGCTTCGACAGCCCCGGCCTCTACTGCCTCGACGAACCGGAATCCGCCCTCTCGTTCTCCTCCAGCCTCGCCCTGGTGGGCGTCCTCGACGAACTGGCCAACGGCGGCGGCCAGGTCATCTGCGCAACCCACTCCCCCGTCGTCTGCTCCCTCCCCGGCGCCAGGATCCTGGAGGTCGGCGACTGGGGCATCCAGGAGGCGAGGTGGGCCGACCTGCAGTTGGTCCAGAACTGGCGCGCCTATCTCGACGCCCCAGAACGCTACCTACGGCACATCATTGGTAGTGAGCCTCGCCGACCTTGAGGGCCGTGATCCGGCCGTATCGTGCGCGGCCGTTGTAGGTCGAGCAGTACAGGGTGGCGGTGCCCGGAGCGTCCAGTACCAGCAGGTCCTGCACGCTGACGGGGATGCGTGGGGAGGTGATGCTCCAGCCGAGGCGGACCGGCGTCACGTCGCCTGTACTGAGCTTGCAGTAGCCGTTCTGGTTGTCGCCGTCCAGGTTCTGCAACTCCGCCTTGCCGAAGAGCGCGTACGAACCCGCCGGCAACTGGATCGAGGCGACCGGCGTCTCGGTGTGGTTGTGCAGGTCTACGCCACCGCCGGCCATGTAGGCGTCGCTGAAGCCAGGAACGCCCTGCTCACCTTGCGCACCCTGCGGGCCCGTCGGCCCGACCGGCCCCTCGGCGCCGGTCTCCCCAGTTGCCCCGGTGTCACCCTTCGCGCCCGTTGGCCCGACGGGCCCAACCGGTCCTTGCGGGCCGGTCTGGCTCCAGGTGGTCGGCAGTTCGGTCGAGCGGCACCTCTCGCCCTTCTCGACCACCCGCAGCGCGCCCTTGTCCTGCAGCAGTCCACCCTTGTTGTAGCAGCCGTGGACCACGCCGTCTTCGTCCGGAATGGCCGCGTACGCGACACTCCCCGCGCCGATCAGCCCCACCGCGACCACGATCCCGGCCAGCCGTGCCTTCTTCATGAGTCCTCCCCTGGGTCGGCCGGCCCCCGTGTGGGCGATTCAGCCGACTCCCTCACGAGCCGGCTCAGCCACCCCCGAACTTAGGTGCCTAAGGCATTGACTCGGCCCAACCCTGACCCAGCGACCCCGACACCGTGCCCTTTCGGCCCGGTGTCAGCTGCCTAATCCGTGTGGGGTGGACGGCGACGCAGCGGTGGGTCGGGGGCCAGGGAGCCGTCGGGGGCGATGTGTTCGAAGATCTGGTCGACCATGTTGAGGACGTGCGGGTCGTCGACGGTGTAGATGTGCCGGCGGCCTTCGCGGCGGGCGGTGATGATGCCGGCCAGGCGGAGTTTGCCGAGGTGCTGGCTGGCGGTGGCGATACTGACGCCGACGCGGTCCGCGAGGGTGCCGACGTCGTACTCGCCCTGGGCCGCCAGGGACACCAGGTGCAGCCGGACCGGCGCCGAGAGCATCGCGAACGTGCTGGCGGCGGCGTCGAGCTGGGCTCGGGTGGGTTCAGGGGGTGTGCTCATCGCGGAGTCATTGTGACCTTTCCGGAGGTCCCCCGGTACTCGGCAGGCCGAGGGTGAGTACGGTCTCATACTTGCGCAATTGCGAAAGTATCGAAATGGTGGCAGGCTGGACATCGTGATCAGAGCACTCCGCCCCGTCCTGATGCTGCTTCTCGCGGCTGTTCCGGCGATCGCACTGCGGCTCAGCGGCGTCCATCCGGCCGCTCCGTTGGCCATCGTTGTCTTCGGGCTCGGAGTGGTCGCGGCGTCGTTCGTCCTGGCCTGGGCGGCCGAGGCGGCGGAGGTCGACATCTCCGGCGGCCTGGCGATCGCACTGCTCGCGGTCATCGCGGTACTACCGGAGTACGCGGTGGACCTGTACTTCGCCCACACCGCCGGCAGCCAGCCGGAGTACGTCGCCTACGCCGCCGCCAACATGACCGGCTCCAACCGGCTCCTGCTCGGCCTCGGCTGGTCCAGCGTCGTACTGATCAGCCTGTACGTCGCCAGCAAGCGCAGCGGCCGCAGCATCAAGGCCCTGGTGCTCGAATCGGGCTACCGCCGCGAGCTGGGCTTCCTGGCCGTCGCCAGCGTCGTCGCCTTCATCATCCCGATCACCGGGCAGATCCACCTGCTCCTGGGCATCGCCCTGCTGGCCTTCTTCGCGTACTACCTCTGGCGCGCTGCCTCGAGCGACAACGACCACGAGCCCGACCTCGTCGGACCCGCAGCCCGGATCGGTGGACTCGGCAAGGTGCAGCGGCGGATCACTGTCGTAGCGATGTTCATGGCGGCGGCCGGGATCATCCTGCTGTCCGCCGAGCCGTTCGCTGACTCGCTGGTCGAGGGTGGGCAGGCACTGGGCATCGACCAGTTCCTGCTCGTGCAGTGGCTGGCACCGCTGGCTTCTGAGGCACCGGAGTTCATCGTGGCGATCCTGTTCGCCTGGCGCGGCAAGGGAGCGGCCGCACTCGGCCTGCTGATCTCCGCGAAGGTGAACCAGTGGACGCTGCTCATCGGCAGCCTCCCGATCGCCTACGGCATCGGTGGCGGCCCTGCTGCGCTGCCGCTGGACGGTCGCCAGGTTGAGGAGTTCCTGCTGACCGCTACCCAGACAGTGCTCGGCCTGGCGGTCCTGCTGAGCCTGCGCTTCCCGCGGTGGGCCGCTTGGACGCTGCTGGGGTTGTTTGCGGTGCAGTTCGCAGTACCGGGGCAGACCGGGCGGTTTGTGCTCTCGGGCATCTACCTGGCGCTGGCGATCTGGGCACTCAGCTACAACCGCCGGTACGTCGTACAGACCCTGACGTCACCGTTCCGCCGCACCCCGAAGGTTGCAGCGGAACAGGAGTCGGAGTTGGCGGGCGTCTAGGGCGGGCCTGGCGGCTTCCTGCAGTCGCGAGCAGGTGCTCAGTGCACCGAGGTGCCGTGCCTAGCGTCGCGCAGCACGCAGGAAGTCGCCAGACCCGCCCTAGCTCGCCTGCTGCTCTTCCACCATGGGGGTCGGCCGACGGCGCTCCTGCGGGCCGGGGCGGCCACGGCGACGGCCGGAGAGGAACTTCTCGCCGGCGGCGGTGCCGGTGAACTTGGTCCGGCGGGCCCACTCGCGGCACTCCTCGATCACCGGGCAGGCGGTCATACAGATCGCCTGTGCCTTGCGCTGCTCCCAGGCGCTCGCGGTCTCGTCGTACGCCGGCGCCTGGCCGATGCATGCCGCTCGCATCATCCAGCGGTCGGCGGGGTCGGCGATCACCGTCAAGGTCGGCCTCATGGGCACTCCTGCTCACGCTCATCGATCGGGCGGATCGATCCGGGGGGTTTCCCGCGGTACGACCAGCGTGCGCCAGCCTCGTTGCCCCGGTGCGACGGCAATGTTTCAGCCATGAAACGTCACGGCCGGACAATGTCACACCCGGACGCCCGCCCCCGCCGGATTCGCCGCTCCCGTGAGCAAACTCCGCACAGTCTCCTCCGCACAAGCCTTGTTGGCCCCGATCCCACCCCGAGCCCCCCGCTTGATCCACCCAGCCACAAAATGCCCCGGCCGCCCCACCACGGCTCCCCGCTCATTCGGCACCACCCCACGCACCTCGTCAAACGGCAACCCGGCGATCGGCCGCCCCGCAAACCCGATCGCGGTGAAGAGATTGCCCGCCGGGATCATCAATCCCTCAACGCGAAGGCCCGCCGCCGGATCCCACGCTTCCGGCGAGGTGCCGAACCGCAACACGACCCGCCGCCCAGCCTCCGGCTGAGCCTCCAACGCCACCCGACGCCGACGGACCCCTCGCAGCAGGTCCGCCATCGCGGGCGCGTCCCGCCCGACAGGAAGTAGTGCCTGGTTGGCGGCTGCGGACCGAGTGCCTGAGCGTGGCGACGGACTGCTTGGCCGACTACCTCCTGTCGAACGGGACGGCTCGCCGTCATCGACTACCACCTCGACTCCGTCGAGGGTGAGCAAGTCGCGCAGGGCGGAGTCGGAGTAGGCGGCGGCTTCGGGGCCTCGGCGGCCGAGGATGACCACCTCGGTGATGCCGCTGGTGGACAGCGTTGTGCGGACTGCGGGCGGGAGGTTCATGGTTGCGAGGCGGTCGGCGTCGCTGAGCAGTAGGCGGGCTAGGTCCAGGGCTACATTGCCGTTGCCGATGATGACTGCGCGGGGGCCGCGCAGGGTGACCGGTAGGTCGGCGGAGCCGGGGCGGCCGTTGTACCAGGCAACTACTTCGGAAGCCGGATAGCTGCCTGCAGAGTCTTCGCCGGGGATGTTGAGGCGGCGGCTGGTGAAGGAGCCGACGGCGTGCACGACAGCGTCGTAGCGGTTCTCGAGGTCGGCGACGACGGCTTCGGTGCCCGGGCGCCAGGTCACCCGGGGGTGGTTGATGATCCGGGAGAAGGTCGAGATGATCTGCTTGGTCATCGGGTGGTCCGGGGCGACGCCGAAGCGGGCCAGGCCGCCGATGACGGGCAACCGGTCGTACACGGTGACCTGGGCGGTACTGCGCAACAGCAGCTCCCGCGTCGCGTACATGCCCGCCGGCCCCGCGCCCACCACGGCAACCCGTCGTGGTCCGCCCGTCCACACCGTGAAGGTGGGCGGCTCCCAGGTGTCGAGGTCGAGCGCATCCACGGCCGGCGACGACGCGAAGTACGAGCGATTCAGCTCCACCTCGACCGGCGTTGCCTGCTCGGCCGGCTTGGCCGCGCCGACCGGACACACATCCGCGCAAGCCCCACAGTCGATACAGGTCCGCGGATCGATGAACAGACCGTCCATCCCACCCGCCGGATGAATGCTGTTCATCGGGCACACCGCCACACAACTCGCATCCGAGCAGCAGTCCCCCGCGATGACGTAGGCCATCAGAGCACCCCGGTACGCCGATAAACCCGCGTCGCCGCCGGCGTCAGCAACCCCACCTCGCCCAGGAAGTCCATCAAATTGGCGCAACTGGACCGCAACAACGCCCGGTGATGCTCATTGCCCCGAGCCTCCCGCACCGCCCGGTCAGCATCCAGCCCGGCATTCGCGTAGACCGCCCGGCCCACCATGCTGCTGATGATGATCTCCGCGGCCAGCGAGATGACCAGCGCGCTCACCGAGCGTCGCACCGCCCCAGCGCCGGCCAACCGCTGCCGCGTCTCGTCCCGCGCGAACACCATGTGCCGCGACTCCTCGACCACATGGATGTGGTTGACCGTACGGATCAACGGCTCGACCCGGCGATCGCGCATCCAGTCGCGCTGCATCACGTCGAGCATCTCCTCCGCGACCAGGATCGCGGCGTACGCCGTTTCGCCGGTCGCCACCGTCTTGAACGCCCGCCCGAGCTCGCGAGCCGCCCGCCCCGGCCGGTACCGCACGTCCACCAACCGCCCGCACAGCTGCGCGAACATGATCGAGTGCCGGCACTCGTCGGCGATCTCGGTCAACGCCCACTGGAACTCCGGGTCGGCCGGGTTCACGGAGTACATGTCGCGCAGGATCAGCTGCTGCAACAGCATCTCGAACCAGATCCCGGTCGAGGCGACCGACGCGGCCTCATGCCGGGTCAGCTCGACGCGCTGCGGCTCGGTCAGCTCATCCCAGTACGCCGTGCCGTAGAGCGTGCTCCACTCCGGGCTCAGCCCGTACCCGTCGCCGAGCGGCGCCGCCCAGTCGACCTCCGTCTGCGGATCGCGGGACAACCGCGCCGAGGAGTCGAGCAACCGCCGTGCCGTTTGGTCCGTGCCGTGCATGGAGCACCTCCCGCTGATACAACACTGTCTATGTAACATAGATCGTGTATCAAAGCAGGGCAAGCCTCAGGGTCACTGAGTGGGACGAACCATCCTGATCTCCGGGACGCCGAAGAACGGCTCGTCGACCTGGGCGCCGTCCTCGACGAACCCGTGCCGCCGGTAGAACGCCTTCGCCCGCTCGTTCCCTCCCAGTACCCAGAGGCTGGCCGCCTCCTTGCCGATAGCAACGTCTAGCAGCCGGTTCCCTAGCCCGCTCCCCCACCACTTCTCGCGGACGTAGATCGCGTAGAGCTCCAACGGCGTCGGCGCGTCCTCGTCCCGCGTCGGCCCCGGCGACGAGAACCCGATCACCCGGTCCCGTACCGCAGCTGCCGGATCAGGGTTGACCGCGACCCACCGCAGTACACCTTCCGAGAGCCGCTCCGTCCAACGCTCGACCCGCAACTCCAGATCGCTGGTCTTCTCCGCCAGCCGCTCCGGCTCGACGAGTCCGGCGTACGCCTCCTGCCAGCAGGTCAGGTGACACCAGGCCGCAGCTTCGGCATCCGCGACGACCGCGCGGCGGATCTCGATCTCCATTCAGACAGTGAAGACGATCTTGCCGAACACGTCACCCGAATTGAGCTTCGTGAAGCCCTCGCGCGCGTCGGCGAGCGCGTAGGTGCTGTCGATGTGCGGCCGGATCCCCGCGTTCGCCATGAACTGCACCAACTCGGCCAGCTCGGCCCGCGTCCCCATCGTCGAGCCCTGCACCCGCAGCTGCAGGAAGAAGATCCGGTTGAGCTCGGCCGACTTCGGTGCCTGCCCGCTCGTCGCACCCGAGATCACCACCGTGCCGCCCTGCTTGAGCGACTTCAGCGAGTGCGACCAGGTCGCCTGCCCGACGGTCTCCATCACCGCGTCGACCCGCTCCGGCAACCACGCACCCGACTCGAACGCCTCGTGCGCGCCGATCTCGACCGCCTTGGCCCGCTTGCCTTCATCCCGGCTGGTCGCCCAGACTCGCAGCCCGGCCGCCCGCGCGAGCGTGATCAGCGACGACGCGACCCCACCACCCGCGCCTTGGACGAGTACGGTGTCCCCCGGCTTCAGCGGCGACTGCGTGAACAGCATCCGGTACGCCGTGAGCCAAGCTGTCGGCAGGCACGCAGCCTCCTCGAAACTCAACCCAGCAGGCTTCGGTACGACGTTGGCAGCCGGCACCGCGATCTTCTGCGCCAGCGTCCCCTGATGCACCTCGCTCAGCAGCGACCGCTTGGGGTCGAGCGTCTCGTCGCCCTTCCACGAGGGATCCGAGATGACCGCATGCACGACCACCTCGTTGCCCTCCGGGTCGATCCCGGCCGCGTCGCACCCCAGGATCATCGGCAGATTCTTCTCCGCCAGCCCGACACCCTTCAACGACCACAGGTCATGGTGATTGAGCGCCGTCGCCTTCACATCGACCGTCACCCACCCGTCAGCCGCGACCGGTTCAGGCCGCTCCCCCACCTCCAGCGCCGAGATCGGGTTATCCGCATCGAACCTGGCAGCGTAGGCAGCAAGCATGTCGTCCACCTTAGATCGGCAACACGCCTCAGGCGCGGGCAACTCCGTCGGCGCGGGCAGCGTCGGCGACGGCTGCTGCTACGGCTGGGGCGACGCGGGGGTCGAAGGGCGACGGGATGATGTAGTCCGCGCGCAGTTCGTCCGCCGGGATCAGGGCGGCCAGTGCCTCGGCGGCGGCCAGTTTCATGCCTTCGGTGATTCGGCTGGCGTTGACGTCGAAGGCGCCGCGGAAGATGCCGGGGAAGGCCAGGACGTTGTTGATCTGATTGGGGAAGTCCGAGCGACCGGTCGCGACCACCGCGGCGTGCCGGTGGGCGATGTCGGGATGGACCTCGGGGTTCGGGTTGGCGAGGGCGAAGATCATCGCGCCGGGGGCCATCCGGGCGATGGCTTCCTCGGGGACGGTGCCACCGGAGACGCCGAGGAAGACGTCGGCGCCGTCGAGGGCGTCGACGAGCCGTCCGGACAGACCGCCGGTGTTGGTGTCCTGGGCCAGTGAAAGCTTGACCGGGTTGAGGTCCGGGCGATCCTCGTGCAGGACGCCCTTGCTGTCCACGACTGCCAGGTCGCCGACGCCGGCCTGCAAGAGGATGCGGGCACAAGCGACGCCGGCCGCGCCCGCGCCGGAGATGACGACGCGGATGTCGGAGATCGACTTGCCAGTCAGGCGGAGTGCATTGCGCAGCGCGGCCAGTACGACGACCGCAGTACCGTGCTGGTCGTCGTGGAAGACCGGGATGTCGAGGCGTTCCTTCAGCCGGCGCTCGATCTCGAAGCAGCGCGGCGCCGAGATGTCCTCGAGGTTGATGCCGCCGAAGGTCGGCGCCATCCGGACGACGGTCTCGACGAACTCGTCCACGTCCGTGCAGTCCAGCGCGATCGGCACCGAGTCGACGCCGCCGAACTCCTTGAACAGCAGGGCTTTGCCCTCCATCACCGGCAGCGACGCGGCCGGCCCGATGTCACCGAGTCCGAGCACCGCGGTGCCGTCGGTGACGACCGCGACCACATTGGACTTCCAGGTGTACTTGCGGACCAGCGCCGGGTCTTCGGCGATCGCGGTGCAGACCCGGGCGACCCCCGGCGTGTAGGCGCGGGACAGCTCGTCGGCGTTCGTCACGTGGACCGAGGACGTGACCTCGATCTTGCCGCCGAGATGCAGCTCGAAGACGGGATCACCGGCGTACGGATCGGGTTGCGGGGCGGACGGAGCCACTTCGGCGACCATGAGGAGAGACCCTTCACTTCGGAAAGCAGGCAGAAGAAAAGCGAGCGTGAGCGTTCGATGAGGGTGCGTCGAACGGCGCCGTTGCCAGGGGGTCACCCGTCGCTACGAGTAAACCACAGGACACACTGGTCCTATCTGTGAGGGTTCCCACACAGCAGTACTGCGGGTGACGATCGAGTCTCGTCCGGGCCAACCACCCCGCGTCTGGCAGCCTGCTGTGCCAGGATGCGGAGAATCCGGCCCGGTACCGTCCGGACCGGGGTTCCACACCCCGTCGAGGAGTCCTAGCGATGAATATCGTCCCCACCCTCCGCAAACCCCGCCTCGCGACCGCTGTCGCCTCGGTCGCCGTGCTCGCCCTCGCCCTGGCCGCCTGTGGCGGCGACGACTCCGGCGGCGGCGGCAAGAGCGACAAGGCCAAGGAGGCCGGGATCACCCTGGTCAAGCCCGGCAAACTGACCGTCTGCACCCACCTGTCCTACAAGCCGTTCGAGTACAAGGACGGCACGAAGGTGATCGGCTTCGACGTCGATCTGCTCGACCTGGTGGCCAAGGATCTCGGCCTGGAGCAGGAAGTGGTCAGCATCGAGTGGGCCCAGGTCACCTCCGGCGCCGCCTACCAGGCCAAGAAGTGCGACATGGGCATGGGCGCGATGACCATCAACGACTCCCGCAAGGCGGCGATCGGGATCACCGATCCCTACATGGACGCCACCCAGGTGCTGCTGGTCAAGAAGGGCGCGCCGTACAAGTCGCTCGAGGACCTGAAGGGCAAGAAGGTCGGCGTCCAGGCGGACACCACCGGCAAGGACTACGCCCTCGCGGCCTCCAAGAAGGTCGGCTTCGAGGTCGTCGTCTTCAACGATCTCGCGCTGCAGACCAACAACGTCAAGTCCGGCCGGGTCGACGCCGCGGTGAACGACAACGGCGCGCTGTACTCCTTCGTCAAGGAGAACCCCGACACCGAGGTGACGGCCGAGTTCGACACCGGCGAGCAGTACGGCTTCGCGGCCAAGAAGGACGACCCGAGCGGCACCAAGCTGATCGCGAAGTTCAACGAGTTGCTGGCCAAGGCCAAGTCCGACGGCACCTACGACGAGATCTTCAAGAAGTGGTTCGGGGTTGAGCCGAAGAAGTGACCGCCACCGACACCATCCCGGACCGGCGTCGGGGCCTGAGTCCGCGGCAGCGGGCCAGACGGTCCCGGGGAATCCAGTACGCCGTACTGATCGTCATCGTCGTGGTGGCCGCCTTCACGGCGAACTGGGGCCAGATCGTCGACGTCTTCTTCAGCGCGAAGTTCATCAAGGAGTCCTTCACCTCGGGGCTGCCCGGCGCCTTCGTGAAGACGCTCGAGTACACGGCCGGCGCGTTCGTCATCGGCCTGCTCGGCGGGACCCTGCTGGCCCTGATGCGGCTCAGCCGGGTGGCGCCGTACCGCTGGTTCGCCACGGCCTACATCGAGTTCTTCCGTGGCCTGCCGGCGATCGTGGTGTTCGTCGCGTTCAGCCTGCTGCCGCTCGCGTTCGAGAACCTGGTCATCCCGTTCGACCCGTACGGCACGGTGTGGCTGGCACTCGGCATCGTCGCCGCGGCCTATATGGCCGAGGTCATCCGGGCCGGGATCCAGGCCGTACCGCGGGGCCAGGTCGAGGCCGCTCGCTCGCTCGGGATGCCACCCGGCCTGGCGACCCGGAAGATCGTGCTGCCCCAGGCGTTCCGGATCGTGCTGCCGCCGCTGGCGAACGACCTGATCCTGTTGGTCAAGGACTCGTCGCTGGTCTTCATCATCGGTACTACGGCGGCTGACTACGAGCTGACCGGCTTCGGGCGCGACCTGGCCAACACGGCGTCGAACCTCACTCCACTGGTCACCGCTGGGTTCTGCTACCTGATCATCACCTTGCCACTGGGCCTGCTGGTCCGCTGGCTGGAGGCCAAGGCTGCGAGGGCGAACTGATGACCGCACTGGTG
This sequence comes from Kribbella sp. NPDC051718, assembly GCF_040681515.1. Taxonomy (NCBI): domain Bacteria; kingdom Bacillati; phylum Actinomycetota; class Actinomycetes; order Propionibacteriales; family Kribbellaceae; genus Kribbella; species Kribbella sp. NPDC051718. The sequence goes on along the minus strand of NZ_JBFAYZ010000012.1, from coordinate 137,709 downwards.
GAGATCAAGAACCTGAACAAGTCCTTCGGCAGCAACCACGTCCTCCGCGGTATCGACTTCGCGGTCGACGAGGGCGAGGTGGTCTGCGTCATCGGGCCGTCCGGCTCCGGCAAGTCGACGCTGCTGCGGTGCGTCAACCTGCTCGAAGTACCGGAGAAGGGCCAGGTGATCGTCAGCGGCGAGGACATCACCGACCCCGACTGCCACCTCGACGCGGCGCGGGCCCGGATCGGGATGGTGTTCCAGCAGTTCAACCTGTTCCCGCACCTGTCCGTGCTGGCCAACTGCACCGTGGCGCAGACGACGGTACTGCGGCGCAGCGCGTCGGCGGCCGAGGAGATCGCGCGCGCCAACCTGGATCGCGTCGGCCTCAACGACAAGGTGGACGCGTACCCGATGCAACTGTCCGGTGGGCAGCAGCAGCGGGTCGCGATCGCCCGAGCGCTGTCGATGGACCCGGCCCTGATGCTCTTCGACGAACCCACCTCGGCGCTCGACCCCGAACTGGTCGGCGACGTCCTGACGGTGATGCGCAAGCTCGCCCTGGACGGGATGACGATGCTCGTCGTCACCCACGAGATGGCCTTCGCCCGGGAGGTCGCCGACCGGGTGGTCTTCATGGACGGCGGCCTGATCGTCGAGCAGGGCCCGCCCGCCGAGGTGATCGGCAACCCGCAGCAGGAGCGCACCCGGACCTTCCTGCGCCGGGTGCTCGACCCGACCCACGTCGAGCCGAGCTAGTGCGCCGTGTCGGGAGTTGCGTTAGCGATAGCCGTGAGGTGCGTGCCTGGGCGCCGCTATCGCAACGGAACTCCCGATACGGCGCACTTGTTGCCTGACGCAACTTGATGTCACCGTACGTGCGCGGCCGCCGACAGCCCGTGGCGGCCGCGCACGTACGGAATGTGACGATGACTACGATCAGGTCTCCATTAGGTGTTTGTCAGTGCGCAGAAGGTCGGCGGCTGTGCCAAGATGCGGAAAAAGCAGCCTTGGAGGGCCTAGAGATGTCAGTTCTGCGTATGACCCTTGCCGTGTGTGGGGTCGTGGTGCTGTCCGCGAGCGGGTGCGGTTCGGACAGCCTGTCGGGGAGTACACCGTCGACGAGCACCTCGTCGAGCCAGCCGACCGCTGGTGGATCCACGGACCCCGAGCTCGCGGCGGCCCTGCCTGCGAAGATCAAGACCGCCGGCAAGATCACCGTCGGCGTGGACGCGACCTACCCGCCGAACGAGTTCCTGCAGGGCGGCAAGACCGTCGCCGGGATGGACGTCGACGTGTTCAACGCCGTCGCCAAGAAGTTCGGCGTCACCGTCGACTGGCAGCCGGCCGGCTTCGACACCATCATCACCGGTGTGCAGAGCGGCAAGTACGACATGGGCATCTCGTCGTTCACGATCAACGACAAGCGCAAGGCGCAGGTCAACATGGTCAGCTACTTCAACGCCGGCACCCAGTGGGCCACCGCGGCGGGCAACCCGAAGAAGGTCGACCCGGCCGACGCCTGTGGCAAGACGATCGCCGTGCAGAAGGGCACCACCCAGCTCGAGGACGACCTGCCGGTCAAGCAGGCGGCCTGCAAGAAGGCCGGCAAGCCGGAGATCAAGCTGATCATCCGCGAGAAGCAGGACGCGGCCACGGCCGACGTCGCCACCGGCAAGGCCGACGCGATGCTGGCCGACTCGCCGGTCGTGCTGTACGCCGCCAAGCAGTCGCAGGGCAAGATCGAGGCGCTCGGCGACATCTACGACGCCGCGCCGTACGGGTACGTCGTACCGAAGGCCGAGACCGACTTCGCGGCCGCGCTCGCCAAGGCACTCAAGGCGATCGATGCCGACGGCTCCTACAAGACGGCGCTGAGCACCTGGGGCAACGAGTCGGGCGCCATCACCGACTTCGCCGTGAACCCCTGAGATGACGTCAGGTACCGACGACCCGCGTCCGGCCGATTCGCCCGCCCCCGCGGCGGCGGACCGGCCGGGCGCGATCGACGCCGTCCCGGTCCGGCACCCGGGCCGCTGGGTCGCCATCGCCGTGCTCGCGGTGCTGTTCGCGATGTTCGTGCACCTGGTGCTGACCAACAAGGAGTTCGACTGGAAGTTCGTCTTCCAGGCGATGAACCAGTCGCCGGTGCTCGAGGGCCTGGTCAAGGGCACCCTGCTGGTCACCGTGCTGAGCATGGTGCTCGGGGTCGGCGGCGGGGTGATCCTGGCCGTGATGCGGCTGTCGGACAACCCGATCCTGTCCGGGGTGGCCTGGCTGTTCACCTGGTTCTTCCGCAGCGTGCCGCGGTACATCCTGCTGTTCACGATGGCCACGCTGGGCATCTTGTTCAAGGACGGACTGTCGTTCGGCTTCCCGTTCGACTGGAAGATCATCGAGTGGCTGGGGATGTCGGGTGACTGGCGCTTCCTGACCCTGGACGCCAACCAGGTCTTCACCGGCATCGTGGCCGGCGTCCTGGGCCTCGGCTTGTCCGAGGCGGCGTACATGGCCGAGATCGCCCGGGCCGGCATCATGAGCGTCGACAAGGGTCAGCTCGAGGCCGCCGAGGCGCTCGGGATGAACCGGGGCAAGGCCATGCGCCGGGTCGTGCTGCCGCAGGCGATGCGGGTGATCGTGCCGCCGACCGGCAACGAGACGATCGCGATGCTCAAGGACACTTCACTGCTGATCGCGGTACCGGTGACGACCGAGCTGTTCTACCAGCTGCAGTCGATCGGAAGCGTTTACTACAAGACATTCCCGGTCGCCGTCGCCGCGACGCTGTACTACCTGGCCGCCACCAGCGTGCTGATGGTCGGGCAGTACTTCCTCGAGCGGCACTTCGGCAAGGGCTTCGGGACCAAGGCCCCGCGAGCCGCCCGGCCGGCCGGGGCAGGAGGCGCCTGATGATCGGACCACTGGTCCACGCGGTCAACGTGACCAAGTCGTTCCACCACAACCAGGTACTGAAGGGCATCGACCTCGACGTCGACGAGGGCCGGGTGGTCTGCCTGCTCGGTCCGTCGGGTTCGGGCAAGACCACCTTCCTGCGCTGCATCAACCAGCTCGAGACGATCGACGGCGGCCGGATCTGGGTCGACGGCGACCTGATGGGGTACGCCGAACGCGAGGGCAAGCTGTACCGGCTGCCGAACAAGCAGATCGCGGCCCAGCGGCGCGAGATCGGGATGGTCTTCCAGCGGTTCAACCTGTTCCCGCACATGACCGCGGTGGACAACGTCGCCGAGGCGCCGGTGCAGGTCAAGGGCGAGTCGAAGAAGGCGGCCCGCCAGCGTGCGGTCGAGTTGCTCGAACGCGTCGGGCTGGCGGACCGCTGCGCGGCGTACCCGGCGCAGTTGTCGGGCGGCCAGCAGCAGCGGGTGGCGATCGCGCGGGCACTGGCGATGCAGCCCAAGCTGATGCTGTTCGACGAGCCGACCTCGGCGCTCGACCCCGAACTGGTCGGCGAGGTGCTGGCGGTGATGCGCGAGCTGGCGTCCGAGGGAATGACGATGATCGTCGTCACCCACGAGATGTCCTTCGCCCGCGAGGTGGCCGACACGGTCGTCTTCATGGACGGTGGCGTGGTGGTCGAGTCCGGTGCGCCGGCCGACGTGATCGGCAACCCGCAACATCAACGCACCAAGACCTTCCTGGCCCGGTTGCGTTCGGAGCACGAGCACCCGTAACCGCTCAGCGGGTGGAAGTGGGTCCTCGGGGTGCGTAGCCGCGCCGCAGAGTGGAAGATGTACGCCGTGGGCCTCACACCCATGAGTCAAGCCTGCCTGGGAGGCAATGCACTGTGAGCAGCAACGGACGATCCGCCGAGGTCCGCCTCAGCATTCCCGCGGACAGCGCCTACATCGCGGTGCCGCGGTCGGTCGTCGGCAACCTGGCGGCCCGCAACGACTTCACCGTGGACGCGATCGACGATCTGCGGATCGCGGTGGACGAGGCGTGCGCGCTGCTGCTCCCGCAGGCCTCCGACGGGGTGCTGGACCTGGTCTTCGAGATCGACCCGCCGCAGTTGACGGTCAGTACGACGGCCACCGTGCCGAACGGCTGGAAGCCGGACACCACCTCGTTCGGGTGGACCGTACTGACCGCACTGGTGGAGTCTGCCGCGGCCGAGACCGTCGACGGGCGGCTGACCATCACGGTGTCGTCGTCCGCGACCACGTCGGAGAAGGCGTGACAGAGGAACGCCCCCTGGACAGCGAGCCCCAGGAACCCGACCTACGCACCAAGACCGCCGCTTACTTCGCCGCGATGGGCGGTTCGACCCCAGGAGATCCGGCCCACACGCTCGCCCGCGACAGCCTGGTCTCCTTGCACATGCCGCTGGTGGAGCACCTGGCCCGGCGCTTCCGCAACCGCGGCGAACCGTACGACGATCTGGTCCAGGTGGCCACGATCGGCCTGATCAAGGCGATCGACCGGTTCGACTCCGACCGCGGGGTGGAGTTCTCCACCTACGCGACGCCGACGATCCTGGGCGAGATCAAGCGGTACTTCCGGGACAAGGGCTGGGCCATCCGGGTGCCACGCCGGCTCCAGGAGCTCCGGCTGTCGCTGACCGCGGCGACCGCTGAGCTGACCCAGGAGCAGGGCCGGGCGCCGACGGTCGGGGAGCTGTCCGAACGGCTGGGACTGCCGGCCGACCTGATCATCGAGGGCCTGGAGTCTGCGAACGCCTACAACACGCTCTCCCTCGACGCCCCGGACCAGAACGAGGCGGACGCCACGACGGTCCTGGACGGCCTGGGAGGCGAGGACGAGGCGCTGGAGAGCGTCGAGTACCGCGAGTCGCTCAAGCCGCTGCTGGCCCAGCTGGACACCCGCGAGAAACGGATCCTGACGCTGCGGTTCTTCCGGGGCATGACCCAGTCGCAGATCGCCGACGAGATCGGCATCTCGCAGATGCACGTCTCCCGGCTGCTGGCCCGCACCCTCACGGAACTGCGGGCAGGCCTGCTCAAGGAGTAGTTGGTCAGATGACCGGGTGGTCCTCGCCGGGCTCCCGGTTGAGGGCCTCCATCGACGGCTTCTGGAAGATGGCGACCAGGACGGCGATCGCGGCGACGGCCAGGATCACCGAGACGAACCTGGTCGAGCCGCCCCAGAAGCTGTACGCCATGAACAGCTGGATCAGCTGGGCGAAGACGGCCGGACCGCGGCTCCAGGGCGACTTCCGGTAGAGCCCACGGGCGACGAAGAGCAGGCCGGCGCCGTACAGGAGCAGGAAGCCGGCGGTGGTCAGACCGAGCACCAGCCGGTCCGCGTCGATCGTTATTGCTTCGACAATTCCGAGAACAGCGAGCACAAGGCCTTCCGCTGCGACCACCGCCGCGGCTAGCTTGAGCGGGCGCGGAGCTGTGGACGGCGTCGTTTCGGTCGGCACGGGCTCCAGCGTAGTGCTGCGCGCGGAGAGGTAGTGCGCCCGGCCGGAGAGCAACCGGGACGACGACCCTCCTCCCCCGGGAGCTCAAGGGTCGGAGAACGTCAGCCCCACAGGGATTGAAGTTTTGCGTAACCCCAGGGCTGTTGGATCGGTTACTTGCAGTGAACGGGTGATCGCAGCAAGGTCCTTCCGTCCGGTTTCCGGACGGGGTGAACCGCTGTGCACCGGTTAGTAGTGTTAAGAGAGTGTTGTGATCGGATCGACAACTCCAGAACCCTTGTTTCGATCACACTAGATTGGGAACATGGAGTCGTTCGTGAAAACGTTCACAACGCTCCGCACCACCCCCGTGCGAGTACAGGCGCGCTGACTTGGGCACAGACCAGGCCGTCAGCGTCACCAAACTACTGAGAGAGATGGGATCCGCCATGGATTGGCGCCACCGGGCCATTTGCCTCGATGAGGACCCGGAACTATTTTTCCCCATTGGCAACACCGGGCCCGCGATCATGCAGATCGAGGAGGCCAAGCAGGTGTGCCGTCGCTGCGACGTGCGTGAACAGTGCCTCGCCTGGGCGCTGGAAGCCGGCCAGGACCACGGTGTCTGGGGCGGTCTGAGTGAGGACGAGCGACGCGCTCTGAAGCGCCGCAACGCCCGCGCTCGCATCCGTACTGCCTGACCCGAGTTTCGACGCAGGCCCCGCGGGATCCGCGGGGCCTTTCGATTTCCCCTGGTACTACGGTAAAAACCTCGCGTTGTTTCTGAAGAACTGTGGACTTCTCCCCACGGCTGTTCAGGAATTACGACAGCTACTCCTTGACTGGAAAGTCAAGTACTACCGTCGTGCCCGGGCCGTCTGATCGTGGGTGGAATTCGAGTAGTCCGTCGAGTTCACCGATCACCAGCGTGCGCACGATCGACAGCCCCAGGTTGCCGGACGTCTCGGAGTCGAAGTTCGCCGGAAGCCCCTTGCCGTCATCGGTCACCACCACCCGCAGCCGCCCGACACTTCGCTGGGCGGCCAGTTCGATGGTGCCGGTCGGGTGCTCGGTCGACCTGCTGCTGAAGGCGTGCTCGACCGAGTTCTGCATGAGCTCGGTCAGCACCATCGCCAGCGGGGTCGCGACCTCGGAGTCCAGTACGCCGAACGTGCCGGTCCGGCTGATCGTCACCTCGGCCGAGATCGTCGACACGTCCGCGACCATCGCGGCCACCCGGTCGGCGACGTCGTCGAAGTCGACGTGCTCGTCGAACGACTCCGACAGCGTCTCGTGCACGATCGCGATCGATCCCACTCTGCGGACGGCTTCGGCCAGCGCCGACTGGGCTTCTGGCACGGTGATGCGCCTTCCCTGCATTCGCAGTAACGCGGCGACGGTCTGCAAGTTGTTCTTGACGCGATGATGAATCTCCCGGATGGTCGCCTCCTTGGTGACCAGCTCCCGCTCCCGGCTCCGCAGCTCCGTGACGTCGCGGAGCAGGATCAGCGCGCCCACGTGCTCGCCCTCGGCCCGCAACGGGATCGCCCGCAGGAACAGGGTCGCGTCGGAGTTCTCGATCTCGATCTCCTTGGCGGCCCGGCCGGTGAGCACCGAGGCCAGCACGTCGTCGACCTTCTGCCCGCTGTGGATCAGCTCGCCGGTGATGTCCTTCAGCCGGCTGCCGACCAGGTCGGTGACGAGTCCCATCCGGCGGTACGCGGACAACGCGTTCGGGCTGGCGAACGTCACCATGCCGTGACGATCGACCCGGATGCAGCCGTCCCCGACCCGTGGCGTGGTGGAGAGCAGCCGCTCACCGCCGTACGGGAAGATGCCGTCGGTGATCATCCGGGCCAGATCGGTCGCGCTCTGCAGGTAGGCGATCTCGAGTCGGCTGGGCGTCCGGACGCCCAGCAGGTTGGTGTTGCGGGCGATCACGGCGATCACCCGGGCGCCGCGGCGGACCGGGATCGTCTCGACCCGGACGGGCACGTCGTCGCGCCATTCGGGGTCGCCCTCGCGGCAGATCCGGCCGGAGTCGTAGGCCTGGTCGAGCAGCGGGCGGCGGTCGCGCGGGACGAAACTGCCGACGATGTCGTCCAGGTACGCCGTCGGCCCGGTGGTCGGCCGCATCTGCGCACCCGCCCAGAAGCCGAGCCCCTCGGTATCGGGCAGCCAGAGCACCAGGTCCGCGAAGGACAGGTCGGCCAGCATCTGCCAGTCGGACACCAGCAACTGCAGCCGGTCCAGGTCCGCCTGGTCCAGCGTCGTGTGGTTCCGCGCCACATCGCTCAAAGACGGCACGGATGTGAGCCTAGGGCATGGCCTTCAGTGGCCTGGGTACGGCGTGGTTGCCGATGTCGGCCGTGGGCAGGCTCGACAGGAGCGGGTGGATGGGTGTTGATTGAGCAGGTCCAAGTGAAAGGATGCATTGGTGGAGTCGACGTACTGGCAGGACGTGATGGCCGCGGACTACGCGGTACCCCGCGACCGTGCGCTGACCGACCTCACCGAGGAGCTCGTCCGGGGCCTGGCCAGTACCAACCCGCAGGTGCGGGACGCGCTGGCCTATCCGACCCTGGCCACTTGGCTCGAGCGCGGCGTCTACGACGACCTGCTGCCCGGATTCGGTGACGGTCTCTGCGCCGGACTCGCCTACGGGCTCGGGGAGGACGGCACCGATACGGTCTTCCGCCGCTCCTTCACCGCGCTGACGCTGGCGGAGGTGATCCACCGCGACAACGCCGAGTTCCTCGTCCACGACGAGGTGGTGATGCGCTGGGGTGACCGGTTGGCCACCTGGCTGCTGCGCGAGCGCGACCTCCGGGGGTATGTCGCCGACTGCGGGTGGGCGCATGCCGTGGCGCACGGGGCCGACGCCATCGGCGCACTGGCCCGCTCACGGCACTGCGACGCGGGGGTGCTTCGGGCGCTGCTCGACGTACTGGCTGACCGGATCGTGAAGGAGACGCAGTACCGGTGGGTGCATGAGGAGCATGACCGGGTCGCGCACGCGGTGATGACGATCCTGCACCGCAACATGCTCACCAGCGACGAGCTGGAGCGCTGGCTGAAGCCGGTCGCCGCCACCGCGGCCCAGCAGCCGCTGATGCACGAGACGCTCCCCGAGTGGCCGACCCCCAACGTCTTCAACGCCCGCAGCGTCCTGCACGTGTTGCTCAGCCAGCTCGCGATCGGGGTGAAGGGCTTCCCCATCCCCGGCGACGACGAACTCTTCGGCCGCCCCATCGAAGCCCGCGCCGACATGCTCCTGATGCTCACCGAGGCAGTCCGGGGCTCCCAGCCCTACATCTACCGCCCCGCCGCCGGCAGCAGCTGACTCCCCCCGCGCCCGCTCAGGCGACGTGCGCGGCGGGGGGCTCGGCGAGCGCGAAGAGGCGGTCGAAGACGTTGGCCCGATCGAACTGCAGCGCGTACGCCCGGGCGCGCTGCTCGGCGGCCGCTCGCTGCTCGTAGGTCCAGTCGCACACGACCTCATCGAGCACGGTCCGCAGGGTGGCCGGGTCGCGCTGCGGCACCAGCAGGGCCGTATCACCGACTGCCTCCGGTACGCCGCCGGTCGCGCAAGTGATGATCGGCCCGCCACCGGCCAGAGCCTTCTCGACCAGCGCGATCCCGAACGTCTCGACGAACTCCGGCTGCTCGCGAGTCGGCAGCACAAACGCCGCGCTTCCAGCCATCAGCGCCGGCTTCTCCGCGTCGTCCACATCGGTCAGCACCCTCACCCGCTCCCCCAGGCCCGCTGCCGCCACCCGCGCCAGCACCTCGGCTTCCTGCGGCCCGCGCCCAGCCAGCACCAGTTGCACTCGCTCGGCCGACCGAGACCCGGCGTATGCGTCGATCAGGTCGTCGATCCCCTTCGCCGAGGCGATCCGGGACAGGAAGAGCACGTACCCGTCCCGGGAAAGGCCACGCTGGGCAAGGGTTTCGGCGATCCGGTCGTCGGTGAGCGACAGGTAGGACCACGAGTCGACCGCCGGGTAGGAGATGGCGATCCGGTCACGGCACTGCTGCGCGAACGTCGTGCCGTGCATGCCGTCGAGGGTCGCCGCCGAGGCGACGATCAGTTCCTTGGTGTATTCCGACACCGCCACGCAGTGGTCGGCCGCCAGGTAGATCGACAGGATGTGCGCGGCCGCACCGAACCGGCCGGTGGTCACGCACTCGCGCACCACGTTGGTGATGTCGGAGCCCACGGCCTCGGCCACAGTGGTCACCCGCGCGGGCCCCATCCGGCGCGCCACCTGGACGGCCTCCTGGACGGCGATCGCGTGCGGGCTCAGGTACAGGGACATCGCCACCGTCGGCACCCCGTCGCTGAACAGTTCGACCAGCCGCCCGATGAGCCCGGACAGGTAGCGCCCGTCCGGCACCCGGTAGTCGCCGACGGGATCGGGCCGCTCCACGGTGATACCGGGGCTGTACGGCAGTACGCCGTCGAGCGGTTTCAGCGGCAGCCCGGCCGCCTCGAGCGCATCCAGCGGCCAGGTCACGATCCGCACGTCGTCGAACCCGCGAGTGAGCGCCACCTCGGCGAGGCAGCGCGCCTCGCCGGAGTGCCCGCAGATGACTGGGTCGGCGCGGACGACGATGACCAGCCGGCGATTGGGTACGGACAGAAGGGGCGTGTTGTCGGCGATGGTCATGCCTCACCTCCAGCGGTGTGCAGTGGGTCGGATGTGGATGGTGGCCTGATCCGGGTGCCCCAGCCGGAGGGCTGCGGGCCGAGCTCGATGTGCAGGTTGCGGATGTGCCGCAGTTCCCGGCCGGAGATCCAGGGGCGTTCGAGGGTCTTGCCGTTCACCGCGATGGACTGGACGTAGGAGACCGGTCCCCCTGGCTCGACCGGCTCGAATCCCGTGGTGGTGATCGACAGGTCGCCCGCCGGCAGCTGGGTCGTGGACTCCGCCACGGCCGGCGCACTCACCAGGAACAGGTTCTGCCCGGCCACTGGGAACAGCCCGAGAGTCGCCCACACGTACCACGCGGACAGCCCACCGGAGTCGTCGTTACCCGGCAGCCCGCCCCGGCCGGTGCCGAACTGGTTGGCGACGGCGGCGTGCACCACTTCGGCGGTACGGTCCGGCCGTCCCGCGTAGTGGTAGGACCAGGGCGCGTCGTAGTCCGGTTCGTTGTTCAGTCCCTCGAACCGGCACAGGGCGTACCCGGCGTCCATCTCGGCCACGCTCGGCGCTACCCCGGGCTGGGTGACCGGTGCGGCGCCGTATCCGAAGAACCGGTCGAGCAGGCCGACGAATTGTTTGTCCCCGCCTGCCAGCGCGATCCGGGCTCGCATGTCGTGCAGCAGGCGGAACGAGTAGTTCCACCGGCCGCCCTCGTAGAACGTCGAGTCGCGTAGCAGGCCGGTGGCCGGGTCGTACGCCTTGTGCCAGCCTTGGGCGAGTTCGCGCATCTGCTTGGCCAGTGGCCGGTCGCGGAGCTTCTGGGCGACCGCAGCGGTGCAGTGGTAGGCGTACGCCAGGTCGAGGGTGTGGCTGATCGGGTGGGCCACACCGTGTACAAGGTAGTCCTCGCCGTACGTCCGGCGCAGGTCCATCTCGAGGTGCACCATGGCCCAGTCCCAGTCGATACCCGGCAGATCCAGCTGGCACAGGTCGGCCAGGAAGGTGTGCGCCAGCGCACTGCCCTGCCTCGAGAATCGGTCGGCCCCCTTGGCCATCCGGTAGCCGATCGGCAGGTTGCCCTCCTGCTCGGCGATCGACAGCATCGCGCCGGCCAGCGCGACGGAACGCTCCGGGAACAACGTGTTCATCAGTGGCAGCTGGGTGCGGTAGATGTCCCACATGGTGCAGATGTCGAACGCGTAGGGCCCTTCGGTCGTCCACGAGGGGCTCTCGTCCGGGGCGAAGCTCGGCTTGACCAGCGAGTGGTAGAGGGCAGTACCGAAAACCGTTGCCTGGTCGTCGGAGTCGGCCTTGATCGTCACCTTGCCGAGGTGGTCGCGCCAGGTTGCCGCCGTCTCGTCGCGCCGCCCGGTGAAGGTGACCTGGGTCCGGCCGACGTCCCTGTGCAGGTTGTCGCGAGCCTTCTCGCACCCGCGCAGGGAGAACCCGAGCCGCACCTCGACGGTCTGCTCGGCGCGTGACGGGCCCATGAACATCAGCCCGAACGGCCGCAGTGTGGTTGGCCGGATGTAGTCGAAGTCGAGGCGGGTGCCGCCGGGCATCAGGCGCCGGTCGTACCAGAGCAGCTGTCGCCAGCCGGGGGCGTCGATCTCCAGATGAACGGCCAACGGCACGCCCTCGACGTGGATCTCCCCCTGGGCCACCCCCGGCTCCAGCATCGCCAGGTGCGCCTTCAGCGGTACGGTCCGGCTGTGCGGGATGGCCAGGCCGCCGGTCGAGGCGTCGATGACGATCCGGGCGGCGTCGTTCGCCGGGAAGGTGTAGCGGTGGACGGCCGACTTGGGGCCGACCGTCAGCTCGCAGCGGATGCCTGAGCTCAGCGTCGCCGCGTAGTAGCCGGGCTCGGCCACCTCGTCCAGAAGGTCCCAGGTGGTGCCCAGGTCGTCGAGCGGGCCGAGCATCGGAGTGACCCGGAAGTAGTTGTAGTACTTGCGGATCGCGCCCGTGCCGGACTGCTGGAAGTGGGTGAAGCCGGAGGCGACCGGGCGGTCGTACAGCACGTCAGGCAGACCCTCGGTGTTGAAGTCGTACAGCCCGTAGCCGGTCGGGTAGGCCCCGGAGTACGGACAGGCGGACACCATCCCGAAGGGGTGCACGGCCCCCGGATGAGTGTTCCCGACCTGCGCCTTGGGCCACCACCAGGACGCGGCCAGCCCCTGAGGCACAGGCAGGTCGGTAGCGCCGGTCCCGATGAACGGATCGACATACTCGTACATGCTTCACCGCCTCGCCCCGGCCCCACGTGGACCTTCAAGGTAAGAAGCCCATGTTTCAACCAAGTTGACCCAAGGAGACGCCCAGATTACGACCACTGGACGGCAGCGTCGGCGGCCGGCGGCTGCGGTCAGTGACGCAGGCGGGACGCGAGGCCGTCGAGGATGCAGTCGAGGCCGAAGGCGAAGTCGTCGTCAGGGTCTGGCTCTTCGGCTTCGTGGATGCGACGGGCGAGCATGGGGTGCTCGCCGGCGGCCAGGATCTGGGTGATGTAGGGGCCGTGGCTGTGTTGCCATTGCTCTTTGGTCAGACCGGAGCGTTGCTCGGCCAGCACTGCGGCTTGCTGGCCGGCGACTGAGCCCAGGACGTAGGCGCGCACGGCGCTGAGGGCTTGCGACGCCCGGGTGATGTCCGGGGTGAGCGCGACGGCGGCGCGCAGCGCGGCTTCGGATCGGCGTAGTGAGTTGGGGCCGAGCGATGGTCGGCCTGTGAGCTCGCCCGCCAGCCAGGGGTGTCGCAGGAGGGTCGCGCGCAGGTTGTGCGCGACGGCAGCCAGGCCGGCCCGCCAGTCCCCCGCGATGTCGGTCGCTTCGACAAGTGGGTCTTCGCCTTGGACCGCGTCGATCATCAGGTCGATCAGTTCGTCGCGGTTGGTGATGTAGCGGTAGAGGGTGGCTGTGCCCGAGCCGAGGTCGCCGGCGACTCGGCGCATGGAGACGGCGTCCAGGCCCTCGGCGTCTGCGACGGCGAGGGCGGCAGCGACGTACTGGTCGACGCCGGGCGCGCGCCGGGCCGGTTGGGGGCGCTGCCTGGTCCACACCGACGAGGGCGCGGGGTCGGTCATCGAGCGGTTCCTTTCCTCGTTGACACACCATCCTAGCTTATGGCTACGCTGTAGCCATGACGAATACAGCGTATCCAGAAGTGCCGGTACTAGTCGTCGGCGGCGGCAGCGTCGGGCTGCTCGCCGCCGCGTTGCTCGACCATCACGGCGTACCGGCCGTGCTGGTCGAACGCCGGTCCGGGCCGTCCATCCATCCGCGTGCCACCGGGATCGGGTCGCGTACGGTCGAGATCCTCCGCGAACTCGGGCTCGACGCGGCCGCGGACGCCGTCGCGGTCGACCTCCAGGGCGCCGGAGCTGTGGGCAAAGCGGTAGCGCGGACCGTCGTCGAGATGGGCGCCGGCGACGTCACGACCGTGCCCATGCCCGCACCGGCTGCCGGCGTACTGGACGTGACCCCGTTCAATCTGCGGGGCGTCTGCGCGCAGGACCGGCTCGACGCGGTGGTGGCGGCCGACCTGGTACGGCGTGGCGCGGATCTTCGCTGGTCGACCAATCTGGTCGGCATCACCCAGGCCGCCGACGGGGTCGACGTCGAGTTGGAGGGGCCAGACGGTCGCTATTCGCTGCGGTGCTCGAGGGTGGTGGCTGCGGACGGCGGGCATAGCGCAGTACGGGCTGCACTTGGCGTTGGTACGTCCGGCGCGGGTGATCTGGGCAAGTCGATGATCAACATCCTGTTCGGCGCCGACCTGCGGCCTCACCTGCGGGGGATGTCGTTCGGCACCTGCACGATCACCACGCCGGACGCGCCCGGCCTGCTGGTCACCGTGGACGGCGAGTCGACCTGGGTCTTCCACGTGGCTTGCGATGTAGACGCCGGTGAACGCCCCGAGGATTTCACGCCCGAGCGCTGCGTTTCCATCGTCCGTACGGCCGTTGGCGATCCCGACCTCGACGTCGAGATCCGCAGCGTACTTCCCTGGCGCCCCCGGAGCTCCCTGGCCGATCGCTTCGCCGTCGGGCGGGTGTTCCTCGTCGGGGATGCCGCGCACACCGTGTCGCCGCTGGGTGCCTTCGGCCTCAACACCGGCGTCGCCGACGCCCACAACCTGGCCTGGAAGCTGGCCGCCGTCCACCACGGCGAGGCAGGTGCCGCCCTGCTCGACACCTACGCCCAGGAGCGCCGGCCAGTCGCTGCAACCACCCTGGACCAGGCAATGCGCCGAGTCGCCGACCCCGCGCTGCATTGGGGCCAAGGCCCGGAAGCCGACGCTGCCAGGGCGGCGGCCGGAGTCTGGGCATCACCAGTCGTCCACCTCGGCCAGCGCTACGACTCGGCCGGGGTAGTCGACCCGCAGCCGGAACTCCCTTCCACGGTTGATCTTGCGGCGACACTGGACGGCTCGCCGGGCTCGCGAGTGCCACACGCGTGGGTCGACGGAGTCTCAACGCTTGACCTGGTCTCATCTCGGTGGACCTTGCTCGTGGGGGCCGACCAGTGGCTCGTGGCTGCGGGGGACGTGGGCTTACCGGCGTACCGGGTCTCTGTGCCGTGGCTGCCCTCCGGTGGAGCCATGCTTGTACGACCGGACGCGATCGTGGCAATGCGAGTCACCACATCGGTCCCGGACCCGGCGCAGTTCCTCACCGACACCCTCGACCGACTTCTGGCCAGGCCGATCCCGGTACCAAGGTAGGTTTAGTGGGTGTCGCTGCAACTGATCGAACCGACTGTCCGGTTGCATGCCGAGTGGCTGGAGTCCCATGCGGAGTGGGGACCGGGGCTCCACGAAGACGGCTTCGGCATCAGTGAGTCCGACGAACTCGAATCGCCTTCAGGCTTCGCCGCGTGGATCGCCAGGCTGCACGCCCTGCCGAACGCGACCCTCCGATGGATCCTCGAAGACAACCGGATACAAGGCGGTATCGCGCTCCGCCACCACCTCCACGAACAGAACGGCCACATCGGCTACGGCATCCGCCCCTCAGCCCGCGGCCACGGCCTCGCCACCTGGGCCCTAGGCGAAATCCTCAACCACGCAAGCACCTTGGGCCTCCCCCGCGTCATGCTCGTCTGCCTGGCCGACAACCTCGCCTCCACCAAAACCATCGAACACCACGGCGGAGTACTCACAGACGTCCTCCACAACGGCGACCGATCCATACACCGCTACTGGATAGATCTCGCCGACCGCGGGCACTCCGACGACTGAGGAAGTACCTGGGACACTCGATCGCAACCTGAGGCCTCAGGTCGGTGGCGGCTCTTCAAGGTCTTGCAGGTGCTGGGTTTCGTTGAGGGTGACGATCTGGTGACTGAAGTGGGTGTCGACGCAGCCGAGCCAACTCCCCCACGCCGGCTCCGCTGTCCGCTCCTGCGTCGCGTCCGCGTTCGCCGGCTCCCGCCCACCCTGGTGCGCGGGCTCCTTCGTCGCCCGCTTGACGAAGGCGATGGGTGGCCGGCCCGGCGCGGAGGAGTTGCCGTGGTTGGGGTGGTTGGCCGGCCGGGCACAGGCGGGTTGAGGTGGTTGGCAAAGACGGGCGGGCCCGACGTTGCACGGTTGCCGTTGTTGGCGACGGGGTGACCAGCTTGATGAGATCCACCCATCCACATCTGCCAACCTCCTCGGGCCCAGCCCCAACACCCACCAACCACACCACCCGCCAGCGGCCGATCAGCCACCCATCGCCCTCACCAAGCAGGCGACGAAGGAGCCCGCGCTTCGGGCGGGCGGGAGCCGGCGAACGCGGACGCGACGCAGGAGCGGACAGCGGAGCCGGCGTGGGGGCTACTTCGGTACAGCAATCGTGGTGATGACAGCCCGATGATCCGACCCAGCCATCTCATACGTCTGGAACTTCCCCGGCATGATCCCATCGGAGATGACCACATGGTCGATCTGCGTGCGGAAGAGCGCCGGCCGGTTGGCCGGCCAGGTGCCTTGGAAGCCTTCGCCGACGCTCGGGCCGACGCTCTTGCACCCCCGGCCCAGAGCGGACCGGAAGTCCGCATGATCGACCGTCGCGTTGAAGTCCCCCGCCACCACCGTCAAAGCCCCGGCCGCACACCAGTCCTTCACGACCTGAAGATCCTGCTTCCAGATCGTCACGTCCTTCGGCAGCGGCGGATACCCGTGATACGCGATCAACCGAAGCTTCCCAAGATTCCCACCGGACACGATGATGTGCCCGAACTGCGTAGTCGTCTGCTGCACCGGCCCGATCGTCACCGCCCCCGGATCACCCGCGCCCGGCCTCGACGTAGTGCCCGGCTGCTGCGAACTGACGCTCCCCGTATCAAGCTTCTCGGAGTCGAAATGCACGTTGCCCAGGTCCGCGGAGACCAGCACGCTGGTAGCGCTCTCGACCTCCGCATTGGCCTGCTGGGTATACCCGTAATACCGCGACCCCGAAAGATGCGACTCGATCGACTGCCGTACGTCGACCTGTGCCTCCGGCAACGAAACGATGTCCGGCCGGTGGGCGTTGATCAGCTTCGCCACCTCATCCGCATCCGCTCCCCCGCCCAGCACATTCGCGACCATCACGGTCAGTGCCCGCGTACCAGCCGGCGGCGGCGTCGGATCGGAGAACTTCCGCGGCGCCACCAGCGCCCCACCGACCAGCGCCAGCAGGATCACCAACCCCGCCGCGATCCGCCAGTTCCACCGCAGCAGCATCGCCAACCCAAGTACCAGGACGAGAACCAGGAGCTGAGGCCGGAAGGAGACCAGTTGCGTGAAGGGCGTGACCTCGTCGAGCCCGTACAGCTCCGGATAAAGCGGCAGAGCAACGACCAGCAGGAACAACACGGAGAGCACGATCCGCCGCAGGTTCCAAGCCGCATCAGTATCCATGCCCCACCCTGAAGGTCTAGTCGCTGTATGTCGCCGAGCGGTAGCGTTCACCGCGCCCTGTGTCCCGAGGAGGTTGTCGTGTCCAAACTTGCCGCGGTCAGACCCGCGTACTGGATCGCCGGCGTACTGCTGGCGGTCTCGGTGGTCGTACCGCTTCTAGTCTCCACTTACGCCAAGGACGAACCCCGATTGTGGGGGTTTCCGTTCTTCTACTGGTACCAGCTGCTCTGGGTCTTCATCTCCGCGATCACGGTGAGCATCTCGTACCAGCTGGTGATGCGCGAGGAGCGTAAGCGACGGGGCGAGGCCGGCCTCGACGCCGGGTCCAGCCGGAAGGAGGGTGACCGATGAACACCGAAGTCAACTGGGTCCAGCTGACCATCGTCGTCGTCATCTTCGTCGCCGTCACCGTGATGGGCTTCATGGCCGCGCGCTGGCGCCGGTCGGGTGAGCTCGACAGCCTGGACGAGTGGGGTCTGGGTGGGCGTGGCTTCGGCACGTTCATCACCTGGTTCCTGCTCGGCGGCGACCTCTACACGGCGTACACGTTCGTCGCCGTACCTGCCGCGATGTACGCGACGGGTGCGATCAGCGGCTTCTTCGCGGTGCCGTACACAATCGTGGTTTACCCGATCATCTTCATCTTCATGTCCCGGCTCTGGTCGGTCGCGCACCGGAACGGGTACGTGACCCCGGCAGACTTCGTCGGCGGCCGGTACGGGAGCCGCGGCCTGTCGCTGGCTGTGGCGGTCACCGGCATCCTGGCGACGATGCCGTACATCGCACTGCAGCTCGTCGGCATGCAGGCGGTCTTCGAGACGATGGGCCTGGGCGGCAGCAACACGCTGGCCAAGGACCTGCCGCTGCTGATCGCGTTCGCCGTCCTGGCGGCGTACACCTACTCGTCCGGCCTGCGCGCGCCGGCCATGATCGCGTTCGTCAAGGACGGCCTGATCTACCTGGTGATCGCCGTCGCGATCATCTACCTGCCGCACGCGCTCGGCGGCTGGGACACCATCTTCGACGCCGCCAAGGCGAAGATGGCGACCCCGAACCCGGCCACCGGAAAACCGACCGGCGCCTTCATTCCTGGTGAAGCCGGGTACTCGGCGTATTGGACGCTGGCCCTCGGCTCGGCGATGGCGCTGTTCATGTACCCGCATTCCGTGACGGCCGTACTGTCCACCAAGAACCGAAATGTCGTCCGCCGGAACGCGGCCATCCTGCCGGCCTATTCACTCCTTCTCGGATTGCTCGCCCTGCTCGGATTCATGGCGATCACCGCAAAGGTCAACATCAAGGGCCTGGACGGCCTGGCGAACCCGCAACTGGCGATTCCGCGGCTGTTCGACCAGGAATTCCCGGCCTGGTTCGCCGGTATCGCCTTCGCGGCCATCGCGGTGGGTGCGCTGGTGCCGGCGGCGATCATGTCGATCGCGGCCGCCAACCTGTTCACCCGCAACATCTACCGCGACTTCCTGAAGAAGGACGCGACCCCGGCGCAGGAGGCCAAGGTCTCCAAGCTGGCCTCGCTGCTGGTGAAGTTCGGCGCGCTGATCTTCGTGCTCGGGATGGACAAGACCATCTCGCTCAACCTGCAGCTGCTCGGCGGGATCTGGATCCTGCAGACCTTCCCGGCGATCGTGGTCGGCCTTTTCACCCGGTGGTTCCACCGCTGGGCGCTGCTGGCCGGCTGGGCGGTGGCGATGGTGTTCGGCACCATCTCGGCGTACAACGTGATCAACCCGGCGACGAAGAAGCACTTCGGCGGTTCGCTGGCGAACTTCCCGTTCACCGAGAAGCAGGTCTACATCGGGCTCACCGCCGTCTCGATCAACCTGGTCGTGACGGTCGTCCTGACGCTGATCCTGCGGGCGCTCAAGGTGGCCGCGGGCGCGGACTCCACGCACCCGACCGACTACCTGGCCGATGCGGGCGATCCTGGGGTGAAGGACCTGCCGGATCTGCTCGACGAGGGTGGCGCGGCGCCCGCCAAGGCGTAGTACCGAGCGTGGTCGATCCGACACGCTAAGGAGTCGATTGCGCTGGTTTGACAGCACATGGCGGGCAGAATCACCAGGATGTTGCTGGTTCTGCTCGTCATGCTGCTGGCCGTGGCGGCGGCACTGCTGACCGGCGGGCATCTGACGGACCTGGCCGACAACACGCTCTCCGGCCTGCACTGGCTCGCCGCAGCGGCCACAGGCCAGGTACTGGGCTCTCTGACGGGCGGTGTCGCCTACCCAGTAGGCCTGGTCGGCTCGGCTGTCTGCATAGCCGTCTTCCTCCGCCTGAACCTCCGGCGACCCGGTGTAGCCCTACTGGCCACCGGCTTCACCTGCAACGCCCTAGTAGTAGCCCTCAACGGCGCAATGCCCGTCTCCCCCACTACCCTCGCCCGCGCCGGCATCAAGACCTTCACCGAAGACCCCCGCCACGAGCTAGCAGACGCCTCTACCCGCCTGCACTGGCTAGGCGACGTAGTACCGGTAGCCCTACCCGGCCTAGGCCAAGCAGTAAGCCCAGGAGACGTCCTCATCGCCGCAGGCGCGGGCCTACTCCTGTACGCCGGAATGGGCGGCACCGGCCAAATCCCCGTCGACCGGCCGCCCAGCTGGTCAGACCTAGAAGCGAAACCCTCGGCCGACCACCCGGCGGAGTGACTCGACCACCACCGGGTCGTACTCCGCGCCGATGCCCAGCCCGATGTTCTCCATCGCCTTGCCCGGCGTCTGGCCGCTGCCCTCCCCCACCAACTGCTCGTAGGCGAGAGCCACATTGACGATGCCGCTCTCCACCGGAATGTCCGGGTTGCTGGCCCGCCCCTGCCGATACGGGTCGTTGGAATGCCGCACGATCTCCGCGACGTGATCCAGCACTCCCGACCGCTCGATGATCGAAGCCCCGATCTCAGCAGCCTGCTGCCGCTCCTCCCGGCTCCGCAGCAACGAGGCCCCACCAGGACTGGGATCCGCCAACGCCAACTGCCCGACCCCGGACAGCAGCGCCGCATACTCCAACGCCTCCATCCGGGCCGGCGTCAGCCCCAGATCGTTCCCGATCGCCACCGCCAGACTCGCCGTCCGGGCATTCTGCCCAGGACTACTGAACCCAGCGATCTCCGTACTCCGAGCCATCGACCGAACCGTCGTCCGGTACGTCCGCTGAGCAGACGAATAGCGACGGAAGGCGAACTGGGTGAGCAGCAGTGGAACGAGAACGAGGGGTGGCGCCCACAGCCCGGCCAGCGAGGTGCCCGAGGCCAGCAGGATGCCGCTGATGGCCATCGCCATCCCGATCCGTCCCATCACGCCGAACTCGTCGCGCAGGGCCGCCGGGAAGGGTTTGTTGTGTCGCTCGGTGGACTGGCCCGCTCCGACGATGGCGTCGAGGACCGCGGCGGACAGCACGGCCAGGATCATCGCCCCGCACAGCGGCAGCGCGTGCCGCCAGGAGCCGTTCCAGGACAGGTCGGTCGGCGCGATGGCCGCGAACACCGCCGCGGCGGCACCGACCGACAACAGCCGCCGGCTCGAGACCACCGCGTCCCACGCCAGTCCGGCGACCACTCGGGGCAGCACGCCGGCGGCCGTCGCCACGGCCGTGACCGCGATGATCTGCGCGACATCCGGTGGTATCCCGACCTCGGGACCACGCAGCAGGCAGTAGCCGAGTGCCGCGCTGGTGGCGATCGGTGCACGGTTGCGGGTCCGGTCCACCCGGAACTGCACCATCTCCCCGACGGCGATCAGGCCACCGAAGGTCAGCGCGACCGGCCACTCGGTCATTCCCCGCTGGGCGGTCAGGACGACCGCGGCGACGCCGAGCACCGCGCCGGCGAGCACGATCACCACGCCACTGCCGAAGTTTCTGAGGTCCAGCCCTTCGGTCTCCCCCGCCATCGTCATGCCGGCCCAGCCGCCGATCCGGTGGCCCCGCCGCCGCTGCCGAGGCTGAGGTCGTCGTGGTCGATCGCCGCGTCGATCGTCCCGTTCGGCGCCGGCTGGTCCGCCGCAGCGGGCGTCCAGCCCTGCTGCCCGATCACCTCGACGAAGGCGTCGACCAGCGTGGGGTCGAAGTGGGTGTGGCGGTCCTGGACCAGAATGGCGATCGTTTCCTCGATGCTGCGGGCCGGCCGGTAGGAACGGGTCGAGGTCAGGCAGTCGAAGGCGTCCACGATGCCGATGATCCTCGCGAAGTACGGGATGTTGGTGCCGCTCAGTCCGGCCGGGTAGCCCGAACCGTCGAACTTCTCGTGGTGGTGCAGGACGGCGGACTTCACCTCCTCGAGGAACGGGATGTTGCCGATCAGTTCGACGCCCCGCGCGGGATGCAGCCGGATCGCGTCCATCTCGGCGTCGTCGAGCCGGCCCGGCTTGCGGATGATGCTGGTGGGGACGCCGACCTTGCCGACGTCGTGCAGCAGCCCCGCGTGCTCGAGTGCCTGCTGGCGGTCCTCGGACAGCCGCAGATGGCGGCCGAGCATGCCGGCCCCTTCACTGACCCGCTCGGAGTGGCCGCGGGTGTACAGGTCCTTGGTTTCGATCAGCTGGATGAACGCGCGCATCGTCGCCGCCTGGGCGGCCCGCTCGACGGCGTCCTGGGACAGTGCCCAGCGCGCGACGATCAGCGGGACGAGAGTCAGCAGACCGGCGATCATGCCAAGGCCGCCGATCCACATGAAGGCCAGGATCAGGCCGAGAAAGCCGTAGCCCAGCATCGGCAGGGCGGTCGGCACGACCACTTCGCTGAAGAACGCCCGGACCACCGCCGGCCCCCGTTCCAGCGACAGCACACACGACATCAGTACTGCGTTGACGACCTGATGAGCCAGGCCGGTCAAAGTCACGGCCAGGATGGCTCGTGGTACATGCTCCAGGGCAACCCGCCCGACCGGACCGTCGACGGCCATGAAGGCCAACGCGCCGCCGGCGGCGGACAGAATGCGCTGAGCACTGCTGAAAACCCGCTTGATCAACGGGACCCGCCTGGCCTGGATCAGCGAGCCGATCCCGGCCACCACGATAGCGGCAGCAGGTCCCACGATCACGTAGACCGAGATGAGCACGATCGACGCCAGGGAGGCTCCCTGGGTAGGACCGTGGGGCGAGCGGAGAGCACTACCGATGAGTACTAGAAGGCACAGTCCGACCACCGTCAGGTAGCTGGACAGCGTAAGCGCCGACATGACGAAAACCGCGATCGCCGCAATGGCGACAGCCGAGACGAGGATGCGCAGTCCCGCTCGGTGTATGGCTGGCGTCATAGAGTGCCTTCGCGGTTGGTCACCAGTCCCAGTTGCCATCAAGCATCTTAGGTCACCTCCGATCAGCGGCGTAGTCTCGAACCCACAGGGGATGTGCGGGTGCAGGGGGCAGACAGCGCTTCGCTGACTAGTACCTAAATTTTGCATCGCCTGACGTGTGCCGAAACACTGTAAGCCAGACCGTGACCCGTCGCACTGTGGTGAACACACCCTCGTGGTATGAGAGACTGTGACTCTTTGCAGTTGTTACAAGGAGGCTTTCAAATGGGCAAGACCGGCCGCAAGCGTCGCGCACGTAAGAAGAAGGGCGCGAACCACGGCAAGCGCCCCAACGCCTGAGTCAGGCGACTACGGACAGCGAGGACCCCGGTGAAAACCGGGGTCTTTGCAGTTTGGTCACATGTCACAACAAGACCATTGACCGCACTGGTTCCCTGTACTCAGTGTTCCCTCTCAAACACGCCCCGCTATTCACCGGAATGCTTTTGTCACCAAACCTGTACTGATTGTTATGTACGGCGCCATTGACCCGGAATCCGATGGCCCCGCGACCTCGACTGTGGATAACCGCAAGCACACTGTCGGCGATCTTCCCTACAGTTGGCGAGCGGATGCATCGTGGATTCGGTCGACGGGGAGGTGGTGGCGATGGCGGTCGAGTTCAGCGAGCTCCTGCGCCGTCATCGGCTCGCCGCGGGTCACACCCAGGCGATGCTGGCCGAGCTGGCCGGCCTCAGCGAGCAGGCCGTCAGCCTGCTCGAGCGCGGCACCAGACGCCGGCCGCGGGCCGAGACGATCCACGCGCTCAGTACTGCGCTGAAGCTCACGACCGAAGCCGAGCAGGAGCTGCTGGACGCGGTCCGGGCGACGAGCACTCCGGCCTTGCCTTCCTCACCTGCCGCGCATGTTCCCTGGGAGCTGCCCCAGACCGTGGCCGACTTCACCGCCCGGGAAGGCCAGCTGAGCAAGGTGCTCGACGCCCTGGCCGGCGCGGGCAGCTCGACCGTGTGCCTGGTCATCACCGGCATGGGCGGCGTCGGGAAGACCGCTTTGGCTGTGCACGCAGGGCATCTGTGCGCAGACCAGTTCCCCGACGGCCAGCTGTACGTCGGACTTCGCGGCCACGATCCGGGCGTCGCGCTGACCACGGTCGAGGCACTCGGACAGCTCCTCCGCTCCCTCGGCGTACGGCAGGAGGCGGTCCCGGACGAGCTCGATGAGATGGCCAGGCTCTACCGGTCCCGGATCGCGGGGCGACGGATGCTGATCCTGCTCGACGATGCCAGCTCGGTCGACCAGATCGTTCCGTTGCTGCCCGGCGGCAACGGTTCGGCAGCCCTGATCACCAGCAGAAGGTTCCTGGCCACGTTGCCGGGAAGTCTGATTGTCCGGCTGCCGACATTCACCTCGTCGGAGTCGCTACGGCTGCTGGCGAGTGTGGCAGGTGAAGAGCGGGTGAATTCTGAGTTGGACGCTGCCCTGGAGGTGTCCGAGCTGACCGGCGGCCTGCCGCTCGCGTTGCGGCTGATCGGCGCGCGGCTGACCATGCGTCCGCAGTGGTTGCTCCAGCATTTCGTCGACCAGCTGCAGGACGAGCGGAGAAGCCTGGACGAGCTCGGGCTGGACCACTCCGGTGTCCGGGCCACCTTCGCCTCTTCGCTGAACGAGCTCATCGCCAGTCCCCTGGCCGCTGATCGCGATGCCGCCACCGCGTTCGACCTGCTGAGCCTCGCGGACGGTCCGGAGATCTCGGTCCCGCTGGTCGCCCGGCTGCTGGATCTGGATCTGCGGGCGACCGAGGAGCGGCTCGAGCGCCTCGTCGACCTGCATCTGCTCGATTCGCTCGGTCCCCTGCGCTACCAGATGCACGACCTGTTGCGGGCCTATGCCCGCGAGCGTCTCTCGGCCCGCGACCGTGAGTCCGAGCGGACGGCCGCCATCGAGCGGGGTCTGAGGTTCTACACGGCGGCGGCCTGGCAGGCTCAGCGGCTCACCCATCCCTGGAGCCCACGGCAACCAATCGGGAAGCTCGACCTCACCGGCGTACCGACCTTCACGAGCCTGACCGATGCACCGGCCTGGTTCGACGCGGAGTACGACTCGATCCTCACGTTGTACAAGCTGGCTTCCGCGGTGCCGGGGCTGGCCCGCCGGTACGGTCCGTCCCTCGCGCTCGGCCTGTTCGGCTATCTGGAGCTCCGCGCGTACTGGTTGCGGATGCGGACCCTGCTCGATCTCGTCCTGGCCTCCGGCTCGCCGACGGACAACCTGGTGGCGTGGGGCTGGCTGGAGCACGACCGCGCCATCCCGGACAGCGAGCTGGGCCATCTGGAAGAGAGCCGTGCTCGCTTGCTGCGCGCACTGGAGCATTTCGAGACAGCACAGCACCTCGGCGGGGTGGCGCGCTGCTGCTCGTCGTTGAGTCATGTCTGCGAGCGCCTCGATCGGGTGGAGGAAGCGATCGAGTGGGGTGAGCGCGGCCTGACGCTGGCTCAGGAAGCAGGCGAACGCAACGCGCTCGGCACCAGCCACCTTGCGCTCGGAGTGTTGTACAACCGGGTCGGGCGCCGGGAGGAAGCGCGCGCCGCCTTCCGCGCCAGTATCGAGCTGGCCGACAACGACCGTTCGCTGGCTCGCCGGCACCGGCTCGCGGCGGGCAGCTACCTGGCCGCGGGCTTGTACGAGACCGCTGTCGAGCACCTCGACGCCGCCCTCGGGATCTACACCCGGATCGACGATCCGCCCGGACTGGCCGAGTCCCGGCACTACCTCGGTCAACTGGAGTTCGCCCGGGGCAACTATCCCGAGGCCGAGCGGAACGTCCGGGAAGGATTGCGGCTGAACGAGCTCTACAACAACAGCGACAGCCAGCGGCGAGGCCTCTTGCTCGCCAGCCTGGCCGCCATCCAGGACGCGACCGCCAAGCATGCCGCTGCCCGGCAGACCCGGTCGCGGGCGATCGAGATCTTCGAGGCGGAAGGCGTCCTGGCCGAGGCCGATGACCTTCGCCGCAAGCAGGAAGCAGTTTCGGGGAACGGCTCAGAAGGCTGACTGTGGATACGTTGGCGGGGCTGCTGCGGGAGTACAGGGTTGCGGCTGGGCTGACGCAGGCCGGGTTGGCGGAGAAGGCCGGCTTGAGCGAGCAGGCGATCAGCTTGCTGGAGCGGGGGACGCGGCGGCGGCCGAGGATCGACACGATCGAGGCGTTGGGTGTTGCGCTCGAGCTCGGGGCCGACGAGGTCGAGCGGCTGCTGAATGTGGCCAAGGCGCCACGTGCGGCGGGTGTGGCGGGTGCGGCGCCGGCCGCGCCACCTACGCCGCCTGAAGTGGTTCGGGTGTTGCCGCGGCAGTTGCCGCCGACCTTGTCGGATTTTGCTGGCCGGGCCGGCGAGGTCGCGGAGCTGGTGAAGGTGTTCCGGTCGGCAAGGCCGGAGAAGGTTCAGTTGGCCGCCGTCACCGGAATGGGTGGTGTCGGCAAGACCGCGCTGGCGGTGCATGTCGCTCACCTCGTCGGGGACAGCTTCCCCGACGGCCAGCTCTATCTCGATCTGCGGGGATACGGACCCGGTAACGCGCTCAGCCCGGTCGACGCGTTGAGCCAGCTGCTCCGTTCGCTCGGCATCGATGACGACCGGAGCCTGCCGTCCGGCATCAACGAGCTGGCCGGTCTGTACCGGTCTCGCCTGGCCGGCCAACGGGTGCTCATCCTGCTCGACAACGCCAACAGCGCGAGCCAGGTGCTGCCCTTGCTGCCAGGGGTGCCCGGTTCGGCCGTCCTCGCGACGAGCAGACGGGCGTTGACCACCTTGCCGGGATTCCGGCATATCGCGCTGGCGCCGCTGTCCGAGGAGGACTCGGTCGAGCTGCTGGCCACGATCGCCGGCCGCCAACGTGTCACCGCGGAGGACGCGGCGGCCCGCTCGATCGCCCAGCTGACCGGGCGGCTCCCGTTGGCGGTCCGGCTGATCGGCGCCCGGCTCGCCGCGCGACCGAGCTGGCCGATCGAGCACATGGTGCGGCAGCTGAAAGACGAGCACCGCCGGCTGGACGAGTTCGGCACCGGCGAGTCGGGGGTCCGGGCCAACATCGCCGGCACCGCCGAGTTCCTTGCCCACAGCAATCAGAGCCTCGATCGCAAAGCAGCGTCGGCGTTGGGCCTGCTCGGTCTGCCGGACGGCACCGACCTGAGCGCACTCACCGCAGCGCACCTGCTCGACGTCTCCGAGAACGAGGCCGAGCAGATCCTCGAGCGGCTGGTCGACCTCAACCTGCTCTCGTCGGGGGTGCCCGGCCGGTACCGGATGCACGACCTGATCCGCACCTATGCCCGCGAGCGCGCCGCGCAGACGCTGTCCGAAGGCGCTCGCACCGATGCGCTGGCCCGGGTGCTGCAGCACTACACCGCCGTGGCGTGGCGCAGTCAGCAGCTCACCCATCCCGAGAGCCGCCGGCTTGCGCTGGCGAGTCCGCCCGCACGGCCGGGCACGGCGCTGCCCGACTTACCGACTGCCGTGACCTTCCTCGATCGCGAGCGCGCCAACATCCTCGCGCTCGTCCAGCAGGCGAGTGCGTCGGAGGGCCTGCGGGGATTGGTACCTGAGCTCGCGATCGCCTTCTTCGGGTACGCCGAAGTCCGGTCCCGATGGATCGAGATGCGCACGATCGACCGGATCGCCCGCGACATCGCGGGCGACCTCGGGTACGACCGGCTGGCCGCCTGGCTCGAGCACGACCTCGCGATCCCCGATGCGGAGGGCGGCGACCTCGAGCCGGCGCTGGAGCACCTGCGCGCAGCCCTGCCGATGTTCCAGGCGATCGACGATCTGCCCGGCCAGGCACGCTCCTGTACTTCGCTCAGCTACGTCCTCGAATTGATGAACCGGCTGGACGAGGCGCTGGAGTGGGCCGAGGAGGCTCTCGCCCTGAGTCTGCGGATCGGCGATCAGACCGTCGTCGGGATCAGCCACCTCGCGCTCGGCCGGTTGCACAGCCGGCGTGGAGAGTACGAGCTGGCCCGCGAGTCGTTCGACCTCAGCCTGGTGCTGGCGGAGAAGTCGGGCAATCCGCGGTCACTGGCCAAGCGGCTCCAGATCGCGGGGCAGGCGTACATGGAGGCCGGTCATCATCTGGCGGCGATGGAGATGGAGCGCAAGAGCTTCGACATCTTCGCCCAACTGGAGGACGGCAACGCCCAAGCCGAATGCCTGCAGCACCTCGCGACCAGCTACCTGGCCCTCGGCGACCCGGTGGCTGCCGCAACGGAGGCGGAAGCAGGCCTGAAACTGGCCCGTGCCTTCGGCAACCAGCAACGCGAAGGGCTATTGCTGATCGAGCTGGGCCGGATCCGGGCCGCCACCGGCGAGTTGGCCGCAGCCACCACCGCCTGGCGCCGAGCCGCCACAACCCTGCAGGACTTCCCCAACGACGCAGCCATCGCCCAGGAACTGCTCACCGAGCACCCGCCAAAGACCTGAGGCACAAGCCGCCGACGGCCCGGCAAACGCAGCCGGGCTGGACGCCCGGTCGAACGGACGAGCACGGCTGTCCGGAGGCCCGGTGGACAGGTGTCCGGCCGGGCCTTGAGGGGTTAGTCCGTGAGGGTGGTGGTGGTTGTCTCGATCCGGATCTGGGTGAGCCGGAGCAGGATCTTCTGGCGCAGGGCGTCGGGGGCGTGGTCGTCGCCGCAGGAGCGGTGGACGAGCTTCTTGACGCAGCGCTCGATGTCGTACTGGTCGAGGCAGGGGCCGCACTCGTCCAGGTGTTGCTGGATCTCCTCGGTGCTCGCGCCTTCGAGTTCATTGTCGATGAACACGTAGACCCGTTCCAGGATCTCGCTGCAGTCCACGTCGTGGTCCTCGCCGCAGCTCATGACTTCTTCTCCTCGGCCGCCGCCGCGGAACCGTCCGCCGGCGCATCGT
Source organism: Kribbella sp. NPDC051718 (assembly GCF_040681515.1). Taxonomy (NCBI): domain Bacteria; kingdom Bacillati; phylum Actinomycetota; class Actinomycetes; order Propionibacteriales; family Kribbellaceae; genus Kribbella; species Kribbella sp. NPDC051718. The sequence continues at coordinate 109,632 of NZ_JBFAYZ010000012.1, read as the reverse complement.
CTGACGCGGGGATCAGGCCCCGCTCGCGGGCATAGTCGGCCAGCAACTCACGCAGCTGGCGCCGGCCACGGTGCAACCGCGACATCACGGTGCCCACCGGCGTCCCCATGATGTCGGCGATCTCCTTGTAGGCAAACCCCTCGACATCGGCCAGATAGACGGCCAGCCGGAAATCTTCGGGGATCGACTGCAGCGCCGACTTCACATCGGAGTCGGGCAGGTGCTCCAGCGCCACCGCCTCGGCCGACTTCAGGCCGCCGGGAGTGTGCGACTCGGCGGCGGTGAGCTGCCAGTCCTCGATCTCCTCGGTCGGCGACTGCGTGGGCTGACGCTGGCGCTTGCGGTATCCGTTGATGAACGTGTTCGTCAGGATCCGGTACAGCCACGCCTTCAGGTTGGTACCGGGCGTGAACTGGTGGAACGAGCTGTACGCCTTCGCGAAGGTGTCCTGAACCAGGTCTTCGGCGTCGGACGGGTTACGCGTCATCCGCATCGCCGCGGCGTACATCTGGTCGAGGAAAGGCAGCGCCTCGCGCTCGAAGCGCTCGGTCCGCTGCTCGGGTGTCTCGGTGGTCGTGGGAGTCGGCATCGTTATCGAGAATACCGGTGTCTTCGCAGTCTTCTGCGCAGGAGCCAGACTCATCGCCGTCATGCTGGTCACAACAAGGCCGGCCACCGGCTCATTCCCGCCCTCAGCCGGAGATCTCCCGGGTCACCCATTCGAACACAGCTTCGACCAGCAGCTCGAAACTCTCGTCCTGGGTCAGCTCGGCCCGCTTCGGCACCTTGAACGAGTGATCCCCGTCCGGCACCACGGCCATCTCGGTCAGCGGCGGGAACTCTTCCGGCGTACCGAACGGATCCCGCTCCCCCTGGACGACGAACGTCGGCAGCCGCGACCCCTGCAGCTCGTCCACCCGCGACCGGTCCGGCTTCCCCGGCGGATGCAACGGAAACGACAACGCCAGTACGCCGGAAGCCCCCAACCCCGCCGCCGTCCGGCAAGCCACCCGCGCCCCCGCGCTCCGCCCGCCCAGCACCAACGGCGTCCTGATCCTCAACTGCCCGATGATCGCGATCCAGGCCTCGTCGAGCACCTTCGGCGCCGGCGCCAACTTCTTCCCGGCCCGCCGCCACGGCTGCTCGATCAAAAACACATTCATGTCCTGCTTGGGCAACCGAGCCGCCAACGCAGCCAGATCCCCCGCTTCGATCCCGCCCCCAGCCCCATGACCGAGCGCCAGCGTAGCCACCGGCCGCCGAGCCCGATGCGCCACAATCCGAGCCTCACCATGCGGCGTACTCACAATCCGTTCATCGGTCACGGCCCCATCCTGTCATTCCCCAGCCGTCCCCTGCGCCAGCTCACACGCCGGGTCGCCGCCCGGTACGACGGGTCAGCTGTCAAGCGACGCGATCCAGGCGACATACCCCGCAACCAGCCCCGGGGGATTGCCGGCGATCGCCCAGTCGGCGTGGTGGGGCTGGTGCTCCAACTCGTGCACGATCACCGGGATCGGGCGGCCGAAGACCTTCTCGATCACCCCGTCCTCATGCAATCGCCGCCCGGCCCGGATGCACTCGGCCTCGAAGCGCCTGGCGATCGAGCTCCCCAGCTCGAGCGTCGCCTCGAAGTCCGCCTCCTCCTGCTCATCGGAGTACCAGAGCCCGGCCGCCTTGATCCACTCCTGCCCCAGACGCAGCCCGGTCGGGTCTTGCGGACCGCCGATCTCCATCGGCATGCTCTGCAGCCAGTAGGCGTAGTTCCACCGGGCCTCGTCCGCCTCCGGGGCGTCCTCGTCGGTCGACAGCACCTGCTCGACCTGGGTCTCGGTGTTGTAGTCGACCACCAGCGTCGGGCGGCGGGTGTCGTCCTCGTCGTACGAGCACCACAGCGCGACCGCGTAGATGTCGGGCTCGGCGAAGCCTGCGATGGCCTCCGCAGCACGGGCGTAGAGGTGCTCCGGGAATATCAAAAGAGGGTGATCTCCTCGGGTGCGTCCGGCTTGTCGATGGGGTCGACGCCGTCCGGGGGTAGAGGGTCGATGAGGTGCGGGCCGTTGTTTTTGACGGAGCTGACTGCTTTGGAGACGGCGTAGGCCTCGAGGACGCCAGGAGCGGCGGGGACCAGGAGGTCCAGGAGCTCGTCGGGGTCTGAGGAGAGGGGGTTGAGCCAGGCGTTGTAGCGGTCGGGCTCTACCAGCAGTGGCATGCGGTCGTGGATTCGGCCGAGGTCATCCGTAGCTGTGGTGGTGAGGACGGTGCAGGTCCAGAGCCAGGCGTCGTCTCGGTCGGCGTCGGCGACCGCCTTGTTGCGCCAGATCTCGTACAGGCCGGCCATCGCGAGCACTCCGCCGTCGGCGGGGCGGATGAAGTACGGCTGCTTGACCGGCTTGCCGTTGACCTTCTCCTCGGCCGTGTACCACTCGTAGTACCCGTCGGCGGGCAGGATGCAGCGGCGTACCGCGAAGGCCTTCTTGAACGCGGGCTTCTCCGCGACGGTCTCCATCCGGGCGTTGATCAGCCGGCTGCCAATGGAGGTGTCCTTGGCCCACGACGGCACCAGCCCCCACTTCACCGTGGTGAGCTTGCGGATCGTCTCGTCCGGGTTCTCCCGGTTCTTGCGCTCGACGACCGCGATCACCTCGTCGGTGGGCGCGACGTTGTAGTTGTCCGGCAGCTCTTGCACGGACTCCTTCACATTGCCGGCGTCGATCTCGAACTCGACGACCAGATCGGCAGGATCACGGCTCGATGCATAGCGACCACACATAGGAGCAGCGTAGCCATCGACACCGACAGAATTCAGGACAGCGGCGACGGATCGCCTACCCCGTGATAGGCGATCCGCCACCGGTTCGCTGCGTCCGGTCGTCCCCCTGTTGGCGACCGGACGCAAGTCCTATGCGGGTCGTGCCAATTCGTCCAGCACCCGGCCGGCCAAGTGCTCGGCCGCCGGAAGTCCTTCGATCCATACCCGGGCCAGTTGCGGCTCGTCGGTGTCCAGCCGCCACTGGGTGATCAGGGCTCGTACCGTCTCGACCTGGTCCGGCAGGTTCGGCTCGCGGTCGACGAGCGCCGCCGCGCGGCGTGTGCCGAGGCGGCCCAGTACGTCACCGCCCGCGAACACGATCCGGAGGCATTCCGCGACGTCGATGAGCCGGAGCTCCCGCTCCAGCGGCGTGATCCCGCCCGGGTGGAGCGGCTCGACCACCACCAGTGCGTGGGTCGCCGGTACGGAAGTTCCACGGAGTTCAGCCTCCCGGTAGATCTCGCCGAGCCGGGACCGCAGGTGCGCCAGGCTGGACAGCCCGGTCAGCGGGTCCTCGCAGGTCAGCGAGTGCAGATAGATCAGTGAAGCCTCGGCCCAGCTGGAACTGAGTGCGCGTACCGCTTCGAAAGCAGGCTCGCCCCCGGCGATCGAGCGGTACAGCGCACCCAGCCCATCAAGTGCCTCGAGCAGCGAGACTCCGTCGGCCGCCAGCTGGCGGCCGACCTCGTCACTCGGTGGCACTACATCGGCACCGTCACGTAGCGCCTCTGCGATTGCCAGATAGGCGCTGCGGTCGATGCCAGCGGTGCCGTGCGGCTCCCTCCTTCCGCACGGTTGCTCTGTAGACGACGCCTCCGACCGGTCCCGGGCGAGCGACCCCGCCAGGTTCAGGGACCGGCTGGGACGCGGGTCGAGCCGTCTGCGGATGTCCGCGAACAGCGACATGTCCCCTCCTCGGGTGGCCCCTTCGTCTCCCGACCGGGTGGCCGGAAGCGTCGTACTGGAGGTGAGACAGCCCGATGACGAGTTCATGACGCGGATTTCCGGATCTTTTTTCGCGTAACCTCACAGAGGTCGCTGTCGTCATGATTAGGTGCGCGGATCCGTCCCTCGTGGGAACCTTGATCCCGGCAACGAGCTGACAGACGGTGACGGTGTAGTGACAAACCCAGGGGGACCACGGATGGAGACGCCGGAAGGGCCGAGCGACGCGGAGCTGATCGCGCGCGTCCGCGCCGGCGACCTCGAGGCGTACGGCGAGCTGTTCGCCCGCCACCATCTGGCCGCGGAGCGGATGGCCCGCCAGCTCGTACCGGCCAACGACGCCGACGACCTGGCCAGTGACGCCTTCGCGAAGGTGCTCGATGCCCTGCGCAACGGCGGCGGCCCGGACATCTCCTTCCGGGCGTACCTGCTGACCACCGTCCGCCGGGTGCACGTCGACCGGATCCGCTCGGGCCGCAAGGTCCAGACGACGGACGACATCGCGGCGTACGAGCGGGAGCCGCAGGGGTTCGACGACCCGAGCGTGACCGGGTTCGAGAGTGGAGCGGCGGCCAAGGCCTTCGCCTCCCTGCCAGAGCGCTGGCAGGCAGTGCTCTGGCACACCGAGGTGGAGGGCGAGAAGCCGGCCACCATCGCCCCCATGCTCGGCCTGACCGCCAACGGCGTCTCCGCCCTCGCCTACCGGGCCCGTGAGGGGCTACGGCAGGCCTACCTGCAGCAGCACCTGGCCGATGTCGCCGGGGACCGCTGCCGCTGGACTACCGAGCGCCTGGGCGCGTATGTCCGCGGCGGCCTCACCAAGCGGGAGAACAAGAACGTCCGCGAGCACCTGGACGACTGCGCCAAGTGCACCGCGGTCTACCTGGAGCTCGTCGAGGTCAACAGTGCACTCCCAGCGCTGCTCGCCCCGGCACTGCTCGGTACTGCGGGCCTCGGCTACCTGGCCGCCGCCTCCGGGGTCAAGGTCGGCATCGCCGGCTTCCTGGCCACGGGATGGCAGAAGGTCACCGAGAACAGCACCCGTGCAGCCGTCGGCGGTGGCGCCGTCGTCGTGGTCGCGGTGGCCGCAGTGATCGCCGCCATGGCACTCACCGGAAACGACACTCCCCAGGCGGTGATCAGCAAGCCGCCGTCGCTGCAGCCGACGCAGGCGCCGCCGTTGAACCCGTCGGCGAAGCCGCCATCGGCCAAACCGCCGACGGTGAAGCCACCGGTGGTCGCACCGACCCAGCCCCAACCGACGGACCCGACCCAGCCGGTCGAGTCGACCCAACCGACTACCGCTCCGACCACCGCGCCGACGACGGCCCCCACGACCCCTGTGGTGCCCACCCCGCCGGAGCCGACCACGCCGATCCTCGACGAGGGGCTGCTGACGATCAGCATGCCCCCGGGCGGCGGCGGACCGGGCGGCCTCCCGTACGGCGCGAGCACACTGCCGGACGCGTCGTACGAATCGGGCGCGAGCACCGAGTCGGCGAACTCGCCGTGGCTGATCACGATCAAGGTCCCGGCGGGCAACACCAAGCCCGTCGTGATCGGGATCAAGTACGGCTCCGCGCTGCAATGGCCCATCGCCGGGAGCCCGGCCGGCTGGAGCTGTGTGAAGGCCACCGGCATCTGCACCGCCACCAACTCCGCCGCACCGGCGACGCTGCCGATCTCGTTCGCCGACCCTAAGGGCGGGACGGCCGTGCAGCGCACCTTCACCGTCTCGGCGAAGAGCGGCCGCCTGTACGACGACGACTCCGAGACCCTCGACGCCCCGCCGCCCGCGCCGAAGCCGCACCTCGACGAGAGCCTGCTGAAGCTGGTCGCCGGCAAGTCCGACCCGGAAGAGTACTTCCGCACCATCGTCATCGCGCCCGGCAAGCGGCCGAGCGTGACGGTCAAGATCCAGTACGGCTCGGCGCTGTCCTGGCCGATCGCCGGGAACCCGGCCGGCTGGAAGTGCACGCCGTCGGCACGCACTTGCACTGCCACCAACCCGTCGCGACCTGCTCCGCTGCCCGGCTCGTTCGCCGTACCGGAGGGCAGCTCGGCAGCACGGACGTACTCGGTATCCGCGACAGCCGGTCTGCTGTTCGACACCGACTCCGAGACGCTGCCCGGCCCGCAACTGGACGAGTCGCTGCTCACGATCGTCACACCGGATCCGCAGCACGACCCGAATCCCCTTGTCTACAACCGTTTCCTGACCATCAGCGGTACGACCGGCCGGGTCACCCTGGAGATCTCCTGGGGCCGCAACCTGGCCCTGCTCCCCCGGTTCGACCGCGGCTGGATCTGCTCGCGCACGACCGACGTACGCCGCGCCACCTGCACCACCGCCAACTACAAGAAGCCCCTGAACACCGAATGGGCCGCCTGGCCGGGCTCGGGCGCCGCCAACACGGTCACCGTCACCGCAACCACCCCGGCTCGGCACGACACCGACACCGTCGTCATCCCCCCGGGCAAGACCAAGCGCTGAATTGGTTTTGCGTGCGGCTCCAACCTCCAACTACGCTGGGGGTGTTCGTGGTGAAGGAACCGAGTAGCGGCCGTCACCCCGCGCAAGAGAGAGTCGCCGGTAGCTGGGAAGGCGATGCGTGGGGCGGGCGTGAAGACACTCCTGAGCGAATGAAGTGCAAGAGGCCGGGTCAGTCGACCTGGTGAAGGTGTGGTGGCACCGCGAGTACCCTTCGCCCACACCTCCGGGGTTCGAGTTGACCAACGGAGGTGAATTACAGCGATGCGCATTCTCAACCACGAGATCCCCTCAGCAGTAGGCCAGACCGTCACGGTGGCCGGCTGGGTCCATCGAAGACGACGGCTGGCGGCCGTCAGCTTCCTGGTACTACGGGACCGCTCCGGCCTGAGCCAGATCGTCGTCAAGACGGCCGAAGCCCAAGCCCAGCTGGACGAACTCGGCGAGGAGACCGTCGTCCAGGTGACCGGTACGGTCGCCGCCAACCCGCAAGCACCGGGCGGGGCGGAGATCGTCGACCCCGTCATCGAGCCGCTGACCGAACCGGCCCAGACACCACCCATCGAGCTCTGGCGTCCGACGGTCGGGGCCGGGCTGCCCGTAGTACTGGACAACGCGCCCGTCGCCCTCAGGCACCCAGCCGTCCGGGCCGGGTGGGAGGTCGCCGCGGCTGCATTGCACGGCTATCGGGCTTCGCTTGACGGGCAAGGGTTCACGGAGATCCAGACGCCGAAGATCGTCGGCACTGCGACCGAGTCCGGCGCGAACGTCTTCGCGCTGGACTACTTCGGCGGGCCGGCGTACCTGGCGCAGTCGCCGCAGTTCTACAAACAGACGATGGTCGGGGTGTTCGAGCGCGTCTACGAGGTCGGCCCGGTGTTCCGCGCCGAGCCGCACGACACGGTCCGGCACCTGGCCGAGTACGTCTCGCTCGACGCAGAGCTCGGCTTCATCCAGGACCACCGCGACGTGCTCGCCGTACTGCGGACCGTCATCTCCGCCATGCTCGCAGCTGTCGGCGAGCGGGCCGGTGGTGCGCTGGAGCGACTCGGCGTCAAGCTGCCGGAGATCCCTGTCGAGGTGCCCGTCCTGCACTTCAGCGAGGCGCTGAAGCTGGCCGGCGCAAACCCGGACGAGCCCGACCTGGCGCCGGCCGACGAGCGCGCGATCGGCGAGTGGGCGTTGCGCGAGCACGGCAGCGAGTTCGTCGCGGTCGAAGGGTACCCGATGGTGAAGCGGCCGTTCTACACGCATCCACAGCCGTCAGACCCGCGCTGGTCCAACTCGTTCGACCTTCTTTTCAACGGGGTCGAGTTGGTGACCGGCGGGCAGCGGTTGCACCGGTACAGCGAGTACGTGGCGGCGCTCGAAGCGCGAGGCGAGTCGGCGGACGCAACGGCGTACCGGTCGTATCTGCAGACGTTCAAACACGGCATGCCACCCCACGGTGGCTTCGCAATCGGCCTAGAACGCTTCGTCGCCCGCTTGACGGGCGCCGAGAACGTCCGCGAGGTAACCCTGTTCCCCCGCGACCTCCACCGCTTGACACCGTAGCCAACCAACTAGCTGTTCCTCCCCCCGGGGAGGAACAGCTAGTTGGCCACGGTCACAGGAATCGACGCACTCGCCTGACTGACGTTGCTCACGTTGTCGGTCGCCACAGTCACCAGCCGGTACGGACCGTTGGCGGGCTGCCCGGTCCAGGTCACCAGGTAGTTCCCTGCTGCCGTCGTCGACGAGCCGATCAGCGTCCAGTTGGCGCTGGTGCAGGCGCCGGTGTAGCCCGAGCAGCGGTAGTACGCAACCGTCTTCACCCCGGACCCACTGCCGTCGTTCACCCCACTGGTCAGCGCAGCTCCGTTGCTCACAGCAACGGTCACGTTGAAGGCCGCCGACACCGGCGACGAGGTCAGCCCACTCGCCGACGCCGTCAAGGTAAGCCCGGTGGCTGCCGTGTTGATGACGACACCGCTGAAGGTGGCTCGCCCCGCGCTATTGGTGATCGCCGTGGCACCGGCATCGATCACGCCCGCTGACACCGCCAGCGTCACACTGATCCCAGAAGCAGCAACATCGCTACCGCTCGAGTTCTGCACCTGAACCGTGATGGCCGGCGAGATCGCCGACCCGGCTGAGCTGGAAGACGGCCCTTGGACGAAAGCAAGCTTGCTCCCGGCCGGCACGCTGATGACGATCGAGCCACTGGTCGCCGTACTGACCCCTGTACGACTCGTATCGGTCGCGGCCAGGGTGTAGGTCCCTCCAGTGCTGAAGAACACCCCACTGAAGGTCGCGACACCAGCCACGGCCGCGACGTTCGTGTAGGTCGCAGGAGCCGAGTCGATCGCTCCCCCGGCCGGCCCACTGGCGATGCTCAGCGTGATGTTGTCGGCGGAGCCGTTCCCGGTGGTGATCGTGTTGCCGACAGCGTCCTTGACGGAAACCCGGAAGGTGGCCAGCGGGGAACCCGAAGTGCCGGTGGCCGGCGGCGCTGTGGTGTAAGCCAGCTGGGAAGGCGCCCCCGCGGTCAGTACGACAGGACCTGACGGTGAACCGGTACCTGCGTCCTTGGAGGTCGCAACGGTGAAGTTGGTGGCCGGATATGAACCCACGGGCGCATTGGTGATCCCTGCGATCGTGAGCGTGGCCGCAGTGCCCTTCTGGTGGTCACAGGTGCCGCCGCTGTTGGCCAGCAGGACCGTGACGACGTTCCCGCTCCTGGACGCGGTTGCCGAGCAGGCCGTGAACCCGGTTTGGAGCGTCACAGCTGGCGTGCTCGGCAGGGTGAACGAGGAGTTGAAAGTCACGATGACGGTGTTGCCGGCGGCGAGATCGCCGCCGCTGCCGTTGGCGGTGGTGAAGCCGATCTGCCAGCTCGCCGTGGCTCCACCGGTCTGGGGTGTGCCGACGAAGGTGACGCCGCTGGTGGCCGCGAACGCCGCCGGTCCGCCGACGATGCTGAGGGTGACCCCGACCAGCGTCGCGACCACGGCGCCGATCAGCCATACCAGCTTGCTCTTCGATGGCTTCATCATCAGGAGTGTCCGTTCACGGTTGGGCGGGTGACGGTTGGTGGGGTGGTGTCCACCGTGATGGGGGTGGCGGCGCTGGGGGTGCTGGTGTTGCCGGGTGAGTCGGTGGCTACTGCGACTACTCGGTAGGGGCCGTCTGCGGCCAGGGGTGCGGAGGTGGGGACCTGGTAGTTGGTTGCTGAGGTTGTGGAGGTCCCGATGCCGATCCAGTTGGCGCTGGTGCAGGAGCCCGTGGAGCCGGCGCAGTAGTAGTAGCTGACTGAGGCGACGGTTGAGTCGGTGTCGGTTGCTGTGGTGGTGAGGGTTACTACCTCGTTGTTGACGAAGAGTGGGGTGGTGCCGAAGGTGACGGCGGCAGTTGCGGCCGGTGCGGAGGCTGTTGGGGCGGATACGTCGTACAGGACCGTGTTGTCGGTGCTGGTTGACGCTGTGTTGCCTGCGCCTGCTGTGTTGTGGACGGTGTTGGCTGCGATCGACGCGCTCACGGAGCCGGTACCGGTAAATCCGCTGACTGCGATGTTGTAGGTCGTCCCGCTCCCGGTGACGACCGCTGTCGCAGTACCGGGTGCGACGGTCACGTCCGAGCTGGTGAAGTCCGTGACGATGGCGTCGAAGACGACGGTGAAGTTGATCGGCGCGAGCTTGGTCGGGTCGGCCTGGCCGGCCGCCTGGTTGACGGTGACCGCGGGCCTGGTGTTGTTGACGGTGACGTTCCCACTCGGGGCGCTGACAGCGGTCCAGCTGGCGAGCACGGAAGTGACTGTGTAGTGGTAGGTCCCGTCCGCCACGGCGAGGTCGTTGCACGACGTACTGGCCGTAGGTGCTGCAGGAGAGGTACCGCAGGCGGCGGCAGCCGAGCTGTCGCTGTTGCGGACCCGCGTTACGTAGTACCCGGTTGACTGGGTGGAAGCGGTCCAGCTGACTTCAACTGTGCCGCTGCCGGGCGTCGCTACAGCGGCGGCGTTCGTTGGCGGGGCCAGTGTGCCTGTCGTCGCGCTGCCTGTACCGGTGCCGGAGGTGGTCCAGAAGGCCAGGGCTACTCCGGTGGCCGTCAGTAGGACAACAGTGGTACCGAGCAGGAGGAGCAAGCGTCTGCGGATCATCGTTCAGCTCCCCTGACCTGAGCCGGAGTAGGCAAGCGTGAGGGTGACGCCCTTGCAGCCGTCCTGGTTCAGTGCGGTGTTGAGCATCGACACCTTCGGCTGGGCGGACGTACTGACGCCGAGGCTGGACAACGAGGTACTGCCGTTGGCCGGCACTGTGAGCGGATAGGAACCGCTGTACTGCACGACCGCGTAGTCCGCCGCTGTACATGGCTGGCTATGGGCGATCGCGTAGGCGGTCCGGGTCACCGTCTGCACTGTCACCGTCAGGTTGGTGATGGACAGCGGCTTGTTGTTCGGATTCGTCAGCGTGAGGTTCAGTGGCCGGGAGACGCCGGGTGCCAGGGCGCCGGACGGACTGCCGGAGATGGTGAACGGTTTGCCGCCTGCTGTGACCACGAGGCTGACACTCGAATACGCGAACTGCTGGGTGCCGCTCGGGTTGTTGCCGTAGCTCACCAAGTACAAGGTGTAGCTCGCGGCAGCCGCAGCGGCGGGTGTGGTGATCTGCAGCGTGGAGGTCGTCCCCGTCGTCGGGTTCGGCGTGAAGGCAGCCGTCGCCCCGGCGGGAAGGCCTCCCAGTACTGCGAAGCTGACCGGGCCGGGGAAGTTGGTACGGGCCAACTGCACGGCGTACACGGCGCTAGCGCCGGCCGCCATCGTCACCGAGGCCGGCGTCGTGGTCATCGTCAAGGAACTCGACAGCGGCAGATTCACCGTCAGGCCGGCCGAAACCGTACCGTTCACCGAGCCGCTGACTCCCTTGACGGTGATCGTCTTCGACGCGATCGGCGTACTGGTCGTGGTGCTGATGGTGAGTGTGGAGGTGCCGGTACTGCCCGAAGTCAGCGTGACCGAGGACGAACTGAAGGCGGCCGACGCGCCGCTGGGCAGACCACTCGCGGTCAGTGTCACCTTGCCTGCGAACCCACCGGTCGAGGTGATCGCCACGGTGTAGGTGGCGGCCTTGCCGCGGGTGATGGACTGGCTGGCGGGCGAGATCCCGAGGTTGATACCGGGCTTCGCGGGCTGCGCGGCGTACGCCACCCCGGCCGCGGTCAGCACCAGCAGCAGACCTGCGATGACGAGTTTCGTGCCGGCGTGGGCAGACCGAAAGGCGGGTAACACTCGCCAACGCGACATCTGCACCTCACTCCTTTCGGCTGAACATGGGCGGACGACGGACCTCGGCGTTCACGGACCGGGCGAGACCCCCCCGCCCGGTTCCGGGAACACGCGGAGCTGGCTAGTTGCTGCTCAGCGTCAGCGTGATCGTCGCGCTCTTGCAGGCGTCCTGGTTGACCGCCGCGTCGGTGAAGGTGAGCGTGCCGCTGTTCGCCAGCGCGACGCCGCTCGCCCCGGCCGCGATGGTCTGGTTCTCGGCGACCGGAGCCACGCTGAACCAGGCGGCGTCACAGGTGCCGGACGCGGTGACGACCGTGGTGACGGTTCCGACCTGCAGGCTGGAGGTACCGGCGTTGTCCGCGGTGAAGCTGACCGGCGTACTGGCGCCCGGCGTCAGTCCGTTGGCGAAGGACGCGTGCAGGACGACCGTGCCGTTGGAGGCTGCTGTCGTGCCCGAGCCGGTGCCGGAGCCCGTGGTGCTCCAGTAGGCGAAGGCCGAGCCGGCGCCGATGACGAGGACGGCGGCGGCCGCGACGAGGATCTTCTTCTTGTTACGCATTGTGGTTCTCCTCTCCCCGTAAGGGGATCCGAAGTGCAAGTTCGCTCCGATCCGGGCTGGACCGACATCACGAAGAGTGACAGTGATCACGACGGGTGCTTGTCGGCTCGTCGGGTGGACTTCGCCCTCCGATCGGGTAGTTCGGTTGACGGGTGATCGGTGGTACCGAAGGCCTGTACAACGTGTGTATGGTTCAGCCGGGCCTGGCCCCGGCGACTTCGGCCCGCGTCGCCGGCCTAGATATCGGGAGACCGAAGGATGACCTCCGAGATCGAGCAAGCCGTCCTGGCGGCGGTCGACGACCAGCAGATCGTCACCGACCTGCAGACCCTGGTGCAGATCCCCAGCGTCGACGGGACGCCGGTCGAGAACGAGATCCAGGGCTGGGTGGCCGCACGGCTGCGGGGCCTCGGTATGGACGTGGACCACTGGCAGTTCGACCTGCCGGCCGTCACCGGCGACCCCGACTTTCCCGGGTGGGAGGTCGAGCGGACCGAAGCCTGGGGCTGTGTGGGAGTGACCCCAGGTGGTGGCACGCCAGGGCTGATTCTCAATGGGCATGTGGATGTGGTGCCGGTCGGGGATCTTGGGCTGTGGCCGGACGGTGATCCGTTCTCGGCGCGGGTCAGCGACGGGATCATGTGGGGTCGCGGCACCTGCGACATGAAGGGCGGACTGGCGGCGATCATCGGCGCTGTGGCGGCCCTGTCCTCCGCCGGAGTCTCGCTGCGGAAGCCGCTCGCCGTGCACACCGTGATCGGTGAGGAGGACGGCGGACTGGGCGCGTTCGGGACGCTCAAGCGCGGTCATACCGGCGAGGCCTGTCTGATCGCCGAGCCCACCGCCGGTGGCGTCATCCCGGCCAACGCAGGCTCACTCACCTTCCGCCTCGAAGTCCCCGGCCTCGCCACGCACGGCTCGACCCGTACCCGCGGGGTCAGCGCGATCGAGAAGTTCGCCGTCATCCAGCAAGCGCTCGTACGGCTCGAGATCGACCGCAACCGCGACCCACACCCATTGCTCAAGCACCTCGATCTAGCCAACCCACTGTCGGTCGGCACGATCCAGGCAGGCGACTGGGCCAGCACCGTCCCCGACCTACTAGTCGCCGAAGGCCGCTACGGCGTACGCCTGGGCGAGCCGGTCGCGGACGCCAGGCGGAGCTTCGAGCAAGCGGTCGCTGAGGCGTGTGCTGCGGACGAGTGGTTGCGGGAGCACCCGGTCAAGGTCAGCTGGCCTGGTGGAGTGTTCGCGTCCGGGCTGCTACCGGAGGGCGACCCCCTGCTCGACGACACGTTGCGCGCAGCAACCGCCGCAGGTGCTGCCGAGACACCGGACGTCAAGGGCGGCCCCTACGGCTCCGACCTCCGCCAGTACGCCGCTGCCTGCATCCCCACCCTCCAGTACGGCCCAGGCGACGTCCGCTACGCCCACGCCACCGACGAACACGTCCCGCTGGCCGACGTCCTCCACTGCGCCCGCACCTACGCTCTCCTCGCTTTGCAGCGGTGTAGCTAGCGCTGGTGGTAGAAAGTGCGCATGGGACCGCTGCGGGGACGCTCAGGAGAGCTGGGCCAACTGCTGGAGGCTCTGCGGGCGGCTGAGGGTGGTACTGCCTCGCTGACCGTAGTGACCGGTGAGCCGGGGATCGGGAAGTCGGCGCTTGTGCGGGCGCTGGTGGAGCAGGCGGAGCGCCGTGGGGTGCTGGTCGCGCAGGCGGCGGCGCATCAGACGGACGAGATCAGCCCGCTTGCCTCGCTGGCTCCTGCGCTCAGGACCGGGGTAGAGCCGCTGGTCAGCACCGAGCACTTCCTTGAGCTTGCCGGGCTCAACGGGCAACCGCTGTGGCTGGGTGAGCGGCTGGCGGATCTCCTTGGACGCCGGCTGGACGGCGTACCGGCTCTGATCGTCCTGGACGATGCCCAGTGGGCTGACCCGCTCACCAACTTCGTCCTGCGGATCGTGATCGCGCGGCTGAGCCGGGCGAAGGTCATGTGGGTGCTTGCTACCCGCCCTGGGCCGGGTGCGCTGTTCGACCAGCTCGTCGACGCTGTGCGGGACCAGGTGCCGGTGCATGCGATGCAGTTGGCTCCGCTGAGTACGGAGGCGGTACTGGAGCTTGCTGCTGACCGGCTCGGCTCACCTGTGGACCCATCGCTGTCGGTGCGGCTGGGCGGCGTACAGGGAGTGCCGTTCCTGGCTGAGCAGCTGGTGGCCGGGCTGTACCTGGCCGACCTGCCGGACGGCCTGGTGGAGGGTGTGCGGCGCCGAGTCAGCAGCACGTCGGAGTTGTGCCAGGAGTTGCTCCGTACGGCCGCTGTGTTCGGCAGTGAGTTCCAGCTGGACGATGTCGCCGTACTGATGGGTGACTCGATCGCGAAGCTGGCCGGGGCGCTGGAGGAGGCCATTCGCGCCGGGTTGCTGGCTGATGGGACCTCTACGTTGAGCTTCCGGCACGAGCTGCTGCGAGCCGCAGTACTGGCCGAGGTGCCGCCGTCAGCGCAGCGAGCGTTGCACAAGGCGATTGCCGACCAGCTGCTTTCCAGTGGGCAGGGTGCGTCGGCTGCTGCGCCGCACATCCTCGCCACGGCTGCCGCTGGAGACGTTGGGGCGATCATCACGCTCCGGGAGGCGGCCCAGGAGCTGCTACCGACTATGTCGATCACTGCGCTCAAGGTGATCCAGGAGACCTTCGAACTCACACTGCCGGAGAGTCGGCTCCGAGGTGAGGTCGGCGAGGATGTCATCGCCATCCTGCTCCGGCTCAGGCAGTTCGCCCAGGCGGAGGCGTTCGCCGAGGACCTGCTCGGCGGAACCGCTCTCTACCGAGGTCCTGTATCCCCGGATCTGCGCGCCTCGATCATGCTCCGCCTGCTCCCGCACCGCTGGGCCACCGGCCGCCTAGGCGAGAGCGAGCTGGATGTGCCCGGCGCCTCAGCCCAACTGGCCGAGCGCCTCAGGTCATACCGAGTGCTGGGCCGCCTGGAGGCCCCCTTTGAGACCACCGACGCCGTTGCTCTGGGCATCCAGCACCTAGCCGCCGCCGAGCGCGCACAGCGGGCCGGCCGGTACGCCGAAGCCCGAGACCTCTACCGCGAGGCCCGCCTGGCCGCCGGCGAGCAGGTAGGCAGCCATCCCGCCATCCACATCGAAATGGCCGAGCTCTTCTGCCAAGCCCAGGCAGACGAGCTAACCACCGCCCTGACCCGCCTCAAAGACCTCCTAGGCGCCAGCGACTCCTGGCTAGCCCCCCAGCTCTCGGTACTACGAGCCCGCCTGGAGCTAGCCACCGGCAACCTCCCCGCCGCCACCGAAGCAGCCACCTCCTGCATCCGCTGGAGCGCCGAAGTCCACGACAACACCTCCGAACCCACCGCCCGCCAGATCCTCGCCTTGATCGCCCTCCTCAAAGGCCACCCCACCGAAGCCCGAGAACAATCCCCCGACCCCCAAATCCGAGCCCTGCTGGCCATCGCCGACGGCGACCTGTCAGCAGCCACCAAGCTCCTGGACACCCCGCTCGACTTCCCAGAACGCCACGACCTCCTGATCATGGCGGCAACCACCGCCCCTGACCCCAAAACCGCCGCCCAAGCCGCCGACCTCCTGTCCGCCCAAGCCGAAGCCACCCCCACCCGCACCTTCCAGGCAGCAGCCCAACTAGTAACCGCCCACAACCAACTACGCGAAGCAACAGCAGCCAGCACCGACGTAGTAGGTGTTGCTGGTGCTCGGGCTCGGTTGGTTGCGGTTGTTGAGCTGTTGGTTGGGTCGCCTCGGCGACTGTTGGTGGCTCGGGCTGATGAGTTGCTGGGGCGGGCGGAGTTGGAGGCGGGCGAGCGGGCGGCGGGGGTGGCCGCGTTGGAGCGGGCGTTGGGGCGGTATACCGAGTTGGGTGCGGCGGCGCCGGCTGGGAAGGTGCAGGCGGTGTTGCAGGCGGCGGGGGTACGAAGGCGGAAGTGGGCTGCGGTGCCGCAGCGGCCGGAGTCTGGGTGGGACGCGTTGACGCCGATGGAGCGGCGGGTGGCCTTGCTGGTGGCGGAGGGGCATACGAACAGGTCGGCGGCTGATGAGTTGGTGTTGTCGGCCAGTACCGTCGGGACTCACCTGAGGGCCGCGTTCGGGAAGTTGGGGGTCAACTCGCGGGTGCAGCTGACCCGGCTGGTGCTCGAGCGGTTCGCGTCTCCCCCGAACGCATGAGATTTGGGTGCGGCGGGTGAGCTGACCCGCCCGAAGAGTTCATCCGAGTTCCGCTGTTCGGTCGATTCGCGGGCTCGTCCATCCGAGGTTCTATTGCGGTGCTGGAAATCCCACTGCTAGAGAACGAGGAACTGAAGATGAGCGAGAAAGCCACCACCGTCGTCCTGGTCCACGGCGCGTTCGCCGACGCGTCCAGCTGGAACGAGGTCGTCACCGACCTCACCGCCCGCGGCATCAACACCCTGGCGCCGGCCAACGAGCTGAGCGGCATCGCCCGCGACGGCAGCCGGCTGGCCGCCCAGGTCCGCGAGATCGACGGCCCGGTCGTCCTGGTAGGCCACTCGTACGGCGGCGCCGTCATCACCGCCGCGGCCAACGACGCCGACAACGTCACCGGCCTGGTCTACATCGCGGCCTTCGCCCCGGACGAAGGCGAGACCCTTGGCGGCCTCAACGAGAGCTTCCCCGCCACCGACTTCGGCACCGGCCTCGCACCGCACAACCTGCCGGCCACGGACGGCAGCGAAGAGACCTGGCTGAGCATCGCCACCGACAAGTTCCACCAGCTGTTCGCAGCCGACGTACCGGCCGCACAGGCCGACGTGATGGGCCGCTCGCAGCGCCCGATCGCCGCGGCCGCGTTCGGCGAGCCGGCTCCCGCGGCCAGCTGGAAGCGCCTGCCCACCCACTTCCTGATCGCGACCGGCGACCAGGCCATTCACCCCGACGGCGAGCGCGAGATGGCCAAGCGCGCCGGCGGCACCACGATCGAGGTCGACGCCTCGCACGCCGTCTCGGTCTCCCAGCCGAAGACCGTCGCCGACTTCATCGCCTCCGCGCTCTGATCCCCGCACACCGAACAGGAGCAACAGAATCATGAATCCCCTTCGCCGCACCCTGGTAGCGGTCGCCAGCCTCGTCCTGCTGGCCACCGGCGCCACCGCCGCCACCGCGACCACCGACACGCACCCGAACAAGCCCAAGCCGACCATCGTCCTGGTCCACGGCGCCTTCGCCGACGGCGGCAGCTGGAACAAGGTCAGCGAGAAGCTCCAGCGCGACGGCTACAAGGTCGTCGTCCCGGCCAACCCGCTGCGCGGCCCCGAGAGCGACACCAAGTACCTGACCGGCGTACTGGCCGGCATCCCCGGCCCGAAGGTGCTCGTCGGCCACTCGTACGGCGGTGCGATCATCACCGAGCTCGCCTCCACCCCGGACGTGAAGGCCCTCGTGTACGTCGCGGCCTTCATCCCGCAGGCCGGTGAGACCGTCGGCGGACTCAACTCCCAGTTCCCGGGCAGCGAGATCGGCCCCGACACGACCGATGTGATCTCGTACGCCGGTGGCGTCGACCTGGCGATGAAGCCGGAGGCCTTCCGGACCGTCTTCGCCGACGACCTGCCGTACCGCGAGCAGTCCCTGCTCGGCGCCTCCCAGCGTCCGATCGCGGCCTCGGCCTTCACCGAGGTGATCCAGAAGTCCGCCCCGGCCGACCTGCCGAAGTACGCGATCCTGCCGTCGAAGGACCGCGCCATCGCCCCCGCCGCCGAGGCGTGGATGGCCCAGCGGGCCGGCGCCAAGACCGTCAAGGTCCAGGGCGCGTCCCACCTGGTGATGCTGTCCGAGCCCTCCCCGGTGACCAAGCTGATCGAGCAGGCCGCCACCAACCGCTGACCATCCTTCCAGCCCAAGTCGCGCAGTCCCCGGAACCTCGGGGGCTGCGCGTTCTTGGGAATACACAGGCAGTACTGACTGTTTTTCATCTTCATGCGCATAGATATCTGGTCCGACGTCGTCTGCCCGTTCTGCTACATCGGGAAACGGCACCTGGAAGAGGCGCTGACCGCCTCCGGCGAGCCGGCCGAGGTCGTCTGGCACAGCTTCCAGCTGGACCCGTCGTCGACCAACGACGACCCGCGCGACCTGGCCCTGCGGCTCGGCGAGAAGTACGGCCGGGGCCGCGAGTGGGGCGAGCAGGCCAACGCGCATGTGACCAAGAGCGCCGCCGCGGTCGGCCTGGACTTCCACCTCGAGGACGCGAAGTCGGCGAACACCCTCGACGCCCACCGTGTCCTGCACCTCGCGCTCGAGCTCGCCGAGGCCGGCGACGTACCGGCTGACACGCAGAGCCGGCTCAAGGAGCGCTACCTCAAGGGCTACTTCACCGACGGCCTGCCGATGGGCGACCACGCGACGCTGACCAGGCTCGCGGTCGAGGTCGGCCTCCCCGAGGACCAGGTGACCGAGGTCCTTACCGGTACGGCGTACGCCGATGACGTCGCGGCCGACCAGGCCCAGGCGCTCGCGTACGGCGCGAACGGCGTCCCCTTCTTCGTGATCGACCAGAAGTACGGCGTCAGCGGCGCCCAGCCGGTCGAGGTGTTCACCGAAGCGATCCGGCGCGCCGCCGCGGACCGTCCGGCGGTGACCCTGATCACCACGCCCGGCACCACCGACGACGCCGCCTGCGGCCCCGACGGCTGCGCGATCTAGCCCGGACCGCGGATCCGGATTCAAACTGGGTACAAGACACACGGGCACCTGGTGCCCCACCGGGATTGTCGGACCAGGTAAGAAGGAGCCATGACTGTCGTGCGTGCACTGGCCAGGCCGTTGCTGTCCGCCATCTTCGTCGTCCAGGGTGCGCAGGCACTCCGGAACCCCGAGCCGCACGTCGCGAAGGCTCAGCCGGTCGCCGACCGGTTCGTTCCGCTGATCCAGAAGGTGGCGCCGCCGCAGGTCGGCGACCGGATCCCGGAGAGCACCGCGAACCTGGTCCGGCTCAACGGCGCCGCCCAGGTGATCGGCGGGCTCGCGCTCGCGTCCGGCAAGGGCCGCCGCCTCGGCGCGGTACTCCTGGCCGGCTCGCTGATCCCGACGACCCTCGCCGGGCACTCGTTCTGGCAGGAGACCGACAAGGCCGCGAAGTCGGCTCAGAAGATCCAGTTCATGAAGAACCTGGGCATCATGGGCGGCCTGCTGCTCGCGGCCGTCGACACCGAGGGCAAGCCCGGCGTCGCCTGGCGCGCCACGCACGGCGCCAAGGCGGCCAAGCGCGAGACGAAGCGCGGCGCCAAGCTGGCGAAGCGGGAGGCGAAGCAGTTCGCCCGCACCGCCCGCCGCGAGGCCAAGCTAGCTGCCCACGCTGCCAAGGCAGAACTCCCCTTCGGCTGACGCCGAGGCTCACTCTGAGCGCAGGTTCGGGGCGGTGACCCGCCTCGAACCTGACTTCGTACGGTTCCACCGCGCACGACCGGCAGGCCCGACCGATAGGCTCGGGGCGGAATCTTCGGAGAGCTGGGAGTGAGATGGCAGCGCAGCAGGGGTGGCCGGCACCTTCCGCGACGGTGGCGGTCCGCGGGCGGGTGACCGTGCCCGGGTCGAAGTCGATCAGCAACCGGGCACTCGTGCTCGCCGCGATCGCCGACGGCCCGTCGACGCTGTCCGGGCTGCTGGTGGCGCGCGACACCAACCTGATGCGCCAGGCCCTGGTCTCCCTCGGCGTCGGCATCACCGAGCAGGACGGCCTGGTCACGGTCTCCCCCGGCTCCCTCAAGGGCCCGGCGAGCGTCGACTGCGGCCTGGCCGGCACGGTCATGCGCTTCGTACCGCCGGTCGCCGCGCTGGCTGACGGCGAGATCGCGTTCGACGGCGATCCGTACGCCCGCGAGCGCCCGATGAACGTCATCCTCGGCGCGCTGCGCGCTCTCGGCGTACAGATCGAGGACCACGGCACCGGCCGGATGCCGTACTCCGTGAGCGGCACCGGCTCCGTCCGGGGCGGCCAGGTCACCCTCGACGCCTCCGGATCGAGCCAGTTCGTCTCGGCCCTGCTGCTGGCCGGCGCCCGGTACGACGAGGGCGTCGACATCATCCACGACGGCAAACCCGTCCCGTCGCAGCCGCACCTCGACATGTCCGTCGCGATGCTGCGCGAGCGCGGCGTCCAGGTCGACGACAGCCAGCCCAACCGCTGGATCGTTGCCCCCGGCCCCATTCGCGCGCTCGACAGCGCGATCGAGCCGGACCTGTCCAACGCGGCGCCGTTCCTGGCCGCCGCCATCGTCACCGGCGGCGAGGTGACCGTGACCGGCTGGCCGGCCGAGACCACCCAGCCCGGCGGCCAACTGCCCGACATCTTCACCCGCTTCGGCGCCGAGGTCACGCTGACCGACGGCGACCTGACCGTCCGCGGCACCGGCCGGATCGAAGGCCTGGATCTCGACCTGAGCGAGGTCGGCGAGCTGACGCCGGTACTGCTGGCGATCGCCGCGTTCGCCGACGGACCGTCGTACCTGCGTGGGATCGCCCATCTCCGCGGGCACGAGACCGACCGGCTGGCCGCGCTGGAGACCGAGTTCAACGCGCTCGGTGGCGACGTCACCCAGACCCCCGACGGCCTGGAGATCCGCCCGAAACCCTTGCACAGCGGGCTTTTCGGCACCTACCACGATCACCGGATGGCGCACGCCGCCGCCGTACTCGGCCTGGTCGTGCCCGGTCTGGAGATCGAGAACATCGCGACGACCGCGAAAACCCTGCCGGAATTCCCTGAGCTCTGGTCGGCGCTGGTGAGCTGATGTCGAAGTACGACGAGGAAGCCAAGTACGACCGGCCCAAGCGCCACACCCGGCCACGCACCAAGGACCGGCCGACCTACGACAACGCCGTCATCGGCTTCGTGATCACCCGCGACCGCGGCCGCTACACCTGCTGGGTCGGCGAGTCGGATCGCGTCGTCACGGCGATGAAGGCCAGGCAGCTCGGCCGCAAGGGCGTGATCGTCGGCGACCTGGTCAAGCTCGACGGCGACTCCAGCGGTGACAAGGACACGCTGGCCCGGATCGTCGAGGTGCTCCCCCGCAAGACCCTGCTGCGCCGGTCCGCCGATGACGACGACCCGGTCGAGCGGCCGCTGGTCGCCAACGCGGACCAGCTTGTCATCGTCGTCGCGGTCGCCAACCCGGAACCGCGGACCAGGCTGATCGACCGCTTCCTCGTCGCGGCGTACGACGCCGGCATGCGCCCGCTGCTGTGCCTGACCAAGACCGATCTCGCCGACCCCGGACCGCTGCTCTCGATCTACCGGCCGCTGGGCGTCGAGTCCGTCGCCACGCAGATCGACGGCGATCTCACCGAACTGCGCGAGCAGCTCCACGACCGGACGAGCATGATGGTCGGCCACTCGGGCGTCGGCAAGTCGACGCTGGTCAACGCGTTGGTGCCTGGTACGAACCGCGCGATCGGCGTCGTCAACGACAACACCGGTCGCGGCCGGCACACGTCGACCAGCGCGTTGCTGCTCCGGCTGCCCGAGGGTGGCTGGATCGTCGACACCCCGGGGATCCGGTCGTTCGGGCTGGCGCATGTGCAGCCGGACCAGCTGATCAACGCGTTCCCCGACCTGGCCGAGGAGACGCATGACTGCCCCCGCGGCTGCACGCACTCCGAGACCGAGCCCAACTGCGCCCTCGACGAAGCAGTCGCCGCCGGCCGGGTCGACGCGGAAAGAGTCGCCTCCTTCCGCCGCCTCCTCGCCAGCCGCGAAGGCCGCGACCTGGAAACTACTTAGGCGGCAGTTGCCCGTCCCAGACCGCCTTCGCGCCGGCGTCACCGGTGCGAATCGTCTGGATGATCACGATCACGCCGATCACCACGATCGCCGCGCTGGTGACCAGCTCCAGCGGGCGGCTCTTGGTTGCCTTGGCACCCTTTCCGCTCGCCAGCGCCGACGGCCCGGTGAGCAGCAGGAAGGCGGCCACCGCGACCAGCGCGAAGACCAGCACGAACCAGAACA
This sequence comes from Kribbella sp. NPDC051718, assembly GCF_040681515.1. Lineage (NCBI taxonomy): Bacteria > Bacillati > Actinomycetota > Actinomycetes > Propionibacteriales > Kribbellaceae > Kribbella > Kribbella sp. NPDC051718. The sequence continues at coordinate 87,568 of NZ_JBFAYZ010000012.1, read as the reverse complement.
GCAGATTGCCCCGCTCGCGGTGGACCTTGACCAGCGGCTCCAGCTGCGGAATCGCGGCGACGAAGGCCTCGCCACTCTTCTTCGCCACGAATGCGCACACCAGCGCCCCGACCCCGAGCACCAAGGTCGGCCAGCGGAGCAGCCAGCGCCACTTCGGCACCACCGCGTAGACGATCGCCGTGAGCGCGGCGACCGGCAGCACCAGCACCGTCAGGTGGATCACCAGCACGTGCAGCGGCAGATCCCCGAAGCGCTCGAACATGACGCCTCCAGCTAGTCGATGTGTTCAGACACAGTGTCGGGCGTGCGATGTGGCTTGAGCGATAACGGTGCCCAGGTGCGTGCATCGCGGTGCTGGCCTGGGCGCCGTTAGCGCCAAGCCACATCGCACGCCCGACACTAGCTGCACGTTCAACAAGCCCGAACGGTTCAACCCACGCCGAGACGAAGTTGCGACCTCGGACACCCAGCGGCGACCTGGGACATGTTATTTCATGTCCCAGGTCGCCGGTTGGTGTTCAAGGTGCCCACTTCTGGCTGGACAGGGGGCAGGCTAGCCTTCCGGTCATGCCCTCGCACACCGACGACTTGCGGCTCGCCCACATCCTGGCCGACGACGCCGACTCCACCACGATGGACCGCTACAAGGCGCTCGACCTGCACGTCGCCACCAAGCCGGACCTGACCCCGGTGAGCGACGCCGACCGCAAGGTCGAGGACGTGATGCGCAAGACGCTGGCCCGGGCCCGGCCGCGGGACGCGTTCGTCGGCGAGGAGGACGGCACCACCGGCTGGGGCATCCGCCGCTGGGTGGTCGACCCGATCGACGGCACCAAGAACTACATCCGCGGCGTACCGGTCTGGGCCACCCTGATCAGCCTGATGATCGAGGACCAGGTCGTCGTCGGCGTCGTCTCCGCACCGGCGCTCGGCCGGCGCTGGTGGGCGTCGTACGGCGACGGCGCGTGGACCGGCCGCGCGCTGATGTCCGCCCAGCCGTGCCGGGTCAGTGACGTCTCGACCGTCGAGGACGCGTCGCTGTCCTACTCCTCGCTGAAGGGCTGGGAGAAGCTCGGCAAGAAGGACCAGTTCGCGGACCTGATGGAGTCGTCCTGGCGGACCCGCGCGTACGGCGACTTCTGGTCGTACATGCTGGTCGCCGAAGGCGCTGTCGACGTCGCCGCCGAGCCCGAGCTCAACCTGTACGACATGGCGGCGCTGTCCATCATCGTCGACGAGGCCGGCGGCAAGTTCACCTCCGCCGACGGCACCCCCGGCCCGAACGGTCCCAACGCGGTGGCGACCAACGGCCGGCTGCACGAAGAGATCCTGCGCCGTCTCGCCTAGCGACCTCGGGGATCGCCTAAAGTAGGCGAGGTCGAACCAGTCGTAGCGGAAGGACATCTCGCGATGGGCGAAGCAGGTAGAGAAGGCGTCGTGATTCCGGGTGTCGACACGACCAAGCCGAGCATCGCGCGGACCTACGACTACCTGCTCGGCGGCAAGGACAACTTCGCCGTCGACCGGGCGCTCGGGGACAAGTTCATCCATGGCCTGCCGGGTTCGCAGGCGATCGCCTTCGACAACCGCGGCGCGCTGATCCGGGCCGTTCGCGAGATCGTCCGGACCAGCAAAGTGCGGCAGTTCATCGACCTGGGCAGTGGCCTGCCGACGGCCGACAACGTGCACCAGGTCGCCCAGCGGCACGCGCCGGAGACCAAGGTCGTCTACGTCGACAACGACCCGGTGGTGCTCGCGCACGGCCGCGCGCTGCTCGCCGAGAACGAGAACACCGCCGTCTTCCAGGCCGACCTGCGCGACCCCAAGTCGATCTACGACAGCCCGGAGACACGTGCCCTGATCGACTTCGACAAGCCCGTCGCGATCATCCTGAGCGCGGTGCTGCACCACCTGAACGACGACGAGGACCCGGCCGGCGTCGTCCGGTTCTGGTACGACCGGGTGCCGGCCGGCAGCTACTTCTTCATCAGCCACTTCCGCAGCGAGAACGACCCGCGCAGCGCCGAGATGCAGCAACTGCTGCAGGGCTCGCTCGGCCGCGGCCGCTGGCGCACCGACGACGAGATCCTGGCGCTGTTCGGCGAGGGCCTGACCGTGCTCGAGCCGGGCATCGTGCCGTCGGTCGAGTGGCGGCCGGAGAAGCCGGTCGACGACCTCAGCGACTGGTCCCGGCTGATCGCCGCCGCCCTCGCCGTGAAGTCCTGAGTCGCTGACGACCTACGTCGCGTCCTGAACCTTCCCGGGAGCAGGCAGCTGATCCTGCACGGTCCGGTGGCGTTGCAACCGCCAGACCGACGGCACCAGCAGCGTCGCCGCGCAGATCACCAGGTGCAGGCCGGCGCCGTACAGCTCGACGAGTTTGACGCTGGTGACGGCGGCGACGTACCCGACCATGAGCTGACCGATCGGCCCGGCGACGAACGAGCCGAGCATGTCGTACGACGCGACCCGGGACAGCTTGTCGAGCGGGATGTGCTGGCCGAGCGCGGTCTCCCAGCCGATCCCGAACATCTCGAACCCGATCCCGACCACGAACGCCACCCCAGCGATGACCAGCGTGTACGGCGCGAGCGCCAGGCACAGGTACATCGGGATCATCACCAGCATGCCGAACATGCCGATCCGGACCGGGTACTTCGGCTTGACCCGGATCATCACGATGCCCCCGGCAATCAATCCCGCCCCGAAGCACGCGCTCACCGCACCCCAGCCGACCCGGCCGAAGGTGTCGTCGGCGATCACCGGCCCGAGCGTCGAGTAGCACGCGGTGAAGATCATGTTCAGCACCATGAAGGCCACCACAACCGTCCAGACCCACTGTCTGGACGCGAACTCGGTCCAGCCGACCCGCAGATCGTGCAGTACCGACGTGGCAGCCCGCTCGATCGGTGGCAGCCGCAGCCTGGACATCAGGAAGGCGCCAAGGCAGAACGTCACCGCGTCGACGGCCAGCCCGACCCCGGGACTGGTCAGACCGACGATCACGCCGGCCACCGCGCTGCCGCCGATCAACGCGGTCGAGCGGGCGAACCCGGAGACCGCGTTCGCCTGCGGCAGCTCCACGCTGTCCACGATCGACGGCAGGATGCCGGTCATCGCGGGCATCACGAAGGCCGAGGCGATCCCGTTCACCGCCTCGATCGCGGCCAACTGCCAGATCTGAGCGTGCCCGGACAGGACGAGCACCGCCGCGAGCGCCTGGGTCAGGGCGCTGACCGAGTTCGCGACGATGATCACCAGCTTGCGCGGCAGCCGGTCGGAGATGACGCCGCCGAGCAGCAGGAAGACCACGTTCGGGATGCTCCGGGCAGCCAGCACCAGGCCGACCGCGCTGGCCGCGTCCGAGACGTCCAGGACCGCGAAGACGAGCGCGATCGGGGCGATCGAGGAGCCCAGCATCGAGATGAAGCGGGCGCCGACGAAGAACCGGACGTCTCGATGCCGTAGTACGGCCAGGTCCTCACGCCAGGTCACTGGCTGTATTGTGCCAGACCTGCCGCTCACTGGTTCTATTCGCTACCTTTGGGTATTGGGCTCACTCCATCACCAGGAGGCTCCGTGAAGATCAACGACGTACTGCGCGGTAAAGGCAACCAGGTCGTCACCATCTCCCCAGAAGCCACCGTCACCGAACTCCTCGCGCTGCTGGCCGAGCACAACGTCGGCGCGCTGGTGGTCAGCGCCGATGGCAGCTCGGTGACCGGCATCGTCTCCGAACGCGACGTCGTCCGGCTGCTACACCGCACACCTGACGCGGGCGACGTCCGGGTGAGCGCGATCATGACCGAGCAGGTGCACACCTGCGGGCCGGACGACCTGGTCGACAACCTGATGCGGCTGATGACAGATCGCCGGATCCGGCACGTCCCGGTGGTCACCGACGGCGCGCTGAGCGGGATCGTCAGCATCGGCGACGTGGTGAAGACCCGGATCGGCGAGTTGGAGTTCGAACGCGAGCAACTTTCCAACTACATCTCGGGCTAGCAGGGCGGCACCTCCTCAGTTTTGCTCCTGGCCGGGCTTACATTCCGTCCATGGACCCGACACCACCCCCACCCAACCCCGAGCAGCCGCAGTCAGGCGGAAACCCGCCGGGGCCGTACCAGGCCGCGGCGGGTGGTCCGCCGCCGCCGGGTGGTGGCTACCCGCCTCCGCCCGGTGGCTATCCGCCGCCACCAGGCGAGTACTCGGGCTACCAGCCTTACACCGGGCGGAACGACCTGCCCGCGCCCGGTTCCGGCGGGACGAACACCCCGGCGATCATCGGATTCATCCTCAGCATCTTCGGCATCGTGCTGATCAGCATCGTCCTGTGCATCGTCGCGCTCTCCCAGATCCCGAAGCGCGGGCAGCGCGGCAAGGGGCTGGCGATCGCCGGACTGGTGATCAGCGGCCTCTGGGTCGTCCTCGGTGGCCTCCTCGTCATCGGCCTGATCGCCAGTTACAGCGAGCCCGACCGGGACGCCTCCGGGCAGGTGACCACGACGGTGAAGACCAAGCCGGACAAGCTCAAGGTCGGCGACTGCATCACCGGGATCGAGGAAGGTACGGTCCGCGACATCAAGGTCCAGCCGTGCGACCAGCCCAACGGCGGCAAGGTGTTCGCCGTCTTCGAGTTGCCGGCCGGTGAGTGGCCCGGCCTGGCCGCCGTCCAGGCTGCTGCCGAGAAGGGCTGCACGGACCGTTTCAAAGCGCTCAAGCAGACGCCGGACAAGCCGTCCGACGTCTTCTTCCTGCACCCGATCGAGAACGGCTGGACCCTCGGCGACCGCACCGCCACCTGCCTGCTGGTCCCCGAGTAACCGAGTAGCAGAACGAACCTCGGGCCCGGCACACAACCGTGTGCCGGGCCCGAGGTCTTGTCGACTCAGTACCTGGTCACCGCCGCGTAGGCGTCGACGATGCCGTTGCCGTAGAAGCCGTTGAACGTCCGCGGCCCCTCACAGAGCGCGTCGAACTCGGTCGACCGCCCCTCGTTCACGTACGTCTGCAGGCGAGGCGTCGGGCAGGCCCGCCGCTGCGCGCTGTCCAGCAGGATCTTGCGCGCCTTGTCCGGAGCCAGCCCGAACGAGTTGTGCGATCCCTTCTTGCCGTACTCGCTGACGATCAGCGCGACGACACCCGTGACGTGCGGGGACGCCATCGAGGTGCCCTGCAGCCAGTTGTAGTAACCACACTTCGTGTAGTCCGTGACCCCGGCCGGGCACTGCTTCTGTACTCCGCCGGCCACACCGGCCGCGGTGATCTCGCCCGCCGCGTCGACGAGCGGAGTGGCCGCGTTCTGCAGGACGTTGACCGGGTAGGTCGACAGGATGAGGTTCTCGTTCGTCCGGTACTGCGGCGTACCGAAGTAGTCGCGGAACCAGCCACCCGGCGCCGAGACGTCGGTCTGCTCGAGTCCGTAGTTGGAGTAGTCCGCCTTCTTGGCCGACGGGCCGAGCGCGGAGACGCCGATCATGTGCGGGCCTTCGACCGGCAGGTCGACGCAGGTCGCGTTGTCGATCGGCCGCGGGTACGGCGCGACGTCGCCGAAGTCCGGGCTGGAGATGTCGGTCCGCGGCTTGCCGAGGTCCTCGTGGTTGTTGCCGAGCGACCCGACCAGCGAGACGCCCTTGTTGTGCGCGTAGTTCAGGGCCCGGTTCATCGCGGCGATGGTGGCGCGCTGCTCGGCCTGCGCCTCCGGGGTATCGGCCGGGTTGGCGGTGCAGTTGTAGAGCCACGGGTCGACGTAGAACGACATGTTGACGACGTCCAGGCCGACGTCACCGGCGTACGTGAGCGCGTCCAGCACCGGGCCGAGGAAGACGAAGCCGCTGTCCTGGCCGCCGCGGATCTCGACCAGCGACACGTTCGGCGCGACACCGGAGACACCGATGCCGTTGAGCGCGGCGCCGATCGTACCGGCGACGTGGGTGCCGTGACCGCTGTCGTCCCAGCCGACCGGGTCGACGCAGCCGCGGAACTCACACGGGCCGTCGATCTCGGGCAGGTCGGTGGCGAAGTTGCGGGACAGGTTCCAGTCGAAGTTCGGCGCGATGTCCGGGTTGCGGGCGTCGATGCCGGAGTCGAGCACACCGACCTTGACCGCCTTCTTGCCCGGGTGCTTCTCGTGCGCCAGGTCCGCGCGGATCATCCGCAGGCCCCAGAGCTGGGCGTCGAGCGGGTCGGCGGTCTTGTTCTTGGCCGCCTGCCTGGCCGTCGTGCTCTTGCCCTTGGCAACGGCGTTCAGGTGCTCCTGCTCGACCGTGCTCGGCCTTGCCTGCGGCAACTGCCCGATCGGACGGCTGCGGGCAGCGCCGTCGATGCCGGCCACCCCGGTCACCCTGGTGACGAACCCGGACGCGGCGGCCAGCACCGTCATCGTGCCGAGGTTCGTGTTCTCCTTGACCACCGAGCCTCCGGCCGCCTGAACCGCGGCCAGCGCCTGGGCGTGGTCGGCCCCGGCCTGCAGCAACACCGTGTACTCCGTGGTGCCACCGGCAACCGCCGTCGTACCGGCGCCGGCGGTGACCGGAACTGCCAGCGCGCCGGCCACCAGCGCGATGGCGCCAGTGGCCGCACACAACGATCTACGGACGTCTCTCACGAGCGGATCCCCTCCCTGAAGTGAGTCTGACCCGCACACGCTAAAGCCGCGCGCGCGGGTCCACCAGGGTTCGGCGGGTGACCGACGTTGTCAGGTTGCAAGCAAACGCATGACCGGATCGGTCCGGTTAGTTGGCTGATGCAACCAAACCGCGGGTCAGCTCAGTTCGGTGATGTCGCCGATGCCCAGCCCGGCGAGCTGGCCACGGACCTCCTTGGCCTCCCCCACGACGACGACCAGCAGGCCGTTGGCGCCGACGTACCGGCGGTAGGCCTCGGTTGCCGTCTCGGCGGTGGTCGCGGCGATCTGGGCCAGGTAGGTGTCGGCGAAGTCGAGCGGCACCCCGGCGGCGATGTTGCTGCCGACCTGCTGCGCGATCGAGTCGGCCTGCTCGTAGCGCAGCGGCGCAGTACGGATCAGGCTGTCCTGCGCGTCCTGCACCTCCTGCGCGGTCAATCCATCACGTGCGTCGAGCAGGATCTTCAGCGCGTCACCGATCGCCGCACCCGTCACCTCGGTGCGGACAGCGCCGCCCAGGCTGAAGGTGCCGCCCTTGCGCGGCGCGGTGAAGCTGGTCCGGGTGCCGTACGTGTAGCCCTTCTCCTCGCGCAGCACGGTGTCCACGCGGGAGGTGATCGTGCCGCCGACGACATGGTTGGCGACCGCGGCCGCGCCCCAGATGTCCTCGCGGCGATCGGGACCGGGGCAACCGATCAGCAGCTGGCTCTGCACGGAGCCGGGCCGGTCCACGAGCACCAGCTTGTTCCCGGCGATGTAGAGGGGCTCGGGCGTCTCCATCGCAGTACCGGCGTCCGAGCTCCAGTCACCGAACGCATCGTCGATGATCGCGGCAACGTCGACCCCGGTCGCGTCGCCCGCGAACAGGATCTCGGCCCGCGCCGGACCGATGTTGGCGTGGTAGAACTCGGCCACCTGGACGTTCGTCAGCGGCCGGATGGTGTCCGGCGTACCGGCTGTCGGGCGGGACCTGCGCGACGACGGGTCGAACAGGTTGGCGGCGAATGCCTCCCGGGCGCGGTAGCCCGCGTTGGCCCGCTCCTGGTTGATCTCACCGAGCCGGATCGTCACATGCCGGCCGACGTCGGCCTGGTTGAAGGCGGGCCGGGTGACGGCCTCGGCGAGCAGCTTGACGGCCGGGGCGAGCTGCGAGGTCGGGACCGAGATCTCGACGTGCAGCGCGTCGGAGCTGACGTCCACCCCGTACGCCGCGCCGTGCCGCTCCAGAGCCGCCGCGAACTCGTTGGCCGACTTCAGCTCGGTGCCCTCGTCCAGCGTGCGCGACATGATCGTGGCGACGCCCTCAAGCTCGCGTGGCTCGACGGCCAGCGGCATGGCGACGGTGACGCGCACAGTGGCGACGTACTGGCCGGGGCGGTCGAACACGTGGACCGGGGTGCCGGAGCGGGTCGTAGTACTGGTCGCCAGCGGGAAGCGCCACGGGCGCGGCGGTGCGACTGCCGGCGGTGTGGTCAAGGCCTGGCTGTTCATTCCTGCTCCCCTGCTGCGTCTGTCTGTCGTCGGTAGGTCACCTGAGCGCGGGAACTGGCGCGGATCCACTTGCTCGCCGCCGCCTGCACCTGATCTGCCGTCACCGCGCGGAGCTCGTCGATCCGGGTGTTGATCCGGTTCGGGTCGCCGAACAGCAGGGCGTGGTGCGAGATCTCGTCCGCGCGACCGCCACAGGTGGCGAGCTGCTCGAGCCAGTCCCGCTCGGCCTGCGCCTGCACGGTCGCCAGCTCGTCCTCGGTGATGCCGTCCTTGGCGAGCTTCTCGACCTCCTCGACGAGCGCGTCCTCGACCTGCTGCAGGTCGATGCCCTCGGAGGCGATCCCGGTCAGCGTGCCGAACGAGACGCCACCGATCAGCGGCAGGGCACCACCAGAGACTGATTGGGCGATCTGCTCGTCGCGAACCAGACGCCGGTTGAGGCGGCCACTCTGCCCACCGGCCAGTACGTCGAGCGCCAACGCGGCGGCGTCGAGCTCCGGCGTACCGTCGACCGGGAGCCGGAACATCATCGTGATCAGGTCCGACGGGACGTCGTCGACCACGTCGTCACGGAACACGCCGTCGAGCGGGCCGACGGTGCCGTCCGGTGCGGGCGGCGGCGTCGGGATGGCCGGCAGGTGCCCGAAGTACCGCTTGGCCGCGTCGAACGCGTCCTCCTCGGAGACGTCGCCGACGATGGTCAGGACGGCGTTGTTGGGGCCGTAGTACTTGCGGAAGAACGCGTGCACGTCCTCGACCGCGGCCGCGTCCAGGTCGGCCATCGAGCCGATCGTCATGTGCGCGTACGGATGGTCCGCCGGGAAGAGCAGCCGGACGAGCCGCTCGTACGAGTCGCCGTACGGCCGGTTGTCGTAGCTCTGCCGCTTCTCCTCCTTCACCACGTCGCGCTGGTTGTCGAGGTTCTCCTGGTTGACCGCGTCGAGCAGGTAGCCCATCCGGTCCGCCTCGAGCCAGAGCGCGAGGTCGAGCCCGCCGCTGGGCAGCGACTCGAAGTAGTTCGTCCGGTCGAAGAAGGTACTCGCGTTCAGGCTCGCCCCGACACTCTCCAGCAGCGAGAAGTGCTGCCCCGACTCGACGTTGCGCGACCCCTGGAACATCAAGTGCTCGAACAAGTGCGCGAACCCGGTCAGCCCCGGCGGCTCGTGCCGCGACCCCACGTCGTACCAGAGGTTCACCGACACGATCGGCACGTTCCGGTCAGAACTGACAACAACCCGCAGACCGTTGTCCAACGTCTGCTCAGCAAGCGGATAGTTCAGCGGCATGCTGCCCACCCTACGTGCTGGCACACGCTGCTCCCGCGCTGCCCATTTCGACGTTCCGACACCACATCGGCTTCACTCGCCGCGCCGAACGCGGCGATATCCCTAAAGATTGTTGGTATGACCGCTACCCCGGCTCAGCAGCCTGCCGCCCCGGCAAGCGCCGCTGGGCTGAGGCCGGATCGCGACGTTCTCGAGACAGCCTGGCGGTTGCACGCACTGACTGCGGCTGAAATCACCAAGTCGGACACCAAGGCCGGTTTCGCGTCAGCAATCGAACTGGGTGGATTGCTGGCACTCGGTGACGGGGTTGCTGGACCTCGTGGACCCCTGGTTTGGATCAGCGGTGGTTGCCTGCTGGCTGCAGTACTGCTCGCCTGCCTGGTGGTTCTGCCATCGCTCGGGTCTCGACGAGCCGATCTCGCGGAGGAGAGGGGCTGGTACTACTTCCGGGCGTTGCGCGGAATGTCAGGCACTGAGATTGCAGAACGACTCCGTCAGGCCGACGACCTGGACCAGGTCTGCCGGCAACTGGCCGCGCTCAGTGCCATCGCGCACCGGAAATCGCTCCTGCTCCGGGCATCCCTCCTACTTGCGATCGCCGGTCTGGCTCTAGCAGCTCTGGCCACGGTCTGATGAGGATCACTGTTGAACAACGCGCTCTGGGAACCCCGCCATCATGCGATCCTGACGATCGACATCGAAGGATTCGGATCGCCGACCAGGACCGACCCCATCCGGGCCGGCCTCCGTCGAACCCTGGATGACCTCATCCGGACCGGGCTGGAGCGAATGCCGTACTCGGATCCGGTGGCGGCCGAGGGGGACACCGGCGACGGCAAATGGATCCTGCTGCGCTCGGACATACCCAAAACCTCGCTCCTGCAGGACTTCGTGCCATCCCTGGAAACCGGTCTGCGCCACCACAACCGGAGCGCCAGTACAGCGGCAGCCCTGCGTCTGAGGGTCGGCATTCACCACGGCGAGGTGACCGTCGACGACCAGGGATATTCCGGTGAGCAACTCAACCTGGCCTTCCGGATCATCGACAACGACGTCATCCGCGACGCGCTCAAGACGACCCGAAACGACTCGGTGGTGGCCGTCTCCGACGACTTCTTCCAGAAGATCGTCAAGCCGGGATACGGATCGCTCGATCCGGACGATTTCGCACCGGTGATGATCAACGTCAAAGAGACCAGCACGGTCGTCTGGGTCAATTCACCGGTCGACATCTCCAACCCTGCCCGGCCCGCGCCCACCGCTGTTCCCGCCACCGCGACCCGCGACACCGAGCCACAGGTCATCACCCTCCACGATCTGCCGCCGAGCACCCTGTATGTGGCAATCACCGACATCCACAACGCGGCGCTGTACCGCCGGCGCTTTCCGGAGGCGCCGATCGAGCAACATCTCGAGGCGGCGCTGCTACTGGCCGACAAGGCCGTCGTGCATTGCGCCGACCCACACCGGTCCAGCCAGGTGGCGAGCACCTTGGTGGAGCTCCTGCCGTGCACGACCGCCGGCGATCTGCTCTACCTGCTCGGCGAGAACGCCCAGAACCCGCGCACACATTTCCGTGGCTATATCGACTTCAAAATCCATCAGTACGGAAAATCGGATCTGGGACAGCGCGATGTGGTTCGCTGACCCATGTCGACAGCGATGCGATCGAACGCTCGGAAGCTCTACTCGGAGCCAGTCCCTACGCACTCATCCGAGGCTTCTCCGGTGCGGACGGTTTCATCCGGGCGGTCAAGCGCGACCTGCAGCCGACCGAGCGAATCACCATCCGCGAGCACTTCGCGGCCAGTGTCATCAGCCAGCTGGGCCTGACGTTGCGGCAACTGCTCGATCTGTCCTACCAGGGTTCGGACGGAGGCCTCAGCCGGGTGGTGGCCGACTCCGGCACCGTCGGCAAGATCCAGGCCGATGTCAACCGGCTCGCCAACCACAACTCGTTCTCGCGGCAGATCCTGATGGAGGCAATTCGCGGCGGAGCCGGGATCGAGGACACCGACCCTGTCTATGAGGCCTTCGAGGAACGGATCAGTCTGTTGCACCTGGCCGGCACGATCGGCGGCCTGCCGCACATGGAGGTCACGAATCGCCGGGACCGGTTGAGCGTCTACTACTACGGCCATCTGCTCGACCATCTCAGTGCGCTGTCCGAGGTCCCGCACCCTGATCGCTTCGGCGCCGACCTGGTGATGGAGTTGCGCTCGTTGCCGATCTGGCGATTCTTCGCCACCCATCACATCAGGCTGGTGAGTCACCTCATTCATCAGATGCGCGACGAGCCGTCGACCGGTGACCCGGTCAGCGGGTTCGTCTGGTCCCGGCGGATCCCCGACTTCGACGGCATCCGCACTGTCGTGCGGCGGCACTGGGAATCGGCGGCCTAGCGTGCTCGCGGACAGCCCGGCGGTTTCGGCCAGCCTCGGCACCTTCGACCGTTTCGCCGATGCCTGGCGGATGTGCGTCCGCCACGTGATGGCCGAGGGCCACGTCGTGACCGACGACGGCAGACCACTGAAAGAGGTGCTCAACGTTTCTCTTTCAGCGTGGAACTGCAGACCGGACGAGTTCGTGGCCGCGGGCGCAGATCCGGACCGCATCACTTTGATGGTCGAGAAGTACGAATCACTTTCCGTACTGCCGATGTACACGGTGAGCTACGGTAAGCTTTTTCGCGAGCACGCTGGTGTCGACCAACTCCAGTGGCTGGTACGACGGCTGAAACTCCGACCGGAGGCGAAGTCGGCGACGATCGGCTTCCATACTCCGGGAGACGAGGTCCTGAGTTGCATCTCGCTGGTGGACTGCAAACTACGCGATGGCCGACTGCATCTCACGGCAGTATTCCGGAGCCAGAACATCTTCGCGAGCCAGCCAGGAAATGCTTGCGCACTGCGCCGGATTCAGACCCTTATCGCCGACGAGCTGGGTGTCCTGCCGGGCGCATTGACGCTGCACGTCATGTCTGCACACATCTACGAAGGAGACTGGGATGCCGCATATAGCGTCGCCTCGTCAGGATCAATCGACGGCGGCGGCGATGAGTAGCCGACGTGGCCGGCCCCGCCGGGTCGAGGCTCGAGACAGCGAGCAGCTGGCCGCGGAATGGGACAAGGTCGCAGCAGACCGGGATCAACTGATCTCCGAGGGCCGCGACCTGAGTTACAGCTACATTCTGCTGCCCGCGTTGCTCCGGCTCAGCGCCGACTGGCTTGTTCCGAAAACGCGGATACTCGATGTGGGATGCGGGACCGGCAAGTTCGCCTCCGAACTCGCCACCAATCATCCGGACAGCGAGATCGTCGGCGTCGATCCCAGTGCACTCAGCGTCGACATCGCCTGCAGCAAGCGGCCGGCCAGAACGAATCTGGACTTCCGCCGGGCGACGGTCGAATCGTTCGTCGAGCAGACTCCCCCACAGTCTTTCGACCTCGTTGTTGCGAACATGCTTTTTCAGAACGTGAGTTCGCTGCCCGATGTACTCGCCTCCTGCCTGAAGGCGCTTTCTCCGGATGGGGCCCTCGTCTTCGCTGTCCCCCACCCGTGCTTCTGGCCGCGGTACTGGAAGTACGAGAAGGCAGCCTGGTTCCAGTACGACCGGGAGATTTGGATCGAAGCGCCGTTCCGTACCTCACTGTCTCCGGAGAACGGATTGACCACGACGCATATCCATCGACCACTCGAGCGCTATTTCAGTGCGTTCGCAGCCGCCGGACTGATGGTGGAGGAACTGGTCGAGCCTTATCCCGACGAAGGCATCGAGGGTGAGTACCCGATCGCCTGGGAGTTCCCCCGCTTCTTACTGGGGCGTTGTCGCCCAATGGGCACCCGGCTTTAGGGAAGAGCGAGGTGCGCCCGTCGATTGCGGTCCTCGGCGATGTGGCAGTCGACCTGACCCTGGACGTTCCTACCTTCCCGCGGGTCGGCGGTGACGCCTTCGCGAGTTCGCAGCGGATGGGAGTCGGCGGATGCGGGACGAATGCCGCTATCACCCTTGGCCGGATCGGCGCACGGCCGACATTGACGGCCAACGTCGGCGATGACGACTGGGGCAGGTCCGCGGTGGCCTCGCTGGTGGACGAGGGCGTCGACGTCTCAGCAATCTCCTACGATCCGGACACTCCCACGCATCTCACCTTGATCATCGTCTCCGGTGATGGTGAGCGAACGATGATCGGTCACCGCGGATCGAGCGCGCGGGTAGGCCCGTGGCAACCGCTTGACCGAGCGATCGCCGGATCACACGCCCTGTTGGTATCCGGATATGCCCTGTTCGGCGAAGAACGGGCTGCCCAGGCAATCAAAGCCATCCATCGGTCGGCGCTGCTCGGCATTCCGGTGATTCTCGACCTGCCGACAGACCTACCCACGGGGATCCAGGATCTGGCCTCCGGATTGCTGAGTGAGGTCCGTGTCCTCGTCGTCGGCGGCCGGGAGATCAGTGACTTGACCGGCATTCCGAACCCATCGGCGGCAGCGGAGTCTTTGGCCACCGCTACTCTCACGGTGATCGCAACGCTAGGCGCAGAAGGCGCCATTGCCATCGGCCCCGAGGGCCAGGTCCGGACGACCGGCCACCAGGTCCGTGTGCTCGACACAACGGGTTCGGGAGACGCGTTCGTCGCGGCCTTCACTGCGAGCTGGCTCGAAGGGCTTGCGCTTGCCGACGCCGTGGCGCTGGCGAACGCGTTCGGCGCCGCCGCAGCTCTCAAGAACGGCGCCGGTACAGCCATGCCCACCCCGCACGATGTCCTTCGCCTCATCGATGCCACGGAGCCACCGTCGAGCGAGGCCGCGCGATGGCTCCAAGGGGTCTGTCGCACCTGAGTATCGTTGCCGGAATGCGGATCCTGTTCGTCGGTAACAGCTTCACGGCGCGTAACAACCTGCCTGGCCTGATCGCCAGTCTGGCCGCTGCGCGCGGCATCGCCATCGAGCACAAACTCATCTCCGCCGGCGGCGCGTCCCTGCGCCAGCACCTCAATGCAGGCAAAGCCCTGACGGAACTTGCCACCGGCAACTACGACACGGTCGTCCTCCAGGAGCAGAGCACCCTCCCGGTGAAGAACCCCACCCGCATGCACGAGAACATCCGCGACTTCCATACCGCGATCACCGAGGTCGGCGCCCGAACCGCCCTCTACATGACCTGGTCCCGCAAGAACCAGCCGCAGGCCCCGTTCACCACGGCCTACGCCACCATCGCAGCCGAACTCAAAGCCACCCTCGTCCCGGCCGGCCTGATCTGGGAGCACTTCCAGGCAGCCCACCCAACGCCGTCCCTGCACGATGCCGACGACTCCCACCCCGCCCTCGCCGGCAGCTACCTCACCGCCTGCGTGTTCCTGATCTCCCTTCTCCAGGAAGACCCGACCGGCATCGACATCGCGGTAAAGGGCCTCCCCGGACAGACGGCCGCCGTTCTGCGCCGCTCTGCCTGGACCATAAGCGAACTCATCGCCGGTGTTTAGGTATTTGAACGCTCAAATGAACCTCGGGCCCTAGGCCGACCCCCCCTCCACTACTTAGCGTTACGGCACTGGGTGCACGCGGAGGGGTGTGCACCGCAGCCTTGGGGGGCCAAATGTCCGAGCGTGTCTTCTTCACCCGGCACGCGCTGCTGGCGGCGGGAATGACGATCGGGGCCGCTCTGCTGCTTGCCGGGATCGTGCACGCCGACCGCGGCAAGCAAGCGGGGGTCGGGCCCGGCCTGACACCGGTCGCCGGCAAGTTGCCGGTCGCTGCCGATCTGCCGATCGTGGCAGGCATGCCTGCGGACGCGGATGGTGACGAGGGTTCGTCGCTGGCCACGCACGGATCGTTCACCAACGGCCCCGGCACCAGCAGGCTGAAGGTCACCCTGTCGAGCGGAGCGGGAACGGTGACGGACAACGGGGACGGCACCTGGTCCTGGTCCTACACCAGCGGCGACGACGCGTCCGGCATCGTCGTGGTCAAGGCGACGGACGGCAAGCATGCGGCCGCGATCGAGGCGTTCGGCTGGACGGCCGCCAACGTCGCGCCCACTCTGGGCCACCTACGCGGTACCCGGCGCAGCGGCAACACGGTCTCCGTGAACGCGCCGTACAGCGATCCGGGAACGACTGACACGCACACAGCCTTCGTCCGGTGGGGTGACGGCAGCACGACGCTCGCCCGATCCGCGACCGGTGCGGTGACCGGAAGCCACGACTACGCCTCGACCGGCCCGCACCGGATCGCCATCAGTGTCGTCGATGACGACGACGGCAGGGTCTCGGCGCAGTTCGAGCTGCGCCAATAGACGTTCGTGAGGGCGGCCAGGAGGGGGGAGAAAGGGGGGAGGCGGCAGTCCGCCCTCACGACGGATCGTCGTCGCTCAGTAGGTCGATCGCGGCCTGCCGGTCCTTGACCCGGAGCTTGCGGAGTACCGAAGAGATGTGCACCCGCACGGTGGTCGGCGACAGGAACAGCCGCCGCGCCACCTCGTCGGTGCTCAGCCCATCGGACAGCAGTTCCATCACCTCCCACTCGCGGGAGGTGAGCCGGGCCGCCACCTTCGGCCGGCGACCGAACCGAGGACGGCCGGGAGTGCGGAACTCGTTCAGGATGCGGGCCACCAGTGACCGCGGGATCGCCGCCTCGCCGGACAGCACTCCACGGAGGGCGGCAGGCAGCCGTACCGGGTCGGTGTCCTTGAGCAGATAGCCTGACGCGCCGGCCCGGAGCGAGTCGAACAGGTCGGAGTCGTCGCGGGAGACGGTGAGCATCACGATCGCCACCTCGGGCAGCAACCGGCTGATGCCCGGATGCCGTTGCCCGGCATGTGCACGTCCAGCAGCACTATGTCCGGCGCGTGCTCCTGCGCCAGCCGCACTGCCTCCGGCCCGCTCGCAGCCTCGCCGCAGACCTCGAAACCGCCGGTCTCCAATGCCGTGCGGATCTGGTTACGCAGCTGCGGGTGGTCGTCGGCGATCACCACCCGGCGCTGTTCGGAACTCACCATCTGACCTGCACCGTCGTCCCCCTGCCCGGCTCGGACTCGATCCGGAACACCCCCGGCAGAGCCTCCGCACGTTCCCGCATACTGATCAGCCCGAACCCTGTGGTCCGCCGACCGGGCTCGAACCCGGTACCGTCGTCAGCCACCTCCAGCAGCCGCCCCTCGTCATCCCGCCCGAGCCGGACGCGGATCCGCTCCGCCTGGCCATGCCGTACGGCGTTCAGGACGGCCTCCCGAGCCACCCGGACCAGGGCATGCCGCTGCTCGGTATCGGCAGCGATCGACACGTCCAACTCCAGGGCCAGCGCAACGCCGTACCGCTCGGCGATCTGCTCGAGCGCGCGTTCCAGCGCATCGGCGAGAGGCTCGTCACCGGCCCGGCCCAACGCGACCAGCAGCTGTCTGGCCTCGTCCAACGCCCGGTCGCTCGAAGCGACGATCCGGCCGACGCGCGCCTCGTCCACCGAGACGAAAGCGGCCAGCTCGGAGCGGATGTAGCCCAGCTCCTGCAGTGCGCCGTCGTGCATCTCGCGGGCCACTCGCCGCCGGTCCTCGGCCACGGCTGCCTCGGCCTGCGCTCCCCAGTAGCGGCTGATCTCCCGGCCGGCACCGACCAGCAGCAGGAAGTAGCAGCCGGTCCGGAGTACGTCGCCGCTGTAGACCCAGTCCGGCCCGCTCGCCGGGAAGATCAGGTAGTTCGCTCGGGCCAGTGCACCCAGCGCGCAGGCTGGTCCGAGCCACCGCAGCAGTACATCGTCCCGCTTGCGCGCCTCGACCGTGAAGACCACCGCCGCCGCGGCGAAGGCGACCAGCGAGACGACCTGGGTGATCAGGAGAGCCGGGTGACCATGACTGCTGATCGGGGGACGGAGCCCGCCCTCACCCTGCTCCGACCCGGGCAGGTTGTCGCGCTGCCACAGCTGTACGAGAGCGATGACCAGCACCATGCCGAGGAGTGGCGCAGCCAGCCATCGTCGCCAGGCCGATCGCATCGAGCGTCGCGGAAGCAGCGCGGCCGCGGCGATCAGCAGCGCGCCCAGCACCCGAAGCGGAGGGGGCAGCCACAACCCCAGCAGAGCCACCCATTCCGTCTGGGCCAAGGTCAGCGCCAAGCAAGCGTTTGCAATGCCCAGCAAGGCGAATCCCTGCAGCAGAAACAAGTCCTGCCGACTCCGGCTGCGCCGGAACCGGCCGTAGACGAGGTAGGAGACGAGCACCGCCACACAGGCGTCGACCGTCTCCAGAACCAGGTGCGACGCAGGGCTCCGGTACTCCCAGGCGCGTTGCCCAGCCGCGAACAATGCGACCGTGATCACTATGCCGACCACGGCGATCAGCGTGGTCACAGCAGACGTGCGACCCCCGGCCCTCGGCCGCGCCCTCGCCACGGCATTGCTCATGGTTACCGACCGTACGCCCTCGGCGCTGGTCCCTGCACCTCCACGACCCGCCGGGCCGTGGAGGTGCAGGGTCGGGCTCAGCCCTTGATGGCGCCGCCGAGCGCGAAGGCGCCGCCGAGTTTGCGGCTCAGGAGCAGGTAGAGCAGCAGGACGGGCAGGGTGTAGATGAGGGAGTACGCGGCCAGTTGGCCGTAGTTGGGTTCGCCGTACTGGCCGAAGAAGGTGAAGATGCTCACCGAGGCCGGCAGGCGTTCGGGCGACAGCAGCAGCATGAAGGGGACGAAGAAGTTTCCCCACATGCCGATGAAGGTGAAGATGCCGACGACCGCGATGCCCGGCCACATCAGCGGCAGGACGATCCGGCGGAGCGCCTGCATGTTGCTGGCGCCGTCGACCCAGGCCGCTTCCTCCAGGGAGATCGGCACGCCGTCCATGAACGTCTTGGTCAGCCAGATCGCGAACGGCAGCGACGAGGTCGCCATGAACAGGATCGTGCCGCCGAGCGTGTCGACCAGGTTGAGCTGCACGAACAGTCCGTAGACCGGCACCATCACCGCGGTGATCGGCAGCCCGGTGCAGAACAGCACGGTCAGCAGGAACGGCCGGTTGAACTTCGTCTTGAACCGGGACAGCGGGTACGCCGCCAGTACCGAGCAGACCATCGTCAGCAACGCCGACCCGCCGCACAGCACGATCCCGTTCAGGACCGGCCGGTACGTCGTGGTGACGTTCAGCACCGCCTTGAAGTTCGCGAAGGTCGGGCTGGTCGGCAACTCGACCCGCAGTCCCGCCGTCCGGTTGACCGAGGCGAACAGCACCCAGAGCAACGGCAGGATGAACAGCACCCCGAGGAAGAGCAGGATGAGGTTCGCGGTCAACTTGTTGATCCGGTCGCGCGGGATCATGCGGCCTCCGCATTCAGTCCACGTAGATAGATCAGCGAGAAGACCGCGCCGATCGCGAGCATCACCAGCGCGATCGCGGTGCCGTAGCCGATCTGCGAGAAGCTGAACGCCTGCTCGTACATGTACAGCGGCAGCGTCTGGCTCTTGGTGCCAGGGCCGCCCCGGGTCATCGCGAAGATCAGCCCGAACACGCTCAGCGTCTGCAGCGTGATCAGCATCAGGTTCGTCATGATCGCCCGGCTGATCATCGGCAGCGTGACGAAGATCAGCCGCCGGAAACCGGTGGCGCCGTCCATCTCGGCCGACTCCTCGATCTCTTTCGGTACCTCGCTCAGCGCCGCCGAGTAGACCAGCATCGAGAACGCCGTACCCCGCCAGATGTTGGCGATCGACACCGCGATGATCGGTGCCGCGTACAACCAGTCCTGGCCGGGCAGCCCGACCTTGTGCAGGATCACGTTCAGCGTGCCGTCGGTGTTGAAGAACGCGCTCAGCAGGTACGCCGCCACCACCTCGGGCAGCACCCACGCGCCGATCACCGCGGTACCGACGAAGCTACGGACGAGCTTGGTCGAGCGGCGCATCAGCAGCGCCAGGCCGAGGCCGAGCGTGTTCTGGCCGATGATCGCCGAGATCAGCGTGAAGACCAGGGTGAGCCAGATCGAGTTGGTGAAAGCGTGGCTGCCGAAGGCCTTGCGGAAGTTGTCCAGCCCGACGAACTTCACGTTCGCCGCCCCGGTCCCGGTCAACGCCATGTTGGTGAACGCGGCGTAGACGCAGTACAGGATCGGGCCGGCC
This sequence comes from Kribbella sp. NPDC051718, assembly GCF_040681515.1. Lineage (NCBI taxonomy): Bacteria > Bacillati > Actinomycetota > Actinomycetes > Propionibacteriales > Kribbellaceae > Kribbella > Kribbella sp. NPDC051718. The sequence goes on along the minus strand of NZ_JBFAYZ010000012.1, from coordinate 68,066 downwards.
AGGAAGACCAGCATCAGCCCGATGGCCGGTGCCAACGGCAACATCTTGAACAGCTTGGCGCCGCGCGGTGGCCCGCTCTGATCAGCAGGCTTGCTGCCGATCGGAGCGGGCACGGCGGGAGCAGTCGTCGTCACAGGGAAATCCCTTTCGCAGCTCCGCTAGTTCCCGGCGGTCGTCTTGTCCTTGCCGACGATGCCTTCGACCGCCTCGTCGTAGTTCTTGGCGGCATCCTCCGGCGACGACTGGCCGGTCATCGTGGCCTCCATCGCGGTGATGATCTCGTTCGAGACCTTCGGGTACTCCGGCAGCGCCGGCCGGTAGACGGTGACCGCGACCAGGTCGGTGAAGAACTGGGTGCTCTTGGCCGACGACTTGTAGCCGGCGTCCGAGGCGACGTCCTTGCGGACCGCGATCTGCGCGCCGTCGGTGGCGTATTTGGTCGCGTTCTTCTGCGTCTGCAGGGACTGGATGAACTTCCAGGCCGCGTCCGGCGACTTCGACTTGGCCGGGATCGCCCAGGTCCAGCCACCGGAGAGGCTGACCTTGCCCTTGCCGCCGCCGTCCTGGGTCGGCATCGCGGTCTGGCCCATCACCTCGGTCCACTGCGGCCACGGCTTGGCGCCGGTCTTCTGCCAGTTGCCGTAGATCCAGGAGCCGTCGAGTGCGATCGCCAGCTTGTTGCCCGGCAGCAGCTCGGTACCGACCTTGCTGCCCATGTTCGGGTCGAGCGCCTGCTTCGGCGACGGGCCGAGGCCTTCGGTGTAGACGGTCTTGACGAAGTTCAGCGAGTCCTTGAAGCCCTGGCTGCCGACGACCCACTTCTGCTGGTCGAAGTTGTACAGGGTGTCCTTCGTGCCGTAGAGCAGCATCTCGAAGCCCTGCATGGCCGAGGCCTCGCCCATCGGCTTACCGGAGTACACGTTCATCGGGATCACGCCGGGCAGCTTCTGCTTCAGCGTCCGGGCCGTGTTCAGCACGTCGTCCCAGGTCTTCGGCTGCCAGTCGGTCGGCAGGCCGGCCTGCTTGAACAAGTTCTTGTTGTACCAGAGGGCGCGGGTGTCCGTGCCGTCCGGAATGCCGTAGGTCTTGCCGTCCTGACCCTTCGCGGCGCCCTTGGCGGTGTCCTCGAACTGGCTCCAGTCCGACCAGTTCTTGATGTAGTCGTCGAGCGGCTTCAGGTACCCCGCCGTGATGTCGGAGTTGATCAGGAAGGTGTCCTCGTAGACGATGTCCGGCGCCGTGTTCGGCGAGCGCATCATCAGCTGGAGCTTCGTGTAGTAGTCGTTCTCACTCGCCACGATCGGGAGGATCTCGACCTTCGAGCCGGGGTTGGCCGCCTCGTACTCGGCCTTCGCACCGGTGAGGAAGTTCTTCATCACCGTACCGGGGCCCCACTGCTGGTAGGCGATCTTGATGTTCGCCGGGCCGGCACTCTGGCTACCGCCGGCATCCGGCGTTTTGGTCGTCGATCCCTGACTACAGGCCGACACCCCCAGCAGGAGCGCGCCGACAGCTAGCACACCTGCGGTCTTGAAACCGTTCTTCATGGCCATCACGTCCACCTTCGGGCAATCGTTGTCATCCCGGTACCACCGCTCAAACCCCCTGGGCTTTCCGTGACCGTAGGAGGCTCAGACCAGTGAAGTCAATGGTTGAGAGACAACGTTGTCCTCGCCGTGACGCCGTTGCGCGGAGACCGGGTCGTAACGATCCGGTCACCGCGCCGTCATCTGTCAAACGGTAACCGGCGACGCTTCCGAACGGGCCTGTACGACGCTCCGGCCCCGACTCCGCATCGCGGCGAATCCGCAGAGCACCAACCCGGCGACGAGCCAGCAGCCGAGTACCAGGAACGACCGCCCGGACCCGGCGCCGTCGAAGAAGCTCACGGAGCGCAACGCAGTACCAGCTGCCCCCGGCGGCAGGAACTGGCCGAGAGAGCCCCACCCGGTCGGCAACATCTCCGGCGCACTCGCCAGCCCCGACAACGGGTTGCCGAGCAGCATCATCACCGCGCCACCAGCAGCCAGGCCGACGAATCCGAACAACCCCTCCAGGCCCAGGAGCGTCAGCGAGATGGCACCGATCGACAAAGCGATGACCCCGGCGTTGGCCAGGTAGTTCCCCTCGAACGACCCCAGCCAGAACTGCAGCACCGCAGCCAGCGCCAGCGAGCCGGTCACTGCGAAAGCGAGCGCGCCGGCGACCCGGCGGCCGCCACCCCTGATCCGCTGGGTCAGCACGGCCGCGGCGATGATGCCACCGAGCACCAACGGCAACGCACCGGCAGCCAGACCGGCCCCGCGCGGATCATCCTTCGGCAGCGGAACGACATCCGTCACCTTCACCTGTACGCCGGGATTTTCCGCCGCGAGCCTGGTCGACAACTGGGTGAGGATCTGGGCCACTGCGGGGCCACCGGCCGATGCGGTCAGCACCTCGGGCGCCTGCGAATCGAGCACGATCGCGCCGTAGACATCACGGTCCTTGATCGCCTCAACGGCGGCCGCCCGGTCCGCGACCGAGTCGATCTCGAACCCACCCGGCATCGCCTGGTCGAGCCCGCCCTTCACCTGCGCGGCGGTCTGCGCCGGACCCGCGACCGCGATCGGCAGGTCACGCGGTTGCGACCGCGCGGCCGGCCAGGCGAACGCGATCAGTACGACGGTCAGCATCACGGTCAGCAGGGTGACTACCACCGCCACCGGAACCCGGCGGCCCTCCTCGACGACTGCTTGATCCTCGGACATCTGGGTCAGCTCCTCAGGAAAAACCGAATGATCGTTCTTTATTGGTTCCGAGCCTGCCGGGATCACCCTCTGTTGTCAAGAACGGACATTCGTTTTATGTTTGCCGTATGCCCAAGGTCACTGAGGAACACCGCGCCAACCGCCGCCGCGAGATCGTCCTGGCAGCGCGCGAGTGCGTGATGGACCAGGGCTTCCACAAGACGACGATGGCGGACGTGATCCGGGTCTCCGGACTCTCGGCCGGCGCGGTCTACGGCTACTTCAAGAGCAAGGAGGAGATCGTCGCGGCGATCGCCGACGACGCGCTGGGCACGATCGACCAGCTCTTCGAGGGCATCCTCGCGACCGAGGAGCCGCTCACTCCGGTCGCGGCCCTGCGGGCGACGCTGGAGCACATCGTCGGGATCGCCGACCAGCCCGGCGGCGACGTCACCCGGGTGGCCATCCAGGCGTGGGCCGAGGCGCTGCACAACGAGACGATCATGGGGACCGCCTGCTCGAAGTACCGGCTTCTGCGGGGGCATTTCGAGGCGGTGGCCGAGCGGGCCCAGGCCGATGGCACGGTCGATCCGGATGCCGATCCCAAGCTGATCGCCCAGGTGCTCTTCGGGATGGTCCCCGGCTTCGTCCTTCAGCGCCTACTGCTTGGTGATGTCACCCCCGAGGGCTACACCTCCGGTTTGGCGGCGCTGCTCAACAGCCCGGTCCCCAAACCGGTCTAGCCCGGGGAACGATCGGCGGCTCCCCCACGTCCATCGAGCGGAGGTGGGAGCGATCGACGACATCTGGATTCTGCTGGTGAGTCTGGCCGTGGTGGCGGGGTTTCTGGTGCTGCTCGCCTGGGCCGCGGCGCGCTCGCGGCGGCGTGGGATCGGGGCTTCGATGATGGGCCCGTTCGAACAGATGTGGCTGCCGACGGCGGCCGAGTCGCGGATCGAAATCCAGCTGCAGCAGGAGCGGAAGAAGCCGGTCGAGTCACCCGACGACCTGTGAACCCGCCAAAAATGAAGGCTTCTCCCACTTCGCGACTGTCTGCGATCGAGATGTGACGGAGGGCTTGAGACTCGCGACTTACCCGGTTAGGTTGTGCCGAGCCGCTTATTTCAGAGCTTGAACTAAGCGGGCGACAGGCAGGCACAACGGCGCTGGGGAGTCGGAGGTGCGGTGCGTACGACCGTGGGGACAGCTCCGCCCAGAGCAGACTTCAACTGGTACTGGACCAGCCAGACCGCGAGTTTCGTCGGCGACCGGCTGACCGGTTTCGCCGTCCCCAGCATCGCCATCCTGACGCTGAACGCGTCCTCCGCCCAGGTAGGAGTCCTCTCCGCCATCGGCTGGCTCGCCTACCCCACCCTCGGCCTCTTCGCCGGCGCCCTGCTGACCCACCTCCCCCGCCGCCGCGTCATGATCACCGGCGAACTACTTCGCTTCACCCTCTTCGCCACCATCCCCTTGACCGCCCTCGCGGGCTGGACCACCATCCCCCAACTCCTCATCGTGGTCGCCCTGGCCGGCGTCGCCACCGTCTTCGTAGACATAGCCGGCCAGTCCTACCTGCCAGTCGTAGTCCCACCCGGCGGCCTGGTCCCCGCCAACGCCCACCTCCAAAGCTCCGACAGCCTCTCCAAACTCCTCGGCCCCGCCCTAGCCGGCCTAGCCCTCAAAACCACCGGCCCGTACGCCGGCCTCCTCCTAAGCGCCCTCCCCTTCCTGGCCTCAGCCGTCGGCCGAACACGCATCCAAACACTGGAGCCCACCACAGCCCCCTCCCCCGCCGCAGCGTCGCCGCAGGCGATGGTGCGGCGGATTCGGGTTGGCTTGCGGTTTGTGATGGACCACGAGGTCTTGAAGCCGTTGGTGATCGGGGCGGCCGTGCGGAGCTTCGGGACCGGGATGGTGGATGCGGTGCTGCTGCTCTTCGCCTATCGGGTGTTGGGGTTGTCGAGTCTGCAAGGTGGCTTGTTGATTGCGGCTGGGTCGGTCGGCGGGTTGCTTGGGGCGGTTGCGGCCAAACGGCTGGTGGATCGGATCGGGACGCACCGGACGCTGCTGCTGACCGGGCTGGAAGGTGTGTTCTGGTTGGGGATTCCGGTCTGTTTGCTGTTCGCGCCGGCCATCGTGCTCGTGGTGATCCGGGTCTGTGCGTCGATCTGGACGCCGGTATGGAACGTGCTGACCACCAGCGTCCGCCAGAACGTCACCCCGGCCGCCCTGCAGAGCACCGTCCACGCGACCGCCCGCACCGTCACCTCCTCCACCGTCCCGTTGGGCGCACTCACCGGCGGCTTCGCGGCCGGCGTACTGGGTGGGCACCTCGGGACGTCCACAGCGTTGGTACTCGTCCTCGCGACGGGAGGTGTGATCGCCGGAGCGAGCGTCTTGTCGATCGGAAGAACCAGTCAAGCCTGAGGGAGATCGTATGCGCCCCACTACGACGCGAACGCTGAACACCAAGGAATTCGCGGACATCAAGCACACCGTGTCCATCCGTTCCAAGGCACGCAAGAACCTCCTGCTCGACCCCAGCTACGCCGCACCGCTGCCACAGGAGGTCAGCCTGCAACTGACCTACCGCTGCAACCTGCGCTGCACGCACTGCTACCAGTGGAACGAGCAAGGCTTCTTCCGCGACTTCAGCGCCCAGAAGCAGAAGACCGAACTGGACCTCGAGGTGATCGAGGACGTACTGCGGACCACCGCCCCCGTCCGCTCGAAGCTCTTCCTGTGGGGCGGCGAGCCGCTCATGCACACCAAGTTCGACCAGGTCGCGGACCTCCTCGTGAAGTACCCGCGGACCGTCAACATGTGCACCAACGGCCTGCTGTTCAAGCGCAAACTCGACGACCTGCTGAAGATCGGCGAGAACCTCAACCTGCTGGTCAGCCTGGACGGCCTCGGCGAGGACCACGAGGCACTCCGCGGCCGCGGCACCTTCAAGCGCACGATGGAGAACATCCAGCTGATGCTGGACCTCAAACGCAAGGGCGAGTGGGACGGCGAGCTGTCGCTGTCGTGCATGGTCAGCCACGTCACCGTGCACAAGATGTACGAGTTCATGGAGTGGGCCGAGGAGCTCGGCGTCAACACGGTCTACTTCCAGTTCCCCTGGTACATCAGTCCCGAGGTCGCCAACTCGATGGACGCCCTGTACGAGAAGACCTTCTCCTGGCTGAACCCGAGCACCGACACCAAGAAGCCGACCTGGCACTCGTACACCTACCAGCTGCCCGAGGAGGAGTTGCCGGCCCTGAAGGACTCGATGGCCCGCCTGGCCTCCCGAGCCTGGAACGTCCGGCTCCGCTACCAGCCGCAGCTCGAGGACGACGAGGTCACCGACTTCATCCTCGGTACGTCGCGCCCGGCCCAGCACCGCAGCAAGTGCCTCGCGGTCTCGAACCGGATGGAGGTGCACGCCGACGGCGCCGTCAGCTCCTGCAAGTTCTTCCCGGAGTTCGTGGTCGGCAACCTGTACGACCAGTCGGTGAACGATCTGTGGCAGAGCCAGTCCTTCAAAGAGGTCCGCCGGATCATGTCCGAGAACGGCATGATGCCGGTCTGCTCGAAGTGCATTCTCCTTTATCTGAACGGAGTCTGAGGTGGAGATCGAAGAACGCGTCAAGGTCGTGCTGGCCAAGGTCCTCGACAACGGCATCACCGCCGACGGGATCGGCCCCGAGGCCGACCTGGTCGAGCAGTACGGCCTGGACTCGCTGCAGACCATCACCTTCCTGCTGGCGATCGAGGACGAGTTCGACCTCGAGCTCGACTACCCGAACCTGCAGCTGGACGATCTGCGCTCGGTCCGCCAGTTCAGTACCTTCGTCGCCAACCTGGCGGCCCCGGTGCGATGACCGATCCACTCGTGGTGCGGCTGGGAACGTTCGACGCCGAGTCACGCTGGCGCCCGACCGACCTGGCCGCACTCCCGGCGATCGGCGGCGGCCCTGATCCGGCCGTCGACGCCATGGACGAGCTGCTCGCCGGCTTCTGCGATCCCGGCGACCTGCTGATCACCAGACGTCCGATGTCGGCGGCGGTCCGAGAAGGCCTTGCAGCCATGGGATTGCGCTTCGATCACCTGGCCTTGGGCGATCCCGGCCCCGGCCCGATCGAGCGGCACGTCCTGGCCGATCAGGCGATCATGAGCCGGATCCGCGGTGCCGCCATCGCACCGTACGCCGTCCTGCCGGAGACCTGGACGCTCGCCGAACAGTTGCTGCCAGCACCAGCAGTGGTTGCCCAGGTCAACTCGAAAGCTTGGTCCGACGACCTCGTCCGGCGGCTCGGACTGCCAGGCGCCGGGCGAGTCGTCCGGAGTACCGACGAGCTGGCCGACGCCGTCACTTCCCTTGATTTCAAGGCCTTGATCAAGGATCCGTACGGCGTCTCCGGCCGGGCGTTGCTCGAAGCGAGCTCCCCCGGCGTCCTCAAGGCGATCGAGCGAGTCCTCCGCAAGCAGGTCGACAAGGGCCTGCGGGTCGAGCTCGTCGTCCAGGAGAAGTTCGCCAAGCAACACGACTTCTCCGGCCATCTCCACCTCGACCGCGACGGCGGCTGGGAGTTCCTCGGCATCCAGCAGATGACGAACCGCGGCTTCCGCCACTTCGGCTCCAGCCCCGCCACCCCGGCACTGATCGACCAGGGCTGGTACGCCGAAACCGTAGCCGAAGTCATCCCCGCCCTCACCGAGGCGGGCTACTGGGGCCCGGTAGGCATCGACTCGATGCTGCTGGACGACGGCACCGTGATCCCCGTCCTCGAGATCAACGCCAGGCAGTCACTCGGCCTGCTCGCGATCCGCCTCGACCGCCAGGCCAGGGAGCACGGCCTCACCGGCCACCTCTGGCAACTCGAACTCAACCTCGCCCCCGGCGAGTCCGTCGAAGACCTGATCCGGGCCTTCGACCCCATCCGGTACGCCGGAACCGCACAGCCAGGCGTCACGGTGCTCAACGGGAGCACGCTGGCGTCCCCCGGCGGGCGGGTCCACGTCGCCGTCTTCTGCGCCGCCGGTGAGATCCACCGATGGCGGCAACGCCTGCTGACCGAAGTGATCTCGGCCGGCCTGACACCACGAGGGATGACCGATGCCGCTTGAGATCGGCTTGATCGGAGCCACCGGAATCGCCGAACGTACTCTGCTCCAGCAGGGCGCCGGCGTCAGAGCAGTCGCCGCGAGCGATCCCGTCCGCGCCAAGGAATACGCCAGCCGGCACGAGATCCCGGTCGTGCACGAGAGCTACGCGGCCCTGCTCGCCGACCCGGCGATCGATGCCGTCTACATCTCCCTGCACAACTCCGCCCACCACCGCTGGGCGGTCCGGGCGGCGGTCGCCGGCAAGCACGTGATCGTCGAGAAGCCGCTTTGCCTCACCGCCGAGGAGCTCGCCGAGCTGTCCTTCGCCGCCACGGACGTGAAGGTCTTCGAGGCCGTCGCGACCGCGAACCACCCGTGGCAGCAGACGGTTCACGACTTCATCCACGACGAGACCTATGGCCCGCTGATCAAGGCGCACACCAGCATCAGGTTCGCAGTACCGGCTCCTGGTGGGTATCGCGATCGGCCGGAGCTGGGCGGCGGCATCTTCTTCGACGCCGCGAGCTACTGGCTGCAGGCCGTCCAGGCGACGATCGGACTCGAGCCAACAAGCGTCGAGGGCCGATCGGACTTCGCCGGACCCAACGGCGTCGACCGTTCCTTCGAGGCTTCGTTGCGATGGGCAACGGGTGTCGAGGCGACCCTGACCGCCGACGTCGGCGAGCAACACATCTCGGACCACGTGTTCACCTTCGAACGCGCGACCGTCAAGCTGAGGAACTTCCTCCGCCCGGTCGCCGGCGCAGTACCGCTCAACCTGATCGTCACCCCCACCGACGGCGACCGCCAAGTGATCGGCTTCCCAGCGATCTCGTACTACGAACGCCAGCTGACCCGGATCCTCGACAGCACCACCGACGACCTGGACGCGGCCACTCCGCGGATCACCCTGATGGACGAGATCTACTCCGACGCCCTCCGCCGCAAGGACACCCGATGAGCAACAAGCGCCAACTCGACCGCCCGGGCATCACCCAGATCCTGGTGGAGGCCGGCGTCGACCCCAGCGGCGAGGTCACCGAGCTGACCGAGGGCACGTACAACACCGTCTACCGGATCGGCTCCGACCTGATCCTGAAGGTCTCCCCCGACCCGGACGCGCCGGTCCTGAGCCATGAGCACGACCTGATCCGCACCGAAGCCCTGTTCTACCAAGCGGCCCGCGGCAAGGCGCCGGTGCCCGAGGTCATCCACAGCGGCGACGACTACCTGCTGATGACGGCCCTCCCCGGTACGACGATGCAAGGCGTGCCCGACGACGAGCGGGCCGTTCTCCAGCGCGAACTGGGCGGGATCGTGTCGACGCTCCACGAGGTGACCGGCTCGGCCTTCGGCTATCCGCAGAAGGGGCTGGTCTCCACCTGGAGCGAGGCGTTCCTGTCGATGGTCGACGACGTCCTGGCCGATGCCAGCCGGTTCGCCGTGGAGCTGCCGCGGCCGGCCGAGCAGTTGCGGCAACTCGTCCTCAGCCGTCTCGAGTTGCTGGACGAGGTACAGACTCCGCGGTTGATCCACTTCGACCTGTGGGACGGCAACATCCTCGTCGAGGACGGGCGGATCGTCGGGGTGATCGACGGGGAGCGCGCGTTCTGGGGTGATCCGGTCGCCGAGTTCGCCTCGCTGACCCTGTTCCGCTCTGCCCCGGATGCCGATCTGCTGGCCGGGTACGGCGAGCTGGAACTGGGCGAGGCTCTCGTTCTTTACCGGGTTTATCTCTACCTGATCATGCTGATCGAGGGGACGCCTCGCGGCTACGAGGGTCCGGACCGCGAAGCGATGGTGAAGTTGATCCTTCGGCACCTGAACAAGGACCTGGACCAACTGTGATCGAGATCCTCACCTCGGGCGTAGCTCTCGGCGTCCACGTCCCCGGCCTGCTGCTCGCCGATCGCCTGGTCGAACAAGGCCAGGCCGCGAACGTCTCCGTGCTGGAGCGCCTGATGCCACCCGAGACCCTCGCCACCACGGCCCGCTCCAAGCAGGCCTTCCACCGCGACTTCCGGATCGCGCTGGCCGGCCAGAAACTCGCTCGCGACGCCTCCGTCTCCACCGAGGAGGCTGCTGTCACCGCACTCCTCGACGGCTGGCAGGCGCGGGGAGTAACCCGCTTCGTCGTCTTCTCCGGCTTCTGGCTTCCACTGGTCGAGCGGTACATCGCACAGTACGGCGAAGTCCCCGTAGACGTGTGCCATGTGGACTCGGTCCAGTCGCCATCCTTCGACAAGGCCGGGCCGACCACCCTGCCCGTGCGGCACATCTGGCTCGCAGACGCCGACAACCTGATCATCCCCTGCAGCATCCCAGTCAGCCGGGATGAGCCCGTGCCCTGGCGGGATAGGGACCAGCGGCTGCTCGTGCATGGCGGCGGCTGGGGCATGGGCACCTACCGCGAGCGAGCCGACGACCTACTCCAGGCAGGCTTCGAGCTGGACGTAGTCGCGTACGAGGACGGCGACCTCTCCGCTGAAGGTGTCCGCTACTTCATGATCGATCCGGAGTGGCACCCGTGGCTCGACGACGGATATCCACCGTTCGGCGAGGTAGTGGCAGGACAACCGACCACCTTCCACCAGCGGACCGGGCACCACGGCTCCTACGACCTGTGTCGCCAGGCGCTCGCGACCGTAAGCAAGCCAGGCGGAGGCACACTGCTCGACTCACTGTGGTCTGCGACGCCGACAGTCTTGCTGGAGCCGTTCGGCCCGCACGAGCAGCGCAATGCCGACCTGTGGATCGAGCTGGGCTTCGGCATCTCGTTCGAGCAGTGGCAGCAGAAGGGGTTCGCTGTGGAGGTACTGGAGGACCTGCACGAAGCACTGGTCGCAGCGGACGTCCCCGACTACTCCCAGGCGCTCCTATGAAGACCTCCCTCTGGCAGACCTTCGCCCTGGAGATGGACGAGAAGCGCCCCGGCTTCGCCAAAGGCCCCTGGTTCACGATGAACACAGTGCTGACGCTTGACGGCGAGCTGGACCCTGACCTACTGGCTGATGCCTTCCAGCAGTTGCAGCAGCGCCACGAAGTACTGCGCACAGAGGTCTGCAGCGACCGGCTCCAACTCATCCACCCCGAGCCCCGCTCAGCGCTGGAGCTCGTCGACGAGGTCAGCTCGCATGCCCCGGTAGACATCGCCCGCCCAATCAGACTGCTCCTAGCCGGCAACCAGCTCGCCCTGCACCTCCACCACATGGTCTCCGACCCAGTGACCCTCTGGGAGACAGTCACCGAGCTAGCCGCCCTCTACAGCGGGCAGGAGCTACCACCACCTGCCCAGTACACCGACTACACGGCAGCAGAGACAGACCAAGTACGCCGTACCAGCACCGAAGCCGCCGCTTGGTGGCACTCCAAAGTCCGAGACACCAAAGTCTCACCACAACCTTCCTCAACCGGCGATCCGCTGGCCTTCCGCGATGACCTGCTCAGCGCCCAGGAGGTTGTCACCGTCGACGCACTGACCAAACAGCACCGGAGCACACCACTCGTCACCTACCTGGCCGCACTCGCCCACGGCATGGACCCCCACGTCGGCCCCGGCGACACCCTGGCCTTCACCACTCTCTTCGGCAAACGCGACCGCCCAGCCTGGCAACACCTACTCGGCCCCTGCATCGTCCCCTCATACCTAGCCATCCCCCGAGGTATCGACATTGCCGCAGTACGAGACGCAGTAGTCGGCTGCAGCCGCTATGCCCGCTACCCGGCCTCAGCGATCTACGAGACGATCCCTGACGCCCAGCGGACCCCGTTCTTCGAGTACGTCCCCCAGCAATGGCCCACCGGCTTCACCTTCGGCACGGTCAAGGCAGAGGTCGCCGCAGCCGCCGGCCCCAAGGACACCGGCCTGGCTGACGCTCTGGCGATCCGCGTCCGCACCCGGACGGACGGCGTACTGACTGGCCACTTCAGTGCCGACGGCACCGACTGGACCGACCCACTGGTCCACCAGGTGCGGGCCGGCTTCCGCGACTACCTCCTCCACGAAGAGGGGACCTAGCACTACCCCCAGAGGCTGCCCAACTCCCTGGGGACCGCGTCTGCGTCTCCGTAGCGTCGATCTCGTCAGTCGGGATAGCTACAAGGGGTCAGCCATGAGGCGCAACAAGGATGTACTCACCAGATCGAACCACTCGGTCGTGCTGCAGGACGTACGCCGGGTCTACGGCAAGGGCAGCAACGCCGTGACCGCGCTGGACGGTGTCACCATCAGCTTCGCGCGGGGCACCTTCACCGCCGTGATGGGCCCGTCGGGCTCCGGCAAGAGCACCTTCCTGCACTGCGCTGCGGGGCTCGACCGGCCGACTGCCGGGACGGTCGCGATCGACGACGTACCGCTGGCCGGCCTGAGCGAGCGGCAGCTGACCGAGCTGCGCCGCGAGCGGATCGGCTTCGTCTTCCAGTCGTTCAACCTGCTGCCGGCCCTGACGGTCTGGCAGAACGTCACCCTGCCGCAGGAGCTCGACGGCCGCCGCACCAACAAGGCCGCCGTCCGCGAGGTACTGGACCGGGTAGGCCTCAGCGGCAAGCACAAGAGCCGCCCGGGCGAACTGTCCGGCGGCCAGCAGCAGCGCGTCGCCATCGCCCGCGCGCTGGTCGCACGGCCCGCGGTGATCTTCGCCGACGAGCCGACCGGCGCCCTCGACACCCAGACCGCCGCCGACGTCCTCGACCTGCTTCGCGAGCCCGTCCGTACTCAAGGCCAGACCGTCGTCATGGTCACCCACGACCCGGTCGCGGCCTCGTACGCCGACCAGGTCGTCTTCCTCGCCGACGGAGTACTGGCCGGCAGCCTGGTCTCACCGACCGCCGAGCAGGTAGCAGACCGCCTCACCCACCTCGGCGCCCGCGCAGCCCGCGCCGCTCAAGCAGCCCAAGCAGCTCAGGCAGCCCGCGCCGCCCACGAAGCAGCAGGAGTCGGACGATGATGCGCCTGGCCGTCCGCACCCTGCGCTACCGCAAGAGCGGCTTCATCGCCACCTTCGTCGCCGTCATCTTCGGTACCGCCATCGTGCTCGCCTGCGGTGGCCTGATGGAGACCGGCATCCGCTCCAACGTCGCCCCCGAACGCCTGGCCGCGGCGCCGATCGTCGTCACCGGCAAGCTCACCCATCTGCGTCCGGGCAAGGAAGACGTCACCCACCTCACCGAGCAGGTCGGCATCGACGACTCGGTCGCCGCCAAGATCCGTTCCCTGCAAGGCGTCACCGACGTCATCGGCGACCAGACCTTCCCCGCCCCGGTCCCCCAGGGTCAGGGCTTCAGCAAGGGCGAGGGCCACAACTGGTCGGCCGCCGTGCTCGCTCCCTTCCACCTCACCGCCGGTACTGCGCCTCACCCCGGCAGCGTCGTCCTCGACGCAGCCACCGCGCAGGGCCTCCATGCGAAGCTCGGTGGCAAGGTGAACCTGCTGGTCGGTGGCCAGCAAACCGCCTTCACCGTCGCCGGAATCGCCGATGGCCCCACCGGCAACACCTTCTTCTCCGACGAGGACGCGACCCGCTTCGCCGGCCGGCCCGGTCAGTTCTCCTCCTTCGGCGTACTCGTTGCCCCCGGCACCGATCTCAAGGCGTTGCGGAAGCAGATCGAGAAGACCGCCGACGTGTCCGCACTGATCGGTCTCGACCGCGGCCAGGTCGAGCACCCGGACGCGGCCGTCAAGAAGGTCGTGCTGATCTCGGTGGCCGGCTCGTTCGGTGGCATCGCGACGATGACGATGATGTTCGTCGTCGCCTCGACGCTGGCCCTGGCCGCCCAGCACCGGCAGCGCGAGTTCGCCTTGCTGCGCAGCATCGGCACGACGCCGGGCCAGGTCCGGCGGATGATCCTGGGCGAGGCGATGCTGGTCTCGCTGCCCGCAGTACTGGCCGGCGTGATTCCCGGTGCGCTGCTCGGGCGCTTCCTCTTCGATCAGCTCTCGAAGAACGGGGTGGCGTCGCCGGACGTGACCTTCTACCAGGGGCTGATCCCGTTCGCTGCCGGTGCGGGAGCCGCAGTACTGGCGGCAGTCGGCGCGGCGTTCATGGCGTCGCGCCGGTCGGCCAAGATCCGGCCGGTCGAGGCGCTGGTCGACTCGTCGCTGCAGACCAAGTGGTTCAGCTGGGTACGACTCGTGATCGGCATGCTCTTCGTCGGTGGTGGTCTCGCGCTGATGATCGTGACCGGCTCCGTGATGAGTGGCCCGCTGGCCGGTGCGACCGCTGGTCCCGCTGTGCTCTGCTGGGCGATCGGTCTGGCCGTACTCGGTCCGCTGGTCACCAAGCTGATCCTCGGCATCCTCCGCTGGCCGCTCTACGCGGTGAGCCGGGTCAACGGCAGGCTCGCGATCCTGAACGTGACGGCGCGATCCGTCGCTATGTCGGCCGCCGTGATGCCGGTCATGCTGGCCGTGGGGATCGCCACCGCCAACATCTACATGCAGACCACCAACGTAGACGCGGCCTCGAAGGCCTTCACCAAGGACCTGCGCGCCGATGCGGTACTCGTCTCGACAGCTTCCGGCCTCTCGCCGTCGCTTCTCCCCCAGGTCCAGGCGCTGAAGGGTGTCGCGAGCGCGTCCGAATACGTCACCAGCCTCGGCGTCATCGACGAGCCACGGAACGCGCCCTTCGACGAGGACGGCGCACTCCTGCAGGGCATCTCACCCCAGGGCTCGGACGGTACCGCCCCAGTACGCCTGACCACCGGCTCTCTCGAGGGCCTGACCGGCAACACGGTCGCCCTGCCCGACCTGGTGGCCAACAAGATCCAGCGTCCCGTCGGTACGTCGATCAAGATGACGCTTGGCGACGGAGCCTCCGTCGACCTCCGAGTCGTCGCCACCTTCGCAGCCGAACGCGGCTACGAAAGCATCGTCCTCCCCGCCGATCTGGTCGCCGCGCACACCACCGATCGGCTCGCCCCGCAGATCCTCGTCCGCGCCGAGCCCGGCGCGTCGATCGCCCCCGCCCTGGCCAAGCTCGCCGCGGCGACTCCCGGCGTACAGGTTGCCGATCGTGACGCTCTCATCGCCGGCAACAACGAAGATCTGAAAACCCAAGCCTGGATCAACTACCTCCTGGTCGGCATGCTCATCGCCTACACCGCGGTCTCGGTAGTCAACACCCTGGCGTCAGCCACAGTCCGCCGCCGCCGCGAGTTCGGCCTCCAACGCCTGACCGGCTCGACCCGAGGCCAAGTCCTCAGAATGCTAACCACAGAAGGCATCCTGGTAGCCCTCTCCGGCATAGTCCTAGGCACCCTGGTAGCCCTGGCCACCCTCCTCCCCTACGCCTCAGCAGTCTCCACCAGCGCAACCCCCTCCGGCCCCATCTGGATCTACCTCATCATCATCGGCATCGCCTTCGTCCTGACGATGCTCTCCACCCTCATCCCCGCCACCAAGTCCCTCGCCACCCGACCTGCCGAGGCCGCCGCACGCGCCGACTGACCCCACGCAGGCGCCTCGGACAGGACTGGGGTCCTCGGCCAGCACCTTGTCCGTGGACCCCAGCTCACCTCCACCCGCCGGATCGCGCGCAGCGCGATCCGGCGGGTGTTATTTGGCGGGGGTCGGCTCGGCTACCGGCTGGAGCGCGATGGTGGTTGCCTGCACCAACCCAGCATGACGACGAAGCCAAGCCGACACAGGCAACTGGAGGTCTTCGAAGTCTTTCTCCTCCAGAGCAACCGGCGGAGTCGGCACGCTGGCGCCGAGCTCGGCGAGGACCGGACGGAGGTGCAGGTCAGCAAGCAGCTTGTGGCTAGGCGCGGCCGACACAGTGACCGGCACGACAACCGACCCAGCCAGCGCCAGATGCGGCAGTACATCAAGGAAGCTCTTCAGCAGCCCCGTATAACTCCCCTTGTAGACAGGCGTAGCCAGGACGATCACCGATGCCGACGACACCAGCTCGATCGCACTGTCCAGCGCCTCCCGATCCGCCTCCGCCGCACCCTCCCCCTGGAAGATCGCCGGCGCAAACGTCACCAGATCAATCAGCTCGTCGATCCGATACGGCGTACCGAGCTCAGACGCAAGCAACTCGGCCACAGACGCGGCAGCCGCCGCCGTCCGCGACCCCGCTTTGGGATTGCCCACCACGGTGACGACGGATTGCGGCCAGACCGGCGGATCCGGCACGATCCGCGGCTCGAAGACGGTTGAGGGCATCGGAACCCAACTCCTGGGAGGTTCGGCAGTGAGATCTCGAGCCTAACCAAAGTCGAGCCGTCTACTTGACTTTCTCAGCTGGTGAACGTTTCGCCCTCACCTTGACAACCACGAACCAACCCACAGCGGCCACAGCACTGCCCAGTACGACGTACTGCAGCACCCCGACCGACGACTCCACGACATGCCACTTCTCACCCAGCGCATACCCAGCGACGATCAGCACCGTGTTCCACACCGCGCTCCCGAGCGCCGTCAACGCGACGAACAACGGCACCGTCATCCGCTCCACACCCGCCGGCACAGAGATCAGGCTCCGTACGACCGGCACCAACCGCCCGATCAGAACCGCCTTGGCGCCATGCCGGTTGAACCACGCCTCCGCCTTGTCGATGTCCTCCACCTTGACCAGCGGCAGCCGCGCCGCCAGCGCCCGCGTGCGCGTCCTGCCCAGCCCGGCGCCGACGCCGTACAGAGCAAGCGCCCCTACCACCGACCCGAGCGTCGTGAACAAGATCGCACTGATCAACCCGAGATCACCCCGATTGGCGGCGAACCCCGCCAGCGGCAGAATCACCTCGCTCGGCAACGGCGGGAAGAGATTCTCCAGCGCCACCGCGAGCCCCGCGCCCGGAGCCCCCAGCTTCTCCATCAGGTCCGTGGCCCACCCGGCCACACCACTGGTCGGTTCCTGCGCGAGCGCGCTCATCATCAACACCTAGCTCGTCGGGGTCATGGGGTCATTTCCTCGGCCCTTCCACCGTACCCCGGCCGCTCAGCAATAAAAGGAGCTCTGCGATCGGCGCCCGGATCTCAGCGCCCGTACCCACTGAAAAGTCGATGTCAGAGGCAACCAGTCGCCGCCCGGCGAGTCGCTTGCGTGCCTTGAAAGGAAAGGACTTCACCCAGATCCGCTCAGCCGCAACCACCGCGGCCTCAGTCGGCATCTCGTGCCGCCGCCCGAGCGGCAGCGCGATGTCCTGCGTATGGATCAGTACGTCCAGCAGCGGGTCGACGACCGTAGTACCGAGCGGCCGGCGACGCGAGCCGGCGAATCGCCGGTACTGCGCAACGATCTCCTCCCCCGAGTACCGCGCTCCCGCTCGCCGCGCCTCCTCGAACACGAACCGGTTGAAGTCCCCCCGAGCCCGAACCATCCCGCCCATCACCGGCAGCACCCGAGCCTGCGGCGACGAGATCACATGCGCCGCGACATCCCGGACCGCCCAGCCCGGACAGACCGACGGCGTCGACCACTCGGCCTCGGTCAGCCCGGCGAGCAGGTCGGCCAGCGCCGCCCGCTCGGCATCGACGTACCGCCAGATCTGTTCGCTCTCCATCACGCACCCCAGCAGAACTAGTCAGCCCCTCTGACCAAATTAGACAGCCTCTCTGACCACCAGTCAAGATGGGCGGGTGCCGGACGACGACCTGAACCTCGGACTGCTGCTGTTCATCCCGTACCGCTCCCTGGAGAACCGCGTCTTCGCCCGACTGGCCGCGGCCGGCTTCGACATCACGCCCGCCCAAGCCCGGGTGTTCCAGCGAATCGGCGCGAACGGCACCCGCCTGACCGACCTCGCCGACCAAGCCCAGGTCACCAAACAGACCGCGGGCTTCCTGGTCGACCAACTCGAGAAGGCCGGCTACGTCCGCCGCGTCCCGGACCCGACCGACGCCCGCGCCCGCCTCGTCCAGATCACCGAGTACGGCGCCCGGACCATCCCGATCGCCGCCGCCGAGATCGCCGACATCGAGGCCGAGTGGACCGCCCATCTGGGCGCCACCCAGGCAGCTCAGCTCCGCCGGTCCCTCACCAAGCTTCGCGAGATCACCGACCCCTATGCCTGAACCAGGTCACGCGCTGCCGCGAAGCTCCAGCCTGGTCTCGACGATGACCTGAGCCTCCGCGGGCTGGTTACCGCTCAACTGGGCCAGCAACAGCCGGGTCATCTCCCGCCCCATCTCCTCGGTCGGCTGGAACACCGAGGTCAGCGGCGGGTCGGAGTGCCGGCCACCCGGCGAGCCGTCGAACCCGATCACGGCCACATCCTCCGGAATCCGCCGGCCGGCTGCCTTCAGCACCCGCATCGCCCCGAAGGCCATCGGGTCGGAGGCCGCGAAAACCGCATCCAGCCCGGGTGCCCGATCCAGCAGGGCCACCATCGCCTTCGCGCCACTCTCCTCGCTGAAGTCCCCGTACTCGACCAGGTCCTCGCCGATGACGTGGCGGAACCCCAGGAGTCGCGCCACCCCGGCGGACATGTCCTGCGGCCCTGCGATGCAAGCGATCCGCTGCCGGCCCTGATCCACCAGGTACTGCGCTGCCTGCCGCCCGCCGGTCGCGTTGTCGGCATCGACGAAGGGGATGTCCCCGACCGGCCGGTTGTCCGGCCCGGCCAGGGGCCGCCCGCACAGCACCAACGGCAGTCCGTTGGCCCGGACCTGGGCCGGCAAGGGATCGTCCGCGTGCTGGGAGAGCATCAGCACCCCGTCGACGTGCTCCCTGGTCAGGAAGCGGCCGGCCCGCTCGCGCTCGGCCCCGCTCTGCACCATCGACAACCACAGCTGCAGCTGAGTCTGGGCCATCGCCGAACTGATCCCGCGGACGACACCGGCGAAGTACGGCTCGGTGAAGAGCCGCTCACCCGGTTCGGAGATCACCAGGGCCACGCAGTCGGTCCGCCGGGTGACCAGGTTGCGAGCGGCCCGGTTCGGCACGTAGCCCAGCTCGTCGATCGCCTTCAGCACCGCGGCCCGGGCCGCCGGACTGACCTGGGACGATCCGTTCACGACCCGCGAGGCGGTACCCCGCCCCACCCCCGCCCTTGCTGCGACGGTTTCGATGGTGGGGCGAGGGTCGGTCATACCGCTAGCCTGCCTCGGATCAGATCGCCGTACCAATAAGCGCTGCTCTTCGGTGTCCGTGTCTGCGTCCCGTAGTCGACATGGACCAGGCCGAAACGCCGCGAGTAGCCCCAGGACCACTCGAAGTTGTCGAACAGCGACCAGCAGAAGTAGCCCTGCAGCGGGACTCCCGCATCGATCGCCGTCCGGCAGGCCCGCAGATGGCCGTCCAGGTAGCCGATCCGGTCGGGATCGCGGACCAGACCGTCTGCATCTGGCACGTCCTCGAACGCTGCACCGTTCTCGGTGACATACAGCGGCACCGGCGGGTACTCCCGAGCGACCCGTTCGAGCACGGCGGCAAGCCCCTCGGCGTGGATCTCCCAACCCATCGCGGTGACCGGCAGACCCCCTTTCAGGAAGCCGACCTGCGCGCTGCCGGGCCATGGCGATCCCCCGGTACCGCCCCCGCCGCCATGGCCGTCGTCGCCGTCGGTCGGCTCACCGGTCACCACATGCCTGCTGTAGTAGTTGACCCCCAGGAAGTCGAGCGGTGTGGAGATGGCTGCCAGATCCCCGTCCCGGACATGCGCGAAATCGGTCACCGGGGCGAGATCCGCGATTACGTCCGCCGGATACGACCCGCGCAGAACGGGGTCGAGGAAGAAGCGGTTCTGCAGTCCGTCGATCCGCCTCGCCGCGTCCAAGTCGATCGCCTGGTCGCTCGCCGGTACGACGTCGTACAGGTTGATGGTCACGCCGACCTGGTGGCCCGTGGCTCTCAGCCGCCCGGCGGCCAGTCCGTGTCCGAGCATCAGATGATGACCGGCCCGGACCGCGTCGGCGGGGTCCTGGCGGCCAGGTGCGTGGATGCCCGAGCCGTAGCCCAGGAAGGCCGAGCACCAAGGCTCGTTCAGGGTCGTCCACTGCCGGATCCGGTCACCCAGCGCGGCGGTGATGGAGCTCGCGTAGTCGGCGAACCGCTCCGCCGTGTCGCGCTCGGGCCAGCCACCGGCGTCTTCCAGCGGCTGCGGCAGGTCCCAGTGGTACAGCGTCGGCCAGGGCTCGATACCGGCGGCGAGAAGTTCGTCGACCAGCCTCGAGTAGAAGTCGACGCCTGCCTGGTTGAGCGCGCCGCGCCCGCTCGGCTGGACCCTCGGCCACGCGATGGAGAACCGGTAGGCCTGCAGCCCGAGCCGGCTCATCAGCGCGACGTCGTCGCGGTACCGGGCGTAGTGCTCGATCGCGACATCGCCGGTCTCGCCGCCCAGCACCCGCCCGGGTGTGTGCGAGAAGGTGTCCCAGATCGAGGGCCCGCGCCCGTCGGCGGTCGCCGCACCCTCCACCTGGTAGGCGGCGGTGGCGGCGCCGAACAGGAATCCGGTGGGGAAGCGCAGTTCCGTCCCGGGCTCGGTCTGGCTGTCAGTCGTCACGACTTGATCGAACCTTCCATGATGCCGCCGATGATCTGGCGTCCGAACAGGATGAAGACCGCGAACAGGGGCAGCGTGGCCAGGGCCGTCGCCGCGAAGACCTGCGCGTAGTCGGTGTAGTAGGCGGTCGCCAGCAGGCTGAGCGACAACTGGACGGTCGGGGTGTTCGCGTCGAGTACGGCGTACGGCCAGATGAACTCGTTCCAGGTCTGCATGAAGGTCAGCAGACCGAGGACGGCCGCGGCGGGCCGCAGTACGGGCAGCACGACGTTCCAGTAGATCCGGAAGGTCGAGCAGCCGTCCACGCGGGCGGCCTCCACCAACTCGTCGGAGATCGCCTCGGCGGCGTACTGGCGCATCATGAAGACGCCGAACCCGCTCACCAGGAACGGCACGATCACTGCTTGCAGGTGACCGTTCCAGCCGATCTTCACCATCAGCATGTACAGCGGGATCAGGCCGAGCTGGACCGGCACCATCATCGTGCCCACGATCACCAGCAGCAGCCCGTTGCGGCCGCGGAACCGCAGTTTCGCGAACGCGAAACCGGCCAGGGTGGAGAAGAAGACCACCGAGACGGTCACCACGCTGGCGACCACCACCGAGTTGACCAGCCCGTAGGCGAAGGCCGCGTGCTCGTTGGCGAACACCCGGCCGACGTTCGCGCCGAGCTCACCACCCGGGAGCAGCGGCGGCGGCACGTCGTTGATCACGTCGTTGGACCGGGTGGCCACGACGACCATCCAGTAGATCGGGAACAGCGACAGCGCGCAGGCGACGATCAGCGCCAGGTACGTCAACGGGCTGGTGCGCCACAACCGGACCGAGGCGGCCCTCAGCGCGCTCACCGCGCGGCCCGCCGGACGATCAGCAGGTTGATCAGCGAGAACACCACGATCAGCCCGAACAGCGACCACGCGATGGCGGCGCCGTAGCCGTACTGGAAGCGCTGGAACGCGGTCTCGTACATGTACATGGTGACCGTCTGGAACTGCCCCAGGGTGCCGCCGAGCATCCTCCCGTTGCCGAAGATCACCGGCTCGGTGAACAACTGCAGCCCTCCGATCGTGGAGATGATGACGGTGAACACGAGCGTCGGGCGCAGCAACGGCACGGTGATCCGCCAGAACTGCTGCCAGGGCGCGGCCCCGTCGAGGGAGGCCGATTCGTACAGGTCCTTCGGGATCGCCTGCATCGCGCCGAGCAGGATCAGCGTGTTGTAGCCGGTCCAGCGCCAGTCGACCATCACGGCGATCGCGATCCAGCTGGACCACCAGTTGGCCTGCCAGTCCACCGCGTCCAGGCCGAAGGCGGTGATCACGTAGTTGACCAGGCCGACGTCGCGGGCGAACAGCTGACCGAAGACGATGCCGACCGCCGCCACCGAGGTGACGTTCGGGATCAGCACCCCCATCCGGAAGAAGGTGCGCGCGCGGATCTTGCGGTTCAGCAGATTGGCCACCGCCAACGCCATCAGCAGCTGCGGGACGGTCGCCAGCACGAAGATGCCGACCGTGTTCTTCAGCGCGTTCCAGAAGTCCGGATCCGCGAACAGCGCGGTGTAGTTGTCGAACCAGACGAAGGTGTGGTCACCGATCAGATGCCAGTCGTGCAGCGACACCCAGCCGGTGTAGACCAGCGGGAACGCGCCGAAGACGAGAAACAGCACGAAGAACGGCGCGATGAAGAAGTACGGCGCGAACTTCATGTCCGCGCGGGTCAGCCGGGAGCGCCAGGGAACCCGGCCGTCGGCGGCACGTGCTGCCGCCGACGACCGGATGACGCTGGAAGAGGTCACTTCGCCTCTTTGACAGCGCTCTTCAGCGCTTGCTGCCAAGCCTTGTCGGGGGTGAGCTTGCCCTGTTCGACCGCCTGCATGGCCGGCTCGAAGGCCCGCTCCTTGACCGCCTGATGCTTCGGGCCGAGGACGACCGGCTTCAGCGACTTGGCGCCCTCGCCGAAGATCTTGCCGACCGGGGCCTTGGAGAAGTAGTCGTTGGTCAGGGCCAGGAACGCGGGGTCGTCCAGCGCCTTCGGCGATGACGGCAGCGGACCGGCCTCCTTGAAGGCGGCGACCTGACCTTCCGGGCTGGTCAGGAACTTGGCCAGCTCATAGGCCTCCTTGGGATGCTTGCTCTGGGTGGGCACGGCCAGCCAGGAGCCGCCCCAGTTGCCGCCTCCACCAGGTACGGCGGCGACATCCCACTTGCCGGCGTTCGCGGCGCCCGAGTTGGTCTTGATGATGCCGAGCATCCACGACGGGCACATGGTGACCGCGAAGCTGCCGTTCTTGAAGCCGGCCTCCCAGTCCTTCGACCAGGTGGCGATCTTGGCGCTGACACCCTCCGACACCATCTTCATCGAGGTGTCCCAGGCCTGCCGCACGACCGGGCTGGAGTCCGCGATCAGCTTGTTGTCACGGTCGTAGAAGTTGGTGTCGCCGGCCTGCGACAGCATCGCGCTGAAGCTGGTGGTGACCGAGTCGACGAAGCCCTTGGCGCCGGTGTTGGCGGCAGTGAACTTCTTGCCGGTACTGATGAACTCGTCCCAGCCCGGCCAAAGCTTGGACACCGCGTCGCGGTCGGTCGGCAGGCCCGCCTTGGCGAACAGGTCCTTGCGGTAACAGACCGCCAGACCACCGACATCGGTACCGAGCCCGATCAGCGGCCCGTCGGCGCCGACCCTGCCCAGCTCCCACTTCCACGGCAGGAAGTTCGCCTGCTGGTCGGCCGCGCCCTGGTCGAGCAGGTTGACGAAGTTCTGCGGCTGGGTCTTGAACTCGTTGAGAATGCCTTCCTCGAGCGCCACCACGTCCCCGGCGCCGGTACCGGCCGCGAGGTACTGGGTGAGCTTGGGCTTGTAGTCGTCGAGCTTCTGCACGCTGCGCAGCTCGACCTTCACGTTCGGGTGGTCGGTCTGGTACTGCGCGACCAGCGCCTTGTAGCCGAAATCCCCGAACGTGTCGACCACGAGATTGACCTGGCCGTCCGCCGCCGGCGTGGTGTCGTTCGTGTTCTTGCTGCATGCCCCGACCATGCCGATGGCCGTCACGGCAGCCACCGTGACCGCCAGGAACCGCTTCGTCTGGCTCATCGCCTGACCCCTCCTAGGTCTTCAGGGCGCTCCATCTGGGAGCGCTCCCAAGAGCATCGGGGTGACCTGGGTCACTGTCAATAGCTCGGTGGGAGCGTTCCCAAATCGAGTCCGAACTGTCGGTGGCCGATGGTTGACTGTCCGGATGGCGCGCACGAGGACTTCAGACCGAGAGCCCGACGACCTGCTGGCGGCGGCCCGCGGCAAGCGGTGGTGGGTGCAAGGTCGCCGGGTGGGCTCGGTCGACCGCGCGGGCAAGTTCGTAGACGACGTCGGCTTCGCCCTGCTCTTCCCCGCCCAGAAGCCGATCGGCCCGTCTCTGTGGGAGGCCGTCGCAGGCGAGGACGACGAACCCTTCGCCGGCGGCATGAACGACAACGAGCAGAAGGTCTGGGGCTGGAAGGACGAGCTCCCCCGCCGCGGCCTCGCCTGGTACGGCGCTTTCCTCGGAGGCCGAGGATCCTTCCTCTCCCCCAGCCTGCTCGCCACCCTCTACCCGGGCGAGGGTGAGCTGGACGACCACAAGCACCTGGACCTCTCACCAGCAGCCCACGAACTGGCCGAGGCCCTGGCCGCCGAGCCACTCTCCAGCGCGACCCTCCGCGCCCTGCTCGGCGACAAGAACAAGTACCAGCGCGCCATCGGCGAACTCCAGAAGAACCTGCTGGTCACCACCGCCGGCGTCGAGGAGCAGAGCAACGGCTGGCCCGCCGCCCTCCTCACCCTCACCTGCGAGCAGTTCGACGTAGGCGGCCGGCGAGACCACCGCGAAGCAGCCCGCCAATACCTCGACACCATGCTCGACGCAGCCCCGGTAGACCTCGCCCGAGCCTTCCGCTGGCCGACCCCGAAGGCCCGGGACCTACTCAACGAACTGGTCGGCGACGACCAGGCAACGACTGACGGTCGCAGGTACCAACCACTCACTCCACAGTGAAGCCGGCCTCGCGGGCGCGCACGATGGCCTGGGCGCGATCGTGCACCTGCAGCTTGCCGAGCACGTTCGATACATAGTTGCGGACCGTCTTCGGAGTCAGCGTCAGGGCCTGGGCGATCTGCGCGTTGCCCCGACCCTGGACGATCAGCGCCAGGATCTCCCGCTCGCGATCGGTCAGCTCCGGCAGCACTTCCGACGTACGGACCGGGCGGTTGAAGTACCGGACGAGCCGATCCGCGATCGCCGGGCTGAAGATCGCCTCGCCGTGATGAACGGCGGTCACGGCCCGGATCAGATCATCCACCGACGCGTCCTTGAGCAGATAGCCACGAGCCCCGGCCCGCAAGGCCGCGAAGACCGACTCGTCGTCGAACATGGTCAGCACCAGTACTGCGATCTGCGGGCGAGCCGCGACGATCTTCCGGGTTGCCTCGATCCCGTTCATGCCCGGCATCCGCAGATCCATCAGCACGACATCGGGCGTGAGCTCGGCCGTCGCCCGGACGGCCTCCTCACCCGACGCCGCCTCGCCCACCACGGCAACGACCTCGCTGAGCGCGCCGAGCATCGTCTTCACGCCCTCGCGATAGAAGACGTGATCATCCGCGATCAGCAACCGGATCGTCACCGCTGCTCTCCCGTTCCTAGCGGCAGCCGCGCCGTCACCAGAGTCCCCCGCGGCAAGACCGGGCTGATGCTGAGAGTCCCCACCAGTTCCTCGGCCCGCTCCCGCATCGATCGCAGCCCGGCTCCGGGGCGCGCATCAGCGCCGATCCCGACCCCGTCGTCCCGCACAGACACCACGAGCGCGCCTTCCTCGCCGACAAACCGGACCAAGCAACTACTCGCCTCAGCATGCCGGACCACGTTCGTCACCGCCTCGACCGCGATCCGATATGCCGCAACCTCGACCCCAGCAGGCAACGACGGCAGGTCCTCCGCAATCTCCACCACCGCCCAAGGCGCCAACCCGCGACACGCCTCCTCCACCGCTGCCGCCAACCCGAGCTCAGCCAGCACCGGCGGCCGCAACCCGTACACCAACTGCCGAACATCCTCGACAGTCGCCTTCACCTGCTTCCCTGCCTGATCCAGTACTGCGTACGCCGAGTCCGGATCCCTAGCCAGCAAGGCGCGCGCCGCATCGATCCGCTGGTACAGGCTGGCCAGCGTCGGCCCCAACCCGTCGTGCAGATCCCGATGCAAGCGAGCCCGCTCCTCCTCCCGCGCAGCCACGATCCGCTCCCGCGACCGCTGCAGATCCGCTGTCGACCTCAATGCCTGGACTGCCACGCCCGCATGCCCGGCGATCTCCTCCAGCGCCCGGCGATCCGCAGTACCGAATGACTCGCCCGGACGCGGCGATACCATCAGCACCCCGACCTCCTCGTCCCTGTAGCGCAAGGGGTAAGCGGCAGTCTGCTCCGGCACTCCACCTGTCTCGTAGACCGCCGTAGCGCTTCCCCCGGCGAGTGTGACGGATACATACGGCAGCTTCATCGCAGCGCCGATGGTGTCGACGATCGTCTGCAACGCGCCCTCCGGTGGCATTGCCGACCCGAGCCGACGCGCCAACCGCGTCATCACCGCATGCGGATCATCCCTGTCTCCCCAGACGAGCCGATTGACCGCCCGCTGCACCCACTGCCTCAGCGGATTGAAGGCGACGGCCACCAGGCCAGTGGCAGCCAGGGGTAGCAATGGGTTCCCGTCGATCCGCCACAGCGCCCCGAACCCACCCACTACAACTACATAGATCCCGATCACGAGCACTGTGAGCGTGACATAGACCAGCGTCCTACTGATCAGCAGATCAACGTCATACAGCCGGTACCGCGCTATGGCGATCGCAATGGCCACGGGCAACGCCACTGAGATCGCATAGCTGAACAACGCGAGCGCGAGGTCCAGTACCAACCCACGTGGACTCTCCACCGGAGGACGACCGGTAGCGATGTGACCGAGCTGCAGTACGAGCGCAATGAGCACCCACTTCGTCTGCTGCCGCTCCACCGCGCTCGAAACCCAACGGAACCGGTAGATCTGAGCCGCCGCGCAACTGACCAGCAACAGGATCAGCGGGACGGTCACCGGCGGCCCATCCGGCACTACAGCGGTGACGACGAACAGGACCGCCCAAGCAACCGCCAGCCACCGACTCCAGCGAGGTACGAAGCGGCCGTCAGGGAACAAGTAGGCGAGCGGGAAGAACAGGAACCAGCTGAGGCCCTCGAGGCCGTTCAGCCAGTCGTGCCCGGGATAGAGCCTCGCGAGAGCCGACAGCAGTCCGCTGCCCGCGGTCGCGTTGAACACC
This sequence comes from Kribbella sp. NPDC051718, assembly GCF_040681515.1. NCBI lineage: Bacteria > Bacillati > Actinomycetota > Actinomycetes > Propionibacteriales > Kribbellaceae > Kribbella > Kribbella sp. NPDC051718. Next base: position 41,445 of record NZ_JBFAYZ010000012.1, on the reverse strand, counting down.
AGCACGAACCCGAGGTACAGCCGGAAGCGCGACATCACGGGACCGCGCAGCAGGTACAGGGCGGCCACAACGCTCGCGACGACGACCAGTAGCTGGAGGAAGACGATGTAGCCGACCAACGCCCCAGCAGGCAGGCCGAGGCCGACCAACGCAGCCCGCAGCCCTTCAGCCGACCAGTCGTCGACCACTACCTCCGGGTGGTCGACAGCGCGGGCCACGAAGAAGACCAGCGTGGCCAGGAAGAGCAGGAGCAACAGTCCGCCGGCGGCGAGAACAGCAGCACGCCCGGGCCGCAGTACCCGCGGCCCGGACATGGTCTGCTCTGCCTCAGCCCTACTCACCCTCTGACGGTACGCTGCGCGACCGCAGCAGACCGACCCCCAGAGTGAGCCAGAGGAACGACAACACGAAGGGCGGAACCGCTCCGTGCCCGGCGATGTCGACGACGCCGAACAGCCCCGCCAGCACGGCAACCACCAACCCGGTACGCCGAAGCTCACCGGCCCGGCGTAACGCCAGCCCGCCGCAGATCAGCGCGACCCAGGCGAGCCAGAACGACACCAGGTTGACCTCCAGCGCTACGTCGTACCGGGTGACCGACCCGAGCCGATCCGCGTCGAAGCCGGTGATGCTCAGGTTGAGCCCCGCGTTGACCAGAGCGCAGACGATGGAGAGCCCAGTGGCCACTACGGCTCCACGAGCGAGCACGGAGTGGCGGGAGCCGAAGAGATGGAGCATGCCGACCGAGCCGAAGCAGACGGCCAGCGGGTAGACGATCCAGACGCCGATCCACTGCGCGCGGATCTCGGCCATCACAGCAGGCGTGATCTCGGCGGACTTGTCGGTCCCGGCTGCCGCCGACGCGACGAGCAGCGTGATGACCAGGATGACGAACGGAATCGGCGAAAGCGCCAGAATCAGGCCGGCCCGGGACCGGCGGACGGTGGGGATGACGGTAGCGGTTGCCATGGTTTCCTCCAGAGATGTGACTCTCCCAAGGTGTCTGTCCCGGCGTCCCGGGCGGCAGAGGCAACCGCCATCGATGTCAGTGCGCTTCGGCCAGGTCGAAGACGTTGCCTTCGGGGTCGGCCAGCGTCACCCAATGGGCGCCGTACTCGTTGAATTCGCCGACCCGCTTGGCGCCGAGGCCGACGATGCGGTCGATCTCCTCGGCCCAGCCGGCGGTGGAGAAGTCGAGGTGCAGGCGGTTCTTGCCGGCCCGGTCCTCGGGGACCTGGATGAACATCAGGGCCGGGCCGTCGGCCTCCTTGTTCACGGTGGCGAAGAACTCGTTGGCCTCGGCATCGACCTCGGTGTTCAGCACACCGGCCCAGAAGCCGGCCAGTTCGGCGGCGTTCTTGCAGTCGAAGACGACGTGTTCGAGAGTGATGGACATCCTGGTTCAGCCTTTCGGAGTGGGGATCCGCTGGATCGGCCAGCAGATCTCGGTACGGAAATCACTGGGCGCGGACCCATCGCCCGGCCCGGTCAGGTACAGCTCACGGATCGGCCCGGGCGCCACCTCGCAGTACTCCGCGACATGGCTGCCGAGCGCGCCGTAGGTGCGGTCGAAGTCGGCGTACGGTCCGTCGTGCCGGGTGATCGCGAAGTAGCTCGCCGGCAGGTCGACCAGCCCGACCCGATCGATCGCCGGCTGGTCCGGCGCGACCGGCAGGAAGCCGACCACCTCACCGACGTCATCGGTGAAGAACTCGTCCCCGTACGTCGCGCCGGCGGTCGCGCTGATGCCGTAGCGCCCGGCGATCTCGCCGAGCAGCCCGAAGGTCGACTCGCACCACTCGTCGATCGAGTCCCGGCTGACGCGGTCGGTGACGGCGTACGCCCGGAAGGCAGGCATGAACCGGTACTCGACCGCCAACTCGCCGACCGGCAGCGTCAGCATCGACCGCAGCGAGGCGACCACGTCCCGCGTCTGGGCGAGCTCGCGTTCCATCTGATCCAGATGCAGACGCAACGTCTGGTCACGAGTCTGGACGTCGGGCGCCTCGACCACCGCCCGTACCTGAGCCAGCGGCATCTGCAGATCGCGCAACCGCCGGATCAGCTGGGCGACCGGGACCTGCGCCGTCTCGTACCGGCGGTAGCCCGACGACGCGTCGATCCGCGCCGGCGCCAGCAGGCCGATCTCGTGATAGTGGTGCAAGGTCTTCACGCTCAGATGCGTGAGCCTGGAGAACTCACCGATCGTTACTGACGCCGTCATGAGCAATACCCTCCACCCTCCGCCTACCGGAGGGTCAAGGGAACACGCGCCAGAACGCAACTCGACCGCCACCGGGGGCGCGATGGCGGTCGTGCTGCAGGTGTCCCCGTGCGGACACCGGGTCAGTTGGTACCGGTTAGGAGATGGTCCACTTCTGATTAGCTGCTCCGGTACAGGACCAGATCTGCAGTCGAGTCCCGTTGGCCGAGTTGTTGCCCGTGACGTCCAGGCACTTGTTCGCCTGCGGATTCGTCAGGTCGTTGTTCGCGTAGTTCCATTGCTGGGCCCCACTGCCGTTGCAGGTCCAGAGCTGTGTCTGGGCACCGTTGGCGACCGAGCCGCCCGACACGTCGAGGCACTTGCCGAGCGCACGGAGGGTGCCGTCACCCGGCCGGCTCCACTGCTGAGCAGCGCTGCCGTTGCAGTCGTACAGGTTGACCGCAGTACCGTCCGCGGGGTTCGCGCCGGCCACGTCGATGCACTTGCCGGCCAGACCGGTGATCTGGCCGCCCGTACCGCCACCGCCCTGCGTACCCGACCAGGTGAAGGTCGCCGAGGTCTTGGTCGGCAGGGTGTAGGTGAAGGACTGGCTGCCCCAGTTGACCCGGACCGACTGGCTGCCGCCGGTGGTGTTGAAGGCGATCAGCGACTTCGAGCCGTCGGGGTTCTTCCAGGCGACGTTCTTGACCGAGGCGTTCGCGGTCGAGTCGATCCGCAGCGCGCCCGGCTTCACGAACTTGGTCAGGTGACCCATCGTGTAGTACTCGACCGTCTTGGTGACCTGGCCGGCCTGGCCGTCGTTGCGGTGCACGGTCACCAGGCCGGTGCAGACGTTGCAGCCGGAGCCGACGAACGGCAGGTGGTTCTCGTCCAGCGCGAGGCCCCACTTCACCCACGACTTGTCCCAGTTGCGGGTGTAGTCGATCAGGTTGTTCATGTCCTCGACCTGCTGGTTCGGGATCCAGGTACCACCCGAGTGCTCGGTCATGTAGGCGGGCACGTTCGGGTACTGGTTGTGGATCTGCGTCTGCAGGTTCACGTCACCGCCGTACCCGTGCCAGGCGATACCGCCGAAGTTCGGGTCGTTGCGCAGCGTCGCGTCGGCCAGCGGGACCGAGCCGAGGTCGTTGTAGTTGCCCCAGTTGTAGTCGAGCACCATCACCTTGGTGGACAGCCCGGCCGCGTGCAGCGCCGGGAACAGGTGGTTCTTGGTGAACTCGAGCAGGCCCGAGCCGTTCCAGTTCATCGACGCGTAGCCGGTGCTGTCGCTGCCGCAGCAGGTCGGCTCGTTCTGCACCGTCACGTAGTCGATGTGGTTGCCCTGGGCCTCGTTCTGCTGGATGTACTTGATGAAGTACTGGGCGTACATCGGGTAGTACTCGGCCTTCAGCCAGCCGCGGTGGACGAAGTCGTTGTTGTCCTTCATCCAGGCCGGCGCGCTCCATGGCGAGCCCATCACCTTGAGGTTCGGGTTGAGCTGCTTGGCCTGCTTGGTCAGCGGCACCACGTCGGCGAGGTCGTGGTTGATGGTGAAGTCGTTCAGGTTGCAGCAGGTGTCGTCGTAGGAGTAGTTGAACCGGGCCAGGTCGGAGGCGCCCATCGGGTTGCGGACGAACGACAGGCCGATCCCGTTGACCGGGTCGAACAGGTCCTTCATCACCTGGTTGCGGGTCGCCGCCGAGATCGTGTTGCTGCTGTTCAGCAGCCACGCGGAGCTGTCGGCGAAGGACGCGCCGCCGCCCTCCCAGGACTGGTACGTCGTGTTCTCGTTGACCGTGATCGTCTGGTTGGCCGAACCGCCGGCCGGGCCGAAGTTGACCGGCGTCTGCTGCTGCAGGCCGCGGGTCACGTTCTGGCCGGCCGAGTCGTTGGTGGTGGTCAGGTAGATGTTGACCTGCTCGCCGGCGGCGTGCGCGGGCTCTGGATTGCTGATGCCGATTCCGGTCGCGATCACGGACAGGGCCGCGAGCCCGGCAAGGGTCGGCAGCACACGCCGGTGACGACCGCCGAGACGGAGGGTCCAGTTCGAGGACATGGGCGGATCTCCCTTTTGCTCAAGGGGTTTCTCAGGGGTGGGTGGACCCCGAGGTACCGGCGTCTGCCCGCGCCGCAACTGGTGGTCAGCATGAGATAACCATCGGTGAATAGCCGTGTCAACGTCAGGGCACCACTTTTTTCACAGCTTATATTTATGTGTGGTCTTGACCTGAGAGCGTTCTCACAGCAAGCTGCGACCCAGCGATTCCCTGTCTCGCGACAGTCCGCCCCCCGCCCCCAACGGCCGGACATCAGCTCCGGTCGCGCGAGAAATGAGGCACGCATGAGGCTCACGCGTACCCGGTTCCGGTCAGCCGCCCTGCTCGCCGCAGGCGCCGCGCTGGTCGGCACCGCTCTGCTCCAGTCCCCCGCAACAGCCGGTACCTCCGCTGTCGACTCGGCCGCGTCGCCGATGGCGGCGAACGCGGTCGGACCGGTCATCTGGGAGGACAACTTCGACGGCCCGGCCGGCCAGGCCCCCGACTCCAGCAAGTGGCGCTACGACATCGGCGGCTCCGGCTGGGGCAACGACGAGCGCCAGTACTACACCAACAGCACCCGCAACTCCGCCAAGGACGGCGCCGGCAACCTGGTGATCACGGCGCGCCAGGAGAACGGCGGCTTCCAGTGCCACTACGGCCCGTGCCAGTACACGTCGGCCCGGCTGCTCACCGCACAGACCTTCACCCAGACGTACGGGCGGTTCGAGGCGCGGATCAAGATCCCTGGCACACAAGGGGTCTGGCCCGCGTTCTGGATGCTCGGCGCCCAAGGTGGCGGCTGGCCGAACAACGGTGAGATCGACATCATGGAGAACATCGGCCGCGAGCCGAACACCGTGCACGGCACCATCCACGGCCCGGGCTACTCCGGCGCCGAGGGCATCGGCGCGGCGTACAACTCCCCCAACGGCCAGGCCTTCCGCAACGGCTTCCACACCTACACGGTCGACTGGGAGCCCGGCGCGATCACCTGGTACGTCGACGGCGTCCAGTACCAGCGCCGTACGCCGGCGGACCTCGGTGGCGACACCTGGGTCTTCAACCACCCGTTCTTCCTGATCATGAACGTCGCGGTCGGCGGCTACTGGCCGGGCTACCCCGACGGCAGCACGGTGATGCCGCAGACCATGACGATCGACTACGTCCGCGTCAACCAGCTCACCTCCGGTGGCGGCGGTGGCGGCGGCGCGATCAAGGCACTCGGCAAGTGCATGGACGTCGCCGCAGCCAACTCCGCCGACGGTACGCCGGTACAGCTCTACGACTGCAACGGCTCCGCCGCCCAGCAGTGGACCCGCCCCGGCGACGGCACAATCCGCGCCCTAGGCAAGTGCCTGGACGTGGCCGCCGGCGCCACCGCCGACGGCACCAAACTCCAAATAGCCACCTGCAGCGGAAACCCAGCCCAGCAGTTCACCTACACCGGCGCCCAAGACCTGGTAAACCCCCAGGCCAACAAATGCGTAGACGTCCCCTCAGCCAACCCAGCCAACGGCAACCGCCTACAAATCTGGACCTGCAACGGCTCCGCAGCCCAAAAATGGACCCTGTAACCACCTAACGCCTCGGCCCGTCGCTTCCACAGACCGCGGCGGGCCGACGCCTGCCCGAACTCGCCACCTCGCACAAGCAACGGCGACCTTGAACACCAAACGGTGACCTTGAACAGGTAACAACTTGTTCAAGGTCACCGTTTGGTGTTCAAGCCCACATGATGTGGGGGGTGCGACTAGAGGGTGCGGTGGGTTTTGATCAGGTTGGCGTAGGTTTTGCCGCTGGTTTTCATGACGCGTTTGCCGGTGGGGTAGTCGACGTAGGCGAGGCCGAAGCGGGGGGCGTAGCCGTAGGCCCACTCGAAGTTGTCCATCAGGGACCAGGCGAAGTAGCCGGCTAGCGGAGCGCCTTGTTCTACGGCGCGGACGCAGGCGGCCAGATGGCTGTCCAGGTAGGCGGTTCGGTTGGTGTCGTCGACGCTGAAGTCCGCGTCGGGGTGGTCGACCCAGGCCGAGCCGTTTTCAGTGATGTAGATCTTTTCGGCGCCGTACTCCTTGGCCAGGCGGAGGATCAGTTCCTCCAGGCCCGCGGGGTGGACCTCCCAGTCGAGCATGGTGTGGGCCGCATTGGGACCGGGGACCTGACTGAATCCCAGTACAGGAACGGATTCGTCGGCCTTCACGATCTGGCGGAAGTAGTAGTTGAGCCCGACGAAGTCCGTCGGCGCCGCGATGATCTCGGCGTCGCCGGGCTGCTCGGGCAGCTCGACGCCATAAACCTCGACCATGTCCGCCGGGAAGCCCCGACCGAACACCGGGTCGAGCCACCAGCGGTTGATGTGGCCGTCGGCAACCTGTGCCGCCCGGATGTCGGCGGCGGCCGTGCTGGCCGGCTCGATCCCACTGAGGTTGACGACCAGGCCGATCGACGGCGGCTTCGGCACCGACTCGCGCAGCGCCGCGACACCGAGGCCGTGGGCAAGCATCAGGTTGTACGACGCCCGCACCGCGATCGCCGGATCCTTGATGCCGGGTGCCATCCGCCCTTCCCAGTGGCCGATCCAGGCCGAGCACAGCGGCTCGTTCAGCGTCACCCAGTCGGTCACCCGGTCACCGAGCCGGGCGCCGACGACAGCCGCGTACTCCGCGAACCGGTACGCCGTCTCGCGGTTCTCCCAGCCACCGAGATCCTGCAGCGCCTGCGGCAGATCCCAGTGATACAAGGTGACGAAGGGTTTGATGCCATTGGCAAGCAAGTCGTCGACGACCCGCTCGTAGTACGCGAGACCGGCCTCGTTGACCTCGCCGGAGCCGGTCGGGAAGATCCGCGGCCAGGCGATCGAGAACCGGTACGCGTCGACGCCGAGCTGCTTGATCAGCTCGAGATCCTCGGGCCAGCGGTTGTACGAATCACAGGCGACGTCACCGGTGTCACCGTTGTCGATCGCACCGGGCACCCGGCAGAACGTGTCCCAGATCGACGGCAGCCGGCCATCGGCATCGATCGCACCTTCGATCTGGTACGCCGACGTTGCGGTACCCCAGACGAAGTCCTGCCGGAGCGGGGAGAGCTCGACCATCGGTGACCCCCAAGGGGTAGTAGGCGGGTTTTTTCAAAGCATAGTTGAAGTCCTGAACCCGGAATAGCGAACGGGTTCCGGAACCACGAAGGCCCAAAAGCAAACCTCAACGAGCGCGCGCGGTGAGATTGCGCGGCGCACGCGAGGTGGTGCCGCCGTCGCGGAGCAACCGGAGAATCGGAAGCGTGGCGGCTCCCATGGCGACCGCATCGCGGCCGAGCTCGCACAGCTCGATGGAGACCTGCGCATAAGGCTGGCGCAACGCGTGGCGGGCGGTGGCTGCGCGCAATTCGGGCAGGTAGCGCTCGCCCAGCAGCAGCCCGGACCAGCCGCCGAGCACGATCCGCTCGGGGTTGAACAGGTTGACCAGGTTGGCGAAGCCCGCGCCCAGGTAGCCGATCGTGTCCTCGACCACCTTCGCCGCGGCCTCGGACGAGCTGACCGAGTCGAGCAGCGCGATGAAAGCGGCCTCCTCGTCAGCTCCGAACGACACCTCGCCACCACCGGCCAGCCGGTGCCGATCGAGCACGCCCTCAGCACCGACGTACGCCTCGAGACAACCGTCGGAACCACAGCGGCACCGCCGTCCGCCGTACATGATCGTGGTGTGGCCCCACTCCCCCGCACTACTACGGGTGCCGCGGTAGCTGGTGCCGCCGGTGACGAGGGCGGCGCCGACGCCGGATCCGACCAACGCGACCACGGCATCCGTCGCGCCCCGGCCGGCCCCGAACCACATCTCGGCCTGGCCTAGGGTGTTGGCGCCGTTGTCCACCTGGATCGGGATGTCGGTCTTGGCCGCGAGCAACGCACCCAGCGGAACCGCATCCCAGCCGAGCGTCTGGGCGTGCACCACAGCGTCAGCCGGTCCTTCCACGACACCGGCGACGGCAACCCCCAGGCCGAGCACGCGATCTGCCGGCACCCCAGCCTGAGCCAGTACTTCGGACAGCCCGGCCAGCACGTACTTGACGACGAGCGCAGGGTCCGGCTTCGGCGTCTCGATCGGGTAGACCTTGGTGGCCAGCTGGTTCATCGCCAGGTCGAAAAGCTCGACCCGCACCCGCGTCTCGCCGACCTCTGCACCTACGACATACCCGAAGGATGGGGCGACCCGAAGCAGCACGCGGGGACGGCCGCCGTCGGACTCGACCGAACCGGCCTCCTCGACCACGCCCTCGTCGAGCAGTTCGCCGACCAGGTTGCTCACGCTCGCGGCGCTCAGCGACGTCTGGTGTCCCAGTTCGAACCGGCTCAGCGGTCCGTCGCGGTAGATGCTGGTGAGCAGCACGGAGCGGTTGGACCTGCGCATGTCGCGCACAGTGGTCCGGCGTCCATCCATCGTTGTGTGTTCCGCCCTCGGGGGTCTGCGCCGGCCGGCGGCTGAAATCGATTGTTCGGCCGACACTCCATCATGCACCAGCCCCGGTCCGGAAGGGCCTGAAGCAGCCATCCGGAGAAGACAACGATGGACTTCTTACAAATCGTGAACTTAGTCGTGATTCGTTATCGCACCGTGATTGACGTGAGCTGACTCACTCGGCTTCACTCTACGGAACCGCTTCCGAAACCGGTTCCGAACATTCCGGACACGTCGCGGCAACATGAACCCCAACCGCCCGAGGGGAGCTGAAGTGTCGATCACCATCGCCGATGTCGCCGCCCGTGCAGGCGTCAGCAAGACCACCGTCTCCCGCGTCCTCAACGGCAAGGGCGAGCTCGACATGCGCACCGCCGAGCGGGTCCGCCAAGTGATCGCGGAGCTCGGTTACGTGCCGAGCGCCCGCGCCGTCGGGCTGGCCCGCGGCCGGACCCGGATCGTCGGCATGCTGGTCCCTTCGCTCACCTGGCCCTGGATGGGCGAGGTGCTGCAGGGCGCCGTGGACGTGGTCGAGTCCGAGGGCTACGGCCTGCTGCTGTTCACCTGCAACCGGGGTGAGGAATCCATGCAGCAGTTCGCCTCCCAGGTCTCGGCCCAGTCCTTCGACGGCCTGCTGGTGATCGAGCCGGAAGGCACGCTCGCCTACATCGAACAACTGCACTCCCGCGGCTTGCCCGTCGTCCTGATCGACGACCGGGCCAAGCAGCCCGTCTTCCCGTCCGTCGCCACCACCAACCGCGCCGGTGGCGCGGCCGCTGCCCAGCACCTGCTGGAGCTCGGCCGGCACCAGCCGTTGGTGATCACCGGCGTGGACTGGTTCGGCTGTACCCAGGAACGCCTGGACGGTTTCCGCGACACCTACGCGGCGGCCGGGATCGAGCTCGACCCGAGACTCGTCTTCGAAGGCGACTTCACCCATGACTGCGGCCGCAAAGGCGTCCAGCAGGCTCTCGACGCCGGACTCAGGTTCGACGCGATCTTCGCGCACAACGACCTGTCCGCCGGCGGCGCCATCCAGGCCGTCCGGGAGACCGGGCGGAACGTGCCGAACGACGTGTCGGTGGTCGGTTTCGACGACATCCCCTACGCCCAGCACACCGAACCGCCGCTGACCACGGTGCATCAGCCGATGCGCCAGATGGGTCAGGCGGCGGCCCGGATGCTGATGGGCTACTTCGGCGGCAGTCCGATGCCGGAGGAGCCCCAAGTGCTGCCGACGACCCTCATCGTCCGCAGTTCAACTGCCCCCGTGACCGCCCGCCACACGGTGAACCGCTAGCCACCAGACTCCGGCGGCGGAGTGGCTGCCCCCGCTCCGCCGCCGGTGAAGCATTCGTCACCGATCAGCACCGATACCGATCTGTTAGCGCCGCCGATATTCCCATGAGAGCGCTTTCACGGCACGATGCGAAGGCCCCCCAGGCACCACCCGACAGTCATCCCACTGTCATCCGCCAACCAGTTGGACGAAACACAGGAGGAACGATGCGAGCTCGACGCTCAGTCGCGCTAGCCCTCACGGGCGTGCTCGCGGCAGCCCTGATGGCTGCCTGCAGTAACGGGGACGACAGCAAGAACACCGCCGGCACGGGCGGCAGCACCACCACCGTGCTCAACGTGGGAATGCCGAACGGCCCGCAGACCGAGAACCACAACCCGTTCCTCGGCTCGTCGGCCGGTGCGTCGCTGGGTTACCGCTGGATGATCTTCGAGCCCCTGGTGATGATCAACGGCATCAAGCCCGCCGAGCCGGGCAAGCCGTGGCTGGCCACCGAGTGGAAGTGGGACGCCAACTTCACCAAGCTCTCGCTGACCATCCGCGACGGGGTCAAGTTCTCCGACGGCTCGCCGATGACCGCCGACGACGTCGCGTACTCGTTCCAGCTCCGCAAGGACAACGAGGGCCTGAACACCGACGCGATCCCCTACGGGACGATCACCGCGTCGGGCAACAAGGTGGACCTGACCTTCACCCGGTCGCAGTTCACCAACCAGAACAAGGTCCTGACCGTGTTCGTGGTGTCGAAGAAGCAGTGGTCGGCGATCAGCGACCCGAGCAAGGACACCCTGAAGAACCCGATCGGCACCGGCCCGTACACGGTCAAGTCGTTCACCCCGCAGACCACCACGCTGACGCTGCGCGACTCGTACTGGCAGGACCTGCCGAAGGTCAAGGAACTGCGGTACACCTCGTACAACGACAACAACGCGCAGACCACCGCGCTGGCCAACGGCGCCTCGGAGTGGAGCTTCGTCTTCGTCCCGAACGTGAAGGCGGTCTACCAGTCGAAGGACGAGAAGAACCACAAGCTGTTCTTCCCGGCCAACCTGGGCATCCACGGGCTGTGGATCAACACCACCCGCAAGCCGTTCGACGACCCGGCGCTGCGCCGGGCGATGGACAAGGTGATCAACCGCGACGACATCTTCCAGCAGGGCGAGGCCGGGTACTTCTACCCGAAGGTCGAGTCCGTCACCGGCATCCCGACGCCGGCTGGTGAGTCGTTCATCGCCCCGGAGTACAAGGACAAGAAGCACGCGGTCGATGTCGACGGCGCCAAGGCCGACCTGGCCGCGGCGGGCTACAAGCTCGAGGGCGACGTCCTGAAGGACAAGACCGGCAAGCCGGTCAAGATCACGCTGACCGACCCGGCCGGCTGGTCCGACTACATCACCGACCTCGAGATCATCAAGGACAACCTGTCCACGATCGGGATCGCGGCCACCGTCGACAAGGCGAACCAGGACGCCTGGTTCAAGAAGATCGACGAGGGTGACTTCGACGCCGCGATGCACTGGACCAACGGTGGCGCGACGCCGTTCGACATCTACCAGAACATCATGGACGGCAAGATCCTCAAGCCGGTCGGCAAGGGCGGCGTGAGCGGCAACTACGGCCGGTTCAACTCGCCGGAGGCCACCAAGGCGCTCGACGAGTACGCGAACGCCGCCGACGAGGCTGCCCGCACCACCGCGCTGAACACGCTGCAGAAGATCATGGTCGAGCAGATGCCGATCATCCCGACCTCGGCGTCCAACGTCGGCGGTCTGTACAGCACCAAGAACTGGACCGGCTGGCCGGACGACGCGAACCCGTACGCGCCGGGTCAGCCCACCCAGCAGAACGCACTCCAGATCGTCCTGAACCTGAAGCCCGCGGGCGCCTAAGGAAAACGTCGCGGCCGGGATCCCACCACCTGGGGATCCCGGCCGCGGTGCCGCGATCTAGCTAGGAGTTCGAAAACGTAATGACGGCGACCGAGACAGAACCGGTGACCACGGGCGACGTGGTCCTCGAGGCCGACGGCCTCACCAAACACTTCCCCGTCCGCCGGGGGTTGCGCGACCTGTTCACCAAGGAGCGCAAGGCAGTGCACGCGGTGGACGACATCCAGCTGACGCTTCGCCGGGGGCGGGTCACCGCACTCGTCGGCGAATCCGGCTCGGGCAAGTCGACCGTGGCCCGGCTGATGGCCCAGCTGTACGGCCGCACCGCCGGCGACATCCGGCTGCACGGCGAGACGATCACCGTCCGCGGCGGCCGCGGCTTCCGGGCGTACTGCCGCCAGGTACAGATGATCTTCCAGGACCCGTTCGCCTCGCTGAACCCGGTCCACACCGTGCGGTACCACCTGACCCGCGCCCTGAAGATCCACGGCCGCGCGGGCAAGGGATCGGCCGAGCTGGAGAAGAACCTCAGCGATCTACTGCTGCGGGTGCAGCTCACTCCGCCGGAGCGCTACCTGGACAAGTTCCCGCACGAACTGTCCGGCGGCCAGCGCCAGCGGGTGTCGATCGCCCGCGCGCTCGGCGCCAATCCGGAGGTACTGCTCGCCGACGAGCCGGTCTCGATGCTCGACGTCTCGATCCGCCTCGGCGTACTGAACCTCCTGCGTGACCTGAAGGAACGCCTCAACCTGGCGATCCTCTACATCACCCACGACATCGCCTCGGCCCGGTACTTCGCCGACGAGACCCTGGTGATGTACGCCGGCCGGATGGTCGAGGGTGGCGACTCCGAGACCCTCACCCAGAACCCGGCGCACCCGTACACCCGGCTGCTGATCGAGAGCGCTCCCGACCCCGACCGGCTCGACCGGGTCGGCGACGCGAAGGATGCTCCCGAGGACACCGCAGGTGGTGAGCCGCCGAGCCTGATCGCACCGCCGACGGGCTGCCGGTTCCACCCGCGCTGTATCCACGCGATGCCGAAGTGCTCCACCGAACTGCCGCCGCGGTTCGAGCTGCCGATCGTCTCCGGCGAAGGCGAACACTGGGCCGCGTGCTGGCTCTACGAGGAAGGGGCCGCGAAGTGAAGTTCCTTCTGCAGCGGATCGCGTTCTACCTGTTCACGGCGTGGGCAGCGGTCACCATCAACTTCTTCATCCCCCGGCTGATCCCGGGCGACCCGGTCCAGTCGCTGATCAACAAGCAGCAGGGCAACATCAGCACCGAGGCGGTCCACTCGCTCTACGTGCTGTTCGGCCTGGACAAGAACGCCAGCATGCTCTCGCAGTACAAGGACTACTGGATCCAGATCTTCCACGGTGACCTCGGGACGTCGTTCACGTTCTTCCCGGCGCCGGTGTCGCAGATCCTGACCCAGTCGCTGCCGTGGACCATCCTGCTGGTCGGCATCACCACCATCGTCAGCTTCGCCCTCGGCACCGCACTCGGTGTGCTGGCCGGCTGGCGGCGCGGCTCCTGGATGGACGGGCTGCTGCCGGTGACGACGTTCATCTCGTCGATCCCGTACTTCTGGCTCGGCCTGCTGGCGATCACCCTGTTGGCCGGCGCCGGCAGCTTCTTCCCGTCGTCGGGCGGATACGAGCCCGGCCTGGTGCCGTCCTGGGACAGCGCGTTCATCGGCAGCGCGATCCAGCACAGCCTGCTGCCTGCCGGAACCATCCTGATCTCCTCGGTCAGCGGCTGGATCCTCAGCATGCGCAACATGATGGTCACCGTCGCCTCCGAGGACTACATCACCGTCGCGCACGCCAAGGGCCTGTCCGAGCGCCGGGTGATGGTCAGCTACGCCGCCCGCAACGCGCTGCTGCCGAACGTGTCCGGCTTCGCGCTCTCGCTCGGCTTCATCGTCGGCGGAACGCTGCTGGTGGAGATCGTCTTCTCCTATCCCGGTATCGGCTACAACCTGTTCCAGGCCGTCGGTTCCAAGGACTATCCGCTGCTGCAGGGCATCTTCTTGATCATCACCCTCTCGGTGCTGGTCGCCAACCTGCTCGCGGACGTCGCGTACCTGCTGCTCGATCCCCGCACCCGCAAGGAGGGCTGACCGATGTCCGCACCAGCCAGCACCATCACAGCGGTCACCCCCGGCGGGCCGGCCGCGGCGACCGCCCCGGCCAAGCGTCAGCGGCTGCGGTTCGTTGCCAACGGCAAGGCCGCGACCGGCCTGGTCACGCTCGCCTTCTTCTGCCTGATCGCGATCATCGGCCCGTGGATCGCGCCGTACGATCCGTCCAAGCGCAGCAGCGACATCCTCCAGAGCCCGTCGGGCAAGCACTGGTTCGGGACCACCCACCTCGGCCAGGACATCTTCAGCCAGATCCTGGTCGGCACCCGCGGCGTCATGTTCGTCGGCCTGCTGGCCGGCATCATCGCGACGGCGCTGTCGGTGCTGATCGGGGTCAGCTCCGGCTTCCTCGGCGGCGCCGCGGACGAGACCCTGTCCGCGCTGTCGAACGTCTTCCTGGTCATCCCGGCGCTGCCGCTGATCATCATCGTCGCCTCGACCATCCCCGGTGCGGGCGACCTGATGGTTGCCTTGGTCATCGGTTTGACGTCATGGGCCTGGGGAGCCCGGGTACTCCGGGCGCAGACCCTCTCGCTGCGACGGCGGGACTACGTCGAGGCGGCCCGGGCCACCGGTGAGAGCACCTGGCGGATCATCACGGTCGAGATCCTGCCGAACCTCACCGCGATCATCGCGTCGGGCTTCGTCGGTACCGTGATCTTCGCCGTCATGTCCGAGATCACCCTGGCCTTCATCGGCATCTCGACCATCTCGGAGTGGAACTGGGGCACCATCCTGTTCTGGGCGCAGAGCCAGCAGGCGCTGGCCCAGGGCGCGTGGTGGTGGTTCGTCCCAGCCGGTCTCGCGATCGCGATCCTCGGTACGGCGCTGTCGCTGATCAACTTCGGCATCGACGAGTTCGTCAGCCCGCGGTTGCGCAGCGCCGGCCACACCAAGGTGAAGACCACCGACGGCCGCACCGTGAAGATGCGGGTCGGCTTCACCCCGGTGCTGAACACCCAGAGCAAGGACGCCCCGGTCACCCCGGTCGTTCGCAAGACCAAGGAAGCGAAGGGTGCGGCATGAAGGCTCCCGTTCTGGAGATCAAGAACTTCAACGTCGACTACGGTCTCGGCGACCAGGCCGTCCAGGCGGTCCGCGACGTCACGCTGACCCTGCACCGCGGTGAGGTGCTCGGGCTGGCCGGCGAGAGCGGCAGTGGCAAGTCGACGCTGGCGTACGGCGTCACCCGGCTGCTCCCGCCGCCCGGCGTGATCAGCGGCGGATCGGTCATCTACCACCCGCCGGGCGGTGAGCCGTACGACGTCATGTCGCTCACCAACTCCGAACTGCGGGCGTTCCGCTGGGCCGAGACGTCGATCGTGTTCCAGGGCGCGATGAACTCGCTCAACCCGGTGCACAAGGTCTCCACCCAGATGCTCGACGTGATCCGCGCGCACGAACCGCAGCTCAGCCACGAGGCGCGGCTGGCCCGGGCCAAGGAGATGCTCAAGCTGGTCGGCATCTCCGCGGACCGGATGGACGCCTACCCGCACCAGCTGTCCGGCGGTATGCGGCAGCGCGTGATGATCGGGATGGCGCTCGTGCTCGAGCCGCAGGTGGTCATCATGGACGAGCCGACCACCGCCCTCGACGTGGTCATGCAGCGCCAGATCCTCGCCCAGCTGGTCGAACTGCGCGAGCGGCTCGGCTTCTCGGTGCTGTTCATCACCCACGACCTGTCGCTGCTGGTCGAGTTCTCCGACCGGATCGCGATCATGTACGGCGGCCGCATCGTCGAGCAGGCGAAGTCGGCCGACCTCTACAAGGACTCCCTGCACCCGTACAGCGAAGGACTGCTCAAGTCCTTCCCGGCGCTGCGTGGCCCGCGCCGGGAGCTGTCCGGGATCCCCGGGTCGCCGCCCGATCTGCGCGGTATGCCCACCGGTTGCGCGTTCCACCCGCGGTGCCCGCACGCGTTCGACCGCTGCTCGACGGAGATCCCCGTCCTCGGCGTACCCGAGGCCAGGAACGACCCGGACCGCGAGGTGGCCTGCTGGCTGCCCGGTCGCGTTCCGGTCGGCTGATCTCTCACCACTACCTTCCGAAGGGAGCCAGTACGGCGCTCGCCCACCGGCGGGCGCCGTACATACGCCTATGAACACCACCGCTGTCCCCACCTCCTCCGCAGTGTTCACCGCGCCGGCGGCCGAGCAGGCGCTGATCGACAGCCTGCCGCCGGGCTTCCGTTGGGGCGTCGCGACCTCGGCGTACCAGATCGAGGGCGCCATCGACGTGGACGGCCGGACGCCGTCGATCTGGGACACCTTCTGCAAGGTGCCCGGCGCGATCGACAACGGCGACACCGGTGACGTCGCCTGTGAGCACTACACCCGGATGCCGGCCGACGTCGCCCTGATCAAGAAGCTCGGGCTGGACACCTACCGGTTCTCGGTCTCCTGGCCGCGGGTGCAGCCGGGTGGTCGCGGTGGGGTGAACCCGGCCGGGATCGCGTTCTACGACCGGCTCGTCGACGAACTGCTTGCCCAGAGCATCGACCCGTGGGTGACCCTGTACCACTGGGATCTGCCGCAGGAGCTCGAGGACGCGGGCGGCTGGCCGGTGCGTGATACGGCGTACCGGTTCGCGGACTACTCGATGCTGGTGTTCGACGCGCTCAGCGATCGGGTGGACACCTGGACGACGCTGAACGAGCCGTGGTGCTCGGCGATGCTCGGATACGCCTATGGCGCCCACGCACCCGGGCGTCGTGACTACCCTGCCGCGGTTGCCGCTGTGCACCACCTGCTGCTCGGGCACGGGCTCGCCACTGAGCGGATGCGGGAGGCGGCTCCGCGCAAACTCGACATCGGCATCACGTTGAACGCCGCAACGGCGTACCCGGCAAGCGACCTGGAGCCGGACCTCGAGGCAGCCCGTCGCGCCGACGGCATGGGCGCGCGGCTCTACCTCGACCCGCTGATCCACGGCCACTACCCCGCCGACGTGATCGCCGACCTCGCCGCCGAAGGGGTGGAAATCCCCATCCAGGAAGGCGACCTGGCCACCATCTCGGCCCCCTTCGACGTCCTAGGCATCAACTACTACTTCAGCCAGAAGTTCACCGGCTTCGGCGAAAACGGCGAAACGGTGGGCGAGGACGGCCTCCCCATCACCCGCACCCTCCCCCTGAACCGCCCCCGCACTGCCATGGACTGGGAAATCGTCCCCGAAGGCTTCACCGACCTCCTCGTCCGGATCAGCAAGGACTACCCCGGCGTCCCCATCGTCATCACCGAAAACGGCTCCGCCTTCGACGACACCGCCGACGAATCCGGCTACGTGGCAGACGAGGGTCGCACCGCCTACTTCGCCTCCCACCTGGCCGCGGTCGCCTCCGCGATCCAGCAGGGCGCCGACATCCGCGGCTACCTAGCTTGGTCCCTCCTAGACAACTTCGAATGGGCCTACGGCTACGAAAAGCGCTTCGGCATCGTCCGCGTCGACTACGACACCCAGGCCCGCATCCCCAAGCAAAGCGCCCTGTACCTGAAGGAAGTAGCCCAACAACACCGCTCCAAGTAGACGCACGAACGGCCCGGACGATCGCCGTCCGGGCCGTTCGTGCGTTGCTCAGCGCCAGGTGATTTCGGGGGCTCGGTAGAAGTTGATGCTGAGGGTGTCCCAGCGGGAGCCTTGGGCGCCTAGGCGGGTTTTGTAGGTGGTCCAGTCGAGGGCGCTCGAGGGGGACCAGCCGAGTTCGGCGATGCCTGGTAGGCGGGGGAAGGCCATGTATTCGAGCTTGTCCAGGTTGTCGAGGGTTTCGGACCAGATGGGGGCTTCTACGCCGGCTACCGCGGTGGCGGGTAGGTTCGGGATCAAGGTGGACGGGTTCCAGCTGTAGGACTTCTGGATGCTGACGTAGCCGGCCCAGGACAGGCCGTACGGCGTGCTGGAGTTGTATTTCATGTCCAGGTAGGCGCGGTTGGCCGGGGACAGGACGACCTTGGCGCCTTGGGCTGCGGCCTTGCGGGCCAGGTCGCGGGAGCGGGTGTCGTCGGTGCCCCAGTACTGCGCGATGCTGTTGGCCGGGAGGGTGGTTTCGGCGATCTCCTGCCAGCCCATCACCCGCTTGTTCTGCTTGGTGACCAGGGCGGACGCCTTGGGGACGAAGGTCAGGTAGTCGGAGTGCGGGGTGGAGTGCGCCTCGTCTCCGCCTAGGTGGACGATGTCGCCTGGGGTCTGCTGGGCCACCTCACGGAAGACGTCGTCGAGGAATGTGTAGGTGACCGGCTTCGCGACGCAGAGGGAGCTGAAGCCGACGTCAGTGCCGGTGTAGAGCGGTGGGGCGACGTTGTTGCAGTTGAGCTGGGCATAGGACGCCAGCGCCGCATTGGTGTGGCCGGGGGTGTCGATCTCGGGGATGACCTGCAGGTAGCGCTCACCGGCGTACCGGACTAGTTCTGCGAAGTCCGCCTTGCTGTAGAAGCCTCCTGGCGTGCCGCCGACCTCGAGGCTTCCTCCGTACGTCGTGAGCCGCGGCCACGAGTCGACCTGGATGCGCCAGCCCTGGTCGTCCGAGAGGTGCAGGTGGAGCTTGTTGAGCTTGTAGAGCGCGGCGAGGTCGATGTAGCGCTTCACCTCGGCCACGGAGAAGAAGTGGCGGGATACGTCGAGCATCGTGCCGCGGTAGGCGTAGCGAGGTGAGTCGTCGATCGTCGTACCGGCGACTGTCCACGGGCCGGCCTGTTGCGTGCTCGCCTCGGACTTGGCGGGCAGTAGTTGCCTGACGGTGGTGAGGCCGCGGTACAGGCCTTCTGGGGTTGCTGCGGTGACGCTGAGCGCGGTGCTGTCGGCGCGCAACTGGTAGCCCTCGGCACCTAGTGAGGCTGGGCCGTTCGTGGAGAGTTTGATGGTGGCCGCACCTGGCAGGATCGCCAGCGGGTAGCCGGTTGAGACACGCAGTCTGGCGGCGAACTGTTCTGCGACCTTGCCGGCAGCTTGGCTCTCAGCGGCGTCGGTGGCGACGTTGATTGCGCTCGACGAGGTCAGGTTGAAGGTCTGGCCGGTGAGCGCGGTTTGGCTGACAGGCTTGGGGATGAGGCTGGGTGCGGGATCTGCTTGTGGCGTTGCCAGGGCAGTCGTCGTGGATGCGAAGAGGGGTGTCGCGAGCAGAGCGGCGGTGAGGATGCCGGCTAGCGAGACCCGTCCTGGGCGGCGGGCGAGTCGTGTCATAACCGTGAGTGTTCGGCCCCTCACCGATCGAGTCAAGGCCCGGTCCGTGGGGTAGCTTTTCGGGCAACCGGAGATTGGGGAGCGCTATGGGTGAGTACGTGCAGCTGGGGGCCGTGAAGACCTGGTACGACGAGCAGGGCACGGGTGAGCCGCTCGTACTGATGCACGGTGGGCTGGTGGATGCCCGGTTCTTCGAGGCCAACACGCCGGCGCTGGCCGAGCACTTCCACGTCTACACGCCGGAGCGCCGCGGGCACGGGCATACGCCGGATGTCGAGGGGCCGATCAGCTACCAGCTCATGGCCGACGACACGATCGCGTTCCTGGAGACTGTGGTCGGCCAGCCGGCCGATCTGGTCGGGCACAGCGATGGCGCCTTCACCGCAATGCTCGTCGCGATGCAGCGGCCCGAACTGGTGAAGCGGCTCGTGCTGATCAGCGGCGGCTTCAACAAGTCCGGCGAGGCGGGTCCGGAGATGGAGTGGGACGTTCCGGCGATCACGCAGTTCCTCGGCCCGGCGTACGGCGAGGTATCCCCCGACGGCGAGGACCACTTCCCGGTGGTCGCCACCAAGATCGGCGAGATGGCCGCCAAGGAGCCCGACCTGCAGGCCTCCGAGCTGAACGTGATCACCGCCCGCACCCTGATCATGTTCTCGGACGACGACCTGGTCACGCTGGCACACGCGGTCGAGATGTACGACAACATCCCGAACGCCGAGTTCGCCATCGTCCCCGGCACCTCCCACTTCCTCATCCAGGAAAAACCGCACCTGGTCAACACCCTGGTCCTCGACTTCCTCACCAACGAGCCCGTACCGACAATCGCCGCCATCCGCCGCGCCCCGGCCCCCGACAACACCTGACCCAACCGACCAACTGCCCCCAGCCAGCAGGAACCCTCCACCCCACAGCCCGGCGTAGGCAGCCGGGGGTCCGGCCAGTTCCTCGGCCGGAACCGGTGACCTTGAACAGGTAATGGTGGGTTTGAACATCGAATAACTTGTTCAAGGTCGCCGCTGTATGTCCGAGCCCACCACAGCCGCCGCGGCCCATCCGCGGTCAGTGGGTGCTGCAGAGGGCGTGGTCGATCAGGTTGGCGGCGGCCTTGTCTTGGGCGAGGGCGTGGTCGAAGGAGTCCTCGGGCTCGGTCGAGACGGATACGACCGCTGATCTGCCGTCGGTGGTGAAGCCGTTGCGGGTCATGTAGCCGAGGATGTCGCCGTTGTGGGTCCAGTAGAATCCGCCGCAGCTCAACGGGCGCGAGAACAGACCGAGTCCGTCGCGGGCGCCTGGCCAGATCTCGGCGAGCTGGCCGGCTACGGGGATCGTCCGTTGCATCGCGGCCAGTTGAGCGGGACGTAGGAGGCGTCCACCGATGAGGGCCTGGAAGAATTTGGTTTGGTCGGCTGTGGTGGTGATGAAGCCGCCGGCTCCTCCGGCCATGTATGCCTCTCGCCCGATGGTGACGTCGGTGGGGTTCTGGCCGGGGTACACCTGATATCCCTTGGCATGCGGCGACCGGATGCCCGCGCGGAGGCCCGGCCAGTAGGTGTCGCGCAGGCCCAGCGGGCGGATGATTCTCGCCTGTACTTCGTCGTACCAGCCGCGGCCGGTCGCCCGCTCGGTGATCATGCTGAGCAGGACATAGCCGGTGTTGGAGTAGTTCCACCCGGCACCCGGCTGGAAGTCGGGCTGGTGGGTCATCGCGCGCCGTACCAACTCAGAGCCGCGCACCACGTCGTACCGATGCGCGTAGTACTCCGCCGCCGTCGACGGGCCGGGAATGTCGTCGTGGATGCCGCTGGTGTGCTGCAACAGGTTGCGTACGGTGATCCGGCGACCGTCGTTACCGTTGCCTTTGACAACACCCGGCAACCACCGCTCCACCGAGTCGTCCAGCGAAACCTTGCGCTCACCGACCAACTGCAGGATCACCGTCGCCACGAAAGTCTTCGTACTGCTGCCAGTCCGAAAGAACCCGTCAGCCGGCACCGGCGCCCCTGTCCGCACATCAGCCACCCCACTCACCGCCGTGGTCGTCCCAGCCTTCGTCGAAACGCGAGCCTGTACGCCGACCGCGCCCGTCGCGCGAATCGCGTCGGCATCGCGCTGCAACTCACTACGGGGTTGCGCGACCGAAGTGCCGGTGGCCAGCGCGGTCGTCGCCAGCGCCGTGCCCAGAATCGCCGTCAGTAGGGTCCTTGTCATCGTCGTCTCCTTGAAGAGCTTGAGCGGTCCTGCTCAAGCTATTCAGTGCCGCCGGCGATCACACCGCGGTGAACACCCGGATCTGAGGTAGAGCAGGCTCAACCACCAGCCCACTCCCCGAGCCGGGCCCCCAACTCAGCAACCCGCTGCCGCAACTCCACCGGTTCCTCGATCACAAACGCCAGATCGAGCCCCGCCAGCAACGCCGGCACCCAATCCAACCGTTCAGCCCAAAACTCAACCCGCACTCCACCCGAGCCTCCATCGCCCGAGCCGGCGGCCGGGCCGGCGTCGCTCGCGTTGGCATCGAGCGGAGTGAGCAAGGCGAGGCCGAGGGGGAGGTGGCGTTGGATGTCGTCGACCGAGCCCTGGACTCGTACCGAGACCTTGTGCGCCCACGGCGCGGTTGCCAGTGACTGCAGCACGGCGCTCGCCGGATCGACGACAGCAGACCCGATTGTGGTTGCTTCTAGCAACGATGCCGCGGAGATCCGGTCCAGCCGGAAGGTGCGATCAGCGGTGGCGACGTACCAATGCCCAGCATGCCCGACCACACCATCCGGCGCGATCGTCCGGATGCTGCTTCTCCCCCGCCGGTCGACATAGCTGATCTCAACACCCCGACGATCCCGGGCAGCCTCGGCGACGGTCAGCAGGATGTCGGTGTCGACGGCGATGGTGGATCGTGGCGGAGCAGTGAACGACGAGGTGGCGAGCAACGCGCCGAGCCGGTCGGCCAGCCGCGCCGGAAGCACCCGGCGCATCTTCGCCAGCGCGCTCTCGGAGGCGTGCGACTCCGGTACCAGTCCCGCCCGCCGGCCAACCACCAGACCAATCGCAACTGCAACCGCCTCGTCGTCGGTGAGCATCAGCGGTGGCATCCGATACCCGGGCGCGAGCCGATATCCGCCATAACGTCCACGCACCGAGCGGACCGGAATGTCCAGCTCGACGAGATGCTCCGCGTACCGGCGTACCGTCCGCTCGTCGACACCCAACCGCTCGGCCAGCTCCCCGACCCGCCGCGTACCGCCGCCCTGGAGCAACTCCAGCAGCGCCAGCACCCGCGAGGTCGGCCTCGTCATATTCGTCAGAGTACCGGGCGGATCCTGTCCAGTATCAGCACTACCGTCGACAACATGACGACTTTCGCCTCGGTCCGCATCGTGACGGACGACCTAGACCGCCTCACCGCCTTCTACGAACACATCACCGGCCTCACCGCGAGCCGCCCCGCTCCGGTGTTCGCCGAGTTCCGCACCAGCGCCGGCACCTTCGCGATCTCCAGCAGCGACCTGACCACCAAGCTGTACGGCGAGGGCGTCGTCCGCCCCGCCGCCAACCACACGGCGTTCCTGGAGTTCCAGGTCGCGGACGTCGACGCCGAGTACGACCGGCTCAGCGACCTCGAGTTCGTCCAACAGCCGACCACCATGCCCTGGGGCAACCGCTCGCTGCTCCTCCGCGACCCCGACGGCAACCTGGTCAACCTCTTCACCGTCCCGACCGACAGGACATAGTCCTTCGGTCAGGCCCCGCCGGCACCTCCGTGAGCGTGGCGAAGTGGCGGACCACTGACTATGTCCTGTCGGTAGGCACGCCTCACCAGCAAAGGGGCTGGTCGCGTGCGCGACCCGCCCCTCACTGTTCAGCAGGTAGCCGTCGGGGCTGCCCAGTCGGCGCGGTCGTTGTAGCCGCCGTCGCCGGCGTCGCCGACGACCAGATCGAGGACCCGTACGCCGGTGAGGTCGACGTCGACCGGCTTCGGGTGATCGCGATCGACGACACCGGAGTCGAACAACACCTTGCCGTCACCGATCACCTGGAAGGTCGAGGTACCACCCTCCGGGCCGACGTTCCGCACCGCGTCGTCGATCCCGACGGTCGCGGTGAACTTGGTGCACTGCTGGCCGAGGTAGTACCGGACCAGCGACGGCGAAGCGACGCCGATGCCGGTCGGGTACGTCTGGCTGACCAGGCTGATCGGCGAACCGCCGCCAACACTCTCGTCCACCGTCGGCGACATCCAGCCGCTGGTCGCAACGATCCACGGGTGATGCGAAAGCGCAGCAACCCCGTCCGGCGGCACCGGCGCGATGACCAACGGCGACACCGTCATCTGCTTCTGGCTGCCGTATCCAAGCGCCTCGTACTGCGTAGTCGCAGTCAGCGACGCGTTGCCCGCAGCCGCCGTCGCAGGCAGCTTCACCTTGTAGGCCAAGGTGATCTTCTGCCCAGGAGCCAACAGCGCCGGGGCCTTGCTGACCGGAGTGACAGTCCATCCAGCCGGGGCAGTCAACGCAACGGTCGGCTTGAAGACCGGAAGGATGCCATCGTTGCGCACAGCAACCTCTGCGCGCAGTTCGTCGCCACCGGCAACAACCGGAGCGCTGCCCTCAGGGAGCACCTGCGTACCGACCTGGGTGACCTGCGGGATGCCGGCCGTGACGTGCGGGATGCCGGGCACGCCACGCGCCGGGCCGACCCGGAACAGCGCAGTACCGTGGGCCGGTACGGCGGCGCTGATGGTGCCGGCGCTTTCGGTGACCGCGTTGGTCCAGGCATTCTTCAGCGTGAAGCGGCCACCCTGCAGACCGACGGCCGAGGCGGTGGTGGTGAGGGTCTTCGCGCTGTCGCCGCGGTTGAGCAGCACGACCGCACGGCTGCCGTCAGCGAGACGCTTCACCCACGTTTCCGTAGTACCGGCTGCACCGACACGCACAGCCTGTACGGCCGCCTTGTCCTGGTTGATCGCGATGACGTCGGGGTCGGTCAGCATGCCGATCGTGGTGTCGCTGAGCTTGCGGATGTCACTGCCCACGACAAGCGGGGCAGCGGCGACGGACCAGAGCGTCAGCTGTGTGCGGAACTCCTCGTCACTCATGCCGAGCTCGGGCGCCAGGTAATCCGGGTCGCTGAACGCACCAGGCTTGACGACCTCGGGGTGCCGGGCGTTCGCGTCGTAGTTGCGCAGGACGTCCTTGAACTTGATGTCACCCTGGAAGCCGACATCGGTGTACGTCCGCCAAGCCTGCGCGATCCCCGGCGCGTACGACCAGGAGTTGATCGACTGCTGCGACTCGGGATAGTTGCCCCAGTCCGGCGATGTGACCGGGTTGCAGAGGTTGAAGATCAGCGGCCGGTGGCTCGCGTTGTTGTGCAGCGCATTGGCGAACTCGGTGAAGACGGTCTTCGGGTCGAGGTTCGCAGCGATACCGCAGAGGTAGTCGACCTTGACGGCGTCGAAACCCCAAGCAGCGAAGGTGTCCGCGTCGTGCTGGTAGTAGCCGCCGCTACCGAGACCACACTTGCCCGGGATGTACGGACCGGCGTCGGTGTAGATGCCCGCCTTCAGGCCCTTGCTGTGGATGTAGTCGACGAGCGGCTCGAGCCCGTTCGGGAACTTGGCCGGGTTGGGGACCAGGTCGCCCGCCGCGCTGCGCGACTCGTCGGCCTGCCAGCCACCGTCGAGCCAGACGATGTCGTACCCGGCCTTCTTCAGGCCGCGGCTGACCATGGAGTCGGCGACCGAGCGGATGGTCGTCTCGGTGAAGTCACCACCGAGGCCGTAGTAGGTGTTCCAGCCCATGTACGGCGTGGGGCTGAGCACCGGCGTTGTCGTGCTGGCTGCTTGGGTCGTGGCGACAGTGGTCGTGGCTGCTGCGGTAGTCGCGACCGCGGCGGTCACCAGGACCGCCGAGAGGGCGCCGCCGAGCAGGGCGGATAGTCGTTTCACGTCTTCATCCTTCAGTTGGACGGGGTGATGACCAGGCATTGCGAGTCGGTCGAGTCATCCCAGGGGACGCCGACCTGCAGCAGGTAGCTGCCCGGGTAGACCTCAGTTCCCACCCGGTAGAACTTGTCGGGATCCAGCTGAACGAGCGGGATCCCACGGGGTCGCGTCGGCAGAGTGCCGCGGACGTTGCCGTCGCCCGTGTTCCACAAGAACACGATGCTCCGGCCTTCTGCCACATACTGAGTGCCCTCGGCAAGCTGATAAACCTTGCCGTGAGCAACCACATCTCGGATTTCCTTGTACTGCTGGATGCAACGCGCCGCCGTCGCCAACTGCTCGTCGGACCAGCGCGACAGATCCGCGCCGATTCCGAGCCCGCCGGCCATCGCAACATGGAAGCGGAAGTCGAGCGACCGCTCGCGACCGTCATGAGTCCCCTCGGCATCCGTCACCCATGAACTCATCAGGTGCGGCGAGTACCCGGTCAGGAACCCGCGCTGGATGCTCAGGCGATCGAGCGGCGCCGTGTTGTCACTCGGCCACAGCGTGTCGACGCGAGCAGCCATGCCAAGGTCGACCCGCGCACCACCGCCGGCGCACCCTTCGACGACGACCTGCGGGTGCTCGGCGCACAGCCGATCGAGGATCTTGTACAGATTCTCGACGACCCTGCCGTCGAGATCGCGCCGCTGATCCCCGGCGTCGAGCCGGGGCCGGTTCGCGTCCCACTTCAGATAACTGATCTCGTACGACGAAAGCAGCCGGTCGAGCGTCTCCCAGATCCACTCCGCGACATCGTCGCGACTCAGATCGAGCAGCAACTGATTGCGGATGAGGACTGGCTCACGACCAGGCGTCTGAAGAATCCACTCGGGATGCTTGGCCGCCAGGTCCGACGACGGGCTGACCGACTCAGGCTCCACCCACAAGCCGAACCCGAGACCGATCTCCTTCAAGTCCGCGATGAAATTCCCAAGCCCATCGGGGAAGGCGACCGGATCAACCTCCCAGTCCCCCAGCCCGCCCGTGTCGTCCGACCGCCCGACAAACCACCCATCGTCGACGACAAACGTCTCGACCCCGGCCCTGACCGCCCGCTTCGCCAACTCGAGCTGATGCGAAGCCCGTACGTCGAATTCCGTCGCAAACCACGAGTTGTACAACACCTTCTGCGCCAATCCACGCGAGAAGGACCGCTGGTACGCATGGAACACCCGCGCCAGCCCGTCCAACCCCTCGCTGCTGAAGCCACCCACCGCGACCGGTGAAACCCAGCTCTCCCCAGCCCCGACCGCCAGCCCGAGACTCGACGCCAGCCGTCCTGCCTGGATCCGCGTCTGCCCGGTGGTGTCGACCTCCGCACTCATCTCCCACGAGCCGGACCAAGCCAACTGCACACCCCACGCGGGCCCGTTCTGCTCCCCCACTGCCAGAAACGGCGAGTACGAATGCCCGGTGATCCCCTGCCGGCTGTCGATGCTGAACCGCCCACGCCGCAACTCGACGGAGCCTTGCTGGAACTCGCTGTTCCACTCACCCCACAAGTACCTGACAACAGTCCCGTCGCTGGTAGGCACAACAAACCCCGCAGACGCATGCTGCCGAAGCGTCAGCCCCTCGCCCCCATCGTTGTGCACCGACACCCACCGCTCCACAACATCCAGCCCAGCAGGCACCCGGTAATGCAACACCAGGCGCACCCCCCGCACGTCATCGACGAAGGTGAGCTCAAGCGAGTCGTCGCCCTGAGCCGCATCGACGAAGACCGGACGGAGTTCATCCGAGCCGTCAGCGCCTGTCACCACCAGCTCGGGCGCACTCGTGTACCGGACGCCCTTCACCCCGTACTCGAGGGGCTCCACGTCGGATCGGGGGATGAAGTGTTCGGTGCCGACTGGGGCGAGGAGCGACGGGCCATTGGCGACGGCGTGCGGGCCCCAGGCAACCAAGGCGGCCCATTGGCCATGCGACGGGACCTCCACGACGTACGAGGTGGTTGCTCCGCGCAGCGTCCATTGGGTCACTTGACGGCTCCGATCGCGAGTCCCGAGACGAAGTGCTTCTGGAACTTCAAGAAGACCGCAAGGGTGGGGACGGCCGCAATAACGGTGCCTGCGGCAATCACATTCCAGGAGGAGACGAACAGACCCTGCAGACCCAGCAGCGCCGGTGTGACCGGCATCTTCTCGCCGGACCGGATCACCGTGATCGACCACAGCAGATCATTGAAGATCCAGGTAAAGGACAGAGCGCCAAGAGCCGCCATCGCAGGCCGCGTCAGAGGCAGGATGACGCTGGCGTAGATCTTGCCGGGACCGGCGCCGTCGATCGTGGCTGCCTCCTGGATCTCACGCGGCAGATCACGCATGAACCCGTGCAGCACGAACGTATAGAACCCAAGACCGAACCCGACATGCACCGCGATCAGCGCATACAACGTGTCGTAGTACCCAGTCAGCTCGACGAACCGCGAGATCGGGATCAGCAGGATCTGCGGCGGCAGCAAGTTCCCCATCAGCATCAGCAACAACACCGTCCGCCGGAACGGGATGTTGTACCGAGCCAGCCCGTACGCCGCGATCGACGCCAACCCCAGACTCAGGATCACCGCCGGGATCGTCACCGCCAGCGAGTTGATCAACGCCCGGAACTCGTCCGCGTCCTCCCACGCCGACTTGTACGTCGAGAACGTGAACGAATGCGGCAACGACCCGAGCCCATTGGCCGCGACGTCGTCGAAGCTGCGCAGCGAGATCACCACGACCCACAGGATCGGCGCGATCCACAGGAACGAGACGATGCTCATCGCCACGTGGTACCCACCGGTCTTGAAGCGGTTCGTCATGTCTCCTCCCGGAAGGCGCGGATCAGGTAGCCGAGGATGACGGCGAGCGCGAGGATGAAGATCACCACGGCGATCGCCGACGCGTAGCCCAGCTGGGTGGACTGGAACGCGGTCGAGTACATGTACGTGCTGAGCAGCTCGGACGAGTGGTACGGACCGCCCTTGGTCATCGACCAGACGATGTCGAAGGATCGAAGTGAGTCGATCACGATCACCGACAGCACGACCGAGTTCACGCCCTTGAGCTGCGGGATCGTCACGTACCGGGTCCGCTGCCAGGCCGACGCGCCATCGACGCGAGCCGCTTCGTAGAGAGCTGGGTCGACAGCCTTCAGTCCGGCCAAGTAGAGCACCATGACGTACCCGATCTGCCGCCAGAGAGCCGGCAGGATTACGGCGTACAGGGCGGTGTCCGGATCGGCCAGCCAGGGATGGATCCAGCTCTCCAGGCCGATGCCACGAAGTACGGAATCAACCAGGCCGTCCGGCTGATAGAAGACCCGCCAGATCAGCGCGGTCACCACCAGCGAGAAGACCACCGGGGTGAACAGCGCCGCCCGGTAGATGCCGACACCGCGACGCTCCTTCTGCAGGAGCATCGCCATGCCGAACCCACCGATGACACTGAGCCCACCGAACAGCACCAGCCAGATCGCCGTGTTCTTCAACGCGGTCTTGAAGATCGGGTCGGAGAACATGTCCCCGAAGTTGCCGAAGCCGACGAACTTCGGCGCCGACAATCCGTCCCAGTCCGTCAACGACAACCAGAACCCTTGCAGCGCGGGCCAGAACACCCACACCGCCTCGATCGCGAACGGGACGAAGACGAACGCCATGATCAACGGCGACACTCGCCAGGGGCGCCGCTCGGTACGTCCCGATCCGGCCGGCGCCCTGGGCGGCGACTCCGGTTCCACGGTGGTTGCTGTCATGCCTTGAAGACCTTCTCGGCTGCCGCCTGCCAGTCCTTGAGGATCTTGTCGATCTGGTCCGGCTTGTCGAGGAACTTGGTCAGCGCGGCGTCCGCGGTCGGCTGCAGCGCGTCGCTCGAGTCACGGTTGAAGAACTGGGTCAGCTCCTTCGCGCCCTCGATCATCGCCTTGCCCTTCTTCACCAGCGCGGTGTCGGCGGACTTGCCGAGCGGGTTCGCCGGGATCGCCGTACCGGAAGAGCTCTCGACGTAGATGTTCTGCGCCTCGGGCGTCGCCAGCCAGGTGAGGAACTTCTTCACACCTTCGGGGTCCTTGGCCTTCTTCGAGGCGAAGTACCCGTCGGTCGGGGCCTCTTCGGCGACCGGTACGGCCGGGTCGATGATCGGGAACTGGAAGAAGTCGATGTCGTCCAGCGCGTCCTTCGGGGCCGAGTCGGCGAAGAAGGTACCGATCAGGAACATGCCGGTCTTGCCGCCGAGCAGCGCGGAAGTCGCCTCCTGGAAGGGGAACGACTTGCCCTTCGGGTCGAAGTACGGCAGCGCCTCCTGCCACTTGGTAAAGACGGCCTTGACCTTCGGGTCGTCGAATCGGCCGCGGCCGGCCAGCAGGTCGCGGTGGAACGGCGCGCCGTTGATCCGGATGTCCAGGTAGTCGAACCAGGCCGACGCGACCCACGGGGTGTCGCCGAGGCCGATGCCGATCGGCGCGATGCCCTTGGACTGGATCGTCTTGCAGACCGCGATGAACTCGTCCCAGGTCTTCGGCGGCGTCACACCCCACTTGGCGAAGTTCGACTTGCGGTAGAACATGCCCCACCAGTAGTAGCTGGTCGGCACGAAGATCTTCTGCCCGTTGCTGCTGGTGGACAGCGTCTTCATCGACTCCGGGTAGTTGCCCATCGTGTCCCAGACGCTGGTGATGTCGAGCAGCAGGTCCTTCTTGGCGTACGAGTCCGCGACCGATCCGGCGTACCAGGTGTAGACGTCCGGCGGGTTGGCCGAGGTCAGGTACGTCGGGAGCTGGGTGCGGTAGATCTCCGACGCGACGGTGTTGAGCTTGACCGTGGCGCCGCCGGTCTTGTTGTACGCCTCGACCAGCTTCTCCATCGCTGCTTTCGCCTGCTCCGCGGAGAGGTTGGACTGCAGCGAGAGATTGCCGGTCGCCCCGGTACTGGAACCCGAGCCCGGTGACGAGGTCGAGGTGGCGCAACCCGGGATCAGGGTGGCCGCCCCGAGTACTCCGAGCCCCTTGAGGAACGTCCGCCGATCAGCTGCCAGACCCGCCATGACTACTCCAGTCGATTGAGTGGTTCGTTCTGCCGAGGATCTTGCAGCCGGTCCCTGAGGCATGTCAATATTAATTCGTAAATTACGATGAAATCGCTTGACGTGGTTACCTGCTCACGGTCAACTAGTGCTCGTTCATCGTTGGAGACCTGGAGGCTTCTGGTGCGGCTGGCTGAGCGGGTGATCGTGGTGACCGGTGCCGCGACGGGTATCGGTGCTGCTTGCGTGCAGCGGCTGCTCTTCGAGGGCGCCTCGGTCGTCCAGGTGGACCTGCACCCCTGCAAGGAGATTCCGGGCAGCGCGATCTCCGTCGTCGGCGACGTCTCCTCCCCCGACACGTGGACTGAGGTCAGTTCCCGCGGTCGCGACGAGCTCGGCCCGATCGACGGATTCGTCAGCAACGCGTTCACCGTCGAGGTCCGCCCGGCCCATGAACTGTCGCCGGCCTCCTGGCAACGCCAGCTCGACGTCAACCTGACCGCGGCCTTCCTCGGCTTCCAGAGCCTGTACTCCGAACTGGCCGCGCGCGGCGGATCCGTAGTACTGGTCTCGTCCGTGCACGCATTGGCCGGCATCCCCGGACATCCCGCGTACGCCGCCACGAAGGGTGCTCTGGTTGCGCTCGGCCGGCAGCTCGCGGTCGAGTACGGCGGATCGATCCGGGTGAACACCGTGCTTCCGGGCCCGGTGGACACCGCCGCGTGGGACCGTGTCAGCGCCGAGGGCAAAGCGCAGAGCGCGCGAGCCACGGCGGTCGGGCGAC
The DNA here is from genome assembly GCF_040681515.1 of Kribbella sp. NPDC051718. Classification (NCBI taxonomy): domain Bacteria; kingdom Bacillati; phylum Actinomycetota; class Actinomycetes; order Propionibacteriales; family Kribbellaceae; genus Kribbella; species Kribbella sp. NPDC051718. The sequence continues at coordinate 10,466 of NZ_JBFAYZ010000012.1, read as the reverse complement.
TCGGTCGGCCGGACGAGGTCGCTCAGGCGATCGCCTTCCTGCTGTCGGACGAGGCGTCGTTCGTGACGGCCGCCAGTCTGGTGGTCGACGGCGGCTGGTCCGCGGTCAAGGATTCCGAATGACGAAGAACGTGGTTTGCAGGACAACGTGCCCGACGGCGAGGGGTTGCACAGTGAGAGGACGGGCAGCGTGACGGGGATTCAGCGCGGGATATCGCGGGGACTGCACGGGCAGATCGTGGAGGTGATGGCGCAGCGCATCCTGTCGGGGCAGATCCCGGAGGGGTCGACGATCAACGTGCCCGATCTGCAGGCCGACCTCGGGGTCAGCCTGACCGCGGTCCGCGAGGCGCTCAAGGTGCTGACCGCGAAGGGGCTGGTCGACGCACGGCAGAAGCGCGGCACGTTCGTCCGCCCGCGTTCGGACTGGAACCTGCTCGACGCGGACATGATCCGCTGGCATTTCGATGACGACGACGTCCGGCCGGAGCTGCTCGAGGAGCTGCACGAAGTACGGGGAATCGTCGAGCCGGCGGCTGCCCGGCTGGCGGCGGTACGGGCCTCTGACGCGCAGATCGATCTGCTGGACAAGGCCCTGGCGGCGATGTCGTCGGCGACCAACGACCTCGACGCCGCCGAGGCGGATGTCGCGTTCCACAAGGCTCTGCTCGCTGCCACCGGCAACGAGTTGCTGACCAAGATGGAGGTTGTCATCGAGACCGGGCTGGCTGGTCGCGATCGGCTGGTGCACAAGGTCAAGTCGTCCGACGATCCCGTACCGAGCCACGCGCGCGTGGTGGACGCAGTACGGGCGCACGACCCCGAGGGCGCCGAGCTGGCGATGCGCGAGTTGCTGGCGAAGGCTGCTGAGGACCTGTCCGCAGTACGGAAGACGACCGGCCGGGGTGGCAAGTGAAGATCGAACGGATCGAGACCTTCCTCGTCGCGCCGCGCTGGCTGTTCTGCCGGATCGAGACCAGCGACGGAATCGTCGGGTGGGGTGAGCCGGTGGTCGAGGGGCGCGCCGAGGTGGTGCGTACTGCGATCGAGGTGCTGTCGGAGTACCTGATCGGCCAGGATCCGTTGCAGATCGAGCGGCATTGGCAGATCTTGGCCAAGGGCGGGTTCTATCGCGGCGGACCGGTGCTGAGCAGTGCGCTGGCCGGGATCGATCACGCTTTGTGGGACATCGCTGGGAAGGTCTATGGCGCGCCGGTTGCGTCGCTGCTTGGTGGGCGGGTGCGGGACCGGGCTCGGGTTTATGCGTGGGTCGGCGGGGATGAGCCGGCAGAGATCGCGGATCAGGTCGCGGCGCAGGTCGAGGCCGGGATGACCGCGGTGAAGATGAACGCCAGCGGGCGGATCCAGCCTTCGCCGTCGCTGGCTGAGGTGCGGTCGATTGTCGCGCGGCTCGAGGCGGCTCGGTCGGTGCTGGGTGATACGCGGGATGTGGCGATCGATCTGCATGGGCGGGTCGGGGTTGCTGCTGCGCGGCGGATCTTGCACGCGGTTGAGCCGTTGCATCCGTTGTTCGTCGAGGAGCCGGTGCTCCCTGAGCATCTGCATCACCTCACCTCGGTAGTCGAGGCATCCACCGTGCCGATCGCACTCGGTGAACGCCTCTACCACCGCTCCGAATTCAGTCCGGTCCTCGAGGCCGGCGTCGCCGTGGTTCAACCCGACGTGTCGCACGCCGGTGGAATCTCGGAGCTGCGACGAATCGCAGTACTGGCCGAAACGCACGGTGCCTTGCTCGCGCCGCACTGCCCCTTGGGTCCGATCTCATTGGCTGCCTCGTTGCAGGTCTCCTTCGCCACGCCGAACTTCCTCATCCAGGAGCAGAGCCGCGGCATCCACTACAACGTGGACAACGACCTGACCTCGTACGTCACCGACCCAACCCCCTTCACCTGGGTAGACGGTCACGCCCAGTGGAATCCCCTGCCTGGCTTGGGAATCACGGTCGACGAGGACGCCGTCCGCGCCGCAGACAAAAGGGGCCACGCCTGGCGCAACCCAATCTGGACCCAAGAGGACGGATCCTTCGCGGAATGGTGACGGATCTTCCCACCAACGAAGTCGTCGTCAACCTGGACGACGGCGGCCGCTGGACGTCCCTGGTCCTCGGCGACCGCGAGTGGCTCTGGTCCGGCCCCGGCCTGATCTCCGGCCCTCGCTCAGACCAGACGACCTACATCGACGTCGGCGGCCTCGACGAATGCTTCCCCACCGTCCGCGGCCTCCCCGACCACGGCGCCCTCTGGAACCAACCCTGGGGCTCCCTCGACGAAGACGAAGACTGGGACGCCGTCCAACACGCCGAAGCAGTCCTCCTCCGCCGCTTCAACGGCGGCGAACCCCCTGCAGAGATGGACGAAACAGGCGCCATCTGGGTCGACTACCGCCTGATCGCCCCTCCCGGCTACCGCTTCATCTGGGCAGCCCACGCCCTCCTCGACTGCGCCATCGGCGCAAAGCTCGACATCCCGACCGGCACAGAGTGCCGCCTCTACCTCGACACCCCGCCAGCAGCGAGCGCCAGCGAGCCCGCCGCCTCGAGCGACGAGCAGACCGGCACACCCCCCGCCCTTCCGTCAGCGACGGATGAGGCCCGGCCCTGGGTTGCTGGCCGGTGGCCGGCGCCGGTGGGCGCTGACCTCAGCGTCTACGGGCCGACCGACGGCAGCGCCATCGGCGCGGTGCTCCTTGACTGCCCGTCGGCCTCGGTCATCGACGGCGACCACGCGTTGACCTTCTCGCTCAGTTGCCCGGGGCAACCGGTTTCGACGGCGGTGTGGCGCAATCTGGGCGGGTATCCGGCGGAGGCGCCGTACCGGAGTCTGGGTGTGGAGCCGATGCTGGGCAGGGTTTTCGGGTTGGACGAGGCCGGGCCGGGTGACGCGGCCGTCGTACCGGAGGCGGGTGAGCTGACCTGGCGGCTCGTGGTGTCCGCCAGGTCAGTCTGATGTCTCGCCTACCCGAGCGGCAGATCGAGTACCACGTTCGGGACCGTCGTGACGTTGCTGGTCCGAATGCTGCTCAACTCGGCCGCAGTGAGCGCCCGCTTGTAGATGCGAACCTCGTCGAGCGACCCGTCGAAATGATGAGCCCCGTCGATCCGCTGGCCGACGTACATCTTGAACGGCCGCCCCGGACTGACCGACCCAGCCGGCGCAGCGACGCTGGCAACCTGCACCCCGTCGACCCAGATCGACAGCGTCAGCCCCTTCCGCTGCAGCGCAACGTGATGCCAGGCGTTGTCGTTGTACGCCTTCGTCGTCGCGACCACCGCGGTATTGCCGCCGGTGGTGATCAGACCCCGGATCCGGGCATCAGCAGGCTCCGCGCGCAACCAGAACTGCGAGAACTCGTTGATGTTGTACCCCCAGAAGATCGCCTGAGGAGTCGTACGAGCCCCGTACTTTATCCAACTCATAGCCGTAAAATCTCCGGCCCCGACAGCCAGCGACTCGGCGAACGGCAACTGGATCGCATCGTCCGTCCCGTCGAGATCCCGCGCCTGCCCGAACTTGCCGGCGACAACGGTCGTACCGCCCCTCAAGATGCCGTTGTTGCCCAGCCCGGAGACATCAGGCGTCGTCGGACCAGCAGGGCCATCCGGCAGCCCGATGTCCGTCTCGGTGAACCGCGCGAACCGGACCTGATCCCGCGCATCCACCGTGCCGCCCTCGTACAGCAACCCGATCTCACCGGTATCGAGCACGGTCATGTCGGAGTACCCGGACCAATCGCTGGTGATCCTGGTGCCATCGGCAACGGATTCCCACGTCTTACCTTCATCGAAGCTCGACCGAATCGTCATGTACCGACGACGCTCCGGATCAGCCGGCGAAGCGAACAAGATCCGGTTGTACTTCGCCCCCTGATCGGTCGCCCGCAACCGCAGCAACGACCCCTGGACAGTCGGCGTGGTCAGACCCGGGATGCTCGCGTACGGCGCAACGTAGGTCTCACCGCCATCGTTGCTCACGGCAAACGCCCGACTGTTGCCGGCGCTGCCGTTGTTGTTCCGGGCGCCCGCGTAGATGCCACCGTCGACCTTCTCGACAACACTGATCTCCTGCGGCAGGAGGCCGGCGTCGCTGCGGAGGTCGGTCGCGCCCTTCTGCCACGTGTCGCCACCATCGTCGCTGTAGACGAGTTGCCCGCCGACCGTGTTGTCATTGGGATCGTTCGGGTCGCCGGGGTCGTCGAAGTTCGTACCAGCCACCAAGCGGCCCTTGTGGGCGCCTCGCGTCAACTGGATGCCGTGCACCGGGCCGGTCGCGTACCAACCCCAGCCCGGGTCGTCGATCTGCGAGGCGATGTTCTTGGCCTTGGAGAACGTCTTGCCGTCGTCGTCGGAGTACTGGACGTACGGAGTACGGGGCTTGCTCGAAGTACCCGGGTCCATCGTCGTGAGCAGGACGATCCGGCCGGTGTCCTGGTCGACGATCGGGGTCGGATTGCCTCGGGTGGCGACGGCGTTGGGGTCCGAATCGGTGCCGGACAGGACGATCTCCTGAGGGGACCACGTGCGGCCGTCGTCTTCGGACCGGCGGACGACGAGGTCGATCTCCTGCGAGTCGGCACACCAGGTACGGCGGGCTTCGGCGAAGGCGAGCAACGTGCCGAGCTTGGTGCGCACGATGGCGGGGATTCGGTAACAGCCGTAGCCGGCGCCGCCCTTGTCGAACAGGACGGTCTGGGTCACAGCGGCCTCGGCGGGCTGAGCCTGCTGGGGCACGGCAACAAGGCCGGCGGCCAGCAGGGCGAGAGGGATCATCAAGAGGCGGAATTTTGGCATGGGTACGTGGACCTGCCTTCCGGTGAACGGAAAGTAAACAACGGAGCGGGTTGTTCGATCGGTAATTTATCCACAAAACCGCCGCCTGGGAACCGCTGACATCCCACGTCCTATGTCTGAATCGATCCAATCCCCGTCAAAGAGGTGTTCTCAGTGGATTTGCTAGCCGAACTCACCCAGCGCAAGGTGCTCGCGATCATCCGGGCCGACGGCCCCGACCGCGCCCTCGAGTGCATCCGCACCCTGGTCACCGCCGGAATCACCATCCTCGAGGTCTCCCTCACCACCCCCGGCGGCGCCGAGGCGATCGCCAAGGCGCGCTCCGAGTTCGACCCCTCGGTCCTCATCGGCGCCGGCACCGTCATCACCCCCGCCCAAGCAGACGAGGTCGCCACCGCCGGAGCCAACTTCATCGTCACCCCAGCCATCACCCAAGGCGCCCACCGAAGCGTCGACCTCGGCCTCCCCCTACTCTGCGGCGCCCTAACCCCCACCGAGATCATCACCGCCCTGGACCTAGGCGCCCTAGCCGTCAAGGTCTTCCCCGCCAAACTCCACGGCCCCGGTTACTTCCGCGAACTCCGCGCCCCCCTCCCCAACGCCCCCCTCATCGCCGTAGGCGGAGTAGACGCCACCACCACCCCCCAGTACCTATCCGCCGGCGCCCTGGCGGTCGGCCTCGGCTCCCCCCTTCTAGGCGACGCAGGCACCGGCGGCTCCCAAACCGACCTGGCCAACCGAGCTGCCGCCTTCCTAGATGCGGTTGCCAATGCATAAGCCCCGAACCCCCAGCCCACCAATGCCCGGCACACCGACACCCGGCCCCGCTCACCACCACCGCGACAAGTGCCGATTGATGGGCTGGCGGTCCGCACCAACCTCAACCACCGGACTAGCCGAGGCGCGAGCCCTGGCCGGCCCTCATCCAGGAGTCATCAATGCCTGACGTACTGACCATCGGCGAGGCAATGGTCTCCTTGCGCTCCTCCAGGGCGCTCCGCCTAGGCGGCGACGTACACCTCTCAGTCGCCGGCTCCGAGAGCAACGTCGCAATCGGCCTGGCAAGACTCGGCCACAAGGTCGCCTGGCTAGGTGCCGTAGGCAACGACGAGCCCGGCCACCTGATCCAACGCACCCTCCGCGCCGAAAACGTCGACACCCGCTACCTACGCTTCACCGACGACTCCTTCACCGGCTTCATCGCCTTCGACCAGCCGGCCCACGACATCACCCGAGTCAGCTACCACCGCCGCGGCTCAGCCGGCTCCACCCTCACCCCAGCCGAGTGCGTAACCGCCCTCACCGCCTCCACCCCCCGCATCCTCCACGTCACCGGCATCACCCCGGCCCTATCGACCACGGCCCGCGAGGCAACCCTGGCCGCAGTACAAACTGCTTCAAAAGCCGGAATCCAAGTCTCCCTAGACGTGAACTACCGAGCCCGCCTCTGGCCACGCCCCGAAGCCGCCACCGCCCTACGAGCCCTACTCCCCTATGTCACAACGATCTTCGCCTCAGACGACGAACTGGACATCCTCACCGACGCCCCCAACCCAACCGCCGCCCTACTCTCCACCGCCACCGAGGTAGTAGTCACCGCCGGCAGCAAAGGCGCCTGGACCCACACCGCATCCGGCACCACCCACCACCCAGCCCTCCCCGTGACCGTCGTCGACTCCATCGGCGCCGGCGACGCCTTCGTCTCCGGCTACCTCTCCGCCACCCTCGACAACCTCCCCACCGAAGCCCGCCTAACCCGAGCCACCACCTCCGGCGCCTTCTGCGTAGGCGCCCACGGCGACTGGGAATCCCTCCCCACCCGCCAAGACCTGACCCTCCTGACCCACACCCATGGCACAGCCCTCCGCTAACCCGCCCGAGATTCCTCTAGCCGTTCGCTGTCGGGGTATCTGCTGGTGCTGTTGCCCATGAGGCGAGCAGTTGGAGTCGTTCTGCGGATGGCGAGCCGGGCTCGGCGGTGTAGACCAGGAGCACCAGTCCGGGCTCGGCGGTGACCGCGAGTTCTTCGTAGGCGAGCGTGAGTTCGCCGACGACGGGGTGGTTGAACCGCTTGGTGCCGGATCCATGGGTGCGGACGTTGTGGTCGGCCCAGAGGCGGCGGAAGATCTCGCTGCGGGTGGACAGCTCGCCGACGAGGTCCTGGAGGCCGCGGTCGTGCGGGTCACGGCCGGCTTCGGCGCGCATGATGCCGACGCACATCTGGGCGAACAGGTCCCAGTCGGGGTAGAAGTCGCGTGAGGCGGGATCGAGGAACTGGAACCGGGCTAGGTTCGGCGTGCGTCCGCTGTCGCCGATCACCGGCGAGTAGAAGGCGCGGCCCAGGGCGTTTGTGGCGAGCAGGTTCTGGTGGGGGTCGCGGACGAACGCGACGCCGGCCTTGATCGCGTCCAGCGCCCATTGCAGGCTGAGCCGCGACGCTGCCTTGCCCGCTGTCCGGCGGCGTGGGCGGCCTGAGGTCGGGATGCCATCGGCAACCCGGGCGAGGTCGAACAAGTGAGCTCGTTCGGTCTCGTCCAGTTGCAGCGCTCGCGCGAGAGCGTCGAGCACTCCGGTCGAGGCACCGGCGATCTGGCCTCGCTCCAGCCGGGCGTAGTACTCGACGCTGAGTCCGGCGATCGTTGCGACCTCGCTGCGCCGCAGACCGGGGACGCGGCGGGCACCGGTGGTCGGCAGGCCGGCCTGCTCCGGCGTGATCCGGGCCCGGCGGGTGGTGAGGAACTCGCGTACCTCGGAACGATTGTCCACGACTCCGACGGTAACCCGCCGCCAGCGGCGAAATGGGCCTGAGGGGTGCCCTGTCAGTACACCTATCGACAGTGACTTCTCCCTCGGCAGGCCGACGGGTTCCCTTGAAAGGTGCCCCCCATTCCGAGGGGCTCTCGATCAGGAGGAGAAGCACGCGATGCGCCAGGTAGTGATGCACGGCCCGGGGAACGTTCAGGTCGAGGACCGCGAAGACCCGAAGATCCTCGTACCGACCGACACGATCATCCGCTTGTCGGCGACCTGCATCTGCGGGAGCGACTTGTGGCCCTACCGCGGCGCCGAGCCCGTCGACCACCAGGTGATGGGTCATGAGTACGTCGGCGTCGTGGAGGAGATCGGCGAGGAGGTGTACACCGTCAAGGTCGGCGACTTCGTCGTCGGCTCCTTCTGGGCCTCCGACAACACCTGTGAGATCTGCCAGGCCGGCTATCAGGCCTACTGCGTGCACCGCGTCCTGATGGGGACCATCGGCACCCAGTCCGAGCGGGCCCGGATCCCGCTGGCCGACGGCACTCTCGTCGCCACCCCGGGAATGCCCGATGCCGACCTGATCCCGTCGCTGATGGCGGCCTCCGACGTGCTCGGCACAGGCTGGTTCGCGGCTGTCGCTGCCGAGGCCGGTCCGGGTAAGACGGTTGCGGTCGTCGGTGACGGCGCCGTCGGGTTGCTGGGAATCCTGGCCGCGCGACAGCTCGGCGCGCAGCGGATCATCGCCTTCAGCCGGCACACCGACCGGCAGGCGCTGGCCAAGGAGTTCGGTGCCACCGACATCGTCGAAGAGCGGGGCGATGACGGCGTTGCCCGGGTGAAGGAGCTCACCGGCGGGCTCGGAGCCCACTCGGTGATCGAGGCGGTCGGCACGCAGGAGGCGATGATGCAGGCCATCCACTCCACCCGGCCGGGCGGCCATGTCGGATTCGTCGGCGTCTCCCATGACGTCGCGATCCCCGGTGGCGACCTGTTCATGGCCGGCGTCCACCTCCACGGCGGCCCCGCCCCGGTCCGGCAGTACCTGCCCGACCTGATCCAGCTCATCTGGGACCGCAAGATCAACCCTGGCAAGGTCTTCGACCTGACCCTGCCCCTGGACCGGGCCGCCGAGGGTTACCAGGCCATGGACCAGCGGACCGCTACCAAGGTCCTGCTCACTGTCTGATCCAGCCGAACCATGCCTGCCACGAGAGGGATCGATGAGGGGTTTTTCGCTCCACCGCCGTCGCGGTGCTGCCTTCGGCCGTCGTGTTGACGGTGGCTGCCTGCGGCACCGGGGCAACCAGCGGCGACGCCGGTCGGCCCATGACACCGACCAGCATCGAAGGGGACGGTATGAGAGTTCAAGTCACGATCGGTGAGCAGCAGTTCCAGGCCACCCTCGACGACAGCGCCGTCTGCGACAGACCCCGTTGCCCCCGGACATCACCCGGCCGATGCAGTCCTTGCTGACACCACGCCGCCAGGCTCAACTGACCGTTGGGCTGGTCGCGACCGTGGTGTTCTTGACCGCGATCGCACCGCTGGCCACCGACATGTACGTCCCGGCGTTCCCGCAGGTCGCCGGTGACCTGTCCAGTACCCCGACGCAAGTCCAGTTGACCTTGACGACGTTCTTCGTCGGCATGGCGCTCGGCCAGTTGATCGGCGGACCGGTTTCGGATCAACGCGGCCGTCGGATCCCGCTGCTCGCGGCACTGCTGGCCATGACCGCGGCCTCGATCGTCTGCGCGCTCGCGCCGACCATCGCGGTGATGACGGTGGCCCGGTTCGTCCAGGGATTCGCCGGCGGTTGGGCGATGGTGATCGGCCGGGCGATCATCGTCGACCTGGCCACCGGCGTCCGGTTGGTCCGGGTACTGAATCTCATTGCCGCGGTGGGCGGCATCGCTCCTGTCGTCGGTCCGCTGCTCGGCGGCCTCATCCTGCAACTGTCGCACTGGCGGGTCTCGTTCTGGCTCGTCGCGGTGCTCGGTCTTGCGATGACGTCGGCAGCCCTGGTCGCCGTTCCCGAATCGCTCCCGCCCGAGCGCCGTCAGGCCGGCGGGCTGCGCAACTTTCTCGCGGCGGGGCGCATCGTCGGGGCCAACCGGGAGTACGTCGGCTACCTGGTGGTCGCCGGGGCCGCGATGGGCGCTCTGTTCGCCTACGTCGCCACGTCCGCGTTCGTCCTGCAGTCGATGAACGGGCTCTCACCGATCGCCTACTCCGTCGACTTCGCGGCCAACGCGGCCGGGATGACCGTTGCCGCCCTGATCGCGGCCCGGCTCGCTGGGCGGGTCTCCACTCGCAAGCTCATCCTGGGCGGCCAGATCGCTGCTCTGGCCGCAGGTCTTGCCATGCTGGCCGGCGCTCTGTGGCTCGGCACACCACTGCTTCTCGCGCTCGTGTGCTTCTTCGTCCTGATGACCGCCCAGGGCCTGATGATCCCCAACGGCGGCGCGCTCGCCTCGGCCGCCGTACCCGAACATCCCGGCACCGGATCCGCTGTGCAGGGCTTCGTCCAATGGGTCGCCGCCGGAACCATCGCACCGCTAGCCGGACTCGGCGGCGAACACACCGCCGTACCCATGGCCACCCTCATCACCGCCGGCGCCGCCGTCTCCATGATCGGACTCCTGGTCCTCGCCAAACCCACGAAGACGGCCAGCAGCCGGGCCCGGACAGGGCCGTAGCCCACGATGTGAAGAACGATCGGGGCCGCAACCGATGGCGGTCCGCCGAGCCTGGCCCCTGGGGGCTTCAAGCCGGCGGACCCTCGTCGTCGGTCGTCATGCCTGTTCGCGGCGCTGTTCGTTGATCCGCAGGGCTTCGGCGAGTTGGTCTTCCAGGATGATGATCCGGCACGCGGCCTCGAGGGCGGTGCCTTGGTCGACGAGTTC
>NZ_JBFAYZ010000011.1:110677-290783 GCF_040681515.1 Kribbella sp. NPDC051718 | reverse complement strand
ACAAGAACAAGAACAAGAACAAGAACAAGAACAAGAACAAGAACAAGAACAAGAACAAGAACAAGAACAAGAACAAGAACAAGAACAAGAACAAGAACAAGGGTGCCTGCTGCCGCTGTGGTTGCCGCGGTGCCGGCGCTCAGGTTATGTCTGTGGCGCAGTAGAGAGGCTCATCTGCATATCGAGGCTGGGCCAGCCGAGCCTTGCACTTCTCATGACGCCGACAACCTCAAAACAAGCCGATCGAATACCGGTGAGTCCGGAAACGGCTGCTTCTCTCCGAGCTGGACCCAGCCCCAGGAGCGGTACGCAGCCTGCGCCGGAACATTGTCCTTGCGCACCAGGAGTTCAGCGACAGGCTCAGGTCTCCCTTCGAGCAGCGCGTCATGGACACGGCGGCCAATGCCTTTCCGCTGGTGACCCGGATGAGTGGCGAACTCCCGGAACATGTAGAGCGGAACCGACTCGATAGGAAGATCCCACTCCGGGTACGTCGAGCGGAGTTCATCCCAGATCGCGCCATGTTGATCGCGCGGGCTGCCGAAGGCATAGCCGGCGACGGTGCCGGCGATCCGGGCGGCAACGAGCTCGAAATCGCGGCCGGGGAGGTACAGCTCCACCAGGCGCTCCCAGAACTGATCCGGGTGGAACCAGGGATCGTGCATCTGATCGGCATGCGAAGCGGCATACACCGGCAAGATGTCGTCCCGAAGTTCCAAGGTGGAGGTTGCGTCGTGCCGCTCGATGGTTAGCTGGTCGAGGTCGCTCATGCCGCTCTGACTACCCCTCTTCAAGGCGGATCAACCTGCACTGAGCTCAAGACACTCACGGAACTCCAGGACCGCCGGCTTCGAGATCTGCGGCGCTGGTACTGCACCGAGTACTTCCTTGGCGAGGGCAACGATCGGTCGAATCCGGTCCCTGCTCGGCAGGCTCTGGAGTGCGGCCGATGCATGCTCGATGCCAGTACTCACATCGCCGCTGTTCACCATCCACAGAGCCCGTTGCAGTTCGATCTGCGCCGGACCGCGCCGGTACTTCGAGGGGTATGCCTTGATCGCCCTGTCCTGAGCAGCCGTCGCTTCGTTCGCGTCCCCGAGGTACGTGTAGACGTAGCTTTCAGTGAAGCGGAGACGATCCTCTGGCCAGCCGTAGATGGAGTCCCGATTGTCGATCGTTTCGGGAGGCAGACTGTCGTAGATTGCGCGCACCTCGTGCAGCGCTGCTTCGGCCTCGGCACGGCGGCCGGCGAGGGCGAACGTCTGGGCCTTGCCTGACATCAGCTCGGCGCGGTCTGTGGGAGTGGAGCCGTTGGCGAACGACTCAGCATGCTCGATCATCTGCAGAATGGCCGCGGTTGGCCGCGCTTCGTAGAGACCACGGACGACTTCACGACCGCGAATCCACATGATCGTGCTCGGGTCGCCAGACTCTTCGGCAAGGTTGCGAGCAGTACGCCACCAACGGCGCGCTTGACGGACGTCGCCGACATTGGCGATCGTCATGGCCATCAGGGAGGCGAGCGTTGCGCCGTACTGACGAAGCTCTTTCATCGGAGCAGGTCGGCTGCCGCGCTCCAACGCCACTTGCAGGCCTAGCATGTCCACCATCAGCGACTGCAACAGCTCCTGCGGCGGCATGCTGATGTAGCTGTAGCCGTACTCCCAGACGATCTCTCGCCACTCATCCGCAGCGGTGTCCGCTCGTTCTTCGGCGAGCCCGAGAGCTAGTCCGTGGCGGGTTGCTTCTAACGCAAGCCCCGGCGCAAGGGCACCGAGCGAGGTTGCACTTCCGAGGCCCAGAAATTGGCGGCGATCAAGCATGTCAGCGTCTCCTTCGGCTGCCAGCAGCTGCACCGCAAGAGCGGTGTAACTGCGCGCATCCAACAAGGGCGGCTCAGCGCTTGGCGGCGGGAGCATGTCCGCCAGTGCTCGAAGCTCACCTTCGGCCTCTAACACCCTATCCAGATGATCAGCCATCTCAGGGCGAGGGGCGCGGACGCCGCGCTCGAGGTCGGAGATCTGCGACTTGCTTGTAGTGGGCGAGATCAGCCAACTGGCGAAGGGAAAGAGCACGCTTGGCGCGCAGAATTTCAGTCCCGCGCCGAACGTCTCCCCGTCCATTGAGATCCTCTCGCCGTGTCCGAGTGTCCATGGACACTCAGCGGACACTCCGCATCTTCCATGACACGCATCGTGACGGGCAAGGTGAAACACGGCATCACCGTCCGTGATCAACCAACCTACCGGGGAGCTGTCGGATCATGACCGCACCTATCTGGATCTTGGCGCTTGTTGCGGCCACGGCCTATGTCTTCATCGTGCGCGACATCATCGGGGAAGTGCGGGGCCGATGACCACGCTCGCGGAAGCCCCACTCCCAACCGACCGCTGCGTCCGCGTCTGGTTTGGTGAGCACGTCATCGCGGAGTACACAGCTGAGCCACAGACGGCGATGCGATACCAGGCCGCAATGGCTCGCCGCTTTGCCAGCCTGCGGGTAACCATCGAGCCGGCGGTGGCAGATGCTGACCTCTCGTGAAAGGCCAGCGTCGCCGCCCTTGGTGGGATCGACTCTGGGAGCGGCTGGTCGCCAAGTTCCGGCAGTGGATGGACGAGGAGCGTTGAGTGGCGACGTCGACTACACACGGCCGCTCCTCCTCGGCTACATCCTGAAGCACCTACTCATGACCGATGGTGAACTGGTCGACATCAAATCCCAGCTCGAGGACTTCGCTCGAATCGAGGGGTTTGCGATGGGGACGATCTACACCGAGGAGACGGACACCTCGCCGGCCGCCTTTGAAGCCCTGATCGAGGCTGTAAACCGGTACGAGGTGACCACCGTCGTCATCCCGAGCCGACTGCACTTCGACGCCCTGGCCGTCGCGCACGACGTCAAGAACACCTTCGAGCGAGCGACCGGCGCTCGCGTCGTCATTGCGAGTCCCGTCCCATGAGCTGGCGAAACCGGTGGGGAGTCGTCGTCCTGAGCCCTCACCTGCAGAAGATCACTGCACACGTACCGGTTCCGCCTTCCTCTCCTCTGTGGAGGGCTCGGCCGCAGATCCCAGAAACCGGCCAATCCATCTCCATGACCGGGATTGCAGTCCTGATGAGAGGCAGATAGGGCCTGACCGCGCGGCCGTCCCTCATCGAACGCGTCTGACGAGGGATTGCACGCGCCCCAACGCGCACCGTGCCAGTTGGTACAGAGCGACACAGTAATCAGCTACCGACCGAGGGTGAAGTTGATGACTACTACGAAATCGATCAGGCCGTGGGGTCTCAATCGTGCGAGTGACTTCGCGGAGACTGCTCAGCTCGACTATGTCGAGGTAGATGTCGATCCGGCGACTCAACTGGGCCGCTTCAAGGATGCCGGTGGCGCCGAGATCATCCCGCTGATGGCATCTCCGAAGCACGGGTCGGGCACCACCACCAACCCGCGTACGGCAACTGGCCAGGACGGTGGTGGCGGTCCGGCTCCGGACAGCGACAACGGGTACGACAGCGACCGCGACTGATGTCCGCCGCTGCCGGTAACCAGCCAGTGGTCCTCGTAGTCACTGGAGCAGATGACGTCACTGCGGATCCTGTGATCGCTGAGCTGAACCGGCGCGGCACGTGTGAAGTCGCTCGGGTTGATCCGGGCGACTTCCCGCACGACGTCGCGATGTCGGCATCGCTCGATGTCGAGCGCGGACGGTGGGGCGGCCAGTTGACCACTCCCAGCCGCACGATCGAACTCGCAGAGGTCGCCGCGGTCTACTGGCGACGACCAACACCGCACAAGTTCCCAGGCCTGGATGATCAGGACGCAGAGTTCGCCAAGGTCCAAGCACGCGAAGGCTTCGGTGGAGTGTTGGCGAGCTTGCCAGGATGCCGCTACGTCAACCACCCTCACCGCAACTGGGCAGCGGAATACAAACCGAGCCAGCTCACCGTCGCTGCAGAGTTGGGCTTCACTATGCCCCCGACGCTGATCACGTCCGATCCCGATGCAGCTCGGGCGTTCGCTCGAAAGCACTCACCGGCCATCTATAGGCCCCTGCGAGTAACTGCTCTGATGAGAGACGGGCGACCGCAGGCAATGTGGACGCAGCGCGTCGAGCCCGAAGACCTCGATGAGACGGTGGCTGGCACCGCGCACATGTTCCAAGCCGAGGTCGTTGGCAAGGTGGCAGATCTACGCGTCACTGTCGTTGGCAACCAAGTGTTCTGCGTGCGGATCGAGTCCTCTGACGGTCGACTTGATTGGCGATCAGACTACGACACGTTGAAATACGAGGTGGTCGACCTGCCGCACGCGCTGATTACGAAGCTGAAGGAGTACCTGCGCCGATTCGGCCTCTCCTTCGGCTGTTTCGACTTCGGGGTGAGCGACGACGGCACGCCATACTTCTTGGAGTGCAATCCCAATGGACAGTGGGCATGGATGCAACCACCCACCGGACTGCCGATGACTGAAGCCTTTGCTGATGCCCTGGAGGGAACGCAGTGAGCCTGGACGAATTAGCCAAGGAAGCCTCAGGGCTACGACACGACCTTGCGGTGCGGCTGGAACGTGATGGCTACATCCGTACGCCGCAGTGGCGAGCGGCCGTCGAGGAGGTCCCACGGCACGAGTTCGTTCGGCAGTTTTTTGATCGAGTGGACGTGTCCAACGCGCCGACGCTGTGGGATCCAACGAGCCCTGAACGGTCGACGATCGATCGCTGGTTACTGCTGGCGTACAAAGACGCATCCCACGTCACCCAACTCGACGGCAGAGTCGCGCCAGGCGATGTCGCCGGCCCCGTCGAGGGCAACCCCACGTCGTCCTCGACAATGCCGAGCCTCGTCGTGCGGATGTGGGAGGACCTCGAGGTCAGGGATGGCGACCGAGTCTTGGAGATCGGCACCGGCACTGGGTACTCAGCAGCTCTTGGCTGTCACCGACTCGGACCGGACAACATCACCTCGGTCGAGTTCGATCCGGGAGTCTCTGAACGAGCGCGGCAAGCTCTCGCGCGCGCCGGTTACCGCCCGCAGTTGATCGTCGGAGACGGCGAGAAGGGTTCACCCGGCAGAGCTCCATACGACCGCATCATCGCGACGTGTTCCTTCCGATATGTGCCGCAGGCGTGGCTAGAGCAGTCCAAGCCCGGCACGATCATCCTCGTGACGCTGTCCGGCTGGATCGGCGCAACAGGCCTGGTGAAGCTGACTGTGACTGGCGACGGGTCGGCTGAGGGACAGTTCTTGCCGGGATACGTCAGTTTCATGCCATCCCGAGCACACAGCCCGGAGCCTGCGCTGATCCCAGACATGCTGGGTGACGCCGACACCCGGAAAACAGGTCTCGGGCCGGACGTGCTGATGACCTACGGCCCAGCCCAACTCGTCGCACAACTGGCCTTGCCCGAGGCGCAGTACATCCACTTCGGCCACGGCGGCGACCTTCCTGAGCATCTACTTGTGCAGCCGGACGCGTCGTATGCAGCATTCACAGGCACCGCGGGCAACTGGACTGTTCGGCAGGGTGGGCCGCGTCGTGTCTGGGATCAGGTCGAGCGCGCTGTCGAGGACTGGCACAGTTCCGGCGAACCAAGGATCGAAACGTTCCGGGTGATCGCCGCAGCGGCTGAACAGCGGGTACAGATTCTCAGTGGGCATAGCTGGCGACTGCCAAGTTCCTAGAGGTCGCGTGCGAGCCTCGGGCTCACTTGAGCTCGCCTGAATCCGCTCAGGTCACTGCCCGGAGGCCAGGGACCTGGCGAGTAGCTATGCAGCTACCGAAGAAAGAGGAGCGTTGTAGGCGATGAGGATTGGCATTACCGGGCACTCGAATCTGACACCACCTTCCGAGAAGTTGGTCTATGACGCAATGCGCGGAGTTTTGAAGCCGTATCTGCAGGAAGAGGTCAGCGGGGTAACGTGCCTGGCGCGAGGAGCGGATCAGATATTCGCCCGGGTGATCGGTGATGTCGGTAGTCAATTCGCAGTTGTTCTCCCTTCGCGGAATTACCGTGACAAGAAGGTAAAGCCTGCCAATCGCGATCTGTTCGATGAGCTGCTCTCCGCGGCGGTCGAGGTGACCTATCTGCCGTTTGATGAGCCGGGCCGGGATGCATATATGGCCGCGAGCGAGGAATTGGTGTCCCGCAGCGATTTGCTGATCGCTGTGTGGGATGGCAAGCCTGCAGGTGGGTACGGCGGGACGGCTGATGTCGTGGCCTATGCGCTGAGCCAGGGACGCCGAGTGCTCGTTCTCTGGCCGGAGGGAGCTGAGCGGGACTGAGTGCCGTGCCCACATAGCCTGAGACGGTCCTCGCCGGTCGATGCTTGAGGTCGGCGGACTGCGGGTCGGGTGGCGAACTCCGCGAAGCAACTCGGGTCGTCTGGCGATGGGATGCAGGGCTAGACAGGCGTGGGGGGTCTTTGCTCGTCAGCCGGTTTGGGAGTCGAGGCCTGGGAGGGGTGGGGGTTCTCGGTGGGTTTTGTCGATGGGTGGGCTAGGGAGCCAGCGGTGGGTGTCGGGGGTTTCGTCGAGGGCTAGGAATTCGGGGGCGGTGAGGGGGCGGGCGGAGGCTTCGATGGATTCCATGGCGGTTAGTTCTGCTTCGGTGACGTGGAGGTCTCGGAGTTTGCGGGCGGTGGTGAAGACTCGGCGTTCGAAGGAGCCGACAGTGGAGTTGTAGGCGTCTACGGCTGAGGTCAGGGAGCGGCCTACGCGGTTGAGGTGGTCGCCCATCGTGCCTAGGCGTTCGTAGAGTTCTCGGCCTAGTTCGAAGACCTGTTGGGCTGATTCGGTCAGGGCTGATTGGTTCCAGGCGTAGGCGGCGGCGCGCAGGGTGGCGATCAGGGTGGTGGGGGTCGCCAGGATGACGCGGCGTTCGGCGGCGTACTCGAGGAGGGAGGGCTCGACGTCCAAGGCGGCGGAGAGGAAGGACTCGCCGGGGACGAAGAGGATGACGAACTCGGGGGTCGAGGGGAGTCGTGACCAGTAGGCCTTGGCGGAGAGTTGGTCGACGTGGGTGCGGAGGTGGCGGGCGTGGGCGCGGAGGCGTTCCTCGCGGAAGTCGGCGTCGTCGCTCTCGGCGGCTTCCAGGAAGGCCGCCAGCGGGACCTTGGAGTCGACGACTAGGTTCTTGCCCTCGGCAAGTCTCACCACCATGTCGGGACGCAGCAAGCCGTCTTCGCCGACCGTTGTGGTCTGCTCGGTGAAGTCGCAGTGGGCGACCATGCCGGCCAGTTCGACCGTACGCCGGAGGTGCAGCTCGCCCCATCGCCCGCGCACCTGTGGTTTGCGCAGTGCGGTCGACAGTGAGGCGGTCTCGCGACGGAGCGCCTCGCCGCTCATCCGCACCTCGTTGACCTGTTGGTGCAGCTGGCTCTGCCAGGCGGCGCGGCCCTTCTCCAATTGGTTGAGCTGGGCATGCAATCGGTCGAGCGACTCCTTGACCACCGCTTGCCCGGACATCTGTTGCCCGACCGTCGTCCGCTCCTGCGTGAGCTCGACCACCCGATCCTCGGCTGCGTCGCGCTCAGCGGTGATCCGCGCGAGCGACGCGCCGTCGCGCCCTCGCGACCAGAGCAGGCCGAAGACCCAGCCGAGCCCGAGCCCGACCAGGAGGAAAACCAAGAGCAGCAGAACCGCGGTACCGGTCATGTCACAGACAGTCGCAGACCCCGCCGACAATTTCCGCACGACAAGCCCGGTACCACCGAACCTCAGTGTGTGAGCTGCGCCGCGGCAGCCTTGCGAGCCGCCCCTGAGCGAGCGATCCGCCAGGCGGGGAAGGCGCCGAGCAGGGCAACAATCGCGAAGACCGACAGCAGCAGATGAGCCGAGGAGAGGACTGACGGTTCGCCGAGCTTGACCAGTACGCCGGCCAAGGCCGCGCTGAAAGCACTCGACATCAAGAAGACCGTATTGATGCCCGCGGACGCCTTGGCTGCCTCCTCCGGGTCCTCGACGCTGCTGAACGCCGCGACGGCCAGGTGCGGGAAGGCGATACCAATCCCGGCGCCGGCCGCGAACAGGGTCACGAACCACAGAGCAACCACCAAGGCGGACGGCCCATCAGCCTGCAAGGCGGCGTACGCCGCAAGCCCGATCGCCAGCAACATGGGTCCACCCACGATCAGCCGGCGTACGACGGCAAGGCGGGTCGCATTAGCGCTGACCGTCTGGCTGAGCGACCACCCAAGCGACAATGCGGCACCGAGGAACCCAGCCAGCAGCGGCGACAACTTGCCCAGCTCCTGCCCGAAGAGCGGGATGAACGCCTCGGTACCGATGCCAAAGGCAAGGATCCCAACGGTCAGGTAGACCCACTTCAGCGACTTCCCCGCAGCAAACGTCACCCGCGGCAAGACAGCCGCCTTGGCGGTCCGCTCGAACAAGACAAAGACGACGCCAAGCCCCAATCCGACCACCAGCACCACCGCGGTCGCCACCCCAGCCGGCACGATGCTCGCTATGCTGACCATGGCGACCGCCGCGGTCAGCAACACCAGCGACACCCCCGGTACTGCGGAGCCGACCGCCGCACGCTCAGTACGAGGAATCACCCGTACAACGACCACCATCAGTACTGCGGCCAGCGCAACGAGCAACCAGAACGCCGGCCGCCAAACGCCCAGTTGCCCGAATGCGCCACCGGCAGACGGCCCGACCAGGTTGCCCACACCCCACATCGCCGACACGAGCGCCGCCGCCTTCGCCCACAACCGCTCCGGCAGCGCCCGCTGGATAAGCGCATACCCGAGCCCCGCGAGGAGACCGCCACCGAATCCCTGCACTGCCCGCCCGGCCAGGAAGACCCCGATCCCCGGGCTCACCGCTGCGATCAGGGAGCCGAGCCCGAACAGCCCGAAGGCGAGCAGATAGGCAGCCAGGGAGCCGCGCGTGATCAGGATCCGGCTGACCAGCATCGAGCTGATCACCGACGCGACCAGGAAGGCCGTCATCGTCCAGGCGTAGAAGCCGGTACCGCCGATGTCGCCGACGATCGTCGGCAGCAGGCTGGTGGTGAGGTAGACGTTGCTCGCCTCCATCAGCACGCCGCCGGCCAGTACCACCGCCACGGGGGCGTAGGTGAGGCCGAGGAGTTCGCGCCAGGAGCCGTTCGTCTTGGTGTCCATTGCTGGACAGTAAGACTTGAAGCAAGGTTGAGATCAAGGTCAGCAGGCCATCGCGGGGAAGCTGTAGCCCTGCGCCTTGAGCAGGCGGAGCGCCTTGTCGAGCGCCGCCACGGTCTGGCTGCGGTCGCCGCCACCGTCGTGCATCAGGATGATGTTGCGCTTGTGGGCGTGCGTCATGATGTTGTTCACGATCGCGTGCACGCCGGGCCGGGCCCAGTCGCGCGGGTCGACGTCCCAGAGTACCTGGACCATACCGGCGGCCTTGATGTCCGCGCGGACCTTCGGGTTCGAGGCGCCGAACGGCGGCCGGAAGCACTTGGACAGCGGGCCGTCGAAGATCTCGTGGTGCCGCTTCGCCGCCGAGATCGCGGTCAGCTGCGGGTGTGAGATCGAGTGGCTGCCGATTGTGTTGCCTGCGGCAAGTACTTGCTCGCGAAGCCCCGGGTGCGCTGCCTGCATGTTGCCGAGTTCGAAGAAGGTCGCGTGGGCGCCGTACTTCTTCAGCACCTGCAGGATCTTCGGCGTCCAGTACGGATCCGGGCCGTCGTCGAAGCTGAAGAACAGCACCTTCTTGTTGCCCGCCGACGCCGCGAGCGTCGGGTCGCCGGCCGGTTTGCGCGGCTTGCCGCTCTCCGGCGAGCCGGAATTGGTCGGCGGCGTGGGCGTCGTGGTCGGCGTCTCGATCGGCGTCGACGACGGGCTGCTCGGTGACGACGCGGAGGTCGGCTTGGGCTGGTTCGTGTGTCCCAGCGCCAGGGCGATCAACGAGCCGACGACCAGCGCCGAGGCGGCGGCGGTGGCGATGATGGCGGCAAGCTTTCGGGACATGATGCTCCCTTGC
The DNA here is from genome assembly GCF_040681515.1 of Kribbella sp. NPDC051718. Classification (NCBI taxonomy): domain Bacteria; kingdom Bacillati; phylum Actinomycetota; class Actinomycetes; order Propionibacteriales; family Kribbellaceae; genus Kribbella; species Kribbella sp. NPDC051718. Next base: position 280,811 of record NZ_JBFAYZ010000011.1, on the reverse strand, counting down.
AGATCAGGCGGATGTTCCCCAGATACGCTCCCCCTCAAGGAGCTTTCGTTGGTAAGACGCCTTACATCCGGGCCCGGTTGGCATCGCTGTGTTGCGGGGAGATCTCAGTAGCTTTCGGAGTCGCAACAGTGGCGAGCGTGCCGCGGTGGTACAGCCTGCCCTCCAAGGACTTCACGCTCGCGACCAGCACGAAGCTCATGCTGACCAGCAGCGCCCACGCGCCGAACTTCGCCGGGTGCACCAGGTGCCAGACGTTCACCTGGTCGGGGTAGTTCCAGGCATCCAGGAAGGTGCCGAAATTCTCCGCGATCCAGAGGAAGAAGCCGATCAGCGCGAACCCCAGAGCCAGCGGCATTCGGTACCTCCGGGTGCCTACCGTGTAGAAGACCCACGTGCGCCGCAGGACGAGCATAAGAGCCAGCGCGATCGGGATGCGCAGGTCGACGATCCAGTGGTGGGTGAAGAAGTTCGCATAGATCAGTACTGCGAGCACGGTGGTGAGGACCGGTCGATAGCCGCTGACCCGCAGGTCGAACCGGCGCCACGCCTGGCAGATATAGCTGCCGACCGCGGCGTACATGAAGCCGGCGAAGAGCGGTACGCCGGCGACCTTCGTCACGGCGTCACCGGGGTACTGCCAGGAGCCGATCTGGACCTTGAAGAGTTCCAGTCCGAGGCCGACCAGGTGGAAGCCGAAGATCACGGCGACCTCACGCCAGGTCTCCAGGCCGGCCAGCCAGAACCCGAAGGTGAGCAGGATCGAGTAGACCAGCAATGCGTCGTACCGGGCGATCGGCAGGTCGACGTACTTCGAGAGCGCAAGGCCGGCGAACAGCGCGGCGGCGAACAGGCAGGAGACCAGCTCGGTCCAGCCGAACCGCAGGAATTGCGAGCAGGCGAACACGATGCGTGATCGGTTGGGTGCGAGTTTTCTCCAGCTGGTCACAGAAAGGAGACGCTGCTTGCTCTCGGCTGGTTGGGACGGATAGATCACTTCCAACGGTTGGAGGTGCTGCGATGGATCCGAAGGTGGTCTACCAGACGGACCGGCTGGTCGTACGCGACTGGGCGGAGAGCGACGGGGACCGGGTGTTCGACATCTACCGGCGCTGGGAGGTGTCGCGCTGGCTGGGCGCGGACCCGCGGGTGATGACGGATCGTGACGCGGCGTCACGGACGATCGAGCGGTGGAACACGCGCAACTCGGATGACCTCTACGGGATCTGGGCCGTGGAGGAGAAGGCGACCGGCGTGGTCGCGGGGACGGTGTTGCTGGTACCGCTCCCCTCTGACGGCCCGTCGTCGAAGGGTGAGGTCGAGGTGGGGTGGCACTTCCACCCCGACTCGTGGGGGCGCGGGCTCGCGACGGAGTCGGCGCAGGGGGCGATCGCGCATGGGTTCAAGGCGGGCCTTGGGGAGATCTATGCGGTCGTACGGCCGGACAACGGTCCGTCGATCGCGGTGTGCAAGCGGCTCGGGATGCAGCCGCTGGGGTTGACGTCTCGCTGGTACGACGCGGAGCTGGAGTCCTTTGTGATTTAGGTCGAGTGGGCCACGCCGCGTAGTCTTGCTGCCCGTGGCACTCTCCATCGGAATCGTCGGGCTCCCCAATGCGGGCAAGTCCACGCTCTTCAACGCGCTGACCAAGAACAACGTGCTCGCGGCGAACTACCCGTTCGCGACGATCGAGCCCAACGTCGGAGTGGTCGGCGTACCGGACGCGCGGCTCGCGAAGCTGGCTACCTTGTACGACTCTGCCAAGGTGATCCCGGCGACGGTGCAGTTCGTCGACATCGCCGGCATCGTCCGCGGCGCGTCGGAGGGCGAGGGGCTGGGCAACAAGTTCCTCAGCCACATCCGCGAGGGCGACGCGATCTGCCAGGTCACCCGGGTGTTCCGCGACGACGACGTCACCCACGTCGACGGCAAGGTCTCGCCGGCCGACGACATCTCCACGATCCAGACCGAGCTGATCCTGGCCGACCTGCAGACGGTGGAGAAGGCGATCCCGCGGCTGGAGAAGGAAGCCCGGCTGAAGAAGGAGAGCGTCGCCGTCCTGGAGGCGGTGCGCGAGGCGCAGAAGCACCTCGAGGCCGGTACGCCGATCATCGCCACCAACGTCGACCGCGACGCGATCCGCGAACTGATGCTGATGACGGCCAAGCCGTACATCTTCGTCTTCAACTGCGACGCCGACGAGCTCGCCGACGAAGCCCTCAAGCAGAGCATGCGCGACCTGGTCGCCCCCGCCGAAGCGATCTTCCTGGACGCCAAGTTCGAAGCCGAGCTGGTCGAACTCGACGACGAAGCCGAAGCCCGCGAAATGCTGGCCGAGATGGGTGTGGAAGAGCCCGGCCTGGACGTCCTGGCCCGAGTAGGCTTCGAGACCCTAGGCCTACAGACCTACCTGACGGCAGGCCCCAAAGAGTCCCGGGCCTGGACCATCAAGAAGGGCGCCACCGCCCCCGAGGCCGCCGGCGTGATCCACACCGACTTCCAACGCGGCTTCATCAAAGCCGAGATCGTCTCCTTCGACGACCTGATGGAAGCCGGCAACATGGCCGCCGCCAAGTCCGCCGGCAAGGTGCGCATCGAAGGCAAGGACTACATCATGGCGGACGGCGACGTCGTGGAGTTCCGCTTCAACGTCTAAAGGACACCGCCTCCGGCGGCGACTAGCCTATTGGCGCCTCCGGCGCAAGCACGCGACGCAGCCTTCGCCAAACCTCGGCGGCGCGCCGCAGCCGTCCGCCGAGGCTTCCAGTGGATCTCGAGCTCGAATCTACGGAGCAACTCGAGGAAGCCGTCTTGAAGCTCGCCGCCATCGGTACGACAGTCGTCAAGCCGCCTACCAACTACCCTTGGGGCAGCTCTTCAAGATGGTGCACGGTCCCGATGGCCACCGCGTAGGACTCAAAGCGCCCAAGCTATGAGCCGTCATGGTATTCGGCTTCGCGATGTTGTCTTCGTTCGAAGACAGCTATCTCTTGTCTTCGTTCGTGGACAGAGGGATGATGTCTACGTTCGGAGACAGCGCTGGAGGGAGGGCTCATGCGTGATACAGCGATTCCCGACTGGAACAAGTTCGGGGCGACCATCAAGGCTGAGCGTGAGCGTCTGGCGTTTAGCCAGCATGAGTTGGCTGCGCGCGCGGGCGTGTCCCGATCGTGGCTAGCGAAGCTTGAGGCGGGTCACCGCGGTGCGGAGTTCGAACAGATCCTGCGTCTTCTCGAGGCACTCGGGTTGTCTCTCATTCTTCGTTCGTCTGCACCAGCTGGAAGTGAGGCGAACGCGAGCATGGCTCCGGGCAGTCGGCCCGCTCTGGACACGCAGGCCATGCAGGAGTTGATGGACAGGCATCGGCTCAGCGCTGAGAACCGTCGGCGCGCCTGGTCTGACGCCCATCGCTCGGGTTCCTCAGACCATGACTGAGTCCTTGGCGGTTCTGCTCTACGGGCAGCTTGTGGGGCGGCTGGACCGAACGAGTCCAGGTGCTCTGCCAACCTTCAGGTATGAGGACGCCTACGTTGCTGCGGGTGGTGTTCCGCTGTCGCTGCGGCTCCCGGTCGCGCCAACGACCTACCCGGCACGCCGCGTCGAGCCGTATCTGCGTGGTCTGCTTCCAGAGAATCGGGAGACTCTCGCTAGATGGGCCGAGCGGCTCGGAGTCGCAGTGGACGACATCTTCGGGATTCTGGCCGAAATGGGATGGGAGTGTCCCGGTGCGGTGCAATTTTGTCGTTCCGAGGATGTCGAGGAGTTGCTCGATCGAAGTGGGGAGTACTTGCCCGTCGATGACAGCTACATCGCCAAACGCTTGCGTGAACTCATTGAGGCGCCCGCCTCGTGGACCATGCCAGACGAGCATTGGTCGCTGGGAGGGCAACAGGAAAAGTTCGCTTTGATGGCGGTCGAAGGTCGCTGGCACGAGGCGCAGGGGTCCGCAGCCACCACGCACATCGTCAAGCCGGGTATCAAGATCTTGCTCCACCAGGCACTCGTCGAACATCTGACTATGTCGGCGGCATCCGACCTGGGGGTCGATGTCGCGGCAAGTCGCATCATTCAATTCGATGATCAGTGGGCGCTTGTGATTGAGAGATTCGATCGGATTGTGGGCGATAGCTCAATAGTTCGCGTCCATCAGGAAGATTTCTGCCAGGCGCTCGGCCGGCTTCCGGAGGCGAAGTACGAGGCGCGTGGCGGTCCCGGGCTCGCTGATATGTCGGGCCTCGTCAAGAGGTGGTCATCACAGCCGGACGACGACTTGATGGCGCTCGCCGACTTCGCAGCTGTCAATCTCGTCGCGGGGGCGCCTGACGGACACTCGAAGAACATCTCGCTGCTTTTGGCTCACGACGGACAGCGTCGAATTGCACCCCTCTACGACCTGGCCACTGGCTTGAGTTACGACCGTGGGTCGGTCGAACGAACCGTGGCGCTTTCCATCGGCGGTGAGCGGATCTTCAGCCGGATAAGGCGTAAGCAGTGGGAGAGGGCGGCAAGAACTCTAAGTATGGACCCCACTCTGCTTATCGATCGTGCCAGCGGATTGGCCGAGCAGTACCCGGCTGCCTTCGAGCGAGCTGTGGCCAACGCCCAAGACGTCCCAGGAGCGGACGAAGTCGGCAGCCGTACACTCCCGGCGCTGCGCGAACACTGTAAGAGTCTCTTGCAACAGATCGGGTAGATAAATGAGGTGATACGAGCTTCGCGGCACGAACTGAAGCCGTGTGTGCCCTCTGCGGCGGGCGGACTGGGGTGTGCACACCACGAAGATCGACAGAATCTTCAGAGGTGTCACGAAAAGTGTCGGCGGTGACATCTAGTCTCTCGAGCAGAGAACTAAGATGCATGCCACCGGGGCGGGGAGGGGGGTCGTGGCGGACATTGAGGGCGAAGTTGCGCGTACGCAGACCGCGCTGAACACGCCGACGTTGAAGTTACTCACTCATAAGTGGGCCGCCATCGCGGTGCCGATCCTGGCTGTCTCGTTCCCAGACGGCGGAACCCCGATTCCGGTCGAACGGTTCCACGCGATGGTCGATGCGAGGCTCGATGAATTGAGGGTCGCCGGCTACGACGTGCCAGCCGGAGACGGCAAGGCGCTCGCGATGTTCTGGGTGCGGGAGAAGTGGCTGTTCCGCGACCCCGGCGACGGTGAAGAGACCTATCAGGCGGCCGGCGATGCGAACCAAGCCGTTACCTACGTGGCCCGTGCGAGTCGCACCCAATTGAATGTGTCGCTGTCTCGCATCGTGACGCTGATGGATGTCGTCTCCCAAGCGGCGCTGGCGGCCAACCCGAACCGTGAGGAGCGGGTGCTGCGACTGTCGGAGGAAATAGCGCGGCTGACGGCTGAGCGTGACCGCCTCGCCGAGGGCGGGGAGATGCCGGAAGCGACCGAGGCTGAACTGTCGGAGCAGTTCTCCAACGTCCTTCGAGAACTCGACGGTCTGCCGTCCGACTTCCGGCGTGTCGAGGAAGCGGTCCGTGCCATGCACCGCGTCATTACCCGCAACTTCCGTGAAGAGTCGCGGCCCATCGGCGAGGTGGTCGATGACTACCTCGACCGCTCCCGGAACTTGCTTGCGTCGACACCGGAGGGTCGAGCCTTCGCCGGGGCGCTTGACCTTCTGCGCAACCCGGATTGGGTGTCACGCCTCAGGCAGGACTTGAACACGATCCTGGGACATCCTTGGGCCGGCACCCTGTTGCCCGACGAGCAGCGACAGATGAAGACGACAGTCGACGTTATCCGCCGAGGCATCTCAGATGTGCTCTCGCAGCGGCAGCGGCTGTCCTCGACGTTGAATGACCACATCGAGAACTACGACCATGTCAAGAACCGCGAACTCGAATCGGTGCTTCGAAGCATCAACAGCGAGATGCGGCTGTGGATGCGGTCCGCGCGACCCCGCGCCCACGTCGAGGTCGAACTAGTGCCGCCTGCACTTGGCATCGAGGGGTTGAAGCTCAAGACGTTCGATCCTGAGAGCGAGCGACCCCCGGAGCCCTTGGAGGACGTGACTGACGAAGCCCCGGAAGCCTTGTCGCTGGACGACATCAGGAAGCAGGGAGGACCGTCATTGGCTGACCTTCGCTCCGAAATCGCTGACCGCCTCACGACGGGGGCCGTGGAATCGGCGGCGGCACTGTTCAACACGCTCCCGGAGGACCTGCGGCGTCCTGTCGAGATTCTGGGCCTGCACTACCTGCTCACCGGGATGGACGCGAATGTGGACACCTCGGTTCGGGAACTTGTTTCTGCGGTTCGTCCGGACGGCACTACTCGCCAGTTCCTGATGCCACATGTCAACCTGTCTGACTCGGTGCACGGAGACGACGAATGACGACCGATCAGTGGGACCTCGACGACCTTGCTCCTGATCCCAGCGACGACGCGCTGGAGCGGGAGGGGTTGGAGGACGAGCCGACCTCGACGGCCATGTTCGAGGGGGACGGCAGCACTATCTACCCCGAGCAGCGTCGCTGTCTCCACGCTTTGCTCAAGCACCGCTACATCTCCGCAGACAAATACCCCGAGCATTGGGCCGTCCTGCTGGCGAACGAAGAACTCATCAAGAGTCGCCTCAACGACATCTTCTTCGACCTCGTGGTTGAGCGCTCCTATCAAGTTGCGTTCAAACGACAGGCCCGGACCGATTCTGACGACCCGCTACCGACGCTCTTGCAAGACCGTGCGCACACGAAGGAAGAAACCATCGTGTTGATGTTCCTTCGCCAACGGTTCTTCGCGCAGCGCCAAGACGGAGACAACGCGGTATTCGTTGAGCGCAGCACCCTCCTCGACGAGGTTGCGACCATGCGCCCCGAGGACGCCACCCACCGGGCGATGGACCAGAAACGAGCCACCAAAGCTATCGACGGACTCGCCACCGCCGGTGTCCTACTCAAGACCGGAGACACCGACCGGTTTCGCATCTCACCCATCATCGAGGTTCTGTTGCCCGTTGAGACGTTGCTGAAGCTGCAGAGGTGGTTGATGGCGCAGAACGGAACCGACGCACTGACTCCCGAGGCCCGTGAGTCGGCATACAGCACGTTCGATGCGGAATTTGACCTCGACTCCGAGATCGAAGATGGCGCCGGCGGCGAGGATGATGACCAATGACACTCATTCCTGAGGCGATGCTCACCGAGGGCGCCACCCGGTGGAAAGCCGAGTCCCTCCAGATGGTGAATTGGGGTGGATTCCAAGGTCGCACCGAGACTCGCTACTCGCTGACCGGCTCGACCCTCATCTCCGGTGCATCCGGAACTGGGAAGTCGACCATGCTCGACGCCTACCTCGCACTGATGATGCCGTCGGACACCCCATTCAACGGCGCATCCAACGATGCAGGTGGGCGTGCTCGCTCAGTCGAACAACGCAACCTGGTGACGTACCTGCGAGGCAAGACCGACACCAGTAGCGTTGACGGCAGCGACGAACTCCGTGATCAGGTGCTGCGCGGCAGGGACGGTGGTCCGGTCTGGGGTGCGCTCGGCATGACGTTCGTGAACACGAATGGCCGCAAGTACACCGTCATGCGCGTGTACTACGTGAAGGCCGGTGCGCGCCTCAACGGCGAAGTCGCCACCACCTTCGCGGCCCTGGACGGATACCTCGACCTATCGCGGCTCGAACCCCTCGCCGCCACTCGATTCGACAAGCGGAGTATGCGGGCTGCGTTCGCCAGCATCATCTTGTTCGACACGTTCGCCCAGTTCGAGCAGAACCTGTACACGCGCCTCGGCATCGGACCAAACGGTGGCGAGGGTCGTAAAGCGCTCCGATTGCTAGCTCGTGTGCAGGCCGGCATGCAGGTCAAGCGGGTCGACAACCTCTACAAGTCGATGGTCCTTGAAGAACCGATTACCTATGCTGCCGCTGACAAGGCAACCCGTCACTTCGCCGACATCGAAGCCTCGTACATGAAGATGGTGGACGAGGCAGAGAAGGTGAAGGCTCTGCGCCGTCTACCGGACCTGCAGAAGGAATTGGCCGACGGCGAATCCGAGGGCGAAATGATTCGCCAGTTCGGTGCCGACCTTGACGGTCCGTCGCCGTTCCGGCTGTGGAGCCTTCGCAAGGAACGAGACCTCCTCGACGGCGCCGTGGTCGCCAACCGTCACGAGCACGCCGAAGTAACGACACGTCACAGCCAAGCACGCACCAATGAAGTGTCGTACGGCGAACGGCTGCGTCAGATTGCCGGCGAGAAGCGTGCCAATGGCGGGTCGGCAATCGATGAACGCACCCAACGCATCGCGGCCCTCCAACGGTCGCGGCACGGTGTATACGAAGCCAACATCAGGTTCCAGACACGAACCGAGCCAATCGGCCTCGTCGTCCCGGAAACAGTCGATGAGTTCGTGCTCGCGCAGGTCGCCGCGGCCGACTTTCTCAGTGGGTTCGAGGAGCGTCAACGAGGCCTCAACATCGAGGCGAACGGGCTCCGCGAAGAACAACTCGCACCGTTGACCGAACAGCAACGGAGCTTGCTTGGCGAACGCGGCTCACTTCAGGGCCGCGCAGGTATGGTCCCGCGTCCATTGCACGAAGCGCGCGTCGGGATGGCCGAGGCAGCCGGGCTCGACCCGATGAACGACCTACCCTTTGTCGCCGAACTCATCGACGTTCGCCCCGATGAAGAACCGTGGCGTCGTGCCATCGAGACCACTCTCGGCGGATTGGCACGGGTCATCCTCGTGGACCGAAACACCCGCGATCACCTGTCCCGCTCCATCGATGGGGTCCGCATCCGGCCCCGCATCCAGTTCCAAGCCGTGACGCTCGCCGACCACGAAGATTGGTCCGGTGAGCCTGAGTACGTGTCCGGGAAACTCCTCTTCAAGGAGTCGCCGTTCTCTCGTTGGGTCCAAGGTCGCGTATCCGACGACGGTAACGACCACCTTTGCGTTCCGGACAGCGGTAGCCTGACCGGGCCAGGAGCCCGGGTCACGCCATCCGGTCAGACACGCAACGGTGACCGTGGCGCGCACGGTGAATCCGGTGAGGGCAACATCATTGGATTCTCCAACAAGCGCCGCCTGGCTGACATCGAAGAACTCCTTGCCGTGCTCGACCCTCAGATTGAGACTGTGCGGAAGCGCATCGAGGACGTCGAGCGACGGCTCGCTGACTTACGCCGTCAACGTGACGCCACCAGGTACGTCCAGGACGTCACGTGGGAGTCCATCGACTACCTCGGCATCGACAAGCAGGTCGAAGACCTCGAAGAGGAAATCCGGCGGCTCCGCGACGCGAACCAGATTCTCGATGCCCTCCAAGGCGAGGAAGAGCGCCTCAAGCCACTCCACGCCGCCGCGAACAAGGAACGTATCCTCACCGAGGAGCGACTCGAAAAGCTCGGGAAGCAGCACGGCGACCTCGCGTCCGACCAAGACGTCGTCCAGGACGGCATCGACAACATCGTGGCCAACCAGATCGCCGACGTCTCACCAGGACAACAGGCATATCTCGACACCCTCTACGCCACGCACTGGGGCGACACCGACCCCGAGTTGTTCCGTCGTCGCCATGTCACCCAGATGAAGACCCGGCTCCGCGAAGACCTGGGCAAGGTCCAAGCCAGCATCAAAAAGGTCACCGACTCGATGGAATCGATGTTCGAGAACTACAAGGCACGGTGGGTCGAACACAACCTCGGCACCAGTGTCGCCTCCGCCGACGGCTACCGAGAGATACTCGACCGCATCCAGGCCGAGGGCCTGCATGAGCGACGCGACAAGTGGCGACGTGAACTCGCCAAATGGTCCAGCGATGACCTCCTCGAACTGAACGACGCGTTCGAAACCGCTATCGAAGACATCGAAGCCCGACTCGAACCGGTCAACGAAATCCTGTTCACGCTCCCGTTCGGCGGCAAGGGACACCTCCAAATCAACCTCCGCCGGTTGCCGTCGGAGGAAGTCACGAAGTTCCGGCGCACACTGCGAGCGCTGTCCTCCGGTATCGCCCTCGAAACCACCGATGAGCAGGTCGGGGCCCGGTTCAAGCAGTTGCGCGCCTTCATGACCGACATCTCCGTCCCGGAGGGGCACACCAAGTCCTCCACCTCAAAGCGTGACCGGCTCCTCGACGTACGCCAGCACGTTTACATCACTGCCGTCTGCCTCAACGACCGTGGCAACGAAGTCGCCACGTACGACACCCTCGGCAGCAAGTCCGGCGGTGAGACTCAAGAACTCGTAGCCTTCATCGTCGGCTCTGCGCTTCGTTACCAGTTGGGTGACGAAACCCGTTCATGGCCGCGATTCGCGCCCGTCTTCCTCGACGAAGGATTCGTGAAGTCCGACTCCGAGTTCGCAGGCCGGTCGGTCAAAGCATGGCAAGACCTGGGCTTCCAACTCATCATCGGAGCTCCGCTCGACAAGGTCACCGCCCTTGAACCCCACATGGATCTCATCCTCACTGTCACCAAGAACAGCAAGGGGTACTCCTACATCACCGACCTGCCGGACGGAGCCCAGTAGTGAAGACCCCGGCTCAGGTCATCGCCGACATCGAACGACGCCTCACCAACAACTGGCACCTCGATGTCGCGGGCAGCAAAGACTCGTTCCCTCACTCGTTCCCGCTCGGTAGGCCGACAAAGGCAGACCTCAACGCCAACTTCACCGCGTTCTACGACCGAATCGTCGAATGGCAAGACTGGGCCCAAGCCACCGAAACGGCCCTGACCTTCGAGAACAGGTCTGTCAAAGGGACCATCCAGCCCGTCCCCACCCACCTGACCGTCGACAGCATTGACCATGCCGTCGAAATGGTGGCGGGGGAGTGGCCCGACCGGCTGCGGCGGGGCCGGACACGCCTCGCGACCTTGCGACGCTGCTACCCACACCTCGCGGACCACGGGCGCGCGCTCCGGCTCCTCGACAGATACAGCCCGGTGGACTACGACCTCACGCTGACGGTCGCTGACTGGTACCTCGAAGACCCCACCCGAGCCACCGCCGGCGTAACCCCACGACAAGTGCCTCTTCCCGGCGTGCATGCCAAATGGCTCCAAATCCGCACCGCTGGCGTGCTGGCACTCACCGGCCTCGACACTCTCGGACTATTGCCACGCCACCCTGCCCGCATCCACTTCACTTACCTCGATCCAGACCACCGCGGCGCAGGCCGTCGCTGGCACGACTCTGCCACCGTCGGCGACTCGTTCGAACCCGCCTACCAGCCGACCGTCGTCGTCATCTCAGAGAACAAGGACACCGCTATCCATTTCCCGCCGCTTGCCGGTGGTATCGCCGTCGAAGGCGACGGATTCGGCGGCAGAACCGCGGCCGCGTTCCCCTGGCTCGCGAGAGCACGCCGACTCCTCTACTGGGGCGATATCGACGCCCACGGCTACGAAATCCTCAATGGCTACCGAGCCGACGGTCTCCCCGTCGCGTCTATCCTCATGGGCCCTGCAACCTACAAGGCGTACGAGCCATACGGCACCAACATGGACAAGAACAACGTCCCGCTCAGACCTGGCACCGCTAAATCCCTCCCACACCTGACCGACGCCGAACGAGCCGTCTACGAGACTCTGCTCGACCTCGTCAACAGCGGCCACCGACGCATCGAACAGGAGCGCATCCCATTGAACGTGGCGCACGCAACCGTGATCGCGAGCGAGCATGCCTGATGCCTTGTTTGCTGTACCTCGGTTGGCGGAGATCTATGACGCGTTGGAGCCGGAGCGGCGTGATCTCGAGGCGTACGCGGCGATGGTTGACGAGTTCGGGGCGCGGCGGGTGCTGGACGTCGGGTGTGGGACGGGCGTCTTCGCGTTGATGCTTGCCGAGCGGGGGATCGACGTCGTTGGGGTCGATCCGGCGTTGGCTTCGTTGGAGGTGGCGCGGGGGAAGGCGGGGGCTGAGCGGGTTCGGTGGGTACATGGGGATGCGGGGTCGTTGCCGTCGGCGCAAGGTGAGTTGGCGGTGATGACGGGGAACGTGGCGCAGGTGTTCGTCGGGGATGACGAGTGGATGGCGACCCTGAAGGCTGTCCGGCGGGCGTTGGTGCCGGGCGGTCGTTTTGTCTTTGAGACAAGGGATGCGGCGCGGGAAGCGTGGCTGGGGTGGAACCGGGAGGAGACCTACAGCCGGGTTGAGCTGGCCGGTGTCGGTGTGGTGGAGCACTGGACCGACTTGGTGGAGGTTCGGTTGCCGTTGGTGACGTTCAAGCGGACTTACGTTTTCGCCGACGACGGCGCGGCGCTGACGTCGGAGTCGACGTTGCGGTTCCGGTCCCGGGCCGAGGTCGAGGAGTCGCTGGCGGACGCCGGGTTCGCGGTTGACGAAGTACGGGATGCGCCGGATCGGCCGGGGCTCGAGTTCGTCTTCGTCGCCAGTTAGGTGGAGCGGCCAGGGTGCCGGGCAGGGGATGGGGGATCACCGGCACCCTGACCTGTCAGGGGGCCACACGGAGGTGGCGGACGGCCGCGGCGGAGCGTTGGGCCGGTGGGGATCGCCGCGCTGAGTGGGGTGATCGAGGTGTACCGGTGGTCCGGGGGCCGTAGCAATAAATGTACGTCGGTGGACCAAGGGGGAAACGGGCGTCAGCGAGAGGAAAAGGCGCCTCAAACGCTTGAAAACGCGGGAAGTTGGGCGGCGGGTAGCCGGTGGGCTACGGAGCGGCGACCGGCTGGGCCCGGTCTGTGGCGAGCCTCACTGCGAAGACAGCCAGCGCGGTACCGGTGAGGTACCGGTGGATGCGGGACCAGAGGGGTTTGCGGCTGAAGAAGGTCGCCACCGAGCCGGCGGTGATGACGAAGATCGCGTTCACCGCGACGCCGACCGCCAGTTGGGTGAGGCCGAGTAGCAGGCTCTGGGTGCCGACGTGGCCTCGCGACGGGGCGACGAACTGGGGGAGCAGCGAGATGTAGAGGATCGCGATCTTCGGGTTGAGCAGGCAGGTCAGCAGGCCCATGCCGAAGAGCTTGCGAGGACGATCCGGGGTGAGCTCGGACGGGGTGAAGGCGGAGCTGCCGCCGGGGCGGAGGGCACCCCAGGCGAGCCAGAGCAGGTACGCCGCGCCGGCCAGCTTCAGGATCAGGTAGATCTCCGGTACCAGCGCGAAGAGAGTCGCCAGGCCGGCGGACGCGGCGAGCAGGTAGACGAGGAAGCCGACGCCGACGCCCGCGAGCGAGGTGAGCCCGGCGCGACGGCCCTGGACGACGGAGCGCGAGACGAGATAGATCATGTTCGGGCCGGGGATGACGACCAGGCCGAGCTCGACCAGCGCGATCCCGATGAATGCTTCCGTGCTGACCATGAACTGTCCCCTTCGCCGGTCCGTCGCCCGCGACGCTAACAGCCGGGCGGGGGCCGGTCGGAGGCATTTTCGGGGGCTGAGATGGGGGCCGCTGATAATCGGTGGCGTGGTGGTAGGCACAATTGGTTAGCTAGAGGTTGAATGCCTGACGGTTTGAAGGAGACGGTATGAGCGACACGCCCAGCGAGCCGGCCAAGGACGATCTGCAGAAGAAGTTCCGCGAGGCGCTGGCCAAGAAGAACCAGCAGCACGACTCGCACCCCGGGAGTGGGCCGCGGCACGAAGGTGTCGGCGAGGCGCACAACGACAAGCAGAAGCGCCAGTTCCGGCGCAAGTCCGGCAGCTGAATTCCGCCGCCCATCCATCCACCTCGAGCCCCGGGTTGCCGCCCGGGGCTCTACTGTTCCGTGAGCGATGCAGCTCAAGGGACAGTAGCTTTTGCCGGGTATCGTCTGGCGGGTGAGCGTGCCGTTGCATTTCGCTGTCAAGACCCGGCTGGTCGAGTTGCTCGAAGAGCTCGGTGAGGGGGGCGCGCTGCCGCCCGAGCGGACGCTGGCGAAGGAGTTCGGGGTCTCCCGGTGGACGATGCGGCAGGCGATCCGTGAGCTGATCGCGGACGGCCGGCTGCGGGCGCGGCAGGGGCAGGGGACGTTCGTGGCGACGCCGAAGCTGATCCAGCCGCTGGCGCTGGTGAGCTACACGGAGGCGTTGCGGGCGCAGGGGCAGCAGCCTGGGCGCGAGCTGGTGGCCTTCGAGGAGATCGAGGCCGACGAGTTGCTGTCCGAGCAGCTCGGGATCGAGGTCGGCGATCCGGTGCATCGGCTGGAGCGGGTGCTGCTCGCCGACGGACAGCCGATCGGGCTCGAGACGACGTACATGTCGGTGGCGCGTTTCCCGACGTTGCGCGACGTGCTCAAGCCGGAGGGGTCGCTGTATCGCTGCCTGACGGATGAGCTCGGGGTTCGCTTCGGCGAGGGCGAGGAGCTGGTCGAGACGGTGATCGCGACCCCGCGCGAGGCCGATCTGCTGAAGGCGACCCAGTCGCTGCCGATGCTGCTCCTCCACCGCACCAGTCGCGACACCGACGGCCGCCCGATCGAGGCGGTCCGTTCGCTGTACCGCGGCGACCGGGTCGGGTTCCGCGCCACCCTCCGTCCTTAGCCGGTACGCCGTCCGCGGTGCCACCCCGCGTGTTTGCCTCGGGTTCATTTCGGGTTCGGGGTGTGTGGGCCTGCCAGTAATTGGTCCGGACCAATCTTTGGGTCATGCGGATTGTGGTGGTCGGTGGTGGCGTACTGGGGACGTTTCATGCCTGGGAGGGGGTGAGGCGCGGGTACGACGTGGTCCAGATCGAGCGGGAATGCGAGGGCCGCGGCGCCAGCGTCCGGAACTTCGGGCTGGTCTGGGTCAGCGGTCGAGCCGACGGGGCCGAGCTCGAGACCGCGTTGCGCGCCCGGGAGCTCTGGGAGGGCGTACCGGGAATCGGCTTCCGCCCGGCCGGGTCGCTGACGGTCTGCCGGACCGAGGGCGAGTTGGCGGTGGCGAAGGATGCCGCCAGCCGGCCTGAAGCGGCTGCCCGCGGATTCCAGTTGCTCGACGCCGAGCAGACCCGGCTACGCAACCCCGCGCTGAAGGGCGATCTGTTGGGGGCGCTCTGGTGTGAGCGGGACGCGATTGTCGAGCCGCGGAAGGTGCTGCCTGAGTTGCGGGCGGAGTTGGAGAAGTCGGGGCGGTATCAGTTTGTGCCGGGGCGTGAGGTTCGTGAGGTTCGGACGGGGGAGGTTCGAGACGATCACAGTGAGATCCACGCCGCCGACGAGATCTTCCTCTGCACCGGCGCTTGGCACGGTGGCCTGATCCGCGAGTTGGCCGGCGAGTTGCCGGTACGCCGGGTCCGGCTGCAGATGATGCAGACGGCCCCGCTCGACGAGCAGCTCACCACTGCGGTCGCCGACGCGGACAGCTTCCGGTACTACCCGGCGTACCAGGGACCGGCGCTCGATGCGCTCAATCAGACGCCTCAGGCAACTGTTGCCGCCGACAATGCGATGCAGTTGCTGATGGTCCAGCGCGCCGACGGTGGGTTGACCATCGGCGACACGCACGAATACGCGGAGCCGTTCGGCTTCGACGTACAGAACGATCCGTACGACTACCTCAAGGAAACCGTCGAGAGCCTGCTCGGGCGCGAGCTGCCCCCGGTCGTACGCCGGTGGGCCGGCGTCTACTCGCAGTCCACCGAAGGCGAGATCGTCGTACGCCGAACTGTCGCCGACAACGTCACCCTGGTCACCGGCCCCGGCGGCCGCGGCATGACCATGTCGCCCGCGATCGCCGAAACCAGCTACTCGGAGGCAGGACTGTGATCCAGCTCGTAGTGCTCGACATGGCCGGTACCACGGTCGCCGACGACGGCCTGGTGGAGAAGGCCTTCACCCAAGCGATCGGTGCTCAAGGCATCGAAGAAGGCAGCCCGAAGTACGACGAGATGCTGGCCCACGTCCGGGCGACGATGGGCGAGTCGAAGATCACCGTCTTCCGGCACCTGCTGGACAACGACGAAGCGGCCGCCCAGCAGGCCAACAAGGCGTTCGAGACCGCGTACGGTGCACTGGTCGACGAAGGTCACTGCGCGCCGATAGCTGGCGCGGAGGAGGCAATCCGGGAGATGCGGCAGAGCGGCGTCAAGGTCTGCCTGACCACCGGGTTCGCCGAGACGACCCAGCAGCGGATCCTCGCCGCGCTCGGCTGGAAGAACCTGGCCGACCTCACCCTCTGCCCGGCGCAGGCGGGTCGCGGCCGGCCGTACCCGGACATGGTCCTGAAAGCACTGCTCGAACTGAAAGCCGATGCCGTGGCCGGCGTGGCCGTGGCCGGCGATACGGCGTACGACATGACCTCGGGGGTCCGGGCCGGTGCCGGGATCGTCGCCGGGGTCCTCACCGGTGCCCACGGCAACGATCAGCTCGTTGCCGCGGGTGCCACGCATGTACTCGAGTCGGTCCGGGACCTGCCCGGCCTGCTAGCCAAAACGGAGTTGTGATGTTCCGCTCGCGTGTCCTCACCGGTCTGCTCGCCGGTGCCCTGCTCACCTCACTCGTCGCCTGCGGTGGTACCGGCGCAGCCTCCACCACCTCTGACAACAGCGGCAAGGTCGTCACCGTCTACAGCGCGGACGGTCTGGCCGACTGGTACAAGACCCGGTTCGAAGCCTTCACCAAGCAGACCGGTACGAAGGTCCAGCTGGTCGAGGCCGGTTCGGGCGAGGTCGTCTCCCGGCTGCAGAAGGAGAAGTCGAACCCCCAGGCCGACGTCGTCATCACGCTGCCGCCGTTCATCCAGAAGGCGTCGGCCGACAAGCTGCTGCAGGACTACCAGGTCCCCGGCAGCGACCAGGTCAAGGGCCCGAAGGCGGCCGACTACGTGACGGTGATCGACAACTACCTGAGCTTCATCGCCAACCCGTCGAAGGGCGCGCTGCCTCGGACCTTCGACGAGCTGTTGGATCCGCGCTTCAAGGGCAAGATCCAGTACTCGACGCCCGGCCAGGCAGGCGACGGTACCGCGGTACTGCTGTTGCTGCAGCACCTGCTCGGCAAGCAGGGTGCGCTCGACTACCTGAAGAAGCTCGAGGCGAACAACGTGGGGCCGTCGGCGTCGACCGGCAAGCTGCAGCCGAAGGTGAGCAAAGGCGAGATCTACGTGGCCAACGGCGACGTGCAGATGAACCTGACCTCGATCGCCAACGACAAGTCGGCCTTCCAGGTGTTCTTCCCGGCGACGGCTGATGGCAAGCGCAGTACCGTCGCGCTGCCCTATGTGATGGGTCTCGGCGCGGGGGCGCCGAACAAGGATGGCGGCGAGAAGCTGATGACGTACCTGCTCTCGCCTGAGGCGCAGCAGACGGTCTCCGGTGATGCCTTTGGGATCCCGGCGCGGTCGGACGTCAAGCCGACTGATGCGAACTACCAGTTGGTGCTGAAGGCAACGACTGGGGTGGAGGTCTGGCAGCCGGATTGGAATGCGGTGCTCGCCTCGCTGGACGCGGACGTCGCCGACTACAACAAGGCAGTCCAGGGATGACTGTTCGGCTCGAGGACGTGACCGTTCAGTTCGGTCACACGGTCGCGCTGGAAGGGCTCGACCTCACGGTCGCGGCCGGTGAGACGGTGGCGTTGCTCGGGCCGTCGGGGTCTGGCAAGTCGACTGCTTTGAAGGCGGTCGCGGGGTTCGTCCGGCCTAGTCGGGGGCGGGTCTGGCTGGCCGGGCGGGACGTTACCGACGTACCGCCGGCTCGGCGGGGGATCGGGGTGGTGGTTCAGCAGTACGCGCTGTTCCCGCATCTCCGGGTCGCCGACAATGTCGCCTTCGGGCTGAAGGCTGCTCGCAAGCCGAAGGCGGAGGTTGCTCGGCGGGTCGCCGAGATGCTCGAGATGGTGGGGATGGCGATGTTCGCGCGGCGGTACCCGCGGGAGCTGTCCGGTGGACAGCAACAGCGGGTCGCCATCGCCCGGGCTCTTGCCATCCAGCCGCCCGTACTGCTGCTCGACGAGCCGTTGGCCGCTTTGGACGCGCAGTTGCGGGCCGACATGCTCGGCGAGCTGCAGAAGCTGCGGCGGGAGGTACCGGACGTGGCGATCGTGTACGTCACCCACGACCAGTCGGAGGCGCTCGCGCTGGCCGACCGGATCGCTGTCATGCGCGATGCTCGACTTGTCGACATCGCGCCGGCCGCCGACCTGTATGCCGCTCCGCCGTCGGCTTTCACCGCCTCCTTCCTGGGTGGCGCCAACTTGCTGCCGGTCGAGGTCGTGGACGAAGGAGTCCGCCTGGCGGGGCAGACGGTGAAGGGTCTTCGGCCCTCCGCGGCAGCCGCCAGCCGCCGGTCCGGCGGCGTTGCGCCGGGTGAGGGGCTGCTGCTGTGCATCCGCCCGCATGCGATCAAGCTCGGTACGGAGGGATGGCCGGCTCAGTTGGTTGCTGCGCAGTGGCGGGGGGCTTCTAGTCGGTTGACTTGCACGATTGATGGGCTGCCGGGAGTGCCGGTGCAGATTGATGTGGCGGCTGATGGGCGGGTGCCTGCGGTTGGGGCGAAGGTATCGATCGAGTTGCCGGTTGAGGCGTGCACGTTGGTTGCGGCGGAGGGGCGCTGATGGCTGTCGAAGCGCTGGGGACGCCTATTGCTTTGGGGAAGCAGGCGCAGTCGAAGCGGGTTAGCCGGACGGTGTGGTTGTTGCCGCCGTTGGTGGTGTTGGCGGGGTTGGTTGTCTATCCGTTGGTGTTGGTGGCGCAGGAGTCGTTCACCGGTGGGTTCGCGACCTGGCGGGCGGTGGTTGGGTCGGGGGAGTTTCGGGATGCGTTGGTGCGTACGGTGCAGATCGCCGTTTGCTCGACGGTCGGGTGTTTGGTGGTGGGGACGTTTCTGGCGGTGGTGATCAGTTTTGTGCCGTTTCCAGGAGCGAGGGTGATCTCCGGGTTGGTGGACGCGATGTTGGCGTTGCCGTCGTTTCTAGTGGCGTTGTCGTTCACGTTCATCTACGGATCGGCGGGCGTGCTGGGGGCGCTGGTCGGGGACAGCGGATTCTTGACGACGCCTTGGGCCGTGATTCTGGCCGAGATCACCTTCTACACGCCGTTCGTGATGCGGCCGCTGCTCGGGGCGATGGCGCAGATTCCGCGGGTGCAGCTCGACGTCGCGGCCAGCCTCGGCGGTGGGCCCTGGCGGGTACTTCGCCAAGTCGTACTGCCCGAGGTGAAGCCGGCCCTCGCGGCGGGCGGCGGGCTGACCTTGTTGCTGACGCTCAACGAGTTCGGCATCGTGCTGTTCCTCGGAGCGCGCGATACGACGACGTTGCCGATGCTCGTGCATACCAAGGGCATCGTGATGTTCGACTACCCGGGCGCGTGCGTGATCGCTGTCGTCCAGGTGCTGCTCTCGATCGGCCTGTACGTCGCCATGCGGGCCGTCCTGACCCGGCAAGGAGGCCGCCGTGCTGCTCTGGACTAGGCCCGGCAAGGTCATCACGTGGGTCGCGTTCGCCCTCGTCTTCGGCGTACTCGTCCTGGCGCCGTTCGTCGTCGTCGCGGCGGCCGCCTTCGCGGGCAGCTGGAACGGCGTGTTCCCGTCGAGTCCGACCGGCGAGCATCTGAGCGAGGCGTTGTCAGGCGATGAACTGGCGTCGCTCACAGTCAGCCTGCAGACGGCGTTCCTCGGTGGGTTGCTCGCTGTGGTCCTCGGCACGTGGGCCGCGCTCGCCGCTCGCAGTGCGCCGAAACCCCTGGCCCGGTTGGCGGACGCGCTGCATCACCTGCCGATCGCAGTACCGTCCGTGGTCGTCGGCCTCAGCCTGCTCGTCGCCTTCTCCCGCCAGCCGGTACTGCTCAACGGCACCAAGTGGATCGTGGTGATCGCCCACCTCGTCCTGATGGTTGCCTTCAGCTACGGAACTGTCGCCGCCGCGCTCCAACGAACAGACGACGCGTACGCCGACGTCGCGGCCTCGCTCGGCGCGTCGTCCGCGCGAGTGCTCTGGCAGATCCGGTTGCCGATGCTCCGTCCGGCGATCGTCTCCGCCGCCAGCCTGTCGATCGCGCTCTCGATGGGTGAGGTCGGCGCGACGATCATGGTCTACCCCGCCTCCTGGCGAACCCTGCCGGTCAGCGTCTTCGCCCTCACCGACCGAGGCCAAACCTTCACCGCCGCAGCCGAGTCGCTGGTGCTGCTCGCTGTGACGTTAGTACTGGTCGTCACCCTCGATCGCTTACGCGGCCGCTCGGTAGAGCGCTGACCAATTCGGCTAGCCGGTTGAGCTGGAGCTCCCAGCCTTCCAGGTGACCGGCGGCGTCCTCGGGGCTGCTCAACGCAGTGTGGTTGAGCAGCATCCGGGTGCCGCCCTCGACTTCGGTCAACTCGACCCGGACCTGCGACGGCCCACCTTCGTGATCCCACTGCCAGGTGAAGGCGAGCAACTTCGGCGGATCGACCTCGGTGTAGCTCCCGCGAACGACGTACGGGCCCATCGTCACGACATACTCGCCGCCCACCCGCACCTCCGCCTCGACCTTCAGCTCCAGCGCCGGGTTGGGGCAGTACCACCGAGTCAGCAGCTCAGGCCGCGTCCAGGCGTCGTACACCCGATCAATCGTTGCCTTCAGCAACCGCTCGATCCGGACGTCAGTGCTCATCGTCACTCCCCAAGAGTTCTTCCAGCCGATCGACCGCGCCGTTCCAGTACGCCGTGAGATCACCGAGCCAAGCCTGTACCTCGGTCAGCGCGGCAGGTTGCAAGGTGCACACGACGGTCCGCCCGAGCTTGCGCCGGGTGACCAGGCCGGCGTCGACCAGGACGCCGACGTGCTTGGTCATCGCGGGTGGGGTGATGGCGTGTGGGGTGGTGAGCTCGCTCATCGTCGCCTCGCCCTGGCTGAGCCGCTGCACGATCGCCAACCGGGTCGGGTCCGCGAGTGCGGCGAAGGTGGTGGCCAAGGGCATGAGTGACACTTCACCAAGTGGTGAAGTATTTGTCAAGCTACAGCAGTTCGTTGAGCAGGGTGGCGGCGCGGACGGCTGCGTTGGTGGGGATGGGGAGGTAGTCGATGGGGTGGGTCAATTGTTTGGCGATGGCTTCGGCGAGGAGTTGGGGGTTGCGTGCTGCTTCGTAGGGGAGGTGCTGGCCTGCGTTGTGGCGGTCGAGGCGGGCTCGGACATGGAAGTTCTGTTCGAAGTGGTGTTCTAGCGGGACGTAGATGAAGGGGATGTGGAGGGCGGTCAGCTCCATGCAGGTGGAGAGACCGCCTTGGGTGATGGCTAGGTCGGCTACTGCGAGGTGTTGGTTCAGGTTGGGGAGGTAGCCGTGGGTGGTGACGCCCTCGGTGGGTGGCAGGTCCGTTGGGTCGATGCGGGGACCGGTGACGAAGACGAAATCCAGGCCGGGTACCAGGCGTCGGGCCAGGGGTACTGCGTCTAGTACTCGGTGGAGTAGAGCCTGGCCGGCTGCTGAGCCGCCAACGGTTACGACGCACAGCAGTTGGTTGGTGCGGTAGCCCAGGTCCTGCCGAGTCACCGGGGCAGTGGGCGGGGTTATGTAGCCGGTGAAGGTGTAGTTGGTGGTGGCCCAGTCGCGGATCGAGGGGAGGCCTTGGCCGAAGGTGGTGGTGACGATGTCTTCCGGGTCGCCGACGAAGATCGAGTGGTCGCGGAGGCGCGGGTAGCGGGCTCGGTGTTCGAGCATCTCGGCGTTGTAGTCGGCGGTCAGAGCGGCTTCGGCGGGACCGCCGTCCGGCATCGGGAGCCAGCCGATGAAGTCGGTGAGCCAGGCGTAGCTGAAGTGCTTGAGCTCGGGGTTCTCGTGCAGGAAGTAGTCGACCTCCCACGCCTCGTCGGCGATCACAAGGTCGTAGTACCGGTCGTCGACCAGGTCGGCGAAGGTGAGGAAGTTCGCGACCAGGATCTCGTCCATCCGGCGGATCGCCTGGAACGCGTGCAGGTCGTGGTCGTCGGCCTCGAAGTCGACGTGCGCGGCTTCGCTGATCAGCAGGCCGGAGGCAGGGTGCACTGTTTCGCCGGCATCCTGCAGGACTCTAGTGACGGGATGCTGCGCGAGCCAGTCGAGCTGCAGCTCCGGGCGCAGCACCCGGAGCTCCTGGGCGATGGCGAGGTCGCGCTTTGCATGTCCGAGGCCGATGGGCGACGAGAGATAGAGGGCTCGGCGGGGGCGGTTGAGTGCCCGCACCCAGGTACGCCGCACAGGCTGGGATGTCGCGATGAAGTCTTTGAGGAGGCGGTTGAAGAAGACCGGATCGCGGGCGTGCGGGGCATGGCCGCCGCCTTCGACGGTGACCAGGGTGCCGCCGGTCACCTCGGCTAGCCGTTGGGCCTCGGCGAACGGCCGTACCGGGTCGTCGGTGCCGTGGACTATGAGCACTGGGCATTGCACAGCTGGAATCGACGGCTGCTGGGCTTGGCGAGCGGCTTCGGTGTCGACTAGGCGGTCGGGGCCGATCTGTCGGCCCCACCGGATGCTGTCCTCGATCTGCTTGCTCGAGTGCGGCTCGTTGAAGACCTGGCCGAAGAAGAACTCGAGGAAGTCCTCGTAGCCGCCTTCCTGCCAGTAGTGGCGGTTGTACTTCGCCCAGCCCTCGCTGGACGGCTGGCGCTCGCTCCACAGCCCCTTGGGATCCGGGAGGAGGCCGGGTGCGCTCCCCACGCAAACAACCCCGCGCACCCGACCCGGCTGAGCTGCAGCCACCTGCAAGGCCCAGGGAGCGCCGCGGGAGAAGCCGACCAGCACGCACTCGGTGACCCCAGTAGCGTCCAGTACCGCGAGCGTGTCAGCCACGTACTCCGCTTCGGCGTACGCCGCGGCTCCTACCGGCTTGCTGGACGCCCCGGAGCCCCTGCCGTCGAAGGTGATCACCCGGAAGTGCCTGGCCAGGTACGGCACCTGCGCCTTCCACATGCGGGACGGCACGATCGACCAGGTCGGCATCAGGACGACCGTGGGCCCGCCGTTCCCCCTCTCGACGGCGGGCCCGTCCCGCACCTGGTACGCGATGGTCACCCCGTCCCGCTCGACCGTCCCCACCTGGTCAGCCGGTCGAGCGGGACGTTCGGGTCTCATCTGCATTCCCCCCATTTCGGCACTGTCTCAGGGCCGGACCTCGAAGACCAGGTTGAACGGTGTCTCGGCGGCGGTACGGAACCGGGTGAAGCCGGCGGCCGTGGTGACGTCGTGGATCCTGGCCGGCCCGGCCTGGGTTCCCAGCGCCAGACCGACGTCCTGGGAGAGCGAAGCCGGAGTACAGAGCAGCGTGGAGAAGCCGTAGTACGCACGGCCGACCGGGTTGAGGTTGTCCTCGACACGATCGCCTGCCATCGGCTCGACGACCATCCAGGTGCCGTCGGACGCCAGCGACTCGCGTACGTGCTTGGCGGCGCCCACCGGGTCGCCCATGTCGTGCAGCGCGTCGAAG
Source organism: Kribbella sp. NPDC051718 (assembly GCF_040681515.1). Taxonomy (NCBI): domain Bacteria; kingdom Bacillati; phylum Actinomycetota; class Actinomycetes; order Propionibacteriales; family Kribbellaceae; genus Kribbella; species Kribbella sp. NPDC051718. The sequence goes on along the minus strand of NZ_JBFAYZ010000011.1, from coordinate 257,545 downwards.
GTCGTCACCAGGTCGTAACCGCTTCCGCTGTACTTCGTCGCGGGCGCCACCTCGAAGGTCACGCGATCTGCGACACCCGCCTCGGCCGCGCGCTGGCGGGCCGTCTCGATCGACTCCGGGTGGTAATCCGAACCGATGAAGGTGGACTGCGGGAACGCATGTGCCATCAGGATGGTCGAGGCGCCGTGGCCGCAGCCGATGTCGGCCACTCGGGCTCCCGACTGCAGCTTCTGCACCACGTCGTCGAGCGCGGGGAGCCAGCCGGCGATCAGGTTGGCGTTGTAGCCGGGGCGGAAGAACCGCTCGCAGCCGAGGTGTACGTCGGAGTTGTGCTCGTGCCAGCCGATCCCTGCGCCGCTACGGGCCGCCTCGATCGTCTCGGTGGTGTGTTGCACGGTGCCGAGCGCGATCTGGAAGAAGCCGGGCAGGAAGGCCGGGCTGCTCTCGTCGGTCAGTGCCACTGCCTGCTCGGGTGGCAGTAGGTACTTGCCTGTCTGCGGGTCGTACTCGACGAAACCGCCTGCTGCTTGGGCATTGAGCCACTCGCGGGCGTAGTGCTCGCTGGTGGAAGTCTTCTCCGCCAACTCGGCCGGTGTGGTCGCGCCACCGTCGGCCAGTGCATGGTAGTAGCCGAGGCGGTCGCCCATCACCACCAGCGCGGCGTTGAGTGTCGCGCCCACCTCACCTACCGCCTGGCCCACGAAGGCCATCAGCTTGTCCATGTCGATCGCAACTGTCGTCATCTCAGTTCCCTCCCTGGATCTGTACTGCGAACCTAGGAAGCGCGGGTATTCGCTCGCATCAGGTGACCCACCTGGTGTGTACTGCCAGACATGCTGATCGGGCGGGAAGCCGAGCGGCGGGCGATCGAACGGCTGGTCGCGGGGGCGCGGGTGGGATCCAGCGGGGTACTGCTGATCACCGGGGAGCCGGGGATCGGCAAGACAGCTCTCGTGACGGAGACGGCGATGCTCGCCGCAGGCCTGCGCGTCCTCAAAGCCCAAGGCACCGAAGCCGAACAAGAACTCCCCTTCGGCACCCTCCTCCAACTCCTCCGACCAGCCCTCGGCGAACTACCCCGCATTCCCGCTCCACAACGCAGAGCCCTCGCCGCTGCCCTCGCCCTCGACACCGCTCCGCCTACGGCGGAGGAAGAGGACGGGCTGGGCCAGGCGCTCCGGGCTGAGGTCAGGGAAGGCGAGGTGGCGCAAGGGCAGCGCCCCGATGGTGGGACGGGGGCGCCGGGTCACGCCAGTGTTGAGCGTGGGGCGGGGGCACGGGGGCACGCCAGTGTTGAGCGTGGGGCGGGGGCACGGGGGCACGCCAGTGTTGAGCGTGGGGTGGAGGCGCCTGGGCGTCCCAGTGCTGAGGAGCGGTTTGCGGTGGGGGCTGCGGTTTTGAGTCTGGTGTGCCGGTATGCCGAGGGGGCGCCGGTGGTGTTGTTGGTGGATGACGCGCAGTGGGTGGATCTGCCTTCGGCGGAGGCGCTGTTGTTTGCGGCGAGGCGGTTGGTGGCGGACCCGATCGGGCTGGTGATCGCGGCGCGGACGGGGGAGCAGCATCCCTTGGCCCAGGCGGATCTGCCGGAGTTGCGGTTGGACGGGGTGGGGCTGGCGGCGGCTCAGGAGCTGGTGGCCGGGTTGCCGGTGGATCTGGTGGCCAGCCTGCATCGGACGGTGGCGGGGAACCCGTTGGCGCTGCTAGAGCTGGCGAGGGATCCCGAGCAGCTGCAGCGAGTACCACCTGGTGTGCCGGTCCCCGTACCGGCTCTGCTTGCGGATGCCTTTGCTGCAAGGGCTCACAAGCTCAGTGAGGCTGCGCAGCGAGCGCTGCTAGTGGCCTCGGTAGAGGACGGGGACCTGGGAGTAGTGGCGAGAGCCTGCGCCGAGCTGGGGGTAGACGTCGCAGTGCTGGGTGAAGGCGAGCAGGCCGGACTCATCCACCTCAGAGATGGACGGGTGGAGTTCAGACACCCCCTGGTGCGGTCTGCCATCTATGCCAACGCGGAGCCCGCGCAACGCCGTACTGTCCACCTCGCGGTCGCCAACGCAGTACAGGATGCCGACCGCCGCGCCTGGCATCTCTCCGAGACAGTGCTCGGCACAGATGACGCAGCAGCCGCCGCACTAGAGCTAGCAGGCGACCACGCCGTCGACCGAGGAGCCCACGCAGTAGCGGCGACCGCCTACGAGCGAGCCGCCCGCTTGACCGGTACTACGAGCGCTCGCGCGCTGCGCCTGGTCGCGGCCGGTCAAGCAGCCTGGTTCGCCGGCCTGCCAGACCGTGCCGACGCCCTACTCAACGAGGCGCTCACCCTCGACCCACCCGGCCCCGTCCGCACCCAGGCCGACGAGCTCCGCGGTGACATCGCCGTGAAGTGTGGCTCCCCAGCACGCGCCCGCGACATCCTCGTCGCCGCAGCAGCCGAGACCACCGACCCGGAAGCAGCAGTGGGCCTCCTCGCGGACCTAGTGAGCGCCTGCTTCCGTCTAGGCGACGCATCGACAGCACTGAAGGCCGGAGCCGACCTGGCCGAGCTACTGCCACAGGTGGAGCGCCCGGGCACCCGCGTCATCGGCCTACTGGCCAGCGGCATCTCCAAGGTGCTCGGCGGCCGCGGTGGCACGGAGGAGATCCGGCAAGCCATCGCTCTGGCACCGTCGGTCGCCCTGGATCACGACCGGCGACGGCAGATCTGGATGATGCTCGCGCCGCTCTTCCTCCGCGAGACCGGCACCGGCCGCGCACTGATCGAGGAGGCGATGCGGGAGCGCCGTGACCAGGTGGCAGTAGGAGTACTACCGGGCGTGCTCTTTCACCTGGCGCGTGACGACGCCACGACCGACCGCTGGGCCGACGCAGCGGCGTCGTACGACGAAGGTGTCTGGTTGAGCCGGGAGGCTGGACAGACGACCGAGCTCGCCATCAGCCTGGCCGGCCTGGCGTGGTTGTCGGCGCACCAGGGACGCGAGAAGGAGTGCAGGGAGAGTGCGGCCGAGGCGATGGAGATCTGCGCGGAACGGCAGATCCATCTCGGGCTGGTCTGGTCGCTGTTCGCGTTGGGGGATCTCGAGCTGGGCAAGGGCGATCCGCAGCGGGCCCTACCGCAGTACGAGCGGTTGGTGGAGGTACTGGCTTCGCTGGGGGTCCTGGACCCCGACCTGTCGCCGGCGCCCGAGTTGGTGGAGGTCTACCTGCGACTGGGGCGAGCTGAGGACGCAAGGAAGGCGGCGCAGGCGTTCGCAACGCAGGCGACCCAGAAAGGGCAACCCTGGGCGCAGGCGCGAGCAGCCCGCGCACTGGGGTTGGTCGAGGACGACGAGCAGCAGTTCCAGGAGGCGCTGGAGTGGCATGCGCGAACACTGGACGTCTTCGAGTTCGCACGCACTCGCCTCACCTACGGCGGCTGGCTGCGCAGGGCTAGAAGGAGAGTGGACGCCCGCGAGCAGCTACGCGAAGCAGTAGCGGCCTTCGACCGGTTGGGCGCACCCGGCTGGGCAGACCAGGCTGCTGCGGAGCTCAAGGCGACAGGGGAGACAGCGCGCCGTCGCGAGCCCAGTACTGCGGACGACCTGACTCCACAGGAGCGGCAGATCGCACTACTGCTCGCCGGCGGCCAGAGCATCCGTAGTGTCGCGGCCCGGCTCTTCCTGAGTCCCAAGACGGTCGAGTACCACCTGCGCAAGGTCTACACGAAGCTCGGCATCCACTCCCGCCCCGAGCTGGCCGAGATCCTCGAGAAGGCTGGCCCGGACCGTACGTAGGCTGGCAGGTGTGAACTCCTCGCCTTTCGTCGAGACCAGCGGGATCGCCCGGCACCAGAGCTTCGCGGAGCTCGGCGCGAAGGGCCCGATCCATCATCTCCAGCTGTTCACCGGGGTACCGGTCTGGCTGGTGACGGGCTATCCGGAGACGCGTGAGTTGCTCGCGCATCCCGACGTGGTCCGCTCGATGACGGATGGCCCGCATCGCGACGAGATCAACAGCGAGTTGATCAGCGCGATGGAGTACCACATGCTCAGCGTCAATCCGCCGGATCACACCCGGTTGCGCAAGCTCGTCTCGGCCGCCTTCACCCGGCGCCGGATCGAGCTGCTCGAGCCCCGCATCCGCGAGATCGCCAGTAGCCTCCTGGACGAGATGGCGGCCGCGGGCGGTGAGGCCGACCTGGTCGAGGCGTACAGCTACCCACTGCCGATCACAGTCATCTCGGAGCTGATCGGCATCCCGGCGATCCGGCGGGACGACTTCCGGCGGTGGTCGTCGATCACGGTGAACGCCGCCGTGCACCCGGCCGGGGTCTACATCGAGGCGGCGACGGCGATGCTGGCGTTCATCCGCGAGCTGATCGAGACCAAGCGCGAGACGCCGTCCGACGACCTGCTGTCCGACCTGATCGCGGTCCGCGAAGGCGGCGACCGGCTCAGCCAGGACGAACTCACCTCGATGGTCTACCTGCTGCTCGCGGCCGGCCACGAGACGACCGTCAGCCTGATCACCAACGGCGTCCACGCCTTGCTCCGGAACCCGGACCAACTCGCCCTGCTCAAGTCCGAGCCCGAGCGGCTCCCGGCCGCCGTCGAGGAACTACTCCGGTACGACGGCCCGCTCCAAGCCGCGATCCCGTACGCCGCCCAGGCGCAGATCCAGATCGGCGACGCGATCATCGAGCCCGGCGAGGTGATCGTCTTCGCGCTGCTGGCCGCCAACCGCGACCCGGAGAAGTACCCCAACGCCGACCAGCTCGACATCGCCCGGGACTCCTCGCATGTGGCGTTCGGCCATGGCATCCACCACTGTCTCGGCGCCCCGCTGGCCCGGCTGGAGGGCCGGATCGCGCTCGGCCTGCTCTTCGACCGCTTCCCCGACCTGCAGCTCGCCGAGCCCGACCAGGACCCGGTCCGCAACCCGGCCCTGATCATGAACGCCATCACCCGCCTGCCCGTCCGCCTCTAGGACGGAGTCCCCGGGCAGCCGGCCGCCTCTAGGGCGGAGCCCCAGGGGCAGCCGTCCGGGCAGAGGCCCAGTAATTGGAAGGCGATCCGGTCCGGGGCGTGGCATGGTCCGACTGTGGATGCTGCGACCTGGACGTCTGAAGAGTGGCTCAGTCAGGCACAAGCCTGGCTTGACGAGCAGCTGGCGGCTGCCGGCACCGAGCGCGTGGGTGAGCTGGCCCAACCGCGGGTACGCGCCTGGGGGACGGTGCTGCGCGCCGACACGACCGCCGGCCCGGTCTGGCTGAAGGCTCCTGGCCCGGCAACGGTCTTCGAAGTACCGCTCTACCGACTCCTGGCGACGCTAGTGCCGCGGTTCGTGCTGGACCCGATCGCTGTCGACGTGGAGCGCGGCTGGGTGCTCCTACCGGACGGCGGACCCACCCTGCGCGAGCAGTTGGGGGACCGGGACCTGTCCGAGGTGATGACCCGAGTACTTCCGCAGTACGCCGAACTGCAGCTCGAACTGCAGCCGCACGCCGAGGATCTCCTGGCCGCCGGTGTCACCGACATGCGGCCGGCTGTGATGCCGCAGCGCTTCGACGAGGCGCTGGAGGCCACCGGCCGGTACGTCGATACGTCGGGCGACGCGGAGGCCAAGGAGCGACACGAGTGGATCGCGGGCCAGCGCGCGGAGTTCACCGCACGCTGCGCCGACCTGCCCGATCGGGCCAGCCTCGACCACAACGACCTGCACACGAACAACATCCTCGGCGGCCCCGACGACTCGGTGCGGTTCTACGACTGGGGCGACAGCGTGCTGGCGCACTCGTTCAGCACGATGCTGATCCCGCTGCTGGCACTGACCAAGCTGCTCGAGGTCGGCCCCGACGACGAGCAGGTACGCCGTCCGCGCGATGCCTACCTGGAAGTGTTCGGGAATCCGGCCGAGCTGGTCGCCGAACTCGACCTGGCCTGCTGGATCGGCAAGGTCGCGCGGACGCTGGTCTGGGAGCGTTCCCTGCACGGCGACCCTGGCGAGTACGCCGACGCGCCGCTGGAAACTCTGTGGTCCTTAAGGATGAATTCCTGGCACTTCCCCGCCTGAGCCGGCGTTCTCCGATTGGGCCGGGGTTGACATCTGATGGCATGCTTCCTGGGGTGACAGAGTTGATGGACGCCGTTCGGCACCTCCTCGGGATCGCCACGGCATCGCATTGGCTGATCCTGGTGCTTTTCGTCGCCGCGACCGTCGACGCCGTCTTCCCCGTCGTTCCGAGCGAGGGCCTGGTGCTCACCGCCGGGATGGCGGCCGCGGCCGGCCATCAGAACCTGCTGCTGGTGATCGTCGCCGCGATGGTCGGCTCCGTGATCGGCGAGTCCATCTGCTACTTCCTCGGCCGCGGCTCCGGGCCGGCCCTGCATCGCTGGATGCGCCGGCAGGAGAAGCGGCAACGGATCTTCGAGAAGGTCTCCAAGGCGCTGCACTCGCGCGGCGGGCTGATCCTGATGACGGTGCGCTACATCCCGGGCGCGCGGATGGTCGCGACGCTGACCGCGGGCGCGACGGCGTACTCGTTCCGCAAGTTCATCCTGTTCACCATCGCCGGCGTGACGATCGCCTACACCTACGTCGCGCTGCTCGGCTACCTGGGCGGCGACGCGTTCGCGCACGACTCGCTCAAGGCGCTCGCGTTCAGCCTCAGCCTGGCGTTCACGATCGGCGTCGTGGTCGAGACCGCCCGCCGGATCACCAACCGGCGCAAAGCCGCGAAGGTCACAGCCGGGTAACGATCAATCGTTCGCTTTCCGCGCGAACGCGTGTCCGGGGCCAACTCGGCGGACGGTCCGTGCGTCAGTAGAGACGTGGTGAGGCCCGCAGTACTGCGTTTGCTGACCTGTACCGTCGTGATGGCGGCACTGGTCGGTGGCTGCGCCGACGTCCCACTCGATGGGGCGGCACCGGGTGGCAACCCGTCGGCGCCGACCAAGCCGCCGACCAAGAAGCCGAGCAAGCCGGGGCATACCCCGAGCAGCACGCCCAGTGCGACTCCCAGCGTGACGCCGGATCCGTCGACCACCCTCACGCCCGGCGTGAAGGCACCGGCCGCCGCACCCGTCACCCGCAGGTTCCCCAAGACGCTGAGGAACGGCAAGCCGCCGCTGTTCGTGGTCATCTCGTTCGACGGCGCCGGCGATCTCCCGCTGTGGGCGCACTGGCGAGCCATCGCCAAGCAGGGCAACGCCCGGATGACGTTCTTCCTGTCCGGCCCGTACCTCTACCCGCAGTCGCGCAGGACCAACTACAAGCCGCCGTACAAGAAGCCCGGCGCGTCCGACATCGGCTGGGGTGATCCCGAGAAGATCCAGCGGCGGGCCGTCGTGCTCCGCCAGGCGATCGCCGAGGGCCACGAGATCGGTACGCACGCCAACGGGCACTTCTGCGGCAAGGACGGCATCGACCGCTGGACCGGCCCGCAGTGGACCAAGGAGCTGACCGCTTTCGACGCGATGGTGCGCACCGGCCCGACGGTGGCCGCGGGCAAGACGCTGGCGCCGCCGTTCGATCCGACTACGGTCAAGGGGATGCGGACCCCATGTCTGGAGGGCAACAGGCCGGCGTACCGGGCAGTTATGAAGCAGCGCGGGATGCTGTACGACGCCTCCGAGCCGGGCTACATCGCCTGGCCGAAGAAGGAGGACGGGCTGTGGAACTTCCCGTTGCAGTCCGTGCAGCTCGCGGGGACGCACAAGAACACGCTGACGATGGACTACAACCTCTGGTACAGCCAGACGGAGGCGCACGAGGCACCGGTCGCGCATGCACCCGCACTCAAGGCGCAGGTGCTCGCCACCTACCGCAGCGCGCTGGCCCGCTCCCGCGCGGGCGGCAACCCGCCGCTGTTCCTCGGCAACCACTTCAACCGCTGGAACAACAGCGTGTACTCCGATGCGCTGACCAGCTTCGTCGAGGAGACCTGCACGCAGCCGGACGTCCGCTGCGTCTCCAACATCGAGCTGATCAGTTGGCTGACCAAGTACGGCGTACCTGAAGCCTGAGGTAGCCGAACGCGTTCTGCCAGGTGCCGCCGGCCTTGATCCGGGCGACGATCAGGCGCTGCAGGGTCGTGTCCTGCGGGAAGTCGTCCAGGTGGTCGAGGTCGTGGCTGCGGAAGGTGAAGAAGATCGCGCTGTCCTGGGAGTCGCGCGGTACGCCGTACGGGGTGAAGCGGCGGCCGAAGCGGACCATGTTGGAGTCCTGCGGCAGGTTGTCGAGCAGGTACGGATCGAGCAGCCAGGAGCCGAGCGTCGCCGTCTTCACCGGGTACTCCGGGAAGACCCGCGGGAAGAACTCACGAGCCTGCGCGAAACTGTCGTCGATCGACTCGGGGGTCAGCGGGCCGGTCTCCGGGATATGCACGCCGATCACCCATTCACCGGGCTCGGTCCCCGGTACCGGGTTGCCGTCCGGCACCTGGTGCAGCATGAACTGCAGCCGGCCGAGCGCGAAGATCATCCCGGTCCAGTGGATGCCCAGCCACCAGTGCGTGGCCAGCCCGTACTCCCCGAAGGTCCGTCGATGGACGTCCAACTGCTTGCCCAGGTCAGCCAATGTCGCCCAGCTGACTTCATCGCTGATGCCGCGCTGCTGGTGATACCGGCGGATGTCCGGCACCGTCGCGAGGAGTGCCGCCACCGTCACTCGCGGGTCGTCCGGCATCTTCACGGACTCGCCCTCGGCCGGAAACGTCCCGATCGCGGCCCGAATCTGCCCGGCCAGGTCCTCGACGAGGACCGGATCAGCCTCGAACTTCTCCGCGTCCTCCCGATCGGCATCGGTGAAACCCAGCAGTCGATACTCCTCAACGGTGGTCACCCCCCAACCGTAGTCGTTGGATAGTTACCAGTCTCGCGAGATACCGGCCATATCGTTGCCCATGGGCCGTCTGTGTCCGCGATCCGGAAGGCACGTTGGTGGGGCTTCGGGGTCAATAGGATCGTGCGTATGGTCCTTGAGTTTCGGTCGGCGGGTGTCGGTGATGCCGAGCAGGTTGCGGGGCTGCACGCGGATAGTTGGCGGCGGCATTACCGCGGGGCGTTCGCCGATTCGTTCCTTGACGGCGAGCTGGTCGCGGAGCGGGTGGCGGTGTGGTCGAAGCGGCTGGGCGAGCCGGAGGGGACGGCGACGATCGCTGCCGAGCGGGACGGAGAGTTCGTCGGGTTCGTCCACGTGATGTTCGATGTCGACCCGGAGTGGGGGAGCCTGGTCGACAACCTGCATGTGTCTCATAGCCAGCAGCGCGGTGGGATCGGGCGGCAGTTGCTCGGGCGGGCTGCGGAGGCTGTGGTTGAGCAGGCTGTTGGTGATGCGATGTACCTGTGGGTGCTGGAGCAGAACGTCGCGGCGCAGCAGTTCTACCTGGCTGTCGGAGCCAAGTGCGTGGAGACCGCGCCGGTGGCGCCGCCGGGCGGCGATCCAGCCCGGCTCAACGGCACACCCAACGGCCTGCGAATGGCCTGGCCGGACGCAGCCGCCTTCAAGTAGGTCAGCCGGCGGCGGTGTCGATGTGGCGAGCCAGGACGAGGTCGTCGTCGGTGAGCCCGCCCGCTTCGTGGTTGGTCACCCGGAAGGTGATCGTGGTGTAGCGGATGTCGATGTCCGGGTGGTGGTTCATCGACTCGGCCAGCTGGGCGACCGTCGCGACCAGCCGGATGCCGTCCATGAACGAGTCCTTCTTCACGCTGCGCACCAGCGCGTTGTCCACGACCTTCCACTCCGGCAGGTGGTCACGCAACGCGGCATCGATCTGGTCATCGGTCAGCAGCTCAGACATGAGCCACACTCTAGTCCTACTTACCATTCGGTACGGATGCGGTTTGCGGCGCCGAGCGCGGCGAGGGCCAACCCGGCGCTGGTGCTGATGATGGCGCCGAAGACCCAGGCGCCGGGGGCCTCGGCGTTGAGGGCGAGCAGGGTGCCGCTGACGGCCAGAGCGGTGGCGATGCTCATCGTGCCGGCCATCTGGGCGGCGCTGACGTTGCGGCCGGAGTTGCTGTCGTCGGACAGGCCGAGGGTCAGCACCGACAGGCTCGACGAGCTGAGACCCATTCCGATGCCGGCGATCGTCCAGCCGATCAGGCCGAGCCAGATGAGGCCGTCGGCCCACGCCAGGAGTGACGCGCCGGCGAGTCCTGCCGTCATCAGGGTCAGGCCTGTTCGGAGTACCGTCACCCGCTGGAAGCCGTGGTCGCGGCCTTGCAGCCAAGAGCCGAAGGCCCAGCTGACTCCGGTGATCGAGAGCGTGATGCCTGCGCGCGACGGGCTGAAGTCGTGGCGCAGGGTCAGCAGCAGTGGGAGGTAAGCGCCGGTTCCGGCGAAGGCCGCGCCGGTCAGGCCGCGCACTGCGACGACAGAAGGAAACCCGCGACGGAGTACGAAGGTGCCGCGCGGCATCACTCGCACCGCCGCCACGCCGAGCACCACCAGGCTCGCCAGAATCGTCAACCCTGCAAGGAAATGGTGTCGCTCGAGGTGATCGCCCGCGAGCGTCATCGAGAAGAGCGCGACGGACGCACCGAACGCCCACGGCATGGCAGCCCGCCACGCGGCCAGCCCCGCGGCATCCTCCGTACTCCGCTCAGGCGCGGGTGTCCGCCGGGAGAGCCGCATCGCGGGCTGGAGGAGGAACCAACTCGGCACGAGCAGTACGACCGCACCGAGGAACACCCAGCGCCAGCCCACCTGCTCGGTCACGAACCCGGTCAGCACCGGACCGGCCACCGACGGGAGGATCCACATCGCCGCGAACAACGAGAACATCCGCGGGCGCAGTACGGCGGGAAGCGTCCTGGCGACGAGCACCATCAACGCCACGTCGAGCAGCCCCTCCGCCAACCCGCTCAGCAACCGCCCGGCCACCACCATCGGCATCCCTTGTGCGGTGCCGACGAGCAACTGGGCCAGGGCGAACGCGATAGCGCCAGCCCGCAAGGCCGGGATCGGCCCGCGCCGATCTGCCCACTGGCCGGCGATCGCGAGCGCGACCAGGTAGCTCGCGTTGGGCGCCGCGCTCGCCAGCCCGAACAGCCCCAGCGCGTCGAACTCCCCGACCATCGTCGGCAGCGCCGTCCCGACCGCGCGGTTCTCGAACGCGCCCAGCGTCACCAGCGCGACAGCGCCGAACACCAGCGGCAGATGCGGGCCGCTGAACAGCCGCGGCGGTTTCGTGGGGACCTCGGTCACAGACATGGCCCCCATGGTTGAACTTAAAGCGCGCTCGAGGTCAATTGCGGGATCGGGCGTCGGGCAGCCGGAAGACCAGGACCAGGACGCGGAGGACCAGGACCGCGCAGATGACGAGCAGGTTGTAGGCGAAGAGTTGGTACAGGGTGACGGTGTCGGTGACCTTGGGCCCGCCGGGGGTGCCGAGCAGGAGTACTGCCATCAGGCCGGCGGTTGCGCCGAGGACTGCCAACAGGGCCTGGTGGAGCAGGCCGGTCAGGTGGCGGCGGTCGCGTTCGTCGGCGAACAGGCGGACGTTGAGGCCGAGGCGGCCGCTCTCCGCCGCGGCGGCGATCCGGTCGATGCGCCGTGGGAGCCGGCGGAGCATCGGTAGCAACGTGGCCAGCTCCTCGGTCGCAGTACGCCGAAGTGCGTCGGGCGCGAGCCGGTCGGTGACGTGGGCAGCCGCGAAGGAGCGGGACGCGGCGACGAGATCGAAGGCGGGGAAGATGCGCGCGATCGTGCCCTCGACCGTCGCCAGCGCGCGGAAGACCGCCGCGACCTCCGGGGGCACGCCCAACTCGTGCGTGGTGATGATCTTGAACAGGTCGTTGAACATGGCCGGCCCGATCGCCGCGCCGGCGCCCAGATGCCGCGCCATGAACTGCCCGACCGCGCGCTCCAGGCTCTGCTCGTCGATCACGTCCGGCCGATAGACGATCTCCAGCAACGCATCGGTCGCGGCCACCGGATCGCCGTGGTCGACGGCGAGCAGGAATCGCTGCAACGCCTCGCGGGTGGACGGATCGAGTCGCCCGACCGAGCCGAGGTCGAGCATGCCGATCCGGCCGTCGGTGAGCAGCAGGAAGTTGCCCGGGTGCGGATCCGCGTGGAACACACCGTCGATCGCGACCTGACCGAGCAGGCACTCGAACAGCACCTTCGCCAACTTGGCCGCGTCCAGCCCTCGCTCTGCGATCGACTTGGCGGCGCCTCCGAGACCGATCCCGTCGAGATGCTGCATGGTCAGCACGCGGCGGGTCGAGTACTTCGGATACAGCTCCGGTACGACGACATCGCGGTTCCCAGCCACTGACTTGCCGGCCGCGACGCTGGCCATGTTGCCCGCCTCGACGGTGAAGTCGAGCTCCTCCCGCATCGCGTCCGCGAACCCGGTCGCGAGCGAACGCACGCCCATCGACCTTCCCCAATCGGTGTTGCGCTCGAGCAACCGCGCCAGCCGCTGCACGATGTCGAGGTCGCGCTCGACGACCGACGCGATGCCGGGACGCTGCACCTTCACCACGACCGGTACGCCGTCCAGCAGGGCCGTGTGCACCTGAGCCACCGAGGCGGCGGCGAGTGGCTCGGTGGCGAGGTCGGCGAACACCTGCTGGGGTGGCGCGCCGAGTTCCTCAGTGAGTACAGACTCGATCTGGTGCCACGGCGCGGGGGAGACCTGGTCCTGCAACCGGCTCAGCTCCAGTGCGACCGATGGCGGGATCACGTCGCTGCGGGTCGACAGCACCTGGCCGAGCTTCACGAAGGTGACGCCCGCCTCGTCGAGCGCGAGCCGCAGCGATCGGGCGAGGTCCGCCTGGCCGGCCGCGTTCTCGTGTCCGGGGCGGCGGCGGCCGCGCAGGTACGGGCCGAGGCCGTGCTTGATCGCGATCCGGAGGATCTGCAGGTACCGCCGGGTGCGCGCCAGCTTGCCGCTCAGGTCGCGGCGCAGATCACGGGCCCTGGGCAACGATCCGGTCGGCACCAGCGCCTCGGCGAGGACCAGGAAGATGAGTCCGGCAAGCATCGAGCACAACGCCGTCAACGCCAGCAGGGCGAAGGCCGCGCCGTTCGACCCGGTCCACGGCGGTGGCCCGGAGACCGCCTTCGCCAGCGGCCCGGCAAGCGCCAGCGTCAGCGCGGCACCGACCGCCAACCGCCCGAACCCGAACCGGACCCCCAGCAAGCGTTGAGAAATCGGCACGAACAAGAACATGAAGATGCCGATATTGACCAGCCCGATCAAAGCCACGTCCATGCCCGCACCCTAGGGCCCACACCCGTCCACCCGCCTCACCCACGCGGGGGATCGGTCTCCCCGCCCGGTATGGGCTGGGCGGGGAGACCGAGTGGCGGGCGTCGAGGGAACCCGCCTGCCCGGACCTACACAGTCCGGGCGGCCCCGGCCGACCCTGATTGCGGCCGAGGCTGCTTGCCTTCTTTCGTTGGGGGTTCAGACGTCCTTGAGGGCGGCGTCGAGGGTGCGGTGGAGGTGGGCGGGAGCGGCACCGGACTTGGCCAGCACGCTGGTGCCGATGACGGCTGTCAGCAGGGCGCTCGCGGAGTCGGCGGGTGTGCGGTCCGAGGTGAGCTCGCCGGTGGTCCGGGCTCGCTCGAGGGCGGCCCGGAAGGTGTGCTCGATCTGGCGGAAGAGGTCTTTGGCGACGTCGGCGACACCCTCGTCGGTGCTGCCGAGCTCGGCGACGGAGTTGACGATCAGGCAGCCGTAGCGGTGGTCGCCGATGCCGGCCAGGGTGCGCATCGCCTCGCGGAGCCGGGGCAGGATCGGGCCGGGGCCGTCGAGTCCTGCTGACAGCGCGGTGACGCGGTTGGCGGAGTACCGGCGGAGCGCCAGCTCGAACAGGTGGTGCTTGCTCTTGAAGGTGTTGTAGAGGCTGCCGCGGCCGATGCCGAGCTCGTCGGCCAGGTTCTGCGGGGTGGTCGCCGCGAAGCCGCGCTGCCAGAACACCTCGACCGCCTTGTCGAGCGCCTCGTCGGCCTCGAACTTCATCGGTCTGCCCATCGCCATGGCGCCATAGTAGGCACTTGTTGAATCCAAGGTCAAAAAGTCGGGTACGCTGGCCAGGTGATCGGATCGCATGTAGCTGTCGGGGGCGGGCTGGTGAAGGTCGGCCTGGCCGAGGCTGACCAGATCGGCGCCGAGATCATCCAGCTCTTCGCGGGCAACCCCCGGAGCTGGGCGCCAGGCGCCGCCAACCCAGCCGCAGACGAGGCCTTCCGGGCCGCCTGCGCCGAGCGGCAGTTGCCGGTGGTGGTGCACGCCCCGCACCTGATCAACCTCGGCGCTCCGTCAGACCTTGTACTGTCTCGCTCGCTGGCCGCCCTGGAGCTGACCCTCCAACGCGCGTCGGACCTCGGTGCCATCGCTGTTGTCGTCCACGCCGGATCGTCGGTCACCCCGGGCCGGCGGGCAACGGCCTTGGCTGCCCTGCCCAACCTGATCAGCCCACTCGTCGACCGGGCCGACCCGGAGGTCCGGCTGCTGATCGAGCCGACCGCGGGCGCGGGCGAGTCGATGGCTTCGACGATCGCCAGCACGGCCGAGTACCTCCAGGCTGTGAACGACGAGCGGGTCGGGCTCTGCCTCGACACCTGCCATCTGCATGCCGCCGGCGAAGACCTCGCGGCGCCGGACTTGCTCGACGACCTGCGGAACATCGCCCTCATCCACGTCAACGACAGCCGCGATCCTCGGGGCTCTCACCGCGATCGGCACGAATCGCTCGACGCCGGCACGATCGGCCTGCCGACGCTGGCCGCCTTCCTCGCCCATCCGGTGCTGGCGGAAGTACCGATGCTGGTGGAGACGCCGACCCACGAGCGCGACGTCGCTCTCCTCAAGAGCGTGAAAAGGCCCACCCCGGTGTGAACCAGGGCGGGCCTCATCAGTTGCTGAATGATCAGCCTTCGCGGCGGCGGATCTTGTTGCCGAGCCAGACCAGCGGGTCGTACTTGCGATCGGCGACACGTTCCTTCATCGGGATGAGGGCGTTGTCGGTGATCTTGATGTGCTCGGGGCACACCTCGGTGCAGCACTTGGTGATGTTGCAGAAGCCGAGACCGTGGTCCTCCTGGGCCGACTTCTGCCGGTCCGCGGCGTCCAGCGGATGCATGTCCAGCTCGGCGATCCGCATCAGGAAACGCGGACCGGAGAAGGACTCCTTGTTCTCCTCGTGATCCCGGATCACGTGGCAGGTGTCCTGGCACAGGAAGCACTCGATGCACTTGCGGAACTCCTGCGAGCGCTCCACGTCGACCTGCTGCATCCGGTACTCGCCCGGCTTCAGGTCGGCCGGCGGAGCGAACGCGGGCACCTCGCGTGCCTTCTGGTAGTTGAAGGACACGTCGGTGACCAGGTCCTTGATCACCGGGAACGTCCGCAGCGGGGTGACCGTGACGGTCTCGCCCTCCTCGAACGTGTTCATCCGGCACATGCACATCAGCTTCGGCATGCCGTTGATCTCGGCGCTGCAGGAGCCGCACTTGCCGGCCTTGCAGTTCCAGCGGACCGCCAGATCCGGGGTCTGGGTCGCCTGCAGCCGGTGGATGACGTCGAGGACGACCTCGCCCTCGTTCACCTCGACCTCGAAGTCCTCGAGGTCACCACCGTCACCGTCCCCACGCCACACCCGGAACTTCGCCAGGTAGCTCATGCCGGCAGCTCCTCCTCAGTGAGGTACTTCTTCAACTCGTCCAGCTCGAACAGTTCCAGCAGGTCGTCGCGCATCGGGATCTGGTCCTTCTTGACCACGGTGACCCCGTCGCCGGCGCTCTCCAGCGAGCAGACCAGCAGCAGCTTGCGCCACTCCGCGTTCATGCCCGGGAAGTCGTCGCGGGTGTGACCGCCACGGGACTCCTCGCGCAGCAGCGCGGCCTTCGCGACGCACTCCGACACGGTCAGCATGTTGCGCAGGTCGAGCGCGAGGTGCCAGCCCGGGTTGAACTGCCGGTGCCCCTCGACCGTCATCTTCGCGATCCGGCCGCGGAACTCGGCCAGCCGCGACAGCGCCTGCTCGATCTCGTCGGCCTTGCGGATGATGCCGACCAGGTCGTTCATCGACTGCTGCAGTTCCTGGTGGATCGTGTACGGGTTCTCGCCACCCTCGAGCTCGAACGGCGCGAGGGCCTCGGCGGCCGCCGCGTCGACGTCGGCCTCGGAGATCTTCGGCCGGTTCTCGCCGAGCGACTCGACGTACAACGCCGCACCGGCTCCGGCGCGACGGCCGAAGACGAGCAGGTCGGACAGCGAGTTGCCACCGAGCCGGTTCGAGCCGTGCATGCCACCGGCAACCTCACCGGCGGCGTACAGACCCTTGACCGACGACTGCGCGGTGTCCGGCTCGACCTCGACGCCACCCATCACGTAGTGACAGGTCGGGCCGACCTCCATCGGCTCGGCCGTGATGTCGACGTCCGCCAGCTCCTTGAACTGGTGGTACATCGACGGCAGCCGGCGTTGGATCTCCTCGGCGGGCAGCCGGGAGGAGACGTCCAGGAAGACGCCGCCGTGCGGGGTTCCGCGGCCGGCCTTGACCTCGGAGTTGATCGCCCGGGCGACCTCGTCGCGGGGCAGCAGTTCCGGTGGGCGCCGGTTGTTGTCGGCGTCCTTGTACCAGCGGTCGGCTTCTTCTTCGGTTTCGGCGTACTGCGCGCGGAACACGTCCGGCACGTAGTCGAACATGAACCGCTTGCCTTCGGAGTTCTTCAGCACGCCACCGTCACCGCGGACCGACTCGGTGACCAGGATGCCCTTCACCGACGGCGGCCAGACCATGCCGGTCGGGTGGAACTGGATGAACTCCATGTTGATCAGCGTCGCGCCGGCCCGCATCGCGAGGGCGTGACCGTCACCGGTGTACTCCCACGAGTTCGAGGTGACCTTGAACGACTTGCCGACACCGCCGGTGGCCAGGATGACGGCCGGCGCGTCGAACAGGACGAACCGGCCCGACTCACGCCAGTACCCGAAGGCGCCGGAGATCGCGTCGCCGTCCTTCAACAGCTCAGTGATCGTGCACTCGGCGTAGACCTTGAGGTTGGCCTCGTAGTCGCCGGTGGCCTTGAAGTCCTCCTGCTGCAGCGAAACGATCTTCTGCTGCAGGGTGCGGATCAGCTCCAGGCCGGTCCGGTCGCCGACGTGCGCGAGCCGCGGGTAGGTGTGACCGCCGAAGTTGCGCTGGCTGATCTTGCCGTCCGGCGTCCGGTCGAACAGCGCGCCGTACGTCTCCAGCTCCCAGACCCGGTCGGGGGCTTCCTGCGCGTGCAGTTCGGCCATCCGCCAGTTGTTCAGGAACTTGCCGCCACGCATCGTGTCGACGTAGTGGGTCTTCCAGTTGTCGTTGGAGTTCGCGTTGCCCATCGCCGCGGCACAGCCACCCTCGGCCATCACCGTGTGCGCCTTGCCGAACAGCGACTTGCAGATGATCGCGGTGCGCTTGCCCTGCTCACGGGCCTCGATCGCGGCCCGGAGACCGGCGCCGCCGGCGCCGATCACGATCACGTCGTACTGGTGTCGTTCCAGCTCAGTCATAAGAGATCAAACGTCCGTATCAGTTGATGAAGCGCAGATCGGAGAACCAGCCGGCCGAGACCGACATGATGTACGCGTCGGTGATGATCACGGTGAAGAGCGAGATCATCGCGTACGTGCCGTGCTTGGGGTTCAGCTTCGACACGAAGGTCCAGTACCGGTAGCGCAACGGGTGCTTGGAGAAGTTCTTCAGCCGGCCGCCGACGATGTGCCGGCAGGCGTGGCACGACAGCGTGTACATCCACAGCATCACCAGGTTGATCCAGATGATCAGCGTGCCGAGGCCGATGCCGAAGCCACCGTCCTTGCCGTGGAAGGCCTGGGTGCCGTCGTAGACGTTGAGCAGACCGAACAGCAGCGCGCCGTAGAAGAAGTACCGGTGCAGGTTCACCGCGGTGATCGGGAACTTGCGCTCACCGTTGTACTTCTTGTGCGGCTCCGGCACCGCGCAGGCGCCCGGTGCGATCAGCAACGACCGCCAGCCCGCCTTGCGGTAGTAGTAGCAGGTACCGCGGAAGCCGGCCAGGACAGCGAACGTGATGATGCTGAACGGGATCACCCGGGGGAAGTCCCCGAACCAGGTGCCCAGGTGGCTCGAGCCCTCGACACAGGACGAGGTCACGCACGGCGAGTACAACGGGGTGAGGTAGTGGTACGCGTCGACCCAGTAGTACTTGTTCATGAAGATCCGGACCGTCGCGTAGACGACGAAGAAGCCCAGGATCACGCCGATCCGCAGCGGCGCGAGCCACCAGCGATCGGTCCGTAGAGTCTTCTGCTTGATCTGTGCGCGACCCGGCGCGCTAACGCCCGTCGTCGCCATCAGAACCGTCCTCGCTTCGCTGCGGGCGGTTCTGCTGGCGAAACGCCACTGTGCTTATGTACCTCGCTGCGCTCGGTCATGGAGCGCGCCGGTCAGGGGCGCCGAAGCCTTCGTGCTCCGCGTCGGTCCACATGGACGCGTCGTATTCCACGTCGGGGATCTCCTCGAGTTCCTCCGGAACGGGTCCGGGTCTGTGATGAGGGTCGGGAGGGCCGAGCTCGGCCAGGTCGTCGCTCAGCCTGGCCACGTCCGACACCAATCGGCGAACGCCGAGGGTGTCACCGTACTCCTGGCTCAACTTGCCGACGCCGGCGTGTAGCGCTGCCAATGCTCGCTGCACCGCTGCCACGGCGCTGTTGCCGTCACCCATACCGACTCCAGTGATGGTTTTGTCGCTGTAAGTATGGGCACACTTTGCCCTCGCGCGGCGCACAACGGAAGACCCCTCGGTACGGCGTGTTCCTAGTTAGGTTTACCTCAGTTGCCGATGGCTGTCGGGTGGAGTAAAGGGCCGAATCCGGCCTTGAGTACAAGGAGATTCGCGGGCGGCGTCAGTACTTCGACCTCGCGCAACCCGGCCGGCCGGGCGGGTGTGTCGTATCCCTCCCACGACCAGCCGAGCACCTTGCCGGCCAGTACCAGGGCAGGCCGGCCGTCGAAGCGGATCATCGCGCCGTCGGGCAACTCGTCGAGGCCGGCGATCGTGGTGCGCTGCTGCCGGGTTCGCGGTTCGACCCGTTCGAGATGGAGCTGGGCGTCCATCGCGGTGGCCCGCGGCCGTTCGTGCAGACCACGGGCGGCGGCCCATGCACCGGCGTACAGGAGGTAGTCGCGGCGGCGGCAGTATGCGCACGGGCGGTGGCCGGCGGCGAGGGCGACCGCTTCGTCGAAGAAGAACAGCGCGGTCCAGCGTCCGGGCGGCATCGGATCGCGCTGGACGCCCTTCCAGTCCAGGACGCAGCAGATCCAGGCCTTCGACCGCCAGCGGGTGGTGCCGAGGGTGCGGTCGGGATGGTGGATGGTGCCGCGGTTGCCCATCAGCAGACCGCGACCGGCGTCGGCCACGATCTCCTGGGTCGGCAGCACTCGGTTCTGTAGTGGCACCCGGCCATCATCCAGGCAAGCTCTGGAAGAGTGCAGCCCCATGAGTGAGCCGCAGGTGGTCGTCGGGGTGGCCGTGATCCGGGACGGCCTGGTGCTGGCGGCGCTGCGTCCTGGTCCGGACGGTGGCTGGGAGTTTCCGGGCGGCAAGGTCGAACCGGGGGAGACCGATGCACAGGCCGCGATCAGGGAATTACGCGAGGAATTGGCGGTCGAGATCGAGCCCGGGGTGTCCCTCGGTCCGGCCCAGCCCATCGGAGATCGTTACCAGTTGCGCGTGTACGCTGCGGCGCTGATACGTGGTGAACCGGTTTTGTCCGAACACAGCGCGATCCGATGGGTAGGCGCGGCCGAGTTGGCACTGCTGGATTGGTTACCAGCTGACCGTCCGTTCCTTCCCGCTCTACGCCAAGTAGTCGAAAACGGCACATAAGTGCGGGTGGCACTGAATGCCCGGGTAACCGTGGCACTAATCCGTCACGATTCCGTGACATCGGTGAGTGCCCGGTGGCGTCCACACTGCGAGATCCGTAGGGTTCCCGGCAACTCGACCGTCGGGGTGACGACGTGCGATTCAAGGGGAAGGTAGGCAACAGCGATGACGCTGGGGGTTACAGAAGACCTGTCTCCGGACGGCGGTCTTCCGGCAGACGGCTTGGCCGAGACAACTGAGGCCAAGCAGATCGAAGGCCGGTCCCTAGGGCAGATCGCCTGGGCCCGGCTGAAGAAGGACAAGATCGCGGTGATCAGCGCGGTCATCATCCTGCTGATCATCGCGGTGGCGATCTTCGCCCCGCTGATCGTGAAGATCAACGGCTTCCCGCCGGACCAGTTCAACAAGCTGAACAAGGACGGCACGCCGCTGCTGAACACGCGCGACGGCAGCATCCCGATCGGCGGTCTGTTCGGCAGCGGTTCGAGCAGCGAGCACTGGCTCGGCGTCGAGCCGCAGAACGGCCGCGACGTGTTCTCCCGGCTGGTCTACGGCACCCGGGTATCCCTGCTGGTCGCGCTCGGTGGCACGATCATCGCGATCGTGCTCGGCACCGTGATCGGCATGGTCTCCGGCTACTTCGGTGGCTGGATCGACACCGTGCTGAGCCGGCTGATGGACATCATGCTGAGCTTCCCCTCGCTGCTCTTCATCATGGCGCTGACGCCGGTGGTCGCCGACCGCGGCCAGGCCCTGTTCGGGATACCCGACGACAACCGGCTCCGATTAGGCGTGCTGATGTTCGTCCTCGGCTTCTTCGGCTGGGCCTATCTGGCCCGGATCGTGCGCGGGCAGACGCTCTCGCTGCGGGAGCGTGAGTTCGTCGAGGCCGCCCGCTCGCTCGGGGCCGGCCCGATGTACGTGATCTTCAAGCAGATCCTGCCGAACATGCTGCCGACCCTGCTCGTCTACACGACGCTGCTGATCCCGAGCAACATTACCGCGGAGGCCGCACTGTCCTTCCTCGGTGTCGGTATCAAGGAGCCCACCAGCTCCTGGGGCCGGATGATCAGCGACGCCTCGCAGTGGATCGAGAGCAATCCGCTGTACCTGTTCTTCCCGGGTATGGCGCTGTTCATCACCGTTCTGGCGTTCAACCTGCTCGGTGACTCCGTGCGTGACGCCCTCGACCCGCGTGCCGGGAGGAGCTGACCCATGGGCCGCTATCTGATCCGCCGGCTGCTGCAGACGGTCCTCATCCTCTGGGTGATCTCTGCCATCACGTTCTTCCTGTTCTGGATCACGCCGGCGAACCCCGCCCTGCTGATCTGTGGCAAGAACTGCGACACCGCGACGATCCAGACCGTGAACGAGACCTACGGGTTCGACGACCCGCTGATCGTCCAGTACGGCACGTACATGAAGGGCCTGGTCAACCCGGGCGGCCGGGACATCGGTACCGCCGGCAGCGAGCACAACTGCGCCTGGCCGTGCTTCGGTGAGTCCTACCAGAACGGCATCCCGGTCTGGACCTCGATCTCCGACGCCTTCCCGCCCACCCTGTGGCTGGCCGTCGGGGCCGCGATCATCTGGCTGATCGGCGGCGTGATGCTCGGCCTGCTGGCCGCCCTGCGGAAGGGCAAATGGCTGGACAAGCTGAGCGTCGGGCTGGCGCTGTTCGGCGTCTCGTTCCCGACCATCGTGTTCGGTTATCTGCTGTTGTTCCTGTTCATCGTGAAGCTCAAATGGCTGCCGTTCCCGGACACGGCCAATTCCGAGCTGTTCACCGTCGGGCCGTTCAAGTGGCTGCAGTTCTACATCCTGCCCTGGCTGACGCTGGCGCTGGTCTACGCGGCGCTGTACACCCGGATCACCCGGGCCAACATGATCGACACGATGAACGAGGACTACATCCGCACCGCCCGGGCCAAGGGCCTGGGTGAGGGGACAGTGATCTTCAAGCACGGTCTGCGGTCCGCGCTGACGCCGATCGTGACGATCTTCGGCCTGGACCTCGGTGGTCTGCTCGGCGGCGCGGTGATCACCGAACAGGTCTTCAGCATCACCGGGCTGGGCAAGTTCTCGATCGACTCGGTACTCGGCAACGACCTGCCCTCGATCATGGGTGTCGTCTTGTTCGCCGCGATCTTCGTCGTGCTGGCCAACGTGATCGTCGACGTCCTGTACGCCTTCATCGACCCGCGCGTGCGGTTGTCCTGACCCGTCGAGGAGACGACAAGTGACCGAGACTGTGACGACCACAGCATCCACGGACCGCACCGGCAAGCCGTTCCTTGAGCTCAAGGACCTGCAGGTGCACTTCCCGACCGACGACGGCCTGGTCAAGGCCGTGAACGGACTGAGCTTCAGCCTGGAGCGCGGCAAGACGCTGGGCATCGTGGGCGAGTCCGGCTCCGGCAAGAGTGTGTCCAGCCTGGCCATCATGGGCCTGCACAAGGGCAGCCGGGCCAAGGTGACCGGTGAGATCTGGCTGGACGGCGCCGAGCTGGTGGACATGTCCATCCCGGAGATCCGCCGGCTGCGCGGCCAGCAGGTCGCGATGATCTTCCAGGACCCGCTGTCGGCGATGCATCCGTTCTACCGGGTCGGCGACCAGCTGGTCGAGGCGTACCGGGTGCACAACGACGTGACCAAGGCGGTCGCCAAGAAGCGCGCGGTCGATCTGCTCGACCGGGTCGGCATTCCGTCGCCGGACAAGCGGTTCTACGACTACCCGCACCAGTTCTCCGGCGGTATGCGGCAGCGCGCGATGATCGCGATGGCGCTGATGTGCGACCCGCAGCTGCTGATCGCGGACGAGCCGACCACGGCCCTGGACGTCACCGTCCAGGCCCAGATCCTGGACCTGATGCAGGATCTGCAGAAGGAGTTCAACTCCGCGATCGTGATCATCACCCACGACCTCGGCGTCGTCGCCCAGATGGCCCAGGACGTGGTGGTCATGTACGGCGGCCGGGTGGTCGAGTCCGGCCCGGTCCGGGACATCTTCTACCGGCCCGAGATGCCCTACACCTGGGGTCTGCTCGGCTCGATCCCGCGGGTCAACCGCGGTGGCGATCACCGGCTCAAGGCGATCCGGGGTACTCCTCCGTCGCTGATCAACCTGCCCAAGGGGTGCCCGTTCCAGCCGCGCTGCGACTACCAGCAGCACGTCGAGGGGCACTCCTGCACGGGTGAGGTACCGGAGCTGCTGCAGGTCGGCACGGACCCGCACCGGGTCCGCTGCCACATCGAGCACGCGGAGCGCACAAAGCTGTTCACCGAGCAGATCAAGCCGAACCTGTGATGCCGGCCGTCAAGTTTGAGGAGCGATCGTGAGTACGTCGACGTCGGCCGAAGAGGTCGTCCGGCCGGAGCAGGGCGAGGCACTGCTCGAGGTCAAGGGCTTGCAGCGGTACTTCCCGGTCACCCGGGGCATCGTGTTCCAGCGGCAGACCGGCGCGGTCAAGGCGGTCGACGGGGTGGACTTCACCATCCGCTCCGGCGAGACGCTCGGCGTGGTCGGTGAGTCGGGCTGTGGCAAGACGACCACGGGCCGCCTCGTCACCCGGCTGGACGAGCCGACCGGTGGCACCATCCGGTTCGAGGGCTCCGACATCACCCACCTGAGCCGGCAGAAGATGCGGCCGTTCCGGCGTCAGGTCCAGATGATCTTCCAGGACCCGTTCTCGTCGCTGAACCCGCGGCAGACGATCGGCACCATCATCGCGGCGCCGTTCGAGATCCAGGGTGTGAAGAGCGAGGGCGGCACGAAGAAGGCCGTCCAGGCGCTGATGGAGCGGGTCGGGCTCAACCCGGAGCACTACAACCGGTACCCGCACGAGTTCTCCGGCGGCCAGCGGCAGCGGATCGGGGTGGCCCGGGCGCTCGCGCTGCGGCCCAAGCTGATCGTCTGCGACGAGCCGGTCTCCGCGCTCGACGTCTCGATCCAGGCGCAGATCGTGAACCTGCTGGAGGACCTGCAGGACGAGTTCGAGCTGGCCTACATGTTCATCGCGCACGACCTGTCGGTGATCCGGCACATCTCGGACCGGGTCGCGGTGATGTACCTGGGCAAGGTCGTCGAGATCGCTGAGCGTGACGAGCTGTACAACCACGCCCGGCACCCCTACACCCACGCGCTGCTGTCGGCGGTACCGGAAGCGGACCCCGACGCAGTGGCTCATCGGGAGCGGATCCGGCTCACCGGCGACGTGCCGAGCCCCCTGAACCCGCCGTCCGGTTGCCGATTCCGGACACGTTGCTGGAAAGCGCAGGACATCTGCGCCGAGCAGGAGCCGCCGCTGGTGCAGATCGGCGCACCGGATCACCAGGCCGCCTGCCACTTCCCCGAGGAGCGCGATGTGATCTGAACATTGCGCAGAGTCACCTTAGGTCTATCGATGGCAATGAACCAATCACGATCTGGTCACCGAGCCGCAAGCTCGTTGCACCACCTGTGAATCCGTGAGTTGATAACCGCGAATTGTGACGCCAGATGACCTATCCGGCCGCCGCGACCCGGCGTGGAACGTCATGACAAGGAAGGAATTACTGGCTATGAAGTACGCCAAACGAGTAGGACAGGTAGTTGCGGCAGGAGCCTCGGTGGCCCTGCTGGCGACTGCTTGCGGCGGCGGGAACGATGACGCCGGCAGCAAGTCCACTGCAGGCACAGACGGCGCCGGGGCCAAGGGGGGCACCGTCACGGTTTACCACGTCAACGACGTCGAGCACTTGGACCCGGCGCGTAACTTCGTCACCGACTCCGGGATGATCGGCAAGCTGATCACCCGGACGCTGGTCGACTACCGTTACGACGCCAAAGAAAAGAAGATCAAGCTCGAGAACGACCTCGCGGCCAGCTACGAGGCGAGCCCTGACTTCAAGACCTGGACCTTCAAGCTGAAGGACGGGCTGAAGTACGAGGACGGTTCGCCGATCGTTGCCGCCGACATCAAGTACGGCGCGGAGCGTTCGTTCGCGGCCGACATGGCAGAGGGTGCGCCGTACGCGCACAACTACCTGGACTGCCCGGGCTACAAGGGCCCGTACGTCAACAACAACAACGGTGGCAAGGGCTGCACCGCCATCGAGGTGCCGGACGAGAAGACCGTCATCCTCAAGCTGAACCAGCCGGTCGCCACCTTCGAGGGCGCGGCCAGCA
Organism: Kribbella sp. NPDC051718; assembly: GCF_040681515.1. Taxonomy (NCBI): domain Bacteria; kingdom Bacillati; phylum Actinomycetota; class Actinomycetes; order Propionibacteriales; family Kribbellaceae; genus Kribbella; species Kribbella sp. NPDC051718. Next base: position 232,533 of record NZ_JBFAYZ010000011.1, on the reverse strand, counting down.
TGAAGATCTGGTCGCCGGTCCCGAAGGCCAAGGACACCCACACGGCCTACGACAACCACCCGGTCGCGACCGGCCCGTACAAGATCGAGTCCTACGTCCGCAAGAAGTCGCTGACGCTGGTCCGCAACACCAACTGGGACCAGAAGACCGACCCGCTGCGCAACGCGCTGCCGGACAAGTTCGTCTTCAAGTTCGGTGACGCCGAGGCGACCGTCGACCAGCGGCTGTTCGCCGACGGTGCGGCGGACAAGAACTCGATCAGCTTCGCCGGTGTCCAGCCGGAGAACATCGCCAAGACCAACCAGCCGAACGTCAAGGACCGGGTCGTCACCGGTACCGACATCTGCCGCCGCTACATCGCGTTCAACGAGCAGAAGCCGCTGCTGAAGAACCAGAAGCTGCGCGAGGCGCTGTACTACGGTCTGGACCGCACCAGCTACCGCGACGCCCGTGGTGGCGAGCGGCTGGCCGCGGTGGTCGACTCGATCATCCCGCAGGACCTGAACGGCTACACCAAGGAAAGCTTCTTCAACTCCCCGCCCGAGGGCGACCAGGCCAAGGCGAAGGCCGCGCTGGCCGAGTCCGGCTACAAGGGTGAGAAGCTGACTCTCGGCACCGCCGACTCGGGTCTGGCCACCAAGGCGGCCGAGGCCGCGCAGGCGTCCTGGAAGGCTGTCGGCATCAACATCGACATCCGCAAGATCCCGGGCGACAACTACTACTCGACCCAGCAGCAGGACGCGTCGGCGACCGATCTGATCACCGCCGGCTGGTGCTTCGACTGGGCGACCCTGGCCACCATCGTCCCGCCGGTCTTCGGACCGGACCTGACGGCCCCGAACAAGGCCGCGCAGAACAACTACGCCCGCAGCAACACGGGCTGGGACAAGATGGCCGAGCTGTCCAAGGAGACCGACAAGCCCAAGATGGAGCAGGGCTACTCGGACCTGTACACCGAGATCATGAAGACGGCGCCGCTGGTGCCGACCGTTCAGGACCTCAACGTGTACGTCACCGGCTCGAACATCGCTGACGCGGTGGCCGACCCGAACACCGGTGGAATCCTGGACCTGACGCAGATCGGCCTGAAGAAGCCGACCAGCTGATCAAGCAGGTAGCACCATCACCTGACAGGTGAGAAGGAGGCGGTTTCCCTTCGGGGGGCCGCCTCCTTCGCTGTTGTTGCTCAGGTGCTGCGGAGGAGTTGGTGCAGGGCGGCGGCGCCGTGGGCGTCATGCTGCTCGTGGATGGACAAGGCGATCCGCCATTCGCGGCGGGCCTCCGGGAGGTGGCCCTGGGCGTGGTGGACCTCGCCGAGGCTCTTGCGGATGTCGGCCTCGACCAGCCAGTCGCCGTACTGGCCGGCGATGGCCAGCCCTTCGCTCTGGGCGGCGATGGCTTCTTCGTAGCGTCCCTCGGCCAGGCGCAGGCGGCCGAGCTCGTTCAGTACCTCGGCCTCCGGGATCGCGGCGCCCGCGGTCCGGTAGAGCTTCAGGCTTTCGCGCAGGGATTCGCCGGCCACGTCGTATTGGCCGGCCTCGCGGTAGGCGACGCCGACGTTCTGGGCGATCATGCCGCGGTACTTCTCCAGGCCGGGCTCGACCAGGAGCTCCATCGCCTCGTCGAAGTGCCGTCGGGCGGATTTGGGCATCCCTGTCTTCAGGTACAGCATGCCGAGCGCCAGGCAGGCCCAGGCGGCTCGTGGTGGGATCCCCAGGCGTAGACCGATCTCCCGGGCCCGCTCGGCGTACGGGATGCCGTCGGTGGTGCGGCCGGTGCGCTCTAGTACGTGGCTGAGGCTGCTCAGACAGAGCGCCTGGAGGTTGCCGTCGCCGGACGCGTCGGCAGTGTCCACTGCCCGGCGCAGGGGAGCGACGGCCTGCTCGTACTGGCCGAGCTCGGCATGGGCGGCGCCGAGGTCATGCAGGACGAGGCCTTCGGCGATCCGGTCGGGGCCGCCGCTGACCAGGCGTAGTACGGCCTCGTTGACCTGAAGCCACTCGAGCCAGGCCCGGCGGACGGCGTAGTACACGTTGAGACCGACCGCTAGCTGTACTGCGAGGCTGGGCTGGTCCACTGCGGCCTGCTGCACGATGCCGACCAGGTTGGCCCGCTCGTTGTCCAGCCAACTGAGGACGTCGTCCTGGCAGGAGAGGTCCAGGGCGCCGGTCAGCCACTCCTTGTCGAGCCAGCCGTCGCGGGTCACGCCGTGTCCGGCGTACTCGCTGGCCTTCCAGACGACGGCGGAGACTCGTCTGATCCACCTGGTGTTCGCTGCCGCCTTGTCCTGCTCGGTCAGCATCTGATCCGCAAGCTCACGCGCTGCGACCCGCACCAGGTCGTGCAGCCTGTACCGCCCTGGCCCGGGTGTGGCGAGCAGGTGCACGTCCACCAGCCGCTCCAGTACTACGACAGCCTCCGGCTCCGGACTGTCCGACAGAGCGGCCGCCAGCGCCGACGTGAGGTCCACCGAGTCCGACAACCCGAGCAGCGCGAACATCGTGACGGCCTGTACGTCGATCGGGTCGTCACTGCCGGCCAACTGCTCGATCGACAGCACCAGCGTCGCCCGTACGCCGGAATCGTCCAGCTGCAGCTCGTCGAGCCGGCGTCGGCCGTCCGCCAGTCGCTCAGCGAGATGGGCCACCGGCCAGGTCGGGCGGGACGCCAGCCTGGCCCCTGCCATCCGGATCGCCAGCGGGAGGCCGCCACACTGGCGTACCACCTCGGCACACTCGTCCTCTGGCGCGTCCGGGCGTTCTGAGATCCGCCGGAGCATCTCGATGGACTCCTCCAGAGGCGGCTCGCCCAGCTGGAACTGACGGCCGCCGAGCCCGGCCATGCTGCGCCTGCTCGTCACGATGACCGCGCAGCCGCCCGAACCGGGGAGGAGCGGCCGGACCTGATCCTGGTCGGAGGCGTTGTCGAGCACCAGCGCCAGGCGACGCCCGGCGAGCGCAGTACGGAAGCGGGCTGTCGCGGTGGCGAGGTCCACGGGTGGTGTCTCGCCCAGGTCCTCCAGTAGGTAGGTCAGGGCGTCCAGGGGCTCGAGCGGTGGGCCGATGCCGAAGCCGCGCAGGTCCAGGTACAGCTGGCCGTCCGGGAAGTGGTCCGCGACCTGGTGAGCCGTGTGGATGGCGAGGGTGGTCTTGCCGATGCCGCCCATGCCCGTGATGGCGGTCACACTGACGCCCTTGGAGGTGGTGAGGTACTTGGTCAGCAGCTCCATCTCCCGGATCCGGCCGGTGAAGTCGCCACTGGCGAACGGCAGCTGTCTGGGGGAGGCCGCCAGGGACGGCTTCGGTGCAGGCTTGTCCGACTTGCCGCGGCGGGAGGCGGCAGCGGCCAGCGCTGCGGTCTGGTCGGCGTCCAGGTGGAGCGCCTCGGCCAGTGCGTCGACCGTGCTCAGCTGCGGGTAGCGCCTGGTTCCGCGCTCGAGGGTGCTGATCGCCTGGACGCTCACGCCGGAGCCTTCGGACAGCTCGTCCTGGGTCAGCCCCGCGGCTGCCCGGTGCCGGCGGAGCAGCGCCGCGAACTGCGAGTCCACCTCGGTACCTCCCGATCGCCACTTTCGGTCAAGCCCTATTTGTATGGGTGAACTGTATGGGTTGTACCTGGTGACCCGGTTTGCAGCGGTCGAGAATTGAACTCGCACGACGACTGGGGAGGAGATGTGCATGTCGGTTTACCAGGCTGTTCCTGCGGTGCGACGCGAGGACTTCGCACCGGAGGTCGTCTGTGAGGTCTATGAGCTGGGCACGCATCGCAAGACGCAGGCCGCGGCCAACGAGCTCACCAGCCGCCAGGTCACCATCGGCCGGCTGATGGCCACGGGTGCCAAGGACGCCGCGATCGCCCGCCAGCTCGGGCTCTCGCTGCGGACCGTCCGGGCCGAGATCAGCGCGCTGATCGCCGGGCTCGGCGCCCGGTCGCGCTTCCAGGCAGGCTGCTTGCTGGTCCGCCGCTTCGGCTGAACAACCGGCAGGGGAGTGTCCGCGGGCCCACGTAGGCTGGCGGTATGAGTGAGCTTCCCGACCGCCGCCTGCTGCTGGTCCATGCCCATCCTGACGACGAGACGATCAACAACGGCGCGACGATGGCGCGGTATGTCGCCGAGGGCGCGCAGGTCACGCTGGTGACCTGCACCCTCGGTGAGGAGGGCGAGGTACTGGTCCCGGAGCTGGCCCACCTGGCCGCGGACCAGACCGACGAACTCGGCAAGCACCGGATCGGCGAGCTGGCCGCGGCGATGGCCGAGCTGGGCGTCACCGACCACCGGTTCCTCGGCGGACCGGGCAAGTACCGCGACACCGGGATGATCTACAACGCCGAGGGCAACGCGGACGTCCCGCCGGACACCCGGCCGGACAGCTTCTGGAAGGCCGACCTGCTGGCCGCGGCGAACGACCTGATCCCGGTCATCCGGGAGATCCGCCCGCAGGTCCTGGTCACCTACGACCAGTGGGGCAACTACGGCCATCCCGACCACATCCAGGCGCACCGGGTCGCGACCTATGCGGCTGCCCTGGCCGCGGCACCGTCGTACCGGGAGGACCTCGGCGAGGCCTGGGAGATCGCGAAGATCTACTGGCCGACGATCGGGGAGGCGAGCATGCGGGCGAGCCTGCGCAGGCTCCGTGAGGCCGGCGACACCACCACCTTCGAGGGGATGGACCCGGACGGCCCGATGCCGCCGATGATCACCCCGGACCGGCTGGTCGACTGCGTGATCGCGGCCGGTGAGTACATCGACCGCAAGATGAACGCGATGAAGGCGCACGCCACCCAGATCACCGTCGACGGCCCCTTCTTCGCCCTGTCGAACAACACCGGCAACGAAATCTTCGGCGACGAGGCCTACCGCCTGGTCAAGGGCACCGCGGCCCCCGGCCCCGGTGGCGTCGAGACAGACCTCTTCGCCGGCCTCTGATCCGAAGCCGGCCAGAGTGCCCGCGTATCGGGGTCTACGATCTGGAGACATGGGCACCCGGCTGGGTGGATTGTTGCGGGCACACCGGGCTGCGGCCGGGTTGAGCCGGGAGGCGTTGGCCGAGCGGGCCGCCTTGAGCGTCGAGGCGATCCGGGCGCTGGAGAACGGGCGTCGGCGGTATCCGCGGCCCAGCACGATCGAGCACTTGGCCGGGGCGTTGGGGTTGCCGGAGGCCGAGCAGGACCTGTTGGTGCAGGCCGCGCAGAGGCCTGCGGGGCCGGCTGTGCCGCGCCAGTTGCCGGCGGACCTCGCGGACTTCGTCGGCCGGGAGCAGGTGCTCGATGAGCTGGTCGATGCACTGACGGCTGTTCCCGGCTATCCCGGCGGAGCGGTGCTGGTGGCGATCGCCGGGATGGGTGGCATCGGCAAGACCTCGCTGGCGGTTCGCGCGGCGCAGCAGACGGTGGATGAGTTCCCCGATGGTCAGCTGTACGTCGACTTGCGCGGGCACGGTGGCGATCCCATCTCGGCACTGGACGCACTGGGCCGGATGCTGAGGACGCTTGGCGTGCACGACGTACCGGACGAGGTGGCGACCGCGTCAGCACGGTATCGGTCGCTGCTGGCCGGACGGCGCGTGCTGCTCGTGCTCGACAACGCAGCCAGTACTACGCAAGTGGCCCCGCTGCTGCCCGGTACTGCGGAGACGGTCACCCTGGTCACCAGCCGGCGACGGCTGAGCGGGCTGGACGGAGCCAAGCATCTACCCCTTGACCTGCTGTCCGAGGCGGAAGGGTTGGAGCTCCTGGCCTCAGTGGCCGAGAACCGGACGGAGCAGGAGCCCACTGCGGCCGCTGAGGTCGTCCGGCTGTGCGGGCGCTTGCCACTGGCTCTGCGGATCGCCGGCACCTATCTCGCCGACCGGCCCGGACTGTCCGTCGAGCAACTCGCTGCGGCGCTGGCCGATGAGCAGTCCAAGCTCGGCGTGCTGTCGTCCACTGGGCTGGGGGACGGAGTGCGGTCGAGTCTCGGCGTCTCGATCGAGGCGCTGGCGGCCAGTGCCCGCAAGGTCGACCAGACGGCTGCCCGTGCGTTGCCGCTGGTGTCCCTGCTCCCTGGTGACGACTTCTCGTTGCGGATGGCGGCAGCCGCGCTCGATCTGCCGTTGTTCGAGGTCGAGACGGCGCTCGAGCACCTGGTCGACGTCAATCTGCTCGAGACGCCGGCGCTGCGGAGGTACCGGATCCATGACCTGATCCGGGCCGTCGGGCACGATCTGGCCCAGTCGATGACGACCGAGGAGGACCGGGCCGCGCTGAGGCTCCGGGTGCTCGATCAGTACGCCGCGATGCTCTGGCGCGCGGATGAGCTGGATCCCCAATCGCCCGTGCGGGTCCTGTGGCACGACTCGGCCTGGGTGGCCGGCGCGCTGGATCTGCCCGATCTGGAGAGTGTCTTCGACGAAGTCGACGCGGATCGCAACAACCTCGTCCTGGCGACTCAGGCCGCCGCGACCGGGTCAAGTGCTGAGCGCGGGCGGGTCGTGCGGATCGCGATCGGGGCCAGTCTGGCCTGCCGGTACCACCGGCGCTGGCTGGAGTGGAAGCAGCTCAACGAGTTCGCGGTCGAGCTGGTCGACGAGCGAACGGACCCGATGGCCGCGTTCATGATCCATTTCGACCTGGGACTGGCCCAGGCTGAGCTGGGAGACTTCGCCGGCGGTGCGGATCACTTGGCCGTGGCCCGTCGGCTGGCCGCGGAGCTGGGCGACGACGAGTACGAGGCCAAGAGCCTGATGAACCTCGCGCACATGCTCGAACAGGCAGACCGGCTGGACGAAGGACGGGTGGCGGCCCAGGAGTCGATGGATCAGGCGATCCGGATCGGTCACGAGAGCCTGGAGACGTACTCCCGGCTGGTCCTCGGCCAGATCGCCGGGAAGGAAGGCCAGTTCGAGGCGCAGCGGGTCGCCTTCGAAGGCGCGATCGAAGTGGTCCGGCGGACGGATCGGTCGACGCGGGTGGCGGCGCTGTACCTGACGATCGCCGAGGCGTACCGGACGACCAGCCGGTACGACGACGCAGTCGACGCGCTGCGGCAGGCCGAGGTGATCCATCGCGCGACCGGGTCGGACGGCGGGGTGGCCGAGGTGCTCGATCATCTCGGCGCCGTGTGGTTCGAGCTTGGGCGGTACCAGGACGCGCTCGGGGCCCAGCAGGATGCGTTGAAGCTGGCGCTGGCGGTCGAGGCGCAGGACCGGGAGGCGAGTGTGCGGCTGCGGATGGGGCAGACCCTGGCCGCGCTCGGCCGGGTGGACGAGGCGCGAGGCGAGTGGCAGGCCGCGTTGCGTTTCTACGACAGCCATGGCAACCCTCGCTCGGAGCAGGCGAGGAAGCTGCTGGCCGGGCAGTGACAGGTTCCACACCGTGAGTTGAGGCGTCAACCTTCTCGGGGTCATAGAGTGCTGGGGTGACAACGGACCCCGGCGGCAGCATCGATTCCGGGGAGTTCCGTACGGCGATGGGCCGGTTCGCGTCCGGGATCACCATCATGAGCACCCTGCAGGACGGCGTCGCGCACGCGATGACGGCCAACGCGTTCACCTCCGTCTCGCTGGATCCACCGTTGGTGATGGTGTGTGTGGACCATGGGGTCCGGATGCACGACGCCGTACTGGAGTGCGGCTACTGGGCGATCTCGGTGCTGGCGGACTCGCACGGGGAGATCGCGGAGCGGTTCGCGAAGTCCGGGCGGGATCTGTACCGGCAGTTCGACGGGATCGCTACTGAGACCGGTCCGAAGACGGGCTGCACGCTGATCGAGGGAGCGCTCTCCTGGCTGGAGTGCCGGACCTGGGCGACCTATCCGGGCGGCGATCACACGATCGTCGTCGGCGAGGTGCTGAGCCTGGGCACAGGGCCGGCCGGTGACGCTTCGGCACTGATCTACTACTCAGGTGGATATCGGGCACTCAAGGGCAGCTAGGCCTGCCCCTTCCGGTAGTCTTTGCCGTTGCTGTTACCTGGTTACGAGCAGGAGGACTCTGTCCGGTGGGGAGAAACAAGCTCGCGGGGATCATCGCCGCGGCAGTGTTCGGGGTGCTCGTAGTCGCTTACGGTCTGGCGTTCGCGCTGACCGGCGACAAAGTACCGGGGGATACGACAGTCCTGGGGATTCCGCTCGGTGGCCTGTCCGAGAACGACGCGAAAGCCAAACTACAGGCCGGGCTGAAGGATCGCCTGGTACTGCCGATCAAGGTCAAGGCCGGTGAGTCGACCTTCGCGGTGAAGCCCGCCGACGCCGGGCTGACGCTGGACGTCGACGCGACCGTCGCCGCGGCAGGGGCCGGGCGCAGCCTGAACCCGGCCCGGATCTGGCGGGCGATGACCGGTGGCGACGCCATCCAGCCGGTGGTCGCCAAGGACGAGACCAAGCTGAAGGCGGCCATCGAGACGCTGGCCAAGCAGGTCAACCGGCCGGCCACCGAGGGAACGATCACCTTCGTGCAGGCCAAGGCCGTCCAGCACCCGTCCGCCGACGGGCTGGAGCTGGACAACGACAAGGCCACCGAGACGGTCGTCTCCGGCTTCCCGTCGGACGGCAACCCGAAGGACCTCCAGGTCAGCGTGACCAAGCCGAAGGCCGGTACCGAGGCCATCGACAAGGCGATGTCGGAGTACGCCGTACCGGCGATGTCCGGCCCGGTCCGGCTGACCGTCGGGGACAAGAGCGCCGATCTGCAGCCCGAGGAGCTCGCTCCCGCGCTGACCCTGGTCGCCAAGGACGGCGGCTTCACGCCGAGCCTGAACGGCAAGCTGCTCGAGCCGCTGTTCGCCGAGCGGTTCAAGACGCTGGAGACGCTGCCGAAGGACGCGACGATCGGCGTGGTGGGCGGCAAGGTCAAGGTGATCCCCGCCGTCGACGGGATGGTGGTGGCCCGCGACAAGGTGGTGCCGGCGATCCTCGCGATCCTGCCGAAGCCGGCCGGTCAGCGCACCGCCGCGGTCGGCCTGGCGCACACCAAGGCCAAGGTCACCACCGAGGCGGCCGCCGCGCTCGGGATCAAGGAGGTGATGGGGGAGTTCACCACGCACTTCCCCTACGCCGAGTACCGCAACGTCAACATCGGCACCGCGGCGCGCAAGATCAACGGCACCCTGCTGAAGCCGAACGAGATGTTCAGCCTGAACAAGATCGTCGGCGAGCGGACCCGCGAGAACGGCTTCACCGACGGCAACATCATCAGCGGCGGCAAGTTCGTCCTGGACCTCGGCGGCGGCGTCTCGCAGTCGGCCACCACCACCTTCAACGCGGCCTTCTTCGCCGGTCTGAAGGACGTCCAGCACAAGGCGCACAGCGTCTACATCGACCGCTACCCGGTCGGCCGGGAGGCGACCGTGGCCTGGCCGTCGGTCGACCTGAAGTTCCTCAACGACTCCGGTCACGGGATCTTCGTGCAGACCATCTTCACCGCCGCCAAGCCCGGTGGGCAGGGCACCCTGACGGTGAAGATCTGGGGCACCAAGGTCTGGGACATCACCGCGGGCAAGTCGGAACGGACCAACTTCCGCGCGCCGGGCGAGGTCTGGGACACCGCCGCGAACTGCCGGCCGCAGGCGCCGACCGGTGGCTTCGACATCAAGATCTTCCGGTACTTCGCGAAGAACGGCGTCCGGGTCAAGACCGAGTCGTTCACCACGAACTACAACGCGGCCGACACGATCCACTGCGGGCCCAAGCCCGGTACGCCGCCGGCGACCCCCACCACTCCTGGTCCGCCGGGAATGGGCAAGCCGTCAGGTCCCACAACCACCCGGCCGCCTAGCTGAGCCGTTTGCCTCTGGGCCGTCCCCTTGCGTTGGGGGCGGCCCAGTTTCATGCCCGGTGCAGTTCGTGCAACTGGGCCGCGACGTCGGTGAAGACGTCCTCGCCGATGGCCGCGCCTTCACGGCGGACCTCGGCCGGGTCGATCCGCAGTACCCGATCGATCCGTACTTCGCTGTTGCGGCCGGCCTTGTCCCACGGGCCGCTGCCGATGTCGAGCCAGACCCGGCCCCAGCGCGCCTCGTCGGCGGCGTCGCGGTCGTGATCCTTGCTGGTCAGGATCAACGCGAGCAGCCACGGCCCGTCCGAGCCGACGACCAGTACCGGCCGGTCCTTGCCGCGGTGGTGGTCCTCCTCGAACGGCACCCAGGTCCAGACCACCTCGCCCGGATCGGCCACGCCGTCGTCGGGGTGCGGCGTGTACTCGACGTGCACCGTGCCCTCGTAGTCCCCTGCGTACTCCGGCCGCACCTGCTCAGTCATGTGCCGACCCTACCGACTGCCCGCCCTCACACGATGGCCTCGCGACACGTTCCCTCCCTGTGCAGACACTCACGGCTACCCGTGGCCGGACGGCGATCCTCGCGATCCTGCTGACCGGTCAGTTCATGGCCAACGTCGACACCGCGGTCGCCAACATCGCGGCGCCGTCGATCGGCGCGACGCTGGGCGCCTCGGAGGGGCAGGTCGCGCTGGTGGTCTCCGGCTACGTCGTCGCGTTCGCCGTCCTGCTGATCACGGGCGCGCGGCTCGGGTCCTCGTGGGGGTATCGCCGGGTGTTCCTGCTCGGCCTGCAGGTGTTCACGGTCGCCTCACTGGCTTGCGGGCTGGCGCCGGAGGTCTACTCGCTGACCGTGGCGCGGTTCGTGCAGGGCGCCGGCGCTGCGCTGATGGTGCCGCAGGTCCTGAGCGGCATCCAGCTGTACTTCGCCGGCCGAGACCGGGTGAAGGCGCTCGGGTACTTCTCCATCGCACTGTCCGGGGGAGCAGTGGCCGGCCAGGTCCTTGGCGGCCTGCTGATCGCCGCCGACCTCTTCGGCACAGCCTGGCGCCCAATCTTCCTGATCAACGTGCCCATCGGACTCGCTCTGGTACTCGTAGCCAGGCGTCACCTCCCGGCCGACGCTGACGCCGCCGCAGGCGGCCCCGGCTCCGGCTCCGGCGGGGATCGGCAGGCGATCGATCCGCGCGGTGTGCTCACGCTGTCCGCTGCTGTCCTGCTGGTGGTCGTGCCGTTGCTGCTGGGCTCCGAGCGTGGCTGGCCACTGTGGTCCTGGCTGTGTCTGGCTTGCAGTGTGCCGGTCGTGGTCCTCTTCGAGCTAGGCGAGCGGCGCACAGCCGCCCGTGGTGGTCGGCCCCTGATCGCTCGACCTCTACTGCGCACACCGGCTGTCCGGGCCGGGTTGCTCGCCCACGGGCTGACCACTGGCGCGTACTTCGGTCTGCTGTTCGTCTTGGCGCTCTATCTTCAACAGGGGCTGGGGAAAGGGCCGGCCTACTCGGGGTTCGCCATGGTGGTGTGGGTGGCCGCCTTCGGGCTGGCCGGGCCGATCCTGCCGCGGTTGCCCGAGGGCTTCCGCTGGATGCCAGTGATCGGCTGCCTGATCCTGGCCGCGGGCTACCTGGCCGTGCTGGCGTTCCTGCAGCTCGGTGGGTCGGCTGGGCCGTGGCTGTTCGCTCTGCTGGGGATCGGCGGGCTTGGGCTGGGGTTCAGCGCCAACACGCTCATCGGGGCGATCACCTCGGCCGTGCCGACGCAGTACGCGGCTGATGCGTCTGGGGTCATCGCCACCAACGCGCAGCTGTCCGGTGCGCTAGGGGTGGCGGTGGGTGGTGTGGTCTATGCCGGGCAGGGGCTGAGCGTAGTACTGGCTGGGTTTGCGGTGCTTGCGCTGGCGGCGGCTTGGTCAGCTCGACGGTTGGTTCGTTAGGTAGCGGTACCGGTAGGCCGTGGCGTACCCGAGGTTGGTGTAGGTCGTCATGGCCGGCTTGTTGTCCTCCACGACCTCCAGGTAGCTGCGGCGGCCGCCCAACTGCCCAGACCAGCGCGCAAGCCCCTGCAGGATCGCTGTGGCGAGCCCACGCCTCCTGTACTCCGGGTCGACCCGCACGGCGTCCACACCCAGCCAGTGGCCCGTCATCGAGCCGCGCCCCACCGCGACCACCCGACCGTCGAGCTCCACCGACGCGAAGGCCGCCTTGGGAGCGCCCTCCATCACAGCGGGCGCCGCTGCCGGAGGAGCGTCCTCGAAGGCGGCCTCATACCAGGCTGCGTCCGGCTTGTCGCTGATGGTCACCTCAAAGTCAGGGGAGGCGTTCACCAGGTCCAGCGTCGTGTGCATGACCTGTACGTCCGCCTGCTCCGGCCGGGCGTCGACCCAGCCCAGCTGGCCGAGCTCCTGGGCCGCAGGGCTCTCCAGACGGACCAGGGCCAGGGACTGGAGTCCCCGGTCGGTGTAGAACGCCTCAGCCAGCTTGAGAGCCTCGGAGATGGGCATCTCGGGGTCACCGGCCGGCAGGAGGGAGTTGGCGCGGCCAGTCCAGCCGTCAGAGGCCCTGAGGAGCCACTGGCCGACGTACGAGGTCTCTACCGCGGGGCGGCCCAGGGCGGTGGTGAGGAAGAGTTGCTCGACGTCCACCGGGCGCAATGGCATCGGTGGGATCCGTTTGGCTGCTGAGACGTCCTGCAAACGGACCCGGTGCAGCGTACTGTCGGAGTGCCGGACCACCAGCCAACCCGCGTCGTATCCCTGCAGTACCCCGATCACATCGGTCGACTGGCCGCCCGGAAGCCGGTGGCGAACCACGACACGGTGGCCGATATCACGGGCACTGAGGCCTGACACGATGCGGACTCCTGGCAGAGTGGGGCTGGGACTACCGTGATACTAGGTAGCCGCACCACCATATGAGCATCGGGAACACCGCACCGCAGCACCCAGTCCGCTGCGCCTGCTGGCTATAGGAGGAGTACCAGTGACCTACGTCATCGCGCAGCCGTGTGTTGACCTCAAGGACCTCGCCTGTGTCGAGGAGTGTCCGGTCGACTGCATCTACGAGGGCAACCGGATGCTTTACATCCACCCCGACGAGTGCGTCGACTGCGGAGCGTGTGAGCCGGTCTGCCCGGTAGAGGCGATCTACTACGAAGACGACACCCCGGAGCAGTGGAAGGACTACTACACCGCCAACGTCGACTTCTTCAACGACCTCGGCTCACCGGGCGGCGCCTCCAAGATGGGCAAGATCGACAAGGACCACCCGTTCATCGCCGCGCTGCCCCCGCAGGAGCACGACGAGTAGAACTCGCCCGACCCCAGCTGACCAGAAGTCAGCACCTTGAACACCTAGCGGCGACCTTGGACACGTTATTTCATGTCCGAGGTCGCCCTTTGGTGTTCAAGGTCGCGACTACTGGTCGATGACGTCTACGTGGACGTGGTCGAGGTGGCGGAGGGTGTCTTTGTTGCCGGGGCGGTCGGGGGCGGTGTAGTCGCGCCAGCCGTTGTCGGACTTGCCGCCTGCGGTCCAGATCTTGTCGCTGAAGATGACTGTGCGGATGCCGAGGTGGTCGGCGCGGGCGACCAGGTACTGCGCCATGGCCCAGCCCTTGACCGTGTTGGCCGCTGAGATGGGCTTCACGAAGATGTCGACGGCCCGGCCCTCGTAGTGCGCCGAACCTTCCATGTGACCGGTCGTCACGCCGCCGGGCTCGTAGCCGCCGGTGGACACCTTCCCGAAGGTCGCGACCAGGTCTTTGCGAACCTTCTCGGCGCGCGGCGTCAGCCCGTTCTTGCCCATCGTCTCGGCCGGCATCGACTCGGTGTTGACCGTGCAGCTGAGAGCGGCCTTCGACTGCCCGGTCAGTGCGGACGCCAGGATCCGCGCATCCGCCTCATGGTCCGCATACGCATTGGGGAAGGCGCTGCGCTGCACCTTGTCGGCCGCGACCGTCACGGCGAGCTTCTGGTAGTTCGGCACCTTCACCAGTGCGTCGTAGAACTTGCCGGCCGCGTAGTGCGGGTCCTGCACCTGCTTGATCGTCCCCCAGCCCTGCGACGGCCGCTGCTGGAACAACCCGAGCGAGTCCCGGTCCCCATGCGCCAGGTTCCGCAGTCCGGACTCCTGGTACGCCGTAGCCAGCGCGACCGTAGCGGCCCGCGGCGGCAGCCCGCGGCGTACGGCGACGCCCACGATGATCGCCGCCGACTCCGCCTGCTCCAGGTCCAGTACTACGGACCCGGTGCTGACCGTGGCCTCGCACTGCTCACGTGGCGGCAGCAGCGGGCCGAAGTCCTTGCCGCTGACCCAGTGGATCCCGACACCGACAGCGACCGCGAAGGCACCCACTGCTCCTACTGCGACCAAGGCGCCCCGGTTCATCGGCATACCGGTCCCAACGTGCGACGACGGCGTACTGGTTCCGGGATTTGGGTCACGCTCTGTATGACGTGCTGCCCCTCACCTTGGTTGGCGTGATTTGTCACGCGTTGGCGTGCAGCGCCTCGTTGAGCGCGATGCCCTCACCCTTGCGCGGCCGTGCCTCGACCGCGCCGGTGATCGAGTTGCGCAGGAAGAGCAGCCCGGACTGGCCGGACAGCTCGATCGCCTTGACCACGGAGCCGTCGGGCAGCTTGAGCTTGGTACCGGGGGTCACGTAGAGCCCCGCCTCGACCACGCAGTCGTCGCCGAGCGAGATGCCGATGCCGCTGTTCGCGCCGAGCAGGCAGCGCTTGCCGATCGAGAGCACGGCCTTGCCGCCGCCGGACAGGGTGCCGAGGATCGACGAGCCGCCGCCGATGTCGCTGCCGTCGTCGACGATCACCCCGGCCACGATCCGGCCCTCGACCATCGAGGTGCCGAGCGTGCCGGCGTTGAAGTTCACGAAACCCTCGTGCATGACCGTGGTTCCCGACGCCAGGTGCGCGCCCAGGCGAACCCGGTCCGCGTCGGCGATCCGGACACCGGACGGTACGACGTAGTCCGTCATCCGCGGGAACTTGTCGACGCTCGTCACGGACAGGTGCTGTCCGGCGGCCCGGGCGCGCAGCCGGACGTGCTCGATCTCGTCGACCGGTACCGGGCCGTGCGAGGTCCACGCGTTGTTCGGCAGGGAGGCGAAGATGCCGTCCAGGCTGAGGCCGTGCGGACGGACCAGCCGGTGCGAGAGCAGGTGCAGCCGCAGGTAGGCGTCGGCGACGTCGGCCGGCGCCTCGTCGAGCGTGATCGTGGTCTGCACGACGGTCCGGCGTACCTGGCGCAGGTCGTCGTTGCCCTCGGCAGCGATCAGCTCCGCCGGCGCCTTCGTGCCCTCGGGCGCCTCGCCCAGTTCGGGGGCCGGGTACCAGACGTCGAGCACGTTGCCCGAGGTCGTGACGGTGGCGAGGCCGAAGCCCCAGGCGCGCGTGGCGTTCTCAGTCATACCCCAAAGCCTGCCAGACGCCCGGTCGGCGGCCGACCACCGGTCTTGCCAGTCGATAACCTGCTGCGGTCACCTTCGAAAGGATCCGCGTGCCGACCTCGCTCGTCCTGGACACCGACATCGGCACCGATGTCGACGACGTCCTGGCGCTCACCGCCATCCTCGGCTCACCGGAACTCGCCCTCACCGGGGTGACCACCGTGTACGGCGACGTGCTGCTGCGCGCCCGGATGGTCGCCAGAATCGCCCGCGTCGCCGGCCTCGACCTTGGCCCGGTCGTGCCTGGGCGTGGCGAGACCCGATCCGGTCGGGAGGTGTTCTGGGCCGGGCACGAGGGCGTGCTGATGCCTGACCTCGACCGGGAGGCGGTCGGTGAGGGTGATCCGATCGGGTTGCTGGCCGGGTCGTCGACCGTACTGGCGATCGGGCCGCTGACGAATCTGGCCGAGGCGGTCGAGGTCGAGGGGCATCGGATCGACCAGGTGTTCTTGATGGGTGGGGACTTCACGTCGGGGAAGGTCGAGCACAACATCAAGTGCGATGTCGCGGCGGCCGCGGTGGTGTTCGGGTCCGGCGTACCGGCGACGGTGATCGGGCTGGAGCAGACGACGCGGTTGCGGCTCGACGCTTCGATGCTGACGGAGCTCGAGGCGGCGGGGGCTTTGGGGGAGTTGCTCGGCGGTGAGATTCGGCAGTACTGGGCTTATCGGTCGCAGGACTTCAATGTGCCGCATGATCCGGCGGCTGTTTTGACGATGGTCGAGCCGTCGCTGTTCTCTTTCGCCACTGGGCGGATCGTGGTCGAGGGCGATGGGTTGACCCGGTTCAGCGTGGAGGAGGGCGGGCCGCACCGGATCGTGACGGATCTGGATCCGGTACTGGTTGCCCGGCGGATCGTGGATCGGATGCTCGCGGCGATCAGCTGAAACCCGTTTGGAAGTGGTGACGCGGCTTGTCAGGATGGCTGCATGCTGCCCGCTTGGCTCGACGTCATCGCCGGACCGGTTCTCGAGGCGACGCAAGCGCCGGCGGTCGGTGAGCTCAAGGGCGAGGTGCTGCGCGAGTGGGGTTCGTCGGAGGTGTGGCGGCTGTCCTACGGACTGCGCTGCGTGATCGTCAAGCGGGGGAGTGACGCCCAGACGAGTGAGGGTGCGGCGTACCGGCGCTTTGTCGTGCCGCTGCAGTTGCCGGCGCCTCGGTTGATCCACAGTGTCGAGACCGATGACTCTGTACTGCTCGTGCTCGCCGACGTCGGGCGCGTGAATCTGGAGCAGGAGCCGTCTGCGTCGGGCTTCCTCGCTGCGGCCGAATTGCTGGCTGAGGTGCGGTCCAAGCCGGTGGATGCTTCGAGTGAGTTCACGTCGAAGCAGTTGGCTGAGCTGGTACGCCGAAGTCCCGCCGACCCCGAGCTTGCGGAGCGGCTGCTGACCGTGGGTGCCGCGGCTCTCGATCAGTTGCATGAGGCAACGGATGCCCGGGTGGTCCATGGCGACTACGTGCCGAAGAACCTGGTCTCCGACGGCACTCGGTGGACGATCGTGGACTGGCCGCTGACCTACCTCGCGCCGCATCTGAGTGATCTCTACACCCTGGTCCGCGATGCCGTTGCCATCGGCCACCAAGCCGAGCCGATCGTTGCCCGCTACATCGATGCGGCGGGCGCCGATCCTTCGCTGGTGCAGCGACAGTTGTCGATTGGCGGGATCGCGTTCATCCTGCGCGCACTGACCTGGGTCGTCGAGGAGGGCGTCCGGACAGTACCTTCCTCCAGCGAGTGGATCAACCCACTGCTCGCTGAGCTCGACGACGTCGCGAGGGGGCTGGGATGAGGTTGTTGGTGCTCGGCGGGACCAAGAACCTCGGGCGGCATGTGGTCGAGGTGGCGCTGGCGGATGGCCATCAGGTGACGCTGTTCAATCGCGGGCTGACCAACCCGGGGTTGTTTCCCTCGGTCGAGCGGATCATCGGGGAGCGTGCCGATCCGGTCGCGCTGGCGTCGGGCGAGTGGGACGCGGTGATCGACATGTCGGGGTTCTTGGTGCGGGACATCCGGCGGAGCGTCGAGGTGTTGCGGGATCGGGTTGGGCACTACACGTTCATGTCGACGATCGGGGTCTACGCGAGCAAGACGACGCCGGCGATGACCGAGTCGGCTGAGCTGCTTCCTTGGCCATCCGGCGCTCCTGAGGACGAGTTCTCGATGGATCTCTACGGGCCGTCGAAGGCTCGGGCGGAGTTGCTGCTGACTGAGGCATTCGGAGACCAGTTGTCGGCCGTGCGATCGGGCTTCGTGGTGGGGCCGTACAACCCGGACTTCGGCAACTGGGGTGAGGCACTGGCCACGGGCAAGGCACTCGAATGCGCGGCTCGGCCCGACCAGCCGATTCAGTACCTGGACGCACGCGACCTGGTTGCTTTCCTGTTGCGCTTGAGCATTGACGGGGCGGGCGGGGCCTTCAACGCGGTGAGTGAGTCGACAACGATGAGGGCCTTGGCTGAGGCGTGGCGTTCCGTAGTACCGGGAAGTCCGCCGGTCGATTGGGATCCCCCTGAGGACCGCTTTCACCTGACCCATGACGGGACCTTTCAGCTCGACAATCGCAAGGCGCTGGCGGCGGGGCTGGTCGTGCGGCCGGCCGAGGAGTCGGCGCGGGACTTCGTCGAATGGATCCGGGCCGGCAATACCCCGCCACCACCGCCGCATTGATAGGCTTGAAGTTGACGTAGCGGCAACACCTAGCGTCATTGGTGTGGCCGGAAGGGCCGGTCGCATGATGGTGGAGGGATGGGTGGCGAGGTGGCCTGGTCGATCGCCGAGGTGGCGCGGGAGTCGGGTGTCACCTCGCGGACGCTGCGGCATTACCACGCGATCGGGCTGCTGATCCCGGCCCGGACCGCGCCGAACGGACGCCGGTACTACGAGCAGGAACAGCTGCTCCGGCTGCAGCAGATCCTCCTGCTCCGCGACCTCGGACTCAGCCTCGACGTCGTCGGCGAAGTACTCGAACGCCGCAGCAGCGCGAGCACGATCGAGGTACTCGCCCGGCACAAGGAATGGCTCTTGCGCGAGCAACTGCGCCTGGGCCAGCTGATCCGCACCGTCGACACCACCATCGCCAACCTCTCCGAAGGAGGCGAAATGAAACCCGACAAGATCTTCGAGGGCTTCGAGCACAACCCCTACGAGGCCGAGGCCCGCGAACGCTGGGGCGACGCCCAGGTGGACGCCGGCTACGACCGAATGCGCAACTGGACCGAACAGGAGGCCGACTTGGCCCGCACCGGCCACCACCGCGTCCACGAAGGAATCGCAGCCCTGAAGGCGAAAGGCACCCCCGTGCACGACCCGACAGTCCAGGACCTGATCCAACTCCACTACCAGGTAACCAGCCTCTTCTGGACCCCGAACCGCGAGGCCTACAAGGCCCTCGGCCAGATGTACGTCGACGACCCCCGCTTCACCCAAACCATCGGCGGCACCGACAACACCATCGCCCCCTACCTCCGCGACGCCATGACCATCTACGCAGACACCAACCTAACCACCTGAAGCCCACCGAAACCGCCGGGCGAGGTCCAAGCTGGTCCGTGCCTATGTCGACGAGACCGGTGACCGTGGGACGTCTGGAAAGGCCTCGCGGTTCTTCGCGATGGTTGCGGTGCTGATCGCCGACGAAGACGACCCGTCGTTGCGTCAGGCGATCGGAGTGTGTCGTCAGCGGCTCTCCGTGCCGGCGGGCAAGCCACTGCACTGGACCGAACACGTCAAGAGGTTTCCTCGGCGGCAGTTCGTGGCCGGCCAGCTCGCGGCGGTGGACGGGGTGGTGGTCAACTTCGTACTCGTCGAGAAGGCGGCTCTCGCGACAGGCGATCCGATGCGAGCCAATCAAGTTGCCTTCTACAACTACGTGGCGGGATTGATCCTCGAAGGGACATTGCTGACGGCAAGTAGCTGGCGCGGGCGGCGTTGGAGGCGGATGAGTTCGGTGGGTTCGAGCACCATCATCTGCTGGCGGTCAGGCATCAGATTCGCAGGTACGAGGGGAAGAGCTGGGGGCACGGGGTGCGGGTGATCGCCGTGCCGGGGCTGATGGAGGCGTACCCGTGGTGGCCAGGGGAAGGGCTGTGACGAAGGACGAGGCCTTCGATGGTCCGGAGCGCCTCAGCCGGTGAACCGGAGGGTCTGGCAGCAGACCTGGCGTTCTCTCCGCGGCTATCGAAGGCCTCGTGGAACTCAGAATAGCAGGGTGGGTCAGGGTTTTTTGGGGGCCGAGGTGGCTCGGATGTGGAGTTCTGTGCGGAGGGTGACTGTGGATGGGGGGCGGCCGGGGGAGGCGATTCGGTCTTTCAACAGAAGGCCTGCGGTGCGGCCTAGTTCGTAGGTGGGTTGGGCGACTGTGGTTAGGGAGGGGACTACCAGGTCGGCCCAGGGGATGTCGTCGAAGCCGACCACGGCGATGTCGTCGGGGGCTCGGAGGCCTCGTTTGGCTAGGCATTCGAGGGCGCCGACGGTCATCAGGTTGTTGGTGACGAAGAGGGCTTCGGGGGGCTCGGGCTGGTCCAGGAGGCTTTCCATGGCTGCGAAGCCGCCGGCCTCGCGGAAGTCGGCGTGGCGGACCAAGTCCTTGTCGTAGCGGATGCCTGCCGTGCGGAGGGCCGAGCGATAGCCGGCCAGGCGGTCCATCGCGGTGCTGACCCGGCGCGGGCCGGTGATGCAGGCGATGCGTTGGTAGCCGCCGTCGAGGAGGTGTTTGACGCCTTCGGCGGCGCCGTGTTCGTTGTCGACGAGGACGGTGTCCGCCTCGACGCCCTCGACCCGGCGGTCGATCAGGACCATCGGGGTTTTGGCGCCGTCGAGCAGTGCGACGCCCTCGGCGGTCGACGTCGGGGAGATCACCACGCCGGCCATCTGCTCGGTCAGTACCGCGGAGGCGTACGCCTCTTCCTTCGCGGGATCCTCATCCGAGTTGCACAGTACGACGTGGTAACCCTCCGTCTGAGCGACGTCCTCGAGACCGCGCACCAGCGAGGTGAAGAACGGGTTCTCGATGTCGGAGATCACGACGGCCCAGAGATTGGTGCTGGCCCGGCGGAGGTTGCGGGCCACTCCGTTCGGCCGGTAGCCGAGCTCCGCCACCGCCGCGCGGACCTTCTCGGACAGTTCGGGGTCCACGTTCCGGCGGCCGCTGAGCACCCGCGAGACGGTGGCCGGCGATACGCCAGATCTACGCGCGACGTCGTAGATCGTCGTCATACTCGCTCCCCGCTTGAGACCTACCCGCCGTCTGGACGGCACAAGGATCTCACGAGTCCAGCAAGGCCAAAGCTGCAGATCGGTCGGGGCAGGAGGTGGCCGCGCCGTTCATCGTTGTAGACAGCGCACCCGCGGCATTGGCCAGCCGTACGGCGTCGGCCAGCGTCGTGCCGGTGGCCAGCGAGGCCGCGAGTGAGCCGCAGAAGGCGTCGCCTGCGCCGACTGTGTCGACAGTTGCCACCGCATGCGCAGGAACACGCAATTCGACTCCAGCAACACGATCCAGCACGTAAGCGCCACGGGGGCCGAGGGTGATCACGCAGCCGCGGAGGTTCCATTCATCGGCCAGGCGACGTGCAATCACCGGTACCTGGGAATCGTTGCAGTCCAGCCCGGTCAGGGCGGCGGCCTCCACCTCATTGGGGACGAGGACGTCCACGAAGGCGGCCAGGGACGAGTCGACCGGGCCGGCGGGTGCCGGGGTGAGGATGGTGGTGACGCCGGCGGCTGAAGCCAGTCGGAGGGCTGCCCGGCTGGCCTCGACGGGGAGTTCGAGTTGGACGCTGAGGACCGCGCTCGAGGTCAGTACGGGTGAAGCCGCCTCGACGTCGGCGACGGTGATCGCGGAGTTCGCCCGCGACACGATGATGATCGAGTTGCTGCCGTCCGGAAGTACCAGCGGAAGCCCCACCCCGGTACCGAGCTCCGGATGCCGCACCACCCAATCGGTGTCCACCCCATCCGTCTTGAGCAACTCCAGGAACTCCTCGCCGTACCGATCGTCCCCGATCGTGCCGACGATCGCGGTGCGCGCTCCCATCCGCGAAGCAGCGATCGCCTGATTGACCCCCTTGCCCCCAAGGAATTCCGCGAAACCCGTGCCGTGCAAGGTCTCCCCAGGCAGCGGCCGCCGCTCGGCGCGCGCGACCAGATCCTTCATGAACGACCCGAGCACACACACGTCGTACTGCGTCATGCCTCCTCCCCGGCATCGAGCAACTTGCGCCCGAGCGCGCCGGAGGGATGGAACCGGGCGAAATCGTGATGAGTGAACTCCCGCAGTACTACGAGAGCGCACGCGAGCGCATCGCCCATCACCAACGCCGCCGTCGAGGAGGCCGTCGGCGCCAGATTGAGTGGATCTGCCTCCCGCAACACCATCGTGTCCAGCGTGTACGCCGCAAGCCCGGCGAGCGTGGACTCTTCCGCCCCCGTCATCGCAATCACTGGGATCCCCCGATCGCTCAGCATCCGCGCGAACGCGCACACCTCCGCCGTCTCGCCCGACGCCGACAACGCGAGCACGAGGTCCCGCGCCGTGACCGCACCCGAGTCGCCATGCAAGGCGTCCCCCGCGTGGATGAAGGTCGCAGGCGTCCCCGTCGACGCCAACGTCGCCGCGATCTTGCGCCCAACAAGCCCCGATTTACCCAGACCCGTGACGACCAGATGTCCTTCACAAGCGGCAACGGCGGTGAGTACGTCGAGGAACACCCCGTCGAGCCGGCCGGCCAGCGCGGAGACTGCCGCCGCTTCGGTCTCGATCGCGTGCCGAGCGGCAGCCAGACCGCGCCCGACCAGCTCCCGGGGCAACTCCACAGGCGGCGTACCCGGCATCCCTTGCCCCACTTCCGCAGTAGCTCAGAAATCGATTTCCAGCGAGAGTAGGCAAATCCACGCTCAGCTGTCAATGAAACCTTGACCGCTCCGGCCCTCGCCCGTACTTTGTGAGAAATCGATTGCCAAGGAGTCTCCGATGGCCGCACGATCCCCTGCACCTCAGTTGAGCCGACGGACCCTGCTGGGCGCGCTGGCTGCATCCGCCGTCGCCGCACCACTGCTGACCGCCTGCGGTGGCGACGACGCCGGCGGCGACGGCAAGGAGCTGTCGTTCTGGAACTTCTACGGTCCGTCGGACGACAACAGCCCGCAGAGCAAGTGGTTCGTCGCCCTGGCCGAGCAGTGGAACCAGAACAACGACGTCAAGGTCAAGCTGCGCTACATCCCCGGCAAGGACTATCTCAGCGGTACGACGCTGCAGACGGCCTTCCAGTCGGGGCAGGGCCCGGACATCTTCCTGATCAGCCCCGGCGACTTCCTGCGCTACTACAACGGCGGCGTCCTCCAGGATCTGTCCGGCAACCTGAGCGATGCGACCAAGACCGACTACCTGCCCGGCCTGCTCGAGGCTCGCAGCGTCGACGGCAAGATCTACGGCCTGCCGATGGAGATCGAGCCACTCGCCTTGTACTACAGCGAATCCGCGTTCGAGAAGGCCGGCCTGTCGGAGGCGGATCTCCCCAAGACCTGGGACCAGACCCTCGCGGTCGCCCAGAAACTGACGGGCAAGGATCGGTACGGGGTGATGTTCGAGACGCTGCCCGGCTACTACCAGAACTTCACCTGGTACCCGTTCCTGTGGCAGGGCGACGGTACGCCGATCAAGGACGGCAAGGTCGCCTTCGACTCACCGGCCGCCGTCCAGGCGCTGAGGTTCTGGCAGGACACGATCAAGAACAAGGTGGCTCCCCGCAAGGCGCTCGGCGACGGTGGCGGTGACGTCGTCTCCAACCTCGGCTCGGGCGCGGCCGCGATGCAGCAGAGCGGGATCTGGGCCGTCGCAGACCTGCGCGCGAAGGCGAAGAACTTCAAGTACGGCGTGATTCCGCACCCGACTCCGGAGGGCGGCAGGCCGGCCACGGACCTCGGCGGCTGGGCGTTCGTCGCGAACTCGAAGGGCAAGAACCCCGAGGCCGCGGCCAAGTTCATCGCCTGGGCGCTCGGGTCGACCGATGCCGAAGGGGTCGAGCGGCAGTGGCAGTGGAACACCGTGGTCAAGACCAATGTGCCGCCACGCAAGTCGGTCCAGACTGCCGCTGACGCGAAGGGTGCGTTCGCCGACGGACCGCTGAAGAAGTTCGTCTCCGAGATCGCGCCGACCGGCAAGCCTGAGCCGCGCTTCCCACCTGAGGTGTACCAGCCGATCGCGGACGCCATCCAGGCCTGCCAGCTGAATGGTTCCGATCCGGCCAAGGCGGCGGCCGATGCCGCGCAGAAGATCGACACCTTCCTGAAGTCCTACCAGGGCGCGCCCATCACATGACCGCGACGATCACCCGGCCCGAGGCGCTGGTGAAGAGCCCGCGCGAGAAGGTGCCGATGACCAAGAAGCGGCGCGAGGCGCTGGCGGCGTACGCGTTCCTCGCGCCGGACGTGATCGGCCTGCTGATCTTCGTCGCGCTGCCGATGGTGCTGGCCTTCGGCGTCGCCTTCTTCAAGGTCGACGGCTTCGGCAACTACCGGTACGTCGGTCTGGCCAACTACCGGTTGATGGCCGGCGACGACCAGCTCTGGGCATCGCTCGAGGTGACCGCGATCTACGTCGTGAGCTTCGTGCCGATCGCCTTCGTGGTGAGCTTCGCGCTGGCGATGCTGGTCCGCAACCACTTCAAGGGGATCGGCTGGGTCCGCTCGGCGTTCTTCCTGCCGAACGTGGTCAGCCTGGTCGTGGTCGGCCTGATCTGGCAGTTCCTGCTGGTCGACAAGCGCGGCGCGCTCGCCAAGCTGCTGGCACCGCTGGGGCTCGGCGACGTGTCCTTCCTCGGTACGCCGTCGCTTGCCCTGGGCACCTATGTGGTGATCTCGGTCTGGTTCCTGATGGGCTATCAGATGCTGGTCTTCCTGGCCGGGCTGAAGGACGTACCGAAGGAGCTCGAGGACGCGGCGCAGATCGACGGCGCGAGTGCGTGGCAGCGGTTCCGGTACGTGATCTGGCCGCTGCTCCGGCCGACCAGCTTCTTCGTCGTGGTCAACTCGACGATCGGCGCGGTGACCGGGCTGCAGGCGTTCGACCTCGTCTACGTGCTGACCAAGGGCGGGCCGGCCCGCGCGACGAGCACGGTCGTCATCTACATCTACGAGCAGGCGTTCACCTTCAACAACATGGGGTACGCCGCGGCGCTCACCACCGTCGTCGTCGCCCTGCTCACTGCCTGCACCGGCGTGATGTTCGCCGTCACCCGAGGAGGTCGCTTCGATGAGGACTAGGTTCTTCCCGATCCTGGCTCACGTACTGGCTCTCCTTGCTGTCGCCCCGCTGCTCTGGGTGCTGATCAGCGTGTTGAAACCTGCCGAGGATGTCTTCTCGTTCGGCTGGCCGTCGGCCTGGACGCTCGACAACCTCCAGTACGTCCTGCTGAAGATCCCGTTGCCGCGCTTCCTGCTGAACAGCGCGATCGTCTCGGTCGTCGTCACCGTCGTCGCCCTGTTCTTCCACTCGATGGCGGCGTATGCCCTTGCCCGCTTGCGTTTCCCGGGCCGCGGGATCATCTTCTCCGGCATCATGTCGACGCTGCTCGTCTCGCTGCCGGTGATCCTGGTGCCTCTGTTCCTGGTAGCCAAGCAGCTCGGCCTGCTGGACAGCTACGCCGGCCTGATCGTCCCCAGCATCTTCCATGCCTTCGGCATCTTCTTGCTCCGCCAGTACTACCTCAACATCCCGCGCGAGCTGGAAGAAGCCGCCGACCTGGACGGCTGCGGCTACTGGCGTCGTTACTGGAGCGTCATCCTGCCTCTGAGCCGTCCGGTCCTGGCCAGCCTGTCAGTGCTGTTCTTCCTGGCCAACTGGAACGCCTTCCTCTGGCCCCTCACCATCACCCGCAACCCCGACCTCCGCGTCATCCAGCTAGGCATCGCCGGCATGCAAGGCCAGTACGCCTCAGCCTGGAACCTCATCCTCGCCGCCGCGGTCATCGCCGCCATCCCCACCGTCATCGTCTTCGTCGCCGGCCAGAAACGCCTGGTCGACGCCATGAAGACCACCGGCCTGAAGTAGGCCGCCTGCGCGGACGCGGCGCCGCCGCCGACTGGTCAGGTCGCGCAGTCGATGCAGGTCCGTGCGGTCGGTCGGGCGAGGAGCCGGCCGACGGCGATCGGCTTGCCGCAGGTTTCGCAGCGGCCGTAGTCGTCGGCGTCGAGGCGGCCGAGGGCGTCGTCGAGGTTTGCAAGGTGTTTGTGGGCGTCCTCGAGGAAGGTCGTCGTCTGGGAGCGTTCGAAGGCGATCGTGGAGCCCTCGGGGTCGTGTTCGTCGTCGGTGGCGACCAGGCGGGAGGCTTCGACGATCGCTTCGAGGTCGGCGGTGAGCGCGGCGATCCGGTTCGCCGTACTGGCTCGATCGGCGAGGAGTGCTGCGCGGAGGTCCACGTCTTTGATTGTCAGGGCCAGGGGTTGAGGTCGGGAAGGGCGCCTGTGAGCGGGTGCGGCCGTCCGGCTAGCCAGGCGGTCAGGTCGGTCAGGGAGCCGGTGAGGACCACGTCTTCGCCGGTGCCGTTCTCCCAGCGGACCTCGCCCGCGTCGAGGACCAGGTGGACCCCGGTGGGTGTTCGGGGCCGGAGGAAGTCGAGGAGGTGGAGGCAGAAGTCTTCGGACCAGTCGTCGGTGGTGGGCTCGAGGGCGAGATCGACGGTGTGCACTTCGTACTCCCGCCAGCCGGCGTACACGGTCGCGGCCAGATCGCTGTCTCGGTGTCGCACCGGGCGCGACCAGTCGTCGACCTTGCCCCAGGCGTCCAGCAGACCGGCGCTCGAGGTCGACACATGATCCCGCAGCTCGTCGGCGGAACGGCCGGCGCCGACCTCGATCGCGGCATCACGAGCCGGGCGGCCACCGTCGTACATGTCGATCAACCGCCCGGCGAGAGCCTCCTCGACCTGCCGCGTCATTGCCTCACTGAAGTTCGCGATATGCGTCAGCACATGCCCCCGCGACCATCCCGGCAGACCCGAAGGTGCCCGAGCGGTTTCGTCGTCGAGGTCGACGAGCGGGGCATTGAGCCGAGTGATCGACGCCTCGATCGGGGTCTGGAGGTCGCTCATGGGTCCGCCTAATGGTAGATCTTATTCTGCCGTTAGAGGCGATAGTATGCCAAACGTGGCTCCACTCGCCTTCGAAATCTCAGCAACCATCCGGCACGACGGCCAGGGCGGCGTCGCAGACGGCCTGGCCACGGTCGAGCTGACCGAGACCTGGATCCGGGCAAACGCCCCGCTCGTCGAGGAGGTGCTCGGCGGGCCCTCCGTCGAGGAGATGCCCGGCGGATCCCCCGCCTCGTCCTCGCTGCGGTCGAGGGGGTTCGACTTCTCTGCCCTCGTGGTTGATGACGGGGTGCGGGAGCAGTTGGTGGGTGTGCGGCGGGCGGTGCGGTCGTTGTTTGCTCGGGCGGTCAGTCCGGCGCCGCCTAGTAAGGCGGATGACGGCAGGTTGCTCGACTCGGCGACCGCCTTGCGGAGGTTGAACGAGGCGGCGGACGCGCTCGGCAGCGCGCAGTTGGAATGGCCCGACGGAGGTGAGCCGATCGTGCGTTGGGCGGGCGGCGCGACCGAGCCGGTCGAGTTGCTGTTGGGAGCGGTTGGGCGGTCGGGGATCGACTTCCTCGCGAGTCCGGACCGGCTCCGCCTTCGCGCCTGTCCGGCTGCCCGCTGCGTCAAGTACTTCCTGCAGGACGATCCGCGGCAGACCTGGTGCTCGCCGTCCTGCGGCAACCGTGAGCGCGTCAATCGTCACTATCAGCGAAAGCACGCGGGATAACCATTAGCCTCGGATACATGAGTCTGGGGCGGTTCAAGGATCTGTGTATCGATGTGGCGTCCCCGAGTGTGATGACGTCGTTCTGGGGCCGGCTGCTCGGCCTGACCTCGCCTGCGGACAACCCGGAGGTGCTGGTCGGCGACCGGCCGGAGAAGACGATCTGGCTCAACCGGGTGGCCGAGCCGCGGACGGTCAGCAGCGGGTGCATCTGGATGTCCACACGAGCGCGATCGAGGAGTTGGAGCGAGCCGGGGCGACCGTGCTGAGCCCGATCTCGGAGCGGCAGCACTGGGCCGTCATGGCGGATCCCGAGGGCGGCGAGTTCTGCGGATTCGTGCGTGAGAAGGCCACGGAGTACCGGTTGATGGAGCTGGTCGTGGACTCGGCCGACCCGGAGGCGCAGGCGCGCTGGTGGGCCGGGGTGGTCGGTGGTGAGGTCGGGCACGAGCCGGACAAGCCGTGGTATTGGCTGGAGAGCGTGCCCGGGCTGCCGTTCAAGTACTGGGTTTTCAACCCGGTGCCGGAGCCGAAGACGGTGAAGAACCGGATCCATTGGGACATCACGGCGCCCGACCTCGACGCCGTCCTGGCCGCAGGTGCGACACTGCTGCGGCCCAAGGACGACGAGATCGGCTGGCACGTCTGCGCGGATCCCGAGGGCAATGAGTTCTGTGTTTTCCTACCAGCGGTTGTTGAGGATTCTGATGGCGAAGCTTGATCTGTCCCTGTCCGGCCCGGACCTTTGTACTGCGCTGGTCGACGTCTCGTCGGTCAGCGGGACCGAGGAGGAGCTGGCCGACGCGGTCGAGTCGGCGCTGTCGGCGTACGCGCATCTCGCCGTCTCGCGGCACGGCAACACGGTCGTCGCCCGGACCGAGCTGGGGCGCGCGGAGCGGATCGTCGTCGCCGGGCACCTGGACACCGTGCCGCTCAACGACAACCTGCCGGCGCGGCGCGCGGACGGGCTGATCCACGGGCTCGGCGCCTGCGACATGAAGGGTGGCGTCGCCGTCGGCCTGCGGCTGGCCGCGACGCTGGCCGAGCCGAATCGCGACATCACCTATGTCTTCTACGACTGCGAAGAGATCGAGTCGGAGCGCAACGGCCTGTTCAAGCTCACACAGACGAATCCGGAGCTGCTGGAGGGTGTGTTCGCGGTCGTGATGGAGCCGTCGAACGCGGTCGTCGAGGCGGGCTGCCAGGGCACGATGCGGGTCGACGTGACGACGCGGGGCGAGCGGGCCCACTCGGCGCGGTCGTGGATGGGGAAGAACGCGATTCACGAGGCCGGCGAGATCCTCAACCGGCTGGCGGCGTACGAGCCGCGGCGGGTGCCGATCGACGGGCTGGAGTACCGCGAGGGGCTGAACGCGGTCGCGATCAGCGGCGGGGTCGCCGGGAACGTCGTACCGGATCTGTGCACTGTGTCGGTGAATTACCGCTTTGCGCCGAGCCGGTCGGAGGCCGAGGCGGAGGCGCATGTGCGGGAGGTCTTCGCCGGGTACGACGTGGTGGTGACCGACTCCGCGCCGGGCGGACTGCCGGGCCTGGAGCGCCCGGCGGCGGCCGCGTTCCTGCAGGTGGTCGGGGGTGAGCCGCAGCCGAAGTTCGGCTGGACCGATGTCGCGCGGTTCACGACGCTCGGAGTGCCGGCGGTGAACTACGGGCCGGGCGACCCGTTGTACGCGCACAAGCAGGACGAGTTCGTGCCCGAGGCGGACATCGAGCAGTGTGAACAGCGGTTGAGGACTTGGTTGACGACGTAGGGTTTCGGCGGGTCCGTGGTGTGGGTCCGCACTAATCTGGACATATGACCGAACCATCGATCCACCCCGACCGTCCGCAGGGCTCGCAGCAGCGGGGGCCTGTCGTGATGCGCCGCAACCAGGTGCAGCACTCGACCTCCGAGCAGCGGCTGCTGGACAGCCGCGGGCCGTCGGACTGGGTGCACACCGACCCGTGGCGGGTGCTGCGGATCCAGTCGGAGTTCATCGAGGGCTTCGGGATGCTGGCCGAGCTCGGGCCGGCCATCAGCGTGTTCGGGTCGGCGCGGACCAAGCCGGAGGACTCGATGTACACGGCGGCGGAGGAGTTCGGGCGCAAGCTCGCCGGCGCCGGTTACGCGGTGATCACCGGCGGTGGACCGGGTGTGATGGAGGCGGCCAACAAGGGCGCCTCCGAGGCCGGCGGGGTGTCGGTCGGGCTCGGGATCGAGCTGCCGTTCGAGAACGGGCTGAACGAGTGGGTCGACATCGGGATGAACTTCCGGTACTTCTTCACCCGCAAGACGATGTTCGTGAAGTACGCGCAGGGGTTCGTCGTGATGCCGGGTGGGTTCGGCACGCTGGACGAGCTGTTCGAGGCGCTGACGCTGGCGCAGACGCGGAAGGTGACGTCGTTCCCGGTGGTGCTGTTCGGGACGTCGTACTGGAGCGGGCTGGCCGACTGGCTGCGCGAGACGATGCTTGCCGACGGCAAGATCTCGGCGGCGGACCTGGACATGTTCACGATCACCGACGATGTGGACGAGGCGATCAGCTACATCATGAAGGCCGGCGAGATGGCCGACGCGGCGGCTGAGGAGGCGGCGGCCGCGGCCGCGCGCGACGTCGCGGAGGTCGACAGCCCGGAGGCCAGGGAGCGCCGCGAGGTCCGCCGCCTCGGCTCCGACGGCAGCTGAAACCAGTGCTGTTCCGGCGCGGGCGATCGGTGAAAGTGGGGGTTGACAACCGGCGACCGGCCCGTGGTTGTGCGGGGTTGTCCGTCGGCATGGCACGATCGGTCACGTGATGTGGTTCTTCGGGCTGATTGTCGTGCTCCTGATCGGGGCTGTTGCCGTCGTTGCCTCGGGACGGTGGGGCGCGATGGCCCCGGCGTACGACGACCGGCCGGACCTGACGGTGCCGGCGCGGCAAGCGCTCACCGCCGACGACCTCGCACAGGCCCGCTTCGGCGTCGGCCTGCGGGGATACCGGATGGACGAGGTCGACACCCTGCTCGAACGCGTCGGCCGCGAGGTGGCCGAGCGCGACCGCCGGATCGCCGACCTGGAGCGAGCCGTCAGCCCGATCATCCACGGTCCCGAAGGCGCCGGCTTCACCGCCCGCGCCGACTACCAGCCGACCGACTTCGACGACACCGGCTACAACAAACCCATCCTCGTAGGCGGCGACTTCCCCACCCCCGAGCAAGACGCAGCCCCCACACCCCCCGCCCAGCCGGTGCCAACCCCAGCAGAACCACCAGCCGCCGCCGAGGCCCCAGCCGCATCCCACGCTCCCGCAGCACCGGTTGCCGAGGCGCTGCCACCGGCAGCGCCCGCAGCACCGGCCGCTGAGGCGTCGTCGGCGCCGGAGGCGCAGCTGGGTGCCCAGCCACAAGCGGACCTGCACCCCGAACAGGCGGCCGCGCCGCCGGTAGCACCGGCCGAGGCAGCCTCGGCACCGACAGCTCCTGCTGAGCTCGAGCACCACGCTCCGCCGGTGGCTGGTGAAGTGCCGGCTGAGCCTTGGTTTGAGGAGGAGCGGGCTTCTGTGCTTGATGCGCGGCCGCAAGCTCCGGTGCCGTTGCCGCCGATGCTGCAGGAGCTCGTGCACACCAGCAAGGAGGCGGAACCGGAGTCGTGGTTCCAGGCGAAGGAGCCACCCCCGGAGTACTCCGAAGAGGACCTCGCCCAGAACGCCGCCGCCACTCCGACCACCGAGGCCGACGACGAGGACGGGACCGACGCGGACGGGCAGCAGCGGGGCCGGCACAGTGCCGCGCCCGACGTGAGCGCCGTCCAGCGTCCGAACTGATGTCCTGCCACGCCGAAGCCGCCATCGACCTGCCGCTCGACCCGCAGGCCGCCTGGGACGCGGTGATGGACTGGAACGGCCAGTCCGCCTGGATGCTGTTCACCCGCGTCTGGTCCACCGACAACGACGGCCGCGGCGTCGGCGGGGGAGTAGCGGCGCGGACAAGTGTCGGTCCCTTGGGATTCACTGACGACATGGTCATCACCCACTGGGATCCACCCAACGAATGCACCGTGAAACACCTCGGCACCATCGTCCGCGGCACCGGTACCTTCGCAGTCCGGCCGACGACGAACGGCAGCACGTTCACCTGGTCCGAGGACGTCATCCCACCCCTGGGCGCCCTCGGCCGGATCTCCTGGCCGCTCATCCGGCCGGCCTTCGAGCTGATGATGCGCATCTCACTCAAGCGCCTCGCGGCCGTGGTCGCCCGATGACGGCCGTGACCGGCCCCGACGGGCTGCTGCGGTGCAGCTGGG
The DNA here is from genome assembly GCF_040681515.1 of Kribbella sp. NPDC051718. NCBI lineage: Bacteria > Bacillati > Actinomycetota > Actinomycetes > Propionibacteriales > Kribbellaceae > Kribbella > Kribbella sp. NPDC051718. The sequence goes on along the minus strand of NZ_JBFAYZ010000011.1, from coordinate 201,242 downwards.
CCACCTCCGCGCCGGAGTACATCGCGTACCACGACGACGAGTGGGGCAAGGAGATCCGCGACGACCACGGCCTTTACGAGCGGATGACGCTCGAGGGGTTCCAGTCCGGGCTGTCCTGGATCACGATCCTGCGCAAGCGGGAGAACTTCCGCAAAGCCTTCGACCAGTTCGATCCGGAGCTGATCGCGGCGTACGGCGAAAAGGACTTCGACCGGCTGATGGGCGACCCGGGCATCGTCCGCAACCGATTGAAGATCAACGCCACCATCACCAACGCCCGCGCCCTGCTGGAACTGGAGCCCGGCGAGCTGACCGACCTGCTGTGGTCGTTCAAGCCCGCCGACCGCCCGGCCCCGAAGACGATGAGCGACGTCCCGGCCACCACCCCGGAGTCGATCGCGATGGCCAAAGCCCTGAAGAAGAAGGGTTTTGTCTTCATCGGCCCCACCACCAGCTACGCCCTGATGCAAGCCACCGGCATCGTCAACGACCACCTCGCCGACTGCATCGCCCGCTAGCCGTGATCGGCGCAGAGGCAGCGCACGCCGGAGGCGATCCAGTCCTGCCCGGTCCAGTCGGGATGCCGCTTCAGCATGACCTCGGTGACCTCGGCGACGATCGTGGCCTCGGCCATCGACGAGTCGCGCCGACGCCAGGTCTCGTCGCGGAGTAGTTCGAGGTAGTCGCGGGTGTCGGCCAGCAGTTGGGCGCCACCGACCTCGCCATGCCCCGGTACGACGGTCCGCACCGGCTCGGCATCGGCCAACTGCTGCATCACCGCCAGCCACCGGGTGCCCGACACGTCGACATCATGCGGCGGGAACCACGGGAAGATCGCGAACTGCCCGGACTCCACCAGATCGCCGGTGAAGAGCACGTCATCCACCCGCACCACCTGATCACCCTTGCTATGGGCGCGACCAGTCGCCTGCAACTCGACCACCCGCTCACCGAGATCCAGCGTGTAGGTGTCGGGGTAGATCGTGTCCGGGCGGGCCAGCTCGACACCCTCCAGCGCCTGCGCGACGGTCTCGCCCAGACCGCGGAACATCTCGAGATACCCGGGCCCCTTGGTCACCAGGTCGTCGGCCTGCGCCTGGTTGACCAGGTAGGTCGCCTCGCCGGCGAAGCTCCGGGCGCCGAACGCGTGCTCGGGGTGGAAGTGGGTCGTGGTCAGGTACAGGCGTCGTCCGGCGGCGTACTCGAGCGCGAACTCCAGCACCCGCTCGGCGTTCCGCGGACCCATCCCGGTGTCCACGACGAGCACCGCCTCGGTACCGCCGATCACCCCGATGTTGGGCACGAGCGGCACGCTCCGGTCCGGGATGACCAGCACGTCGCGGCCGATCTCCCGCGCGCCGCCGACCTCGACGACAGGTTCAGGCAATTCCATCGAAAACTCCTTCTGGTCTCCCTTCCAGTCCAGCCCGGGCCGACCATCCACGTCCAAGTCCGGTCCTGATGGCTCGATACCTTCCGGGTATCGTCGCTGGTGATGGACCTGCGTACCCTCAACTACTTCGTCGCCGTCGCCGAGGAACTCCACTTCGGCCGGGCCGCCGCGCGCCTCGCGATGACCCAGCCACCGCTGAGCCGCGCGATCAAGCAACTGGAGACCGACCTCGGCGCGGTCCTCCTGACCCGCTCCCCGGCCGGCGTCGCGCTGACCCCCGCCGGCACCGCCCTGTACGACGAGACGCGGCTGCTGCTCAAGCAGGTCGACCAACTGAAGTCCCGCGTCGCCATCGCCGCGGGCGCCGACACCATCACCATCGGCACCCTGGGAGGCAGTGTCGAGCAGGCCGGCCCCGCTCTCATCACCGCCTTCCGCGAACAGCACCCCGGTATCACCGTGCTGATCCACGAAGCCGACTTCACCGACCCGACGATCGGCCTGCGTACCGGATTGGTCGATGTCGCCATCACCCGCTCACCCTTCGACGACACCGGCATCGCAACCCAGGTCCTCCGTTCCGACCCGGTCGGCGCAGTGCTACGAACCGACGATCCCCTGGCCGACCGCGAGTCCCTCACGGTGACCGACCTGGCCGACCGCCCCTGGTTCCGCCTCCCCGAAGGCACCGACCCCATCTGGCGGGCCTACTGGACCGGTAGTACCGGAAGTGAAGGCCCGGTAGTGCGGACGGTTCATGAGTGCGTCCAGTCGGTGCTCTGGAACGGGACCGTCGGCATCGCACCACTTCCGCACGAACTCCCACCCGGCCTGACAATCGTTCCACTGAGCGACGTACCGCCCAGTCATCTGGTGCTCGCCTGGGCCAGTACGAATCGCATCCCGGCGATCCGCTCACTCGCCCGGGTCGCCGCCACCCTTCATCGCGGACCCGTGCGTTGACGCACGCGTTTTCCCGCTGAGCGGACAGGGCAGCGGGGCAAACGCCTGAATACCCCTCGCGTTTTCAGCGTCAACACAGCGTGCGCGCAGGTATACCCTCGGCTATTCCCCGTCCTGGTGCGGAAAAAGGCCCGGCTTGCTATCACTGCTGGGTCAACAGCGTTCGGTGACGATCCGATCGCTCTCCGCCCCAGAAACGAATGAGGCCCGCCCATGCCCCATCGCAAGCTCATCTCCTCCCTGGCCGTCCTGGCCACCGCCGCCCTCGGCTTCTCCGCTGCCGCGGCCGGTCAGGCAACCGCCGCTCCCGCCCCCGAGCGCGCGGAGGCGACCACCGTCTCGACCTACGCCGGTTCGCCGGCCGAAGCCGCCGCCAACAAGGCGTTCTACGACGCGGTGATGAAGTCCGCGCTCGCCAAGCAGGCCAAGAGCGGCAACAAGCTCGCCGCGGTCACCGTCCGGTACCGCAACGCCGCGTCGTCGTTCTCGAGCCAGATCTCCCAGTCGACGTCGATCTGGAACTCGTCGGTCGCCAACGTCAAGCTGCAGCAGGTCACCAGTGGCTCGTACGACTTCTACTACACCCAGGGCAACGACCCGCGCGGTTCGTACGCGTCCACCAACGGCCACGGCCGGGGCTACATCTTCCTCGACTTCGCCCAGGCGCAGCAGTACAACCCGACCCGGATCGTCGCCCACGAGACCGGCCACGTGCTCGGCCTGCCGGACCACTACTCCGGGCCGTGCAGCGAGCTGATGTCCGGTGGCGGCCCCGGCCCGTCCTGCACCAACGCGTACCCGAACTCGACCGAGCGCAGCCGGGTCAACCAGCTGTGGGCCAACGGCAAGACCGGTCTGAGCACCTTCCAGACCATCCGCTGATCTTCAGCTGAACAGAGCTGCGGCCCGGAGACCCTCAGGTGGGTTTCCGGGCCGCAGTACGTCTGCTACTTGCCGTGGAAGGTCGGCTTCTCCTTGGCGACGAAGGACGCGACCGCGTTGCGGTGGTCCTCGGTGTCGCCGGTGAGCTGCATCTTGCCGCCCTCGAAGGCGAGCGACTCGGCCAGTGTGTGCGTCGCGGAGTACGCGATCGACTGCCGGATCGATCCGTACGCGACAGTCGGCCCGTTGGCCAGCTTGGTCGCCAACTCGGTCGTCGCCGAAGCGAGCTCCTCAGCCGGTACGACGGAAGTCGCCAGCCCCAGCGTGAGCGCCTCAGCGGCCGGGACCGTCCGCGGGAAGTACAGCAACTCGGTCGCGCGCGCCGTACCGATCAGCCGCGGCAGCGTCCAGGAGACCCCCGTGTCGCACGACAGCGCGATCCCCGCGAAAGCGAAGTTGAAGCCGGCCGTCTCGGCGACGATCCGGAAGTCGCAGGCGAACGCCATCGACGCGCCGGCCCCGGCGGCGACCCCGTTCACCGCGGCGATCACCGGCTTCGGCATCTCGGCCAGCGCCAGCGCGATCGGCGCGTAGTGGTCGGGAACCGTGCTCCACAGCGCGTCCGTGTCGTTCGCCTCGAGCAGCCGGATGTGCTCCTTCAGGTCCTGCCCGACGCCGAAGGCACGCCCGGTGCCGGTCAGCACGACACACCGGACGGCGTCGTCCGCGGCCGCCGCCTGCACGGTGTCCCGCAGCGCCACCTTGGTCGGGGTGTCGAACGCGTTCATCGCGTCCGGCCGGTTCAGGATGATCGTCGCGACGCCGTCGGCCACGTCGTACAGCACAGAGTCACTCATCGTTGCTGGCTCCCAACACTCGGTGAAGATTGTCAGTGAATCGTCAGGCAGTTGTCCACGAAACGCCCGGCCGCGTGGCCCAGCCGGGTGGCGTGGAAGTCGAAGAACGCGGCTGCCTTGGTACCGGCCCAGTCGGCCGGCAGCAGCTCGGCCGGCAACCCGGGATCGAGGAACAGGAACTTGCGCCATTCGTGCAGCAGTTCCGACCGTACTGCGAACGCCTGCTCGTCGGTCAGGTCGTCCCCGGCGCTGTCGACCAGCGCCTTCGCGTCCTTCAGCCAGGAGTCGTACGACGCGCCGAGTTCGTCCAGCTTCCAGACCCGGCGGGCGAACCCGGCAGCGTCGTCCTCGACCGGCGCGCGGAACCGGTCCACGGCGATCCCTTCCAGGCCGAGGATCTGGTCCACCTCGGTGTCGTTGCGCAGGCCGACCCAGGCCGCGTCGGACAGCGGAGCCCAACCCAGGAAGGCGAGTTGGCTCGCCAGCTGCTCGCGCCGGCGGGCGTTCGGTACCTCCCGCAGGATGCCCAGATGCCAGTGCCCGTCCCAGCCGCCGGGTGCCTCGCCGTCGCTGTCCGGACCGTCCGGCGGGAGGTTGCCGTCGGCCTCGGTCCGGTAGATCCGTACCGCGGCGTCGTCGAGGCGGCGACGCGCCCGGGACGTCAACGCGTAACCGGGCTGCCCGTCGATCCGTACCGGTTCCAGCCAGCCCTGCCGGACCATCCGCGACACGGCGGTCCGAACTGCCGGTGGATGTACACCCAGCGGGGCAAGCAGCCGGACCAGGGCGGCCACCGGTGCTTGCGCTCCCCGCGCGCGCAGGTGGTCGCCGTACAGGTCGAAGAGGGCTGAACGGGCATGCACGAGACCTGAGTCTGCCGTATGGTGCACGGCTCTGGCCCAGGATCGGGGATAATGGGTCGAGATACACACTTTGCGATGCGCGCCGACGGCGCATCACCGCACGGGCGCCGGCGACTCCAGCGCCCGAGTGGTGTCGTCGCTCAACACCGAAGAGGGCAGTATCCAATGAGGGAAGGGGTGCGCGCATGGCGGCGATGAAGCCGCGGACGGGCGATGGTCCGCTCGAGGTCACCAAGGAGGGCCGGGGCATCGTGATGCGGGTTCCGCTCGAGGGCGGCGGTCGGCTCGTCGTCGAGCTGAACGCCGATGAGGCGACCGAGCTGGGGAACGCGCTCAAAGCCGTTGTCGGCTGATCCGATTCTCCGGTGTGCTCCAGGTGAGCGCATCCATAACTCCACGACCCCGGTGGGTGCCTTTTCCGGCACCGGCCGGGGTCGTTACGGTGACATCGACACTTTCTTTTGATCAAAACAGTGAGGACGTCCAAGGTGGCTCGCCGCAGCAGCGCCCGCAACAGCTTCCCGACCCTGCCTGCCGTCGTCTGGCAGCCGGGCCTCCCCGTGCACGGGTCGCGGACCTGGGTGATCGTGGTCGGCGAGGCGGGTCTGCCGGCCGTGGCCAAGGAGGCCGGCGAGCGGCTCGGGGTGGATCTCGGCAAGTTGCTCGAGGCGCAGCGCGCGAGCGGGTTCAGCGCGGCGGCGGGCGCGACCGCGGCGTACCCGCTGCTGACCGGTGAGGTCACCGAGGTGCTGCTGGTCGGTGCCGGCGACGGGACCGCGGCGGAGCTGCGACACGCCGGTGCGGCGATCGCGCGGTTCGGCCGGGGCAAGGACGAGCTGACCACGGTCGTTGCCGAGGGCATCGACGACGAGGCGCTCCAGGCATTCGCCGAGGGGATCGCGCTGGGGTCGTTCACGTTCACCCGCAAGACGGTCGACGTGGGCAAGCCGCTGGTCGAGCGGGTGGTGCTGACCGATGGGACCGAGCTCGACCGCGCCGCGGTACTGGAGCGCGGACTGGTGATCGGCCGGACCGGCTGGCTGGCGCGGCAGTTCGCGACCACGCCCTCGAACGAGAAGGACCCGGCCTGGATGGCCGCCCGCGCCACCGAGCTCGCGGCCCAAACCGGCCTCGAGGTCAAAGTCTGGGACGAGAAGCAGCTCGCGGCTGATGGGTTCGGCGGCATCCTCGCGGTCGGCAAGGGGTCGACCCGGCCGCCGCGGTTCATCCGGCTCGACTACACCCCGGCCGGCGCGACGAAGAACACGCCGTACGTCGTGCTCGTGGGCAAGGGCATCACCTACGACACCGGTGGCCTGTCGCTGAAGCCGCGCGAGGGCATGGTGTCGATGAAGCGCGACATGACCGGCGGCGGCTCGGTGATCGCGACGATGTCGGCTCTGCGCGACCTGGGTGCCCAGGTCAAGGTCACGGGGTTGATCTGCTCGGCGGAGAACATGCCGTCGGGGACGGCGTACCGGCCGGACGACGTGATCCGGCACTACGGCGGGCGGACGACCGAGGTCAAGAACACCGACGCCGAGGGGCGGCTGGTGCTCGCCGACGGGCTTGCCTACGCGGTGAACGAACTGAAGCCCGACGCGATCGTCGACATCGCGACGCTGACCGGCGCGATCAAGGTGTCACTCGGCTCGATGCTGTACGGCGGCCTGTTCGCCACCGACGACGGGCTCGCGTCGCAGCTGACCGACGCGGGCGAGGTATCCGGCGAGCGCTTGTGGCGGATGCCCCTGCCGGACGTGTACACCGACCTGATCTCCACCCCCGTCGCCGACTCGGTCAACAGCTCGAAGGGCCCCGGCTCCATCACCGCCGCCCTCTTCCTGAAGGCCTTCACCGGCGGCCTCCCCTGGGCCCACCTGGACCTCTCGAGCATCGCCGAGTCCCCCCGAGACGAACACGAATACTCCCTAGGCGCCACCGGCGCCGGCGCCCGCCTCCTCACCACCTGGCTAACCAGCGAAGCCCCAACCGCCGGCATCGGCTGAGGCTTCTGTAGGTAGTAGCTACAGAAGCGATTGGTACAGCTCGACGGTGCGGTTGGCGACGGCGTCCCAGCCGAAGTCGGCGATGGCTCGGGTGCGGCCTGCCTTGCCCATCGCCTCGGCTTTGGCTGGGTTGGCGACCAAGGCGTTGATGCCTTCGGCCAGCTGGCGTTCGAACGTGGTGGGGTCGTTCTCGTCGTACGGGACCAGCGTGCCGGTCTCGCCGTCGACGACGACGTCGGGGATGCCGCCGACCGCGCTGGCGACGACGGCGGTCTCGCAGGCCATCGCCTCCAGGTTGACGATGCCGAGCGGTTCGTAGATCGACGGGCAGCAGAACGCGAGCGCGTGGGTGAGCACCTGGCGGACCTCCTCGCGCGGCAGCATCTCCGAGACGATGAAGACGCCGTCGCGGCTGGTCTTCAGCTCGTCGACGAGGGCGTCGGTCTCGGCCTTCAGTTCGGGGGTGTCGGCGGCGCCTGCCAGGAGTACGAGCTGTACTGACGGATCGAGCTGCAGCCCCGCGCGGAGCAGATGCGGGACACCCTTCTGGCGGGTGATCCGGCCGACGAACGTCACGTACGGGCGGCTGAGGTCGACGCCGAGGCGCTCGAGCACGTCCGTCGACGGGTCCGGGTGGTAGAAGTCCGCGTCGATGCCGTTGGTGATGATGTGGACCTTGGCCGGGTCGATCGCCGGGTAGCTGGCGAGGATGTCGTCGCGGGTGGCGTTGCTGACCGCGACGACCGCGTCCGCAGCCTCGTACGCCGTCCGCTCCGCCCAACTCGACAGCCGGTACCCGCCGCCCAGTTGCTCGGCCTTCCACGGGCGCAGCGGCTCCAGCGAGTGGGCCGTCACCACGTGCGGGATGCCGTACAGGAGCTTGGCCCAGTGGCCGGCCATGTTCGCGTACCAGGTGTGGGAGTGGACGAGCTGGGCCTCGCCGACGGCTGCCGTCATGGTCAGGTCGGTGGACAGGATCCGCAGCGCCGCGTTCGCGTGCGGGATCCGCGGGTCGTCCTCGGAGTGCGCGATCGCGCCGGCTCGTGGTTCGCCCATGCAGTGCACCTCGACCTCGAGCAGCTTGCGCAACTCGCGGACCAGGAAGTCCACATGCACCCCGGCCCCGCCGTACACGTCCGGCGGAAACTCACGCGTCAGGATCGCGATCTTCATCCCCCGACCATAAGCCACGCCACCCCCTCACCTCCCGCTCCCAGCCGCGTGACATCTGAGGGGTTAACCCCTCAGACGGTGGGTTGCCCAGCGAGATCCTGAGCAGGCAACCCACCAACTGAGGGGTTAACCCCTGAGATGTTGCGAGGTGGGGGCGTCAGGACATGTGGGTGGCGACCCAGAAGCGGAGTTTGCCGTGGCGTTCGTCTTCGAGTTCGCCGCCGGCCGCGAGGATGACCTTGCGGGACGCCTCGTTGCCGGTGTCGCAGGTGACCAGGGCGGGATCGATGCCGAGTCGGGCGGCGATCGGCAGCGACTGGTGCAGCATCTGGGTGGCGTGGCCGCGACGCCGGGCGGACGGGCGTACGCAGTACCCGATGTGCCCGCCGAGCTCGAGCAGCGGCGGCGTCAAGGTGTGCCGGATCGCCAGCCGGCCCAGCCACTCGACCCCGTCGTCGACGAACCAGAGCGTCGTCTGGTGCACCAGATCGGGCGGCGGCGGAATCCTCTCGTCGGCATCCGCACGGATCGCCTCGACCATCCGCGCGAACTCACCCGGATCCTCCACCTGCTCCCGGGTCCACCGCTCGCGGAACCCACTCGCCCCCATCCACCGCTCATCCGAAGACGGCAACTCATCCCAAGCCTCGAGGAAGGATCGGTGAACTGCAGTAGTGGGTTCAACGAGAATTGGCATACACCTAGTGTCACGACACTCTCAACCGTCTTATGCGAGCGGGGTTGTAAAGCTAAGGTGCGGACATGGCGAAGGCACCCAGAATTCTCGGAATCGTGCTGGCCGGTGGCGAGGGGAAGCGGCTGATGCCGCTCACGGCGGACCGGGCCAAACCGGCCGTGCCGTTCGGGGGCAGTTATCGGCTGATCGACTTCGTACTGTCCAACCTGGTCAACGCGGGCATCCGCAGCTTGTGCGTACTGACGCAGTACAAGTCGCACTCGCTCGACAGACACGTCACGGTCACCTGGCGGATGTCGACCTTCCTGGGCAACTACGTCACCTGTGTGCCGGCCCAGCAACGGCTCGGCCCGCAGTGGTACCAGGGCAGCGCGGACGCCATCTACCAGTCGATGAACCTGATCAACGACGCCAAGCCCGAGATCATCGTGGTGTTCGGCGCGGACCACGTGTACCGGATGGACGCCTCCCAGATGGTCGCCGACCACATCGCGCGCGGCAACGGCGTGACGGTGGCCGGGATCCGGGTACCGCGCGCCGAGGCGTCCGAGTTCGGCGTGATCAAGACCGCCGACGACGGGCACACGATCGCCGAGTTTCTGGAGAAGCCGGCCGACCCGCCGGGGCTGCCGGACTCGCCGGACGAGACGTTCGCCTCGATGGGCAACTACGTGTTCAGCGCCGACGTGCTGGTGGAGGCGCTGCGCAAGGACGCCGCCAACCCCGCCAGCAGGCACGACATGGGTGGCGACATCGTGCCGATGCTGGTTGCCGAGGGCAAGGCCGGGGTCTACGACTTCAAGGACAACGACGTACCGGGTGCGCTCGATCGCGACCGGTCGTACTGGCGGGATGTCGGGTCGCTCGACTCGTACCACGAGGCGCACATGGATCTGGTCTCGATCCAGCCGGTCTTCAACCTGTACAACTCCGACTGGCCGATCTTCACCTCGCACCCGCAGCTGCCGGGCGCCAAGTTCACCGACAACGCGACCGTCGGCGAGTCGATCGTCTGCGCGGGCTCGATCATCTCCGGCGCGACCGTCGACCACTCGGTGCTCGGCGCCAACGTGATCGTCAGTGCGGGCGCGAACATCAAGAACGCGGTCATCATGGACAACTGCAAGATCGGCGCGAACGCCGTCCTGAAGAACGTCATCCTGGACAAGAACGTGATCGTGCCGGACGGCGTCGAGGTCGGCGTCGACCCCGATCGCGACCGCGAACGCGGCTTCACCGTCAGCAAAGGCGGCGTGACAGCGGTCGGGAAAGACACGGTCATCGAGTCGTGACGTCGGACGAGACGGAACCGGGCCGGCCGGAGCTCGACTCGGTGGGGCCGGACATGGAGCAGTGCGATCCGGTGGGTCCGGACTCGGAGCAGCTCGACCCGGTGGGGCCGGGCCGGGAGACGACCGGCTTGGTGCGGGCTGGGTGGGTGCGGCCGGACTGGATTGTGGATCCGGGGGAGGCGGAGGCTGCGGCAGTTGCACTCGATGAGGGTGATCCGGGGTGGCGGGAGTTGTTCGATGTTCCGCCGGTGCACCTCGGGGGGTACCCGGAGGTCGCGTACTTCGCGGGGAACTCGCTCGGGTTGCGGCCGAAGGCGACTCGGGTCGAGCTGCTCGAGGACCTCGACTCCTGGGGACGCTGGGGCGTCGACGGGCACCACGACGCCGACCGGCCCTGGCTTCCGTACCACGCCTTGCTGACCGAGCCCGCGGCCCGGCTGGTCGGCGCCCTGCCGACCGAGACCATCGTGATGAACTCGCTGACGGTCAACCTGCACCTGCTGATGGTGTCGTTCTACCGGCCGACGGCCGACCGCTTCAAGATCGTCATCGAGGACGCGGCGTTCCCGTCGGACAGCTACGCCGTACGGTCGCAGGCCGCGTTCCACGGCTACTCACCCGACGACGCGGTGGTGCGACTCCGCCCGCGCCCCGGCGAGGACGTACTGCGCACCGAGGACGCGCTGAGTGCTGTGTCGGCCCCGGATGTCGCCCTGGTCCTCCTAGGTGGCGTCAACTACCTGACCGGCGAACTGATGGACGTCCCGGCGATCACCGCGGCCGGTCGGGCGGCAGGTGCGGTCGTCGGGTGGGATCTCGCGCACGCCGTCGGCAATGTGCCGTTGTCACTGCACGAGTGGGACGTCGACTTCGCCGCCTGGTGCTCGTACAAGTATCTGAACTCCGGCCCGGGCGCCTTGGCCGGCGCGTTCGTCCACGAGCGTCATCTGGGTGGTTCGCTGCCGCGCTTCGAGGGGTGGTGGAGCACGGAGGAGGCATCTCGCTTCGAGATGGCGCCCGAGTCGCGCCCGCCGGCCTCGGCCGATGCCTGGCAGGTGTCCAACCCGCCGATCTTCTCGATGAGCCCGGTCCGGACGTCGCTGGAGATCTTCGACAAGGTCGGCATCGCGGTACTCCGCGAGCGCAGTCTGCGACTCACGGCGTACCTGGAGAAGCTGCTGGCCGGGATCACGCCCTCGCGGCCGTTGCAGGTGATCACGCCTACTGATCCGCTGCGTCGGGGTGCCCAGTTGTCGCTCCGCATCGGCGGCGGGCTGCGAGCCGGCGCGCTGGCCGAGACGCTGCGCTTCGAGCACGGCGTGATCGCCGACGCGCGCGAACCCGACGTACTGCGGCTGGCTCCTGTGCCGCTCTATTCCCTCTACCACGACTGCTGGCGCGCAGTTGAAGCGCTGGCCGAAGCTGTCCCGGAGAATGCATGACTGAGCGTGTAGCCATCGTCGGTGCCGGCCTGGCAGGGAGTCTGCTCGGGTGCTATCTGGCCCGGCGTGGGCTGTCGGTCGACCTGTACGAACGCCGCCCGGACCCGCGAGCGGGGCAGCCGGAGCGGGGCCGGTCGATCAACCTGGCGATCTCCGAGCGCGGGCTGGACGCGTTGCGCCGGATCGGGCTGGTCGACTCGGTGATGGCCGACGCGCTGCCGATGAAGGGGCGGATGATCCATCCCGTCGCCGGTGAGCTGGACTTCCAGCAGTACAGCGCGTCGGGGGAGCGGGCGATCAACTCGATCAGCCGGGGGACGCTGAACAACGCCCTGCTCGACGCGGCGGCCGCGGCGCCTGGGGTCTCGGTGCATTTCGAGCACCGGCTGGTGGAGCTGGATTCGTGCACCGGGTCGATAGTCTTCGAGTCACCCGGCGGCAAGGTGAAGGTGTCGGCGGACGTAGTACTGGGCGCTGACGGCGCCGGCTCGGCAGTACGCGAACAGCTGCTGGCCGAAGGCGCTGTCGGAGAGTCCGTCGACTTCCTCGACTACGGCTACAAGGAACTGAGCATCCCCGCGGTCGATGGCGCCTTCGCTCTGGATCCTGGCGCCTTGCACATCTGGCCGCGCGGCACCTCGATGATGATCGCCCTGCCGAACCCGGACCGCTCCTTCACCTGCACCCTCTTCTGGCCCGCCGGCGACTTCGATGCCCTGAGCAACGCGGTCTCCATCGAAGCCCACTTCCGCAACCACTACCCAGACTTGTTGCCCTTGGCCCCTTCTCTGGTGGACGACTATCTCCACAACCCGGTCGGCGTCCTGGGTACGGTCCACACCCAACCCTGGCAGGCTCACGGCCGTACGGCCCTGATCGGCGACGCCGCCCACGCCATCGTGCCCTTCTACGGCCAAGGCGCCAACTGCGCCTTCGAAGACGTCGTCGAGCTGGACCGCTGCCTGGCAGACACCGGCGGCTCCTGGGCCCGAGCCCTCCCTCTCTACGAACACCGCCGCCGGGAAAATACCGAAGCAATCGCCGCCATGGCCCTAGACAACTTCGTAGAAATGCGCGACAAGGTCACCTCGCCCGTCTTCCGCCTGGGCAAACGCATCGAACACACCCTGGAACGCCTCCTCCCCGGCCGCTACGTCTCCCGCTACGAGCTGGTCTCCTTCTCCACCACCCCCTACGCCGAAGTCCAACAACGAGTCCACCGCCAACACCAGTTCCTAGCCGCCGCTGTGTTCCTAGGAGCCGGCGTACTCGGCGCAGCCACCCGGATCGCCCGCTCGGGGAGGAAAGGATGACCGCCATCGCCAGTGCCAATGGGGGCACCCGCGCCAGCAACTGCTCTCGCGCCAGCCAGCCCTCCGGGCTCAGCTCGGGGCACCGCAGCCCTCTCGCCCATGGCCGGAGGCATTGCCGCCCTCTCGTCCTTGCTCCGGCCGATGTGGCGGCCTGCCGCCACGAGGCGAGGTGGTGTCGGTGAGCGCGGGGTTGTGGCAGCCGGGGTTGCTCACCGGGCAGCCGTCGTCGGTGGGGTTGTTGCGGAACTTCGTTGGTGGTTCGTTTGTTGAGGGTGGCTCGACGTTTGCGAAGGTCAGTCCGGTGACGGGTGAGCAGATCTTCGAGGTTGCTGAGGCTGATGCTTCGGTGGTGGATGCTGCTGTGACGGCTGCTCGGGCTGCGCTCAGTGGGCCCTGGGGGCGGATGAGTGAGCAGGAGCGGGCGGTTGTGCTTCGGCGGGTGGCTGACGAGCTCGAGCGGCGGTTCGAGGATCTGGTGGCTGCTGAGGTGGGGGACACCGGGAAGTCGATCAGTCAGGCCCGGACCTTGGACATCCCTCGGGGAGCGGCCAACTTCCGGTCGTTTGCGGACTTTGCGACTACTGCTTCCACCGAGTCGTTCGCAACGACGTTGGCCGACGGGCGGCGCGCGCTGAACTACGCGGTGCGGAAGCCGGTCGGAGTGGTCGCGATCATCGTGCCGTGGAATCTGCCGTTGCTGCTGCTCACCTGGAAGGTGGCGCCGGCGCTTGCCTGCGGCAACACTGTGGTGGTGAAGCCCTCGGAGGAGACGCCCTCCTCGGCCACCGTTCTCGCCGAGGTGATGGCGGCTGCCGGCGTACCGGATGGGGTTTTCAATCTGGTGCACGGCTTCGGTCCGTCCTCGGCCGGTGAGTTCCTGACCAAGCATCCGGGCGTCGACGCGATCACCTTCACCGGCGAGTCCGCCACCGGCAGCGCGATCGCCAAGGTCGCCGCCGACGGTGTGAAGGCTGTGTCCTTCGAGCTGGGCGGCAAGAACGCCGGCCTCGTCTTCGCCGACGCCGACCTCGACGCGGCGGTCGAGGGATCGGTCCGCTCGGTCTTCACCAACGGCGGCCAGGTCTGCCTGTGCACCGAACGCCTGTACGTCGAACGCCCCGTCTTCGAGGAGTTCAGCACCCGCCTCGCCGCCCGCGCCGCCGAACTCACCTTCGGCTGGCCCGCCGACGAGGCCACCGTCAACATGCCGCTGATCTCCAAGACCCACCGCGACAAGGTCCTCTCGTACTACGACCTCGCCCGAGCCGAAGGTGCCGACGTCCTCACCGGAGGGGGCGTACCGTCCTTCGGCGACGCCCGCGACAACGGTTGCTATGTGCAACCGACCGTCGTGACCGGCCTGCCGTCGACCGCCCGGACGAACACCGAGGAGATCTTCGGCCCGATCTGCCACATCGCCCCGTTCGACACCGAGGACGAGGCGTTCGCCCTGGCCAACGATTCGCAGTACGGGCTGGCGGCAACCGTCTGGACGCGCGACGTCGGCCGGGCGCATCGGGCCGGCGCGGCTCTCGACGTCGGCATCGTCTGGGTCAACACCTGGTTCCTGCGCGATCTGCGCACGCCTTTCGGTGGTACGAAGCTCTCCGGCATCGGCCGCGAAGGCGGGAACCACTCCCTCCACTTCTACTCAGAACTGACCAACGTCTGCGTGGAGCTGTCGTGAGCGATGCGAAGGTGGTGGCCGGGAAGGCGACGCCGCGCGGGCGGTTTCCGCATGTGAAGGTGGCGGGTGGATTCGCCTTCGTGTCGGGGACATCCAGCCGGTTGCCGGACAACACGATCGCGGGCGCGTCGGTGGACGAGTTCGGGACGACGACGCTGGACATCCGGGTGCAGACGCGGGCGGTGCTGGAGAATATCCGGGACATCCTGGGCGTGGTCGGGGCCGGGCTGGAGGACGTGGTCAGCGTGACGACGTACCTGGTGTCGATGAACGACTTCGGCGGGTACAACGAGGTCTACGGCGAGTTCTTCGACGAGAGCGGACCGGCCCGGACGACGGTCGCCGTGCATCAGCTGCCGCATCCCCAGTTGTTGATCGAGATCCAAGCAGTCGCAGCGGTCAAGGAGAGGTGAAGACGATGGCGAACCTGGAGTCGACGAACTTCCCCGAGTGGGTCGAGCAGAACAAGCACCTGCTCAAGCCGCCGGTGGGCAACAAGCAGATGTTCCCGACCGGCGACGACTTCATCACGATGGTGGTCGGCGGGCCGAACCAGCGCAACGACTTCCACGTCGATCCGTACGAGGAGTTCTTCTACCAGATCAAGGGCACGATGCACGTCGACGTGATGACGGACGACGGGCCGGCCCGGGTGGACATCAACGAGGGCGAGATGTGGATGCTGCCGCGCAACATGCCGCACTCGCCGCAACGTGACGCGGACTCGATCGGCCTGGTGATCGAGCGAGTCCGCGAGCAGGGCACGCTGGAGAAGTTCCGCTGGTACTGCGCCAACTGCAACGCGATCGTGCACGAGGTCGAGCTCCAGGTGAACGACATAGTCGAAGACCTGCCACCCGTCTTCAAAGCCTTCTACGACAGCGAAGAAGCCCGTACTTGCCCACAGTGCGGCACTCTCCACCCAGGCAAGGCTTGATGCCTACAGCGGTGGATATCCACACTCACCTTGTGCCGAAGGGGTGGCCGGATCTCGCCGCGACTTGTGGTGGGGAGGGGTGGCCGTGGTTGCGGGTGGATTCTGAGCGGGCTGCGATGATCATGGTCGGGGAGAGCGAGTTCCGGCCGATCGGTGCGCAGACCTGGGATCCGGCGACCCGCCGAGTGGATATGGATGCTGATGGCATCGATCTGCAGGTGGTTTCGCCTACGCCGGTGTTCTTTGCGTATGAGCGGCCGGCCGATCAGGCGATCAAGGTTTCGCGGATCTTCAACGATCTGACCTTGGAGACGCTGGCGGGGGACAGCAGGCTGGTGCCGTTCTGCCAGGTGCCGTTGCAGGATCCGGATGCGGCTTGTGAAGAGCTGGATCGGTGTTTGGCGGCGGGGCACGTGGGGGTCGAGATCGGCAATCACGTGGGGGACAAGGATCTCGACGACGCCGGGATCGTTGCCTTCCTCAAGCATTGTGCCGAGGTGGGCGCGCCGGTGTTGGTGCATCCGTGGGACATGCCGGGCGGACCGAGGCTCGACCGGTGGATGGCCCGCTGGCTGACCGGGATGCCGGCTGAGACACATCTCTCCGTGCTGGCGATGATCCTCGGCGGCGCCTTCGACGAACTGCCCGAGTCGTTGCGGATCTGCTTCGCCCATGGCGGCGGGAGTTTCGCCTTCTGGCTGGGGCGAGTGGAGAACGCCTGGAATCGCCGTGGCGACGTAGTACGGGGCAAGTCGCAGTACCCGCCCAGCCACTACCTCGGCCGCTTCTCCGTCGACACCGTCGTGTTTGAGCAACCAGCGTTGCGGTTACTGGTCGATACCCTCGGCGAGGACCAGGTGATGGTCGGTAGTGACTATCCGTATCCCCTGGGTGAGCGACCTGTCGGGGAGGTCGTCCGGCGGGCCGACTGGCTCTCGGAGGCCCAGCAGGTCAAGCTGCTGTCAGAGAACGCCTTACGTTTCCTGGGGGACCGAACTGGGAGGTCTTGATGACTGAGGACCGCTCTGTACTGACCCGTGAGGCCCGCGACCCGGACGAGGAGCTGAGCTACGGCAACTACCCGGAGCAGATGGTCGACGTCTGGCATGCGCAGGAGCAGCGGCCGGCGATCATCTTCATCCACGGCGGCTTCTGGCGCCCGGAGTACGACCGGGTGCACGCCCGCCCGCTAGGCGAGGCACTGGCCGACGAGGGCTGGCCGGTTGCCTCGATCGACTACCGCCGCGAGCCGGGCAACCCCGACGCCACCGCTACCGATGTCCGCGACGCCCTGGACCGGCTGGAGGACCTGATGGACCTCCGGGCCGGCTTCGTGCTGGCCGGGCACTCCGCGGGCGGCCACCTCGCCTTGTGGGCGGCTGCGACGTTCAACCCCATCCGCCTCCGCGGAGTTGTTGCTCTGGCCCCAGTAGCCGACCTGCTGATGGCCGATCAGCTAGAGCTCGACAAGACCGGAGTACACGACTTCCTGGGTGGAGGCGTCCGCAACGACCTGGACCCGACGCACCTGCCGGCGCCGATCATGCCGGTGTCGATCGTCCACGGCACAGCCGACGCCCGGGTTCCCATCGCTGTCTCCGAGTCGTATGTCGCCGCCCACCCCACCGCCAGACTCGTCCGGGTGGAAGGTACGGGCCACTACGAGCTGATCGATCCCCTGAGCGACGCCTGGCCCCATGTGACAGCCGAGATCAGCAGGTTCGCCGGCTGGGCGCAGCAGTAAGCCCAGGGATCGAGTCGATGGCGGCCGCAGGCCGTCCCTACCGAGTGCCGGGGATGCGGCGCCAGCGGGCTGCCCGGCCGGTGCCTTCAGGCATCACCCGCTTCTCCGCCTTGAGTTGATCGAGCACCAGCCGGATCGTCTGGTCGCTCACCCCGGGCAGCGCCAGCCGAACCTCGGCCAGCTTGAAGACCGGCGCAGCATGCTTCAGGACGTGAGTACGGACCCGCTCCTGCTTGGTGCTCCCCGAGCGATCCGCCGCAGCCTTCCGGGCGAAGGTTTCGTACGCCGTCGCGAGCGTCGCCACGAAATAGCTGAGCCACGGCCACGGATCGGATTGGTCGGAATGCCAGTCGTGCGTCGAGCGGAGCAGCGTTTCGTAGTACTCGTCCGCCGAATCGGCGATCGACTGCTCAAGTGACACCCACCGGCAGACCTCGTAGCCCGAATCGATGAGCAACGCGTTGGTCAGTGCCCTCGCCACCCGCCCGTTGCCATCGGCGAACGGGTGAATCACGAGCAGATCCAGCACAGCCAGTCCGACCAGAAGGATCGGATGATGCCTCTCGGCCAACTGTGCCGCCTGGTACTGCTCGAGCAAGCCGACGAGATAACTCTCGGTCTTCGCGGCGCTGACCGGGACGAATCTCACCGTCACGGTGCCGTCCGGCGATCGATCGACCACGAGGTTGTCGTCGAGTTTCAGCCTGCCGCCATCCAGCGCGGTCTCGGACCAGAGCAGTCGGTGCAGGTGCAGGATCAGACCGAGGTTCAGCGGGTGCCAGTCCTCCTGGAAAAGGTAGTCCAGAGTCTTCCGGTACCCGGCGAATTCCTGCTCACTCCGGTTTCGCAGCTGTACCACTTCACCGTCGATGATTCGCCGCGCCCGCCGGACATCAGCCACCACTACGCCTTCGATGGCAGACGACGCAGTGATGCTCTGAACCCTGGCCCGGCTCGCGAGTTCGGTCAGCAGGGCCGGTAGCTGATGGCGGTAGAGGGCCTCGCTGCCCCGGCCCGTGTCGATCGCCCGGAGATGCATGACGACGTGCGCCGGTACCTGCCCGATGAGCCGATCGAGGTCCGCGAAGGAACGCATCCCCTGAACCTCCAAAAGAACCTACATTGGTGCTAATCAGAAGCCAGATTAGCACCATTGTTGCTTTCTTTAGGTAGTTCAGTCGAGCACATCTAACTCGACGTGCTCGTTCGACGTCATCGAGTGACTGCCGGTTGAGGTGAGGGTCAGGCGCGCTTGACGGCGGCCAGGAGGCCGTCGCTGGTGGGCAGTAGCGCCGAGGTGAGGTCGTCGTTGTCGCGAATGGCTCGGATGAGGTCGCGGACGGCCGTGGTGTCCGGGTCGCGGTGGGAAGGGTCGGCGACCCGGCCGCGGAGGAGTGCGTTGTCGAAGGCGACGACGCCGCCCGGGCGCAGCAGGCGGAGGGCCTCGTGCAGGTACGCCGTGTACTCCCGCTTGTCCGCGTCGCAGAAGACCAGGTCGTAGTGACCGTCGGTCAGCCGGGTGACGACGTCCAGGGCCGAGCCGGCGATCAGCCGGAACCGGTTGGACGGTACGCCGGCGTCCAGGAAGGTCTTGCGGGCCAGCCGCTGGTTCTCCGCGTCCAGGTCGACCGTCGTCAGCGTGCCGTCGGCGCGCATGCCGCGCAGTAGCGCGAGGCCGGAGACGCCGGTGCCGGTACCTATCTCCACGACCGCCTTGGCGCCCACCGCGGCCGCCAGCATGCTCAGCGCGGAGGCGGCACCCGGGCCGATCGAGGAGATGCCACTGTCGTCGGCGCTCGCCCGTGCACCAGTGACGACTTCGTCCTCACCGGTGTAGTCCTCGGCGTAGGCCCAGGACGTGGGGTCGATGCCCGTGGCGATGATGCCCTCCCTGATCGATGCCGCTGCGGTACTCATCTAGCCAGAAGCCTAGCGTCCCGCGATGCCCAGACCGCGCCTCCCGCGCTGAGGTTGCGCACTCTTGCTCGTAACTTCTAGCCCTGAGCAGATATGATCGTGTTGACTAGGCAGCAAACACCCAGCGAAGGAGGTACGGACAGATGTCAGGCCACTGCTCAGGAGCGAATGACGTCGATCCCGGCTTCCTTGAAGATCGACAGCTGCGACTCGTCGGCCTGCGCGTCGGTGACGAGCGTGTCGATCTCGCTCAGCTCGCAGATCCGGGCGAAGGCGCGCTGGCCGAGCTTGCTGGAGTCGGCCACCACGACCACCTTGGCGGCCCGGCTGACGATCAGCTGGTTGATGTTCGCCTCGCCCTCGTGATGGGCGGTGGCGCCGGTCTCGTCGATCCCGTCGACGCCGATGAAGGCGATGTCCAGCGACAGGTCGGCCAGGATCCGGTGCGACAGCGGGCCGATCATCTCGTACGACTGCGGCCGCGCGACGCCGCCGGTCAGCACCATCTTGACGTGCGGGCGGACGATCAGCTCGTTGGCGATGTTCAGCGCGTTGGTGACGAGCGTGAAGGCCGGCTCACCGTGCTCGGCGGACAGCTCCGGCCGGGTCGCCAGCGTGCGCGCCACCTCGGAGATCGTCGTCCCGCCGTTCATCCCGATCACCATGCCGCGCCGGACCAGGGTCGCCGCGGCCTGCGCGATCCGCTGCTTCTCCGACGCGAAACGCGCAGTCTTGTAGCGCAGCGGCAGGTCGTAGGAGACCGCGTTGGCGACCGCGCCGCCGCGGGTCCGGGTCAGGAGCTGCTGTTTTCCCAGGTGGTCCAGGTCGCGCCGGATCGTCGCCGCGGAAACGTGCAACTGCTCCGCGAGCTCGTCGACATCGATCGCGCCCTTTTCCGCGAGCGACTCGAGCAACGTATTCAGGCGTTCATAACGCTTCACCCGGGGCTCCTCCTTCACACAATCGGTCAGCGGGATAGCTGCCGGTTGGCACCATTCGATCACGTTCGAGCAGTTTCGACCATTACAAGTCCGGAGACGACATGACCGACACGCCCTTTTTGGCCGATACGCCCTTCGTGAGCACTGAGATCGCCACTCAGCCCGAGCTGTGGCGGCAGGTGTCAGCCGGTTTCGCGCAGTACGGTGGCGCTTTGCCCACGGCCGGACAGCGGGTTGCAGCGGTCGGCTGCGGCACCTCCTGGTTCATGGCGATGGCGTACGCCGCGCTGCGCGAGGACCTCGGCCAGGGCCTGACCGACGCGTTCGCCGGGTCGGAGTTCCCGGCCAGCCGCGAGTACGACGCGATCGTGATCATCAGCCGGTCCGGTACGACGACCGAGGTGCTCGACCTGATCCGCAACACGACGCTGCCGACGATCGCGATCACCGCGACGCCGGGCTCGCCGATCGTCGAGCTCGCCGACCACACGATCATGCTCGACTTCGCCGACGAGCAGTCCGTCGTACAGACCCGGTTCGCGACCACCACGCTGGCGCTGCTGCGGGCGTCGCTCGGGCAGGACCTGTCGCAGGCCGCCGCGGATGCCGAGGTCGCCCTGACCATCGACGTGGACGAGCTGGCCAAGCTGGAGCAGGTCACCTACCTGGGCACCCGCTGGACCATCGGACTGGCGCACGAGGCCGGCCTGAAGCAGCGCGAGGCAGCGTCGGCCTGGACCGAGGCCTACCCCGCCATGGACTACCGGCACGGCCCGATCGCCATCGCCCAGCCCGGCCGCGGCGTCTGGATCTTCGGCGAGCCGCCGGCGGACCTGCTCGACGACGTGTCCGCCACCGGCGCCACGATCGTCCATCACGCCGACCTGGACCCGATGGCCTCCCTGGTCGTCGCCCAGCGCGTAGCAGTCGCCAAGTCCCTCTCCCTCGGCCTCAACCCCGACCAACCCCGCAGCTTGTCCCGTTCTGTCATCCTCGGCGGGTGACTGACAAAGAACGCTTCGAAGTACGGCGACAGATCGCTGCCTCACCTGCGGAGATCTTCGCCGTACTCCGAGAGCCCAGCGGCCATGTGGCGATCGACAGCACCGGCATGCTCCAGTCGGCCGAGGGCAAGCAGGTCACGGCGGTCGGCGACGAGTTCGTCGTTCACATGGACCGGGAGGCGCTGAACGACCTCCCGATGGGCAAGTACGACGTCACGGTGATCATCACCCGCTTCACCGAGGACACCGAGCTCGAGTGGACGATCTCCGGATCGATCCAGCCGCCCATCAAGCACCTGTACGGCTACCAGCTCCAGCCGAGCGCCGTGGGCACCCTGGTGACGTCCTACTACGACTGGAGCCAGATCGAGGAGCGCTACCGCGGCAGGGTGAACTTCCCGATCATCCCCGAGGCGGGTCTGCGCGCAACTCTGGGCATTCTGGCGCGCACAGTCGAGCAGCGGTCATAGGAGACACCAGCACCCAGCCCAGCCGGTCATAGAGCCGCTGCCCTTGCTCGGTAGCGACCAGTACTCCGGTACGCGCGCCGCCGCGGCTCGCAGCCTGGCTAAGCGCTCGCATGACGGTGGTACCGAGTCCCCGGCGCTGGTGGCCGGGCTCGGTGATCACCTGATCGATCACTGCGTACTCGCCGGTGCGCGCCGCCTTGCCGCGCGCCGCTAGTGCGCCGTCTCTGCTGACAACCACCTCGATGACACTGTCGACCTGTTCCACCCTGAGCTCGTACTCCGCTGGGCAGCTCGGCGCCTCCGCGGTCAGCTGGGTGCTCATCAGATACTCCGGCTCCTGTATCTCCCACCGCCCGTCCAGAGCCGGTGCCGGGGCGCAGATCTTCAGCCAGGTGTCTGGCGCTGTCAGTCGGGTTGCTAGCTCCGGCGCATGGGTGGGAAGCACATAGCGCGTGAGGTGTCCCGGCCTGTTGACATCGATGCGGTAGCCCTCGGGCACCTCCACCGGCGCAGGTGTTGCGCGCACTATGGCCCAGCCCTCGGCCCAGGCTTTAACCAGCATGTGCGACCGCCTTATAGCTCGATAGATAGCCAAGGGCTGAAGCGCCGACCAGGCTTGCTGCGATCAGTAGGAGAGCGGTGTCGGTGCCGATAGCTGGGACTAGCAGGCCAGCGGCCGCCTGGCCGACGGCGGCGGCACCTATTCGGAGGCTGGCGGCTGAGGTGCTGACCCGGCCTTGTAGAGCTAGTGGGCTGTAGACCTGGCGGGCGGCGAACATGGCGGGGAGCATCGGACCCTCCAGGAGGCCTGTGACGGCTGCGAACACCACCAGCACAGCGAAGCTGCTCGCCAACGGCCAAGCGGTGAAGGCGAGGCCGTAGGCGGCTACCGACACCATCACAACGTGCTCTGGGCGCCAGCGGGTCTGGAAACGACCTAGGAGAAGGGCTGTCGTGACGCTGCCCAGCTCTAGCGCAGTCCAGAGGTATCCGGCGGCAGAGCGTGGCATGCCGAGCGAGGCCATGTGGAGCGGCAGCGTGATGAGCAGCATGCTGACCACGCCCATCAGGAGAGTCGTGGTCACCGTGGAGGCTCGCAGGCGCGGAGTGCGGGCTAGGTGGGTGAGGCCGGCTATTACAGAAGCCAGGAAGGGTTCCTGGGTCTTGTGGGCGGGCGATAGTGCAGGTAGGCGACCGATCGCCAGGATGCTGAGGGCGGCGGTCAGGGCGATCACTGCGGCGGCGGCTTCTACCGATGCGGCTGCGGCGATGGTGGCGGCTGCGGCAGGGCCGGTGATGGTGGCGGCGCCGAAGCTGGCTGCCTCTAGAGAGTTGGCCCGGGGGAGACGCTCGGGTGGGACCAGGCTCGGGAGCATGCTGGTGAATCCGCCGCTGACCAGTGGAAGCGTCATGCCGGCTAGTGCTGCGAGCGCGGGAGTGACCCAGTGAGGGCTGTGGCCCACGACGGCGAGCATGGCGATCATGACGGCGCCTACGACGGTCTGGTTGAGGGCTAGCGCAGTACGGCGGTAGGGCGTTCTGTCGAGCCAGGCGCCGAGCAGGGGGCCGGTGACGATTGCGGGGAGCGCGTAGGCGGCTCCCGTGATGCCGGCCAATGCAGCGCTGTCGGTGCGGTCCAGGACGAGCAGGACGAGGGTGAAGACGACCATCTCGGCGCCGACCCGCGCGATGGTCGCGGCGGTCAGGTAGCGGGCCAGCATCGTCCCCTCCTCAGTTTCGTAACGGATAGATGGCCGTTACGCGTTACGTTAACAAAGGCGTTACGATCGGTCGAGTGGATAGTTTGACGACGCCGGACCGGATGATCCGGATCGCGGTCGACCTGGTGAACACCAAGTCGCTCGATCCGGAGACGCTGACGTCGGTCGACGCGTTGCGCGAGTTCCTGCTCGAGCACGGCGAGCCGACGGCGACAGTCGACGACGGGGACCTCGCCGCCGTCAAGGCGGTCCGGGAGCGGATCCGGCCGGTGTTCCACGCCGAGCCGCGGGAGGCGGCCCGCATCCTCAACGAGTTGCTGAGCGACTTCGCAGTACGGCCGTATCTGTCGGATCACGACGGGTCGCCGTGGCACCTGCACGTCGCCAAGCCGGAGGCGACGTGGGCCGAGTGGGTGGCGGCCGGGGCGGCGCTCGGGCTGTCCGGATTCGTGGCCGGGCACGGCTTCGACGCGATCGACACCTGCGCCGCGGCGGATTGCGAGCGGGTCTTCGTCAACGCGGCGGAGCGCCGCCCACGACGGTTCTGTACGCCGACCTGCGCCGGCCGGACCCGCGTTGCGTCGTACCGGGCCCGCACCAAGGCAGCGGGGCCTAGGATCGCAGCGAGGCCCCGGCAACAGGAGGAATGAGTGGCGCACATCGTGGTGGCAGAGCTGGTGGCGAACGTCCAGACGATCATCGCCAAGGCCGGGGACACGGTGGAACCGGAGGACACCCTGGTCATCCTCGAGTCGATGAAGATGGAGATCCCGGTGCTCGCCGAGGTGGCCGGCACGATCACCGAGCTGAAGGTCTCCGAGGGCGAAGTCGTCCGCGACGGCGACCCGATCGCGGTCATCGAAGAGAACTAGTGCCCCGCGTTGGCGGTTGCTTGGCGCTTGCGGCGCCCAGGCACGCACCTCGCGGCAGCGGAGGAACGGCCACGATGGAAAAACATCGAGGCCGCCCCTCCGCCACCGCGATGCACGCACCTGACCACCGCAATCACTCAAGCAACCGCCAACGCGGGGCACAGGCGTTCAACCTTTGTCGCCGCTCGCGCGTCTGGTAGATGAGAGTTCCATGAGAGCTGCCGAGGCGGGGAACTTCCCGTCAGCGGGGGCCGTTGACTCGTCGTACTGGCATCCCAGGGTCGAACCAGGGTGTACCCGACGTGCGAAGAGGACGGTGAACGCGGCACCATGGTGTTCTCACTCGTTGCCGAGCGGACCCAGGGAGGCGTTGCCGTGAAACCGGTCGACACTCCTGTGGTGCCCGCTGCGAGCACCCCGAAGGTCCAGCCGGAGATCGAGGCGCTGCCGTCCTGGGACGAGATCGTCCGGGCCCACTCGGCCCGCGTCTACCGGCTCGCGTACCGGCTCACCGGCAACAAGCACGACGCCGAGGACCTGACCCAGGAGGTCTTCGTCCGGGTCTTCCGCTCGCTGTCGTCCTACACGCCCGGCACCTTCGAAGGCTGGCTCTACCGGATCACCACGAACCTGTTCCTGGACGGCGCCCGCCGCAAGCAGCGGATCCGCTTCGACGGGCTGCCCGACGACGCGCATGACCGGCTCCCGGCCAAGGGCTCCGGCCCGGCCGAGAAGCTCGACCACGACCTGTTCGACCACGACGTGCAGTACGCGCTGGACGCGCTGCCCGAGGACTTCCGGGCGGCCGTGGTGCTCTGCGACATCGAGGGCATGACGTATGACGAGATCGCCGACGTGCTGGACGTGAAGCTCGGCACCGTCCGCAGCCGGATCCACCGGGGCCGTTCGATGCTGCGCAAGCACCTCGAGCACCGTGCGCCGCGGTCCGGCCAGACCCGTATCAGTGGCCCGCCCGCGGACGGGCCCCTCGCTGCCGGAGGTGACGACCGGTGACCGTGCAACATCCCTTGGACAAGCTGAGCGCTGTCGTCGACGGTGAGCTCGACCACGACTCGCGCGACAAGGTGCTGAGCCACCTGGTCGGCTGCGACGACTGCCGCTCCGAGGTGGACGCCCAGCGGCGGCTCAAGGCCCGGCTGGCCGCGACGCCCGCCCCGGACCCGTCGATGGACCTGATGCAGCGCCTGATGGGCGTCTCGTCGTTCGGCACGGAGCCGCGCGAGGAGATCCGCCCGGTGCTCACCCCGGCCGCCTTCACGCTCATGCCGCAGCGGTCGGCCTTCCCGGCGGCTCGGAGCGACGCCACGCGACCAGGGTCTCGTACTGCGATCCGCAGCCGCCGGCGTACCGGCGTACTGGGTGCAGCGGGCTCTGCCGCGGCTGTGGCCTCCCTGCTGGGCACTGCGTTCGTCCTGGGCGACCCGGCCCGGTCGGAGCAGCCGCCGTCGCTGCAGCCGCCGGTGGCGAGCTTCAGCGTCGACCACGCGGCAGCGGCCGCCGGTGCTCCGTTCGCGGACCCGGTAGCGCTCATGAACTCCTTCAACGGGGCTGGCTACGCCGGGCTGAGCCCGACCCTCCAGCCGGTGGCCCTGACAGGCCGCTGACGAGGAGGGACACCGCTGTGAGCCTCTCCCGGCTCGCCGTACTGGTCGGCACTGCGCTGATCGGCTTCGGCCTGCCCATGCCTGCTGCTGCCACGCCTGTTCCGGTGGCGCAGCGCGAGGACAACCCGAACGCTGTCGCCTGGCTGGAGCGGGCGGCGGCGGCGCCGGATCACGTGTCGTACCACGGCACGCAGATCATCACGTCCTGGGGATCGCAGGGGTCCAGCTCCGCGATGCTCGACATCGTGCACGCCGCTTCGCAGGGGTCCGAGATCAGCGTGGTCGGCTCGTCCGCGTCACCGGGCGCCAAGGCGTTCGTGCAGCGCGCCAGCCACGCAGTGGGGCCGACTGTCGACGGTGGGCCGCTCTCGCTGCTCAAGGCGACGTACGAGCTCGCCTACAAGTGCTGCACGGACACGATCGGGCGGGCCGCCGTACTGATCGAGGCGCTCCGGGGTGACCAGACGCTGGCTGCGCGGTTCTGGATCGACCAGGCGACCGGGCTGCTGCTGCAGCGGCAGCTGTTCAGCGACGACGGCAAGACGCTGGTCCGGGCGACCGTGTTCACCGACCTGGAGGTCGAGCAGTCCGAGTTCATCGGCCACCTGCCCCCGATGGCTCCGGGCAGCGTGGAGGCGGTCGGGATGGGCAGCGTCGACGGGCTGCGCTCGCAGGGCTGGACCTGCTCGCCCGTGCTCCCGGCATCGCTGCAGCTGTACGACGTACATCAGGACCAGGCGACCAAGTCGCTGCAGTTCTCGTACTCCGACGGGCTGTTCAACGTCTCGCTCTTCGAGCAGCGCGGGGAGCTCGACCCGGCGGCAGTGGCGGGCTACACGGCGTCGACGACACCAGAGGGTGCCCGGGTCTACCAGCGGTACGGCATGCCGTCGTACGTCGTCTGGTCGTCGGGTGGGATCGTCTACACGATGGTCGGCGACCTGCCGTTCGAGACGCTCGGCAAGGTGGTCGCGGCGTTCCCGCATGTGCCGCCGCCCAACGTCACGGCGGTCCAGCGGATGGGCACCGGGTTGGCTAAAATCGCCTCTTGGCTCACACCGATGGGTGCGCTTTCCCACAAGCTGGGATAATGAATTGTGGGACTACCTGCCGGCACCCCGGTGCGGGCGGTTCCCGACTCCAAGATGACGACGACGTGAGGCGGGCACCGTGAGCTGGGATGACGCCGAACCGACGCGCCGGAACCCTGCCGTTCCGGACGGCAGCCAGGAGGGTAGGTCGCCGGTCGGCGACCCGACCCTCGCCGACGCGGCAGCAGGTCTGACTGCACCGACGCCGGTGACTCCTGCGCCTGCCCCGGCGCCCACACCTGCCCCTGCCGGGCCTCCGGCGGGCACGGGCTTCACCGGGATGGCTCCTTCGACCAATGGGTATGCGGGGAGTCCAGCGGTCTCCGCGCTGACTCTGCCGAACACCATGGCGGGGTCGCAGCCGCTCCCGGCGCCGGGCAGCAGCAGTTCGGCGTACCGGCAGAGCAACGGGCGGTCGACGACCCAGCGGAGCTTCGGGCGGCCCGAGCCGCAGGAGAACGGGTTCCGGCCCACGTACTCCGCCGGACAGGCCTGGCCCGCCACGCAGCCGACGTACGTGCCTCCGCCGCCGCTGGACTGGCACCAGCAGCAGGCCCGCGCGTACACGCCGGCGCCGCCGGAGAAGCGCAACAAGATCATCAGCCTGGCCGCCGTGGTCGCGCTGCTGGTCGGTCTGGTCGCAGGCGGAGGTGCGGCCGTGGCGGTGGTGGCTCTGGACAAGAACAGCGTCGACGACTCCGGCCCGGAGATCGGTACCGGCGCCGACCCGAAGATCAAGACCGGCTCCGTCTCGGCCGTCGCCCAGACGCTGCTGCCGAGCGTCGTTCAGCTCAAGGTGGAGGGGTCGGACGACTCCAGCGCCACCGGCTCCGGCTTCGTGATCGACGGCTCCGGGCACATCCTGACCAACAACCACGTCGTCGCGGCCGCGGCGGACGGCGGTTCGATCCAGGTGGTGACGGAGAAGGGCAAGGTCGCCACGGCTCGCCTGGTCGGCCGCTCACCGGCGTACGACCTGGCAGTGGTCCAGGTGTTCGGGATCGATGCGCCGTCGGTGCAGTTCGGCGAGTCCGCGAAGGCGGTCGTCGGGCAGGACGTGGTGGCGATCGGTTCGCCGCTCGGCCTCGCCGGGACCGTCACCTCCGGGATCGTCTCGGCGAAGAACCGGCCGGTGACCGCCGGTGGTGAGGGCGAGATCTCGTACATCAACGCGCTGCAGACCGACGCGGCGATCAACCCGGGCAACTCGGGCGGGCCGCTGGTCGACATGGAAGCGCATGTGATCGGTGTGAACTCGGCGATCGCGACGGTGCGCGGTGCTGAGCCGGGTGCCAGTGGAAACATCGGGCTCGGTTTCGCGATCCCGATCGACCAGGCGCGGCGTACTGCCCAGCAACTGATCGCCTCCGGCCACGCGTCGTACCCGGTGATCGGCGCGAACGTGGACATGCAGTTCGAGGGCGGCGCCCGGGTCAGCGAGATCCTGCCGAAGAGCGCGGCCCAGCGAGCCGGACTGCGGACCGGCGACGTGATCACCCAGATCAACGGCCAGTCGGTGGACACCGCCGAGGCGCTGATCGTGGCGATCCGGACGCACCAGCCCGGCGAGAACGTCAAACTCGTCTTCGAGCGCGGCGGCAAACCGCGCGAGGTGACGCTCAAGCTGACCGCCCAGGAAGGCTGAGCGACCCGGACTGGTTGTCGACCAGCGGCGGGCTAGGCTGTCCGCGGCGCAACGGAACCTCGGAAAAGGTGGGGCATGTTCAACATCGGTCCGCTCGAGATAGCGGTGATCGCCATCGTCGCCATTCTCGTCTTCGGCCCCGACCGGCTTCCGGAGTTCGTCCGTACCGCCGCCAAGCTGCTCGGCCAGGTCCGTGGCATGGTCAGCAAGGCTCAGAACGACCTCCGCGAGGAGCTCGGCCCGGAGTTCGCCGACCTCGACGTCCGCGACCTCAACCCGCGCAGCTTCGTCCGCAAACACCTCCTCGACGGCATCGACGGCGACTTCGACGACAAGCCGGTCTCCAACGGCTACACCGCCCCCGAACGCCTCCCCGCCGGCACCCGAGCCCCCTTCGACCCCGAAGCCACCTAGTCGTCTAGCGCGAGGTACTGACCCACGCCGGCGCCTCGTTCGCTCCTGCGTCGCTCTTCGGCGCTGAGCTCCCACCCACCCCGCTGCGCGGGCTCCTGCGTCGCCCGCTTGGTGAAAGCGGGCTGGTTGTCGCTGGAGCCGCATGGGGGTGGTGACTGCCAAGTCGTCCACCGGGCTGGTGTCAGGCGTGAGGTGATTGGAGCGGACGCGGACGGGCCCGTCGACCGGGGCAGCTCTCGGCGGCAGCGTGGCTACCCGCCCTCAGCACACACATGACGACGGGGCCAGGGTGTGGGTCGAGTAAGCGGGCGCAGCACGCGCTCAGGGTGGGTGGGAGCTGCCGACGGAGGAGGCTGCGTAGCGAGGCCGCGTGGGAGAACTACAGGTCAGCGACCAACAGGCGAGAGACCGAGTTGACGGCCGAGCAGCCCGCGGGGCTTGCCGCCTAGGCGTTCGGCGATTTCGCTGAGTACCAGTGCGGCCGGGGTCTCGGGGTCGGCCATTACCAGTGGCTGGCCGATGTCGCCGCCGCTGCGGAGGCGTTCGTCCAGTGGGACCTCGCCGAGCAAGGGGATCTCGTACCCGAGTCGCTGCGACAGTGTCGACGCCACGCGGGCTCCGCCGCCGGAGCCGAAGATCTCGATCCGGTGGGAAGGGCCGCAGTGGGGGCAGGGGAGGAAGGACATGTTCTCGATCACGCCGGCCACCCGCTGGTGCACCATCTGCGCCATCGTGCCGGCCCGCTCGGCCA
This sequence comes from Kribbella sp. NPDC051718, assembly GCF_040681515.1. NCBI lineage: Bacteria > Bacillati > Actinomycetota > Actinomycetes > Propionibacteriales > Kribbellaceae > Kribbella > Kribbella sp. NPDC051718. Next base: position 171,539 of record NZ_JBFAYZ010000011.1, on the reverse strand, counting down.
CCTCGGCGGCGGCCTCCTGCGGGGTCGTCACCACGATGACCTCCGCGCTGGTCAGCCGCTGGCCGACCGAGATCGCGATGTCGCCGGTACCGGGCGGCAGGTCGAGCAGCAGGACGTCGAGGTCGCCCCAGTAGACGTCGGCCAGCATCTGTACCAGCGCGCGGTCCAGGATCGGCCCGCGCCAGGCGACGACCTGGTCGCGCTTGGGCTTGAGCATGCCGATCGAGATCACCTTCACGCCGTGCGCGGGCACCGGCATGATCATGTCGTCCACCGCGGTCGGGCGCTCGTCCGCGACCCCGAACATCGCAGGGATCGAGTGGCCGTAGATGTCGGCGTCCAGTACGCCGACCGACAGCCCCTTGGCCGCCATCGCGACGGCCAGGTTCACCGTCACCGAGGACTTGCCGACGCCGCCCTTGCCGGACGCGATCGCGAACACCTTGGTCAGCGAGTCGGCCCGCGCGAACGGGATCTCCTTCTCGGCCACCCCACCGCGCAGCTGTGTCTGCAGGGCGGCGCGCTGCTCGGTCGACATCACGCCGAGCTCGATCTCCACCCCGGTCACGCCGTCGAGCGCGCTGACGGCGGCGGTGGTGTCGCGGCGCAGGGTGTCCTTCATCGGGCAGCCGGCGACGGTCAGCAGGATCTTCACCGCGACCACGCCATCGGTTTTCACCACGACGGATTCGACCATGCCGAGTTCAGTGATCGGCTTCTTGATCTCCGGGTCGATGACGCCACCCAGTGCGGCGGTCACTTGGTCAGCAGTTGGGGCCATGTCCACAAGGCTACGTGCTCCACAAGCCCCGCCCGACCCCAGTCCACTGTGACCTCAAGCCCAGTAGGCAGGCCTAACCTCCCTCAACCCACCTGAAGGACGGCTAGCATCGCCGGATGCCCCGCCCGGCGATTACCCCACTGCATGAGCGGCTGCGCCGGGTCGCCCTGGGGCTGGAGAAGCGCAACCTGCCGCACCACCAGCTCCGGGCCCTCGCCGATCTCGACCGGATGGAGCGGCCGCGATCGCCCCGCAAACTGCGGAGGATCCCGCCGGAACGGATCGCCTGGTACGCCCGCCTGCTCGCCGAGATCACCGTCGCCGGCTCGGGCGATCCGGTCCGCGGTGTCTTCGTCGATCCGCGGGTCGCGGCCACGGCCCGGTACTACCTGACGTCCCTGTCCGACCCGCTCTCCCGCGAAGTGATCCGCCAGATCTGGCTGGGCGACCCGACCGGGCCACTGACCGAGATCGTCCGGCAGCAGCTCCCCGCCGACCTGAGAGACCAGGCGGTAACCCTGTTCCTGCTGGGTGACTTCGACCGGTACGTCCTCGCGGATCCCTCTGGCGCCCTGGTCGAAACCGCCCGCGCGGAAGGCGATCCGGCCCTCCGTGTCCAGCTCGCAACAGCCGCCCGCCGCTGGAACCGCCTGAACTGGGCCTACCGCGTGGCGGCCGTCCCCGAGCGCCTGCTCCCGGAGGAGTGGGACGCCGTCATCGAGCTGCTCACGGCCGGGGAACGGCAGGAGTACCTCTGGCAGGCGATCAGCAAAGCCCCGTTGAGCTGGTCCGCCCGCGTTCTCGCAAAGCTGTCCCATCCGGCCGGCGAACACCTCTCCCGACTGGCAGTGCGCTACACCGAGATGGCATCGGCAGTACGACCCTTCGAACTCTTGATCCGACTGGACGCGGGTCTCGACCGGACCCAGAGGTGTGCGTTCAAGCTGACCGCGGACGGTTTGACGCTGGTCGCGATCGGTCCGCGCGAGATCAGCCTCTGGAGTCTCGCCCCGGCATCGCAGCGAGTGGAGGAGACGCGCCGGATCCCGGCGCGGACGCTGCTCGGCGACCGGGAGGTGGCGATCAGTCCGGACGGCTCGTTGCTGGCGGTGGCCGTACCCGGCCCGAACGGGCGGCCGGAATCGGTGCAGTGGTGGCGGCTACCCGAGGCCGAGCCGGTCGGGGCCGAACGCGTGCGGTTCCACTCGCCGAGTTTGCTGGCCTTCGCGCCGGACGGAGCATCGCTGCTCAGCGTCGGTAAGACGTCGTCCAGGGTATGGCATGTCCCGCAAGCGCGGAGACCCGGCGGGCGACGGCTGCGGGCCGCCGAGCGTGCGTTGTTCAACGGGTCGGTCGGGGACTGGCCATGTCTGGCGATGAGCCCGGACGGGTCGCTGGTCGCCGTCGGGCAAGGCAAGTCGGTCCGAATCCGGCGGTGGCCGGACGGTACGACCATCGCGCATCTGCCGGTGGCGCGGACCGGCTTGACCCAGCTCCGCGAGCTGCTGATCTCTCCCCAGGGCGACACTGTGGTGGTCTACGGTCTGGCTGGAAGAGACGGGAGGCGACTGGTTGTCGCGTCCTTGTCGGCCGGCGCACCGCTGGCCGCACAGACGATCGCCAAGCCCGTATCGCAGCCAGTCGTCACTCCCGATGGCGAGCACCTCGCTGTTGTGGAGCAGACCGGCCTGAGCCTCTGGCGGCTGCCCGGCTGCACGCGCGGCGACACCCCGCCGGCCGACATGAACGCACCGGCCAACCTGCAGGCAGTCATCAGTCCGGACTCGCGCCTGCTGATCCTGCGCGGGTACCAGAGAACCGAGCTTTTCGAGCTCCCCTCAGGGCGCCGGCTGGAACCACTCGAACTGACCAATGCCGACCTGCTGCCGGACCCGGACGGCGCGCTGCTCGTCGGGACCGCCCGCGGCGGAGCGATCGAGGTCTGGCGCTACCGCCGGTCGCTGGTGAGCGAGCTGGCCGAGCGGCCGATCAACGAGCTGACCGGGCGGGAGACCGAAGCGTTCTACGGCGAGTACGACGACCCCGCCGACGCGGCCCTGGCGGAGCTGGGGGCGGCGGTGCTGCGCTACCTCAGACGCGATCGTCCTCGCGGTCTTTGAGGTCGAGTTCGGCCAGCAGGGAGCGTAGTTCCGAGCGGAGGAAGTCGCGGGTGGCGACCTCGCCGATGGACATACGCAGCGCCGCCATCTCGCGGGCCAGGAACTCCATGTCGGCGCGGGTCCGGGCGTCGACGTCGCGGTCCCGCTCGTACTGGACCCGGTCGCGGGCCTCCTGCCGGTTCTGGGCGAGAAGGATCAGCGGCGCGGCGTACGACGCCTGGAGGCTCAGAGCCAGCGTCAGGAAGATGAACGGGTACTGGTCCCAGCGCATGCTCTCCGGCGCGAAGATGTTCCAGAGCACCCAGAGCACGATCGTCAGGGTCATGTAGACCAGGAACTGGCCGGTGCCGAGGAACCGGGCGATCCGTTCCGACAGCCGGCCGAACGCGTCCGCGTCGTACGCGCGCCGCCGCACGATCGTCCGCCGCAGCTCGCGGGGGATGTCCAGCCGGTCGGCGGCCGGCCGGGTCAACCGGCGCTCGTCGGTACTGCGGTCGTCACGGGGCATGGCCGTCCACCTCCTGCTGATCGGGTTCGCGCCAGTCGTCGGGGAGCAGATGGTCGAGTACGTCGTCCACGGTGACCGCACCGAGCAGCCGGCCCTCGTCGTCGAGCACAGGCGCCGCCACCAGGTTGTAGGTGGCGAGGTACTTGCTCACGGCATGCAAACTGTCATCCGGTCGCAGCCCGTCGAGGTCCGTGTCCAGTACTCCGGACACCAGCGCGGACGGTGGTTCGCGCAGCAGCCGCTGGATGTGGCCGATACCGATGAACCGGCCGGTCGGCGTCTCCAGCGGCGGGCGGCACACATAGATCATCGCGGCCAGCGCCGGGCTCAGCTCGGCATTCCGCACATGCGCCAGCGCATCGGCGACAGTGGCGTCCGCCGGCAGGATCACCGGCTCCGAGGTCATCAGACCACCAGCGGTCCGCTCCTCGTACGTCAGCAGCCGCCGGACATCCTCGGCCTCGTCCGGCTCCATCAACGTCAGCAGTGCCTCGGCGGTCTCCGTCGGCAGCTCGGCGATCAGGTCGGCCGCGTCGTCGGGCGACATCTCCTCGAGCACGTCCGCAGCCCGCTCGGTGTCCAACCCGGCCAGGATCTCCACCTGGACGTCCTCGGGCAGCTCCTCCAGTACGTCCGCCAGCCGCTCGTCGTCCAGCGCGGCAGCGATCTCCTTACGCCGCTTGGGCGACAACTCATGCAGTACGCCGGCCAGGTCCGCCGCCTTCATCGAGTCGAAGGCCGCCAAGATGTGAGTAGCGCCCTGACCCTCCTCCACCGACGCGAACCCGCTCACGTCGGCCCAGTCGAGCACATGCGACTGCCCCCGGCGCCGCCGGAACCGCTTCCCGCCCTCGGTGACGGCCACCTTCGTCAGCACCCAGTCGCGGGTCCGCCACTGCTCCATCGCCAGGTCGAACACAGTCGCCTGCGCACCCGACTCGATGATCGTCACAGTCCGGTCCAGCAGCTCACCGAGCACCAGTACTTCGGTACTGCGCTGCTCGAACCGGCGCATGTTGACCAGCCCGGTGGTGATCACGTGCCCGACATCCACCGAGGTCACCCGGGTCATCGGCAGGAAGATCCGCCGCCTGGTGAACACCTCGACGACTAGGCCCAGCACCCGCGGCGGCTGCGTCCCTTGCCGGAGCATGACGACGACGTCGCGGACCTTGCCGACCTGGTCCCCGTTCGGGTCGTACACGGGAAGACCAGCCAGTCGGGCCACGTAGACGCGCGTAGGAGGGCCGCTCATAACTCGAAGGCTAGTGCCCCGAGCGCGCTCACCCCGCCCAAGACATGATTAAGAGGGCGTCTGGGAGCTCCACGCCTACTGCGGGGCACTCGGCACGGCACCTCGCCGCACTGGTGCAAAGGTGACGATGCTCCGCATCGACCCCTCCGCCCCAGCACGCCGAGCTACCGCACCGAGCACCTCCTCGCTACGGCGTGGAGCTCCCAGACGCCCTCTCAGGTCAGCTTGGGACGGCGTTTGGAGCGCCGGTGGAAGGTGATCGGCCGCTTGCCGCGGGTGGTCGCAGTGCTCCCTGTAGGCGTCTCCAGCCGGGACTGCCCGTCGAACCGGCCGACAGCCTCGGTGATCTCACCGGTGGGCTCTAGGACGAGCAGATCGGCCTCTACGCGCCAGCGGTCGAGTTGAGTGTCCAGACCGTCCGCATTGAGCCGCTCTGTGCGCAGTACCAGCGCAGCGGCCGTCCACTCCTCGCTAGCGGGATCCAGACGCCGTACCGACGCCTTCCACCCGGCCAACCGGTTCGTAGCGGGCTTAGCCGGTACGACGACCTCAGCCGTCCCCGCCTCAGCCAACCCAGGCAGCGGCTGCTCAGCACTACCAGCCCTGTCGACCAGTACTACGTACGCCCCGTCCACCGTGGCGAACCAAGCCGGCGCGGGCCGCCCACCGTTCCAGGACAACCAAACGAGCCCGGCCTTCTTCATCACCCCGGCGATCTCCGCAACAGCCTCGTCAGTCGTCACCCGCCAAGACTGTCACAGGTCGCGCAGTGCAGCCTGTGCTCCGGCCTGGAACCGCGTCTGCGCGCCCAACTCCTGCATCAGCGCAGCTAGCTTCCGCTGCGCCGTCCGGGGGCTCACCCCAAGCTCACGAGCGATCTGCCCGTCCGAGAGCCCCGACAGCAGCAGCGAGGTCAGCAAGCGAGCCTCTGCCTCGTCGTCGGGCACAGGAGGCAGTGCCCGCTCCCACAGCCGCTCGAACAGCTCCTGGTAGGCATCGAGCAGCCCACACGGCTGCAGGATCGCAGCGCGGTCCTCACCGAGCATGATCAGCGCCATCCGGTCGTCGACGAGGTACAGCTCCACCGGGAGCGTCGGTACCACCCGCACCTCGCCGCACGGATCCGGCTGCAAAGCGGCCGCCTCGTAGATCGTCCGGCACTCGACGTGCACCTCAAGTGGCACCTGTGGCGACCGGATCAGGCGCCGCACCTCATGCCGGCCCGCTTGCTGGACCTGCACGATCCGCTGTCGCACAGCAGCGGCATCCCCGACGTACTCGAGCAGGGTCGGCCGTGGCGCGGTCACATGCTTGCGGTAGGCAACCATTAGTGACGAGATGTGCTCCCGGGCCTCCCGCAGTTGCCGCTCGCGGTCGAGGATCAGCACCTCGAGCGCGATGTCCGGCGCCACCGCCTCATGCCCGCCGTCGACGGGTGTCGCCAGCCCCTTCGCCACCAGGGCCGTCAACACATCACCGGCCGGTACGGGCTGGTGCGCGATCAGGGCCCGGTACGCCGCCTGCTCGGCCGACGTGAGGCCGAGTACTGCGAGGTCATCCGTCATGTGAGTCCAGCCATCCCCGGAGTACGGCCTGGTGGCCTGCCTGGAACCTGGTGTCGGCACCGAGTCGCTGACGCATCCGCTCGATCCGGGAGCGGACATTGCGCTCGGTCCAGCCCAGCTGGGTCGCTGTCTCGCTATCGGTGAGCCCCGACATCAGCAGGGCGAGCAGCTCCCGCTCCTGCTCGGTAGGACGGTCGGTACGGCCCGACTGCCCGGCATACGTCGCCAGCGGGACCGCCCGGCTCCACAGCAGCTCGAACAGCGCCTGCAGAGTCGCCACCAGGGTCGGATCGTGGATCAGCAGCGCAGCGGAGTACTGACTGGCGCCGATGTCGATCGGCACGAACGCCATCGGCCCGTCGGTCAGGATCAGCTTGAGCGGTACTTCACCCACCCGGGCCCGGTCGCCGTCGTTGACGCCGCTGACCCGCGACGCCAGCCGCCCGGGCCGGTCGACGGACCCCTTCCGGTCGTACAGGATCCGGAGGGAGATGCCTTCGCGCAGGTGCTCCAGCTCGTTCTGATGGACCTGACTCGGGTCGGCCATGAACGGGGGAGCATCCGAGAAGCACACCTCGCTCCTGGCGCTCCGGACCAGCCGCTCGATGCCCGCGGCGATCTCGGGCTCACCCCGGAGTACTTCGATCAGCTCGGCCGGCTCGCTGCGCGTAGTACTGGTGTGGAAGCTGGTGGCGAGCAGCACCGTCTCCTGCCGCGCCTTGGCCAGCTCCAGCTCGCGGTCCCGGAGCAGGAGCTCCAGGGCGATGTCGGGCGGGAGTACCAGGTAGCGGGGCGGGTTGGAGGGCATCAGGGTGAGCAGACCGAGCTCGACCAGCCGTTTGGCGGCAGCCGGGTCACTGACCTCCGCCTCGGTCACCGGCAGCCGGGACACCAGGTCTTCGTAGAGGTCCTGCTCAGCACGAGTTAGTCCGAGAGGCTCCAGCACAGCACCGATCATCGCTCACGCCCGGGGTCGTTCGGGAGCCGGTGACCCCGGACACATCCCCGTCGGGCGTGAGGGATGTCACCGACGTACGGTCGGCGGTTTCGCCGTACGCTGCGAGTGACCGACGGGTAACCGGACTGAAGGATGCGGCGATGGCTGACGAGACGACCACCACCAAGGCGCTCCGGAGCAGGCGTTCGTGCCTGGCGACGCCGGGCTCGAACCCGCGCTTCCTGGAGAAGGCCAAGGGCCTGGACGCCGACCAGGTGTTCCTCGACCTGGAGGACTCGGTCGCGCCGATCGCGAAGGTGGACGCCCGCAAGAGCGTCGTCGCCGCGCTGAACGAGGGCGGCTGGGGCAACAAGATCCGGGTGGTCCGGGTGAACGACTGGACCACCGAGTGGACCTACGGCGACGTGATCGAGGTGGTCGCCGGGGCCGGCGCCAACCTGGACTGCATCATGCTGCCGAAGGTGCAGACCGCCGAGCAGGTGGTCGCGCTCGATCTGCTGCTGACCCAACTGGAGAAGGTGCACGGTTACGAGCAGGGCCGGATCGGGATCGAGGCGCAGATCGAGAACGCGCTCGGCCTGACCAACGTGAACGCGATCGCGGCCGCCTCGCCGCGGGTCGAGACCATCATCTTCGGCCCGGCGGACTTCATGGCCTCGATCAACATGAAGTCGCTGGTGGTCGGCGAGCAGCCGCCCGGCTACGACGTCGGCGACGCCTACCACTACATCCTGATGCAGATCCTGATGGCGGCCCGCGCCTACGGCAAGCAGGCGATCGACGGCCCGTACCTGCAGATCAAGGACGTCGACGGCTTCCGCCGGGTGGCCGGCCGCGCCGCCGCCCTCGGCTTCGACGGCAAGTGGGTGCTGCACCCGGACCAGATCGCCGCCGCGAACGAGGTCTTCTCGCCGCGGCAGGAGGACTACGACCACTCCGAGAACATCCTCGACGCCTACGACCACTTCACCTCGGCCGCCGGCGGCGCCCGCGGCGCGGTGATGCTCGGCGACGAGATGATCGACGAGGCCTCCCGCAAGATGGCCCTCGTCATCTCCGCCAAGGGCCGTGCCGCCGGCATGACCCGCACGGACGTCTGGAAACCAGAAGACTAGACCTGGGACATCAGCGCGAGCAGATGTCCATCGGGGTCGGGGAAGAACGCCATCCATTCCTCGACCCCGTCGTCATGTTTGTGGATCAGATGCGGCGCCGCCTCGAACGTGACGCCGCGCGCCAGCAGTTCGTCGTACGCCGCGTTGATGTCATCGACCCGGAAGTACAGGACCGACGGCTCGCCGGCCGCCTCCTCGCTCGCGCTGAGGAAGAGCCGCGTCCCACCGCAGTCGAAGAACGCCAGGTCGCCGAAGGTGTAGAGATGCGGCAACCCGAGCACCTCCCCGTACCACCGAACGGCGACCTGGATGTCGCGCACCGGCCGGGAGATCTGCCCGATCACACCTAGCTGAACCGCCATCGCCGAGACTCCTTCTCGCGGGGAGCGCAGTACGCTGCCGACCGGTATGCCGCGCCAGTCGCGCAGCTCGGCCCGGCGATCCAGGCCGAGCTTCTGCAACGCGTTGGCGACATGGAACTTGACCGCGTCGACGCTGATCCCGCGGCGGGCGGCGATCTGCCGGTTCGACATCCCGTGCCGGACCGCATCCACCACCCGCCACTCGGCAGGAGTCAGGACATCTGGGTGCCGCGGGCGACCGCGTCTGGTGGTCACGCCCTCAAGCTAGCCCCGGAAGTACCCGAATTACCCTCCCCTGAGGAATTAACCCAGGGTGAGGACCTTGAGGATGCGGATCGGGTAGGTGGGCGGGCCGTCCTGGTCCGGGTCGGCGATGCCGGCCTTGACCATCCGGTCGAAGGTGGACATCCCGAAGATCACATGCCCGAGCACGGTGTAGTTCGGCGGGATGTTGGCGAACGAGTGCACGACGAAGAACTCGCTGCCGTTGGTCCCCGGTCCTTGGTTGCCCATGGCAACGGTGCCGCGCGGGTAGGTCTCCTTGCCGGTGACCTCGTCGGGGAACTTGTACCCCGGTCCGCCCTCCTCCTGGCGGTAGATGTCACCGCACTGCAGGACACCCAGCCGGGCCGAGTTCGTCAGCCGGAAGCACTGCGTCCGGTCGTAGAACCGGCTGTTGACCAGGTGGACGAAGCTGGACACGCCGCACGGTGCGTTGGCCCGGTCCATCCGCACCACGAACGGGCCGTAGTTGGTCACGAAGAACACGTCGACCGTGCCCTTCGCGAGTGCCTTCGCCTTCGGCACTGTGACCGGCTTGGCAGCCGGGTTCTCCGGCGTCGGCGTGAACTCGCACCGCACGGTCGGCCGCTGGTGCCCGGCCGGTACCGCGGAGGCCGCGTTCGCGGTGGTGGACGTGAGGGTCGCGGCGGCGAGGCCTGCCACAACCAGCAAACTCAGTCTGCGCAACATGGTCGCCAACCTAGTCCTGACATGACAGCGCTGTCACCGGAAACGGGTGTTGTTTCCGGTGACAGGACGCTGGGTCAGCACTCCTCGAGGCCGTCGATGCTGTTCGTCGCGTTCTCGATGTAGTAGCTCGACATGTAGCCGCGGATGTTGTTTGGTGTCTCGACCCAGACCCAGTACGGGTTGCCGCCGACGACGGTCCCGGTGCTGACCTGGCAGAAGATCCTGACGACGCTCCAGTTGTTGACGTAGTCGACGATGTTCGAGCAGTTGAACGGTCCCGGGTACAGGCTGCACTGCTCGCCGCCTGTGCGTACCGCGACGCCGTCGCCCCAGACGCCGTAGAAGCCGGCGCCGTGGCCGGCCGCGGATGCGGTGGACGCGCCGACGGTGACGAAAGTGGTGCCGGCCAGTAGCAGTCCGGTTCCCGCGGCGGCGATCCGCCGGGCGAAGCGAGAAAGAGTCAAGGAACAGTCCTTTCGTGAAGACGAACCCGTCGCGCAGTGCGACCGGGACGTCACGAAAGGTGCCAGCGCAGGCGTGCCGGGGCAATGCTTTTTGATACTGGTCTAACCGAGCAGCTCAAAGGTTTGCTGAAGTAATTCGCCGTGGACTCGCACCTGATGGACGAGCCGCCTAGGGTAGGGCGGCGATCCGGCTGACTGTGAGGTGTTGGGTGTGAGCGGCGAGGTACTCGCGGGGCGCTATCGATTGCTGGCTCCCCTGGGGCATGGCGGCGCAGGCGAGGTGTGGCGGGGTGAGGACACGGTCCTGGCCCGGCCGGTGGCGGTGAAACTGCTGCGCCGGCTCGAAGGCGACCAGATGGACGCCGTCGAGCGATTCCGCACCGAGGCGCAGGCGGCGGCCCGGCTGACCCATCCGAACGTGGTCGCGACCTTCGACGTCGGTACCGCGAACGGCCAGGTGTTCCTGGTGATGGAACTCGTCGACGGTCCCGACCTGGCGCAGTTGCTGCGCACCAAGGGCCTGCCGTCCGAGCGCTTCGTCGCCGACATCGCCATGCAGGGCGCGCGTGCCTTGGACGCGGCCCATGCGGCCGGGATCGTGCACCGCGACGTCAAGCCGGCCAACTTCCTGCTGGCCCCCGACGGCACCCTCAAAATCACCGATTTCGGCATCGCCCAGGCAAGCGGCGTGGACGGCGCCACCGGCCCGGTCCTGCTCGGTACTGCGGGCTACGTCTCGCCGGAGCAGGTCCGTGGCGAGCGCGCGACGCCTGCGAGCGACTGGTACGCCCTCGGCTGCGTCCTCTACGAACTACTCGAAGGCACCACCCCCTTCGTCGGCGCAGACGTCATGGACGTCATGCACCAACACCTGGACGCCACCCCAGTCCCAGTACGCCGTACCGACACGGTCCCCGGCCTAGCCGACCTCGTCATGCACCTACTAGCCAAAGACCCCTCCGCCCGCCCCTCCTCCACCGCAGCCCTAGCCGCCTACCTAAAGCCGACAGCTCCGCCCCCACCGGCGGACGACAACAGCACCCGAGTGCTCCCACTCCTCCCTGCGGGAGGATCGGTAGCGGAACCGGGAAGCCCAGCGGGCGATCTGGGCGGCGGCGCAGCCGCCGGCGCGGCGTACGGCGTGGCCGGGCCCGCCTCTGGCGGGGTGGCGGGCGGGCAGCTGCCAGCTGCTGCCGGGGTGTTGCCTGCGGGAGCGTTTGATGAGCATCCGGAGCGGGAGGAGCCTAGTAAGCGGCGGGTGACTTTTACTCGGGTGCTGGTTGGGGCTGCTGTGTTGGTGGTTGGTGTGATGATCGCCGCGCTGTTGCGGGAGGGTGTGTCCTCGGATACGCCGGCCGAGGCCGGGGGAGTGCCGTCGGCGACGCCGTCGACCACCGTGAAGGCGGTCGCCAAGCCGAAGGCGACTCCGACGCCTACTCCGACCAAGACGCCCAGCAAGAAGCCGACGCCGAAGGAAACGCCGACCAAGAAGCCTTCGAAGCCGCAGAACAACACCTCAGCGGCACTGCGGACGCTGGCCCAGATGGTCCGCGACCACAAGCAGGAGCACGCCAAGCGGACCGTGCAAGAGGCAGCGAAGGATCTGGAGCAGGCGGCTAAGGCGCTCGACGAGGGCGACACCGAAGAGGCTGTGCAGCAGTACCAGCAGGCCAGGCGGCGGCTGATCGAGGCGCAGCAACAGGGCCGGTGGCAGTCGACGCCACAGATCTCCGGGATGTTCGCCGCGGTCGGCGCGGCGCTGCGGGCGAACGACTCAGGCGACGGCGATACCGGCAACGGCTGGAACCGCAACTGATCCGAGCCTCGTACGTGAGGCAGACGACGGTTGGGGCGTGGTCGGTGTCACAGCGGGTGTCGATCCTGGCGAGCATGCTGGGTGACCCGCGATACTCGCGAGTAGTGTCGACGTGGGCCGACCGAAGGAGCGCCGCTGATGAGCAGGTTGCAGCAGACCGAGGGACTCACCGACATCCAGGAAGAGATCCTGAAGACGGTGCGCGCCTTCGTCGAGTCCGAGATCCTGCCGGTCGCGACCGAGCTGGAGCACAAGGACGAGTACCCGACCCAGATCGTCGAGGGCCTCAAGGAGCTCGGTCTGTTCGGGCTGATGATCCCCGAGGAGTACGGCGGGCTGGGTGAGTCGCTGCTCACCTACGCGCTCTGCGTCGAGGAGATCGCCCGCGGCTGGATGAGCGTGTCCGGCATCATCAACACGCACTTCATCGTCGCGTACATGCTGATCCAGCACGGCACCGACGAGCAGAAGCAGAAGTACCTGCCGAGGATGGCGACCGGCGAGGTCCGCGGCGCGTTCTCGATGTCCGAGCCCGGCTGCGGTTCCGACGTCGCCGCGATCAAGACCAAGGCGGTCAAGGACGGCGAGACCTACACGATCAACGGCCAGAAGATGTGGCTGACCAACGGCGGCAGCGCCAACCTGGTCGCCGTGCTCACCAAGACCGACGAGGGCTCCGATTCGGTCTACAAGAACATGACCACCTTCCTGGTCGAGAAGGAGCCGGGCTTCGGCGAGGTCGACAAGGGCCTGACCGTGCCGGGCAAGATCGAGAAGATGGGCTACAAGGGCGTCGACACGACCGAGCTGATCTTCGACGGGTACCAGATCGCGGCGGAGCAGGTGCTCGGCGGCGTACCGGGCAAGGGTTTCTACCAGATGATGGACGGCGTCGAGGTCGGCCGCGTCAACGTCGCCGCGCGTGGCTGTGGGGTGGCCCGGCGGGCGTTCGAGCTCGGCATCTCCTACGCCCAGCAGCGCGAGACGTTCGGCAAGAAGATCGCCGAGCACCAGGCGGTGCTGTTCCGGCTGGCCGACATGGCGGTCAAGGTCGAGGCCGCGCACGAGTTGATGGTCAAGGCGGCCCGCAAGAAGGACTCCGGGTCGCGCAACGACTTCGAGGCCGGCGTCGCGAAGTACCTGGCCAGCGAGTACTGCTCACAGGTGGTGGAGGACTCGTTCCGGATCCACGGCGGCTACGGGTTCTCGAAGGAGTACGAGATCGAGCGGCTGTACCGGGAGGCGCCGATGCTGCTGATCGGGGAAGGCACGGCCGACATCCAGCGGATGATCATCGGCCGCCGCCTCCTCGAGGACTACAAGCTGTGAATCGGCAGGTCTGAGCCGTCCAGCAACGCCTTGCCGAGTGGAGTCAGGTCGTGCAGTACCGCCTGACCCGCCCGGCGGGTGGTGATCAGTCCGGCCTCGCGCAGGATGCCCGCCTGGCGGCTTGCCCCGGCCAAAGAGATGTCGCAGCGTCGGGCCAGCTCGGTTGTCGTACAGACATCTGAGATGGCCGCTAGTGCCGATGCGCGAGTACTGCCGAGGAGTGCGGCCAGTGGCTCGGTGCGGGACTCCACACTGGTGAGGTGCAGCATCCCTGGGGCTTCCCGGACCGGATAGACGAGCACCGGCGAGAGCTGCGGGTCGCGCAGCTTGGTAGGCGTCCGCCAGCAGAACACTGACGGCTGCAGCCGTAGCCCACGGCCCTCCAGGTGCAGGTCCCGCTCGGCGAAGCCCATGATCTTCAGTACCGGCCGCTCCCACCGCACTGCGGGATGCAGGTTGCTTAGCAGGTCGTCCACCCCGGAGGTGGTCAGCCTGCTCACCTGCTGGTGCAGGTCGCCCCGCACTGATGCACGGATGGAGTCCCAATACGGCGCTATCGCATGCCGGTGATAGATCCGGAGGGACTGTCCCAGCCCGTTGACTGCATCGCGTCGCCCGACTGCCAGGTCCCGGGTCCAGCTCGACCCAGGCCGCCGAACCATCTCCAGCTCCTGGTTCATCCGGCGGGGTGCAGTGGACAGCACCTGCTCGACGGCATCGTCGAAGGAGCCGCCGGCGGGCGGGGGAGTCAGGAAGTCGGGCGAGTAGCCGCGGGGTGGCGTCAGGTGCAGTAGCCGCTCCGCATGCCGCGGGAACTGCCGCCGCGTCCGCTCACGCCAGTAGCCGTACTGGCCCGCGCCGTCACGGCCCTGGAGCTGGTGCAGGCTCAGCAGCACCTCCCAGAGCGGGTCAGGTTCTTCGGCCAGCGTCGTCCGGGTCAGGTCCTGACTGGTGAAGTGGATCCGCAACAATCGAAACGCCCCCTCCTAGGTGCTTCAATCTTGCCGGGAACACCCTGTCAGCAGCCTGTCACGCAAAAGGTGCACCAGCGCCCACTAGCGGTAACCTGCCAGCCTGCGGCTGGGGAGCGGAGGCAGATGAGGCAGCGATCGGGTCCTGAACCGGGGGTCTCCATCCGGTTGCTGGGTACTGTCGGCGTCCAGCTGGACGGGCGGCCGGTGGAGATCGGCGGCGAGCGGGTCCGGGCCCTGCTGGTCGTGCTGGCGCTGGCGGTTGGGGAGCCGTTGCCTACCGGCGTACTGGCCGACCGGATCTGGGGTGACAAGCCACCTGCCAACATCGGGCCGAGCCTGCACACGCTGATGACCAGGCTGCGCCGCAGCGTCGGCGCCGACTTCGTGATCACCGGTCCCACCGGGTACAGCCTGCAGGTCGAACCGGACCAGGTCGACGCCCTCCGCTTCGCCCGGCTACTCCGTACTGCGGCCGAGCACACCGACCCACAACGCGAGTACGCCGGACTGGCCGAAGCCCTGGCCCTGTGGGGTGGCCGGCCGTTCGAGGGAACCCGCTCAGCCTGGCTGGAGGCCATCGAAACGCCCAGGCTCATCGAGCAGCGCCTGGGCGCCATCGAACGCCTCGTCGACCTCCGCCCGTCCGATGCACCGTCCGCCGATCTACTGGTCGAGTTGAGGGAGCTAGCCGCCGAACACCCCCTCCGCGAATCCCTCTGGGCCCGCCTCCTGCGCCTACTCACCGAGACCGGCCGTACTGCGGAAGCATTGGAGCTGTACGAGTCGATTCGCCAGCGCATCGCCGACGAGCTGGGAGTGGACCCCGGAGCCGAGCTGCGCACCATCTACACCGAGCTGCTCACCGGGGAGTCGGACGAGAAGCCACCGGCCCCCAACCAGTTGCCCGCTGACGTGCCTGGCTTCACCGGCCGCAAGCAGGCACTCGCTGCCCTCGACAGCGCGTACTCCGAGCCGAGCAGCGAGTCCGCCCTGACGATCGTGCTCCATGGACCGGGTGGCGCTGGCAAGACCAGCCTGGCCGTTCACTGGAGCTACCAAGTCGCAGGGGACTTCCCCGATGGTGTGCTATTCGCGGACCTCGGCGGGTACGGTCCGGGCGAGCCGGTGGATCCGGCTGTCGCCCTGGGATACCTGCTGCACGGTCTCGGCGTACCGACTGCGAACATCCACCCCGGTGTCGAGAGCCGCAGTGCCCTGCTGCGGTCGACGCTGGCAACCAGACAGGTGTTGCTGGTGCTCGACAACGTGCGTGATGCCGAGCAGGTGCGGCCGTTGCTGCCCGGCTCAGGCGGGACCGTGCTGATCACCTCACGCAGCCGCCTACGAGGCCTCGTTGTCCGAGAGGGCGCCCAGCAGATCGCAGTCGACCAGCTCTCGGGTATCGACGCACGGGCCCTCCTAAGCGAGCGTATCGGCGTACTGGACGCCGATACCGATCTCTTGGACCAGCTGGCCGACCGCTGCAACCATCTGCCCCTGGCACTGGTCATCGCGGCCGAGCAGGTGGCTAGTCGCACCACTGCCGACCTGGAGGAGCTGGTCCAGGAGCTGGAGCACCGCTGGCTCGACGTACTCGACACCGGCGACGACCCGGCGACCGACCTGCGGGCAGTGTTCTCCTGGTCGTACCGGGCTCTAGATCCCGATGCGGCCAGGTTCTTCCGGATGCTCGGTTTGCACCCGGCTCGCCGATTCTCCGCAGCGAGTGCCGCCGCTCTTGCCGGTGTCAGCGAACGGATCGCGATCCGCCTGCTGCGCCGGCTGGTCGACCTTCACCTGCTCGACGAGACCGGCGCCGACCGGTACCAGCTCCACGACCTGCTGCGCGCGTACGCCGGCGAGCAGGTCCGCGAGGTCGACACCGCGGAGGATGCCGACGCTGCCTGGCGCCGGTTGCTGGACTGGGCCATGCACTCGGCCGCGGCGGCCCGCGACGCCAAGGGCGAGCCGAATCGGCTGAGGTACCTCGACGCCCCACTGCCTGGAACCCAGCCGGTCCGGTTCGACGACCGGCCGACCGCCCAGGCCTGGCTGGAACTCGAGCTGCGCTCGCTGATGGCGATCGTCCGCGCGGCGGCCGCCCGCGGGTTCCACGAGCAGGCGGCCAAGCTGGGTCTCCTGCTGTGGGCTCCGCTCGCGGTCCTGGTGAGTGCGACCGAGGCGATCGCGATCCAGCAGATCGCCGCGACATCCGCCGAGTTGGCCGGCGACCAGTTGGTCGAGGCGATGGCACTCAACCAGCTCGGCACCAGCCATGGCGTGGCCGGCGACCTCGATCAGACCGAGGCGCTGCTGCAGCGATCGCTGGAGATCTTCCTGGCGATCGACAGCGCCGCAGGTGAGGCACTGGTCCGTGGCAACCTCGGCTTCCTGTACCAACTCCGCGATGCCCCCGACCTGGCCGTCCAGCACCTCGAACGGGGCTTGGAGCTGAATCGCAGCCAGGGCGAGCCGCATGCGGTCGCCACCCTGCTGATCAACCTTGCGATGACCTATGTCGTGTCCGGCCGGTTCGACCGGGCAGTGGAGCTCGCCACCGAGGCAGCCGAGGTAGGCAGACCGCTGGTCAACCAGCGGTACGTCGCCCACGCGATGGACACCATGGGGCAGGCCTTGACCGGGTTGGGTCGGCATGCCGAGGCCGCCGACCGGTTCGAGACCTCACTGGCCCTGCACCGCCGCGACAACTACTTGGTCGGTGTGGCCAACAGGCTCGCCCGGCTGGCGCTTGCCCGGTACGCCGCCGGGGACGTCGACCGTGGCCGGGTAGCGGCCGCCCAGACCCGTGCACTGATCGCCGAGCACGGCACTGAGCGGCTGCGGGAGGCAGGCAGCGACCTCGACGCCCTACTCGCCGAGCTCGACCGAGTAGAAGAGCCCTAACGCACCAGCGCAGCCGCCGGTACTGCCGTACGCGGCCGCACAGCGCCCGAGCCGTGGCCGGACAGCAGCCAGATCCCCAGCTGGGTGACCTCATGCCGTACGGAGGCGCCCACCCGACGTGTGGTGATCAACCCTGCCTCGCGCAGCACGGTCGCCTGGTGGCTGGCCGCGGCCGGGGAGATCTTGCAGCGGCGGGCGAGCTCGGTCGTCGTACAGCCGGTCACTGTGGCTTCCAGGGCGGCTGCCCGGGTGGAGCCGAGCAGCGAGCCGAGGACGTCCGAGGTGGCGCCCGAATCGAGTGACGACTGGCGCAGGATGCCCGGCGCGTGCTGGATCGGGTAGACCAGGATCGGCTTGAGCTCCGGATCGCGCAGCTTGGTCGGCACCTGCCAGCAGAACGCGGACGGCTGCAGCTCGATGCCACGCCCGTCCAGGTAGAGGTCGCGGTCGTTCATGTCCAGCACCTGCAGCACCGGCGCGACCCAGCGGACCCGCGGGTGCAGCGTCGACAGCAGCCGGTCGACACCGTGCCGGGCCAGCGCCTCGCCGCGGTGCGAGTGGTCGGCGGACACGTGCGTACCGATCGACTTCCAGTACGGCGCGATCGCGGCATCGTGGTACGACCGGATGGCCCGGCCCAGCTTGTGCAGCGAACTGCGGTCGCCCTGGGCCAGCTCACGGGTCCACGGCGAGACCGGCCGGTACTTGCTCAGCAGCTCCAACTGGCTGCGCAGCTCCACCTTCGGGGTCGACAGCATCAGGTCCAGCCCGGTCTCGAAGTCCGGTGCGGACTCGGCCGGGGTGAGGAAGTCGGGTGAGTAGCCCTTGGCCGGGGTCAGCTCGAGCAGCAGCCGCATCTGGTCCGGGGTCACTCTGGTCCGGATCGAGCGGCGCCAGTCCTCGAAGATCAGCCGGCCCTCGGAGTGCTGCAGCATGTGCAAGCTGAGCAGGATCTCCCACAACGGCGCGGGCTTGGTCGATACCGTCGTCCGGGCAAGATCGCGCGGCGTGAAATGTATGCGGAGCATGGGGCCCTCCCTGATCCTGAGCATCACGACATCCCCCAGATGCCGTCGGTCGCAGAATGTGGCGGATCGCTGACCGAAAGCGACGCGTCGATTGAATCAGGCGGATGGGGCCAACAACAACCGGATCTGTCTCACTCCGCCGGGGCACTGGCGGCCATGGCACGAGGTTGCCAACTCACCGTGCAATGTCTACAAGCGGTGATTGGGTGACCACGAGGTGTCAGAGCCAGCGATTGCGCTTGAACAGCAGGTAGAGCACCGTGCAGGCGACGGCCATCAGCCCGAGGGCGCCGTAGTACCCGTAGTGCCAGCCCAGCTCGGGCATGTTGTCGAAGTTCATCCCGTAGACGCCGGCGACCAGCGTCGGCACCGCGATGATCGCGACCCAGGCCGAGATCCGCCGCATGTCGTCGTTCTCCGACACCTGCACCTGGGCCAGCCCGGCCTGCAGGATCGAGCTGAGCAGCTCGTCGAAGGAGATGACCTGCTCCTTCACCCGCAACAGGTGGTCGTCGACGTCGCGGAAGTAGTTCCGGATGTCGTCGCCGATGATCGGGTGCGGCAGCGTCGACAGCAACCGCATCGGGCCGGTCAGCGGGGCCACTGCCCGCTTCAGCTCCAGTACCTCGCGCTTGAGCTGGTAGACCCGGTCGATGTTGCGCCAGCCGCGCGGACTGAACATCTCGATCTCGATCAGGTCGATATCGGCCTGTACCGCGTCCGCCACCGCCAGATAGGTGTCCACCACGTGGTCGGTGATCGCATGCAGAACAGCACCCGGTCCGGCGGCCAACCGCTCGGGCGCCTTCTCCAGCTCCTGCCGCAGCCCGGTCAGCTCGCCGTGGTCCCCGTGCCGCACGGTGATCACGAAGCCGGGACCGCAGAACACCATCACCTCACCGGACTCCACCACCTCACTGGTGGCCGTCAGGTCGCCATGCGGGACGTACCGGACCGTCTTCAGTACTGCGAAGAGGGTGTCGCCATACCGCTCCAGCTTGGGGCGCTGGTGTGCCTCGGTGGCGTCCTCCAGGGCCAGCTTGTGCAGGCCGAACTGGTTGCCGACAACGGCCAGTTGGTGCTCGTTCGGCTCGAACAGGCCGATCCAGACGAAGCCGTCGCCGCGCCTGGCCCGGGTGAGCGCGTCGACATAGGACCCGGTCCTGGTGTCGCGACGGCCGTCGCGGTAGTAGGCCCAGTCGACCAGGGCGCCGTCCAGCTTGCCGCTGCCGACCAGATCGAGGGGTGCGTCAGTGCCCGGGGGACGTCGCGCGAAGACGCGTCCTACCCGGCGTGTCGCGCCCATGTCCCACTTCCGCCCGGCCATCGAGGCGAGGCTATCAATGTGCCGTCACCAGTCGTCGGCAATGATGGTGTTGGACGCAAGCGAGAGGAACGACGATGACCACGCAGGGCATGGGTTCGATAGACCCCCGGCCGACCGGCCTGACGATCGGGACCTACGACACCTACCGGGAGGCACAGCGAGCGGTCGACTACCTCTCGGACGAGAAGTTCCCGGTCGAGCACACCACCATCGTCGGCAACAACCTGCGCCAGGTGGAGAAGATCACCGGCCGGCTGACCTGGGGCCGGGCACTCACCGCCGGCCTGGCCAGCGGCGCCTGGTTCGGCCTGTTCGTCGGTGTGCTGCTCGGTCTGTTCACCAACGGCAACGGTGGCTGGCTGGCCGCGCTGATCACCGGGGTGGTGCTCGGTGCGATCTTCGGGATGACGTTCGGCGCGATCGGCTACGCGCAGTCCGCCGGACGCCGTGACTTCACCTCGCGGACCGCGGTGGTGGCGACGACGTACGACGTACTGTGCGACTTCAAGTTCGCTGAAGAGGCCCGCAACCACCTGGCCAAGCTGGCGCTCAAGGGTGAGGTGGCTCCCCGCCTGCCGGAGCAGACCAACTAGTAGGGAGTGGTCCCGTCCAGCAGTGCGATGCCGAGGGTGGTCGCCTGGTGGATCACCGACTTTCCCTGGCGCCGGGACTGGATCAGGCCGGCGTCTCGTAGTACGGCGGTCTGGTGGCTGGCCGTCGCGAGGGTGATGTTGCAGGAGCGGGCCAACTGGGTCGTGGTCGCACCCTCGATGGTCAGCGCCAGCACTACTGCGCGGGTCTTGCCCACCAGGGCGGACAGCCGCTCATCGCCGTCGGCGTCCGCCTTGCCCTGCTGCAGCAGACCACCGGCGTGCTGGATGGGGAAGACGAGTACCGGCGGCAGGTCGGCGTCCAGGAGCTTCGTGGGGTCTCGCCAGCAGAAGTACGACGGCTGCAGCCGCAGGCCCCGGCCGTTGAGTTGCAGCTCCTCGTCGGCGAAGGCGGCGATCTCCAGCGTCTCGCCGCGCCAGCGTGCCTCCGGGTGGATCGCCTCGAGCATCGACGCCACACCAGCGGTCGTCAGCTGCCTCATCCGCCGCCGGTTGTCCAGTTGCACGGCCGACCGCAGCGACGACCAGTACGGTGCCAAGGCTTCGCGGTGGTAGACGCGTACTGAGTGGCCCAGTCGGTGCAGGGTCTCCGGCCGGGCCTCGGCGAGCTGGCGCACCCAGTTGGCCGCAGTACGGCGGGTGGACAGCCGGGACAGGTCGCTGCGCAGTTGGCGGCGCGGTACGGACAGCATCAGTTCGAGGGCGTGGTCGAGCCCGCTCGACTGGGCTGACGGCGTCAGGAAGTCGGGGGAGTAGCCGACCGGCGGAGCAAGGGCGGCCAGCGGGCCCACTGTCTCCCGCGGCAGCGTCCGGCGCATCCGCTGCCGCCAGGTGCCGTAGGCCACGGGGTCGTCGTCCACCTGCAGCATGTGCAGGCTCAGCAGTACCTCCCAGAGCGGGTCCGGCTCGGCGGCGAGCGTAGTACGGGCAAGGTCGTCGGCCGTGAAGTGGATCCGCAGCATGAGCACAGAAAAACATCTGTCGCTTACCGATGGCTCACCGCGTGACGGATCTCTCGCTCTCCGCAACCCTACTGAGAGGTAGGCCACGCGGCGCGGTACTGCCGTTAACCCCAGGTTTTGGGCAGCATGGGGCTCGGGACGGGGTCACTGGAAGGAGCAGGGATGCAGTTCGGTCGCAGTTACGAGGAGTTCGAGGTCGGTGCGGTCTACAAGCACTGGCCCGGTAAGACGGTCACCGAGTCCGACGACCACCTGTTCTGCCTGCTCACGATGAACCACCACCCGCTGCACCTGGACGCCAACTACGCCGAGCAGACCACCCAGTTCGGCAAGAACGTTGTGGTTGGCAACTACATCTACTCGATCCTGCTCGGTATGTCGGTGCCGGACGTGAGCGGCAAGGCGATCGCCAACCTGGAGATCGAGTCCCTCCGGCACGTCGCCCCGACCTTCCACGGCGACACCATCTACGGCGAGACCGTCGTACTGGACAAGTGGGAGTCCACCTCCAAGGATGACCGAGGCATAGTCCAGGTCCAGACCAAGGGCTACAAACAAGACGGCACCGTCGTCTGCCTCTTCACCCGCAAGGTGATGGTCCCCAAGAACTCCTACCTGGAGGCCCGCGGCGGCGAGCAACCAGGCAGGCCCACCCCGCTCAGCTAGGGCGCAGCTCGACCAGTACCGCGGACGGCATCTCGAGAGTGATAGTGAGGTCCTCGCCGGTACGTTCCAGCGCCACCGTCTGGAGTTGACTGCGCTCGGCGAGCCGGCCCCATTGCTCGTCCGTCGGCCACTCGCCGACTCCGAGCGCAGCCGCCTCCGCCACCAGGTCCCCTGACCTTGAATTCAGCCAGGTGGCGGTGGCCACCCAAGTCGGATCCACTCCCGCGAAGGACAGCGTGATCTCGCGGGTCAGGTCTGGCGCACCGTCCGCCTTCGACTGATCGAGGGTCAGGTTCCACAGGAGCACGGCGATGCGGTCACGGTCTCGGGACGCCCAGGCCTCCACCAGGCTGCCGCCGCCGTCGCCCTCGAGGGTCAGCGGTAGTTCGACCGGGCCGAGGCGGCTCAGCAGCGACATCGCGTGGAAGCGCGGTTTCGCCAGGCCGCCGACGGTCTGCAGGCCGAAGCCGCCGTGCAGCAACCGCGGCGGCCGCCCGAGTTCCTCGAAGTGGTCCGACGCGACCCAGTAGGACAGCGCATCGATCCGCCCGGCCGCCGACCGCATCCCACGCAGCAGGAAGACCCCGGAGAAGATCGAGTCGTTGATCGGGTTGAAGTGCCGTGGTGTCACGCCCCACTCGGTCCACAGGATCCGCGCCTCGCTGAAGCCGTGCCGATCCAGCGACGCCTGGACATCGAGCGGCGGGCTGCCGTAGGTATGCGTCGTCACGAAGTCGACCGGCGTTCCCTGAGCAGCCGCATGCGCGAGCAGGTCGTCGACCCACCCGGCCGCCGCCGAGGACGGACCGCCGACGGCCAGCCGCTCGTCGACGGACTTCACCGCGGCCGCGCTCACGTCGTACAGGTGCATCCATTCGGCCTTGGTGCCGGACCAGAAGACCTCGAGGTTCGCCTCGTTCCACACCTCGAAGTCCCAGCGCAGTACCTCCTCCAGCCCGTACCGCTCCACGAGATGCCCGACCAGCGCCCGCACCAGGTCGTACCACTGCTCGTACGACGCCGGTGGCGAGATGATCGCGCCGTACTCGAAGACTGTCCGCGCCGGATCCGACGCGAGCTCCCGCGGCATGAACCCGAGCTCCACCACCGGCCGCAGCCCGATCCCCAGCAGCTTGTCGTAGATCGCGTCCACGACGCTGAAGTCGTAGCCCTCGGCACCGAAGACATGGGTGTCGTCGTGGAAGATCGCATGCGCCCGCACGGTCCGCACCCCGAGCTCGTCGTGCATCCGGCGCAACGCGTCTTCGAGCTCACCGCCGATCTCCCGACCACCGGTGAGGTCCTTGCAGAGCAACTGGCTGAGCCGCTCACTCCCGATCATCGGCACCCACGGCCGCTGCAATTCGGTGCCTTCGGCAACGGCATCGACGATCAACGCGACGCCAGGCACCTTGCCGTCCGCGACCAATGGAGTAGCCGCCACCGAAGGACCCGGCCGGCCGTGCACAGTCACCTCCGGCACACTCGCCACCGCGTACCTGTACGCCGTACCAGCTGTGCAGGTCGTATCGACGTACGGCGGCGACGGCACCGACAAGATGTCACCGCTGTGATGGTCGACCGGCGCGAGCTCCTCCGAATCGGTCCCGCGCAGGATCACGTACCCGACCGCGCCCGGCACCGTCGACCAGTCCACCGTCACCTGCCCGACCCCGCCGACCGCCGTCACCGACGCCGGCGGCTCCAGGTCCGGCAGGTTCACCCGATCGCTTTCGTCGCTGCGGATCGCGATCCGCGAGTCCCAATCAGCCTTCGCATCGCTCTGCATGCCGCTCCCCGTCACTCGATACCGGACCCGAACCGCTCCATCGAGATCAACGGCCGGATCCCTCGTTCGGCCCGCCGGTCGGCGAAGTTCCGCCGGATCAGGTCGTTGCCGAAGACGTTGCCGATGGCACCCATCACCATCGCCTGGTCGAGTGCCAGGTACCGCTTGGCGATCAGCCCCGACTTCACCGCCACCGAGTCGTAGAACCCGCCCGTACCGTAGGCATGCAGGTTCCGCTCGATCTTGCTCAGGTTCTCGATCGCCTGCCGCGGCGCGTACGACATCGCCAGGAACGCCGCATGCGGGGTGACCACGCCGTCGCCGTACGTCGGATTCGGGTTGACGCCCGCGCGACAGTCCCCGAACCCGCTGTCGAAGTTGGTGCCCTCCAGGTCCGACGGGTAGCCGCCCGGATCCATCCCGATCGGCTCGACACCGTAGACCGAGTAGCCGCCCTTCGGGTTCGACGCGGGGGAGAAGCCCCAGTACCCGTACTTCGCCTCGTCCAGCCCGTGCTCGATCTGCGCCCGGACGGTCAGCGGATGGTTGATCCCCCAACTGCGCGGCGCCCAGGTCGCCTCCGGCACGAACAGGTCAGGCATCAGCGACTCGAACATGTCGCCGCCCCAGGACGGCACGAGCCGGAACCCGCGATAGGAGTAGGTGCCCTCGAAGACGTCGAGCCCGAGGTACGTCCGGTGTACGCCGACCGGCTGCTGCTCCACCCACGACCAGTCGCAGGTCTCCGGGAAGGTCCGGTACGTCGCGAAGTACTGGGTGTGCGGCACCTGGCCGAGCACGAATCCGACGTAGCCCGCGATCCGGGCCTCGGTGTTCAGGGTGTCGTAGTGGAACTTGCGGTAGTACACGTCCGGACCGGTACCGGCGTGGTTGCCCTTGTCGGTTTCCTCGTCCGGTGGCGGCGTCTCGAAGAAGCCGCCGCGCATCAGTCCGCCCGGGCGAGCAGCGGGGTTGTAGTAATAGGCGAAGTTCATCTTGTTGAGCAGCGAGTCCGCGAGCGCCCGGGCGCGCGGCTCGGCGTTGCGGACCACCATCAGCGCGCAGGCGAACCAGCCGTTGTCGACGCTCGACACGAACGGCGTGATCGGCTTGGTGCCGTCCGGGTCGACATAGCGGACCTCGCCGGTCGATTCGTCGTACCAGTTGAAGAACATCCCACTGGGCTCGTGATGGTCGACGTTCTTCATCGTGGTGAGCGTCTGGGTGATCCGGCGCAGCGACTCCTGCGGCGAGATGATGCCGAGGTGGCGGGCGACGACGACGCTCCACAGGTAGCCGCCGATGTTGGTCGGTGACGTGTACTTGCTGCGGACCGGGCTCGTCACCGAGTCGCCGATGTTGTCCGCGGGCAGGCCGGTGTGTTCGTCGGTCATCGCGACCAGGCTGCGCCAGGTGTCCCTGGCCCAGCGGCCGACGAGGGCACGGTCCTGGCGACTTGGCTGCCAGTTGCCGCGGAGGAGTTTGCCGGGGTCGGCGGGCGCCTGTGTACCGGCGTACGAGCTGGTTTGTAAGCCGGTGGATCCGGCGATGGCGGCGGTGGTCGTGGCTGCTAGCAACGTGCGTCGGGTGAGATTGGCGGTCATCCGAGCCTCCATTGGTTATTTGATGCCGGTGATGGCGATGCCCTTGGTGACGTGGCGCTGGAAGGCCAGGAAGATCACCAGTACGGGGAGTACGACGACGACCGCGCCGGCCATCAGCAGGCCGAAGTTCTGCGCGTTCTGTCCGGTCGAGTACAGCGCCAGGGCGACGGGCAGGGTGTACTTGTCCTCGGTCTGGGCCACCACGAGCGGCCAGAGGAAGTTGTTCCAGGAACCGAGGAAGGTGAGGATCCCGAGGGTGGCCAGGGCGGGCCTGGTCAACGGGAGCATGATCCGGGCGAAGATGCCGAGCTCGCTGCTGCCGTCCACCCGGCCGGCGTCCATCAGGTCGTCGGGCAGGCCCTGGAAGAACTGCCGCATCAGGAACACGCCGAACGGCGAGACCAGGAACGGCAGGATCAGGCCGGGGTAGCTGTTGGCCAGCCCGGCGTTGGTGACCAGCACGAACAGCGGTACGAACGTGACCACGCCAGGGATCATCAACGTGCCCAGGACGACCACGAACAGCGCGTTGCGGCCGTGGAAGTTCAGCTTCGCCAGGGCGTAGCCGACCATCGAGCAGAACAGCAGGTTGCCGGCCGTCACGGCGAGCGCGACGATCGTGGAGTTGAGGAAGTACCGGGGGAAGTTCGCCTTGCTGAACAGGTCGTCGTAGTTCTGCGTGGTCGGTGCCTCGGGCAACCAGGTCGGCGGAACCCGGAGCAACTCGCCCTGGGTCTTGAAGCTGCCGAGCAGCATCCAGAGGAACGGCGCGACCACCGCGATCAGTCCGAGGACCGCGATCAGGTAGATCCACCAGGTGCGTCGCATCACTTCTCCCTCAGCAGCCGGAACTGGATGAAGGTGACCACCGCGATGACGACGAACAGGATGTAGCTCATCGCCGTCGCGACGCCGTAGTTGCCGAAGCCGAACTGCTGGTAGGTGTACATCGACACACTCACGGTGCTGTTGAGCGGCCCGCCCTGGGTCATCACGAACGGCTCCTCGAAGAACTGCAGGTAGCCGATCCCGGTCGTCACGCTGGTGAACAGGATCGTCGGCCTGAGCAACGGCACGATCAGGTAGCGGAACCGTTGCCAGGAGCCCGCACCGTCGAGCTGGCCGGCCTCCTCGACGGTGGCCGGGATGCCTTGCAGGCCGGCCAGGAAGATGATCATCGCCGAGCCGAAGTTGCGCCAGACGGCCATCATGATCAGCGACGGCATCGCCCAGGTCTTCGACGCGAGCCAGTTCGGCCCGTCGATCCCGACCCAGGACAGCACGGTGTTGAGCAGCCCCGACTCCGGCGCCAGCACGAACCGCCAGATCACGGCGATTGCGACGATCGAGGTGATCACCGGCAGGTAGTACGCGACCTTGAACAGACTCTGGAACCGCTTGACGCCCCGATCCAGCAACACGGCCGCCGCCAGCGCGAGCGCCAGCGTCAACGGCACGCCTACCAACACGAAGTACGCCGTATTGAGCGCAGCCTTCCGAAACGTCTCGTCCTGCAAGGCCTTCACATAGTTGCTGAACCCGACCCCGTTCACCGCGAACGGCGTCCGCAGATCCCGCTGCTTCAGATCGGTGAAACTCATCCCCAGCGACCCGAGCACAGGCCCGGCGGTGAACGCGAGGAACAGGACGACGAACGGCAGCGTCAGGATCCACGCAGCTGCGGTCTGTCTTCCCCGCGCTCCGGACCGGCGGTAACGAACCGCCGGGCCGGAGTTCTTGCTTCGAGGTACTTCAGGAGCTTGCAGCGTTGCTGAACTCATCGTCGGTCAGCTACCGGTGCCGATCGACGCGGCCTTGGTCTGGATCGCCTTCGCGGTGTCGGCGGGGGACTGGCCGGACTTGGCCATCTTCTCCACCTCGGCGTCGAACGCGGTGGCGACCTGCTCCCAGTTCACGATCGCCGGCGGCGCCTTGGCGTCCTCGAGCTGCTTGCCGAACACCGGCAGCAACGGATCATTGGCGATGCTGGGGTCCTCCCACGCGCTCTTCACGGCCGGAAGGTCCGTCGACAGCTTGAACCACTGCGCCTGCGTCTTCGCATCCGACAGCCACTTGACCAGCTTCCAGGCGCTGTCCTTGTTCTTGCTGTTCTTGAAGACGACGAAGTTGCTGCCCCCGACGAACGACGTCGCGGTCTTGTTCTTCGGCAGCTGGAAGACGCCGATGTTCGGCTTGATCTTCTCGCCACCGAGCTTGGCCACCGACCCGGCCATCCACGGCCCGGAGATGAACATCGGCACCTCACCGCTGACGAACTGCGCCTCGGTCTGGTTCGGCGGCAGATCGGTCCCGGCCAGCTTGTCGGTGAAGAAGCTCTGGTAGTACTTCAGCCCCTCCTGCATCTGCGGGGTGTCGAAGGTGAACTCCTTCTGATCGTCCCCGGTGATCGCGGCACCCGCCGACCACGCGAACGGCATCACGGTCTGCCAGGACCCGGTACCACCAGGCTGCAGGTTGATCCCGTACTTCGCGCCCGCCTTCTCCTTCATCGCCTTGGCCATCGCCTTGAGCCCGTCCCAGTCGGTCGGGGGAGTGGTGATGCCGGCCTTCGCGGCGAGATCCTTGCGGTAGTAGACCAGCCGCGTCTCGACGTACCAGGGCACGCCGTAGCTGGTGTCGCCGACCTTCGTCGTCTCGTTGGCGCCCTCGAAGAAGCCACTCGTGTCGATGCTGCCCGGCGTCGGGTCGAGCGCGTCGAGGTCGGCGAACTCACCCATCCAGGTGGTACCGACCATCGCGGCGTCCGGCACCGTCTGCGCGGTGATCGCGGTGGTGAACTTGCTGTGCGCGGCATCCCACGGGATCGGCGTGACCTTCACCTTGACGCCCGGGTTGGCCTGTTCGAAGGCGGCGGTCAGCTTGGGCAGGTTCTCACCCTCGGTGCCCATCGCCCACACGGTCAGGTCTCCGGTGGCCGGCCCGTCGCCGATGCTGGTAGTTGCCTTGGGCGCCGAATCGCCGCCGTCCGCGGAGCGACCACAGCCGGTCAGTGCCAGCGCGGTCGCGGTCAGTGCCGCACCGCCGATCACCAGTCGGCGGCGGGTGGTGTGGGTGAACATCAGTTGTTTCTCCTCAACCGGTTGATCGTGTTGCCTTTGTTTCCCCCGGTCCTGTGCCGCAGCTGCCCCGCAGCACAAGTTCAGTTCCCAGTACGTCGTTACGCGCCCGGGTCCGCTCCCCGGTGATCCGTTCGTGCAGTCGCTGAGCCGCCAACCGCCCCAGCTCAGCCATCGGCTGCCGCACGGTCGTCAGTCCCGGCATCACGTACCGAGCCGCCATCACGTCGTCCCATCCGGTCACCACGACCTCGTCCGGTACGACGACGGCCCCGTCCCCCAACGTCTTGAGAATCGCCAACCCCAACTCGTCGTTGGCACAGACCAGTCCGTCGACCTCAATGTTTGCCTCAAGCAACTTGCTGGCATAGGCCTCACCAGCCGTCTCCGTCAGCGGCACCCGCTCCGGCTTCGGTACCTCCAGTCCGCGAGACCTGAAGGCGGCGGAGAATCCGACGTAACGCTCGGACACGTCGTACGAGCTGTCTGGGTCACCGACGAACAGCAGCTTCTGTCGCCCGTGCTCCAGCAGCCGGCTCGTCAACTGCTCGGCGCTCGACGCGCTCTCGCTGCGGACCGAGTCGCAGCCGGTCACCGGCGGGTGCGCGACCAGTACGATCGGAACGTTGGCCCGCCGCAGGTCGTGGACCACCGGCAGCTCGAGAGCATTGCCATGGACAACTATTCCGTCGACCCGGCTGGCCAGATCGCGAATGGTGCGGGACGGATCCGGGTTGCCGTGGGTGACGGTCAGGATGACGCTCTGGCCGTGTTCGCCGGCCCAGCGCTCGTATCCCATCAGCAGGTCGCCGTAGAACGGGCCGGCCAGGTCGGGCAGCACGAGCCCGTGCGCCTCATGACGTTGCACCGCGAGGCTGCGGGCGGCCCGCAGCGGAACGTAGTTCAGCTCATGCGCCGCCTGGTCGACCCGGGCCCTGGCCTTCGCCGACACCGGCCCGGTCCCTTGCAGGACACGCGAAACCGTCGCGATCGACAGCTTCGCCAGCGCCGCGACGTCGTAGATCGTCGCGGGCTTGCTGGTCGGGCCGGATGCCATCCGCGATCCTCCTCGGGTCGGTGCGCGGTGAAAGTGGAAGCGCTTACAGTTTTCGACTTTGCCCTGTCCCGATGCTGTTGGTCAAGGGCTCGTCGCGGGTGGATCGCCATTTCTGCGACGATGTCCGGGTGAGCACACACGCAGAGTCAGCGGAGCGGAAGGACCGGCTCTGGCTGGTCCGCCACGGCGAGACGGAGTGGAGCAAGTCAGGGCGGCACACGTCCACGACGGACCTGCCGCTGACCGCGGAGGGCGAGCGGATCGCGGCGTCGCTGACCGAGCGGCTGGCCGTCCACGACTTCGACCTCGTCCTCACCAGCCCGCGGCAGCGGGCCCGGCGGACAGCAGAGCTGGCCGGTTTCCCGAAGGCCGAGATCGACGACGATCTGGTCGAGTGGGACTACGGCGACTACGAAGGCATCACCACCGCGGACATCCGCAAGACCGTGCCTGGCTGGACAGTCTGGGCCGATCCCGTACCCAACGGCGAAACCCCCGCCCAGGTCTCGACCCGCCTGGACCGAGTCAACTCCCGGATAGCCGCGGTGGACGGCGACGTCCTGGTCTTCGGCCACTCCCACGCCCTCCGAGCCCTGACCGCCCGCTGGCTGGAACTGGACGTCACCGAAGGCCGCCACTTCGTCCTCAACACAGCCACCATCTCAATCCTCGGCTGGGAACGAGGCTCCCCAGCCATCCACCAGTGGAACGCCTGACCGCCACACTGGAGCCATGCCCCGCAAGCTGCTCAGCCTGGTAGCCCTCACCGTCGCCCTCGCCGCCTGCGACAACCGCATCAACTGCAGCCCCTGTGGACCGCCGGGGCAGATCGAGGTGTCAGCGTTGCGAGCCGGCTCGACCTCGGTGTGGGTCTGCCTTGACGATGCTTGCAGTGGACCGGTCGCGCTGAAGTCGGACAGATCGACGGTATGGATCGGTCGCGAGATCTATGACGCGAAGTCGGTCCGGCTGCAGGTGTATCGCGGTGAGCGGCTGACGGATACGTTCGGTGGCTCGGTCAGCCTGCGCCGACCGTCAGGCAAGGGCTGTGGCTGTGGTGAGTCGATCCGGCTCGCTCCTGCCGGCGGCGTGCTCCAGCGAGTCGACGGAACACGCTGACCACCCGATCGCTTGAGCCGGCCGACCGTAAGCGGCCGCCGATCGGGTGGGTCAGCCGGTGATCAGGGCTATCAGGCGGTTGACTCGGTGGTGTTGGTGGTCGGGCCGGAGGCGGGAGCCGGCTTGCAGAGTGGCTAGACCGTGGAGTGAGCTCCAGAAGAGTTCGGTGAGGGTCTCGGTGTCGTCCTTGGCGAAGGGTGCGACGCCGGCCTGCAGGGACTGGAAGGCTGCGCGCAGGCTGGGTGGGATGTCGCCGGTGGCGAAGGTCAGCTCGGTGGGGCGGACGAACATCGCCTGGTAGAGCGCGGGATGCTCGGCGGCGAACGACAGGTACGCGTCTGCCAGACCGCGCAGCCCGGTCGCCTTCTTCAACTCGACGCCGAGTTCTTCGATGCCCTCGAGCGCGACCGCGGCCGCGATCGCATCCATGTTCTTGAAATGGCTGTAGAGCACCGGCTGGCTGTACTCGACCTTGTCGGCCAGTTTGCGGGTGGTGACCGCCTCCCAGCCCTCCGCCTCGGCTAGCTTCCGGGCGGCCGCGACGATCAGGCGGCCGCGCTCCTGGCGCGCCTTCGCTTTCCTCTGCTCAGCTGGCATGTGGTGATCCTAGCACTGCTAGACAAACTAGCGGCGACAGTGTTAGCGTCGCTATGAAAGCTAGCAACGCTAGAAATTGGAGCCTGAGATGTCCCTTCGCCGTATCACCACCATCCTCACCGTCGTCCTCGCGCTGGCGCCGATCACCTTCGGACTGAACTTCCTGCTCAACCCGCTGGGCGCCGCGAGCGGGTTCGGCATCGACCCCTGGCCGACCGGCAACGCTGGCGGCTACTACCTGGTCAAGGCCGGTCGCGACCTCTTCATGGGTCTCAACCTGCTGGTCCTGCTCGCGCTCGGTCAGCGCCGCGCGACCGGCATCGCGATGGCCCTCGTCACGCTCGTCCCGGTCGTCGACATGATCGCCGTCCTCACCCACGGCGGCTCAGTCGCCACTGCGCTCGGCATCCACGGCCTGACCGCCCTCATCGTCGCGGCGGTGGCCGTCCTACTCCTCCGGGAGCGCCCACTCGTACAGGTGGACGGCGCAGAGCTCCCGAAATCCGAGGCCCGCATAAACTGACCGGCCGGCGGGGGACGCCCCCAGTACGGCGTACTCCACACCTGAGTCCCGCGCGTCCCGTAGTACGGCGGCCGTGATCGCAGCGCCGATCCCGCGCCGCCGGGCCTCGGGCACAGTCATCACGAAGTACAGGCCCGCGACACCGGCCGCCAGGAACACGGTCGCGGTGGCAACCGGTTCATCCTCGAGATAGCCGACGTAGTGCCGCCACGGATCGGCAAGCCCGAGTCGCCAATAGACCGAAGTCACCCACTCTGCTTCCTTCACCCCTTCCCCGAAGCCCTGACCCAGCGTCTGGGCCCAGACCGCCAGCTGATCGACCTCTGCCAGCCGCTCGACCCGCAGCCCGGCCACCTCCGCCTCACGCAACTCAGCGAGCCGGAGGGCCATACCTGGCTCAGGCCCGCCATACGAGAAGCCGCCGGCCACCAACCGCTCCCCAAGATCCAGCGGCCGCATCGACGGCCCGACATGCCAACACCCCGGTACGCGGAGTTCCTTCAGTTCTTCCAGGGATTCCGCGATCAGCCGATCCGCCGCGTCGCCGTCGTCGACAGCACAAGAAACCACTGCGTTGTGATAGTCGAGCGGCGATCCACCCAGAGTCCAGCGCACCCCGTCAGCAGACCGCTGGCGCCCACCGCCGGCCGCTCCCATCGTGAGCAGCAGCTCGGCCGTGTTGTCCTCGATCGCCCGGACCAGCTCCGCGTCGTCCATGCCCGCCAGTCTCCGCCAACCGGTCCAGGTGTTCGACCTGTTTACCCCGGCAGGGCGTTCCATTGGGCCAGCGTCGAGGCGAGCAGCGTCGCGGTCGGGAGGTTCTCGAACTCCTCGCGGTTCACGAATCGCGCGTCCAGCGCGTCGTCGCCGGCCGCCAGCGTGCCACCGACCGACTCCGCCTGGTAGTCGCGAATCACGTACAGCTTGCCGTTCGGGGCGTCCCGCTCGACCTCGCCGACGAACTCGCCGACCTCGACCCGCAGCCCCGTCTCCTCGGCTACTTCCCGCGCCACCGCGGTCGGATCGTCCTCACCCGGCTCGACCCGCCCACCCGGCAACGACCACAGCCCGCGCCCGGGCTCGTTGGCCCGCTGAATGACCAGCAGCCGGTGCTGCTCGTCGTACACAAGAGCCCCGACACACTCCACGCGCTCGGCCTCCGGCGGATGTTCCATGTGGAAAACGATAGGGCTTGTGCGCCGTGTCGGCGGTTCCGTTGCGCTACCGGCGCCCAGGCACGCACCTCACGGCAGCGGAGGAACGGCCACGATGGAAAAACATCGAGGCCATTCCTCCGCCACCGCGAGGCACGCACCTGGACACCGCTATCGCTAACGGAACCGCCGACACGGCGCACCGGGCAAGCACCGATAGCATCACTGCTGACAGTTGTCCAGAGAAGGGATCCCGATCACTCGTGCGCATCGACCTGCACACCCATTCGAACCGCTCGGACGGCACCGACCCGGTCGACGTCCTGATCGCACACGCGAAGCGGGACGGCCTGGACGTGATCGCGCTGACCGATCACGACACGGCCGACGGCTGGGGCGAGGGCCGCCGTGCCGCCGAGGACCTCGGGATCGGTTTCGTGCCGGGCATCGAGATCTCCTGCAAGCTGAACGGCATCAGCGTCCACCTGCTCGGGTACCTCCCCGACCCGTCGTACCAGCCGCTGGCCACCGAGCTCGCCACGGTCCGCGACGGGCGTACCGACCGGATCCCGTCGATCGTCGCCCGGCTCAACAGCATGGGCGTCGCGCTGACCGTCGACGAGGTGCTGGCCCAAGCCACCGGTACGCCGTCGGTCGGCCGCCCGCACGTCGCCGACGCCCTGGTCGCCAACGGCACGGTCGCGAACCGCAGCGAGGCCTTCGACCGGTTCCTGGCCGACGGTCGTCCGGGGCACGTCTCGCACTACGCGATCGAGCCCGGCCACGCCATCGACCTGGTCCGCGAAGCGGGCGGCGTACCGGTGATCGCCCATCCGTGGGGCCGTTCGAGCTACAAGGTGATGGACGCCGAGCGGATCGGCCAGCTCGTCGATGATCACGGCCTGGCCGGCATCGAGGTCGACCACCAGGACCACTCGCCTGAATCCCGTACTGCGCTGCGCGCGATCGCCAACGACCTCGGCATCATCTACACCGGGTCGAGCGACCACCACGGCATCGGCAAGATCGACCACGAACTGGGTGTGAACACGACCGAGCCGGAGCAGTTCCAGCGGCTCCTCGACGTCGCCAAGTCGAACGCGGCGGCCGCCCCCGGCGCGACGGTGCCCGAGGCCTACCTGCCGTGAACAGCGTCATCAACCTCTCGCTGCTCAGCTCGGTCTTCGTCACGCTGTTCGTGATCATGGACCCGCCGGGCACCGTGCCGGTGTTCATCTCGCTGACGGCCGGGCAGTCGCGCGCGGTCCGGAAGAAGGCGGCGTGGCAGGCGGTCCTGGTCGCCTTCGGCGTGATCGTCGCGTTCGCTGCCTTCGGTCAGCAGATCCTCAGCCACCTGGGCATCTCGCTGCCGGCCCTGCAATGCGCGGGCGGTCTGCTGCTCCTGCTGATCGCCCTGCAGTTGCTGACCGACACCGCCGAGGACCCGGTCCAGACGAAGAACGTGAACATCGCCTTCGTCCCGCTCGGTACGCCGCTGCTCGCCGGTCCCGGCGCGATCGTCGCCACCATGGTGTTCGTCCAGCAGGCCGACGGCAGGCTGCGCGATGTGGTCGCGATCTCGGTCGGGATCGTGCTGATCCACCTGGTGATGTGGCTGACGCTGCGGTTCTCCGGGCTGATCATGCGGGTGCTGGGGGAGAACGGTGTTCTGCTCGTCACCCGGATCGCGGGTCTGCTGCTGAGCGCGATCGCGGTACAGCTGGTGGCGGATGCGGTGACCGACTTCATCAAGGCGGGTTGATGAGCGACACCCTGCCGGGGATGCCGACGAAGCTGTTCGTGGCGACGCCGACGAAGCTGCTCAACTTCGCCGACTGCAAGCGGAAGTACCGGTACACGTACCTCGAGACGCCGCGCCCGCCGAAGGGGCCGCCGTGGGCGCACAACACCGTCGGCGGAATCGTGCACGAGGTGCTGGCGGAGTTCTTCGGACGGTGGCCGGCGTCCCGGCGTACGCCGGACGAAGTCGTCGCCAAGATGCGCTCGAGCTGGCGGCAGGAGGGATTCCGCGACGAGCAGCAGGCACTCACCTGGCGCGAACGCTCCACGGAGATGGTCCTCGGCTACCTCCGCGACAGCGACCCGTACTACGAACCGCTCGGGGTCGAGCGCACTGTCGCCTTCACCACCGAGCGCGCCAGCCTGCGCGGGCGCGTGGACCGCATCGACGAACGCCCCGCCCGCGACGGCAGCGGCGGGACCGAGCTGGTCATCGTCGACTACAAGACCGGCCGTCACCCGCTGACCAGCACGGACGCGCGATCATCGCTGGCCATGGCGCTCTACGTGCTGGGAGCTCGACGCGTTCTGCGCCGGCCGTCGACGCGGGTCGAGTTGCATCACCTGCCGACCAACACCGTCGCCGCGGCCGACCACGACGATGCCTCGCTGGCCCGCCACCAGCGTCGCGCCGAGTCGATCGCGGACGACGCCGCGGCGGCCGAGGCGCGTTGGCACAGCGGGCTCACGCCGGCCGAGGCCGACGAGCACTTCCCACCCGAGCCGTCCGCATTGTGCGGCTGGTGCGACTTCGCCCGGATCTGCCCGCAAGGCCGCCGAGTCGCCGCACCACGAGACCCCTGGGCCGCCCTCGAAGGCACCGACACGGACGCTGTCGAGCCGGTGGCTGAGGCGGGCTGACGCCGCTGGCACGGTCGGCCGGCTCATGCCAGCCGGATGTGCGCGGCGTACCAGCGCTCTTCAGCAGTCTGTAGTCACCACCTTTCGAAGCGAGGGGTGGCTGCTGACCCGAGGGGTGACTGGATGACCGTCAAGACCGTCGGCCGGGTGGCTGTGCCCGGCGCCGCGCTGTACTACGAAACGACCGGCACCGGCCCGGTCCTGCTGCTGATCGCCGGGGGCGGTACCGACACGGCGGTGTTCGACGGCATCGTGCCGCAGCTCGCCGCGCAGTACACGGTCGTCGCCTACGACCCGCGCGGCAACTCGCGCAGCCCGTTCGACGGTGAGCCGGTCGACGAGCGCGTCGACGTCGCCGCCGAGGACGCGCTGGCCGTGCTCGACGCGGTCGCCGGATCCGAATCGGCGTACGTGTTCGGCAGCAGCTCCGGCGCGATCACCGCGATGGAGCTACTGATTCGCCACCCGGACCGGATCCGGCTGGCGATCGCCCACGAGCCGCCGGCTGTCGAACTGTTGCCGGAGGCAACCGAAGCGCGCGCGTTCTTCCGCTTGGTCTACGACACCTACCGGCACGACGGGCGGCAGGCAGCGGACAAACTGTTCCTGGGCGGGATCGGCATGAGTGAGGACGACCAGCTGCCGCCGACCGAGGAGCTGCCGCCGGAGTTCCGCGAGGTCGCCGAGCGGATGGACGCCAACAGTGAAATCTTCTACGCCCACAAGCTGCTGCCTTTCACGAGCTGGGTGCCCGACGTTGCCGCGCTGGTAGAGCTGGAAGACAAGTTCGTACCGGCCGTAGGCAGCGAATCATCGAAGGTCCTCCCCGCCGAACCCATCCTCGCGCTGGCCGACCGCGTCGGCTGGGACGTCGTCGCGTTCCCCGGTGGACATGGCGGCTATGCCACTGACCCATTCGAATTCGCAACGCTGCTGCAGCGCGTCCTGACGGGATCCCTACGATGACCGCCCGCACCCTCAACCGACTCCCGGTCCCCGGCGCCACGCTCCACTACGAGGTCACCGGCACCGGCCCCCTGCTCCTCCTCATCGCCGACGGCGACAGCGACGCAGGCGCCTTCGACAGCATCGTCGGCCCCCTGGCCGCCACGCACACGGTCGTCGCCTACGACCCCCGAGGCAACTCCCGCAGTCCGTACGCCGCCGAGCCAACCGGCGACGTAGTAGCAACCTCAACAGCAGACGCCTTGGCCCTCATCGACCTACTCTCCCCAACTGCCCCCGCGTTCGTCTTCGGCACCGGCACCGGCGCGATCACCGGCCTCGACCTGATAACCCACCACCCAGACCGCGTGCGCATGCTTGTAGCCCACGAACCCCCGTGCGTAGAACTGTTGCCAGACGCAACCGATGCCCGAGCCTTCTTCGAAGACGTCCACGAAACCTACCTCCGAGAAGGCGCCCCGATGGCCCAACTCCTCTACGCCGGCGGCACCGGCCTGGACGAGGACGACCTCCCCGCCCCCGAGGACCTACGCCCCGAATACCGCGACCTCCTCAACCGCACCCAAACAAACCTGAAAACCTACTTCGCCCACAAACTGATCCCCTTCACCACCTACCACCCCGACCTCCCCGCCCTCCTCCCACACACCAACAAAATCGTCCCCGCCGCCGGCCGCCAAGCCGCCGCCCACCTCCCCGCCCGCCCCATCTCCATCCTCTCCACCCACCTAGGCTGGCCGGTCGTAACCTTCCCCGGCCCCCACACCGGCTACGCCAGCCACCCCACCCCCTTCGCCACCCTCCTAACCCAAGTCCTGGAAGCCGAACTCACGTAGCCCAAAGAACAAGAGCGAAGAACAAGAGCAAAGAACAGTGCGCCTGTCGGCGTGTGGTTGACGAGGTGCCGCGCGCGCAGGTCGCTGACCTCGGCAGAAGTTATCCACAGATCCGGAAACACCACCCACCGCCCCCTTCCCACTGACTACGGTCGAATCATCGACCGAAGCAAGGGGAAGAGATGCCGCCCACCTCACCCAACCTGGACGGGCTCCCAGAGCCCCGCGAGTTGCATGCGCGGTTCTCGGCTGAGTATCCGTTGGATTGGGGGGAGCCGCTCTGGACTACCGCGCAGATCGCGGCGGAATACGGAGTACGGGCAACCAGGCGGGCGTTGCTTCAGCTGGAGGGGATCGGGTGGCGGAATGCCGCGGCGACGAAGGAGTTGCTCGGTTCGGTCGCGGACGGCGCGAAGCTGTATCAGTTGGAGCGGCGGATCAAGTCGCCGCAGTCGTTGGCGCGGAAGCTCAAGAAGCAGATCGGTGGTAACCGCCGGGAACCGTCGATCGAGGATCTGCAGCGCTACACGATGATGACCGGCGATCATCTGCGCCTGGTCGACTTGCTGAAGGAGACAGCCGCACGGCTCCAGGACCGTGGCTGGGAATTGCAGCGCATCCGCAACTCGTACGTGCCCGGCAGTCGGTACAAGGGAATTCACCTCGACACCCACGACCCGCGGGGGCAGCGCATCGAGGTCCAGGTGCACTCGGCGGCGTCGCTCGCCGTCAAGGAGGCGACTACCAAACCGTACGAGGTCGAGCGTGACGAGCGGCGCTCGAAACCTGAGCGGGAACTGGCACGAGGCGAATGCATCCGGCTTTCGGAGAGCCTACCCACGCCGCCCGGGCTCGATCGGTTGGTCGAGCTCGGCGGCTGTCCGGTCACCGTCCGCGGCTATGGTCTTGACCGTAACCCGGATCGACCGAACGCAACCACGAGTCCACACCAGTCCAGCGATCGCCGTCAGGGCGTTGTGCGGCGGGCCGACAGGAAAGGTCAGGAGCTATGAGTCTCTATCTGGTCAAGGAAGCCGACAGATTCGTCTGGGTGGCGGCACTGATCGGCGAGGACATCTACACCTACGTTCCGGACACCGGCAAGTTCCATCGCAATGAGGGCCTGCGCGAAGACTTCTTCATGGCCCAGGACCTGCACTACGAACGGGTGACCGTCAGCAAGGCCAGAGCGGTGATCGACGCCGGTCTCGAACCACTGGACGAAGAACTGATGGGCGACCACCTCGACGACTGGCGCCGAGACGCCGAAGCGCTCACCCCAGAGCAGGTCTTCGCATCACACGTCGCTGATCTTGCCTGAGGTGGCGTAGAGGCGGGCGATTATTGATTCGATGGTGGGGTCGGAGATGGAGAGGTCGACTAGGGGGTAGGAGGCGGCGATCTGGGCTACCAAGGGGGCCGCGCTGGTGGTGGGTGGGAAGGTCAGGTGTTGGCGGGGGCCTTCGGTTTTGGTGACTGTGGTGCCTGGGATGTTGATCGGGGGGAGGGAGGTGGCTAGGTCGACGATGAGGGTTCTTGGGGCTGATTGGCTGGAGCGGAGGACGTCCAGGGTGCCGTCGAAGACCTGGTGGCCGTGGTCGATGACCATGACTCGGGAGCAGAGGGCTTCGATGTCGTCCAGGTCGTGGGTGGTGAGGATGATGGTGGTGCCGCGTTCTTCGTTGACCTGGGCCAGGAATTCTCGGAGGCGGGCTTTGCTGATGATGTCCAGGCCGATGGTCGGTTCGTCCAGGTAGACGATCTCGGGGTCGTGGAGGAGGGCGGCGGCGATGTCGCCGCGCATGCGTTGGCCTAGGGAGAGTTGGCGGACGGGGACGTCCAGTAGGTCGCCCAGGTCCAGGAGTTCTACGAAGGTGGCGAGGTTCTCGCGATGGCGGGCGCGGGGGACGCCGTACATCTTCTGGAGGACGGCGAAGGAGTCCTTCAGGGGGAGGTCCCACCACAGGGTGGTGCGTTGGCCGAAGACCACGCCGATCCGGCGAGCGAGCCGTAGGCGGTTGCGGGACGGGTCTACGCCGGCGACGCGGATCGAGCCGGCGGTGGGGACCAGGATGCCGGTGAGCATCTTGATCGTGGTGGATTTGCCGGCGCCGTTCGGGCCGATGTAGCCCATCACCTCGCCGGGCTCGACGCTGAAGGTCAGTCCGTCGACGGCCCGCACCTCCCGCCGGGTACGCCGGAGCCCGACCCGGCTCGACACCGTGAAGGCGCGGGACACGTTGGAGAGTTCGATCACTGACACGGTTCAGCTCCCTGTACTGCGGTAGCGGCGAAGCCCGCCGCGCCAGGCCAGCGACGCCACCGTGATCATCACGACGGCGACCAGCGGCGCGAGCAGGCCGACCCAGGACGGCAGCCCCAGCGGGGCGGGTTTGCCCAGCACGTAGAGCACCGGGTAGTAGTTCACGAAGGCCAGCGGGACCACGAAGGTGACGGCCCGGACGATGTTCTTACCGAAGATCGACAGCGGGTACTGGGTGAGCTGCTGCCCGCCGTAGGTGAACGAGTTCGCCAGCTCGGCCGAGTCGATCGAGATGAACTGGAACGCCGCGCCGAGCACGAAGATGCAGGCGAAGATGATCGTCCCGGTCAGCATCGACACCACCAGAACGATGCCCTTGGCAACGGTCCAGTCGAGCGGCAAATGCCATACCGCAAGCACGAGGATGATCGACGCCTGCAACGGTCGGCCGAGTCGCCGCAGCGCGAAGTTGTCGGTGATCGCCTGGATGAAGGCCGGCGCCGGCCGGACCAGCCAGACATCCAGCTCACCGGTACGGATCCGCTGCCCGATCCGCTCGATCGACCCGGTGAGCAGATCGGCCAGCCCGAGGGCGGCGGACGTCGTACCGTAGAGCAGCGCCATCTCGGCCAGGCTGAAGCCGCCGAAGGACTCGATGTGGCTGAACATCAGCAGCACCGCCCCGAAGTCGCCCACCGTGATCAGCGCCGTGCTGACCAGGTTCAGCAGGAACGACATCGGGTAGACCATCGACGACCTGATCCACATCGTCACCAGCATCCAGTACTGCCCCGGCCAACCGAATGCCCTGTGAAGCAACGACTCATCCACCAGCGATCACCACCTTCCGGGTCGCGAACGAAGTGGCCAGCCACCCGGCCATCCCCAGCAGGACGATCCACAGCAACTGGAAGCCCACAGCAGAAACCAATCCACCCGGATTCCGCCCCAGCCAGACATCGATCGGCACCTGCAGCGTCGCGGCCCAAGGAGTCGCCCGAGCCACTGAACCGATCCACCCCGGGAAAACCACCAGCGGCAAAGTCGCTCCGGAGAAGAACAGCGACAGCACCAGCGCCGCCGCCTCGGTACCGCGCGAGTCGGTGATCCAGAACCCGGACAGCGCAACCAGGTACCTGACCCCGAAACTCACCAGCACGGCCAACGCCAGCGACACCGCCACAGCCAGCCACTGCACAGCCGACGACGGCCAACTCAGATCGAAGACCAGCGCACCGACGAGCAACGGCAGCCCACCCCGGGCCAGCAACTGGAAGACAGCCCGCCCCGCGTCGACCGACATCCACCAGATCATCAGCCGCGTCGGCCGGTACAGATCGACTGCGATCTCACCGGACCGGACCCGTTCGCCGAGCTCGATCGTGGTGGTCGCGCCGAAGATCCCGACCGGCATCAGCAGGCCCTGCTGGAGCCAGACGAAGGTGAGCGCGTCGGCCGCGTCGTACCCGCCGAGGCCGGGCCGCGCGTGCCACAGGGTCAGATAGACGCCGCAGAAGATGAAACCGAACACTGTGTTGGTGAAGGTACCGGACAAGGTGGCGATCCGGTACGTCGAGAACCGGCGGAACGACCGCACTGCGATCGCCCAGTAAACGCCCACGAAACCCCCTTCGGATCAGTCCAGGGATGTCCGAACAAGGTCAGTGGCACACGCGGAACCGCCCCCGATCCGGGATGGGCGGGGGGTTCGGACACCACTGTGCAGGCGCGCCGAAGCGCACCCGTTTGTCAAGGCAAGAAACGCGACGGTACGCCGGGCCGCCGGGTACGGTCAACTCAATTGAGCCACGGCTGTGACGCAGCAAGGCCATGACCTGGCCCGCCCGGTCTCGTTGACCTTGCCGGAGGGCCCCAACCGGACGGCTGTTCCCGGGGTAGACAAGGTATGCCGACGATGACGAACGAGCCGGTACCGGCGCAGGCCCCGCCCGCGGACGGGGCCGGGTTCGTCGAGTGGGTGCGGCCGCACCTGCCCGCGATGGCCAGGCTGGCCGCGCGGCTCGCGGTCGGCGCCGACCGCGACGACATCGTCCAGGAAGCACTCACCCGGGCCTGGATCAAACGCGACCAGTACGACGGAACCCGCGGCACCGCCTCGTCCTGGCTGCTCGCGATCACCGCGGACCAGGCTCGTAAGGCGGTCCGCCGGCTGCGGCCGGTCGCTGAACTGGTGGAGCACGACGAGGCCGTGGCCCGGCCTGACGTCGAGGGACAGGTCGACGTCAACCAGGCGCTCGGCACCTTGTCCGCCCGGCAGCGGCTGGCCGTCGACTGCTTCTACTTCGCCGACCTGTCGATCGCCGACACCGCGGCAGTGATGGATTGCTCCGAAGGCACCGTCAAGTCAACTCTTTCCGACGCGCGGGCCCGCCTGCGCTCCCTGCTGGAGGTCAGCGAATGAACCCGACCGACAAGGTCGACGACCTGCTGGCGGAGGCCGGCGCCCAGTGGCGCGCGACCCAGCCGTCGCCCCCCGAGCCGGACCTCGACCGGATCATGAGCAGCAAAAGCAGCCCCAAGCGCCGCTGGCTGATCCCTACCCTGGCCGCGGCCAGCGTCGCCGCGATCGCCACCGCCGCGCTGATAATCCCGGATCACGATGAACCGGCCGTTGCCCCACCGGCGACCGGCCCGACCCCGATGCTCGCCCAGGGCAGCGCCGCGGCGGGCAAGCCCACCGCGGACGACCTGCTGGTGCGTAACGGCGACAAGGTCGAGGTGAACGGCGACATCATCGCCGCTCCCGGCAAGGACGCGATGTACTGCCCGGTCGAGGCGACCAACCTGCCGCTGATCGACCCGGCCACCCAGCCGGCGCCGAGCTGCGACGGGAGCGGTGTCAAGCTGATCGGCCTCGACCCGGCCAGGCTGACCGGCGCGAAGCTCGTCAAGGGGGTCAGCGTCGGCCAGGCGCACGTGGTCGGGGTCTGGAAGGACAAGACGATCACGGTCGAGCAGCAGACGGCGTACCTGAAGCCACCACCGTGGAACCCGGACGCGATCGCCTGCCCGGCGCCGGCCGGCGGCTGGCCGTCGAAACCGAGCAACTTCACGTCGACGCCGGTGCAGAACTTCCTCGATGCCCGCAAGGACGAGATCTCCGGGACGCGGCTCAAGTACCCCGCCGGACGGAGCCGGAAGGCGCCGGTGGTGATCGCGATCGGCGTCGCGCACGGTGACCTGGCCGCCTTCCGGAAGACGTTCGAGACGATCTACCAGGGCAATCTCTGTGTCTACCGGGCCAAGGTCAGCCTGACCGACAACTACCGGATCACCGATGCCGTCACCGACCTGATGGTCGGCCGGAACGATCTCGGCATCACCTCCGGCGGCGGGCAGGGGCCCGACGACGGCACCGTCCCGATGGACCTGCTGGTGCTCGACGAGAAGGCGCGGGACGCCTTCGCCCCGCTCGGACTGGCCAACTTCGAGTTCACCGTCGACGTCCGCCCGGTCCGCTGACGGCCTTTGCCACAAGCAACAACGCGGAGTGGCAAACCGGATGACCTCACGGCTGGGTTATCTTTTCAGCGGGTTAGACAGCCCTGGCGCCCAGACCATCGCCAGGCCTGTTGCACCAGGCCGGCGATTTGAGGACGCGCCGGGCAGCAGCTCCCATTCTGCCCGGCGCGTCGTTACATTCCTTCGGCTCAGCCTCAGCGTTTGTGGAAGAAATCCACCAGCAGGCGAGCAGTCGCGGCCGGCTGATCGATCGCGGGGGAGTGACCGGCGTCCGGAACGACCTGAGCCCGTACGCCGAGCCGCTCGGCCATCTCGTCCTGCACGGCCAGCGGCCAGCCGTCATCCGTCTCGCCGTAGACGACCTGCACCCGAACCCCCGCCTTGGCCAGCTTCTCGGTCCGGTCGTCGGAGTCCATCAACCGCCGGGTGACCGCGGCCAGC
Source organism: Kribbella sp. NPDC051718 (assembly GCF_040681515.1). NCBI lineage: Bacteria > Bacillati > Actinomycetota > Actinomycetes > Propionibacteriales > Kribbellaceae > Kribbella > Kribbella sp. NPDC051718. Next base: position 128,252 of record NZ_JBFAYZ010000011.1, on the reverse strand, counting down.
CCGGCCGGGGTGTTGCCGGTGAATCGTTTGCGCAGGAAGGCCGCGACGTCGTCGGCCGGCCGCACGTAGCGGGGCTCCTTGACGTCGTGCTCGAGCTTGAGGTCGTACACCTGCTCGATCGGCAGGTTGTCGAGTCCCATCGCGAGCATCTGCAACCCCTGCAGTTTCGCCTCGTCGCTGAACGCGCCCGGCCCCGAGCAGAGCAGCGTGATCGTCGAGAACACGCTCGGATCGGTCAGTACCGCCTCGCGCGCGACCAGCCCGCCGAACGAGTGCCCGACCAGCTGGCTGTAGCCGCCGAGCGCCTTGCTCATCGCCACCACGTCGGCGCCGAACTCGGCCAGCGTGTACGCTGCGGAGTCGTCCGGTCCCGGCGTCTCGTACTGCCCGCGCTGGTCCACCGCGACCGTCCGCCACCCGTAGCGCGCCAAGTGGTGCACCAGCGGCGTGAAGTCCTCTTTGCTCCCGGTCCACCCGGGAACGAGCAGGACGGTGCCCAGCGGGATGCCGACATCCGGCTGGGCCTGGAGCGTCGCGAAGGAGCCGCGATCGGTCTCCAGAGTCGCGGGGTGAACCCCGTCGGGCAGTGTCAGCGTCCGTGGCGTACTCACGTCACCACGGTAGCGGGTCGGCCGGATCAGCCTGAGACCTCAACAATGCTTCAAGTTCAGGCTCGCCCCGGAACACTGGGCGTTCGGCGGTGCGGCACAATGGCCGGGTGCCTCGCACGATTGCGGTAGCGAACCAGAAGGGCGGCGTGGCCAAGACGACCACGGTGGCCTCGCTCGGCGCTGCCCTGGCCGAGCTCGGCCAGCGAGTCCTGCTGGTCGATCTGGACCCCCAAGCCTGCTTGACGTTCTCGGTCGGGCTCGACCCCGAGGACCTGGACAAGTCGCTCCATCACGTGCTGCTCGGCGGGGTGAAGGCGCGGGACGTGATCGTGCCCTCCGACGAAGGCCCCGACCTGTTGCCCGCGACGATCGAGCTGGCCGCGGCCGAGCTGAGCCTGGCGGCCGAGAGCAATCCACAGCATCTGGTCCGTACTGCGCTGCGACCGGTCGAAGCGGCGTACGACTGGATCCTGATCGACTGTCCGCCCACCCTCGGGCTGCTGACAGTCAACGGGTTGTCCGCGGCGACCGACGTACTGATTCCCCTGCAATGCGAGACGCTGGCGCATCGCGGCGTCGGCCAGTTGCTGGACACCGTCCACGATGTCCAACGACTGACCAACCCGAGTCTCGAAGTACTCGGTGTCCTGCCGACCCTGTACGACGGTCGCACCACCCACGCGCGTGCTGTCCTGGAGACGATCGCCGAGACGTACGCGCTGACCGTGCTCGCCCCGGCGATCCCGAAGTCCATCCGGTTCGCCGAGGCGCCCGCGATCGGCCAGACGATCCTGACCACCGCACCCCGCTCGGCCGGCGCGAAGGCCTACCGAGCGGTGGCGAGCTCCCTGCTCTGAAGCTCCAAGGCGCCCTAGGGCGTCGATGGCGTGTTCGGGTGTTTCGGGAGTGGTGGAGTGGTGGCCGGCCCGCCTGCGGTGGCGACAGCTGGTACCGGAGTACGGCGGAAGCGGTGCCGGAGGCGCCAGATCGGGTAGCCGATCAGGGCCAGGGCAATCAGGAACGGGAGCAGCGCGCCGACCGCCGTCGCCAGCGCCGAGAAGGTCGCGGTGAACGCGTCCCAGCCGCCGCGCAGGCCGGACAGGAAGCCGTGGGTCTCGGCCTTGGCCGGTTCGGGCGCCTTGCCCTTCTCCGCGAGCGTCAGGTTGAGGGTCGCCAGCTCGGTCTGCAGGGACAGGTTCTTCTGCTTGGCGAGCAGCGCCTCGAGGTCCGCCTCGCGGCGGGTCAGTTCGCTCTCCACCGAGACGATCTCGCCGATCGTGGTCGCCTTGGTGAGCAGCGCGCGCATCCGGTCGAGGCTGGCGCGCTGGGAGGAGATCCGGCTGTCGACATCGACGACCTGCTCGGTCACGTCGCTGGACTCCTGATGGATCGCGGTCCGGTCGCCGAGGCCGGAGAGCCGTTCGATCGCGACCTCGTAGGCCGCCGTCGGCACCTTCACGACGAGGTTCGACAAGACGATCTTGCCCTCCTCGTTGCTGCTGGAGTCCTCGGACGCGACCTGGCCGCGCAGGCTCGCGACGATGCCGACCGCCTTCTGGCGCTGGGCGTTCACGTCGCCGTTCTTGACGTTCACGGTGAGCGAGCCGGTCTTGATGATGGCCCGGGTGATCGGTGGCTGGGCCACGCCGCTTCCCGGCGCCGCGGGGGCGGCCGGCTTGCCGCCGGCATCAGCCTTGCCCGGGACCTTGGAGTCGGCCGCGCCGTCGGCCTGCTGTGGTGCCGCCGCCCCCGAGCTGCTGCTCGACTCGTTGCCGCTTGCACCGCAGCCGGACAACAGCACGGCCGCGGTCAGGATCACTCCTGCGACCGCGGCCGACATACGCGTCCTAGTCATCGCCACACCCTTCCCTCCACGATGTTTGCCTTCGTGGAGGGACGGGAGCGCGAAGCCGGGCGTTGCGCTCCGGCGGTCACCTTTCAGGCACAGGCAGGTGACGCGCCGGTCACAACCTATTCAGGTGCGGTGAAGGTCGGCACGACCACGCCGGCCGCACTCTTCTTCACAGCAGCCTTCTTCACGGTCTTCTTGGCGGTCGACTTCTTCGGTGCGGCCTCATCCGTGGCCACAGCCTTCTTGACCGCCGTCTTCTTGGCAGCCGCCTTCTTCGCCGCGGCCTTCTTGACCGGCTTCTCAGCCGGTACTTCGGCAGCGGGCTCAGCAGCTTGCTCGGCAACCGCCGGCTCGGCGACCTTCTTGGCAGCCCGCTTCCGAGTCGCCTTCTTCACCGGCGCCTCAGCAGCCGGCGCCTCGACCGAAGCCTGTGCGGCAACTGCCTCGACCGCAGGCGTACTCGCCTGAGCCACCGTGTTGGTGTCGCTCGACTCGGCCGAGGCCGACCGCTCGGTCGCGCGACGGCGACTCCGCGTCCGCTTGGCCGGCGCTTCAGTCGTCTCGGTCGCGGTCTCGACCGGTGCAGCTTCGACCGGCGCAGCCTTGGCCGGGGCGGCCTCGGCCACGACCGGTGTCTCGGCGGCCGTCACCGCTTCAGCATCGGCACCACGGCGACGCCGGGTGCGGGAGCGCGGCTTGCGCTCACCCGCCGGCGCCTCGGTGACCTCGCCAGGAGAGTCGACGACCGCCGGTACGACGGTGTTGGTGGTGACGTCGGCCTCGGACTTCTGCTCGGTCGACTCGCCACCCTCGAGCGGCTGACCGGCACGCAACCGGCGACGGTTGCGGTTCGGCCGCTTCCGCGCCGGACGGTCCGATCCACCATGAGCGGCAGCTGCGTCGCCCGCGGGCTTCGAGTCACCGTCGTGGCTGCGGACCCGGTTCCGGTCCTGTTCGCCACGTCGCCCGGACGGCTTGTCGCCGCGGGACGGACGGTCGTTGCGCTCCTGCCGCTCGACGGCTTCGCGCGGCGGCTTGATCCGGCCCTTCGCCTCGGTCGGGATGCCGAGGTCGTGGTACAGCTCGGGCGACGTCGAGTAGATCTCCTGCGGCTCGTCGTACGGCAGGTCGAGCGCCTTGTTGATCGTCTTCCAGCGGACCAGGTCCGGCCAGTCGACGAAGGTGACGGCGATGCCGCTCGCACCGGCCCGGCCGGTCCGGCCGATCCGGTGGATGTAGGCCTTCTCGTCCTCGGGGCAGGTGTTGTTGATGACGTGCGTGACGCCCTCGACGTCGATACCCCGGGCCGCGACGTCGGTACAGATCAAGACGTCGATCTTGTCGCCGCGGAACCGGGTCAGCGCCCGCTCGCGGGCCTGCTGGTTCAGGTCACCGTGGATCGCGGCGGCCTTGAAGCCGCGGTCGATCAGGTCGTCGGTGAGCCGGGACGCCTCGCGCTTGGTCCGGCAGAAGATCATCACCCGGCCGCGGTCGTCGGCCTGCAGGATCCGGGCGACCACCTCGGGCTTGTCCAGATCGTGCGCCCGGTAGACGAACTGCGCCGTCGTCGGGACCATCTGGGTGTCCTCGTGCGACTCGGCCCGGATGTTCAGCGGGTGCCGCATGTGGGTGCGCGCCAGGCCGATCACGGCCGACGGCATCGTTGCCGAGAACAACATGGTCTGCCGCAGCTCGGGGGTCTTGCGCAGGATCCGCTCGACGTCGGGCAGGAAGCCGAGGTCGAGCATCTCGTCGGCCTCGTCCAGGACGAGCACCTTGATGTGGCTCAGGTCGAGCACGCCGCGGTTGGCCAGATCGAGCAGGCGGCCCGGCGTACCGACGACGACGTCGACGCCGGCCTTCAGCTGGTCGAGCTGCGGGTCGTACGCGACACCGCCGTAGATGGTCAGGATGCGGACCGAGCGGACGGTCGACGCGGTCACCAGGTCCTTGGCCACCTGGATGGTCAGCTCACGGGTCGGGGTGACCACCAGAGCCTGGGGCTTGCCGGGCGCGGCCAGCTCCTCGTAGTCGGCCTCGCCGGGGGAGATGGTGCGCTGCAGCAGCGGGATACCGAACCCGAGGGTCTTACCGGTCCCGGTACGAGCCTGGCCGATCAGGTCGGTGCCCATCAGGGCCACCGGAAGTGTCATCTCCTGGATCGGGAAAGGCTCTTTGATGTTGACGCGGTCGAGCGCGTCGCAGATCTCGGGCAGGACGCCGAGCTCTCGGAAGGTGGTCAGGCTGATCGCCTCTCACATGCTTGTACGGACAGTTGCATCAGTGGCCGGGTGGGCGTGGAATGCCCTACTTTTCACGGCGCGGGACACTGTGCAAGCGGCTCGCACCAGCTGCCCATCTGGGCGCGTCACCGGCGAAACACGGTCCAGTGTAGCCGGAATACCCGGCACGGCCGCTTCGTTGCATTTCCGCCGCCGCGAGCCCGGGCCCGATAGTGTGCGCTGCATGACCGAGATGACGGCCTTCGATGATCCCGCCTACCGGGCCGCGGCGGTGGATCTGCTGGGAGTTCTGGCGTACGGCGAACTGACCGCGTTCGAGCGGATCGCCGAGGATGCCAAGCTCGCCCCGACGCTCGACGACAAGGCCCAGCTGGCCCAGCTGGCGACCACCGAGTTCGGCCATTTCGTCCAGTTGCGGGACCGCCTCGTCACCCTCGGGGTGGATCCGATGGACGCGATGCAGCCGTTCGTCACGCCGCTGGACGCCTTCCACGACCACACCGCGCCGTCGGACTGGCTCGAGGGACTGGTCAAGGCGTACGTCGGCGACGGGCTCGCGAACGACTTCTACCGTGAGGTCGCGGCGTACGTCGACGCCGAGACCCGGGCGCTGGTGCTGGAGGTCTTCGCCGACTCCGGCCAGGCCGAGTTCGTGGTGGACCGGGTTCGGGCCGCGATCGAGGAGGACCCCAAGCTGGGTGGCCGGCTCGCGCTGTGGGGACGCCGCCTGGTGGGCGAGGCCCTCAGCCAGGCCCAGCGGATCGCCGCCGACCGCGACCCGCTTGCCGCCCTGCTGGCCGGCAGCGTCGACCGCCCCGGCCTCGACCTGGCCGCGATCGGCCGGATGTTCACCCGCCTGACCGAGGCCCACACCGCCCGGATGACCGCGCTCGGCCTGCAGGCCTGACCTGCAGCGCCTCAAACGGTGCCGAAACGCAGAGCGGCCGCCTGCCCCTGATCGGGGTGGCGGCCGCTGTGACGATCCTGCTCAGACTCTGGCTTTACCGCTGTTTCGCGACGAGATGATCGCGACGACGACGGCGGCACAGATGATCTGGATCAGGTACTGGATCCAGTCCGGTCCGCTGGTGTCCTTCACACCGAGGGCGTAGGCGATCACGCCGCCGATGAAGGCGCCGATTCCGCCGCCCAGAATGGTCCAGCCAAGGCTGATGTTCTGCTTGCCCGGAAGTACGAGTCGCGCGAGCGGCCCGAAGATGATTCCGGCAATGAGGCTCACGATGATCATCCAGACCCAGAAACCCACGATTCCTCCTTGAGCGATGACTGACCTGCCGACGACTGGTGCCCAGCGCTAAACCTGACCACCGGTCATACAGGTCTACGACTCATCGTCCTCGGTTCGTGGCGCTCCGCAACCAGGACACGCAGGCGAGCTCAGATCGCGCCGAAACCGACCTTGCGGATCGCGACCTCGCCGATCTCCACGTACGCCAGCTTCTCGGCCGGGATGAGCACCCGGCGGCCCTTCTCGTCCGTCAACTGCAACAGACCGGTCTTGCCACCCAGTGCGTCCGCGACGGCCTTCTCGACCTCTTCGGGGCTCTGCTCGCTCTCGAGCACCAACTCGCGATTGGCGTGCTGTACGCCGATCTTGACCTCCACGAAACCCTCCCGGGCACGTTCCGACCGGCGGCTCTCGCCGGTACCCGATTCGAGCCTATCCGGTGCGGACCCCGGGTTCTCACCCGTCCGCCTAGAGCAGAACTCAGCTCTCGGTACGCGGGAAGCCGCGGATGCCACGCCAGGCGAGGCTGGCGACCAGATCAGCGGCCTGCTGCTGCATCAGCGTGGGGTTGTCCGAGGCGAGCCAGTACCGCGCGCTCACCTGCGCCATCCCGACCAGGCTGACGGCGAGCACCATCGACTGCTCCTTGTTCAGCCCGGCGTCCGCGCTGATCACCTCGGAACACGCCTCGGCGCACGCGTGGGTGACCCGGTCGACCCGCTCGCGGACGGCCGGCTCGTTGGTCAGGTCCGACTCGAAGACCAGCCGGAAGGCGCCCTGGGCGTTGGCGACGTATTCGTAGAAGGCGTGGATCGTCGCGCCGACCCGCTCCTTGTTGTCCTCGGTCGAGCGCAGCGCGCCCCGGACCGACGCCACGATCGCCTCGCAGGACGAGTCGAGCAGCGCGAGGTACAGCTCGAGCTTGCCGGGGAAGTGCTGGTAGAGCACCGGCTTGGAGACGCCGGCCCGATCGGCGATGTCGTCCATCGCGGCGGCGTGGTAGCCGTTCGCGACGAACACTTCCTGGGCCGCCTCGAGCAGTTGCGCGCGGCGGGCCAGCCGCGGCAGGCGGCTGCCGCGCTTGGGCGCGGTCTCAGGTGTCGTCGACACGTCGGGCTCCTTCGGTGGTGCGGCTCGGGAGCAAACATCCCCCGAATAGTTGAACCGAATCTTACCTACCGGTACTGACCACTACGACGGTAGCGGCTTCGGGTCGTCGTACAGGCCGTCGAGGACGTCGCCGTACTCCTCGATCCGGGCCAGCACGTCGTGCGGCAGGAAGGTCAGATCGGCGGGTTCGGTGGCGCCGGCCACCTCGTCCCAGTCGATCGGCGTCGATACCCGCGGCTCCTCGGCGCCCCGCAGCGAGTACGGCGCCAGCGTGGTCTTCGCGCTCGCGTTCTGGCTCCAGTCGATGAACACCTTGCCCGGGCGGAGTGCCTTGGTCATGTTCGCGGTGACGTTCTCCGGCAGCGCCTCGGCCAGTTGCTCGGCCAGCAGCTTGGCGAAGGCGCTGGTGGCGCGGGACGAGGCGGGTTCGATCGGGACGTACAGGTGCATGCCCTTGTTGCCGGACGTCTTGGGCCAGCCTTCGAGGCCGAAGTGGTTCAGCAGTTCGCGCAGGGCCAGCGCGACGTCGCAGCACTCGACGATCGTCGTACCGGGGCCCGGGTCGAGGTCGAAGACGATCAGGTCGGCCATCGGGTTCTTGCCCTCGTCCGACAGCCCGATCCGCCACTGCGGGACGTGGAGTTCGAGGGCGGCCAGGTTGGCGAGCCAGACGATCGTCTGGATGTCGTCGGCGATCACGAACTCCGCCTCGTCCCGCCCGGTGGAACTCCCGGGGGTAGGCAGTACCACTGTGCGGACCCAGTCCGGCGTACCGCGGGGTGCGTTCTTCTCGAAGAAGTACGCCGCACCGGTGCCGTCCGGCCAGCGCTTGCGGGTCAGCGGCCGGTCCGACAGGTGGGGGAGCAGCACCGGCGCGACCTGGTGGTAGAAGTCGATCACCTCGGCCTTGCTGAACCCGGTCTGTGGATACAGCACCTTGTCCAGGTTGGTGAGCTTCATCGTCTGCCCATCAACCTCAGTGGTCAGCTGCTTCGGTCCCGGCGCCATGCGTCCTACCATGCACTAATGGACAGTTACGGGGCGGTAACTGGCGCTTCGACGCCGCAGGAATGGCCTGCACGGACTGTGCCGGTCTCGGGTGTGGATCTGCTGGTCAGAGACGTCCCGGGCGCTGACGAGAAGCTTCCGCCCGCCCTCTTCGTGCACGGCTTGGGTGGATCGTCGCTGAACTGGACGACGCTCGGTCTGCTGCTGAACGACACCGTCCGCGGCATCGCCCCGGACCTGCCGGGGTTCGGTCAGACCCCGCCGCTGGCGGGGATGGGCGGGATCAGCGAGCAGGCGGACCTGCTCAGCGAGCTGATGACCAGGGAGTTCGACGAGCCGGTGCACCTGTTCGGCAATTCGATGGGTGGCGCCGCGGCGGTCGCACTCGCGGCGCGGCGACCGGCCGACGTGGGCTCGCTGACCCTGGTATCGCCGGCGCTGCCGCATCCGCGTGTCTCGGCCAGCGCGCTCTGGTTCACCGCGATCTCCACGCCACGCCTCGGCAGGGCCGTGCTCGAGCGGACCCGGCGGATCCCGTTCGAGCGGCGGTTCAAGGCCTCGCTGTCGGTGATCTTCGGTGAGCCGCGGCTGCTGCCACCGGAGGTGCTCGAAGCGTACGAGGCGGAGTTGCGCGCCCGCGACACCCAGACGTGGGGGACCGAGGCGACGCTGGAGGCCGCCCGCAGCATCCTCGCCTCGCAGTTCACGCGGCCGCGACGGTCGTTGTGGGCCGACGCTGCCAAGATCCGTTGTCCCGTTCTGCTCGTCTACGGTGGCCGGGACCGGCTGGTCGACCCGAAGATCCGGACCAAGGCCCAGCGGACGTTCCCGAACGCCCGGCTGCTCTATCTGCCGAACTCGGGCCACGTCGCCCAGATGGAACACCCGGACCTGGTCGCGCGGGCATTCCGTCAGCTGATCGCATAACTGCAATCAACCTGCCATCAGATCCTCACATTTGCAGGGCGTTCAGCCCGCACTATTGGCAGTCGACGACTGACGTACGAACAGTTCGGCACGGCCGGGGGTACCGACTCAGGTAGCAGGCCGGGGGCCCGAAGATCATCCCCAGGGATGATCTTCGGCCGATTTCGCCGAACTCGACAACCTGCCGCCAAAGCCGGGAGTCAGTCGAGGTGATCTGTCTGCTGACGAGAGGACCGCTGTGCGGGTATTCGGAAGAGCGGGGATGGCTGTCGCGCTGCTCGGTGGAGCGCTGCTTTCCCCGGTGGGGCTGGCGCACGCCGCGCCGCCGGAACCAGGACAATCAGTTGCCCAAGGCAAGAATTGGACGGTACGCCCGGTAGCCGATGGCTATCAGGTGACGTTGCGGCTGGACGCGCCGGCGCCGATGCGCAACGCGCTGCCGCTGATCGCGGTGAACGGCGAGCCGGTGGGGGTGGCGAAGCAGTCCAAGGACCAGCGCACTGTCTCGCTGGTCAGCCCCGACCCGTCGTTGCTGCACGCAAAGTACGTCGAGCTGGTCTGGTCGGGGGATCTGGGCCGGAACGACGGGAAGAAGAGCAAGAGCCTGACCGGTGGCGTGACCACCGACAAGGACTGGCTGAAGGCACCGCTCGGCCCGAAGCTGGCCGTCGATCCCGGTGCCGCCGGCAAATATGCGGTAGAGACGGCGGAGTACAACCTGGGTGACCAGGCGGTCTACCTGCCCGGGCTCGGCCAGAAGTCAGAGGTCGTCGGCAAGGTTTACTCGCCGAAGGGTGCCGTCGGCGCCCGGCCGCTGGTGATCTTCCTGCACGGCCGGCACTCGGTCTGCTACGGCAACGCGACAGAAGAGCCGACCAACCCGTGGCCGTGTGCCAAGGGCGAGAAGGCGATCCCGAGCTACCGCGGCTACGACGGCCCCGCGAAGGCGCTCGCGAGCAACGGCTACCAGGTCGTCTCGATCAGCGCGAACGCGATCAACGCCTACGACGGCGGCGTCTTCGACACCGGCGCGCAGGCCCGGGCCGAGCTGATCCTCGACCACCTCGACCTGTGGAAGAAGTGGTCCACGGTCGGCGGCGGCCCGTTCGGCAAGAGATTCGTCGGCAAGGTCGACCTGAACAACGTCGGCCTGATGGGTCACTCACGCGGTGGCGAGGGTGTTGCCCGCGCGGCGGTACTCAACGCTGATCGCGGTGGGAAGTACGGGATCCGCGCGGTCCTGCCGCTCGCCCCGACCGACTTCGCCCGGGCCACCGTGCCCGGCGTCGCGATGAGCGTCATCCTGCCGTACTGCGACGGCGACGTCTCCGATCTGCAGGGGCAGAAGTTCTACGACGACACCCGGTACTCCGTGACCGGTGACGCCGCGACCCGCTCGACCGTCACGGTCCTCGGCGCGAACCACAACTTCTTCAACACCGAGTGGACTCCGGGTCAGTCGGTGGCGCCGTCGAACGACGACTGGTACAGCGACAACGACAAGGCCGCGCCGTGCGGAGCGAAGTACGCGGGCCGGTTGACGCCGAAGCAGCAGCAGGCCGTCGGCACCGCGTACGTGGCCGGCTTCTTCCGGCTGCAACTCGGCCACGAGACGAAGCTGCTCCCGCTGCTCGACGGCTCGAACGCGCACCCCGCCTCGATCGGCAAGGCCGTAACCCGTGTCGTGTCGCAGGCTCCGGCAGCGACTCGGCGCGACATCAACAAGCTCGATGCGGCGCTGCCGAAGGGCTCGATCACGGGTAGCGCCAAGGCGATCGTGTGTGGCGGGGTCGACGAGGCCACGCAACGTGCTGCTGCCGTCGCCACCTGCCTCAAGACCGACAACAGCTCGGACTCGCCGCACTGGGTCACCGCGTACCTCGCCTCGAAGACGCCGACCACAGCAGTCACCAAGCTCACCTGGACCGGTAAGACCGGCGTCGTCCGGATCAACCTCAGCGCGTACCAGCGGGATGTCCGTCGGTACTCCGCCCTGACGTTCCGGGCGACGCCCGACCCGTCGGGTGCGCCCAAGACGGACCTGAGCGTCCGGGTGGTCGACGGGCATGGCCGCAAGGCCGTAGTACCGGTGTCGGCGGTCAGTGACGCGCTGCTGCGGATGCCAGGAGCGCATGACAGCGGTCTGCCGAAGAACCTGCTCCGGACGGTACGGATCCCGACCAGCTCGCTGAAGGGGATCGATCTGCGCGACGTCCGGGCGATCGAGCTGGCGACCGACAAGGTCGCGACCGGTTCGGTGTTCGTCAGCGACCTGGCCTTCGCCACCCCGGGGCTCGGAGTGTCGGCGCCGTCGAAGCTGCCGCAGGTGTCGGCGTCCAGCATCGGCAAGATCCCGGAGGGCAACTCGGGCGTCAAGAACGTCGACTTCTGGGTGACCCTGTCGCGGCCGAGCATCCGCCCGATCAGCGTGTACGCCGAGTCGAACAGCGACTCGACGTCGGTCGGATCGATCGCCAAGCAGCTGGTCTTCAAGCCGGGCCAGACCAAGCAGAAGGTGACCGTCCCGGTCACGGGCAACACCCGGGACAGCTACGACACTCCCTTCGGCCTGGTGCTGTCGGTGCCGCACGACGCGCTGCTCGGGCAGTCCATCGGCAATGCCGAGGTGATCGACGACGACCCGACGCCGACCCTGACGATCGGGTCGCCGACCGCGGCCGAGAACGCGGGCACGATCAAGTTCCCGCTCAAGCTGTCGGCACCGAGCGACAAGTACGTCTGGCTCAGTGGCGACCTCAAGGACGGTACGGCCGTGATCCGCAAGGACTTCACGACGCTGGAGGACGACGGCACCCAGAATCCGCCGGACACCACCGTCTACGGCCAGCTCGAGCCCGGGAAGACCACCGCCGACATCGAGGTCAAGCTGATCGACGACAAGGTCAAGGAGCCGACGGAGACCTTCTCGGTCAACCTGACCAGTGTCGAAGGCGTCGACTACAAGGTGCCCGCGCTGATCAAGGCGACCATCACCGACAACGACTGATTCTCCGAGTCACCTGAACCGGCGGCGTCCGCCACCTCCCAAAGGGTGGGCGCCGCCTTTCGGTGTCTCCGGGCGCCGCTGATTTTGAGACGCAGGGTCCGGCATGCGGACCTGGCGGGCCTGCCCTGGAGTGGTGCGGGAACATGGAGGAGGAACCGGGGGTTGTAACCGGAGTTCCGCGAAGTTTCCCGCTGACGAGGAGTGTCACGTGCCACAGCTGCCACCGCTGGTCGAGCCGGCCGACGAGCTGACCATCGACGAGGTCCGCCGGTATTCACGGCATCTGATCATTCCCGAGGTCGGGATGGCCGGCCAGAAGCGGCTGAAGAACGCCAAGGTGCTGGTGATCGGCGCCGGCGGCCTGGGCAGCCCCGCGCTGCTCTACCTGGCCGCGGCCGGCGTCGGGACGCTGGGCATCGTCGAGTTCGACACCGTCGACGAGTCGAACCTGCAGCGCCAGATCATCCACGGCCAGTCCGACGTCGGCAAGTCCAAGGCGCAGTCGGCCAAGGAGTCGATCCTCGAGACCAACCCGTACACGAACGTCGTCCTGCACGAGACCCGGCTGGACAACGACAACGTCTTCGAGATCTTCGAGCAGTACGACCTGATCGTCGACGGCACCGACAACTTCGCCACCCGCTACCTGGTGAACGACGCCGCGGTGCTGCTCGGCAAGCCCTACGTCTGGGGCTCGATCTTCCGCTTCGACGGCCAGATCAGCGTCTTCTGGGCCGAGCACGGTCCCTGCTACCGCTGCCTGTACCCCGAGCCTCCGCCGCCCGGCATGGTCCCGTCCTGCGCCGAAGGCGGCGTACTGGGTGTGCTGTGCGCGTCGGTCGGCGCCGCCCAGGTGACCGAGGCGATCAAGCTGCTCACCGGCATCGGCGACGTGTCGCTCGGCCGGCTGAACATCTACGAGGCGCTCGACCTGAACTGGCGCGCGCTGAAGGTCCGCAAGGACCCGAACTGCGCGATCTGCGGCGAGAACCCGACCGTCACCGAGCTGATCGACTACGAGAACTTCTGCGGCGCCCTGACCGAGGAAGCGGCCGACGCGGCCGTCGGCTCGACGATCTCGGTGAAGACGCTGAGCGAGTGGATCAAGCTCAAGGACAACGGCGAGAAGGACTTCCAGCTGATCGACGTTCGCGAGCCGAACGAGTACGAGATCAACCGGATTCCGGGCTCGGTGCTGATTCCCAAAGACCAGTTCCTGACCGGTGCCGCGCTGGAGAAGCTGCCGCAGGACAAGCAGCTGGTCTTCCACTGCAAGTCCGGCGTCCGCTCCGCTGAGGTGCTCGCCATCGCCAAGGCGGCCGGCTTCGCCAACGCGGTGCACGTCGGTGGCGGCGTGGTCGCCTGGGTCGACCAGATCGATCCGTCGCAGCCGGCTTACTGAGTCCCTGCCCCGCCCTCTTCTTGAGGGCGGGGCTTTTCATTTGGTGGCCAGCGTCCGTTGCCAGCCGTCGGCGATCTCGACGGTGCGCATGCCGACCGATTCGTAGAGGCCCAGGGCCGGAGTCGGGTTGCTGGTGTCGACGTGGAGGAGAGTGCCGGCCAGGCCGGCGTTGGCGTCTTCGGCGAAAGCGCGACGCAGCAGGTACTTCGCCAGGCCGAGTCCGCGGGCTTCGGGCAGTACGCCGAGGCGGCCGATGTAGCCGCAGTCGTCGGTCTCGACGAAGGCGTGGTTGCAGTCGCTGGCGGCGATGATGCGGCCGTCGCGCTCGACCATGGTCAGTTGCGACCAGTCGAAGCCGGTGCGCTTCTCGTGGGTTTCGAGCCATTCGTCGTACGGCGGGAGCGCGGCACTGTCCTGACCGGCGAACGCCGTGGACATCATCGTGTGGAAAGCCCGGCGGGTTTGGTCGTTGTGGGCGCCGGTGCGGATCGTAGTACCGGTTGGTGGGTCGGGCAGGGGGAGTGGGCCTGCGTGGTCGATCCGCATCTGCTGGTACGAGGTGGCGAACTCGAAGCCTTGCCGGCTGACCACCTCGCGCAACGCGTCGTCGGCACGGAACATCCCGACCTCGACGGTCACTTCGGAGTATCCGTTCTCGCCGCCCAGCTCTTGTGCGCGCTCGGTGCAGTTCGCCAGCAACCAGGCCGAGACCGCCGGATCGTCCGAGACAACGCTCGCCTGGACGAACCGGCGATCCCCACCCAGCAACACAAACCCGAATCCAACGGCCTGACCACCTTCGTCCAGGACCAGCCAGCCGTCGCGTTCGAGCGTGATCGTCGGCGCGGTGAGGCTCTCGGTGATCTCCGACAGTGTGACCATCGGGCGCCCCAGGATCCGCTGGAAGTACCCCACGGCGAGTCGGTGGATCGCGTCGGCATCCCGTAGCTGCGGCGGACGGACCGTGAGCCCGGCGGAGAGTTCAGTCATCCGCCCATACTGCTTGTTCAGAAGGGCATGCGGCAGCTGGCGACGGCCTCGGCGCCGGCTGGGTCGCCGTCGAGGAATTTGACGGTGGGCTGGTCGTCGCGGCCGGAGAGGGTGCGCATGTAGCCGACCGCGTCGGTGCTCACGGTGGCGATCGGGTCGCCCTGGCCGAGGCGATAGGTGCCGCCGCCTTGGCCGGTGAGGGTGAGAACCACCGGCGTACCGGACCAGAACGGGCCGTCCACGATGTCGAGCATCACCTGGGCGATCAGCTCATCGGCGTACGGGCCGGCGTCGAACTCGCGGCCGAGCGCCTGGCAGACGTCGTCGCGGTGCATCCACAGGTCGCGGGCGAGCAGGATGTCCTGGATGTAGCCGAGACCGAGCTTGTCGAAGCCGGGGACGCCCTCGATCTTCACCTGCATCCTGCGGATCAGCGCCGGGTTGCGGCTGATCGTCTTGGTGGCCTTCGACCAGAGCTTGTCGAAGCGGTTCTGCAGCACGTCGTACGGCGTACCGCGGTGCTCGTCGGCCTGGATCATCATGTGCGCGTCGAGCAGCCCGATCGTCGGGTAGACCTTCCGCGCCCGGCGATCGCGGAGTGGGAAGGACCACGGTTTGTTGACGTCCTCGGCCTGTCCGCACAGGTGCCCGACGACGTCGGCGACATCCCACTCGTCGCAGACCGTCTGGGTTTTCCAGTCGGTGCCGTCGAGGGTCGGCATCAGGTCGTGCCAGGCCGCGACCTCGGCGTCGCGGTGACGGCGGGCGGCGGCGCGGTCGGCGCGGGCGATTTCCCGCGCGGCTATCGCTGTGGTGGTCATTTCTCTTTCCCCCTGGTCGGTTGGTAGCGCTGATAGAACATCTCGAGCACGACCGGCATCAGCTTCATGAACCGGCCGTTCTCGAAGGGCGCCTGTGGTTCGTTGGCCATCTGCTGCGACAGCACGCCGGCGGTCATCGCGGTGAACAAGGCGATGCCGTCGTCACTGGTCGCTCCCGGATGCAGTTGCCCGGCGTCGACCTCCTGCTGGAGGAAGGCCTTCAGATCCGCCAGGCCCTCGACTGCCGGGGCGAAGGCCTCGGGTGACGGCTCGAAGCCGGGGATCGTTCGCCAGAAGAGCAGTTGGGTGAGCACCTGGTTGGCCATGCACCAGCGGCTGAAGGCGGTCATGGCGGCGTTCAGTTGGTCCGCGGGCTCGGCGGTGTCGCGGGCTGCTCGCTGGACGTCGCGGATCTGCTCGGCGCCGCGCTGGAAGAGGGCGTCGTAGATCGCGAGCTTGGACGGGAAGTACTGGTAGAGCGACGGCGGCTGCATGCCGAGCCGCCGGGCCACCGCGGACAGGCTCAGCGCGGCGACGCCCTCGGTCTCCATCAGCGCGACCGAGACGTCGAGGATCTCGTCGATCGTCTGCTGCCGGCGCCGGGACCTGCGGTCCGATGCTGCTGCTGTGCTCATAGGTTGAGGAAAACCTAATGGTCGTAGGTAAGTCAATAGCTCGTAGAGTTCTGCTGCGCTGTCCCCGGCGGCACGTACTGTTTTCGCATGTGCAGAAACATCACCGTTCTTCGTGGACTTGAGCCGGCGGCGACCTCGGAAGAGATCTACGCGGCGGCGCTGCAGTACGTGCGCAAGGTGACCGGCGTCGGCTCGCTCAGTGCGACCACCCGTGGTCCGATCGAGCGCGCCGCCGCCGAGGTCGCCAAGATCACCGAGGCGCTCTTGGAAGAGATGCCGGACCGCCGGGTTCCACCGCAGACCGTGCCGCCGTTGCGCCGCCCCGAAGTACGGGCTCGTCTCGGCCTGGACTGACGGCGCGTGGGGGGCGTGCCTGACTGGCGTCGGCAGGGGCTGGTTTTCGGCCTGATCGTGGTCGGCGTCGTCCTGGTCCTGGCCTGTATGAACGCCGAGACCGAGCTCCAGCGCCGCCGCCGTGCGGCCTGCGACGGCTCCCTCGCCCTGCCGCCCGTGGCCTATGTGCTGGGCGCGATCGGCCTGCTGGTCGGGGTGCTCGCGTTGCTGCTCTTGATCCGCTTGTCCGGCGGCAGCCGCCAAGTGATCACCGTCGTCCTCTTCGCCACGGCGGTGGCCGGTGTGGTCTTCGAGGTCTTCGCCCTGATCACCGCGATCCAGCAGTCGGCACCGATCTCCGCGATCTGCCGCCGTCCTCTCTGAGTGGGGTAGATTTCCGGATGGAAAACCCTTACCGAGGAGGCAGCGGATGCGGTTCGCGATCAAGACCAGGCCCGAGCACACGAGCTGGCAGCAGTTGCGGGACGTGTGGATCGCGGCCGACGAGTACGAGGTCTTCGAGTCGGCCTGGCACTGGGACCACTTCTACCCGCTGAGCGGCGACATGACCGGCCCGAATCTCGAGGCCTGGACGACGCTGGCCGCCCTCGCCCAGGCGACCAAGCGGATCCGCGTCGGTTGCCAGGTCACGGGGATGATCTACCGCCACCCCGCAGTACTGGCGAACATGGCGGCCACCACCGACATCATCTCCGGCGGCCGCCTCGAGCTCGGCATCGGCGCCGGCTGGAACCAGATGGAGTGCGACGCCTACGGCATCGAGCTGCCCCCACTGAAGGAACGCTTCGACCGCTTCGACGAAGGCACCCAGGCGCTGATCGCCCTCCTCACCGAGAAGGTCGCCAACTTCGACGGCCAGTACGTCAAACTCACCGACGCGTACTGCGAACCGAAGCCCGTCCAGACCCCGCACCCGCCGATCACCATCGGCGGCAAAGGCCCAAACGCACCCTCCGTGCGGTCGCCCGCTGGGCCAAGCACTGGAACGTCATCGTCGCCAGCCCCGACGAATGGAAACCCCTCAAAGACATCCTGATCGCCCACTGCGAAGACCTCGGCCGAGACGTCACCGAAATCACCTGCTCGGTCAACGTCCGCATAGACCCCGACCAGGAACTCTCCCAAGCCATCGACACCGCAATCACCACCGCCACCTCCTACGGCGAAGCAGGCGTAGACCTGGTAGTCCTCAATCTCCCCCTAGACACCCCACCCACAATCCTCGACCGCCTGGCCAAAGCCCTCACCTGACAGGAACAACAGACAAGAGCAACAGACAAGAGCAACAGACAAGAGCAACAGACAAGAGCAACAGACAAGAGCAACAGACAAGAGCAACAGACAAGAGCAACAGACAAGAGCAACA
>NZ_JBFAYZ010000011.1:0-110581 GCF_040681515.1 Kribbella sp. NPDC051718 | reverse complement strand
AACAGACGGTCCCGGCTGCCGCGGTGGTTCACGCGGTGCCGGGCGCCAGGTTTCTCTGGCGGGCGCCGAGGCAGCTCCGCACAACGCCTCAGTTGGCGGCTTCGCGACCACGGCTTGTGGGTGCGAGACCGCTCCAAGAACATCCGCACCGTCGGCTGTGAAGTGGCTGTCAGGTGCGGCTGTGGAGGGTTATGTGGCCGCCGTCCGAGTCAGTGCGGGTTCGGCCGATGGGGCCGTCGGTAGGGCGGAACGATGGGGTGGCCGTCGGCGACGAGGGGATGGCCTGGGCGTCTGTGGCGCGGAGCCGGATCACCGCGCCGATGCGGTTAGCTCGCATTCGGACCAGTGGAACGATGCTGCAGCAGCGGATGCAGTGGGTGTGCACCACGGAGCGGCGCTGGCATGCCGGCATCCGGCACTGGATGTGCTCGGAGGTCCTGCGTCGTCGGCATGTGGTGGAGTGGGACTTTGTCGGAGCTGGTGGATAACGTAGGCGCGTGGATCGGGAGGAGTACGTGGAGGCCGTGCTGGTGGCGGTTGAGTCGATCCCGGCCGGCCGGGTCGCGACGTACGGCGACATCGCCGAGTACGTCGGGCAGGGCGGCCCCCGCCAGGTCGGCGCCGTCATGCGCGAGTACGGCGGAGCCGTCGGCTGGTGGCGAGTCATCCGCGCCAGCGGCATTCCCGCCGACGAGGTAGTAGACCAACAAATCCAACTCCTCCGCGGCGACGGAGTCCGAGTAACCAACGGCAAGGTAAACCTCCGCGAAGTCCGCTGGAATCCCGAAGAGCGGCCGTAGTTACGGCCTCCCGTCCGTGAGGATCCTGCCCAGCTCATCCCCGAAGCCGGGGATGTACCGACCTTTGGCCATCTGCTCCGCCAGTTCGATGGCTGTCTTCTTCGGCTGCCGAAAGCGGCTCGACATCCTCTCCATCGCATCCACGACCCGTTCGGGGACTGCGGTCAGCAGATCCAGCAGAAACCTGTCGGGCGGTACGACGGCGAGCCCGGACGGTACTGATCTAGGTCGGAAATCGCGCGCGTTACTGGTCACCAGATGGGTGGCCTTGACGCCGATCGCGACGGCGAGCACATGACGGTCCTTCTCGTCGCAGGTGAGGCCCGGTACCAGCGGGATCCACTCGTCGCCAGGCCGGCAGGCAGCCGGGAACGTTCTACGCATCTGGCCGATCAGCCGGGGCGCGGCGGCTGTGGCTTCGTCGTCTGTCAGGCCGGCGCGATCTCTCAGCAGCCGTACCGAGTTGCGCAGGACTTCGTCGAGGATCTCGTCCTGCCAGATGGGCCGGAATGCCGATTCGTTCGCGCAGGAGAGCAGCACATCGCGAAGGCTGGGTGGAATCAGTACACAAGCATCGAGGACGCCGATCGCGCGATCCGGACAAGCCGCGGACATCGGTCAGAAGTCCCCGTCCGCATAGCCGCCTTCGGGCATCATCTCAGCCAGCAGCCTTTCACGTTCGTGGTACTGGGCTCGCTCGAGGGCGCGCACGTCGGACAGCAGGAACCGGTGCCGATTCCCGACCAGCCTGTGCGCGAGCCGACCCTCGCGGGCGAGCTTGACGACATAAGGACGCGACACATTGAGTAGATCGGCAGCCTCCTGGCTGGTGATCTCGGTGTCAGGGTTCTCGATGAGCAGGTTGAGTGGGCCGGCATTGAGCGCGGTGATGAACTGGCGCAGCGCGGTCAGTGTCGTGCCGCTCACCTTCACGCTGGTCTTTCCCTGAGTGATCGTGATCTCGTTGCCCCGGTGGATGATCGACTCGACTTCGCCCAGCTGACCAAGACTCGGCCTGTCCACTGACACGACCGACTGCTCCGGCTCGGAAGATGGCCGGCCTGCCAGGGGTGCCGGCCTGCGGACCGGCCGATGGGTCGCCCTCTTGCCGGCGACGGACTTTGCCGTGCCGGTTGGGGTTCTTCTGGTGCGGTTCGGTTGGTCGGGGGATGCGTCGTGTTTGCGCGCGCCCGCTGTTTTTGCTTTGGGGGTGGTGCCGGAGTTGGTCTTTCCGCTCTTGCTGATGGCCATGATGCGCTCCTCTCACCGAGATGCTATCCGAAACATCCGAAACAATCGAAACAGGCGAGCCGCGCTGATCGGAGCGCCGGTGAGTGCCGACTCGGATTTGTCGGTGGGGTCTGATGGGATGGGGGGATGGTCAGTAGAACTGGGTCCAGGTATCGCCTGGTGCGGGGTGACGGGCAGCGGGCTCGGGTCACCGAGGCGCCGGTGCTGGATGCTGATCAGCGCGCTGTGGTGGAGCATCGGGGTGGGCCGTTGCTGGTGCTGGCGGGGCCGGGGACGGGGAAGACGACGACGTTGGTCGAGGCTGTCGTCGACCGGGTGGGGAACCGTGGACTGAAGCCTGATGAGGTGCTGGTGCTGACCTTCGGGCGGAAGGCGGCGACCGAGCTCCGGGATCGGATCACGGCGCGGCTCGGGCGGACGACCCGGGCGATGCCGTCGATGACTTTTCACTCGTTCTGTTATGCGTTGCTGAGGAGGTTCACGCCGGCTGATGCGTTCGACGTACCGCTGCGGCTGCCGTCCGGGCCTGAACAGACGGTCCGGCTGAGCGAGTCGCTCGAGGGTAGTCGTGAGGTCGGGGTGACGAAGTGGCCGGCCAGTTTGCATCCGGCGCTGAAGACGCGTGGGTTCACCGAGGAAGTACAAGCCGTGATCGGCAAGGCGCGGCAGCTCGGGCTCGACCCGGAGGATCTGTCCGCGATCGGGCATTCGGCCAGCCGGCCGGAGTGGGTCGCGGTCGGCGACTTCTTCGAGGAGTACCTGCAGATCCTCGACGCCGAGCAGGTGCTGGACTACTCCGAGCTGATCCACCGCGCGGTCATCCTGGCTGAGCAGCCGCATGTGAAGGCGCGGCTCCGCGAGGAGTTCAAGGCCGTCTTCGTCGACGAGTACCAGGACACCGACCCCGGCCAGACCAAGCTCCTCCAGGCGATCGCCGGCGACGGCCGCGACCTCGTGGTGGTCGGCGACCCGGACCAGTCCATCTACACGTTTCGCGGCGCCGACGTCCGCGGCCTGCTCCGCTTCACCGACGAGTTCCGTACTACGGAAGGCGCCGAAGCCGCCCAGATCGCGCTGGCCACCACCCGCCGGTTCGGCACGACCCTGCAGCGCGTCTCCCGCAACGTCGTCAACCGCCTCGGCGTCCCCGGCACGCTCGACCGCGACACCTTCGAGCGCTTCCGCAACCCCGACGCGAGCTCCTGCGTCTACGGCCCCGGCAAGGTCGAGGCCAACCTGTACTCGACCAGCGGCGCCGAATTGGAGCACATCGCCGACCTCCTCCGCCGCGCCCATGTGCAAGACGGCGTCGGCTGGCACGAGATGGCGGTGCTGGTCAGATCGGGCAGCTGGTCGATCCCGCCCTTGCGTCGCGCCCTGGCTGCGGCGGGCATTCCCGTCGACGTCGCCGGCGACGAGTTGCCGCTGTCACGCGAGCCCGCGGTACGGCCGATGCTGCTGGCACTAAGAGCAGTCGCCGACCCGGCCACGTTGACGGTCGACGTCGTCCGCGCGCTCGCCTTGTCACCGCTCGGCGCGATGGACGCCGGCCAGCTGCGCCGCCTCGCCCGCGTACTCCGCAAGCGTGACCGCGAAGCAGCCGGTGGCCAGCGTCTGCCGCGATCGTCCGACGACCTGCTCCGCGAAGCACTGCTGAACCCGTTGCTGCTCGACGAGCAGGCCTCACCCGCCGAAGCGCGATTCGTCGCCCTCGGCGAAAGGTTGCTGAAGGCAAGAAACATCGTCACGGCAGGTGCCGCCCCCGACGAAGTCATGTGGTCGCTGTGGTCGGAGTCGCCCTGGCTCAGACGGCTGAGAGGCCAGGCGAACAGCGGCGGCGAAGTAGCCCGTGCCGCGAACCGCGACCTCGACTCGCTCTGTGCCCTGTTCGACACCGCGAGCCGGGCCGAGGAGCAGATCGGGTTCAAGGGCGTATCGACGTTCCTCGCCGAGTTGGAGGCGCTGGACATCGCCGGCGACAACCGTTTCGACGCGACGTACCGGGAGGCCGGGGTCCAGCTGATGACCGCGCACCGGTCGAAGGGACTGCAGTGGCGGCTCGTCGTCGTGGCGAGCGTGCAGGAAGGGCAGTGGCCCGATCTGCGCCGACGCGGTTCGTTGCTGGAGCCGGATCGACTCGGGCCGGACGGACTGGTGGAGCCGCTGTCGGCCGGCGCGTTGCTGGCCGAGGAGAGACGGCTCTTCTACGTGGCGATCACGAGAGCCCGGGAGCGGCTGATCGTGACAGCCGTACAGGCGCCCGAGGCCGACGGCGATCAGCCTTCCCGATTACTTGCTGAGCTCGACATTCCTTTGAAGTTGGTGGCCGGAAGACCGCGTCGCCCCTTGTCGCTGCCCGGCCTGGTGGCCGACCTGCGCTGCGTACTGGCCGACCCGGCCTCATCGCCTGCCTTGAAGCGCGTTGCCGCCGACCGGTTGGCGCAGCTCGCCGATGCCGTGGACGACCGGGAGTACGCGCTGGTCCCGACGGCCGACCCACAACGCTGGTGGGGTGTGCGCGAGCGGACCAAGTCGGAGCGCCCGATCACCGATCCCGAGCTGCCGGTGCCGTTGTCGGGGAGCGCGCTGACGACGATCGTCGACTGCCCGCTGCGCTGGTTCCTGCAGCGACGCGCGGGTGGCGAGACGCCCAGTACTTCGGCCATCGGCTTCGGCATGGTGCTGCACACGCTTGCCGACGCCGTCGCGACCGGGACGCTGCCGCCCGACATCGACGAGCTGAACGGCTGGCTCGACAAGGTGTGGACGCAGCTCGAGTTCGAGTCGTCCTGGATCTCCGACCGCGAGCGGGTGGAGGCGGAGCAGGCGTTGCGGCGGTTCGTCGCGTGGCATCAGGGGCGGCCGGATCGGACCCTGCTCGGCACCGAGGTGGAGTTCGACGTACTGCTGCCGGATGAGGACAAGCCCGCGGTCCGGGTGAAGGGCCGGATGGACCGGTTGGAGCAGGACGGCGACGGCGCGATCCGCGTGATCGATCTGAAGACCGGCCGCAACGTGCCGACCAAGCCGGCGCTGGAGCGGCACGTCCAGCTGGCGATCTACCAGCGCGCGATCGAGTCCCGGCAGATGAAGAAGCTGGGCGAGGAGCCGCGGAGTGGTGGTGCTGAGTTGGTTCAGCTCCGGCATGACGACATCGGGCTTCCGAAGGTCCAAGGCCAGGCTCCGTTGGAGACTGACGAGGACGGTCGTACTTGGCTGGACGAGGCGGTCGAGGACGCCGAGTCGATGGTTCGGTCGGAGGAGTTCATCGCCAAGCGCAACTCGAGCTGCGACCGCTGCGACGTCCGCGGCCTCTGCCCCATCCAGCCCGAAGGCCGGGAGATCGTCTGATGAGAGCCAAGCTTGAGACGACGGCCGAGCTGTGTGATCTGCTGGGGATTCCGTTCAGCGATCAGCAACTGCAGGCGATCACTGCGCCGCTCGCGCCGGGCGTGATCGTCGCCGGCGCCGGGTCGGGCAAGACGACGGCGATGGCGGCTCGCGTGGTCTGGCTGATCTGCACCGGGCAGGTCCAGCCGGAGGAGGTCCTGGGTCTCACATTCACCAAGAAGGCGGCCAACGAGCTCGACGTACGGATCCGCGACGACCTCACCAAGGCCGGCGTGCTCGGCTCCACCCTGCCGCGCGACCAGCACCCGATCCTCGCCGCACACCTCCGCAGCAACATCCCCAACTGGGAGCCCGAGGAGCCGGGCGAGCCCGTCGTCTCGACCTACCACGCCTTCGCCGGCACGCTCATCGCCGAGCACGGGCTGCGGCTCGGTCTCGAGCCCGACGTCCGGGTGCTTGCCGACGCGACCAGGTTCCAGCTCGCAGGCCGGGTCGTACGCCGGTCCAACGGGCCGATCCGGTTCGCCTCCCATCACGTGCCGACGCTGGTCAACAGCCTGCTCGCCCTCGACGGGGAGCTCGCCGACCACCTGCTCGGAGCGAACGAAGTACGGGCTCATGACGAGGCCGTGCGGGTTGAGGTCGCCGCCGCGCGCAAGCAGACGGTCGAGGTGAAGAAGCTTGCCGAGACGGCGCTGAAGCGTGGCGAGATCCTGCAACTCGTCGAGGAGTACCAGGCGTACAAGGGCGAGCGTGGTGTCGTCGACTTCGCCGACCAGATGGCGCTCGGTGCCCGGCTGGCCGAGGAGTGCCCAGAGGTTCCGGTGATCGAGCGAGGACGGTACAAGGTCGTCCTGCTCGACGAGTACCAGGACACCTCGGTCTCGCAGCGGCGGATGCTGACCGCGCTGTTCGGCGTCGACGGGCATCCGGTCACCGCGGTCGGCGACCCGTGCCAGGCGATCTATGGCTGGCGCGGCGCCTCCGTCGCGAACCTGGACGAGTTCCCCGAACACTTCAAGAACGCGGACGGTACGCCGGCGCAGCGGTACGTCCTGAGTGTGAACCGGCGGTGTGGCAGCCGGATCCTCGCGGCGGCCAACCAACATGCGGCTGAGCTCTACCAGCAGCACCCGGGCGTGATCCCGCTGGAGGCGCCGCCCGAAGCGCCTGAGGGCGCGATCACGGTCGGCCTGTTCGAGACGCGCTCGAAGGAGATCGAGTGGGTCGCGGACGCGATCGTCGCGGCGCACAAGATGCCGAACCGCCGGTGGAAGGACATCGGCATCCTGATGCGCACGAACACCGACCTCAGCGCGGTCCATGAGGCGTTGATCGCGCGCAAGGTCCCGGTCGAGGTGGTCGGTCTGGGCGGGCTGCTCGCGCTGCCCGAGGTGGTCGACGTCGTCGCCACCCTGCAAGCCGTCAACGATCTGACCGCGAACGCGGCGATGCTCCGCATCCTCACCGGTCCGCGCTACCGGATCGGCCATCGCGACCTCGCCTTGCTGGCCAACCGTTCCCGCGCGCTCGCCGACGCCGGTGATCGCCCGGCCGCGGATGATCTGGTCGCTGCCCTCGACGCGGCGGTGGCGGGGATGGACTCGACCGAGGTCATCTCGCTGGCCGAAGCCGTGGACGATCCGGGGCCGGTCGGATGGGGCTATTCCGCTGAGGCTTTGGAGCGGTTCCGGGAGTTGTCGACCGAGCTGCGTGAGTTGCGTGCGCACTCGGGCGAGCCGTTGCTCGACCTGGTACGCCGGGTGATCAGCACCATCGGCCTCGACGTCGAGCTCACCGCGACGCCCGATCACGTCGACTCCGGCCGGCGCGATCACCTGGCCGCGTTTTTGGATGCCGTGGGCAACTTCGTGTCGACGGAATCGACTGGATCGCTGGACGGGTTGCTGGCGTATCTGGCGGCGGAAGAGGAGTACGCGGCGGGCCTCGACCTCGCCGTACCGAGCGAAGCGGACTCGGTGAAGTTGCTGACCACGCACCGGTCGAAGGGGCTCGAGTGGCCGATCGTGTTCGTACCGACGCTGGTGAACAAGGTGTTCCCGTCGGATCGCGGCCGGAA
This sequence comes from Kribbella sp. NPDC051718, assembly GCF_040681515.1. Taxonomy (NCBI): domain Bacteria; kingdom Bacillati; phylum Actinomycetota; class Actinomycetes; order Propionibacteriales; family Kribbellaceae; genus Kribbella; species Kribbella sp. NPDC051718. The sequence continues at coordinate 103,099 of NZ_JBFAYZ010000011.1, read as the reverse complement.
CAAGTGGACGACCAACGCGAAGGTGCTGCCGTGGCCGTTGCGCGGTGACGCCGACACGCTGCCGGACTTCCACGACCTGTCGAACGCGGGGTTGAAGGCCTTCGCCGACGAGTGCAAGGACGTCAACGCGCTGGAGGAGAGGCGTCTCGGGTACGTCGCCTTCACGCGCGCCAAGGAGATCTTGGTCGCCACCGGCCACTGGTGGGGGCCGACGCAGAAGCGGCCGCGCGGGCCTTCGTCGTACCTCGAAACGCTGAAGCAGCACGCGGGAGAGCGGGTCATCGACTGGGCTCCGCAGCCGGATCTGAACGAGGAGAACCCCGAGCTCGCCGAGCAGACGCTCGCGCCATGGCCTGCGCCGTACGACGCAGCGGCGTACCAGCGGCGGCTCGAATCGGTGGCGCTGGTCGAGCAGTCACGCGCGGAAGGTCCGTCGCAGGAGGCGGAGGATTCGCTGCTGCTGGACGAGCAGGCGACGGTCGCGCGCTGGGACTCCGAGCTGGAGCGATTGTTGTCGGAGGCAAAGGAAAGCCGGAGCCGGAAGGCGTACGACGTCGCGCTGCCCGCGTCGTTGTCGGCGACCCAGGTGATGCGGCTGGCGAAGGACCCGGACGGTTTGGCGGCGGACCTGGCGCGCCCGATGCCGCGGAAACCCAACCGGGCGGCGCGATTCGGCACCCGCTTCCATGCCTGGGTGGAGAGCTACTTCGGTCAGCAGTTCCTGCTGGACCCGGACGATCTGCCGGGCGCCGCCGACGAGGGCATCGTCGACGACACCGACCTGACCGAGCTGATGGACGCCTTCCGCGTCGGACCGTACGGCGAGCAGATGCCGTACGAGATCGAAGCCCCCTTCGCCCTGGCGATCGGCGGCCGGATGGTCCGCGGCCGGATCGACGCCGTCTACCAGGTGATCCGCCCCGACGGCTCCCGCGGGTACGACGTAGTCGACTGGAAAACCAGCCGCAGCGAGACCGCCGACCCACTCCAGCTAGCCATCTACCGAGTCGCCTGGGCCGAACTCCTCGGCATCCCCGTCGACCAGGTCGGCGCCGCCTTCTACTACGTCCGCACCGGCGACATCATCCGCCCGGAAAACCTCCCCGACCGCCCCGCCCTGATCACCCTCCTCAACGGCTGACCCTTTCCAGCAGTCTCGAAAGGGTTTGTCCCGCTCGCCGGCTCTCCTACGTTTGAAGCTCAAACAAACGATTGAAGGAGTCATTGTCGTGCGAGCGTTCCTGAAACTTGCCCTGGGCACCGTACTGATCGCGACCGCGCTGACTGCCGCCGTCACCGGCCCGGCACGGGCGACCACCACGTCAGGTACCTGCGGCGCCAACTTCGTCTGCATGTGGGAGGACCCGGGCTTCAACGGCACGAAGTACGTCGACGTCGTCGGCCAGCCCGGCTTCATCGACATCGACTGGTGGGAAGGCGACAACGAGATCAGCAGCGTGAACAACCGCACCGGCTACTGGGTCCGGATGTACGCCAACGACGACGCCACCGGCTTCTTCGGCTGCGTAGCCCCCAACCAGTCCATCGCCGCCCTGACCTTCGACAACGAAATGGAAAGCTTCAGCCTCAACACCACCTGCAACTGACAAGCCGCGTCTGGGCCCGCCGTCCCACTCGGTCGGCGGGCACTACCCAACAAGCTCCCCCGGAACCACCCGCACCGCAAGCGGCAACTCCGCCTCGAACACGTCGTCACCCATCACGACGGCTTGCTCGACATACTGCTCGTCCTTCAACTCCAGCACGGTGAGCATCTGCCCGCACGGTGTCCCGAACTGCCCCGGCCATCATCCGACTAGTTGGGCTGGGGAGAGCGTGACGGGGAAGGGGGAGGTGGTGGTGAAGGCTTCCTCGCCTTGGATGACGGCCTCGCAGACGTAGTGGTCGTCGGCCAGGCGCAGCACGGTGAGCTCCTGGGCGGCGGGATCCAGGAGCCAGTACGCCGGCACGCCGTGCGCCGCGTACAGGCCGCGTTTTGTTACCACGTCGGTGACTCTCGTGGTGGGGGAGAGGACCTCGACGGCGAGGACTGCCTTCTGGGCGTATTGCGGGCCGGCCTCAGCGCGTGACGTGACCAGGATGTCGGGGCGGAGGGAGAGTCTGCGGGTTGGGCGGAAGTCCAGGGAGCCGACGGAGACGAGCAGGTCTGGTGGGCAGGCGTGTTTGAGCGTGACCATCAACGCGACGACGGCCGCTTGGTGTGCTGGTGGTTGCACGCCGGTCACCACCAGCCGCCCGTCGATCACCTCGTACCGCCGGGCGTCCGGCGGCCGAACCGAACTACCGGGCAGCCCGGCGGGTACGGCGTACGTAAGGCCGGCTGCTTCGAGTCTCGCCGCTCTGTCGCTCACCCGACCAGCATCGCGGAAACGGCACGACCCTCGCGAAAGTTATCCACAGCCCCCAACCCAACTACTGAATCACACACCCAGATCTCGAGCCCTACCCCTCTGCCTGGCACACCACCCATCCCGCCTATCCCAGTGACCCTCCCTCCACCGCCCCGGCGGAGGCCGGATGGTTGTGGCGACCTTGAACACTTTGTGGTTGCCGTGAACAAGTAATTTCATGTCCCAGCTCACCGGTTGGTGTTCAAGCTGACCGGTTGGTGTTGGTGTAGGTGCAGCTGACTGTCAGTTGAAGGCGGGCATCGGGCGGTTGTCGGTGGCGATGGCTACGAAGGCCGGCTCCTTCGACGCGGTGTTGACTGCGTCCCACAGGTCCAGGCCGGCTGTAGGTGAGAGGGGCGCCGAGACGATGGCGCCGGTGAAGATGATGCGACGGGGTGCGTAGCAGGCGAGTGGCTGGGCGGGGGTGTCTCCGACCAGCGTCGGTACGAGCGGTTCCGGACCGGCGAGGGCGGCAAGCTTCGCCGTCGACGCCTCGAGGGCGGCGTCCCAGTACGCGTCGTCGGCGGCCGCCAGGAACCCCTCCAGCCCGGCGGCCGCGAGCAGCTCCTCGATCAAAACCGGCGACGGCGCGGCAGGCGGCCCCGGCTGGAAGACGCGCGAACCCCAAGCCAGGTACAGCGGCTCGATCTCACCAGCTCGTCCCTGCGCCCGCAGCGCCTCGAAGACCCGCAGCAGCCGCAGCGACTGCTTGCTCGTGGCAACGGCCAGCTCGCGGAACATCGGCGGCATCCCCACCGCCTGCTCGTCCCCGGACCGCCAGCCAAAGACTGAGCGACCGCAACCTCAACGGCAGCTCCCGCTCGGCCGCGACCCCGATCAGCCAGCGCGCGGCCAGCCAGCTCCACGGGCAGGCGGGATCGACGTACAACTCGTACTCCGGCGCACGGGCCGGACCCTGGCGACGCGTATTCATCAAAGCTCAACTCTCTTCGTCATAGTAGGACTATGATTAAGAGAGTGCTAGATTCCCATCGTGGCTGTCAAGGGAAATCCGGGGCATCGGGAGCGCCAGGCGCTGGCGACGAAGGCGCAGGTCGCGGCTGCCGCGCGACGGCTGTTCGCCGAGCAGGGCTACGTCGCCACCACGATCACGGCGATCTCCGCCGCCGCCGAGATCCCGGCGCAGACGATCTACTCAGCGTTCGGGAACAAGGCCGCCATCCTGGGCGAGATCTCCAGGACCTGGATGCGCGACGCCGAGACCCGGCGGCTGTCGGACGACGCCCTCACCGCCGAGGACCCGATCGATCGCCTCCGCCAGACCGCGCATTGGCACCGGCGCCAGTTCGAGGCCGGGTACGACGTGATCGTCATCTACCAGGAGGCCGCGCGAGCCGATCCGGCGATGGCCGAGGAGATGCGCCGGGTCTGGGCGGCCAGGGAGCACGAGCTCACGAAGTACCTGGCTGCCTTCGAGGGGGAGTTGAAGGTGACCGCGGATCGCGCGCTCGACATCCTGCTCGCCTGTACGGTGCCCGAGGCCTACCGGACCCTCGTCGTCGAGCGAGGCTGGTCGCTCGACGAGTACGAGGTCTGGCTGGGCGATGCCCTCATCGCCCAGCTGCTCTAGAGCCCGGCCAGCGGATTCCGCAGCGTCCCCACGAACTGCAACGAGCCGGCCATGTCCGCCAGGTCGACCATGCTCTGGTTGTTCTTGAGCTGCAGCCGATTCAAGCAGGACAAGGCGAATTCAGGACTGAACAGGTCGTACTTCGCGAACGCCGCCGCCAATTCCGGCGTCGCCTCCTGATAATCCCGCACCGCTGACGCGACCACCGCCCAGAACTCCTCCGGCGACAACCCCTCACCGGCGAGCAAAGGCGACAGGAACCGGAAGATGCAGTCGAAGACATCGGTGAAGATGCTCAACAACTTCTCGTCATCCGGCACGTTGGTGACGCGAACCCTCTCGATCTCTTCGGGAAGCGCGGTCGATGTGCCCAACACCGCGATCTCCTCCGCGATGTCCTTCATCAGGACGCGAACCGGCACACCGTCACGCAGTACCAGGATCAGGTTCTCGCCATGCGGCATGAACACCAGTTCATACGCATAGAAGCAATGCAGCAACGGCACCAGATACGCATCGAGATAAGACCGCAGCCATTCGCGAGCACTCAATCCGGACGACTTGATCAACGCCCCAGCAAGTGACGATCCATGCCGATCGACATGCAGCAACGACGCCATCGTCGCCAGCCGCTCACCCGGAGCCAGCGTCGGTACGGGGCTCTCGCGCCACAGGGCCGACAGCATCTTCCGGTACGCCGAACCCGGGCTCGTCGCCGCTTCGTAGTACCGGTTGTGATACCCGACCGCCGCGATCTCGCGCAGCACGGAAAACCCGTAGCGCTTGAGGATCGCGTCGTTCTCGACCAGGTCGTACACCCAGTCGTTGATCGCCGGCGTCTTCGCCATGTACGCCGGGGAAAGCCCGCGCATGAAACCCATGTTGAGCACCGACAACGCCGTTTTCACGTAGTTGCGCGACGGCTGGGTCCGATTGAAGAACGTCCGGATCGACTGCTGTGCCTGGTACTCGTCGTCACTGGTGCCGAGAAAGACGATGTGCCGCTGAGCGATATCCGCGGCGAACGTGATCGTGGTCTTGTTCTCCCATTGCCACGGATGCAGCGGCATCAGGTGGTAGTCGGCCGGATCGCCGCCGACCGCCCGGATGCGCTCGCTGAACCGTTGCAGCACAGGCGTTCCGAGCTCGTCGCGCAGCAGGTCGTCATAGTTGATCGTCTTGCTGTGCGAGACCGTCGAGCGATCCCGTCGTACCGCGATCCAGACCAGCCGGACTGCCGCGCCGGCCTCGGGCGCGAAGGCGCGATAGTCCTCGACTCCGAACCCGAGCCGTCCGTTGTTCGCCACGAAACAAGGGTGTCCCTCGGTCATCGCGGACTCGGTCGTCTGGAAGTCCGCGCCGGCCAGGTCGGCCGCGGTCAGGTCGTCCTTCGCCAGCTTGTACGCCGAACTGGCGAGCGTACTGCTGATCTCCTCGAGGTAGACCGGGAGCATCTCGGTGCCGATGCCCAGCCGCTCGTGGAACTCGGTGATGAAGTCCAGCGCGTCGATCGGCGCGTCGACGCCGGCCCGCGTCCGGGTGATGCTCGATGCGTCGACTTCCCAATGGTTCAAGGGATAGAGGTCGGCCTCGAAGTAGTACGAGCTCGCGTCGTTCGCGACCGTGTAGCCGTCGCCCGAGGTGGCGGGTTCGAAGAGGCGCTCGTGGGTGAACTCGGCGAGTGCCTTGCGGACCAGGGCTCGGTTCGCGACGGCCCAGGTGTCCGGCTGGAGGTGGGTGGTCGTCATGGTCAGCCTGCCTCGTTCATCCGGGTCGCTTCGGCGTACTGGTCGCGGGTGCAGAAGCTCAGCCAGGCCTGCTTGTCCGGCAGCGTCACGATGCTGTGCTTGCGGAAACCCATGCGCTGGTTGAGTTCCTGGATCTTGGTGTTGCGGACGTCGGGCTCGACCACGACACGATCGACCTGCGGATCGCTGAACAGGTAGTCGAGGATCGTCTCGAACACCGCTCCGGTGAAGCCCCGCACGCGCTGCTCAGGCGGAGCCACCAGCACGTGCATCCCGACATCGCCCGGCGCCGGCTGGTACACCTCGCCGACCGGATCGTGAGCAGGCAGATACCGCTCCATCAGAAACGCCGGCCGCCCGTCATGCATCCCCAGGAGCGCCTGGTGATAGCCGGTTCGCTCGATCCGCTCGTACTCCGCACGTACCTCGTCGAGGGTGGCGGTCAGCAACCCCCAGTACTGCGCATAGGGCTGAGTGACCCAGCTGTGCAGGGTGGGCACATCCTGGTCGAGGTCGAACGCTCTCAGGCTGAGCGTCCCGACGCCGGCGGCGAATCGGCGGAAGCTGGGCACGAAGAACTCCAGTCGCTGCATCAGATGGCGGTTGATTAGCTAAGGCTTACCTTACTAGATATTTGAGTGGGCGCGGAAAGGGGCCCGCCTTGCGGTGGACGCGGAAGGTCGTTCGCGCGGCGGATGTCCGGGTGGGACGAGGCGACCTAGGTTGGATGGCATGTTGATCGCAGAGGACCTCGCGCTGCTCCTGTACGACGACGAGAGCGGGAAGCCCGTCACTGGGTCGCCCGGGCTCGACTATGCGCTCGGTGGAGCCGTGCTGATCGAGTTGACGCTGCTCGGCAAGGTGGACATCGCGGAGACGGGTGACACGGTCAAGGCGGGGCGGCTGAAGGTACTGGACACCACGCCGACCGGGGACGCCGTACTGGACGAGCGGCTCACCTTCCTGGCGGGCAAGCCGGGTGCCCGGCCGAAGGATCTGATGAAGAAGCTGTCGAACAACCTGCGCCGCCAGGTGCTCACCAGGCTGGCCGAGCGGGGTGTGCTCGAGGCGGACAAGGGCAAGGTGCTGGGCCTGTTCCCAGTTACCCGCTGGCCGGCCAAGGACGCACGGCACGAGGCCGAGGTGCGCGCCGGCCTGGAGAACGTCCTGAAGCTGGGCACCCAGCCCGACGAACGCACCGCCGCCCTGATCGCCCTCCTGAGCGCCCTCAACGTCGTCCCCAAGGTCATCACCGACGCCGTCGACAAGAAGGCCCTCAAGAAGCGGGCAAAGGAAATTGCCGAATCCGACTGGGCCGCCACCGCAGTCCGCAAAGCAGTCCAGGAAATGCAAGCAGCAGTAACCGCAGCCATAGTCGTAGCCAGCTCAGCCGGCGCCGCCGGCAGCTCCTGATACGCAAGAACCGCCGTCGAGAGAGCCGACGGCGGTTCTGCGCAGGAACTACTCCGCTTGGCAGTTTGTCTTGCAGGTGCTGTCGACCAGGGTTAGGTGGGCGCCTGGGTCCTCGGTGTCGACCGTCTCGGTGGACCAGTCGACCTGCCAGTCGCCGGCCTTCGTCGTGCGTTCGACGGTGCCGAGTGCGCCGAACCAGTCGGTGATCGGCGTCCGCGGGTTGATGTGCGCGATCTCCAGCACCTTCGGCAGTTGCTTGCCGATCTCTGCCCGCACGTCGGCGATCTTCGCGCCCTTGGCGTGCAGCGACACGACCGGCGGCCGCGGGTGGGCGCCGGTCAGCACCCAGACCGCCACCGTGCCCGAAGTACAGATCGCGTACGTGCCGTCAGCCCCGCACTTGTACCCGCCCTTGGCCAGCCCCGCGACCACCTGAGCAGCGGTGAGGTTCGGCAGTACCGGGTCGTCGGCCTTGGTACTGGTCTCCGACGCCGGCTGCTGGCCGGTCGTGGAGCCTGCTGTCGTGTCCCCGGACGTAGGCGCGTCGGAGGACTTCTTGTCGTCTGATCCGGAGCAGGCCGTAGTACCGATGAGCAGTGCAGCGCTCACCAGTGCGACGGCGACCCGCTTCAGACCGGCACCTCGATCGCAGCATCGAGGGCGATCGTGATCATCTCGGAGAAGGTGGTCTGCCGCTCCTCGGCCGACGTCTCCTCCTTGGTGATCAGGTGGTCCGACACCGTCATGATGCCGAGCGCCCGGCGACCGAACTTGGCGGCCAGCGTGTAGAGCGCCGCCGCCTCCATCTCGATCCCCAGTACGCCGTACTCGGCCGTGCGCGACACCAGGTCCGGCCGGTCGTTGTAGAACAGGTCGCCCGAGAACACCTGGCCGACATGCACGTTCAGCCCGGCCGCCTCAGCCGCGTCCACTGCAGCGCGGAGCAGCTTGTAGTCGGCAGTCGGCGCGTAGTCGATGCCGTGGAAGCGCAGCCGGTTCATCTGCGAGTCGGTGCTCGCGGACATCGCCACGATCACGTCCCGGACCCGGACGGCCTCGGTCAGTGCGCCACAGGTGCCGACCCGGATCAGGGTCTGTACGTCGTACTCGGCGAACAGCTCGTTCGCGTAGATCGAGGCCGACGCCTGACCCATGCCGGAGCCCTGCACGGAGATGCGCTCACCCTTGTAGGTGCCGGTGAACCCGAACATGTTCCGGATCTCGGTGTAGCAGGTGACGTCGGACAGGTAGGTCTCGGCGATCCACTTGGCTCTCAGTGGATCCCCGGGGAACAGCACACGCGGTGCGATCTGTCCCTTCTCGGCAGCGATGTGAATACTCATGCCGGGATGCTCTCATGATCGCCGGGCGAGATACGTTGAAGCCGTGGCCTATTCGATCGTTCCCGGTTCCCTGTCGCTGTCCCGTTCCGTGCTGGACCGAGCTGCCGACCGACGGCGCGACCTGGAGTGGCTGGAGAAGGCATGGGCCGCTGCGGACACCCAGGTGGCCCTGGTGGCCGGTGACAAGCTGGCAGTAGTCGAGGACCGTACGGCGCTCCGCCTGGTACCGCCCGCTGCTGCCCCTGATGGCATCCGCATCTTCCTGGGCGTCGACCGCGTCGCCGGAGCCGGTATGACGGCCGACGGGCGCGCCGTGTTCGCAGTACTGGTCAGCGAAGAGCCAGACGAGTCGTATGCCGGCCTGCGCGAGGTAGGCGGAGTACTGGACGACCGGGAGGCCGGGATCGCGGTCAACGTGGTCGGGCTGGCCAACTGGCACGCAGTACACACCCACTGCGCCAACTGCGGAGCTCATACCGAGGTGATCGACGCAGGCCACGTCCGGCACTGCCCGAACTGCGGCCTCAACCACTTTCCCCGCAGCGACCCGGCGATCATCGTCCTGGTCACCGACGACCAGGACCGCGCACTACTCGGCCGCAACGAGGCCTGGCCCGAGGGCCGCTACTCCACCCTCGCCGGCTTCGTGGAGCCCGGTGAGTCGCTAGAGGCCGCAGTACGCCGAGAGGTCTTCGAGGAGACCGGCGTAGTCATCGGCGAGGAGATCGAGTACGCCGGCAGCCAGCCGTGGCCGCTCCCGTCCAGCCTCATGCTCGGCTTCTACGCCAAGGCCACCGGCTACGCGATCAACGTCGACCAGGACGAGATCGCCGAAGCCAAGTGGTTCAGCCGCGACGACCTCCGCGTCCTGGTCGAGAACGGCTCGATGGCCCTCCCCGGCAACATCTCCATCTCCCGCCGCCTGATCGAAGGCTGGTACGGCGAAGAACTAACCGGCAGCTGGTAGCTGCTCAGGCGACGAGCTTGTCGGCGATCTGGGCTATCGACGGGTTGGTCATCGCGGTGCCGTCGGGGAAGACGATGGTTGGGACGGTCTGGTTGCCGTGGTTTGCCTTCTCGACGATCTTGGCGGCGTCCGGGACCTGCTCGATGTCGACCTCGGTGAACTCGATGCCCGCCCGCTTCAGCTGGCCCTTCAGGCGGTGGCAGTAACCGCACCAGGGGGTCGAGTACATCGTGAATGCCGCCATCGTGGCTTGCTCCGTCTCTGCGTGGGGGCGGGCGACGGAAACTGTCCGGGCACCCGCATAAGGTGGCTCTACTTGTAGCCAAACCCCGTCGGTCGGAGTGCTGTTCCCGCATGTCTCAGTCCGTGAGCAACATCACGCAGGCCGTCGTCGGCCGGTCCGCCGACGAGCTGCTCGCTGCCCTCGACCCCGAGCAGCGCGAGGTCGCGACAGCCTTGCACGGCCCGGTCGTCGTGATGGCGGGCGCGGGCACCGGCAAGACCCGCGCGATCACCCACCGGATCGCGTACGGCGTCAGCATCGGCACCTACGACCCGGCCCGCGTGCTGGCCGTCACCTTCACCCAGCGCGCCGCCGGCGAGATGCGTGGCCGGCTCGCCCAGCTCGGCACCAACGGCGTCCAGGCCCGGACCTTCCACTCGGCCGCCCTCAGACAAGCCAGGTACTTCTGGCCGAAGGTGTTCGGCGGCGAGCTGCCACCGATCATCGACCGCAAGTTCCCGCTGCTGACCGAGGCGGCCTCCCGCTGTCGCGTCCGCGTCGACACCCCGGCCCTGCGCGACCTGGCCGGCGAGGTGGAGTGGGCCAAGGTCAGCAACGTCCGCCCCGACGACTACGTCAAGCTCGCCCCGCAATCCGCCCGCGCTCTGGCGTCCTTCGACCCGGCCACGATCGCGCGCGTCTTCGCGGCGTACGAGGACGTCAAGCTCGAGCGCGGCCGGATCGATCTGGAGGACGTACTCCTCTGCGCCGTCGCCCTCCTCGCGGAAGACGAGCGGGTGGCAGCCGAGATCCGCAGGCAGTACCGCACCTTCGTAGTAGATGAGTACCAGGACGTCAGCCCGCTGCAGCAGAGCCTGCTCGACCTGTGGCTCGGCGGCCGCGAGGACGTCTGCGTGGTCGGCGACCCGGCCCAGACCATCTACTCCTGGGCAGGAGCCGACCCGGCAAACCTGGTCCACTTCGCCCAGCGCCACCCGACCGCCCAGGTGATCAAGCTCGTCCGCGACTACCGCTCGACCCCGCAGATCGTCGACGTAGCCAACAAGGTCCTCGACGCAGCGGGCCCGTCCGGGCTCCCCGGCCGTGTCACCCTCCGCTCCCAGCGCGACCCCGGCCCCACGCCGACCTACCGGGAGTACTCCGACGAGGTCGCCGAGGCCGACGCGGTCGCCCGAGCGGTCAGCCGCCTCCAAGACTCCGGTACTGCGCTGCGCGACATCGCGATCCTGTTCCGTACCAACGCCCAGTCGGAGAATTTCGAGCAGGCCCTCGCCGAGCGCAAGCTCCCGGCGATGCTCAAGGGCGCCGAGCGGTTCTTCGAGCGAGCCGAGATCCGGCAGGCCGCCGTACTGCTGCGTGGTCAGGCCAAGGCCGGTGACGGCGGGGGAGACCTCGTGGAGACCGTCCGCGCGATCCTCGGCGGCGCGGGCTGGAAGCCGGAGCCGCCGTCGGGAGCCGGTGCGGTCCGGGACCGCTGGGAGTCGCTGGCCGCCCTCGTCACGATGGCCTCCGACTTCAAGGCGACCCATCCCGAGGCGGGGATCGTCGAGCTGGTCGCCGAGCTCGACCGGCGCGCCTCGATCCAGCACGCGCCGCTGGCCGAGGGCGTCACCCTGGCGACGCTGCACGCGGCGAAGGGCCTGGAGTGGGGCTGTGTGTTCATCGTCGGCGCCCACGAGGGCACGCTGCCGATCACGTACGCCCAGACGCCGGCCCAGGTCGAGGAGGAGCGGCGGCTGTTCTATGTGGGCGTGACCCGGGCGAAGGACCAGCTCGCGATCAGCTGGTCGACCTCCCGCTCACCCGGCGGCCGCGCCAGCCGCGGCCCGACCCGCTTCCTCGACCCGATCGGAGTCCGTACTCCGCGCTCTGGCGAGCGAGAGTCGTCCCCCCGAGCCCGTGCTCAACGGACCGACCGCTCAGACCTGCCGATCCCGAAGTGCCGGGTCTGCGGCCGCGGGCTGACCGAGCCGGCCGCCCGCAAGCTCGGCCGCTGCGAGGACTGCCCGTCGACGATGGACCAGGCGCTGTACGACGCGCTGTTCGAGTGGCGCGCCGACAAGGCGGCCGAGGAGTCGATGCCCGCCTTCGTCATCTTCACCGACGCCACCCTGACCGCGATCGCCGAGGCCCGGCCGATGGACGAGCGCGAGTTGCTCCGGATCACCGGCATCGGCCGGACCAAGGTGATGAAGTACGGCGAGTCCGTGCTGAACATCTGCACCCGCTGACCGTCCAGCCTTCAACTACCTGCCCTTTCAGGCAGTGCGGACTGCAACTTGTGGAAAAGCCGTTGCAGGCTTGGCCGAACCCGGGCGACACTCAAGGAGCAGGTTTTCTGCTGCTGGCAGACAACGGGTCGGGCGGTGGCATCTAGTGGCCACAGGCAACGATCTCGGAGGGTGCCGGGAGCACGCCGGAGCGTGCCGGACCGGTGGCTGGGCAGCGAGTTTCCGCCGGACAGGCGGCAACTTCCGGCCAACTTCGAAAACCTGGATTAAATAGTTTGCGGCCTCCGGTGAGGTCGGCGTACTGTTCTTTCTGCGGTCGAGGGCTGGCCGAAAACTTCAAACCATAGCGATGAGCTTGCCGCTCACTTCGCCACAACGAGAGGAGGTGCCTTGGAAATGGTCAACATCACGATGAAGCCGAACGGCGTCAGCGTCGCGCTGCCGTGCGCCCAGATCCAGGGTGCCGCCCTGTCGTCGCGTCTGCACGTCGAGACCGTTGTGGTGCTCGCCAATGCCAACACCCAGATCAAGGGAAGCACCCCGATCAAGGGCGGAGCTGTCGGCGATGCGAAGTACGGCGGTCAGGGTTCTCGAGCATGGAGTCCACCGGTCTGACGACACAAGTCAGCCGGCACCTCCAAGGCCGCGGAACCCTAACCAGGGTCCGCGGCCCTTTTGTTTGTCCCAGAGTTTGGCGGCACCAACCGGTGGCCGTCGAAGACAGCAAGAGAACTACCAGCAAGACAGTCACTAGGAGGTGACCGGAATGAGCGTTAGCTTCCTCGATGCCTTCACCGAGGTTGCGACGTCGCAGGACCTGCCCTGTCGGTCCTACGCGCCAGAACTCTTCTTCGCCGAATCGCCGGCGGACGTCGAGTACGCAAAGTCTCTGTGCAACACCTGCCCACTCGTGGCCGAGTGCCTGGCCGGAGCGCTCGAGCGCGCCGAGCCGTGGGGAGTGTGGGGCGGACAGCTGTTCGTCCAGGGTGCTGTGGTCGCCCGGAAGCGGCCCCGCGGCCGTCCACGCAAGTGCGACACCGTCACCGCAGCCTGACCAGTCCCTGACAGACGACTCCATCCACCCGAATCGAGACACACAGCCATGAAGACCCAGACTTCACCCAGGAGAGTTGAAATGCATTTACTTCAAGAAGATCTCGCTCGTGCTCATTGTCGTTCCATCCTGATCGACGCCGAGCAGAACCGGCGCTTCCGTCTGGCGAGCCAGTTCGCCAAGGCTCAGAAGCAGGCCGAGCGGGCCACCCGTCGCGCGGAGAGGGCCAGTGCAAAGGCACGCCTCACCCTCGCACGGATGGTCTGATCCACCCCCGGTCGCCGGCGCGCCAGGAGCCAATCTCCGACCACAGCGCGCCGGCCCCGAACTGAAACACCGAAGCTGACACCCCGAGAGGCGGCATCTAGCGGATGCCGCCTCTCGGCGCGTTCTAGTGCTCCGAGGAGCAGGGGACGGTCGCCCGCCGGGTCTCCTGAAGGAGGAGATCCAGGTACGGGTGAGTACTGTGCCGCGGCCAGACGAGCGCCAACTCGTTCGGCTCGGCATCGAGCAGCGGTAGCCACACCAGGCGCGGGTGGGCGAAGTACGTGACCGTCGAGGCGGGCGCGATCCAGCACCCGTGCCCGGCCGCGACCAGGTGCAGGCACTCCTCCGGCGTACGGGCCTGTGGCCCGAACAGCGCCCGGCTGCCGTCCGGCCGCGGATCGATGAACCAGAAGTCGACGACCGCCGCCGGCATTCCGTCACGCGGACCGACGACGGGCACGTCGGCCAGATCATCGATCCTCAGGGAGTCCCGGTCGGACAGCGGATGCCCCGGCGGCAGCGCGACCCAGCGCTTCTCGGCCAGCAGTGGATGGACGGTGAACCGCGGGTCGTCGCCGATCGGCAGCCAGAGGAAGGCGGCGTCGGCCCGCCCGTCGAGCAACGCGTCCAGTTCGTCGGGCAGCGTGTGCACGGCGAGCGGCCGGACCTCCAGATCCGGCATCTGGGCCCGGATCGCCGCCTCGACGCCGGGCATGAAGTGCGCCGTACTCTGCGCCTTGAACGCGACCCGCAGCGGCTGTGGCCGCTCCGCACCGACCTCCCGGGCCTCGGCCATCATCGCGCGGGCCGACAGCAACAAGTTCTCGCCCTGCTTGAGGACGACCCGGCCGGCCGCGGTCAGTTCGATTCCGGTCGGTAGCCGCTCGACCAACGGACAGCCAACAACCTTCTCCAGTTGACGAATCTGGCTGCTGACCGCCTGCTGCGTGAGGTTGAGTTGCCGCCCCGCGCGAGTCATGCTGCCTTCCTGGGCAACCGCCGCAAGTGCCTGGAGCAACCTCAAGCTGAGATCCACACCGTGTTGGGTCACTCAGCCATCGTGCCACAACGGTCTGTTGTGGCCCCGCCAACAAGTCTCTGTTTCCGTTCCGCCCGAGGAGGCCGGACGATCGGACCAGGGCCACTTGATGGGAGAAAGTAAGCATGACGCTGCAAGGAAAAACGGCGCTGGTCACCGGGTCGTCCAAGGGGCTCGGGCGAGCGATCCTGCTCCGGCTGGCCGCACAGGGCGCCAACGTCGTCGTCAACTACTCGCGCGACGAGTCCGCCGCGAACGAGGTCCAGGTCGCCGCCGAGGCGCTCGGGGTCAAGGCCATCACGGTCGCCGCCGACGTGTCCCAGGTGGACGGGATCACCAAGGTCTACGACGCCGCGGTCGAGGCGTTCGGCCAGATCGACATCGTGGTCGCCAACGCCGGGATGGAGAAGGTGAACATCCCGGTCACCGACGTCACCGAGGAGGACTTCGACCTGCTCTTCCGGGTCAACACGAAGGGCCCGTACTTCGTACTGCGCGAAGCGGCCCGCCGGATCGCGGACAACGGCCGGATCATCACCATCTCCTCGAACACCACCACTGTCCCGCAGGTCGGCGTCGGCCTGTACGGCACCAGCAAGGTCGCGACCGGCTACCTGGCCCGGGTGCTCGCGCTCGAACTCGGCCCGCGCGGCATCACGGTGAACACCATCGTGCCCGGCCCGATCGACGGGGCCGGCATCTTCACCGACCCGGCCAACGACGAGTACAAGAAGAGCCTGATCGCGATGGTGCCGATCGGCCGGCTGGGCACCACCGAGGACGTAGCAGGCGTGGCGGCCTTCCTGGCCAGCGACGACGCAGGTTTGATCACCGGCCAGCAACTGGTCGCCGACGGCGGAATGCACTGAGGGAGACGACAGAGATGACAGCGACAATGCGTGCGGCCCAGGTCCAGCAGGCCGGCGGCCCCTTCGTGGTGACCGACATGCCCATCCCCGAGCCCAAGGCCGGCCAGATCCGGGTGAAGGTGTACGCCTGCGGGATCTGCGGCGGCGACGCGATTCCCCGCAACGCCCTCTTCGGTACGGTCCTGCCGCGGGTTCCCGGCCATGAGATCGCCGGCGTGGTCGATGCGGTCGGTGACGGTGTGACGGTGTGGGAGGTCGGCCAGCGGGTCGGCGTCGGCTGGTCCGGTGGCGTCGACTTCACCTGTGAGTTCTGCCGTCGCGGTGACTTCACCAACTGCGTCCAGCACACGATCGTCGGTACGTCGTACGACGGCGGCTATGCGGAGTACATGGTGGCTCCGCAGGACGCGGTCGCCCGGATCCCCGAGGGGCTGACCTTCGAGGACGCCGCGCCGCTGATGTGTGGCGGCATCACGGCTTTCAATGCGCTCCGGCACGCGCACGCGGGGCCGGGCGACACGGTCGCAGTACAGGGTGTCGGTGGGGTCGGGCACCTGGCGATCCAGTTCGCGAACAAGATGGGCTTCCGGACCGTCGCGATCAACCGTGGGCGCGACAAGGAGAAGCTGGCCCGTGAGCTCGGCGCGGACGAGTACATCGACAGCAACGAAGGCGATGCCGGTGAGGCGCTGAAGGCGCTCGGTGGCGCGGCGACCGTACTGGCGACGGTGTCTCGTGCGGAGTTGCAGTCCGACCTGGTCAAGGGCCTGCGCCCGAACGG
This sequence comes from Kribbella sp. NPDC051718, assembly GCF_040681515.1. Taxonomy (NCBI): domain Bacteria; kingdom Bacillati; phylum Actinomycetota; class Actinomycetes; order Propionibacteriales; family Kribbellaceae; genus Kribbella; species Kribbella sp. NPDC051718. The sequence goes on along the minus strand of NZ_JBFAYZ010000011.1, from coordinate 87,141 downwards.
CCAGCTGATCGTGCTCGAGGGCGGCGACCCCATCCAGGTCACCGGCCACGACCTCGCCGACTCTCGACTGTCGGTCTCCGGTTGGTACAGCGGCGTCGCCCAGGACAGCGAAGACACCCTCAACTTCGCCGTCCTGAAGGGAATCCGCCCCATCATCGAGACCTACCCGCTCGAGGAAGCCGAAGAGGCCTGGCAGCACCAGCCGAAGGCCAACCTCCGCATCGTCTTGAAGACCCAACCGGCCTGAGTCAGCCCTGAAGCAGAGCTTGCTGTAATCCAACGAGAGTGATCCCGCTGACGATCTCCCGCCGACCAATCATCCCCGGCACATCGCTCAGCGGGATCCACTCGATCCGATCCGACTCATTCACCTCAGTAGGCTCTCCAACCCACACCGCCGAGGTAGCGCGGAACACGTGGTGCTCGGAGTCCATGATCCCCGCGGCCGGTTCGGAGTACACAAGCTCCTGCATCTCCCCAACCCGCCACCCGGTCTCTTCCTCAACCTCCCGCGCAGCCGCCTCAGCCGGCGACTCACCCGGCTCAATCAGCCCCATCGGGAGTTCCCACGCCCACCGGTCGGTCAGGAACCGGTGCCGCCACATCAACAGCACCCGCTGCTCGTTGTCGAGGACCACCGCGGCCGCCACATGCCTCAACCGCACCGCGTGATAGTCGAACCGCCGCCCATCAGGCTGCTCGACATCAAGCCGCCGCACACTCAGCCACGGGTTCCCCCAGGCCTCACTCTCTCCATGGATCTGCCATCGCATATCCGCGACCTTAAGGCGCCGAGCGTTTCCTCAGGCGAGACGGCCTCCAGCCGAACGCTCGCACCCACTCGCCCACAGGAGTCGACAACAACTCCGCGAGCAGTTCCCCCGCAGCTTCGTCGGGATCCTGGTGCCGGCTGGTGAGTTTCAGCAACCGGTCGCCGTCGAAGGCCAGCACAATGCCGTCGTCGGTCCATCCCGGGGCAACCCATCGCAGTGTGAGGTCCGGAGACAGCTGCAGCAGATCCAGCCGCTCCCTGATCAGCCGCGCGGTCTTTCGCCGGGGCGTCTCCCACGAACGATCGGCTGTTGCCCGGGCGACCTCGGCCTCGTACTGCCCGCGGTCGAAATGAAGGTCGGGAAGGGGCCACGGGCGACCGTCGTACGGCACGACTCCGTCGTACGTGGGCCCGCAGAAGACACCCACATAGTCCGAGAAATCGACCCACGAGACCAGTCGTCCGTCGGGTGAGCCGACGATTACCGGCGCGATGACCCCACACCCGGGTTCCCCGCAGGAACACCGATGGACCGCAACTCGGCGCCCAGCCGGCTCGCGGGGGACCAGCGGTTGCTGCGCACCGAGGAGGTCGTCCGGATCGAAGCCTTGCCAGGTGGAAGCGACACCGGCGAACGGCTTCTCACCGTCGACCAGGATCGTGACGACTGGCCGGTCCGGGCGGTTGTCGAGGACCTCGACAGTCAGGGCCAGCTGCGACGTACCGGAGTACTGCTTGTTCATAGATGCGGCGTTTGGCGGTACGCCGGGACCATCGAAGAGCCGGCCAGGAGCCGGCGGAAGGACCTAGTTTAGGTCGGCGCATGGGTTGGAGGAGAATGAGTTTTATGCCGAATGCGACTTGTTCACTCTGCGGTAGTCAGGCGGAGACCGAGGATGCGCCGCTGACCTGGGTGACCTCGGTCGAGAACGGGCGCAAGCTGCTGTACTGCGATCGCTGCGCCCGCGAGAACGTCCGCAGCATCGAGGGGAAGCTCGACAGCGCCTGGTGGTGAGGTGGGTCAGTCAGTGAAGCCGGGGAGGAACTCTTCGAGGACCGCCCGGAACGGGGCCTCGGTGTCGAGTTGGGACAGGACGGCGATGCCGCCGATCCAGACTCGGTGGATCAGCAGGTACGACGGCGGCAGGTTGATCTTGAGCGCCATCGTGGCGTTCGGGGAACGGAAGTCGCTGGTCCGGGTCGCCTGCTCGCGCATCCACGCCCGGCTGAAATGGAACGTCTCCGAACGGGCCGGCTCGGCGAACGGCGCCAGGTAGGCCATCAGCTGCTCGGGGTCGATGTCCATCCGGGGCTTGATGAAGCCTTCGGCGCGCAACCCGGCCAGTACGGCGTCGCCGTCGCCCTCCAGCGAGATGCGCAGCAACCGCCCGACAGCGGGTGGCAGCCCATCAGGGAGCCGCGCGCAGAGCCCGAAGTCGACCACGCCGAGCCGCCCGTCGGCCATCACCCGGAAGTTGCCGGGGTGCGGGTCGGAGTGCAGCAGCCCGGCCAGTCGCGGGCCGCTGAACATGAACCGGACGTACTTCAGCCCGATCTCGTCGCGCTCTTCCTTCGTACCCTCGGTGATCACCTTCGAGAGCGGCTTGCCCTCGATCCATTCGGACACGATGACCGTGGGGGAGTGCTTGATGACGCGCGGCACCACGAACTCGTGATGGTCCTTGAAGGCATCGGCGTACTGCTGCTGCGCCTGCGCCTCGCGGTCGTAGTCGAGCTCCTCGCCGATCCGCTCCTGCAACTCCGCGACCAGCGGCTTCATGTCGACGCCGGGGACGAGCGCGCCGAAGGTCCGGGCGAAGCGCCCGAGTTGCTTGAGATCCGCCCGCAACGCCTCGGCGGCACCCGGGTACTGGAGTTTGACCGCGACCTCACGGCCGTCCTTCAGGATGCCGCGATGCACCTGCCCGATCGACGCGGCCGCCGCCGGCAGATCGTCGAACTCCTGGAACCGATCCCGCCAGCGCTTGCCCAGCTCGCGGGACAGGATCGTATGCACGGTCGACGCCGGCATCGGTGGCGCGGAGTCCTGCAGCTTGGTCAGCGTCGCCCGGTACGGTGCCGCGAACTCCTCCGGCATCGCCGACTCCATCAGGCTCAGCATCTGCCCGAACTTCATCGCGCCGCCCTTGAGCTCACCCAGGACGGAGAACAACTGGTCGGCCGTACGGCGCTGGAACTCGGCCATCACCGTCTCGGCCGGCGCACCGCCGATCCGCTTGCCCAGTCCGACGGTCGCGCGCCCGGCGGCACCGAGTGGCAGGCTGGCCAGCTTGGCGGTGCGGCTGAGTGCTTTGCGGGGGAGGTCGGACACGCTCCCCATTCTGTCCGGTCACCCAAGCGGAGCCCCCGCCGGGGCACCGCGAGTTGGATCACAGGTTGCTTAACGACGGAGGGGCGGAGGTGGATCCGAAGATCGCACCGCCGCCCCCACGACTTGGTGCGTCAGGCCTTGCCGAGGATCCGGTTCAGGTTCGTACCGCACTCGGGGCACTTGGCCTTGGCCATGCGCGTGCCCTTGTCGTTGACCTTGACCTCGCCGTCGGCGGTGCGCTTGGCCTTGCACTTGACGCAGTAGAACTCGCCGCTCCAGGTCTCTGCCATGAGGGCCCTCTCCTTGCTTGATACCAGCCGAGGCTTTGCCCGGCCGTCGTGGATGCTTTCGGCAGACCGTCCTGCCGTAGGCCGTTCGGCCCAATCGGGATTCACCCTACGGCAGGCTGAGAGTGGCTCAAGTCCATCTCCCGCTCCGCGCGCCGCTTGGAAATCGCTTTCCGTGGTCGACGGTCACGCGGAACAGGCTCCCGGTTGTCCGCCTTCGGAACCACTCGGCTTCCCCTCCGAATGGCCCCGGAGGCGGTCCGGGAGCCTGCTGGACCTGACGCTAGGAGTTGCCGGCCGCGCTGACAAGTCCGGGTTGTCCACCCCTGTGGATAAACCTGTGTGCAAGCTGTGGGGCGCGCCGGTCGACACTGTGGACGAGCGGGGGAACAGGATGTGAACAACCAGCGTCCACCGATTCGACAACTGGCGTCTGACCTGCGGAAACGTCAATTCACAGGATGTGGACAGAAGAAAGTTGGGGGATTCAGGCGGTACGGTCTGAGTCATGGCCGACTCTCCACCGCGCCCGATCCCGCCGTATGTGGACATCCGCCGCAGCAAGCGGCGCAAGCGGACCGTCAGCGCCTACCGGGACGGCGAGCGGGTGATCGTGCTGATGCCCGATCGGCTGTCCGCCACCGAGGAGGCGCGCTGGGTCGAAACCATGCTCCAGCGGCTCGAGAAGCAGCGCAGCAGATCCCGCGTGTCGGACGAAAAATTGTTGGCCAGAGCACACGATCTCGCGTGTCGTCACCTCCCAGAAGTGCCCGAACCTGCGTCTGTGAGGTGGGTTTCGAACCAGAATCGACGGTGGGGATCCTGCACTCCGGCCGACCGGTCGATCCGGTTGTCGACCCGTTTGCAGTCGATGCCGGCCTGGGTCGTGGACTACGTCCTGGTCCACGAACTCGCTCACCTGGTGGAACCGTCCCACAACGCAGCGTTCTGGAACCTGGTCCACCGCTACCCCAAAGCCGAACGCGCCGAGGGCTACCTGGAGGGCATCTCCGCCGCCTCCACCCTCGACCTCGAGGACTTCTGACCACCCGTACGCCGCTCCGCCAGGCGCCCCGGTAGGGGATGCCCTGAGGGGTGCACCCCCACGGCACACCAACCCCTGCCGCGCACAGCCCGCCACGCTCAGTGAGCCTGCTGTCGTCGGTCCAGCCGGGACGTTGCTGTTCGATGGCGCTCCGCCCTCACCGGCCACCCTTCGCGCCGGCCACCCGTACGTAGTACGGGAAAGTTCCCCGGGTGGTTTCCCCCAGGGTGGGGTGGGGCTGGCACCAGGGTGGACTCGGTGGCTTCCTGCATGGTGGCGGATGGCCGGCTTAACGAATGCTGAGACGCGTAGCCAGCAGTCGGCGTCGGGCCGGGCTGGGAGGGTGCGTCCAGAGGCGGGCGCAGAGGGGTAGGAACCACCATGTCCACTTCCAGGGGACAACTCACGGTGCGGGCCGCACGCTGGAGTGCCACCCATCCGTGGCGCGCGATCGCCATGTGGGTGGTCGTAGTCGTGGCGTGTTTCGCGCTCGGCAATATGACGGGGACCAAGGAGTCCAGCAACGAGGGCGACATCGGCGAGGTCACCCGCGCCGACAACATCGTCAAGTCCGGTAACTTCCCCGACCACGACGTCGAGAGCGTGCTGATCACGCCGCGCTCGGGTCAGCTGGACCAGGCCGAGGCCAACAAGGTCGCGGCCGTGGTGACTGAGCGGATGCGCGCCCTCGGTGGGGTCGCGGAGGTCGCCAAGCCCACCCTGTCGCCGAAGAAGGACGCGCTGATCGTCCAGGTCACGCTGAAGGACGGCGACGACGACAACCGGGTCCAGCCGCTGCTCGACACGACCGCGAAGGTCCAGCAGGACTTCCCGGGGCTTCGGGTCGAGGAGGTCGGTGGCGAGTCCATCGACAAGGCGCTCAACGAGACACTCGGCAAGGACTTCCAGCGCGCCGAGATCTTCAGCCTGCCGGTCACTCTGATCATCCTGCTGATCGCCTTCGGTGCCCTGATTGCAGCTGCGGTGCCGCTCCTGCTCGCACTGTCAGCCGTCGCCGCCGCGATCGGCTTAGCCGCAGCAGCGTCTCAACTCGTGCCAGCGGTCGACGCGGTCAACAGCGTCATCCTGCTGATCGGTATGGCGGTCGGCGTCGACTACTCACTCTTCTACCTCCGCCGCGAACGAGAGGAACGCGCCAAGGGCCGCGGCCACGTCGACGCGGTCGAGATCGCGGCGGCAACCTCCGGGCACGCAGTCGTCGTCTCCGGTACTGCGGTCATCATCTCGATGGCGGGACTCTTCCTGGCCCGCGACGCTGTCTTCTCTTCCTTCGCCGTCGGCTCGATCCTCGTGGTCGCCGTCGCGGTGGTCGGCTCGCTGACCGTGCTCCCCGCGATCCTCGCCAAGCTGGGTCGCTGGGTCGACCGGCCGCGCATCCCGCTGCTGTGGCGCCTGACCGCGAACAAGTCTCAGCCCCGCTTCTGGCCGACCGTGCTCAAGCCGGCCCTGAAGCACCCGATCGCCACGCTGCTGGTTTCCGTTACCGCGCTGCTCGCGGTGGCCTCACCTGCGCTCGGTATGACGCTGAAGTTCCCTGGTACGGAGGATCTGCCGCGCGACACCGCGGTGATGAAGGCGTACGACCGGTTGACCGCGTCCTTCCCGAGCACGGGGACCAGCCACGAGGTCGCAGTACGGGCTCCTGCCAATGAACAGCCGGCAGTGAAGGCCGCGTTCGCCGACCTGATCAAGCGGACGCAGTCGGACAAGCTGTTCGCGCAGGACGGACTCGAGGAGCCGAAGGTGTCGGCCGACGGTCGCGTGACGGTGTTCGAGGTCGCGACGCCGTACGAGGGTGGTAGCCAGGAGGCGCGTGACTCGCTGACCAAGCTGCGCAAGGAACTCATGCCGGAAACCTTCGGCAAGGTGCCAGGCGTCGAGTACGCGGTCGGCGGGTTCGTGGCGGCCGATGTCGACTATGCCGCCCACACCCGGGCGAAACTCCCGCTGGTGATCGGCTTCGTCCTCCTGCTGACGATGATCGTCATGATGATCACCTTCCGCTCGGTGGTCGTCGCTGTGACCGCCATCGGCCTCAACCTACTGAGCGCCGGCGCGGCGTACGGCGTAGTAACCGCCGTCTTCCAAAACACCTGGGCCGAGGGCATCCTCGACTTCCGCTCCAACGGAGCAGTCGTCTCCTGGCTCCCTTTGTTCCTCTTCGTAGTCCTCTTCGGCCTCTCCATGGACTACCACGTCTTCGTAGTCAGCCGAATCCGCGAAGCCGTCCTCCGAGGAGTCCCCACCAAACAAGCAGTAGCCGAAGGCATCACCGGCTCCGCAGGCGTGGTGACCAGCGCGGCCGCCGTCATGATCGGCGTCTTCGCAGTCTTCGCCACCCTGAGCACCCTCGACATGAAGCAGCTGGGAGTCGGCCTGGCGGTGGCAATCCTCATCGACGCCACCATCATCCGGGCAGTAGTCCTCCCCGCCATCATGACCCTCCTAGGCGACGCCAACTGGTGGGCCCCCAAGTGGCTCCGCGGCAAACAAGCCAAGCACACCACCACCACCACCCCAACCCCCGACCGAGAACTAACCCCAGTCGGCTAACCCCCACCACCCAAGAAGTCCCGCTCGCCACCCGGCGAGCGGGACTTCTTGCCAAGAGCAACAGCCAAGAGCAACAGATGGTCCCGGCTTCTACTGTGGTTCACGCGGTGCCGGGCGTCGGGTTTGTCTGGGGGATGTGTCCGGCTCGACAGGAGGTAGTCGACTGTGGGGCTGGTGTCGGGCGTTGGCTGAGCGTGGGCGGGGTGCAGGTTGGCGACTACCTCCTGTCGAGCCGGACACAGCGGGGCCTGCAGTGGGGTGCGGGCGGCGGCGCGGGGAGGGTGGGCTTGTGAGTTGGCGGGACGTGGGTGCTCGGGTTGAGGTCGGCTTTTCGGTTTGTGTTTCAGGGGTTTTGGGTGGGGGTGGGGTGGTCTACGGTTCCAGTGCTCGGAAATCCGCCCCTCAGGAAGAGAATTGTCATGATCAAACGTCTGTACGCCGGGGTGCTGGCCGCCTCGTCGGTTGTTGTGCTGCTTGTGTCCGGTGTCAGCCCGGCGGCCGCGGCCGACAGTGGGCCGGAGACTGTCGCGCCGGTCGCCAACGCGGTGGCTGTGGCGGAGCCGTCCACCTCGCCTGCTGTCGAGCGGACCTGGGTCGGGCACGTGGGGCTGGAGCTGTGCTCGACCGGCTACTTCTGCGCCTTCGTTCAGTCCAACGACCCGAACAAGCGGTTCACCGGCTGGTGGCGGTTCAAGTTCTACACCTGCACCACCTACTCGCTGAGCAACTGGTTCGACTACACCGACGGTGCCTGGAGTGAGGTGCTCGACTATCAGACCGGCGGCGTGGCTACCGGCATCCTCGGCGCCAGTGGGAACACGTTGCAGACCGTCCGCCCGAACACCGGGGCGATTCAGCCGATCCTGGAGCACCGCGGCGGCTGGAACACCGTCTACAAGATCAAGAGCTGCTAGTACCGATCGTTGCGCGCCTGCGGGAACGCTTCGTGATGCGGGATGCTGGTCTTCTGGTCGGACGAGTCGAGGAGGCTGGATGTTCGAGCGATGGCGGCGCGGGCCGGGGCTGAGCAAGAAGGATCTCCGGGATCTCAAGCACCTGCGGGCGTACAACGAGAAGGAAGAGCAGCTTCGGCGGGCCCGGCGGGCTCCGCTGGAGGATCTGCCGCCGCTGGTGCGCGAACTGGTCGGACTCGGGCAGGCGACATCCTTCCGGGAAGGGACCGCCGGAGACCGCCGGGCCCGGGCGATCGGCGAGATCCTCCACGAGGCCGGCGGCATCGAAGCGATGCGCGACGCGTACGAACTGGCCGCCGACTGGATCCCGCAGGAAGTCCTCACCCTGCAGAACACCTGGAACAACATCGGCGACTGGCAGGCATAACCCGCTACTTGGTGCGCTCCAGGCGGACGGTCAGGCCCTTGGCGACGGGCGTGTTGCTGCCCTTCGCCAGGTCGTCGGCTGACATCAGGACGTTGGTCTCGGGGTAGTACGCCGCAACGCACCCGCGCGCCGTCGGGTAGGAAACAAGCCGGAAGCCTGCCGCCCGCCGCTCGACACCCCTGAACTCGCTGACGATGTCGACCCGCTGCCCATCCTCCAGCCCAAGCTCCGCGAGGTCGGCAGGGTTGACGAAGACGACCTCCCGCGTCCCATGCACACCCCGGTACCGATCCTCCAACCCATAGATCGTCGTATTGAACTGGTCATGGCTGCGCATAGTCTGCAACAACAGCCGCCCGGGCTCAGTAGGCAACCAAGACAGGTCGTTGGCGCTGAACTGCGCCCGCGCGTCCGACGTCTTGAAGACCCGCTTGTCCCGCGCCGCATGCGCAAGCAGGAACCCACCCGTCGCCTGCAGCCGCTGCTCGAAGTCCTCGTACCCATCGCAGACCCGCCCGATCCGCTGCCGGATCAAGCTGTAGTCATCAGCGAAATCGGCCCACGGAATCTCCCCGATCTCAGGCACGACCAGCGAAGCGATCCCGCAGACGATCGCCACCTCGGACTTCAATTCAGGTGCTGGAGGCAACAAATTCCCAGTCGACAGGTGCACAGCACCCTGCGAGTCCTCGACCGTCACCGACTGCGGCCCAGCAGCAGTGTGGTCATGATCCGTCCGCCCCAGCGTCGGCAGGATCAACGCCTCCCGCCCGACGATCGTGTGCGACCGATTCAGCTTCGTCGACACATGCACCGTCAGATCACACCGCCGCAACCCCTCGGCCACAACCTCAGTATCCGGAGTGGCCGAAGCGAAATTCCCGCCCATCGCAAAGAACACCCGCACCGCGCCCTCACGCAACCGGTGCACGGTCTCCGCCGCATCGATCCCGTGCTCCCGCGGCGAGGTGAACGAGAACTCATGATCCAGCCGATCCAGGAACGCGTCCGGCATCCTCTCCCAGATGCCCATCGATCGATCACCCTGTACGTTCGAATGCCCCCGAACAGGACAAGGCCCGGCGCCCGGCTTGCCGATATTCCCCTGCAGCAGCAACACGTTCACGATCTCGGTGATGGTGGCAACCGCCTCGCGATGCTGGGTCAGTCCCATCGCCCAGCAGATCACCGTCGCCTTCGACTTGACGAACCGCGCAGTGAACTCCTCGATCTCGGCCCGGGTCAGCCCGCTCGCCTGCTCGACCGCCGCCCAGTCCAGCTCCGCATTGTGCTTCGCGTACAACTCGTACCCGCTGGTGTGGCTCTCGATGAACGACTTGTCCAGCACCGTCCCCGGCGCAGCCGCCTCGGCCTCCAGCAGCAAGTGGCCGACGGCAAGGAACAGCGCCTGGTCGCCACCGATCCGGATCTGCAGGTGCTGGTCGGCCAGCGCCGTCCCCTTGCCCACCCAGCCGGACGGCCGCTGCGGGTTCTTGAAGTTCATCAGCCCCGGCTCGGGCAGCGGGTTCACCGAGACGATGTCCGCGCCGTTCTTCTTCGCGATCTCCAGATGGCTGAGCATCCGCGGCGCGTTGGTGCCCGGGTTCTGGCCGACCACGACGATCAGCTCGGCTTCCTCGAGCATGTCCAGCGTGACGGCGCCCTTGCCGCTGCCGATCACCCGCGACAGCGCAGTACCGGATGATTCGTGGCACATGTTGGAGCAGTCGGGCAGGTTGTTCGTGCCGTATGCGCGGACGAAGGTCTGGTACAGGAAGGCGGCCTCGTTGCTGGTCCGGCCGGACGTATAGAAGACGGCGTCGTTCGGGTCGACGAGCGCCTTGAGGTGCCGGGCCACGACGTGGAACGCCTCGTCCCAGCCGACCGGCTCGTAGTGCGTCGCGCCGGCCCGCAGCAGCATCGGCTCGGTGATCCGGCCGAGCTTGCCCAGCTCGAACTCGGAGATCTTGCCCAGGTCGTCGATCGAGTGCTCGGCGTAGAAGGACCGCGGCACCCGCTTGCGGGTCGCCTCCCAGGCGACCGCCTTGGCGCCGTTCTCGCAGAACTCGGCCGCGTGTTTGCGCTTGCTGTCCGGGTCCGGCCACGCGCAGGACGGGCAGTCGAAGCCGCGATCCTGGTTCATCTTCAAGAACACCTTGCCGGTCCGCGCCGGTCCCATCTCGCGCAGACCGAACTTGAACGACGAGAGCACGGCGGGCACGCCGGCGGCCTTCTTCTTCGGCTGTTCGATGTCGACCATGGTTCAACTGTAAATCGTCCTATCACTACAAGCAGGTTTGATAGGTCACGGTGTGGCTGGGTGGGGTGCGCCACCATGACCGAAGGCCGCACTGTGTGACGTCACGCCATAGTGCGCGGCGGCGCGGATTTCTAGAGTCCTCGGCCATGGAGACCCGTCGAGCCCTCGTCACCGGAGCCGCGTCCGGCATCGGCGCCGCCTGCGTCCACCGGCTGGTCGCGGACGGCGTACAGGTCGTCGCGGTCGACCACGACGCCGCAGCGCTCGGCGAGCTGGCCGCCGACGGCATCGAGACCTTCACCGCTGATCTGACCGATCTGGACGGACTCAAGGACCTGCCGACCGACATCGACATCCTGGTGAACAGCGCCGGGGTTCAGCAGGTGGCGCCGATCGAGCAGTTCCCGCCTGACCGGTTCGGCTACCTGCTGCGCCTGATGCTGGAGTCCCCGTTCCGCCTGATCAGGCAGACCCTTCCGCACATGTACGGCCGCGGCTGGGGCCGGATCGTCAACATCTCATCCGTGCACGGCCTCCGGGGCAGCCCGTTCAAGGCGGCGTACGTCGCGGCCAAGCACGGGCTCGAGGGCCTCAGCAAGGTGGTCGCCCTCGAAGGCGCCCCGCACGGGGTCACCAGCAACTGCGTCAATCCGGCGTACGTCCGTACGCCGCTCGTCACCGCCCAACTGGCCGACCAGGCGCTCGTCCACGGTCTGACCGAGGCCGAAGTACTCGACAAGGTCCTGCTCGAACCGGTAGCCGTGAAGCGCCTGATCGAGCCGGAAGAGGTGGCCGAACTGGTCGCACTCCTGTGCGGACCGGCCTCGGCCTCACTCACGGGGAGCTCGCTAGTCCTCGACGGCGGCTGGACCGCCCACTAAGAAGGAGTCCGCCCAAATGGCAACATCAACCGAACCAACCCGGACGAGGACCCCGATCGCGCGGGTCGTCGGCGCGAGCCTGATCGGCACGACGGTCGAGTGGTACGACTTCTTCCTGTACGGCGTCGCGGCATCCGTCGTCTTCGGCGACCTGTTCTTCCCCAAGGGCGAACAGCTCACCGGCACGCTGCTCAGCTTCGCCACCTTCGCCGTCGGCTTCTTCGCCCGGCCGATCGGTGGCGTCGTGTTCGGCCACTTCGGCGACCGGCTGGGCCGCAAGAACCTGCTGGTGCTGTCGCTGCTGATGATGGGCATGGCGACGTTCGCGATCGGCCTGCTGCCGACGTACGCGCAGGTGGGAGCACTGGCGCCGATCCTGCTGACCGTCCTGCGGCTCATCCAGGGCTTCGCGCTCGGCGGCGAGTGGGGTGGCGCGGTACTGATCGTGTCGGAGCACGGTGATCCCAAGCGGCGTGGGTTCTGGTCGTCCTGGCCGCAGGCCGGCGCACCGGCCGGGCAGCTGATCGCCAACGGGGTGCTGGCCGGGTTGGCGGCGTTCCAGAGTGATGCGGCGTTCGACAAGTGGGGCTGGCGGATCCCGTTCCTGCTGTCGGCGGTACTGGTCCTGGTCGGCCTGTGGGTACGGCTGCGGATCGAGGAGTCGCCGGTGTTCCGCGAGGCGCGGGCCAAGCAGGAGCCGGCCGACAAGCTGCCGTTCGTCGAGGTGATCACCAAGTACCCGCGTGAGGTGCTGACCGCGATGGGCGCGCGGATGGCGGAGAACGTCAGCTACTACATCTTCACCATCGTGATCGCGACGTACGCGAAGGAGCATCTCGGGCTGGGCAAGTCGTTCGCGCTGAACGCCGTGTTGATCGCCGCCGCGGTGCACTTCTGCGCGATCCCGCTCTGGGGCGCGTTGTCGGACCGGGTCGGGCGCAAGCCGGTCTACCTGTTCGGCGCGATCGGGGTCGGTGTCTGGGGCTTCGTCTTCATCGCGCTGGTGGACACGAAGAACTTCGGGCTCGCGGTCCTCGCGGTCACCATCGGGCTGGTCCTGCACGGTGCGATGTACGGGCCGCAGGCATCCTTCTTCACCGAGCTGTTCGGTACCAGGGTCCGGTACTCCGGTGTCTCGGTCGGCTACCAGCTGGCCTCCATCATCGCCGGTGGCTTGGCGCCGTTCATCGCGATCGCGCTCCTGAAGGCCTATGACTCCGGCTTCGCCATCTCCGTGTACGTCGCGGTCTGCGCGGTGATCTCGATCGTCGCGGTGCTCAGCTACGGCGAGACCCGCGAACGCGACCTCTCCACGCTCTGAGTGGACGGTGACATGATCCGCTGATGGAGGAGTTGCTGCGACTGCTGGCCGATGACGCACCAGGAAGCGAGCTCGCGCGGGCGGCCGGGTCGAACCAGGCCGCCCGCGATCTCGCGCTCCGGATCCGTGCCGGGATGGACGCGAGCAAGAAGCGCGAGACGGAGCTGTCGGCGCTGGTCGACGTCGCCCGCGAACTAGCCTCCGCCCGCGACCCCGGCGGCGTCCTCGACACCATCGTCCACCGCGCCCGCACGCTGATCGGTACCGACGTCGCCTACCTCACCCTGTACGACGCTACGCAGGGCGACACCTACATGCGGGCAACCGACGGGTCTGTCTCCGCCGCCTTCCAGCAACTCCGGGTGCCGCTCGGCGCCGGGCTCGGCGGCCTGGTCGCCGAGACCCATAAGCCGTACTGGACGGCGGACTACCCAAGCGACCAGCGCTTCAGGCACACCACCCGGATCGACGACGCGGTCGGCGAGGAGGGGCTGGTGGCCATCCTCGGTACTCCGCTGACGGTGGACGGCGCCTTCGTCGGCGTACTGTTCGCCTCCAACCGCACCCGCCGACCGTTCAGCCGCGAAGAGGTCTCGCTGCTTGGATCGCTCGCGACCCTGGCAGCGGTGACGCTGGTTCAGGTCCGGGCGACCGCGGAGACCGCCGCTGCACTAGAGCAGCTCTCGGTCGCTCACGCCGGTGTCGAGCACGCCGCTGCTGCGCACGACCGGTTTGCTGAGATCGTCCTGTCCGGCGGGGACGTGGACGCCATCGCGGCCGCGCTGGCCGAGCTACTGGCCGTCTGGGTCGTCCTGGTCGATGCCACCGGCAACGAACTCGCCCGAGCCGGCCAGGTGGGCTCTGAACCTCTCGCCGGAGCCGGAGCCGGAGCCGGAGCCGGAGCGGGAGCGGGAGCGGGAGCCGGAGCGGGAGTGATGCCTTGGGCCGAGTCGCCGGCCTCGGGGCGGTTGACCCGGACCGGCGACTGCTGGGTGGTTGCTGCCACTGCCAAAGGGGAGCGCCTGGGCGCCTTGGTGATCGGGGGAGTCGACGAACTGTCCGGAGCCGACCAGCGGATCGTCGAGCGTGCTGCGGTGGTCACAGCGCTCGTCCTGCTCTTCCGTCGTCAAGCAGCCGAGCAGTCCCGGCGTGCTCAAGCAGACATCCTCGCCGACACACTCAGCGGTACCACCGACCTGCGAGCACTGGCCGACCGCTTTCGCCTGCTGGGCAAGCAGAAGGAGCTCCCGAAGCAGGTAGTCGTCGCGGTCTGCAGGGGCGACCACTCCGGAGTACTGGCCCGCCTGACGGCTCCACTCGAGGAACGGCTCGTACTGGTAGGCCCGTACGCCGGTGACCTCGTCCTCCTCATCGCCGACTCAGACCCCGTGACGGTGGCGCAGGAGTTGACCGACGTGGCCCGGCGTACCGGCGTGACCATCGCAGTGACCGGCCCAGCAGCCTGGGGGAGCGACGTCATCACCGTGCACCGCGAGGCGGCCCGGCTCGTCGCCACGATGCTGCGCCTCGGCAAGGCCCGGCAGGCCGCAACCCCGAACGACCTCGGCCTCGCAGGCCTCGTCGGCGCCGCCCATGTCGACGTCGCCACCCACGTGAACCACGTACTGGGTGAAGTCATCCAGTACGACAGGCAGCGCGGTACCGACCTGATCGGCACCCTCCGCGCGTATTTCGCGTCCGGCCAAAGCCCCACCCGTGCCGCAGAGGTACTCCATGTCCACCCCAACACAGTCCAGCAACGCCTGGACAGAGTGACGGTCCTCCTGGGCCAAGGCTGGCTCGACCCCGACCACGCCCTGAACGTCCAGGTCGCCCTCCAACTCCTTGCAACACTCCCTGACCCCAGCTAGTTGTCTGTAGGTCATTCGACCGACAAGGGTCGGACAGATGGTCCCCCGGTCGTCACCCCTCTGTCACCCGTTCACCGACTGTGACGAAGGCGCCCCAGGATTCACTCTTTAGGCGGGAGCGGCGCCAAAAGCAGTGACACAGAGTGCCGATCCCGTCGATGCGACGGGGGATGTGAGATGGCGGACGGGCGGATCATCACGGTCTTCGCGGCCAAGGGCGGCTGCGGCAAGACGACAGTGGCGACAAACCTGGCCACGGTCCTGCACGACCGTGGCGCCCACCGCGTCTGCCTGCTCGACCTCGATCTCGAGTTCGGCGATGCCGCCGGAATGCTCGGTCTCCGGCCCGAGCGCAGCATGGTCGACGCGCTCCCGGCGGCCGATCAGCTGACCCCGGAGACGGTCGCCTCGCTGATGACCACCTACCTGCCCGGTTTCGACTGCCTGCTGGCGCCGACCCGGCCGGGCGACGCCCAACGGATCCCAGCCTCGCTGGTGAGCCGCCTCCTGGCCGTCCTCCCTCTCGTCTACGACTTCGTAGTCGTGGACACCCCAAGCAGTTTCGGCGCGAACGTCCTCGCCGCGCTCGATCTCGCCGACCACCAGATCCTGGTCACCACACCAGAGCGACCCGCCCTGAAGAACCTCCGGGTCACCCTCGACATGCTCGACCTACTCCCGTACGACCGCACCGCCCGCTCGATCGTCGTCAACCGCTCCGACGCCCGATCGGACCTACCTACCCTGCTCCTCGACGAGTTGGTCAGAAGCCCCATCGCCGGCCACCTCCCAACCTGGGACGGCGTCCCCGCCTCGATCAACCGCGGCGAACCACTAGCCGCAGCCCAACCCGACCACGAAGTCAGCCGGGCAATCCGCCAACTGGCCGCCACCGTCCTCCCCAGCGACGGGAGGTGCAGCCGCGACCCACCGCCCGGCCAGAACCAGCCTTCGACCTAACTCAAACCCTTTGAAAGAAAGCGAAATCATCATGCTCCAGCAACTACGCCAGTCCCGCAAAAACGAATCCGGCTTCACCCTGATCGAACTCCTGATCGTCATCGTCATCCTCGGCGTCCTGTCAGGCATCGTCGTCTTCGCGGTCCAGGGCATCAACGACCGCGGCAACGCGGCGGCCTGCAAGACGGACAAGTCGTCCGTCATCACCGCCGTCGAGGCCTCGCCCGGTCGATGTTCGTCAGCCCTCGACAGCCAAGACCTATGTGGCGAGGCTCTACGAGAAGCTCGGCGCCTGCAATCGTGCCCAGGCCATCATGTCCGCCCTGCGACTCGGCCTGATCGAGCAGAGCCTGTCTGTACCCGCCTGACCTTCACCTGTCGGCCGAAAGGCCGACAGCGTGTCGGGCGAGTGGCCGGGAAAGTCAGGCGTTCACCCGCTGTGACGCGGGCCTTGCAGAGACGAGTGTTTGACGCGGCAGCTAGCGGCATCTGGGGGGCCGACGCCGGCTTCGCGTGCCGGGTCCAGGGGTCGGACCCATCGATAGGCCGGTCGATCCGTCGCGCGTTGCCGCGCCTGAAAGACCCTGTCTCCGTCGCCTGCCGGAGCATTCGCAAAGGAAGCACCATGGAACACCGCCTTCGGGCCACCATCCTGGCCGCCCGAACCGTCCACCGCGCCTCGAACCATCGACCCACCCGCCGCGTCCACCGCCGAGCCCAAGAGCTGACGCAGCGGAAGAAGAACGAATCCGGCTTCACCCTGATCGAGCTGCTGATCGTGATCGTCATCCTCGGTGTGCTGTCCGGCATCGTGGTCTTCGCCGTCAGCGGAATCCAGGATCGTGGCAACGCTGCCGCATGCAAGACCGACAAGAAGACCACGCTGGTCGCCGTCGAGGCGTTCTACGCCAAGAACGGCACCTACCCGGCCGCTGGTGACGCCGGCTGGCTCCAGCTGACCGTCGGCGTCGACCAGCTGCTGCGGGACCGGCCGACCGGTACCGGCTACACGATCACCCTCGGCGCCAACGGCCTGGTCACCGCGACCGGCGCCTGTACCTGATCGATACTCCGCCCCTCCCGCGCACCTCACGGCGCGGCGCGGGTGGACCGGCTCGGAGGAGGGCCGGTCCACCCCGTTGAGGGAGCGCACCGCAGTACCGCCGACAGGAAGCTGCCCGACCCCGGGTAGCGCCACCCGAGAAAGCTGGCGATCCGGACCGTCGTACCGGATCGCCATCGGTCTACCGGTTGTCCTCGCAACCGGTAGGCCATCTCGGAGCGGCGGTCCGATCGACCAGGAAGGGATTCGATGAAAGTTCCCGCGCCAGGCAGCCGGGTGGACCTGCTGCTCGAAGAACTCTGGAACGCCGGCGGCACCGACCTGCTTCTGACAGTGGGGATGGCGCCGCAGTTGCGCGTTCACGGCGTACTGCGCCCGGTCGCCGACCGCACCCCGTTGACCCGGACCGACACCGACAGCCTGCTGGCCGAGATGCTCAACCCGCACCGGTCGAACGTCTGGCAGACCACGTACGAGCACGACTTCTCGTTCTCCTGGCGGCAGAGTGCCCGGATCAGAGCGAACGCGTTCACCCAGCGAGGTGACACCGCCCTCGCGCTGCGGATCATCCCGCGCAGCATCCCGACCATGTCGGAGCTCGGCCTGCCGGCGGCGGTCGGCAAGTTCGCCCAGTTGCACCAAGGGCTCGTTCTGGTCACCGGCCCGACCGGTTCGGGCAAGTCGACGACGCTCGCCTCGGTGATCCACCAGATCAACACCGACCGGGCCTGCCACATCATCACCATCGAGGACCCGATCGAGTACGTGCACGAGCATCGCCGCTCGGCGGTCAACCAGCGCGAAGTGGGTAGTGACACGGCATCGTTCCCAGACGCGCTCCGGGCAGCGCTACGGGAGGACCCGGATGTCTTGCTGGTGGGCGAGATGCGCGACCTGGAGTCGATCCGGTTCGCGCTGACGATCGCCGAGACCGGCCACCTCGTCTTCGCGACTCTGCACACCAACGACACCGCGCAATCGCTTGCCCGGATCATCGATGTCTTCCCGGCGGAGCAGCAGTCCCAGGTACGGGTTCAGCTGAGCGCCGCGTTGAGCGGAGTCGTGCATCAGCGGCTGATCCCGCGGACCAGCGGCGGCATGGTCGCCGCCTTCGAGGTGATGATCGCCAACGCGGGCATCCGCAATCTGATCAAGGAAGGCAAGACGCACCAGTTGCGCAACGCGCTCGTCACCGGGCGTCGCGAGGGCATGATCACCCTCGAGCAGTCGCTGTCGGCGCTGCTCCAGGCCGGCGAGATCTCGTACGCCGATGCCGTCTCGCGCTGCGCGCATCCGAAAGAGCTCGAAGTCCGGCCGAGGACAGGAGTGGGTACCAGACCATGAAGCATCGCGGACGGGGAACCGCGCCACTGGCGCAGCAGGCCGCAGACAACCAGTATCCGGAACAGAACGCGCTCGCCGGCGTCGCCGAGCGGGTGAAAGCGTTCCAGGCAAGACATCTGACGCCGGACGACGTCGCCGTCGAGAACGAGGACGCGCCGGTCGTCCAAGTGGTCCAGCTGATCATTACCCAGGGCCTGCGCGACCGCGCCTCCGACATCCACATCGAGCCGCACGACGACCGAGTGCGGGTGAGGTACCGGGTGGACGGGGCATTGCGGGACAAGATCGAATTGCCGGGCGCGATCGGGCCGGCCGTGGTCAGCCGGATCAAGGTGCTCGCCGACCTCAACATCATCGAGCGCCGCCGCTCCCAGGACGGCCAGATCCGGATGCGGATCGAGGAACGCGACGTCGACATCCGCGTCTCCACCACGGCCGTGGTCGGTGGCGAGAAGGCGGTACTGCGCTTGCTCGACAAGAGCCGGCCACTGTTCCGGCTGGAGCAGTTGGGGATGCCGCCGGATCTCGCCGAGCGCTATTCGGCGCTGCTGCGTACGCCGTACGGGATGGTCATCTGTGCCGGGCCGACCGGGAGTGGCAAGACGACAACGCTGTACGGCTCGCTGAGCGAGATCGACACCCCCGAGCGCAACATCATGACGATCGAGGATCCGGTCGAGTACTCGTACGCCTCGATCAACCAGATCCAGATCAACGAGGCCGCCGGGATCACCTTCGCCACCGGGCTGAAGTCGATCCTGCGGCAGGACCCCGACGTGATCCTGGTCGGCGAGATGCGTGACGCCGAGACCGCCCGGATCGCCGTACAGTCCGCGCTGACCGGGCATTTCGTGCTGTCGTCGGTGCACGCGACCGATACCGCGACGGCGCTGCATCGCCTGCTGGACATGGGGATCGAGACGTTCCTGGTCGCCTCGTCGGTGAGCGCGGTGATCTCGCAGCGATTGATCCGGCGGATCTGCCTCAATTGCCGCTCGTACTACGAACCGCCCGCGCCCGAGGTCGCGTTCCTGCGAAGTACCGGCGTCGCTGTGCCGGTGGGCGGCCTCGTCCGTGGCGCCGGCTGCGAGCAATGCGCCGGGACCGGCTACCTGGAACGCACCGGCGTGTACGAGCTGATGCCGGTCACCGACGCGATCCGCGAGCTCGTGGTGGAACGCGCGCCGCTCGCCGAGATCCGCAAAACCGCTTGCTACGAAGGGATGCGGACGCTTCAGGAGGAGGGCGCGCGGCTGGTCCAGGCCGGCGTGACGACCGTCGCCGAAGTGGTCCGCTCGATCTACACGGTGGGGATGCAATGACGCGGTACTCGTACGTCGCGGTCGAACCCGGCGGCAAGACCAAGCACGGTACTACCCGCGCCGACAGCCGCGAGGACGCCGAGCTGGCCCTCTACGAGCGCGAGTTGCGCAACATCCGGCTGACCGAGAAGCCCGGGTTGCTGAAGATCGAGCTGACCGCCAAGCGGGTCAAACGCGAGGAGGTGATGCACCTGACCAGGCAGCTCGGCGCGTTCGTGTCGGCCGGGATGCCGTTGACGGAATCGGTGCACAGCCTCGGACGCGAGTCGGACAACCTGACCGTGCGGCGGATGATGTACGAGGTCGAGGACGGGCTGCGGGACGGGGAGACGCTGTCGGACTGTTTCGACCGGCATCCGCGGATCTTTCCGGAGTACTACCGCGGCATCCTGCGCTCGGCCGAGTCGAGTGGCCGACTCGATACGGTGCTGGCCCAGCTCGCGCGGTATCTGGAGCGTGATCTGGAGGCGCGCCGGCGGATCAAGCAGGCGTTGATCTATCCGTCGGTGGTCGCGGGGATGTCGCTGGTGACGATGATCGTGCTGGCGGGCTTCGTGCTGCCGCGCTTCAAGGAGTTCTTCGACAGCCTGGGCGCCGAGTTGCCGTTGCCGACGCGGATCCTGATGGGGATCACCGACTTTCTCACCCAGTTCTGGTGGGCGCTGATGATCGGCGCGGGGTTGATCATCCTGGCTCTGGTCTACGTGTTGAGCACGCCACCTGGCCGGTATCTGCGGGATCGGTTGTTCCTCGCGTTGCCGGTGATCGGGGCGACTGTCCGGTTCGCGTTGGTGGAGCGGTTCTGCCGGATCCTCTCGTCGATGGTCGCGGCCGGAGTGCAACTGCCGCAGGCTCTGCGGATCGCGACCGGGTCCTTGCCCAACCGGGTCTTCCGGCGTGCGCTGGCCGGGGTGATGGCCTCGATGCTCGCGGGCGATGGGCTGGCACGGCCGCTGGCTGCGACCGGATTGTTCCCCGGTACCGCTGCGCAGATGCTGCGGGTGGGGGAGGAGACGGGGACGCTGGATCGGCAGTTGGAGGTGACTGCGCAGTACTACGAGGGCGAGCTCGACTACAAGCTGAAGAAGCTGATCGGGCTGTTCGAGCCGTTGGTGATCGTCGTGATGGGCGTGGTCGTCGGGTTCGTCGCGATCGCCCTCGTCTCAGCCATGTACGGCGTCTTCCGGCAGGTGCAGGGCTGATGCGTGCGCAGCGGGGTGAGAGTCTGCTGGAGTTGGTGGTGGCGATCGCGTTGATGGGAGTGGCGATCGTGGCGGTGATGTCCGGGCTGACCACGACGGTGTTGCTGTCCGACGTTCAGCGCAAGGAGGCGACGGCGGCCGCCACCGTGCGCAACTACGCCGAGGCGCTTCAGCAGTTTGTTGCCGATGGCCACTACATTGCGTGCGCCAACGCCGGCTCCTACGCGGTACCGGGCTTCGCGCCGCCAACTGGGTTCACCGCTCGGATCGTGCCCGGGTCCGTCCTGTACTGGACAGGCGCGCTGTGGCTCCCCCTCTGCCTCCCCGATCGGGGACTCCAGAAGTTGCGGGTCAAGGTGGACAGTACGGACGGCCGCGCCTCGGAGTACCTGGATGTCGTACTCCGGAAGTCTTGTGGGGTGGATGATCCGCCGTGTTCTTGAAACGTGATGAGCGGGGCTTCACGTTGATCGAGCTGTTGATCACGATCACGTTGATGGGTGTCGTCGGACTCGCGCTATCCGACCTTGTCATCAGTGCGCTCAAGGAGATGAGCGCGACGTCGGACCGGCTCGACGTGTCGCAGGACGAGCAACTCGGCGCGGTCTACTTCGCCCGAGACGTTGCCGGGTTCGGAGTGCGGGACTACGGTGCGGCGATCGCTGGGGGATCCCTGCCGTTCCAGCCGTCGGTCCAGCTGAATGCGGCCGACGACGCCGGCGGCACGACCTGCGGCCCGGTACCCGTCTCGGCCCTGCGCCTGCTCTCGGACGACTGGGACCTGTCCGTTGTCCCACCAGTACGCCGTACCGCTGTGGTCGCGTACTACCTCAAGCCCGTCGACGGGGTGCTCGAGCTGCACCGAGCGAGGTGTGTCGGCTCGGGTACTCCGTCGTCGGATGTCCGGCTGTCTGCGAGCGTCAAACCGGGGAGCCTGTCCGTGAGCTGCTCGACACCGTGTACCGCGGTAGTCGCGCCCCTGTCGGTGACACTGCGGTACACAGCGACCAAACCGTCCAACGGCGACCAGGTCGTCGTCTTGAGCGGCCTCCGGAGACAGTCGTGAGGCGCCGGGACGAGCGCGGGTCCTCGCTGCTCATGGTGCTGGTAGTGATCACCGTGGTGGCACTGGCTCTCTCTGCACTCCTGACAAGGTCAGATGCGGCGCAGAAGGTGACCGACACCCTGCGGAAGGAGGCGGCCGCGTCCTACACCGCAGACGGTGCCATGCAGGCGGCGATCAACAACCTGCGCAACAGCACCTACAACGGCAACCCCGGCCAGCACTGCTTCGGCCTCTCGGACACCCTGTCGCTACTGGCCTTCGACGGCCTCAGTCCGGTCGCGGTGAAGTGCCAGCCGGACCCCAAGCAAGCAGTAGTTCAATGCCAGACAGCATCCGACTGCAACCGCCCCGACAACGCCATCCTCGCCCTCAGCACCATCCCCGGCGAGACATCCATCTCCGTAGCCCAGCCGGCCGCCTCCACCTTCCGTATCCACGGCAAGGTCTTCGCCAACTCCAGCATCGACGTCACCGCAGGCACCCTCTCAGCCACCGGCACCCTCTCAGCCCGAGGCCTCTGCTCCGCCGGCGTCCTAGCCCCCCTCTGCGGCCTTGGTGGCGCCGTCCAGGCGGCCCCCGCCTACGACCCCGCAGCAACCACCGTCCCCGCCCACCGCTCCCCACCGCCCTGCACCACCCCCAACTCCCTAGTCACCTTCACCCCCGGCTACTACGACGACGCAGACAGCCTCACGCAGATGATGAGCGGCACCAGCGCTTGCCATGGCAGTACTTGGTGGTTCAAGCCAGGTGTCTACTACTTCGACTTCCACAATGCGACCAACCCGCTTCTGTCCGGTACCAGCACCTGGACGATGAAGGACGGCACTCTGGTCGCCGGCACTCAAGCGGCTGGTGGTTGTGCGAGTCCGCTCGGCTCAGGGGTACCTGGCGTGCAGTTCGTCTTCGGCGGTAGCAGCCAGTTGGCAGTAGATGGCGGCAAGGCGGACATCTGCGGCACCTACTCCGCCAGCAAGCCGCCGATAGCCGTCTACGGACTCACCAGCGGGGTGGAGACGGCCAGGGACGTAGTACTGAAGCCGACTGCGGTCAGTTTGTTGAGCAAGTTCGGGTTGTCGGCGACACCGGGGCGCCTGGGTGTGGTGGACGGGGTTGCGGCGAGTTGGAAGAGCAGTGTGGCGAGCGAGAGTGCCGGCGTCACCTTGAGCGGCTACAACCAGGCCGGTGCGATTCCAGTCGGCTCCGTGCTCGAATCCGCCGACCTGAAGATCACCCACCGGCACAGCGACCCGCTCACGACCGACAAGCTCGACCTCTCGGTCGACGTCGGCCCCGGCGCACCGATCACCGCATCGGTGACCGGTCGGCCGGGCGGATCGGCGTACGGGGTGACAACGATTCCACTCGACGCCTCCAGAACGGGCCAATTGGCGCGCGCAATCTACGGCGGAACGTTCACCAACGCCTCGATCGCGCTCACCGTCGGCCTCACCTCGAAGGACGACATCGAAGACATCGATGCCATCCAGATCGAGCTCAACTACCGGGAACCCTCATTCCGCAAGGGAAGCGGCTGCGTGACCGACGGCCCGTACCCGACGACCGGTTGCGCCCTGATCTCCGGCAACGTTGCCGTAAACGGCACGATTTTCGCCCCGGAAGCGGCGCTCGATCTCACCTCCACCGGCGGAAATCGCCCACTGATCGAAGCCGGTGTGGTGATTCGTGCTTTGCGGGTTTCGATAACGGGAAGTCTCAGTGGTGTGGCGATCGATTTGCCGGACGTTTCACCCGGGTTCACCTTCGGGCTGCACCTGTCCGTCTATCTCTGCCCGGGCGCGCTGGTCTGCGTGCCCAGCGGGCGACCGGCACTGCAGGCCAAGATCGGGCTCGTCGACGCCGATCCCTCGTCGCCCGATGCCGGGCGGCGGAAGGTGACCGTGCTCGGCTGGTGGCGGCCTGGCTGATGGGAGTACTGACGCAGTCGTGGGTGGAATCGGTGGCCGGGGGAGAAGCAATGAGTGAGCAGGTCAAGGTCGTCGTCGTGGACGGCCACACACTGGTCAGGTTCGGCCTGACCGGGCTGGCCGGGCAGGAGCCGGACCTGGAGATCGTCGGTGCGACCGGCCTCGGCGCGGAGGCGATGGCGATCGTGGCGACCACCAGGCCCGACGTACTGGTCGTCGACTCCGTACTACCGGACGTCGACGGCCTCCAGGTGGCCCGCGAGATCCGGGACCAGTACTCCGAGCTCGGCATCGTCCTGCTCGCTTCCGACGGCCGGGACGACGTCCTCTTCCAAGCGCTCGAAACAGGGGTCTCCGCCTTCGTCACCAACACGGCACCGATCGAGGAAGTGCTCGCAGCGATCCGCCACGCGGCAGTGGCCGCAACCAGCTTCACCGCGACCGGCCTGGCGCCGGCGATGGCCAGGCGCGACCAACCCCAGGCCCAGCCGCTCCTGAGTCCCCGTGAGGCCGAGGTGCTCTCCTTGCTCGGCGAGGGGCTCTCTGTCCGCGCGATAGCCACCAAGCTGTGCGTCAGCCTCTCGACGGCCAAGACCTACGTAGCGCGGCTCTACGAGAAGCTCGGCGCCTCCAATCGTGCTCAGGCGATCATGAACGCCCTGAGGCTCGGCCTGATCGAGTCGTCCTAGCTGTGGAGAGCTACTCTCAGCCGGGTGGATGACCGGCGCGTAGTCGTACTAGTCGTTCCGGCTGCCGGTACCTGGGCACCGCCGGGGCGCACAGCCGACGCTTGGCGGTTGGCGCTGGCCGAGGACACGTACGAAGTACTGGCCTCCCTTGATCGTGTTGACGTCGCAGTAGCCGTCGTGGGCGGAGACGACGCTGCACTGGCCGAGGTAGCTGCGCTGACCTGGCCGGGCACTCCCGTGTACTCCGTCGACCCTGCGCGGCCCGTATTGGACGCAGTGGAGCAGGCCGGCCCCGCAGCAGCGGTGGTAGCCGTCAGCTTCGACGTACCGGATCTTCCTGGACTCCTGATCGGCAAGCTGTTCCGCGCACTCGGCTCGGCCGACCTGGCCGTCACACCTGCCGAAGACGGCTCGATGGCCGCGATCGGCATCAAGCTCCCGACGGCCTCCTGGGTCACGGAGGCCGCACCGACCTTCGACACTCCGCTGGCGGAGCTGGAGAACCTCAAGCCTCGCCGCCATGCGATCGGCATCGGTCCTGGATGGCACCGTCTGCGGTCGAATGCTGACTTAGCGCGACTGGATCCGGGCCTCGAAGGCTGGGACGCGACCAGATCTCTACTCCGAGGTGCTTGAGCCGTCACCTTCTGGCGGTTGGCTCGTTTCTCCAAGCAGCGGGGACATGGGGGATTTCCACGGGGACCTTAGTGGCCGTCGTCGCAACCGACTGTCGGTGCCGTTCAGGGGCGGTGCTACCGGCAGCCGGGGGAGGGGGGAGCGACGACGGCCCACACCCAGACAGACGTGTGCGGGCCGGCCTACAGGGACCGGCCCGCACACCCTGAACTCAAACGAACGCTGGGGTTCGCGGCCAAACGAGCGCTCGGCGCAGCCGCCACGACGGCCAGTTGCGGGGACCTTGAACACCTTGTGGTGGGCGTGAACACGTTATTACTTGTTCACGGTCGCCGTTAGGTGTCCCAGCCCACCACTGGCGGGCTGGTACAGCGTCGGTCCGACGACAACTAGCTGGTCGGGTATGCCCGACCGACCAAGTCGGAAACCGCCTGATCGATACCGTCGGGCAGTGCGTCGGCAGCGAACCAGGCCAGGTCGTGGGACTCGTCGCTCACCACGTACGCCGTGCCCGCCGCGGCCGTCACCCGGAACTGAACATCCAGGTGGAAGGTCCCTCGGCAACCGCCGGCCGTGATCTCGTGGCGCGACAACTGCAGTGGTTGCGGATCGATCAGCAGCCCGGTCAGGCCGGACTCCTCGGTTGCCTCGCGTAATGCCGCGCCCGGCAGGGTCGTGTCGCCAGGCTCGCAGTGCCCACCGAGCTGCAGCCAGCGGTTCACGACGCCGTGCAGTGTCAGCAGCACGCTGGGGGTGACCGGATCCACCACCAGGGCACTGGCTGTCAGATGTTCCGGGCGCGAGGACCGCCACATCCCGTCCTCGTGCCCGGCCAGGTACTTCAGATAGTGCTCCCGCAGTTCCGCCTGCTCGGCATCCGGTGGATCCCAGCCGGTCAGTACCGCGGTCGCATCAGCATGCAAGCTCACTTGTCGTCTGAACCGGTACCCGAGCCACCCTCGTCTTCACCCAGGAAGTCGCTGATGTCGATGTCGGCCAGCTCGCCCGCGTGCTGCGCGAACCCGATCGGGTCGTCCAGGTCAGACGCGCTCGGCAGCAGGTCCGGGTGCGACCACAGCTCGTCGCGTCCATCCACCCCACGGGCATCCCGCACTGCCGCCCACAGGTTCGCCGCATCGCGCAGGCGCCGGGGCCGGAGCTGCAGCCCGACCAGGGTGGCGAAGGTCTGCTCCGCCGGACCGCCGGCCGCGCGACGCCGGCGTACGGTCTCTGAAAGCTGTACTGCCGAGGGCATCCGGTCCTTGGTCGCCTCTCGGACGACGTCGTCGACCCAGCCCTCGACCAGCGCGAGCGCGGTCTCCAGCCGGACCAGCGCCGCCTTCTGCGCCTCGGAGTCCTCGGGCTCGAACAGGCCACCCTGGAGAGCCTCCTGGATCGCCTCCGGGTTCTGCGGGTCGATCTCGGACATCGCGCGCTCGATCTTGCCGCTGTCGACCTCGATCCCCGACGCGTAGTCGGCGACCGCGGCGAACAGATGCTGGCGCAGCCACGGCACCCCGGCGAACAGCCGCTGGTGCGCGCACTCGCGCAGGGCGAGGTACAGGCGAACGTCCTCGTCGGTGAGCCCCAGACCCTCGGCGAACTTCGCCACGTTGTCCGGGATCAGTACCGCCTGGCCCGCGGGCCCGAGCGGCAGACCGATGTCGGAGGAGCTGACCACCTCTCCGGCCAGCTCGCCCAGCGCCTGCCCGACCTGGGCACCGAAGATCGAGCCGCCGAGCTGGCGGAGCATGCCGCCCATCGGTCCGGCCATCTGCTGCGCCTCAGCAGGCAGGGCGCCGCCCATCGCCCCGGCCACGTGCTCCGCGACCGGGTCGACGACCGTCTGCCAGACCGGCAGGGTGTTCTCGACCCACTCCGCCCGGCTCCAGGCCGCTGACGTGGCCGATGCCTCGGGCAGGGTGGTCGCGGGGTCCAGCCAGTGCTCTGCCAGCCGTACTGCGTCCGCGACCCGCTCGTTGTCCGTCGGAGTGACCGAACGGTCCCCGGCAGCCGAGACGGTCTTGCGGGCGATGTCCTTGGCCAGGTCCCAGTTCACCGGCTTGCCGTCGCCCGAACCGCTGAGCAACTGCTGGACCTGCGCGAAGATCGCGTTGAGGTCCATGCCTTCAGCGCCACCCGGGCCGGTCGCACCGGAGAACTGCTGGAACATGGCCTCGAACGGAGTTCCCTTGAACGGGTTGTCCGGTTCGTCGCTCATCGGAGTGGGCCTTCCTGTGCAGGTGGGGCGTACTACTCCAACGTACTGGTTCCCCGGTTCCGTTCCTCCGGAGGCGAACGGATTACCTTTGTCACGCTGCTGTCAGACTGGTGCGACGGTGTAGACAGTATGGTGCGCGCAGAGAGTAAGGACCGATCATGACCGAGACCATCAGGCTGCTGGACATCCGCGACACCGTGTTGTCCAGCGACGAGGTGCTGGCCGCGATCGCCGACCCGACAGCCGGCGGCACGGCGCTGTTCCTCGGTACCGTCCGCAACCACGACCACAACCTCGCGGTCGAGGAGCTGACCTACGAGGCCCACCCGGAGGCGCTCAAGCACCTCCGCGTGGTCGCCGAACGGGTCTGCGAGAACCCTGCCGTGACCGCCCTGGCCGCCGTGCACCGCACCGGCGTACTGGCCGTCGGGGACATCGCCGTCATCGTCGCCGTGGCCGCCGCGCACCGCGATGTCGCCTTCGCCGCCTGCCGTCAGCTGATCGACGAGCTGAAGGCAGAGGTCCCGATTTGGAAACAGCAACGCTTCGCCGACGGGGCAAGCGAGTGGGTCGGCGCTTGCTGACCCGTACGCTGGGCGCATGAAGGTGGCCGGATGAAGGTCTTGGCGTGGCTGGCGTTCCCGCTGGTCGCCACCGCCCTGGCGATGTGCTGGGCGGCTTGGCGCGGTCGGAGTCGCGGACCCCGCCGGTCTTCTGGCGCCTTCGCGTCGGTGGAGGACTTCCGCCGCTTCAACGAGGCGGTGGCAGCACCGAGTCCTCGATCCACCCCAGAGCCGCGCCGCGGGCTGCGCGGTCTCTTCCGGAAACTCAAGATCGCAGGGCAGGGTTCGTGACACGTCGTACCGCCACGCTGGTCACCTCGATCGTCGTGCTCCTCCTCACCCTCGGACTGGTCACCGTCTTCCCGGTGCCGTTCGTCTCCTTCAGCCCGGGGCCGGTCAAGAACACGCTGGGCGAGGCGAAGGGCAAGCCGGTGATCGAGATCACCGGCCACGAGACCTTCCCGACCACCGGCGAGCTGGACCTCACCACGGTGAGCGTCACCTCGCCGGACCGTGAGCTGACCCTGCCGCAGGCGATGCGCAACTGGCTCGACCCGCACCACGACCTGTTCCCGCGCGACATCATCTACCCGCCGGAGCAGAGCGCCGACGAGGTCGAGCAGCAGAACACCGCCGAGATGACCGGCTCGCAGGACAGCGCCGTCGCGGCCGCCCTGCAAGAGGCCGGCGTGCCGTTCAAGCCGAAGGTCTCGACGGTGTCGGAGAAGAGCCCCGCCGACGGCAAGCTCAAGCCCGGCGACATCGTGCTGAAGGTCGACGGCACGACGCCGACCCAGGTCCCCCAGGTCGGCGAGCTGGTCCGCAAGCACAAGGTCGGCGACGACGTCAGCTTCCTGATCAGCCGTGGCGGCAAGGAGCAGACCGTCGTCCTGAAGACCGCCGCCACCCCGGGCGACAAGACCCGGCCGATGGTCGGCATCACGATCGGCGTCGAGTCGCCGGTCAAGGTGACGGTGAACCTCGGCCAGGACATCGGCGGGCCGAGCGCCGGTACCGCGTTCGCGCTGGCCATCTACGACAAGCTGACCGACGGCGACCTGCTGGCCGGCAAGCACATCGCCGGTACCGGCACCATCGACGCACTCGGCCAGGTCGGCGCGATCGGTGGCATCCAGCAGAAGATCGCCGGCGCCAAGAACGACGGCGCGACCGTCTTCCTGGTCCCGGAACCGAACTGTGAAGCCGCCCTGCACGCCGACGTGGACGGCATCCGCCTGGTGAAGATCACCACCCTGCACGAGGCGATCGGCGCATTGAAAGCACTGGCCAGTGGAACTGGAGACGTCCCGGCATGCACGAAGTAGGTCCTGACAGCAGCATCCCTTCAGACGCGCTCGGCCGGGCGGTGATCGAGATCGAGCGGCACGTCAGCAGCGCGGGCTGGGATCAGCCGGCGCAGCTGTTCGCGCTGGTCCCGACCTCCGAGCTGCTCGCCGCCGAGCCGCAGCTGGCCGCCGAGCTGGGTGCGGACGACGCGTCCCAGCCGCTCACCCCGGTCGCTCAAGGTGAGTTGCCGGGTGGCGACGACGAGCACCTGGCCGACGCGCTGGCCCGGATCGAGTGGCCGGACGGAGTGAGCGGTTGCGCCGTCGCGGTCGAGCGGATCGTGTTGCCGGCGTCGGCCGAGTCGGGCGCTGACACGGATGCCGAACTGGCCCGCCTGGCGGGGTCTGATCCGCGGCGTCACGAAGTACGGATGGTGGCCGCTGTCCTGCGGGACGGGGACCGGTTCGGCGCCGTCCGGTTGCGCACCCACGACGAGGACAGCGCGGTACTCACCGGCGTCGACTTGGTCCCTACGCTTTGCCAAGTACTGTCATTGACATTCGAGCCGACGACCGCGGGCGGTCCCGGCTCTGTGCTCGGCGGTACGAGTGACAACGAGGAGAAGCTGCCATGAGTGACGGCGTCTACGACATGCCGGAGGAGCCGAGGCGGTCGCGGCGCACGCCCGGCCAGCGCCCGCGGGCTCTGCTGCCCACGATCGCCACCTTGATCGTGCTGCTCATCCTGTTCAGCGTCTTCACCGACGTCTGGACCCAGCGACTCTGGTACCGGTCCCTCGAGCTCGGGTCGGTGTTCGGCACTGTGCTCGGCACCCGGGTGCTGTTGTTCGTCGTGGTCGGCCTGCTGATGGCCGGCGCCGTGGTGGCGAACGTGATCGTCGCCTTCCGGACCCGGCCCCGGGTCGCCCTCGCGCCGTCACCCAGCCCGGGCTTCGAGCGATACGGCGACCTCCTGCAGCAGCGCGGCAAGATCGCCGTCGGCGTGCTCGCCACGCTGATGCTGGTCTTCGGCGGCTCAGCGGCGTCGGGGGAGTGGAAGGTCTTCCTGGCCTGGCGGAACCGGACCCCCTTCGGTGTCGCCGACAAGCACTTCGGCAAGGACATCTCGTTCTTCGTCTTCGACTACCCGTGGATGCGGGTCCTGCTCGGCTTCGGCTACTCGATCGTCCTGCTCTCGCTCGTCGCCGCGATCATCACGCACTACCTGTACGGCGGCTTCCGCCCGTCGGCGAAGGGGCAGAAGGCCTCCGGTGCCGCGCAGGTGCAGTTCTCCGTGCTGCTCGGACTGCTGGTGCTGCTGAAGGCGTTCAGCTACTGGCTCGACCGCTTCGGGCTGGCCACCTCCGACAGCAGACTCTTCACCGGTATCTCCTACACCGGAGACAACGCGGTCCTGCCCAGCAAGGAGATCCTGGCCGTCATCGCGGTGATCTGTGCCGGGCTCTTCTTCGCCAACGTGGTGCGCAAGACGTGGCTGCTGCCGGGCGTCGGCACCGTAGTACTGGTGCTGTCGGCGATCCTGCTCGGTGCGCTGTGGCCGGCTGCTCTGCAGCAGCTGCGGGTGCGTCCTAGCGAGCCGGTGAAGGAAGCGTCGTACATCACCAAGAACATCGAGGCGACCCGCCAGGCCTACGGTCTGGAGAAGACCAAGGTCATCAACTACGAGGCCAAGACGCAGGCCACCTCGGAGCAGTTGGTGGCGGACGCCGGCGTACTGCCGGGCATCCGGTTGATCGACCCGAGCGTCGTCGGGCCGACCTTCGAGCAGCTCCAGCAGGTCCGTGGCTTCTACGCCTTCCCGACCGACCTGGACGTCGACCGGTACAAGATCGGCAAGGAAGTCCGCGACACCGTGATCGCGGTCCGCGAGGTCGAGATCGACCGGCTGCCGGCCGGGCAGCGCAACTGGAACAACGACCACACCGTCTACACCCACGGCTACGGCGTCGTCGCCGCGAACGGCAACCAGCGCAAGTCGGACGGCACCCCGGTCTGGTCCGAGCAGGACCTGCCCCCGGTCGGTTCGCTGGGCGACTACGAGCCGCGGATCTACTTCGGTGAGCAGTCCCCGAACTACTCGATCGTCGGCGGCGCGAAGGGCTCCTCGGCGGTCGAGCTGGACACCCCGGAGGGCAAGGACGGCGGCCCGCCCACGCTGAACACCTACGAGGGCAAGGGCGGCGTCTCGCTCGGCTCGTTCGGCAACAAGTTGCTCTACGCCACCAAGTTCCGGGACGCGAACATCCTGCTGTCCAGCCGGGTGAACAGCGACTCCAAGATCCTGTACGACCGCAGCCCGCGCGAGCGGGTCCAGAAGGCCGCCCCGTGGCTGACCCTGGACGGCGACCCGTACCCGGCCATCGTCGACGGCCAGGTGGTCTGGATCGTCGACGGCTACACCACCTCGGGCAACTACCCGTACTCGCAGAAGGTCGCGCTGGACGACAGCACCCGCGACACCACCACGGGCCGCGGTACGGTCGCGTCGCAGCCGAGCGAGGAGATCAACTACATCCGCAACTCGGTCAAGGCCGTCGTGAACGCTTACGACGGTTCGGTCGACCTGTACGCGTGGGACGAGAGCGACCCGCTGCTGAAGACCTGGATGAAGGCCTTCCCCAACACGGTCAAGCCGCGCTCGGACATCTCGCCCGCGCTGATGTCGCACCTGCGTTACCCCGAGGACATGTTCAAGGTGCAGCGCGACCTGCTCGCGAAGTACCACGTCACGGACTCCACCACCTGGTACCAGAACAGCGACCTGTGGCGGGTGCCGGCCGACCCGACCGTCGGCCCGGCCTCCGGCTCGGACTCGCCGACGCCGGACCAGCCGCCGTTCTACCTGTCGCTGCGGATGCCGGACCAGACCGACACGAGGTTCTCGCTGACCTCGGTCTACGTGCCGAACGCCAACCGGGAGAACCTGACCGGCTTCCTGGCGGTCGATGCCGAGGCCTCGTCACCGGACTACGGTCAGTTCCGGATCCTCAAACTGCCCGGCAACGTGCAGATCCCAGGTCCGGGCCAGGTCGCGAACAAGTTCCAGACCGACGAAACGATCAGACAGGCGCTGCTGCCGTTCACCCAGGGCACCAGTGGCGCCAGAGCCCAGTTCGGCAACCTGCTGACGCTGCCGTTGGGTGGGGGTCTGCTCTATGTGCAGCCGGTCTACTCGAGCCGGACGAGCGGTCAGGGTAGCTATCCGGTACTGCGGTACGTGCTGGTCGGCTTCGGTGACCGGGTCGCTTACGGCACGACTCTGAAGGAAGCCCTGGACAAGGTCTTCAACGCCAACGTCGACACCGGCGAGCAGCCACCGGGCGAGACCCCGACGACCCCACCGGCCAACCAGACGGTGAAGCAAGCCCTGGCAGAGGCCCAAACCGCTTGGGCCGCGGCCCAGACAGCCCTGAAGGCCGGAAACCTCGGTGAGTACCAGAAGCAGCTCGACCTGGTGAAGGTAGCCCTCGACCGAGCGGTGGCGGCAGGCAACGCCGTCCCGACCACCACCCCGACGACCAAGCCATCAGGAACCCCGTCCACCCCGACAACCCCAACCAGCCCGCCAACCTCCCCAACAGGCTGATGAAGAACTTCTGATCCGGGCGGCGACACCTCATGGTGTCGCCGCCCGTTTCTTTTCCACAGCCTTAGAACTCGTCTCCGATTTCGGCAGAAGCTGCTGCACCTTCTCTGACAAGGAACCCCGCGCCTGAGGAGGCAGCAATGTCGTTTTCGATGTCCTGGTCCGTCGTCCGCCCCGCCACCCGCCGTATCGTGATCGGCGGCGCGATCACCGCCACCGCACTGGGCACCCTGCTCCCGACCGCCACCGCAGCAACCCCAGCCGCACCAGCGACACCGTCCGGCCTGCACCGGACGACTCCATCGACCCAGCAGAGGGCGTGCATCTTGGACGGATTCGCCATCGATCACCTGCCCGGCGGCATCGGCACGCCGAGCGACTTCGAGTACGAGTGGGAGGACGTCGTCTTCCACAGCCGGGTCTGGGAGACCGGTCCCGACCCCGAGGGCGCCACCAAGGTCGACCTCACGGTCAAGACCATCCGCGGCGAGAAGGTGATCGACCTCGAGGCCCTGCGTACCTTCCTCACCGAGTACCACGAGCAGGACCCGGCAACCTGGGAGCTGACCGCCGTCGACGTCGCCGGCTACGGCGGCTACCGCGCCGACGACCAGGTCTTCTTCTTCATTTCACCCGGGATAGCGGCCGAGGTCTCGATCGACCGCACCCGCTTCACCGAGGACGACCTGCTCACCACGGCAATGGGCTTCCACCCGGAGGACACCGCCTGACCTGGCTCGGGCCCCACACCGAGCGTTGTCGGTGTGGGGCCCTGGCCATCGCTCTCGCGTTCGCGGTTCCCGTCAGCTCAGAGGATCGAGTTGGCGCCGACCGTGAAGCCGGTATTGACCAATGCTCCGGCGTTGGTGAAGCAGTTGACGTCCCGCACGATCAGATCCGGACCCGAGGTGCTGTTGGTCCAGAACGTGTTCAATCCGCAGAAGTTCGAGTTCGACCCGTACGCGGTCACCTGCACCGTGTTCTGGGTGAAGGCGATCCTCGGGAAGATCACCATCGACAGCCCGAGACCTGCCGGCGTGATCGTGTTCGCGCCGAGCCCGAGGACCGAGTTCATGTTGGTGCTCGGCGGTCCGGCCGGCGGCTGGTTGAGGAAGAAGCCGAAGTACTTCGGCGGGAAGGCAGCTCCGTACAGGGAGGCCTTGTACTGGTAGGTGAGCGTGAACCGCGTGTTCAGCAAGGCGCCGGCCGCGTCGAAGCAGAGCACCCGCACGTCTTGACCCGCACCGCTGGAGCTCCAGACGCGAACCTTGCAGCGTGCTCCTTGCTGCGGGTTGACGGCCGTGGCTTGCAGACTGCCGTCGAGAGTCCCGCCGGCAACCAGCCCGGGGAACTTCACCTGCCACTGTCCGACACCGAGTGGCGTCGAGGTGTTCGGAGCGCCGGCCGAGTTGTACTGGCTGACGAGTGCGCCGTTCGGTTGCGAATCGACGTACCCGAACAGCCCTGGCGCCGGACCGCCGGACGCACTGACGAAGAACGCACTGAAGCTCGTCACGTCGAGCGCACCGCCGACGCGGTAGCAGCGAATGTTGACGATCTCGTCCGGCCCGGACTGGAACCAGTTCTCGGCCTGGCACCAGTGCGGCGCGTTGTTGATGGCCGTGACGTGCACGACCCCACCGGGCGCACCCTGCCCGGGGAACTTGAGCTGGTACCGACCGGGCGCCAGCGGGATGACACTGCTCGGCGCCGGCCAAGTGCCGGTCGGAACGATGGTGCCAGCAGTCTGGTTCCACAGCACCCAGGCCTTACGGTCCGGGACGGCGGCATTCGCAGGCTGGATGATCGTGAGGGCCGCCGCCAGCATCAAGACACATGCTAGGAGGCGGGCAAGCAGGGACAGTCGTGGCATCGGATTCCCCCCTTTAAGGAAACGATCCTTAGGAACGATTACTGGGGGAATGCAAGCATGCGCGCTCAGCGCATGGCAATAGCTCACCGTGATGCCTTGTATACAGAGCGTTTGATTGATCAGCGGTCGTTGCGCGATGCAAACGATGGCTTGATCAGCGCCCGATCATCCGATGCAAACGATGGAATGTCTGCACGAATCCGAGCCGCGGCCAGGCCCTGGAGGAGAGCAGATTCGTCACCCGCCAGTCCGTCACCACGGAGGTGTACCCGACTCCCGCAGCCCAGTTGATCACCGCCTCGCCGAGCGCCCTCCCGGCCCCCGCGCCACGTGCCTGCGGGAACACCGCCGCATAGGCAAGGAACCCGGCGTTGTCAGGCTGCGCCAGCCCACTGTGCGCGCTCGACTTCTCCAGCGAGCACCCGATCGACGACCCGATCACCTTTCCGTTGCTCTCAGCAACAAAGGTGGCGTAGTCCTGGTCATCGATAGACTCTTCCCAGTCCGCGAGCGCCTCCTCCAGCGTCGGCAGCTCCCCGGAGCTGAACGTCGGCGGCAGCCCTTGATGCTTCGGCAACACGAGATCCAACTCGGCCAGCACCTGGATATCCCCACGCCCAGCCCGCCGCACCGTCACCCCCGGTCGCGCCGGCAACGGCTCAGCCGGCGCCGGCATCACCGCATGCGCGTGCTGACCCCCGAACCCCAACCGGAACCAGGCATCCAGCAACTCTGCATCATCAGGCACCAACGCGTACTGCGCCGTCTTCCCGTCCGCCACCCACTTCGTTGCCGCGACAGCATAAAGATCCCGAATCTTCTCCGGCTCCCTCACTGCATGCCCCGCCCGCTCAACCCAAACGTTGTCGCCCCAGGTCGGCGAACTCTTAGGGGCCCCCAGCAAATACCCAGTGACCTCCCCGCCCTCCAGGAGCACAGCCCCCGAAGCCTCCTCGCTCTCCCAGGCGGCGGTCACCTCGCCCAGCGCAACCTTCGGATCCTCATACTCCGCCGGCAACAACGGATGCCTACCCCGATGCCGCCCTTGCCGCTCCGCCAGCAACAGCGCAGCCGCCCACAGATCCCCACCCCGGAACTCGCGAATCACCCCATCACCCATCCCCAAAAGCTACGCCGCCCCCACTCACCCGCGACACACCTTTTCCCTCCCGCCCCTCGATTTGGACTCTCAGCCCACATCCCCTAAACTAAACACATCAAGGCGGCGCGGGGTGGAGCAGCTCGGTAGCTCGCTGGGCTCATAACCCAGAGGTCGCAGGTTCAAATCCTGCCCCCGCTACTTTGGAAGGCCCGGACCATTGGTCCGGGCCTTCGTCTTTCCCCAGGCAACTGTCATCCCCCACGCCAGCCGCACGCTCGCTCCTACGTCGCTCACCCGCCGCAGGCTCCCACCCACCCTGGGTGCGCGTGCTCCTACGTTGCCCGCTTAGGCGAGAGCACCGGATCGTCGAGTGCTCCAGCTCACAAGCCAACTCCACCCACGCGGCAACGATCGTCCTCGCCGTCCCGCGCAAAGAACTCGTCTCCCCACGCCTGCCACCCGCTCGCTCCTTCGTCGCTCACTCCGCGGCTAGCTCCCACCCACCCGATGCGCGCTCCTCCGTCGCGCTTCTGCGAGAACCCCGTGGCTCACGAGTGCCCTACCTCACAACCAACTCCGGTTGCGCACCACCGCCCGCGCCACCGCCCGCGCCGCCGTCCGCGCCGCCATCCGGTCGAGGAGGATCCATCAAACCGTTCAAGGAGAGCCACCCCTCAGGCCCAGGGGGCGTGGATGACCTTGTCGACGGTGATGGTGAGGATTACCCGGACCTGGTCTCGGCCTCCGTGCCAGGAGTAGGGGGCTCCCTCGTATTTTTGGGAGAGTTTTTCGATGCTTTCGGCGCCGCCGGCTGTTGTGGTGTGGGTGACCCGGCCGCGGATGGAGTAGTAGCGACCGGGCACGTCGGGGTCGGAGATGGTGACTGCTACCCGGGGGTCGCGCTCGATGTTGCGGAGTTTTTGGTGGCCCTGGACGGTGTTGATGAGGATGTGGTCGCCGTCGGTGTCGACCCAGGTCTGGGTGAGGTGGGGGGAGCCGTCGGGGAGGGTGGTGGCGAGGAAGCAGGGGCTGGGTTGGTGGAGGAGTTGCACGAGGCCCGCGGGGAGGTCGGTCATAGGGCCAGTTTGCCTGGTGGTGTGAGCCGGACCTTCTGCCCTCTCGCCCGGTTAGAGTCGGTGGGTGGCTGAGGAAGTGGGGTTTCGGCGGCGGGTGGTGCTTGGGGGGTTTGCGCAGGAGGTTTCTGTGCGGGGGGATGACCTCGGGAATCCGCTGTTGCTGGTGCTGCATGGTGGGCCGGGATTGGCTGAGATGCCGTTGTTTGCGGCGTACAACTCTGGGCTCGAGCGGCACTTTCTGGTGGCGCACTGGGATCAGCGGGGCGCCGGGCGGTCGTACGACGCTGGGATTCCGGCTGAGTCGATGACGTTGCGGCAGTTTGTCGATGACGCGGTCGAGTTGATCGACGTGCTGACTGCGGAGTTCGGGCAGAAGAAGGTTTATCTGGTCGCGCACTCGTGGGGGACACTGCTCGGCGCGATGATCGCCAGCGAGTACCCGGAGAAGCTGCACGCGTACATCGGGGCCGGGCAGCTCGTGTCTGGGCGCCGGGCCGCGCGGACGGCGTACGAGTTCGCGTTGCGGAAGGCGACCGAGCAGCAGCACGAGGAGGCCATCTCCGCTCTCCAAAAGATGCAGCAGTCGGCCGCCGATGGGGGTCCGACGTTCGCCAATGCGGTCGTCCATCGTGCCTGGGTGCAGTACTTCGGCGGTACGGTCAACGGCAGTCATGAAGCGTTGTTCGCGCGGATCGAGCCGGCTCTCCTGCGCGAGTACTTCGGGAAGCTCCGGGATATCGCCCAGGAGTTCTCGTTCCGGCATCTGATGCCGGAGACCCTCGAGACCGACCTGCTGCACACCGCCCGCAGGTTCGAGATCCCCATCCACCTCTTCGTCGGCCGGTACGACCAGGTCACTCCCGCCGAGCAGGCGGTCGAGTACTTCGAGGCGATCGAAGCGCCGTCCAAACAGCTGCACTGGTTCGAGAACTCGGCCCACTTCCTGCCGTTCGAAGAAGCCGACAAGTTCAACACCCTGCTGACCGCTATCGCGCTGGAGGAGAGACCGTGATCATCGACGCCTGGGCTCAGCATTCGACGACCAGACATCTGGCTGATCCGATGCTGGATTCGTTGCGGCGGTGGCAGCCGGGGATTCCGCTCGAGGAGCAGCCGGTTGCCGCGACGGTCGAGGCGATGGACGAGGCGGGTGTGGACAAGTCGCTGATCTCGGCCTGGGTTGCGCCGGGGAACGTGATGATCTCCAACGATGAGGTCGCCGGGTTCGTCGAGCAGGCGCCTGACCGGTTGGCGGGGGTTGGATCGGTCGACATCAGGAAGCCGATGGAGGCGGTCAGGGAGATCCGCAGGTGTGTCGAGGAGCTTGGTTTCAAGGGGATCCGGGTCCTGCCGTGGCTTTGGGAGGTACCGCCGACGGACCGCAGGTTCTATCCCGTGTACGTCGCTTGCTGCGAAGCCGATGTCCCGTTCTGTACCCAGATCGGCCACACCGGGCCGCTGATGCCGTCCGAGGTCGGGCGGCCGATCTACCTCGACCAGGTCGCCCTCGATTTCCCGGAGCTGAGGATCGTTGGCGGCCACATCGGCTACCCGTGGACCGACGAGGCGATCGCCGTCGCCACCAAACACGAGAACGTCTACATCGACACCTCGGCGTACACCACGAAGCGCTACCCGCCCGCCCTGGTCGAGTACGTCCGTGCGCACGGTCGTCGCAAAGTGTTGTTCGGCAGCAATTACCCGATGATCACCCCGGCCAAGGCGTTGCAGGACCTCGAGAGCCTCGAACTCGACGAAGAGGCGACCGACCTGTTCCTCGGCGGCAACGCCCAGCGGGTCTTCGGGCTGTAACTGATAGTCAGCTAAGAAGTCTGGTTGGGGGACATTTCAGGGTTGGCTGCTTCGTTGTTCCTGGCAAGATGGAACAAAGGAGTTGGTCATGAGCTTGCTTGGAGCGCTTGTCGGGTACGCGTTGTCGGCGTTCCTACTGGTACTGGTTGCCAGGATGTTGCTGGACTGGGGCGGCGTGGTCGGACGCGGGCCGGCCTGGGCCGTGAGGGCGCGGACGTTGACGCACGCCTGGACGGAGCCGGTGCTCGAGCCGGTACGTCGCCGGGTGCGACCGGTGCGCGCGGGTGGGATCGCGTTCGATCTGGCGTTCACGATCGTGTTCGTGGCGGCGCTGATCGTGCGGTCAATCGCCTTCAGCTTGTAGGCGCTGCTGGGTTAATCGTTCACCAATGCGTCTCTTGGGGATCACCAAAAGGCGCATTGGTGTTTCCGGGGCGGCGGGAAGGTCCGGGAGTTGCGTTGATCGACGCGCTCGGGGCTGAGGGGTGGGGGCGTTGGTGCTTCATCTGCTGTGCCCGGTACTACGTACGCTCGCCGTCGTCGCCGCGATCGGATTGGGTGTGGGGGTCACGGCTGTGCCGGCGCAGGCGCATCCGTTCGGCGATCCGCAGACCGTCGCGGTCAGCCTTGATCCGGCGCGGAGCGATGTGGTGCGGGTGCGTTGGAAGGTCGGCGGCCTTGACGATCTGACGCTGCTCGGTGTCGCGCTCGGAGTACTGCCGCAGAGCCGCAAACTGCTCGATGGAGCAACTTTCTTCGAGCCGGCTGATGCGATGGCGATCGGTGCGTCGGCGGAGTTCAGCGGGTACTTGTTGCGGCAGATCCAGGTGAGCACCGACGGCCTAAGCTGCGCCGGGATCGTCGAGGCGCCGAAGGAACTGGCCAGGACCGGCGTCGACCTCGCGTTCACCTGTCCGGAGCCGATCGCCAAGGCGGACATCACCGTCCGGACGCTGACCGACCTCAATCCCGCCTATCGCACCCTGGCCACCGGTCCGAACGGCGACCGCACGGTCTACTCCGCCGGCAAAGACACCCACGGCTGGTCTCTCGGCAGCGTCACCCGAGCGCATGCCGGTCGGAGTGCGGCGATCCAGCTCTCGGCGGTGGCTGGGGGAGTGGTGCTTGTCGGCGCAGCAGGCCTGGTCGTAGTACGCCGCAGGCGGCGGCAGGAGGTGACCGCGTGATCGCGCTTGCGCTCTCCGATCAGTTGCAGAACTTTGTGAACTCGCCTGGAGTACCGCCGGTTGCGTTTGGGTTCGCATTCCTTGCAGGGGCAGGGCATGCGGTGATGCCTGGGCATGGGAAGAGCCTCGCGGCCGCCTATCTCGTCGGCTCCCAGGGGAAGATCAAAGACGCGGCCTGGCTGGGTGGGTCGGTGGCAGTCATGCACACCATCTCCGTGCTGGTGATTGCGCTCGCCTGGACCTTCCTGTCGCTGGCCGATGTGATTCAGATGCAGCAACTCACCACAGCACTGCAGTTGATCGCAGGGCTCTTGGTAGCTGCCACTGGGCTGTACCTGGCCCGCCGCCACCTTCAAGCTGCAGCCCACGGCCACGGGCATGGCCACGGACATGGTCATGGTCACGGGCATGGGGAAGCCAAGCGGCCGGGTTTGATGATGCTGGGGATCTCCGGCGGCCTCACCCCTTCCCCAGCAGCGTTTCTGGTGCTGGTGGCTGGGTTGTTCATCGGGCGAGCCGGGTTCGCCCTGCTGCTGGTGATCACCTTCGGCGTCGGTATGGCCGTAGTCCTCTTCGGCGTCGGACTGCTGGCCATCGCGGGCAGCTCCGTGGTCATCCGAGGCGCCCAGACCCAGTCAGTACTACGCCTGGCCACCCGGGTAGCCCCCGTACTAGCCGCCGCCGGCCTAACGATCGCCGGACTCGGCATGACCGTCCTAGCTGCTCTCCACCTCACCGCTGTTCTCTGAAGGAGACACCGAACCGATGACACCCCGACTGCGCCCAGGCCGGCGATCTCGCGTCCTGATTGCACTAGCAGCGACAGCGCTGATAGCCGGCTCCGGTGCCGCGATCGTCCCGTCCACCGCCGGAGCCGAGGACGCACCACCGAGCACCAGCGCCCCGACCCTCAACCTGCGCGCGGGCCAGACGCTGGAAGGCACGGTCAAGGTCAAGGCCGAGCCGGCTACCGAGAACGACTCGGTCGACTCGATCACCGTCGACGGCACCAAGCTCGACGCCGACAAGACGGCCGGTACCGCGCACCTCAGCTTCGACATGGGCGGCAACGGTACCGAGGCCCGGTACCACAACTACATCACCGTCAACGGCCACACCGCAGATGCCGACCGCATCTTCTTCCCCGACATTCCCGGCGGCCGGGCGGGCACCCTTGACCTGGACGGCGACTGGCTCAAGACCGGCGTCAACACGGTCACCGTCCACGCCGGCGCGAACTGGGTCGACACGACCAACACCGCCGCGGTCGGGTACGAAGTACTGCCGAACGGTGAAGGCGCGCGCTGCCCGAACTACGACGACTTCCCGTTGACGAGCCTCAGCCTGAGCCTGCTCGGCGTGGTCATCGACGGTGAGCAGAACGCCTTCAGCTACAGCTTCGGCGACGGTACCTGCGGCAGCTCGAAGCACCTGCTCACCCAAGACCTCACCTTCGTCCTCTCCGGCGAACCGGGCAGCACAGCCGGTCTGAGCAAGGACCTCGACACCACAACGCTTGCCAACGGCACCCATACCGTCACGGCGACCAGCAAGTCGGGCAAGGCGCAGAGCGTCGAGATCGCGGTCAACAACTCCCCGGCCGGCGCCGCCAAGCTGACCCCGCCCGATGGCGCGCTGCTCAAGAGCACCCAGCCGATCATCGCGGCCCTCCCCAACGGCAGCGCGGACCACGTCGAGTCGCTCGCGATCGACGACCAGCCCGCCCAGAACGCGGAAACCCTGGCCCAGGGGACCGCAACCCTCGACCTCGCGATCGAGGCGGGCAACTCCGCCGAAGCGAAATACCACAACTATTTGCTTGTCAACGGCAACCGTGTCGACCTCGGTGGCGACTACGGCGTCAACGGCGCGGAAGCAATCAGCCTCAAGCTCCCGCAGCGGTTCCTCAAGCCCGGCGACAATACGGTTCAGGTCAAGACCGGCGACTACAACGGCACGGCCGCGGGCGCGACCTGCGCGAACCACGACGACTTCAAGCTCACCCGTACCGACGCGGCGCTCGCGTTGAGCACCGCAGGCACGGTCACCGCCGGTACGACATACCTGGTGACTACCACCGGATCGACGGTCACCAAGACGCCGACCACGGATGCGTCGCTCGCACTGGGTGATGGAACCTGCGGCCCCAACAAGGAGGCCGAGTTCCACTTCACGATCGCCGATGCCCCGACGACGCGGACGATCGAGACGCTTCATCGGCGGCAACGGTTCCGACAACGGCTACGACAACCTCGTGCTGATCAACGGCATCCCGCTGAAGCTCGGTATCTGGGAGAAGGAGACCGCCGACCTCAGCTTCCCGAACGAGTGGCTCGTGCCGGGCGTCAACACGATCGAGTTCGTCGCCGGCAACGACCACGGCAGTGCGACCGCCGGTGGTTGCGACAACTACGACGACTTCACGATCAGAAATCTGGAGCTTCGACCAACGGCCGCGACAGCGACCCAGCTGACCAAGCTGATCGCCGGTTCCACCGTCACGATCGGCTCGGCGAGCTACCCGGCCGGTACGCCGGTCACCACGTACATCGGTGATGGCACCTGCGGCAACAGCTACAACGCCGTACTGGACAAGACGTTCCTGTTCGACATCGGCCTGCCTGCCACGCCGCTCGGCCTCCGCGCGGACGTCGACACCAAGACGATCGCGGACGGCGCGCACACGCTCGAGGCGGTTGTCGGCGACAAGACCTCCACCCGTCGCTTCACCGTCGACAACACCGCGCCGGAGATCCAGAGCAGCGTCCCGGCCGAGGGGCAGAAGCTGACCTCGACCGTCGCGCTCACCGTCAAGGTCAAGGACGCTTCGGCCATCGTCGGTACGCCGGCCATCACGCTCGACGGCAAGGCGGTCAAGCAAGGCGACCAGATCGGCCATGGGCTGCCGGCCGGCGCGCATACGATCGCCGTCACGGCGACGGACTCGCTCGGCAACACGGCGACGAGGCAGGTGCAGTTCACCAGCGCGAGCATCCCGGACGTACCGACTGATCTGAAGGCGACGATCGCCGGCCGCAATGCTCCGTCGGCCACCCTCGCCGCCAAGATCCCTGGCGAGGACGGTGTTTCGCTGAAGGCGACGTTCACCAAGGCAGAGGTGCTAATCCCATCCAGCGGGTACCAAGGCATCGCCAGCGCGGTACCGACCACGCTCGACATC
Source organism: Kribbella sp. NPDC051718 (assembly GCF_040681515.1). Lineage (NCBI taxonomy): Bacteria > Bacillati > Actinomycetota > Actinomycetes > Propionibacteriales > Kribbellaceae > Kribbella > Kribbella sp. NPDC051718. Next base: position 44,339 of record NZ_JBFAYZ010000011.1, on the reverse strand, counting down.
ACCCATGACGGGTCGGTCGCTGTTGACTCGTTGCGGCCGCTCGACGGCAAGACGATCGACACGCAGTCCGCGCGGGACGTCGTCTTCCAGCGGTACGACCTGAACCTCGGCACCACTGCGAAGACCCCGACCCTGCGGTGGGAAGGCACGATCGACCCGGCCCGCGTCGCTGCCCTGAGAGTTTGGGACAAGGCGACCCAGAAGTGGGTCGCCCTGACCAGTTCCCGCGGTCAGACCGGCAAGTCGACGGTGCTCACGGCGCAGGTCGAGACCCAGTATCGCGACGGTGACCTCGTACATGTCTTGGTCACTGGTGAAGACCCGTTCGCCGATGATCTGTCGCCCCGGGATGCCTCGGCGCAGAACGGCAAGGACCATTTCGAGGACCCCAGCACGTATGACTTCTCGATCGCGCACTTCACCGACACGCAGTACCTGACCGAGGGTGCCGCCGGTGGCACGTACGACGACTGGGACGGCCAGAGTGAGGCGTCGGACGTCGAGACCGCCGAGGAGCAGGCGATCTGGGCGGCGGCGTACCGTGACGAGACGCAGTGGATCGCCGACAATGCGGCCGGTCGCAAGATCGCGTACGCCGCGCACACCGGCGACATCATCGAGAACGACTACTACGACCCGCTGGCCAAGAACCCGGACGGCTCGCTGCAGCGGCCCGGTCTCAACGCGGAAGTCGACAAAGAGCTTGCGGCCGCGTCGAGCTACCAGAAGATCCTGGACGACAACGGCGTGGTCAACCAGGTCATCGCCGGCAACCACGACAACCAGCTGGGCGCCGAGACCGGACCGGACTCGCGGTTCAGCAAGATGTTCAGCGCGGATCGGTACAACGCGCTGGCCAAGACCTGGCCGGCCGGCACCGAGTACCACGCGTGGGACGAGAAGGTGAACCCCGACGGCAGCATCACGCCGGGCAAGGACAACCAGAACAACTACGTCCTCTACTCCGCCGGCGGACTCGACTTCGTCGCCGTCGGCCTCTCGTACGGCGTGACGCCCGACGAGGCCAAGTGGGCCGACTCGATCTTCAAGCGGTACAAGGATCGCAACGGCATCCTGCTGTCCCACGACTACCTCAAGCCGTCGCCCAACCCCGACGGCCGCGGCGCCGACTTCTCCGCACCGGATGGGTCGCCGCTGTACAAGCAGGTCGTCGAGAGCAACCCGAACGTCTTCCTGGTGCTGGCCGGTCACGAGCATGGCGTCGGTACCAACCTGAAGACCAAGGTCGGCGTGACGGTCGCGCACGACGTCGTCGAGCTGCTCGCGGACTACCAGTTCTACACGGTCCCGGCCGGTGAGCTGTGGCCGAAGCTGGTCGATGCCGCAGGCAACATCGATGTCAACGGTGACGGCAAGCCGGATCACAAGGCGACGGACCGGCTGCAGTTCGGCGCGAGCTTCCTGCGGCTGCTGCAGTTCGACGTCAAGCGGGCCGAGCTGCACATCGACACGTACTCGCCGTTCCTCGGGAATTTCGGGGCGACCGAGTACGACGTACGCCAGGACGGCAGCCAGACCAAGCCGCGCTACAACGGCGCCGAGGACAACCTGACGATCCCTGTCGACCTGACGACGCGCAAGACGTCCTTCTCGACGGACTCGCTCGCGGCGTACGTACCGACTGCCGAGATCGGGTCGGACGACGTACTGGCCAACGGCACCGCCTCGGTGACCTGGACGGGCCTGCAGCCGGCCACGTCGTACGGGTGGATCGTCTCGGCGGTCAGCGCAGACGCTGGTACTGCGGTAGCGCAGCCGGCCGTGTTCCGCACAGTCAAGGGCGAGGCGACCGTCACCGCGACCTCTGCTCCGATGGACTGGGGTACTGCGGCCAAGGTGGCGGTCAAGGTGACCGCTGACGACCTACCGGTGACCGGCACGGTCGAACTGCGCGAAGGCGACAAGGTACGCGGCACAGGCACTCTCAACGCCGGTACTGCGAGCTTCCCGCTGCCCGTGGGTCTCGCACCCGGCGCCCACCCGCTGACGGTCTCGTACTCCGGCAGCGATTCGCTCGACGCGGCTACCGGCGCCGTCACGGCCACGGTGAACCTGCCGCCGGCCTGGAGCCCCACTGCGTCGTACAAGGCCGGTACCAGGGTCAGCCTCGACGGCAAGATCTACTTGGCGTCCTGGGCGAGCAAGAACCAGAAGCCGGGTGCGCCGTACGGTGCCTGGGAAGAGCTGGCGATGACCGAGGACGGCACGACGATCTGGACCGCCTCGCGGGTCTTCCGGACCGGCGACCGGGCGTTGTACGAGGGGCACCTGTACGAAGCCAAGTGGTTCAACAACAACCAGCCGCCGAGCGCCGCGCCTAGCGGTCCTTGGAAGCCGATCGGCTGAGCCGGGCCTGCAGGCCGAGGTGGTCGGAGAGGTAGCCGAGTGACGGCGACTCCTCCTCGAAGACCACCTCGGCCGACTCGGTCGTCAGCCCGGCGGTCAGGATGAAGTCGATGCACTGGGACTTCATCCCGGCCGGCAGATAGGCCTGCTGGAACGTCGGCGGGCACTCGCCACCGAACACGTCGGTCAGCCCGGTCGTGCTCAGAAAGTCTTGTACCAAAGGCTTCTGGCGCGGGATGTTGAAGTCTCCCGTCACCACACTGGGCAGACCGAGGCTACCGACCAGCGCAGCGAGCTCGGTCAGCTGCTGACGGTGGATCGGATGAAACCTGTTCGACGCCGACCAGGTCCCGTCGGTGTTGGCGAGCAGATGCACGTTCACGACCGACACGCCGGCCACCCGGGTCACCAACGCGCCCTTCAGGAGTCCCCGCCAGCGAAGGGACGTTTCGGTACTCCGGGGCGCCGGCAGCCGCCGATAACGGATCGACTCGACCGGCAGTCGTGAGAAGGTCACCACACCACCGGCCGGTCCGGCGAGCGACGGGCGGTACGCGGCCCGGAACGACGGCATGCCCTTCGCGAGCCGGCGTAGATGGTAGTAGGTCAAGACCTCCTGGACGTTGACGACATGCAGCGGTGACGCCTCGAAGGTTGATGCGATTTCGGCGTACCGGACCGTGAGGTTCGAGCCCTTGACCGGCATCCCGCGGGTGTTGAGAGTGGCGACCAGAAGCTGTCCGTTAGCTGAGTGCCCGGTTCGGGTACCTGAGCGCTTCCCCGCCCGGAATTTCGACAGGAGAAACACCATGTTCGCCATTATCGCCGCAGTGATCTTCGGACTCGCGCTCATCCTCGACTGGGCCGACGCGACCGTCAGTGACGCGTTCACCCCGCAGACCCTGCTGATGGCCGGCCTGCTCTGCATGGCCCTGCACCTCGCCGGCATCGGCGCCTCCGCCAAGTGGGGCCGCCGCCGCTGATCGTCAGGTCGTCGCAGCGACGACGAGGAGGACGAGGTTCGGGACGGCTTCCATCACGGAGTTGAGCCAGAGCTTCGGCTGCGTGGCCAGCATGACGACCGCAAGGAAGACGTGCTGGCACGCGGTGAACAGGATCAATGCCTGCCCGGCGTCCGGGTGACTCGTGTGCAGCAGGTAGGTGCCGATGAAGAGCGCGGCCGCCGTCGTGAGGTTGAAGTACGCGATGGAGATCCGCCACAGCCGGACGGCATCGTAGTCGGCAGGCTTGATCAGGAACATGAAGTACAGCCGCCGGTTCTTGTAGAACCACAGCTCCATCGCCCAGACCGACACCAGGATCACGCCGATCACGACGGCGAGGACTTGCACCGCCGTACTCATCAGAGACCCACCCCCTGAGCATCAGGATGGTACGAGTCTCTGACTAATTCAAGTCCTCATCCGGTCTGCGCGAAGAGGGTCAGACCTCGAGGGCGCGTTGCAGGCGGCGCAATCCGTCGAGGTGATCAGCCGTCCAGAGCATCCGTACCGCGGTCGCGGTCCAGCTCCCGTCGTCTGCGGTGAGGTCCGTGCGGACTGCGTTGACCAGCCGGTCCTCCGCGTCGCCGTCACGCTCGATCGGCGTCGGTACCTCGCCTGCTCCGGCCAACGCGAGAGCGGTCTCCTGGTACCAGTCCACGAGCACACCGGTGGAGTCGATGAGCTCCATCCGGGCAGCTGTGCGGTCGCCGCTGGGGGTGTCGCCGCGACTCCACAGCTCGAGGATCGCGTCGACAGTTATGCGCAGTACCGCGACGCCTGTCACCAGTGTCGTCACATTGGCCAGGGGGAGCTGCTTGCCGCCGCGCTCGGCCAAGTACGTCCGGAAGGCGTCGTCTAGCCGGCGTGCAGCGGCCGCGGCCTTCCTGGAGGCTTCATCCGGTACTGCGGCAGGCCCGGCTCGCCCGTCGCAGCGGGTCACCGCATAGGCGATCGCTTGGCGCAGGTAGTGCGCGCTGTCGGAGTACCCCTCGGCTAGCGCCTGCTGGAGAGCGGCTGTCGCGCCACGCGGCCAGAGGAGGAGTCCGACGAGCAGGCTCACCGCTGAGCCGATGGCGACGTCCTCGATGCGTACTAGTCCGATCTCCCAGCCTGCCGGCGAGATGATGTCGAAAAGGATCAGCAGTACGCCGGTGAACGCGGCCTGGCCTGCTGCGAAGGAGAACGCTGCTGGGGCTAGTCCTGCGAGAAGTACCGCTATCGGCAGCAGGAACCAGGCGACGGTGGTGTTGGAGCCGATGGCCAGCACTACGGCGCCACCGATGATGATGCCGGCCACTGTGCCGGCCAGCCCGCGGAGGGCGTTCTGGCCGGTGCTCAAGGCGTTCGAGCGCAGTACGGCGAGGGTTCCGAAGACGACCCAGAACGAGTGCTGTACGCCGGTGAGGTCGGCGATCAGGACGGCCAGCGCGAGGCCTACCGCTCCGCGGATGCTGTTGTGGAGCCAGACCGAGTGGAGTTCCAGGTGGGCGCCCGCTCGCTCCTTGACGGATGCCAGGGGTGAGCCGGGGCCGGTGGGGCCGCGGCCGAGGAGGTGACCCCACCAGCTGCGGCCGCGGGCTGCTACTGCGAGCTCGATGTTCTCCGCGATGGCGGCTACGGCGAAGCTCATCTCCTGGGCCCGGAAGGTTGGTTCGAGTGCGCTGACGAAGGCTTTCACCAGGCTGTCGTCCTTGCCGGGTGATGGCGGTAGTTCGGTGACGGCTTGTTCCAGGGCGAGACGTGCCTGGTGGAGCCGGCCGAGGGTTTCCTCGAAGCCGGTGAGGTTGCCGTCGTCGTTGTCGAGCACGTTCGCGGCCCGGTCGAGGAGGTCGGCGGCTGCTTCGTAGACGGCGATCAGGTAGGGGGCGGCAGGGCCTGGGTTCGGCATCCGGGCGTGGGGTTCGAGGACGGAGTTGAGCCAGATGACTTCGTCGACCACCCGGACGAGGGTTCTTGCGGAGGTTGAGAGGCCGGTGGGGCGGTACGGCGTACCGAAGAAGGTCTTGCGGAGTTCGGCTACTGCGGCGGAGGCTTCGCCGGCTTGGTAGATCAGGGCGGCTTTGCTCTCGGTGTCGGCTGGGTTGCGGAGGCAGTCGAGGCCGGCTTGGAGGCGTCTGGCGAGCAGGGTGCAGGCGTGCGCGGTGGGGCCGCGGAGGGGTTCTCGCGTTGGGGCGGGCCAGAGGAACGTGATGGCGATGAGGGAGGCGGCGCCTGCCAGTAGCCAGCCGATGAGGCGGTCGGGGAGCGTGGTCATGCCGCCGGGGAGGCTGACGGGGAGGATGAAGCTGGCCAGGAGAGCGGTCGTCGCGCTGGCCAGTACTGAGCTGATGACGCCGACGAACAAGATGACGAAGGCAACGATCAGGGTCGCCGCGGCGGCGAGCCAGACGGAGCTGGAGGCAACGGTACCGATCGAGATCAGGATCAGACCGGCGGCGATCAGGCTCAGCTGGGCCTGGATCCGCTCGAGCTTGCTGCCACTGAAGTCGACGAACAGCACGGTCGACATCGACCCGAACGATGCGAAGATCGCGATCACCGGATCGTCCAGCACCAGATAGGCGAACGCGAACGCCAACGGCATCACCACCGCGGCCCGCGCCGCCCGCCGAGTCGCAGACAACCCCGCATACTTGGCCCTGAGCCACTCGAGCAACCTCACCGAACACTCCCCGGACCAGACACGGCTCCGAGCGTACGCCGGTACGCCCGCCCGCAGCTAGGCGTGTAGTACCTCGAGGAAGGCGCGGGTGGCCGGGGAGGGGGTGAGGCCGGAGATGGTGGCGGTGTAGATCTGTCGGGGTGGCATGTCGTCGGGGTGGATGCGGACCAACTTGATGTCGGGGCGGACTGCTTCGGCGGCGAGGGAGGGGACGAGGGTGATTCCGGTGCCTGCGGCAACGAAGCCTTGTTTTGCCATCCAGTCGCGGGCGACGAAACCGATGTGTGGCTGGAAGCCGGTTCGGAGGCAGGCGCTGATCAGGGTGTCTTCGGGGCGGGAGCTGCCTGCGATCCACTGCTCGTCCTGCAGATCGGTGAGCCGGACCTGGCGGCGGCGCGCCAGGCGGTGGGTCGGTGGCAAAGCGACGTACATGAAATCGTCGCGGAGTTTGCGGAGATCGAAGCCGTCGAGGTGCTGCACGGTCGGGTAGCTGACGACGGCGACGTCCGCTTCGCCGGCGCCGAGTAGTTCGAGCAGGCCGGAGGTGAAGCCTTCGCGGAGGGTGATCCGCACGTCGGGGTAGCGGCGTTGGAAGGTGGCGATGGCCTGCGGGATCAGCGCGGCGTCGGCGGTGGCGAAGGCGGCGACTCGGAGTCGGCCGGTGGCCAGTTCGCTGAGGTCGGTGAGTTCTTGGCGGGCCGCGTCGAGGCGGTCGAGGACGGCCTGGGCGTGGGGGAGTAGGCGGCGGCCGGGTTCGGTGAGCCGGACGCCTCGGGGGAGGCGGTCGAAGAGCGTCGTACCGGCTTCGTCTTCGAGGGTTGAGATCTGCCGGGAGACCGCGGACTGGGTGTAGCCGAGGATCGGGGCTGCGGCGGTGAAGGATCCGCGCGCGGCGACGGCGACGAAAACCCGGAGCAGCGGGGTGGAGAAGTCATGCGGGGTCGGCATGGCTTCCATGCTAGACATTCGCTACTCACATTGCTGACTGCTCGTTAGATTTGGGGGCATGGAGAAGAACACGAAGATCGCTTTCCTCGGACTCGGCTCGATGGGCGCCCCGATGGCCCGCCGCGTCCTGGCCGCCGGCTACCCCCTGACCGTCTGGAACCGCACCACCACCCGAGCCATCGCCTTCGCCGGAGCAGCCGTCGGCTCCGGCGCAGCACCTGATGCCGGTGTCGCAGCGGCAGGGTGGGCTGGGTCCAACGGCACTACGGTGAAGGTTGTGGACTCACCGGCCGAGGCGGTGCGGGATGCCGACGTGGTGATCACGATGCTGGCGGACCCGACGGCGGTGCGCGAGGTGGTGGGAGCCTTCGCGAGCTCACTGAAGCCCGGCACCGTGCTGATCGACGCGTCCACGATCGGCCCGGAGGTCGTCGGCGAACTGGCCGGCCTCCTCCCGCCGGACGTCCACCTGATCGACGCCCCGGTGATGGGCAGCGTGGATCGCGCGGCCAGCGGCGAGCTCCTCCTGATGGTCGGCGGCGACGCAGACCCGGTACTTCCGTTGCTCGAGCTCTTCGGCACGGTCAACCGCACCGGCGCCGTCGGCACCGGCGCCGCCCTGAAACTCGTCCTGATCAACGCCGTCATCAACGGCGTCGCCGTAGTAGCCGAAGCGATGGCCCTGGCCGGCTCCCTCGGCCTCCCCGAAACCCAGGTCAAAGCCGCCCTAGCCTCATCACCCCTGGCAGGGCTCGCCGGACGTGCATTCGCCGAAGGCGCCTACTTCCCGGTTCGCCTAGCCGCCAAGGACGTCGCCCTCGCCACCGCAGCCGCGGACCTTCCGATAGCGCAGGCAGTACACAGCCGCCTGACCGCCTACCCCGAGGTCGCCGACGAAGACCTCGGCCAGATCGTCAAGTCCTTCGGCTCCTTGACTTCAAGTTAGCTTCAACTAAGACGATGTCGGGCATGGACATCTCCGGACAGATCCCCAGCCAAGCCGACGTCGACGCGATCATCGCCCTGGTGGCGACCGTCGAGGAGGCGCAGAGCAAAGAGGATGCTGACGCGTTCCTTGCGTTGTTCCGTGAAGATGCGTTGTGGGTGACGGGACACGGCAAGCGTCTCTATGGGAGCGAGACGATTGCCGAGTTCACCCGGCGCGTACTGCCCGGGGCGACGACCGAGTCGTATGCGACCTACACGCCCGACCACCTGCTGTTCGTCCGGCCCGATATCGCGGTCGTCAACGTCAACCAGAAGTACGCCCTCCGCCCCGGCTCCACCAGCGAGCTGCCCGTCGATACCGGCAGTCCGGTGTACCTCCTCGCCAAGGATGACGGCGAATGGCGGATCGCGGCCGCGCAGAACACCGTCGTAGTACCCGAGCCCTGATTGCGCTAGGTAACGAAACAGGACCGACTTCCCAGTATGGCCGCTTGCCCGTCGCGGAGTGTGATGAACCACTGGTAGGCATGGGGTCGCTCGGACCGTCAGCGCCCGAGCGACAACGATCCCGTCCCGGGGGGAACCGAGGACGGGTTGGGGGAGCAATGACGAAATTCCAGCCTGCCCTGAAAGCCTTAGCAGGCCTCATCACCGCAACCGCGTTGGCCACCGGCTGCGGCGCCGCCACCACCACCGAAAACCAAGCCGCGTCCCAGACCACAGTCACCACGACGGTCACCACCACGCCGTCCGCCAAACCCACCATGCCGGCCCCGCTGGCCTCGATCCCACCCAAGAAGCCGGCCACCGCCGTACCGTTGGCCAAACCACCGAAGAAGACCACCGCCCCCAAGCCGACCAGAAAACCAACCGTCCACCGAACCACCAAACCAAAGCCGAAACCCAAGCCGACAGCCACCAAAACAACCCAGAACGCCTACTACGCCAACTGCACCGAGGTCCGAGCCGCCGGCGCCGCCCCCATCCACCGAGGCGAACCCGGCTACTCCAGCAAACTCGACCGAGACGGCGACGGCATCGCCTGCGAGTAGTTGGTGCGCAACCAGCCGTCAGCGGTTGACGGCTAGTTCGCCCAGGTCTGACCAGTTGGACTGGTCGAGTTTGAAGTTGACGATTTTGGGGGTTTCGACGAGGTGGGGTGGGAGGGTGGATTGGGCCGACTTGAAGTGGTCGGAGTTGACGTGGGCGCCGGCGGCTTCGTCGTCGGCGAAAGCCTCGACCAGGACGTATTCGGTGGGGTCGTCGAGGCTGCGGGACCAGTCGAACCAGAGGTTGCCGGGTTCGGCGCGGGTGGCCGCGGTGAAGTCGGCGGTGATGGTGGGCCAGTTGTCGGCGTCTTCGGGCAGGACCTTGAACTTTGCGGTGATGAAGATCATTTGCCGATGGTATCGGCGGGTGTCGGGGGTGGAGGTGTCAAAACGAGACAGTGGCGTTCAGCTGACGGACCATTGCTGGCCGGCTGCGCCGGTGAGGGGCTCCTGGGTGACCTTGCTGCCGTCTGTGGTGGAGGCAGTGGTCATCGGCAGACCGCTGTGCGCGTTGATGATCAAGTAACCCGAAGTGGTCGGGGTGACGAGCCAGCGCTGGTTCGATCGGCCGGTGCACGTCCACTGGATCACCTTCGTACCGGCCGTGGTGGACCCGCCTTCGGCGTCGGCGCACAGTTGCGAGTAGCCGTTGGTGATCGTGTACGTGCCATCGGTCTGCTGGGCGAAAGTCCAGGACTGGTTCTGCTGTCCGGACGATGACCAGGTGATGAGCTGGGTGCCAGTGGCCGTCGACCAGTCGGGATCGTCCAGGGCCTTGCCGTTGGCTTTCAGCGTGTGTACGCCGTTGAGGTTCGCCGCGACACCAACCGCTGTCATGGACAGCGTCTGCTCGGCAGCGGTCCGCGACCCGCCGACGGCATCACCCGTGCTGTTGGTCCAGTGCCGTACCGGGGTGCTCTCCGTCAGCCGGCCGGACTGCGACGACATCCCGAGCACGAGCCCGCTGTACCGATTGACGAGTCTGAAGCCGGCGCTGGCTGGCGAGGTGTTGGGGATGACGAACCACTGCTGCCCAGCCGTCGGACCCGTCGTACCGGGAGCAGTGACTGACAAGGCCGCACCCCATGCACGGCCAGCGTTGCCGGTCGAGTCCGTGCCGAGCAGTCGCCCGGTGGAGGCGTTCGCGATCCGGTACGACCCGTCGCCGTTGGGAGCGAAGGACCAGGCCTCGAGGGTCGAACCGGTGGCGGTGGCGAGTGACGTCGTCGACGTGCTGCCGGACACCTGCGCGAGCACCCGGCCGTTGCCATTGGCAACTCGATAGGTCTTGGCCGGGTCGAGCGGCGGCGCGGCCGGCGTGGTCGAGTCGATCGCGACATCGGCGTACTCGCCGGAGGAGGTGGCGCAGGCGATCGAGCAGTACGAACGGAAGGAGCGGCCGATGATGGTCGAGCTCGTCTTGTTCACCGGGTCGAGGAACCAGCGGTACCAGGAGCCGGACTTGTAGCTGCCCGAGTCGCCGATCAGGTACCACTTCTGGGTGGCGAGGTTGTCGGTGACGTAGAAGCGCTGGATCTGGACGCCCGAGACGACCTCGGGCTCGCCGAGATACAGGCCCAGGTACGCGTTGTAGGTGATGTTCATAATGAACAGATCCGACTTGGCCGGCAGTTGGCCGGCCGCCACCTGCTCGTCCACGTTGCCGGTGTTGGCCGGGCTGTAGTCGTCAGCGGTGGGCGTGTAGCCGTTCGAGTTCGACGCGGTCACCGGGACCATGTTGCTTTCCAGTCCGCCGACGCCCGGCTGGGACCAAGCTCCGTCGTACCACTTCGACCACGAGCCGGTCGCCATCTTGCCCGACAGGGGTGCGCGGGCGACGTGGGCGAGTCCGCCGTTGCCACCGCCCTCGCCGGCCTTGGGGATGATGCGCGATCCGTAGTACACGTAGAAATAGCCGGATGCGGTGTCGACGAAGAGCCGCTGGTCGCCGTCGCCGTAGTCGTAGGTCTCGTGCGGGAAGGCGGTGTTGTCGCCGCGCTTGATGCTGTACGGCGAGGTGATCGCGTGACCCTTGATGGTCCAGACCTTGCCCTGGTTGGTCGAGACGGCGTAGTCGATCGAGTCGTAGTGCAGGCCGTCGCCGAACGGCTGCGGCGTGAACTCGTTGTGGACCAGGCCGATCCAGTTGCCCGTGTCCGGATCGACCCAGGTGCCGATCAGGTCGCAGTAGTTGCGTTGCGAGTACGAGCCGGCGCCGCCGTTGACGTAGGTGGACTCCAGACCGGTCGGGCTGTTGTTGCAGCGCCAGGTCGTGTCGCTGTTCTTGTCGCGGCTGTCGGCCGGATTGACTGCGCCGCTGATGGCGGTCGACTTCGTCGCAGTGTCGAAGTTGGTACCCGTGTAGAAGTTCCACTGACGCGAGGCGGTCGCTTCGTACAAGGCGTGCGACTGCTGGAAGTAGAACGTGCCGTCCTTGTCGATGTACGGACTGGCCGGCGAGTCATCGGGGAACCGGTACGCCGTCGTGCTCGATCCGATCGACACCGTGTAGCTGGTCGCCGGCGGGACAGGTGGCGTGGCGGCTGCCTGCAGGCCGCTGCCGGCGAGCGCGGCGGCGGTCATGATCGCGACGGAGACTCTCAGAGATGTCGACATCGCTGCACCATAGAATCCATTTGACCGGTAAACAAGACCTCGATGCGCACAACAATGCATTGACGTAGCGCCCGGGCCGCCCAATACTGCAGAGAAGTAGTTGACCGGTCCAACAATCTTTGGGGTCGCCTGTGGTGACGATGCAGGACGTGGCGAACCGGGCGGGCGTCACCAAGCAGACCGTGTCGAATGTCGTGAACGGCCGCGCTGCCGTCCGGCCGGATACGGAGGCGCGAGTCCGGGCGGCGATCGCTGACCTCGGGTACGAGCCGAACCTGGTGGCGCGTTCGCTGGCGACCGGTTCGACGATGACCGTCGGGCTGATCGTGCCGACCGTCGCCAGCCCGTTCTACTCCGAGATCGTCGAGGAGGTGGAGAACGTGCTCGACCAGCACGGGTACCACCTCGTGCTCTGTACGACCCGCGCCGACGGCGATCGGGCCAAACGCCAACTGGCCGGGCTGTCGAGCCGGCTGGTCGATGCTCTGCTCATCGCAGGCGATCGTGATCTGACCGATCCGCTCGCGCTGCTGCCGGATGCGCGGTTCCCGATCGCGTTGTGTGCTTGGGAGACGCAGATCCCCGATTCACTGCCCGTGGTGACGATCGACTACGAGCATGCCGGCTTCCTCGCCGGCGAACATCTGAGGAGCCTCGGGCATCGGCGGATTGCCGCTGTGGTCGAGCTGCCGACGCATGAACTACGGCTGGCTGGTCTCAGGCGTGCATTTGGGCAGGACAAGTTGAGCGACGACCACGTGTTCGTGCCGACGAAGCCGACGCCGGCCGGTGGGTTCGCGGCGGCGCAGGCTGCGCTGGCGGCCGATCCGGAGCTGACGGCGATCTTCGCGTCACACGATCTGCTCGCGCTCGGGGTGCTCGAAGCGGTGAAGGAGTCGGGGCGATCGGTACCGGGCGATGTCTCGGTGATCGGCTTCGACGACACGGCGCCGGTGGCCCTGACCCATCCGGCGCTCACCGCGGTCGCGATCCCCAGCCGCGAGATGGCTCGCCAGGCGACTGCACTGCTCTTGCGTGCCATCGACGACGGCACCCAGCCGGTCAACTCGGCTCAGCTGCTGCGAACCTCGCTGGTTATCCGCGACAGCACCGGACCGGCTCCTCGGTAGGTAGGTCAGGCGGCGAGCTGCTGGGCGTTCTTACGGGCCCACACTGCGCGGCGGAGCTTGGCCTTGTCGGGGTAACCGGCGGCACGGCCGATCATGTACACGTCGTGGCTGCGCATGTTGACCATCGCTGCGACGTACCAGACCGGGTTCCCCTCGGCCAGCATGGTGACGATCATCTGCTGCGCGCTGTTCTCGGACATCCTGACCCTCTCCTCGATCCGTGGTTCCTGCTCTCACTGATACGTCGGAGCGGGGCCGCCGATTTCGACATCGGGCCAGAACTTTCCAGGAAAAAAACGAATGCCCCGATCGATGATCGGGGCATTCGTCCGTGCGGGTCCCGGGGGGAGTGGGACCTCCACACGTGGGGGGACTTCGAATTTATCCCCGATCGAGGGTCAGGGTCGCACCTTCGCGGCGATTCCCGAATCACCAAAAGCCGAGCGGTTCGAACCGTGCGCCCAACGGTCGGATCAAAGGCTTGTTCGTTGAGGCTCATCGAGTGGTCCGGCGGCGATACAGCAGCGTCGCGAGAGCCGTCGAAAAGACGAGCAGACCGCCACACCAGGCGAGTGCGATCCAGCCGTTCGAGCCTAGCGGAGTACCGGTGAGGAAGCTGCGGACGGCCTCGATCACCGGCGTGATCGGCTGGTGTTTGCTGATCGGCCGGAGGAAGGCCGGCATCGTCTCGGTCCGCACGAACGCGCTGCTCAGGTACGGCACGAACAACATGAAGAAGCCCAGTGCGCTGGCCGACTCGACCGACTTCGCGATCACGCCGAGCGCGGCGGCGAGCCAGGACAACGCGACCACATAGAGCAGCAGCAGACCGATGGCCGCGAGCCAGTCGACCACGCCGGCGTTCGGGCGGAATCCCATCGCGAGCGAGGCGAGGATGACGATCCCGGTGGACACGGCGTTGCGGACGACACTCGCGGTGACGTGCCCGGTCAGCAGGGCGAAGCTGCGGATCGGCAGTGACCGCAGGCGGTCGATCATGCCCCTCGTCATGTCGTCGGCGACGGCCATCGCAGTACTGGCGGCGCCGTACCCGGTGGTCAGCAGCAGGATGCCGGGCACCACATAGTTGATGTACTGCGTACCGGTATCGATCGCGCCGCCGAAGACGTACACGAACAGTGCCATCATCATCAGCGGCAACAGGATCGCCACGAACAGCGTGTCCACGTTGCGCCGGCTCAACCGCACGCTGCGATCGACCATCGTCGTCACGTCGCTGACGGCGGCGCCGAATCCTTGGTGAGTACTCATCAGCTCGCTCCTACGCGGTCAGGGTGAGGAAGACGTCGTCGAGCGTCGGGCGATGCGACGACACTCGAGCCGGCGGCAGGTTCTGGTCCCGGAGCAGATCCAGTACTTGCAACAGGTGACCGGCCGAGCCGTCGGACGGCAGGTTGACCAGTCGTCCGTCGGTGAGGCCGCCGAGGAGGTCGTTCGCCTTGGCCGCGGTGTACTCGTCGTCGAAGTACAGCTCGATGCGTTCGCCGCCGACCTGGGCCTTGAGGGAGTCGGCGGTGCCGGACGCGGTGATCCGGCCGTCGTCGAGCAACACGATCCGGTCGGCCAGGCGGTCGGCCTCGTCGAGGTACTGGGTGGTGAGCAGGATCGTCGTACCGTCGCGGACCAGCTCGCCGATCGCGTCCCACATGGTCAGCCGGCTGGCCGGGTCGAGGCCGGTGGTCGGCTCGTCGAGGAAGATCACCCGCGGTCGCGCGATCAGGCTCATGGCGAGATCGAGCCGGCGCATCATGCCGCCGGAGTAGGTCTTGGCTCGGCGGTTCATCGCGTCGGTGAGCTCGAAGCGCTCGAGCAGTTCGTCTGCCCGCCTGGTGGCGGCGGTCCGGCCCAGGTGCGTCAGACGGCCGATCATGACGAGGTTCTCGCGGCCGGTCTGGTTGTCGTCGACCGCGGCGTACTGGCCGGTGAGGCTGATGACGCCGCGGACCTTGGTGGGCTCGCGGACCACGTCGTACCCGTCGATGGTCGCGGCGCCGGCGTCCGGGCGGGTCAGCGTGGTCAGGATCCGCACGATGGTGGTCTTGCCGGCTCCGTTCGGGCCGAGCAGGGCCAGTACGGAGCCTTCCTGGATTGCCAGGTCGATGCCTCGCAGCACCTCGGTGGTGCCGTACGACTTCTTCAGGCCAGTCGCTTCGATGATCATGGTCCTCCCCTTACTGCGTACTTGCTACGCTAATTAGCGTAGATGCTACGCAGTACGGATGTCCAGGGTGAAGGTTCCTAGACTGAGGCGGTGGAGATGAGCGAGCAGCCCAAGCTGCCGGCCGACGTCGCGCTGATGTGGGGGCTGCGAGACGTCACCAAGCGCGGGCCGAAACCGTCGTTGTCGGTCGGGGACATCACCCGGGCGGCGATCGAGCTCGCTGATGCCGAGGGGCTGGCTGCCGTGTCGATGGCGCGGGTCGCCGAGCGGCTCGGGAACTCGACGATGGCGCTCTACCGGCATGTGAAGAGCAAGGACGAGCTTCTTGTGCTGATGTCGGATGCGGCGTTGGAGCGGCCTGAGCCGTTGCCTGCCGGCTCTGACTGGCGGGCCGGGCTGACGTTCTGGGCGAAGGGGGTGCTGACGGCCGTACGCCGGCATCGCTGGTACTCGAAGCTGCCGATCTCGGGGCCGCCTGCGGGGCCGAACAACCTTGCGTGGTTCGACTCGGCTCTCGGTGCGCTGAAGGACACCGGGCTGAGCGAGGAGAGCAAGGTCGGGATCGTGATGGGGCTGATGACGTACGTGCAGGGCGAGATCCGGCTGAGCATGGACCTCGCGACCGGCTTCGACGAGAACCCGGACGCCTTCACCCGGTACGGCGCAACGCTGGCGCGCGTCGTCGATCCGCGGGAGCTGCCTGCCTTGGCCAAGGTGCTGGCCGCGGGCGTCTTCGACCAGGTCGATGCCTTTGAGGTGACCGAAGAGGCCGACTTCGACTTCGGGCTCCAGCTCTACCTGAATGGCGTGGCCGGCTTCATTGACCGCGCCTGACTTCCGCGATGGCGGGATCAAGCTGACGCTGGCCTCGGTGGCGCTGGAGGCGGGGGTCAGCAAGGGCGGATTGCTGTATCACTTTGCGTCGAAACAGGCGCTGGTCGATCGCTTGGTGGGTGAGTTCGACGCCGCGATCATCGGCGCCGGTGACACCCCAGGCGCCGCGACCCTGGCCTACCTCGACAACACCGTCGGAGACGGTCCCGCGGCGGGAGATACGGGCGGGGCCGCTCGCCGCCCTCACCACAATGCTCCGCCGAACCCAAGCGCTGCCCGCCTGACCTCACGGGTTCCTCAGTTCTGCAGTGTGCGCTCGGTGTGGCTGGGAGTTGTGTCCCGCTCGACAGGAGGTAGTCGGTGGTGGCGCGGGTGTCGGTTGCCGGCTGAGCGTGGGGAGGGCGCAGATCGGCGACTACCTCCTGTCGAGCGGCACACACCCTGGACCGGCGCTACGGGCGGCGCCGGCGATTGCTGTCAGTTGAGTCGGGCCGGCTCGTGAGATTTCAGGTCAGGGTGATGATCGCGTCGGCGTGGGGCTTTGTCGCGGCGATGAGTTTGGCGTTGGTCTCGTCGGAGCCGTAGGTGCGGTCGTGGGCTTCCTGGGGTGAGCGGCCGAATCTCTGGTGGCGCGCTTCCAGCCTGTCGTGTCTGAGGTCGTCGTCCAGGTCGATGTACCAGCACTCGTCGAGGAGTTGGCGGCCTGTTGCCCAGGGTTGCTGGTCGAAGAGCAGGTAGTTGCCTTCGGTCACGATCAGCGTCGTCTCCGGCGGTACTTCGATGGTGGCCGCGATCGAGTCTTCGATGGAGCGGTCGAATCTCGGCGCCCAGATCGTCTCGGTCGGTGAGTCTTTGAGGCGCTTGAGCAGGGCGACGAAGCCGTAGCCGTCGAAGGTCTGCGGGGCACCTTTGACGGCTGCGAGCCCACGGTCGTCGAGGGCCGACTGGGCGAGGTGGTAGCCGTCCATCGGAACGAGCGCCACCTTGTGGCCGTGGGCAACCAAGTCTGCGGTCAGCTGCTCGGCGTACGTCGACTTGCCGGCCGCGGGTGCTCCGGTGATACCGAGGATCGCCCGTTGTCCTTGGGTGGCTAGCGCGACGGCTCTTGCGAACGCGCTCTCTCGATTCAGCTGCACTCGGAGATCTTGTCAGCTTGCTTCAACGCTGCCCAGCTTTGCGCAAGATCACTTTGGTGCTGGTCCTGTACCAACCGTCGGGCCATCGAACCGACACCCTCCAATTGCAGGGTGTCGGGCTCGTCCGGGAGACGGCGGCCGAGCGTGGTGACCGAGTCGAGGCAGCGCGCGTCCCCGAGGATTGCCCAGCCGCGTCTTGAAGTCGGTGAGAGGTCCAGATCCTCGGCAAGGAGCAACTCGCCGTCGAGGTGGGCTCGTTGCGATGAATGCAGGGTGCCGCCGATCTCACCATGGCGACCGAAGACGAGTGACTCGCGGATTGCCAGCTCGCAGCCGGACTCCAGCTCGACCGTCATCGACCTGGCGACGTCGGCACCCTCCGACACGACGAACGGCTCACCGTGCCATGCGAGGCTGGCGCCGTCGCTGAGCTGGATGGTGACGTCCCAGCGCGCGGAGCCACCACGCATCGCATAGGCGACGGTGCCTGCCGTCTCGATGATCTCCACCCGCACCGGTCCGCTGACCACGACTTGGATCTCCACGTGGTCGCCGGCCAGCAGCAGAGCCGAGGCGGCGACCAGCGCGACCCGGACAACTCCCTCTGGCGCCCGCAGCCGCCGCGGCGACAACAACCCGGTGGTGAGCAGACACCGATCACGAATAGGATCCGCAACGACCTCAATCCGGGCGATCGGCCGCAAGCCGGGCACCTCCGCCATCCCGGGGTCGGCCGGGTGGTGGTGCTGGCTAGTGGGAGTGGGCATGGGTGTGGGAGATGAGTTGGCCGGTTTCGTCGATGTGGGAGTGGGGGGCCATGGGACCTGGGTCGACGGGGGTGTGGGTGCCGGTCCGGACTAGTTGGGTCATCTCGAGGACCCAGTCCTTCAAGCGGCTTACTGAGTCGGCGTCGGTGCGGGACAACGCCAGTACCGGCTTGCCTTGGCGTGCTGCTTCGGCGTCGGCGACCATTTGGGGGACGTCGACTCCGACGTACGGGGCCAGGTCGGTTTTGTTGACGATCAGGAGGTCGGCGCGGGCGATACCGGGACCGCCTTTGCGGGCGACGTCGCCACCGCCGGCGACGTCCAGTACGAAGATCTGCGCGTCGACCAGTGCGGGGGAGAAGGTTGCGGTGAGGTTGTCGCCGCCTGACTCGACCAATACGACGTCGAGTGGGGCGAAGTCGCGTTCCAGGTCCTCGACGGCGATCAGGTTCGGGGTGACGTCGTCGCGGATCGCCGTGTGCGGGCAGGCGCCGGTCTCGACGGCGCGGATGCGTTCGGGATCGAGTACGCCGGCCGCGCGCAGCAGCCGGGCGTCCTCGTCGGTGTAGATGTCGTTGGTGATGACGCCGAGCTGCAGCTCCGAGGCGAGCTCGCGGCAGACCATCGCGATCAGCGAACTCTTGCCGGTACCGACCGGCCCGGCGACGCCGAGACGGAACGAACGATTCGTACTAGGCATGGAACAACCTCATTCTCTCGACAGCATGAGCTTGCGCGAACACGTCGACCAACGGAGCCCCGTACGCCGGAATCCCGGCTGGTGTGGTCGTCTGGCTGACCGCGGTGACGAGTTCCTCGATCGCGGGATGGAGCTTGAGCAACCAACTCGCCGCATCGGCCGGATCCACCGGCAACAACTTGAGCGAAGCAGCCACGACCGTCTGCGCGTCGTCGTACCCGATCAACCGCGCGGTCTGCTCCGCTGAAAGGTTTGTCACGGCGGCGACGACACCGACCACGACCGGCCGCGCGATCTCCGCATCAGCCTTCAAATACTCAGTAGTCCTCGGCCAAACCCGCGCCGCCAACCGCAGATAGGCACGCCCCTGCCGCCGAGACGCCGCCCGCAACGCCTGACTAGGAGTCCGAGCCGCCCAAGCAGCCTCCGCCTGCTCGACCAGTTCCCCCTCAAGCGCCAACCGCCGCGCCACCACCGCAGTAGCAGCCTCGACCCTCACCACCGTGCGCAACCGATCCGCCGCATACCCAGCAACATCTCCAAGCCGCGCCCCATCCGCCCCCAACCCCGCCCGAACAGCCGCCTCCAACCCACCCGACTGCGTATGCCCACCCGTCGGCAACCGCGCATCCGCCAACATCATCGCCACCAACTCCGGCGCCCCTCCGCCAACTCGTCCCACCGCGGCGGCCTCCCCATCGGCCGTACCCGCTCCAGCTCCGGCCGTACCGGCTTCGGCTCCGGCCGTACCGGCTTCGGCTCCGGCCGTACCGGCTTCGGCTCCGGCCGTACCTGCTTCGGCTCCGGCCGTACCTGCTTCGGCTCCGGCCGTACCTGCTTCGCCCGCACCGGGCGTACCCGAAGCAGGGCTCTGTGCCCGTGATGGTGACGGCGTCTGGTGGGTGTGAACACCTTCCGGAGACCTTGAACAAGTTATTTCGTGTTCACGGTCGCCAGAGGGTGTTCGAGGTCGCCGCAGATCACCGCGGGACGCTTCGTCGGAGGTGTTCATCAGAAGAGGTTGTAGAGCTGGGCTAGGGGGAGTTCGGTGGCGGGGGAGGGTTCGATCAGGTCGCCGTCGACTTTGATGGCGAAGGTCTCTGGGTCGATGTCGATGGTGGGTAGGGCGTTGTTGTTTTTCATCTGGGCCTTGCCGACCTCGCGGGTGGGGCGGACGCCTTCGAGTCGGCGTCTGAGTTGCAGGCGGTCGGCCAGGCCGTCGTCCAGGGCGGCGGGGGAGACGAAGGTGATGGAGAGGTCGGCGCCGATCGCGTCGCCGAATGCGGGGCGCATGAGGACTGGTTGGGGAGTTGGGATGGAGGCGTTCGGGTCGCCGAGGGCGGCCCAGGCGATTGCGCCGCCTTTGATTACGAGCTTCGGTCGCACTCCGAAGTACGCGGGATCCCAGAGGGCGAGGTCGGCCAGCTTGCCGACCTCGACCGACCCGACCAGGTGATCGATGCCGTGGGCAACGGCCGGGTTGATCGTGTACTTCGCGACGTACCGGCGGGCGCGTTCGTTGTCGGCGGGGAGGCTGGTGCCGAGGGTGCCGCGGCGCGCCTTCATGACGTGGGCGACTTGCCACGTTCGGGTGATGACCTCGCCGATTCGGCCCATTGCCTGCGCGTCCGACGAGGTCACCGACAGGGCGCCGAGGTCGTGGAGGATGTCCTCGGCGGCGATCGTGGTCGCGCGGATCCGCGACTCGGCGAACGCCAGATCCTCCGGTACGTCCGGGCTGAGGTGATGGCAGACCATCAGCATGTCGAGATGCTCGGCGACCGTGTTGACCGTGTGCGGCAAAGTCGGGTTGGTCGAGCCGGGGATGACGTGCGGATGACTCGCGATCGACAGAATGTCCGGCGCGTGCCCACCGCCGGCGCCCTCGACATGGAACGCGTGGATCGACCGGCCGTCGATCGCCTTCAGCGTCGATTCAACGAACCCAGCCTCGTTCAAGCTGTCCGCATGCAGCGCGACCTGCAGCCCCCAAGCGTCGGCCGCCTTCAACGCCGCATCGATCGCCGCGGGCGTCGAACCCCAATCCTCATGCACCTTGTAGCCGGCCGCTCCTGCAAGCGCCTGCTCCGCCAGCCCTTCAGCGCTGACCGTGTTTCCCTTGCCCAGCAGGAGAATGTTGAGCGGCAACGCATCAAGCGCCCGATGCATCTGCGCCAGATGCCAGGCCCCCGGCGTCACCGTCGTAGCCTTCGACCCCTCACTCGGCCCCGTCCCACCACCCACGATCGTGGTGATCCCCGTCGCCGACGCCTCGTGCAACTGCGAAGGCGACAGCAAATGCACATGCGAGTCGATAGCCCCCGCCGTCAAAATCCGCCCCTCGCCCGCGATCACATCCGTCGACGGCCCGATCCGCAACTCCGGATGCACCCCATCCGCGATATCCGGATTACCCGCCTTGCCCAGCGCAACAATCAGCCCATCCCGAATTCCCACATCAGCCCGAACCACACCCCACCAGTCGAGCACCAGCACGTTGGTGATGACGGTGTCGGGCGCCCCTTCCCTGCGGGTCGTCGTCCCCTGAGCCATCGACTCCCGAATCGACTTCCCACCCCCGAAGATCGCCTCCTCGCCCCCGACGGTCCGATCCTCTTCCACCTCGATCCACAGATCCGTATCCCCCAACCGAACCTGATCCCCAACCGTCGGCCCATACAACGCCGCGTACGCAGCCCGCGAAATCTCAACCATCGGTCTTCACCTGGATCCCTGGTACCAACCGCCGGCCGGCCAGCGCGACGGCGACGACCTCGCGGGAGGCGCCGGGTTCGAAGCGTTGCGACGTACCGGAGGGGATGTCGAGGCGGAAGCCGTGGGCTGCCTCGCGGTCGAAGGCGAGGGCGGTGTTGGCGTCCGGGAGGTGGAGGTGGGAGCCGATCTGGACCGGGCGGTCGCCGGTGTTGACGATCACCAGCGTCAACTTCTCGCGGCCGACGTTGAGTTCGATCGTTCCGGGCTGCACTCGCACCGCGCCGGGCCCCGCTGATCCTGCTCCGGCTGTCACTGCGCTGCTCCGGGCGTTGGGCCGGCTGGGGGCGGCGTTGCTTGGTTGCCCGCCCCCTGTCCTTCATTGCTAAGTCTAATCTGGTTGCTCATCAGATCCCCGATCAGATTATGGGGCTGTGGATAGTGACCAGTTTTCGGCCGTCGGGGAAGGTTGCTTCGACCTGGACGTCCGTCAGGAGTTCGGCGACGCCCTCCATCACCTGGTCTCGGGTGAGGACGGTGCGGCCGCGTTCCATCAGGTCGGCGACGAGGGCGCCTTCGCGGGCGCGTTCGATCACCCAGGTGCTGAGGAGGGCTACCGATTCGGGGTGGTTGAGCCGGACTCCCCGGGCCAGGCGGTCGCGGGCGACCATCCCGGCCACGGAGAGCAGCAGCTTCTCGATCTCGGACGGGGTGAAGTTCACGCCTGGGCCGCCAGTACGTGGTCGGCGACCTTGTCCGTGCTCAGACAGAGCGAACAGACGTACGCATCGTGGGTCTCGCAGGCGGTCATGTCCGGGCGCTCATAATCCTGTCGGCATACATGACAGGACAGTACTGCGCCCGACGGGTTGCCGTGCTCGTCGAACATCGGCAGGTCGATGCCGTCGTCGGAACGACGCAGGTAGTACTTCCCGCGAGTCGCGATCGCCAGCACCGGCGGCAGGACGAGGGCAAGCACGATCGCGACCAACGGCGAGTACGGCTTGATCCCGTCGCCGAGACCGCCGAAGAACACCAGGATCGAGACGCCCGCCGCGACCGCCATCGACACGAAGCCGACCGGGTTGATCGCGTAGAGCATGCCGCGACGGAACTCGGGCACCTTCGGCGACAGCTTCAGCAGGTACTTGTTGAAGACGATGTCAGAGGCAACGACCACGATCCACGCCATCCCGCAGTTGGCGTAGAAGCCGAGAATGGTGTTCAGGAAGTCGAACATGTTGGCTTCCATCAGAACCAGCGCGATCACCAGGTTGAAGCCGAGGAAGACGAGTCGCCCGGGGTAGTGCTTCGTCAGCCGGGTGTACGAGTTGGTCCACGCGAGCGACCCGGAGTACGCGTTCGTCACGTTGATCTTCACCTGACTGATCACCACCAGTACTACGGCCAGCGTCATCGCCAGCCACCCCGGCAGGAACCCACGGTAGATCTCCAGGAACTGATGCACTGGCTCGTTGGCGACCGAAGCCCCGTCAGTCACGGAGGCGATGATGTAGACCGCCAGGAACAGCCCGATCACCTGCTTGATCGCACCGAAGATCACCCACCCCGGCCCGGCCAGCAGCATATGCGTCCACCAGCGTCGCGAGTTCTCCGGCGTCTTCGGCGGCATGAACCGCAGGTAGTCGATCTGCTCGGCGATCTGTGCGATCAGCGAGAGACAGACGCCGGCTGCGAGCAGCATCGAGCCGACGTCCGTCGCGCCCTTGCCGTCCTCGCCCTGGTAGTCGAAGAACGAGCCCACCGATTCCGGGTGCGAGACGACCAGGTAGACGAACGGCAGCACCATCAGCAGCAACCACAGCGGCGTCGTCCACACCTGCAGCGTGGACAGTACTTTCATCCCGTAGATCACCAGCGGGAAGATCACCAGCGTCGACACGGCGTACCCGAGGGCGAGTGGGACATGGAGCCCCAACTTCAACCCCTGCGCCATGATCGAGCCTTCGAGTGCGAAGAAGATGAAGGTGAAGGACGCGAAGATCACGTTCGTCACCACCGACCCGTAGTACCCGAAGCCGCTGCCGCGGGTGATCAGGTCGAGGTCGATGTTGTAGCGCGCGGCGTAGTACGCGAGCGGCAGGCCCGTCGCGAAGATGACGACGGCGAAGATCCCGATGCCCCACAGGGCGTTCGTGGTGCCGTACGAGATGCCGATGTTCGCGCCGATCGCGAAGTCGGCCAGGTAGGCGATGCCGCCGAGTGCGGAGACGGCGACGACGCCGGTCGACCACTTGCGGTACGACCGCGGCGCGAACCGCAGTGTGTAGTCCTCGAGCGTCTCGCGGGTGGCGGCGGTGGGCTCCGACGGGGGAGCGGTGCGGTGGTCGATGGAGGGTTCAACGGTCATGGCGAACTCCTGCGGCACCTTCGGGCGGGGACGGTGCAGGGCGCCCGGCGACGCTGCCGGACTGATGCACCCGAATGGAAGGAACCTAGGAACGCCGCGTTACACCGGTGTTTCGGACTCACTAAGGTCTTGTATTTCCATCTGGAAGAGTTCCGTGAGGGGGATCGTGGACTCGATCCGGAGCTCCTCGGCCCGCAGCCGCTCGGCGACCGTGGTGCCGACCGGGGAGAGCGCGGTGACGACGCGTCGGCGGTCGTCGGCGTGGATCCGGCGTACGACCAAGCCGCGCTCGACCAGCTTGTCGACGTGCCGGGTGAGGCTCGCGTTCGGAAGTACCGCCTGGATCGCGAGCGTGGACATCGGCTGACCCGGCTCGTCGGCCAGTGCCGACATCACCCGCCACTGCTCCAGGGACAGGTCGAAGTCGGCCAGGATCGGCCGCAACTGGTGCTCGATCCGGCGTTCGGCCTGCTTGAGCAGCAGGAGCAGACTGGCGGTCATCGTCCCTCCCCGTGTCTCACGTTCTGGTGAATATAGCTCAGAGCTCGGAGTACCGAGCAGGACTGAGCCACACTGTCCGAAAGGCTGAAGGAGGTCCGGCGTGCGCGAGCAGCTGTCGATCGCCTTCGTCGTGCCGTTGCAAGGACCGACCGGCATCTATGGTCCGTCCTGCCTGGCCTGCGCCCAGCTCGCGGTCGAGCAACTCAACGCCGGCCGAGGGATCGCCGGCCGCCAGGTCGAGCTGGTCCAGGTCGACGCCGGCCGCGCGCCGTCCGCAGTCGCCGAGGAGGTCGGAAGGCTGGTGGACAGTGGTCGTGTCGACGCGGTGGCGGGCTGGCACATCTCCGCCGTACGGGTCGCCCTCACCCGGCGGATCGGCGGCAAGGTGGTCTACGCGTTCGCCGCGATGCATGAGGGCGGCGACGATACGCCGGGCGTGTTCATGCTGGGCGAGCGGCCGGTCAATCAGTTGCTTCCGGCAACACATTGGATCGGTGCGCAGCACGGCGTACGGCGCTGGGCGGTGGTCGGGAACGACTACATCTACCCGCGGGTGACCGCCACGACCACGACGAAAGCCTTACAGGGTTCGGCCTCCTCGATCGTGCAGTCGGACTTCGTTCCGCTCGGCACCTCCGACTTCAGCAGCGTGATCCAAGGACTGGAGCAGGCCGACGTCGAAGGCGTGATCATGCTCCTGATGGGGCAGGACGCGGTCCACTTCAACCGCCAGTTCGCCAAGGCCGGCTTGAGCGAACGCTTGCTCCGCCTCAGCCCGGCCATCGAGGAGAACACCCTGCTGGCCGCCGGACCCACCGCAAACAAAGGCTTGTATGCCGCCGCCGCGTACTTCGACGGGCTAGCCACCACCGAGAGCGGCGAGTTCGCCCGCGACTACTACGCCCGGTTCGGTACCTGGGCGCCGGCCCTCAACGCGGTCGGCGAATCCTGCTACGAGGCCGTCCGCTTCCTTGCCCGGCTGGGCGAAATGGCCGGTTCGATCAGCATCGACGCGGTGTCCGCGCTGCCGACCGGCCACTTCTACGACAGTCCGCGCGGGTTGCTGCGGCTGGACGGAAACCTCGTGGACCAAGACGTCTACCTGGCTTCGGCGAACGGCCTCGAGTTCACCGTCGAAGACCAGATCGCCAGGACCGGCTGAACCATCCACAACCGGTGAGATCTCGGCTACTCTCGGTCGGATGTTGCAAGAACTCGCCAACTTGCTCATCCCCGCACCGGAGTTCTCGATCCGTCCGAACACGGTGCACGGAGACGAGATCGTCCTGCGCGGACAGCCGTTCACAGAGGATGACGGGGAGTGGCTCGACCGCACCGTCGTCGAGGGGTTGCTGCGCGATCCCGACGTCCAGCCGGTCCTGATCGGCCGGTTCGAGGATCGGGGCGTAGGCGCCCACCGTTTCGACGGCCGGAGCCGGGTGTGGCGGCCGTTTGTGCTGGCCAACTACATCCGTGACGACGGATCTCCACCGGCTGGATCGGACGAGTGCCTGGTCGCGTACCGGTGGACCTCGCCGACCGGCAAAGCCTTGCTGGTGTTCGAGTTCGACTGCTAGCGGTTCTGGAGGTCTTTGAAGATCTGGGCCTCGGTGCGGCCGAGCTGCGCGGTGAAGATCAGGTCGCGCTGGTTCTGGCTGAACCCCTGCCGGGCCAGCTCCTTATAGACCTTGGCGAGCTTGGTCGTGCCGTACTTGCCGGCGATGTAGTCGACGACGTACCAGCCGATCGGGTAGGAGCTCTTCACCGTCGCGTAGAACTGCTGGTCGGTCGGCAGTGCCTTGATCTTGTCGAAGTACTTCGAGCGCACCATGCCGCGGTAGCGATCCAGGTCGAGGTCGCGCTCGCCCTGCATCGGCAGTTGCTCGATGTACTCGGCCGTGCCCTCGACCAGCCAGACCGGCGCGTCGACCCCGTACTGCGCGGTCGCGACATGGGTGAACTCGTGCGCCAGTACCCGCGCATCCAGTTCGTCGCGGTAGCGCGGGTTGACCACCACATAGGCGCCACCGAACGTGCCTTCGCTCTGGACCTCGCCGGGCAGCGTCCGGTACACGTTCGTCGCGGTCGCCAGGAAGTCCTCGGCGTCCTTCGGCTTGGTGTAGTCGGCGATCCGGACCTTGCGGTCGTCCAGGGCGATGACCAGCCCGCCGCCGCGCCAATTGGCCGACCAGAGCTTGTTGACCGCGCGCACGGCGGATTCGGCATCGGTCAGGATCGATTCGGCCAGCTTCGCCTTGCCTCGTTCGACAACCACCAGGGCGCGGGCTCCCCGGCGTACCAGCACGGGACCGACGTCCCAGGCCTCTTTGTGAGCCCCGAACGGCAGGGAGCTGTCCATGTACTTGTCGTCGATCAGCAGGTACCGGCCGCCGCGCTGGACGAACATGTACCCCAGCGGCGCCTTCACCAGCCCGTCGTCGATGCCGCCGATCTGGTACGACATCACCACGCTGACCAGGTAGGTCGTCGGCCCGTACTTGTCGATCAGCGCCTGGTCGAACTGCGGCCGATCCTGCAGATAGTTGAGCTTCACGAACCCGAACTGCACCAGATTCCCGAACAACACCTTCTGGCTTGCGACCAACTTTGTGTTCTTCGGATCGACATCAGCCAGGAACTGCGCCTCGTTCTTGTTGAGCACGGCCGCCGCCCGCCGCTTCAGAATCGCATCCACAGCAGCACTCTGAGCAGTCACATCAACCTGTACTGCGGTAGGCCGCGGCGCACTGACCACCGCCACCGGCGCAGCATCCCCGTTCCCCCGCGAGTGCAGCGCCACCCCACCCGCAGCGCTGCCACCTGCCAGAACCACCGCCCCAACAGCCGCCAGCCACCCACGCCGACCCATGATTTCCCCTCCCCAGGCCCCCCGGCCACGCTAAAAGCAAGCGCTTATCTGTATCACGAAGCCCGCGCCGGAGCACCATGCCTGAGGTCAAGCTTCAGCCTAGGTAGCCGTCCGGGCGGATCAGGAACTCGTCGCCGTCCTGGGCGTGGTAGATCGCGAACGCCTCGGGGGAAGTGTGGGCGCCGGGCTGCGGGGTGCGGGTGATGGTGACTGTGTGGGGGTGGGTGGTCGGCGTGGTGGGGGTGAAGCGTAGGAGGGTTTCGTGGGGGCCTTGGAAGAGGGTGAAGAGGCGGGTTTGGTTGCCGTCGGCATCGGTGAGGGGGGAGTCGGGGGCACGGTCGCCGGTGGTGAGGGGGGCGGTGTCGGTTGGTGAGCGGTAGCTGACGTCTAGTTGGCGGACGTTCTCGCCGCGGTCCATCGCGGTCTCGTCGCCGTCGAGGTGCTTTTGCATCAGGTCTTCGCTGATGCCGAGCACGCGCAGGGCGTTGGTGCGACGCTCGGTCTCGTACGTCGCCAGGACCTCCTCGCGGCCGTCGGCGAGTTTCCAGCCGAGGTTGTACGCGTCCTGTACGCCGGTGTTCAGCCCCTGACCGCCCGTCGGTGGGTGGACGTGGGCCGCGTCCCCGGCGATGAACACTCGGCCGACCCGGAAGCGCTCGGCCAGCCGGATGTTGGGCCGCCAGACGGTCGACCAGGTGAGGTCGCGGAGCTTGGCGACGCCCTCGCCGGCGTACCGATCGACCAAGCCCTGCAGGCCTTCCAGAGTCGTGTCGGCGTCGGGGGAAGCGAGCGGAGCGCCGAACTGGAACTGGTCGCCACCGGACAGCGGCGTCAGGGCGATGCCTTCCATCGGATTGTCCGGGCCGGCGAACCAGTACCCGTAGTCGTGGTCCAGCCCGTCGGCCGAGACGTCGCCGAGCAGCATCCGGATCGAGTCGTCGGTGGTGCCCTCGAAGGCGATCCCGAGTTGCTTGCGGACGACGCTTTTGCCGCCGTCGGCGCCGATCAGGTAGTCCGCCTCGACCGTCTCGCCGCTGGAGAGCTCGGCGACCACGCGGTCGTCGTACTGGGTGAAGGTCACCAGGGCGGTGCTGAGCTCGACGCTGACCCCGAAATCGGCGAGGCGGTTGCGGAGGATCGCCTCGGTGCGGGACTGGCCGAGCATCCAGGCGTTCGGGTACGGGCGGTCGGGGGTGGGGTCGATCGGGTCGGCCATCCGGCGTTCGCCGACGGGATGGCCGCCGATGGTGATCTTCATGACCGGCATCGGGATGCCTTGGGCGAGCACCTGGTCCAGTACGCCGAGGTCTTCGAAGACCTCGAGCGTCCGCGGCTGGAGCCCGTCGCCGCGGGAGCCCTGGAAGAACTCGTCGGCCTTGTCGATCACCCGGACGGCGATGTCGCGGCGGGCGAGCTCGATGGCGAGGGTCAGTCCGGTCGGTCCGGCACCGGCGATCAGAACGGTCATGATGCTTCCTCGTTTCACTGAATTGTGATTCACTGAATATTGATTCAGCATGCACTTGACTAGGGTTCGCTGTCAAGGAGGAGGTGTCGCGGGTGACGAGCACACGCAAGGAGCAGGCGGCCGGGACCGAGGCGGCGCTGAAGCAGGCGGCCCGGGAGGTGTTCGCCGAGCGCGGCTACCTGAACACCAAGATCACCGACATCACCGCGGCGGCCGGGCGCGCGACGGGTTCCTTCTACAACCACTTCGCCGGCAAGGAGGAGCTGCTCGAGGCGCTGCTCGTCGACATGCTGGCGACGGCCGACCTCGCAGTACTGGGCGATCTCGCGCACGACGAGGACTTCAGCAAGATCTCGTCGGTCCGCTGGCACGTGGCCGCGTTCTGGAACTTCTACAAGGCGCATCTGCCGGAGATGATCGCCATCAAGCAGGCGGCGATGGTCGATCCGGAGCTGGGTCAGCGCCTGCAGCGGATCATGGCGGACGACGACACGCACATGATCAGGCACCTCTCGTACCTGCCGGAGCCGCAGCCGGATCCGCTACTCCAGATCTCCGCGATGAACTCGTTGCTGGAAGGCTTCGCCTATACCTGGCTGGTAGCCAACCCACCCTCCGGCCGCACGATCCCCGACGAGGAAGCCATCGACCTCCTCACCAACCTCCTCCACCACGGCCTCGCCGGTCACCAACCGGCGACCTTGAACACCTAATGGCGACCTCGGACAAGTAATTTCATGTCCAAGGTCGCCATTAGTTGTTCAAGGTGCTCAGGAGTTGCCGGTGCCTACTCGTCTGGGGGAGGCGGCTCTTCGGCGCCTTCGGCCTCGTCGCGAGCTGCCCACTCCAGCAGGGTGTCGAGGGAGTAGGCGGAGTCGTCGATGGTGGCATGCAGGTCGCCGAGCTCGGCGAAGCGGGCGGGGACGGTGGCGATGGTGAAGGCCTTCGGGTCGACGTCGTCGATCTCGTCCCAGTGGATCGGGGTGGAGACGGTGCCTTCGGGGTTGCCGCGGACGGAGTACGCGCTGGCGATCGTGTGGTCGCGGGCGTTCTGGTTGTAGTCGACGAACAGCTTCTTCGGGTCGCGGTCCTTGCGCCACCAGGTCGTCGTGACGTCGTCGGGGGCGCGGCGCTCGACCTCGCGGGCGAAGGCGAGCGCGGCCCGGCGTACGTCGGAGAAGCCGTGCTCGGGCTTGATCCGCACGTAGATGTGGATGCCGGAGCCGCCCGAGGTCTTGGGGTAGCCGGTCGCGCCCAGATCATCGAGTACTTCGTGCGCGACGTGCGCCACCCGGCGTACCCGGTCGAACGGGCAGTCCGGCATCGGGTCGAGGTCGATCCGCCACTCGTCGGGCTTCTCGGTGTCGGCGCGACGCGAGTTCCACGGGTGGAACTCGACCGTCGACATCTGCACCGCCCAGGCGACGTGGGCGATCTCGGTGACGCAGAGCTCGTCGGCGGTCCGGTTGTACCGCGGGAAGGTGACCTGGACTGTCTCCATCCACGGCGGGGCACCGTGCGGCAGCCGCTTCTGATGCACCTTCTCGCCGGCCACACCCGACGGGAACCGGTGCATCATGCACGGCCGCTCCCGCAGCGCGCGCACGATCCCGTCGCCGACGGACAGGTAGTACTTCACCAGGTCGAGCTTGGTCTCCCCGCGGGCCGGGAAGTAGACCCGGTCCGGATTGGAGATCCGCACCGTCCGCTCACCGACCTCCAACTCGATCGCCGGGGTCTTCGCTTTCGCCGACTTCGACTCCGCCATACCGTCAACCTAACTGCCGGAACGGACATCAAGCATCATCATCGTCAGAAGTATTCGTTCCCGATCCATCCAGGAGACCACCGCCATGGCTCAACTCGTCGTCGAGATCCACATCCCGCTGGTCGAGACCCGCGTCCGGTTAGTCGACGACCCGGGCTCCGAAGTCGCCCCCGAGCCCGGCCTGGAGGTCGAGTTCGGCTGGGTCGCCGTGGTCGAGGACTACCTCGCCAAGCGAGAGCAATCCGGCGAGTTCGAGCTCTACGCCGACGGCGAGGAGCTAGGTGGCGACTACCTCTTCTTCCTGACTGGCGCCGACGAGCAAACCCTGCTGGCGATCGCCGCAGACGTGGCCCGGCTCCCGGGCATCCCACCTGGCGCCTACGCCATCGTCACCACCGACGAATCCGACGAAACCGGCGTAGGCCGCCACGAACCTCTCCCGCAGGTCTAGGCCAGGCGGGTCAGCCAGTTGTGGGGGTCGGGGGAGCGACCGTGCTGGAGGTCGAGGAGGGACTTGCGGAGGGTGGCGGTGACCGGGCCTACGCCGTGGTCGACGGAGTGATCGCCGATCGTCACCTCACCGCCGTCCCAGGCCAGGCGGCCGATGGGCGTGATGACTGCGGCAGTACCGGAGGCGAAGACCTCGGTGATCTCGCCGCTGCGTACGCCGTCACGCCAGTCGTCGGCCGAGATGCGCCGCTCCTCGACCTTGTGCCCCAGATCGGCCGCCATCTGCAGTACTGAGTCCCGGGTGACGCCCTCGAGGATCGACCCCGACAGCTCCGGCGTGGCGATGCGCCCATCGGAGTACACGAAGAAGAGGTTCATGCTGCCGCTCTCCTCGATCCAGCGGCGCTCCACTGCATCGAGGTAGGCAACCTGGTCACACCCATTGGCCACCGCCTCGGCCAGAGCCGCCAGGCTGGCCGCATAGTTGCCCCCGCACTTGGCAGCGCCCGTCCCGCCCGGGGTAGCCCGGATCGAGGTGCTGGACAGCCAGATGGAGACCGGCTTGGGTCCGGTATCGAAGTACGCGCCGGCAGGTGAGGCGATGACGCCGAACAGCACCTCCCGCGCAGGCCGCACGCTCAGTGCAGCCTCTGTAGCGATCATGTAGGGCCGCAAGTACAGGCTGGTCTCACCAGTACCAGCCGGCGGCACCCACACCTCGTCCACAGTCACCAGTGCGCGCAGTGCAGCAATGAACGCCTCCTCCGGTACCTCCGGCAGCGCAAGCCGCTGCGCGCTCCGCTTGAACCGGGCCGCGTTGACCTCCGGCCGGAACGCCCACACCGACCCATCCTCATGCCGGTACGCCTTCAGTCCCTCGAAGATCTCCTGCGCATAGTGCAGCACCGCAGCAGCCGGGCTGACCTTCAGCGGCGCATACGCCGTCACCTTCGCGTCATGCCACCCAAGCTCACTAGTCCAGGCTGCAAGCACCATGTGGTCAGTGAAGGCCTGCCCGAACCCAGGCTTGGCCAACACCCCAGCACGGACCTCCGCCGTCGCCGGGTCAGCCCGCAGCTCAACCGGAAAATCCCACACATCTGCCAACGCCGCCGCCCGATTTTCAGCCGTCATCCTCCGCACGCTACCCCTGCCGCCCACCGGAACTCGACCCGATGCCCACAGTGCGGCTGTCATACGGCCGACGCCTCAACAACTCCCGGTAGTCCCGCACTGCCACTCGCACGAGATCACTGCCCCGTACTGCGGTCAGCACGTGGCCGGCGGTGTCGTACAAGTGGTGGGTGTGCCACTGGTCGGGCAGCTCAACCAGGACTCGCATCGCCACCGCCAATCCGGCCGCGGTGTCGCCGTCCAGCACCAGGCACTGGGCGACCACCAACTCCAACTCGGCCCGCTCGGTGGTCCCGGCCGAACCCGCGCCCAATGCCTGGTCGAGAGCCAAATAGCCCCCGATCGTGTCCCCGAGCGCCGCGCACACCCGCCCCTCGACAGCACTGGCCTCGAAATCAACCCACCCGAACGGCCCGCCCACCGCCGAGCGGCCGGGTAGGTCGGCCGTCACTGCCTGGAGATCGCGCAGCGTCTGCCGTGCCGGGGCTGACTCACCCAGTGCGGCCAGCACGCGGGCGCGTGCAGCCAGAGCGCGGGCAACTTCGGCTGGCTGATCGGCCAACGTCAGCGCGTCATCGGCCAGCTCGAGAAGCCCAGGCAAGGAGCGGTGCTCGGCCAAGCCACTCGCCGCCTCCCAACTGCGGGCCATGCTGGCAATCCGCCGCTCGGGGCAGCCGTCCGCGGTCGCCCGAGCAGTACGCCACCATCGCTCGGCCGAGCGGAGCCTGCCCAGCTCAGCGAGTGTCAAAGCGATCAGCACAGCCAACTCGGCCGCCGGTCCAGCGAGCGCCGCCGAACCAGAGGCGGCCCCGGTCCGCAGCAACTGCAGATCCGCCGTGAGCTCAGGCAACCGCTCGGCCGATGGAGTCGTGGCGAACTCCTCCGCGTGGCCGGCCACCACCGCCCGCCACTCAGCCACCTCCCGCCCCGGCCCGAACGCCCCAGCCAACTCATGCCTGACCACCTCCAACAACTCCACCCCGCCAGACCCGGCCACCCCACCGGCCGCGGGCACCCCGGCCGCCGGCTCGGCGTCGGGGGTTGTCCAGGAGGCGGACTCGGGGGCGGGAGCACTGGCGGCGATCGGCCGGGATGAGGGGTAGGCACCTTCGTAGGCGGCCGACAAGGCTGGGGTGGTGCCTAGCTCGCGGTCGCACAGTGTGGCGAGGTGGGCTGAGCCGGGACGGCGGCCTCGCTCGACTTGGGACAGGTAGCTGTGGTCGTAGCCAACCCGGCTGGCAAGCTGCCGCAAGCTCAGGGCGGCTGCCTGGCGGGACTGCCTCAACTGCACGCCGAACTCAGCCACAGGATCCTCCTCCTGTCGAGTTGCCGGGCTAGCCGGCCCACTGGTCACGCTTGGTGGTTGCGGTGCGTAGCGCGAACCTACAAGGGCCTACCGACAGAACCGGCTGCGACGCTGTCCGAAGCCCAACCCTGTAAGGCGTTGCAGGCCCTTAGTCGGGCTGCTGGGTGTGGGCGGCGGCGGTGACTGTGGGCTGTTGGACAGCCCACAGCTCACACCTGGTGACCACACCCCCGCACCAACGAATCTTGGACCATGAGCACCGCGCAGCCAGAGCCAAGGCTCTTCCACCTGGTTCGCCCGTCCGGCGCCTCGCCGATGACGGGGGCTGTGGCCGGAGCATCAACTGGTACGCCGGCGCTGGTCACCGTCGCTGAGGGAGTCGAGTGGTCCGACGGCACGGTGACGCTGCGCTGGCGGGGGCGTTGGCCGGCGACGTCAGCCTGGGAGGGCGGAATCGCCGCCGTCCTCGCAGTCCACGGCCACCACGGGACCACCAAGCTCCGTTGGCTCCCGACTGCCAGTAGTACGAACTCACCATCCGGGACTACGCCCGTCCCCACCCCGCCACCAGGTGCCACACCCGACTCCGCTCCGGCGTCTGAGCCGAGCCTCACCGCGCTCAGTGGGTTGCGGTTGGCCGCGGCAGGGGTAGATGGGAGATGTGTCAGCTGTGGGGGTGTCTGGCCTTGTCTTGGTTGTGGGCCGTGACGAGACAACGCTGTCAACCGGGTGCAGGCCGGTCTAGTCTGTGGTTCATCGTTGGAGATGGAACGTTCGAAGAGGTCGCAGTTGGTAGATGAAGTCGAGGACCAGGGCGGGCCGTCCCCCGCGGCAGGCTATCCTCACCGACCCGCTGGACGAGCTGGATGCTCAGCTCAACCGGCTGCGCAGCGTTGCTGATGAGCTGCGCGGGTCGCGGGGGAAGCCCGTGCTGGCGGGCGACCAGGTCGAGCTGATCGAGGACGGGCCGACGCTGCTTCGCACCTATGAGCGGCTGCAGGAGGATGCGAAGCGCGAAGTACGGGTGCTGGATCGGCCGCCGTATGTGACTCCGCCGTCGTCCCAGCAGCAGTTGGAGCTGGATCGGCTGCAGGCGGGCGTGGGCTACCGGGCGATCTACGGGACCGAGGTGTTCGAGAGCCAGGACATCATGGGGGTGCTGCCCGAGCTGCAGTCGGCCGGTGAGGTCAGCCGCGTGCTCGCGCAGGTCCCGATGAAGATGGCGATCGCCGACGACGACACAGCACTCATCGGGCTGACCAAGCGGGCAGCGGGCGACTACCACCTGCTGATCCGCTCGTCCGGACTACTGGACGGCCTGATCGCCACCTGCGAGATGCTGTGGGCCTTAGCCATCCCCATGCCGGCCCTACCCTTCAACGGCGACATAGCCGGCCTACGCCCCGCCGACCGCGACATCCTTCTCCTCCTGGCCGGCGGAGCCACCGACGACAAGATCAGCCGCCACCTGCGTATTAGTCCCCGTACTACGCAACGCCGGGTCCGCGCGCTGATGGAATCCCTCGGCGCGCAGACCCGATTCCAGGCCGGCGTGCAAGCTGCACGCCGGCGCTGGATCTAGTGCGCCGTGCCGGGAGTTCCGTTGCGCTACCGGCGCCCAGGCACGCACCTCGCGGCAGCGGAGGAAAGGCCACGATGGAAAAACATCGAGGCCTTCCCTCCGCCACCACGAGGCACGCACCTGACCACCGCTATCGCTAACGCAACTCCCGGCACGGCGCACTAGGCGACTAGTTGACGGTTACTACTGTTCCTGCGCGGTTGGGGAACTCGACGAAGCCGGTCGAGCGCTGACCGGTCGGCAGGCC
The DNA here is from genome assembly GCF_040681515.1 of Kribbella sp. NPDC051718. NCBI lineage: Bacteria > Bacillati > Actinomycetota > Actinomycetes > Propionibacteriales > Kribbellaceae > Kribbella > Kribbella sp. NPDC051718. Next base: position 9,588 of record NZ_JBFAYZ010000011.1, on the reverse strand, counting down.
GGACCAGGAAGCCGTTACCTGGAAGGGCTTGCCTGCCGCGGGTGCTGTCGTCGGCGTGACCTTCAGCGAGCCACCACCGGTCACGATGTTTGTTTGCATCGTGTACTTCGTGGTGTCGGCGCCTGGTGGGTTGGAGAGTGTGATTGCTAGTACGCCCCACACACCCGGCGAAGGAGCGGCCACGGTTGCCGAGGCCTCGTTGGCGCCGGTGCCCTCGAAGGAGAGCAGCTGCATCTGACCGTTGACGACCTTGTAGAGGACCATCCAGATGCTGCCGGCCGGGTCGACCGTCTTGATGTTCCACTGGACTGCCTTGGTGGCTGCAGTCACGGTGACCGGGTAGTTCGGGAGGTCGGCGTCAGCGGCACCAGCGGGTACCTCACCCGGCACCTGCGGCGCAGAGGTGAACCCGTAGGCCCGGATCGGTACGCCGGCCTTGCCGACCGTCGCGTCGAAGGAGACTGAGCCGGAGGCACCCGAGCCAGTGACGTTGGTCGGAGCGATGACCGAGGTCGGGACGACCACGATCGGGCTGCGTACCGACGTACCGGCGCCTTGCCAGGTGAGCCAGCCGCTGGTCGTCTCGTGCGACGGAGCGGTGTCCTGGGTGAGCTTGACGGTGAAGGACTTCGTCTGGCCGGTCTGCAAGTTCAGGATCGACGGCGTGACGACCGCCTTCATGCCAGGCACGGACACGGTGGCCCGGTAGAGCCCACCGGTCACCGCAGTCACCCGACGCGTGATGGTCTGCGTGCCGACCAGTTCCCCGACAGCGATCGACGGAGCGTTGTAGTTGCTCGGATCGATCGCCGGTACGCCGGTACCGGTGTCAACACCGTTCCCCTCGAGGTACCCGAGCCAGTCAGCGTCGCCCGAGTCATACACGAGCCCAGGGTCGAGCATGCGCGACGGCTGGACCTCACCAGCGCCCCGAGCGAACGGGTCGTTGTCGACGGCGCCAGTAGCGGTCTTCACGTCACTAGTGGTCGTCATGAGAGCCGACTTGACCATCATCGGCGTCCAGTCGGGGTGCTTGCCCAGGTAGAGGGCGGCCAGGCCGGCAATGTGCGGCGCGGCCATCGAAGTACCGGAGTAGAAGGCGTAGCTGTGTCCGGCGTTGCTGGGCGGGGCTACTGCGGCCAGGACGTTCACACCGGGGGCAGCGAGGTCCGGCTTGAGCAGGTCGCCGTGGCTCGACAGTGACGGCCCACGCGACGAGAAATCGGCCATCTGCGGGTACGGCGTGACGGTGGAGGTCAGGTTGCCAGCACCAGTTGCGCCGTGGCGCCCGCAGTACCGGCGTAGGCCTTCACTGACAGGGATCCGGGGGTGTTGAGGTGCACGGTCGGTACTGAGTGAGAGTCGGCCACCATGTCCTGGCCGGTGAGGTTGAGCAGGACCATGCCGACGCCACCGGCTCGCTTGACCTCAGCCGACTTGTCGACTCGCGCACCGACGCCCCGGTCGCACACCACGATCTTCCCGGCCACCTGCGCCGAGTCGAGCGTGTTGGGCAGACACTGCGATCCGTCGTACTCCGTAGCGCTGGTCACCCGGGCAGCAGCCCCGGTGACGAGTGCCTTGGCGCCTACCGTGGAAGCGATCGACGTGCTCAGCCCGGCGTACTTCACGCCGTTGCCAAGAACCACTGTCCCCTCGTACGGCGCCACTGTGCTCGCGCCGACCGTAGTGACCCACGGCGAGGTGTTGTCGAGTGAGGACGGCTCCGGGCCCGAGTTGCCGCCAGCGGCCGAGACGAAGATCCCCGCGGACGCAGCAGACAGGAAGGCGAGCTGCACTGGGTCCGTGTGCGCGGACTCGAAGATGGAGCCCACGGAGTAGTTGATGACGTCGACGCCATCAGCGACAGCCTGGTCGATGGCGGCCAGGATGTCGGACGTGTAGCCGCCGGAGCCGACTCCGTCCTTCCCGGTCCACAACGCCTTGTAGACGGCGACCTTGGCGGCCGGGGCGACACCGGAGATCGTGCCGAAGTTGATGCCGCTCTCGGAGACGTCCACACCCGCACGGCCGGCCGCAGTGGTCGCAGTGTGCGTGCCATGGCCTTCACCGTCGCGCGGGGAGGCGTAGTCGGCCCGGGCCTCGGGTGGGGTGGCGCCGAGCCACGCGTCGCCGAAGTACTTGGCACTGATGAGCTTGGTGTTGCACAGGTCGGCAGTGAAGTCCTCACCTGCCTGGCAGGAGCCAGTGAAGTCGTTGCCGTCCGCCTTGTGCATGACGATGCTGTCGCCGACCCGGTAGGGGGTGGTGTCCGACGGCTTGGTCCCGAGCTTGGGGCCAGACAGAGAGGCGCTCTCCGGCCAGATGCCCGTGTCGACGACACCGACCACTACGCCCTTACCTGCTTCGGCGTTGCCACCCAGCGCCTTCCAGACCCCGGTGTTTCCGGAGAGCTTGAGGAAGTCAGTGGGCTTCTTGTCGTCCAGCGCCTGGTGTAGCTGGTCCGGGGTCACCGCGACCACACCGGGGGTCTTGCTCAGCGCGGAAACCTGCTGGCTGGTCAGTGAGGCAGCGAAGGCGTTGACAGCGGTCGAGTAGTGCCGGGTCGCCTTGGCGCCAACTGCGGCGGCGACCGTGTTCTGGCGGCTCCCGAGCCAGTTGCTGTAGCGCTTCGAGTCCGGGGCCGTGGTGTCGACCTTCTTACCCTTGGCCGGCTTGGTGGCCTTGAGTCCGGCTACACCGCCCTGGTAGGTCGCAAGGGGCTTGTCCGCCAGCGTGACGACGTACCGACCGGGGGCGAAGTGGGGGAGCTGCAGGGCGCCGGCCAGGTTGTCCGGCTGGGGCGAGCCGGCTGGCGGCTCGGTGAGCGCCGCGTTCCCCGCGGTTGCGGTGAAAGCGGCGGTGGTGAGCACAGCGGCCGCGATTCCGCTGGCGAAAAACTGCCACCCCCGGCGGATTTCCCACAGCGGCGGCTTTCCGACACCGCGATGCCTTGACGGTGAGTTTTGAAGGCTCTCTACTTAATGCACTCTCACCGCTGGAGGTCCGCCCATGCGTTCACGGCTCTCTGCCGCTGTCGTCGGTTTCCTGCTCGTTGTCGCCGGCCTGGTCGGCGTCGCCCAGACCGCGCAGGCGGCGAACCTGCTGACCAACCCCGGCTTCGAGGCGGGCTCGTTGAGCGGCTGGACCTGCTCCGGCGGCTCGGTGATCACCAGCCCGACGCACAGCGGGGGCTTCGCGCTCAACGGAGCGGTGTCCGGGTCGGACTTCGCCCAGTGCAGCCAGACGGTCGCGGTGCAGCCCAATACGGCGTACACGTTGTCTGCTTGGGTGCGCGGCTCATACGTCTACCTGGGGGTGACAGGCGGCGCCTCCACTTGGACGCCCTCCGCGAGCGGCTACACGCAACTGACGGTCGCCTTCACGAGTGGGGCGAGTCAGACGTCGGCGCAGATCTACCTGCACGGGTGGTACGGCCAACCGGCGTACCAGGCCGATGACGTGAACCTCGATGGCCCTGGCGGCACCCCACCGACCGGCGGCGCTCCCGGAGTACCGGGGACTCCTTCTGTGACCGGTACTACTAGCAGCGCGATCTCCCTGAACTGGGGCGCTTCGACGGGGACAGTGACTGGCTACCGCGTCTACGAGGGCTCCAACGTGGTCAAGACGGTCACCGGCACCTCCACCAGCGTCGACGGACTAGCGGCCTGCACTAGCCACAGCTACACAGTCGCGGCGTACAACAGCAACGGTGAGTCCGCCAAGAGCGCAGCAGCCTCCGGTACCACCTCAGGCTGCACCAGTACCGGCCTCCCGAAGCACGCGCTGATCGGCTACCTCCACGCAAGCTTCGCCAACGGCTCCGGCTACGTCCGGATGGCCGACATCCCGTCGCAGTGGAACATCATCAACCTGTCCTTCGGCGAACCGACCTCTGTCACGTCAGGCGACATCCGCTTCAACCGCTGCCCGGCCAGCGAGTGCGCGAACGTGGAGAGCGACGCCGACTTCCTTGCGGCCATCAAGGCCAAGCAGGCCCAGGGTAAGAAGGTGCTGCTCTCGATCGGCGGCCAGAACGGTCAGGTGCAGCTCACCACCGCGGCAGCCCGCGATGCCTTCGTCAACTCGGTCAGCGCGATCATCGACCGCTGGGGCCTCGACGGGCTCGACGTCGACTTCGAGGGCCACTCGCTCTACCTCAACCCCGGCGACACCGATTTCCGCAACCCGACGACGCCGGTGGTCGTCAATCTGATCAGCGCGCTCAAGACGCTCAAGGCGAAGTACGGGACGAGGTTCGTCCTGACGATGGCGCCCGAGACGTTCTTCGTGCAGATCAGCTACCAGTTCTACGGCGACGGTGGCAACGGTGGTGACAACCGGCGCGGCTCGTACCTGCCGGTGATCCACGCGCTGCGCGACTCGCTCACCGTGCTGCACGTCCAGGACTACAACTCCGGGCCCGTGATGGGGCTCGACAACCAGTACCACACGATGGGCGGCGCCGATTTCCACATCGCGATGACCGACATGATCAAGGCCGGCTTCCCGGTCGGCACCACCGGCCAGACCTTCCCCGGGCTCCGCGAGGACCAGATCGCCTTCGGGCTCCCGGCGGCCACCAGCGCAGGGAACGGCTACACCGCCCCGGCAGCCGTTCATACCGCGCTCGACTGCCTGGTGAAGGGCCAGAACTGCGGTGGATACAGCCTTCGCGGCGGTTCTTCGCCGTCGTTCCGCGGTTTGATGACGTGGTCGATCAACTGGGACAAGTACTACAACTGGGAGTTCCAGAACAGCCACGCCCCGTACCTCGCCGCCCTGCCGTAATAAGCCTGTGGATGAACGGCGCCCGGAATTCGCCGGGCGCTTGTATAAAAGAGGCATGCCAACGTCAACAACCCGCCCGGTGATCCTGACCGTGGACGACGACCCGGGGGTCTCCCGGTCGATCGCCCGCGACCTGCGCCGCCGGTACGCCGAGGAGAACCGGATCGTCCGGGCCGAGTCCCCGGACCAAGCTCTTGAGGCGCTCAAGGAGCTCAAGCTGCGGGGCGAGCCCGTCGCCCTGCTGCTCGCGGACTACCGGATGCCCGGGATGTCCGGCATCGACTTCCTCGAAGCGGCGATGGACCTGTTCCCGCTCGCCCGCCGAGTCCTGCTGACCGCGTACGCCGACACCGACGCCGCCATCCAGGCGATCAACGTGGTCGACCTCGACCACTACCTGCTGAAGCCGTGGAACCCGCCGGAGGAGAAGCTCTACCCGGTGGTCGACTCGATGCTCGACCTGTGGAAGTCCACCCCGGACGTGCCCTCCGACGAGACCCGGGTGATCGGCCACCGCTGGTCAGCCCCGTCCTTCGTTGCCCGCGACTTCCTCGCCCGCAACGCCGTGCCGTACCGCTGGATGGGCGTCGACGACGAGGAGAGCCAACGGCTGCTCGCGGCCGCCGAGATCGACGGTACGACGCTGCCGGTCATCATCACCCCGGACGGCACGGTCCTGGTCGCGCCGTCCGAGGCCGACCTGGCCGACAAGGTCGGCCTGTCGACCCACCCGGCCGAGGAGTTCTACGACCTCGTGGTGGTCGGTGGCGGGCCGGCGGGCCTCGGTGCCGCCGTGTATGGCGCTAGTGAGGGCCTGAGGACAGTACTGGTCGAGCAAGTGGCGACTGGTGGCCAAGCGGGTCAATCGAGCCGCATCGAGAACTATCTGGGCTTCCCTGACGGGGTGTCCGGGGCACAGCTGACCGATCGGGCCCGGCGGCAGGCGATCCGCTTCGGCGCCGAGCTGCTGACTGCCCGCGAGGTGGTCAAGCTCGAGACGAACGGGTCTGCCCGGCGGCTGGAGTTCTCCGACGGCAGCGAGATCGCCGCACACTCGGTGATCCTGGCGACCGGCGTCTCGTACCGGACGCTGCAAGCGCCCGGCGTCGACGACCTCAGCGGCCGCGGGATCTACTACGGATCCGCGACGACCGAGGGGCCGGCCTGCGCCGGCCAGGAGGTCTACATCATCGGCGGGGCGAACTCCGCCGGTCAGGCCGCGGTCTATTTCTCCCGGCATGCGAAACGCGTGCATATGCTGGTAAGAGGTCCCTCACTCGAGGCGACCATGTCGTCGTACCTGATCGATCAGATCGGCGGCATCGACAACATCGAGGTGCACACCTGTACGCAGGTGGTGTCCTGCAAGGGTTCTGATCACTTGGAGTGCGTGACGCTCACCAACAGCACCACCGGGGAGAGCTGGGAGGTGGACACGGAGTGGATGTTCGTGTTCATCGGCGCGGCGCCCCGGACCGACTGGCTGCCGGGTGACCTGTTGCGCGACGAGAGAGGGTTCGTACTGACCGGACCGGACCTGCGCGGGCGACCACCGGGCTGGGCCCTGGACCGGGATCCGTACCACCTGGAGACGAGCATGCCGGGCGTCTTCGCGGCGGGCGACGTCCGGGCGGAGTCGGTCAAGCGGGTCGCCTCGGCAGTCGGTGACGGCGCGATGGCCGTGACCTTGGTGCACCGATACCTGGAGATGCTCTGATGACCGTGTCCGAGGCTGTGACAGAGACCGAAGAACCGCGCCGGATCACCCGGGACGAGCTGCGCACGCTGTTCCTGTTCGAGTCGCTGACCGACGAGCAGCTCGACTGGCTGGTCCGGGCCGGCCATGTCGAGGCGGTCGAGGAGGGTCGCGTCTTCGCCGAGGGCGACGAGGCGACCTGCTGCTACGTGCTGATGACTGGCGGCCTGCGGATGTGCAAGCTGCTCCAGGGCGAAGAGGTCGAGATCAACCGCTCGACCCAGCGCGGCGTGTATGCCGGTGCGTTCAACGCCTTCTTCGGCGCCGACGACCGCAAGGGCTACACCGCGTCGATGTACGTGCTGGAGCCGTCGGAGTTCTTCGTCGTCGACGCGGCCGCGATGGCCGAGATGATGAACACCTGGTTCCCGATGGCGGTGCACCTGATCGAGGGCTTCGTGATGGGCATGCAGCGCACCAACGAGACGATGGGGCAGCGCGAGCGGTTGCTTGCCCTGGGCTCCTTGTCGGCCGGCCTCACCCACGAGCTGAACAACCCTGCCGCTGCGGCGGTTCGGGCCGCGGCGACGTTGCGCCAGCGGGTCGCCGGGATGCGGTCCAAGCTCGCGATGCTTGCCGACGGCACCCTTGACTCGACCAAGCTGCACAAGATCGTCGCGATCCAGGAGGACGCCGTCGAGCGGGTGGCGAAGGCGCGCGAGCTGTCGCCGATGGAGTTGTCCGACGCCGAGGACTCGCTGTCGGACTGGCTCGATGACCACGACGTACGGAACAGCTGGGATGTCGCGCCGGTGCTGGCCGCGGTCGGGCTGGATGTGCCTTGGATGGAGGAGGTGCTGACGGCGGTCGGCCCGGAGTACCTGGAAGGTGCCGTTCGCTGGCTGATGTACACGATCGACACCGAGTCGCTGATGAACGAGATCGACGACTCGGTGACCCGGATCTCGACGCTGGTCGGTGCGGCCAAGCAGTACTCGCAGATCGACCGGGCGCCGTACCAGATCGTCGACCTGCGTGAGCTGCTGAAGTCGACGATGGTGATGATGTCGGGCAAGTTCGAGGGACTCACCGTGGTGAAGGATCTCGACCCGGAGCTGCCGCCGATTCCGGCGTACGCGGCCGAGCTGAACCAGGTCTGGACCAATATCATCGACAACGCCGTCTCCGCGATGAACGGGTCCGGCACGCTGACGATCCGGACCAAGCGCGACGGCGCCTACGCCGTGGTGATGATCGGCGACACCGGCCCGGGCATCCCGGCCGACATCAAGAACCGCATCTTCGAACCGTTCTTCACCACCAAGCCGATCGGCGAGGGCACCGGCCTCGGCCTCGACATCTCCTGGCGGATCGTGGTCAAGAAGCACCACGGCGACCTGCGGGTCGACTCCAAGCCCGGCGAGACGTGGTTCAAGATCGTCCTCCCGCTCAATCCCGAGGCAGAGATCCAGGCGCAGGGCGACCTGACCTAGACCTTGGCGACCATGATGCAGAAGGGGTGACCCGCCGGGTCCGCGAGGACGTACAGCGGCTCACCCTCCTCCTCGGTGCGATCGAGCAACACGGTCGCACCGAGATCCTCTGCTCTTTGCTTGTGGCGCTGCAGGTCATCGAGCGTCGGCACAGCGAAGTCCAGGTGCAGTTGCATCGGTACGTCGTCCGCCGGCCAGGTCGAGCGGGGAAGCGCGTCGACCTGCTGGAACGCCAGCTTCCGCTTGCCGTTGGTGTCGACAAGCACCAGCCAGTCGTCGTCCTCCGACGGACGCTCGTCACCCGGCCTGTACTGCAACCCAAGCAACTGCCGATAGAACTCCGCCAACGCGCGAACATCGGTCGTGTCGAGCGCGGTATGCATCAACTCCGGATACCCAGCCACACAGCCCTTTATACGCTCCACCCCGGACAAGTCGGCAGAGCGCGCTAAGCGCCGCCCAGCATGAGCGCTGCGCCGTCCAGCCGCCTTCCCCAAGCGATCGCCTCAGCGCTTCCGACCGGGTGGTCATTGAGGCTGAGCAGTCCCTGGACGAGCGCCGACGGCAGTACGGCGTACAGGCCTTCGTCATCCCCGTACGCCGAGATCGTGGCCGGCCAGTCGGTGGGTTCGACCGACGAGAGCAGGAACCAGGCAAGGTCTACCGCTCCCGGTGCTGCCGTCACGTCTTCCCAGTCGAGCAAGGCGATCTCGCCCGTCGGACTCGTCCGGAGATTCTGCGCGGACAGGTCACCGTGTACCAACGTCAGCTCGCCCGCGGTCGCGATCTGACGCTCGGCCGCCACCACGTTGCCGACAAGTTCTCGCCCGAGCTTCCGCGCCTGCTCGGAAAGCTCCGGCCGGTCAGCAAGCAGGGGCCAAGCCTCGTCGTACAGGCGCTCGATCAGTCCCGCTTCCTCAGCAACCGCCCTCAGCCACGGCCACCGCTCGCTCACTTTGCCGCGCCAGCGCGTATGCAACTCCCGCATGAGCTCGCCGACCGCGGCAGGCGCGGCACCAGGGGTCCACTCGGACAGATCCTCGAGCTCGAGGAGCGTGCCGTCCGGCCCGTCCTCGGCGCGATAACAGGCCGGCACGCGGATCCCGATCACCGGCGCGATCTCCCGGTAGAACCGCACCTCCGCCTGAAACATCCCCAACGCTGCCGCCACCGATCCAGCCGCCGCGATACCCCGACGCTTCACGAAGACTCCCATGGGCCGATCCTCGCGGACTCGCGGGCTAGCCGTCACCTTGTTTCCGGGTGAAGGCGAGCAGGTCGTCGTAGGTCTGGCCGGTGGGGCGGTAGAACTCGTTGTCCTGCTGGCCGAGAGCCTCGCCGACCAGTCCCGAGATGGTGAGCGCGGCCGCCGATCCCCAGCCTTGCATCTTCATATCTATGGTGGCGGGAGTAGACATTGGGATGTGGCGTGTGTAGAGTTCCTCGTGTTGACAGAGAAGAACAGCGAAGCTGACGTGGACAGCTAACGATCTGTCCAAAGTTGTTCAGAAGGTACGACGGCGGACTCCGCCGGGCCGATCAGTGAAGGGGCCCGGGTTTCACGCCAAGGTCAGAGCCTGTGGAGCCAGTGGTTGGAAAGGGTTC
>NZ_JBFAYZ010000010.1:0-360755 GCF_040681515.1 Kribbella sp. NPDC051718 | reverse complement strand
CTACACCACCATCTCCTCCCTCCACTCTTCCCCCACCCCCCCCTTTTCCTAACCCCCGGGCGCCGGCCCCACAAAAGCGCCTCGGCGAGCCGCTTCGGCATGCCGAAGCGGCTCGCCCCCGATGCAGCCGAGCGCGGCGTTCACGCGCCCGAGCGTGGCGCCGACCCAGCCGGGCGCGGCGTACGTAGTACGAGTTAGTTGGCGCGGGCTGCCTGGCGTTCGAGGAGGCGGGTGCGTTGCTCGACGAAGCGGGAGGCCTGGGCGTCGAGGGCGGTCATGAACTCGGCCAGCTCGTCGCGGGCCTTGGCGCCGTCGCCGCTGAGGTCCTCGCGCTCGAAGACCTTCCACATCCGCAGGATCGGGGCGACGACCTCGTCGTGGTGCAGCCGCAGGTCGTAGATGCCGGCCTTGGCGATCGTCACCGAGTTCCGGGCGAACCCCTCCATGGTGGCGCCCGGCATCGAGAAGTCCCGAACCTCGTTGACGACCGCCCGCATGGTTTCGTTCGGAGCCGACTCGAAGGCGGCCGAGACCAGGTTGCGGTAGAAGATCATGTGCAGGTTCTCGTCGGTCGCGATCCGCGCCAGCAACTGGTCGGCGATCGCGCAGCCGGTCGCCTTGCCGGTGTTGCGGTGCGAGACGCGGGTGGCGAGCTCCTGGAAGCTGACGTAGGCGATCGCCTCGAGCATGTTCTTGTCGACCTGGTGCCCGGCGGTCATGTGCGCCATCCGGGCCACCTCGAGCTCGACCGGGTCGACGCCGCGGGTCACCACGAGGTAGTCGCGCAGTGCGATCCCGTGCCGGCCCTCCTCCGCGGTCCAGCGGCCGACCCAGGTGCCCCACGCGCCGTCCAGCCCGAACTGGGTGGCGATCTCGCGGTGGTACGAGGGCAGGTTGTCCTCGGTCAGCAGGTTGGTGATCATCGCGACCTTGGCGACCGGATCGAGCCGGGACTGCTCCGGCGCCCAGTCCTCACCGCCGAGGAAGGCGAAGTCGCGCCCCTCGCTCCACGGCACGTAGTCGTGCGGGTTCCAGTCCTTGGTGATGGCCAGATGCCGCTCGAGATTCTCCTCGACGACAGGCTCCAGCTCGTGCAGCAGGTTCGTCACCAGCTTGTCTGTCACCGGGTCTCCTTCGTCGGGGCGAATAGCCCCCACCCTACGGCACCGTAAGTTACGCATCCGTAGGTTCGACCTGCCGCCAGCTCTGCAGCAGGTCGGCCAGCTCGACCGGGTGCCCGAGCATCGGGAAGTGCCCGCCGGGCAGCTCAGCCGGTTCGACCCCCAGCCGATCGACGGTCAGCTTGCGGAGATAGCCGGCCGGGAACAGCAGATCCTCGGTCGCGATCACGGCCTGTATCGGTACGTCCGGCCAGCGGTCGAACAACGCCTGTTCGTCCATCGGCTGCCCGGCCTGCGGTCTCAGTCGCCGCCTCGCCTCGGCAGCGAGCTCGACCGGCAGATCCTGGAAGAAGTAGTCCGAGTCCGGATCGCCGTTCCAGTCGTACTCCGTATTGCTCCAGTACTCGCTCGCCGCCTCATGTGGGAGCGGGATCATGCCCGCGACGAAGACGATCAGCTCCACCGGCAACCGTTCACAGACTGCCGCCGCGGTGAAGCCGCCGAGCGAGTGGGCGACCAGGACCAGCCCGGAACGCTGACCGACCGCGCTCAGCACCGCGTCGCAGTACTCGCGAAGCCCGGCGGTCGCGTCGTCGCAGGGGAGGTCGACGGCGATGACCTCCTGGCCGCGCGCCTGGAGTTCAGCGGTCAGCGGGTGCCAGTGCCATGGGGTGCAACCGGCGCCCGGAATCAGCACGTAGGTCATCGCATCACCTTAGGGTGGACGGATGGATCGGAGCGCTTATCCGCATTTCCTCGCGATCGGGACGCGGTGGAAGGACAACGACGTCTACGGGCATCTGAACAACGTCGAGTACTACAGCTTCTTCGACACGGTGATCAACGAGTTCCTGATCCGGGTGGGGGAGCTGGACATCCATCGCGGTGAGGTGATCGGGCTGTGTGTCGAGTCGCAGTGCAGCTTCAAGCAGTCGCTGGCGTTTCCGGAGACCGTGGACGCCGGGTTGCGGGTGGCGAAGCTCGGCAACTCGAGCGTCAGCTATGAGATCGGGTTGTTCCGGGACGGTGTCGTAGAGCCTGCGGCGACCGGCCGGTTCGTGCACGTCTTCGTGGACCGCTCCGAGCGTCGACCCGTTCCCATCCCGCCCCCGATCCGGACCGCTCTGGAAGGGATCACCGGATGATCGTCCGCGGCGCAGTACTCCGGGAGATGGGCCTCCCCAGCCCGTACGCCGAATCGCGGCCGCTCGCGATCGAGGAGGTCGACCTCGCGCCGCCCGGCCCGGGTGAGCTGCTGGTTCGCATCCGCGCGGCGGGCCTCTGCCATTCGGACCTCTCGGTCATCGACGGCTCCCGCCCCCGGGTGATGCCGATGCTCCTCGGCCACGAGGCGACCGGTGAGGTGATCCAGTCGGAGTCGCCCGACTTCAGGGCCGGCGACACAGTCGGCTTCGCCTTCGTACCAGCCTGCGGCACCTGCGCCCCTTGCGCAGAAGGCAGAGCAGCCCTCTGCGAACCGGGGGCCACCGCCAACACCGCTGGCACCTTGCTCTCCGGCGAACGCCGCCTGAGCATGCCCGCCAACCAGCACCCCTCGCCCGCCGGGCACCTTCACCACCACTTGGGTGTCTCGGGGTTCGCCGACCACGCAGTGGTTTCGGCGCGGTCCGCAGTCAAGATCGATCCGTCGCTGCCACCTGAGATCGCCGCGCTGTTCGGCTGTGCGGTGATGACCGGCGTCGGCGCTGTGGTCAATACAGCAAGGGTCCAGGCCGGGCAGAGCGCGGTCGTCTTCGGGCTCGGTGGCGTGGGGTTGTCCGCATTGCTCGGCGCCGCGTTGGTCGGGGCGCATCCGCTTGTTGCAGTGGACGTTGTACCGGAGAAGCTCGCGCTCGCGCTGGAGCTCGGCGCCACCCACGCAATCGATGCCCGGGGCAACGATGTGGTCGAGCAGGTGCGGGAAGCGACGGGTGGGGGCGCGCACTACGCCTTCGAGACGGTCGGCAGTTCCGTAGTACTGGGTCAGGCCTACGCCGCGACTCGTCGCGGTGGGACCACGGTGACGGTCGGGCTCCCGCATCCCTCGCAGCTGCTGAGCATTCCGGCCGTCAGCCTGGTCGCGGAGGAGCGCACACTCAAGGGTTCCTACCTGGGATCGGCGATCCCGAGCCGCGACATCCCCCGCTACATCGCGCTCTACCAGGCGGGCCGTCTACCGGTCGACCGGTTGCTGACCTCGACGGTCCGCCTGGAGAGCCTCAACGAAGCCTTCGACACCTTGGCGGCCGGTACGTCGATCCGCCAGGTGCTGCTCCTTTAGTTGTTGTTGATGAAGGTCCGCGCCAGCTCCTGGCCACGGGAGACGGCGAGGTTGTGGTCCTCGATCGGGTTGATGGTCGAGTTCTTGAACACGATGTAGGTGACGCCGGAGTCGGTGCCACCGTTGCTCGGGTCGGGATTGATGCCGAGCTGCTGCGCGGCGGCGTACGAGGCCTCGCCGATGATGTCGGTCGGACCGGTGTCACCGACCACGGCATAGGTGACCTGGTTGTTGTAGATCACCGCGACCACGCCACCACCGGCGATCCCGAAGTTCTGGAAGTTCCAGGTGCTGCTCGGGCTCGGGACCACGACGTACGGGAGTTGCGCGGCGTTCAACGGCGCGTCGGCCGAGGTGTGGAACGCGGTGTCGGGCTGGAAGCAGCAGTCGGTGTTCTCGTTGCATTGGGTGGTGCGGATGCCGTCGCAGTCGATGTCCATGTCGGCCTTCCAGAAGACGGCGCCGTTCTTGCCGCAGACCGGGATGGTGCGACCGAGTTCTTCGTCGGTCTTGTAGGTGCCGTTGGAGATCTGGCTGCAGCTGGTCACCTTGGCGAGCAGTTCGGCCGCGGTCGGAGCGCCACCGCCACCGCCACCGGCGTCCGTCACGGTGAGCGAGTCGAGGTTGGGGCCGCCGTTGGCGGTCGTCGCGGTGGTCTTGATGGTGTGCGAGCCGGCTGACAGGTTGGCGTTCACCGTGGTGGTGTTCCAGGTGGTCCAGACGCTGGTACTGGCGAACTGCGGGGTCGCGACGGTGGTGCCGTCGACAGCGACCGTCATTGGCCGGTTGACCGTGGTGCCGTTGGCGTACCGGAACGCGAGCGACGCGTTGCCGGCCGTGCCGACGTTCACGGTGAACGTGACGGACGAGCCGGTCACGTTGTCGTAGTTGACGAACCCGGTACCGGTGTAGCCGGCGTGGTTGGACTCGACCACTCCCTGGGTCCGGGCCGCGTTCTCGGCCTGGTAGGTGGTGGTCGCTGCGGACGCTGAGGTCGCGACGGTCGGCACCAACAACGCGGCGCCGAACAGGGCGAGGGCAAGTGCGATGGGGCGGAACTTACGCATCTTTCACCTCTCTGATAGTTAGTAAACTTTCCTAACTATCAGAGAGGTGATTCGCCTCGTCAAGAGCCTGTGGTTCCGGAACTTCGGGCCTAGGCGCCGAAAGTGGAACTGCCGTCCTCGATCGTCGCCGTTCCGGTCAGGAACGGGGTCGGGGTGAGGACGGAGTACACACCCCCGGTGCCGGTGACGCGGCTCTCGATCAGCTTGAAACCGGTCGCTGGGGCGTCCTCGGTGAACAGCCGCTTGCCGGTGCCGACCGCGACCGGGAAGGTGATCAGCCGGTACTCGTCGATCAGGCCGGCCGCGTGCAGCGTGCGGGCCAGCGCGCACGAGCCGTGGATCTGCAACTCGCGGCCGGGCTTCGCCTTGAGCTCCTCGACCTGCTTGACGATGTCGCCGCTGATGGTGGTGCTGTCGTTCCAGACCGGCTCGAGCGGGGTGGAGGTGGCGATGTACTTCGGCAGGTCGTTCAGGCCGGTGGCCGTGTTGCTGCCGTCGTGGATCTGCGACCAGTACGCCTCCATCATCGTGTACGTCGTCCGGCCGAGCAGGATGGCGTCCGCCTTGGCGAACCAGCCCTCGACGATCTCGCCCATCACCTCGTCGCCGTACGGCATCAGCCAGCCGCCGCGGTCGAAGCCGCCGCTGCGGTCCTCCTCGAAGCCGCCCGGGCCCTGCATGACGCCGTCGATGCTGAGGAAGGTGTGCAGTGTGAGCTTCATGGTCGTCTCCGATTCGTCGCGGTTTGTCCTGCTTTCGACGACGCGTCGGGTGAGGTCCGGCCGGATCGACAACCCGCTCGATGTGATCCACGTCACACGATACCGGGAAATGTAAATTCCTCGGGGAAATGTATACACCGAGGCAACCGATGGGGCACTCTACGCAGAGTGCGCGCGAGCGCACCACAAGTGAGGCATGACGCTGCTCCCCGCCGCCCCGGCGTACTCGCCGAGCAGCCGTCAGGAGTCCCCGAGGAGGACCCCAGAATGCAAAGCAGGTTCCGCCGAACCGGTGCCCTGGTTGGCACCGGCGCCGTCTTGTTCGGATCGCTGGCCGTTGTCGCCGCGAACCAGGCAGGCGCTGACCAGACTCCGTCCCCAGCTCCGTTGGCCTCGTTGCTCGGCGGCCAACCGCTCCAAGGTAAGGCCGCCCTCGGCAAGCTGCAGCCGCGACTCGCCGAGCTGGCCGAGCGCAACGGCATCGCCGAGCAGAAGCTGCAGCGGATCCTGGCGACCGACAAGACCAGCTGGCTGGACAAGGACGGCAAGCTCTTCTACTCCGAGCCGGTCGCCAGCGCCAAGCAGCGCTCCGCGACCACCAAGTCGCCTGCCTTCGCCACCCGAGCGGTCCGGGCCGCGACCGGGCCCGCCTTCGAACTGCACAGCAAGGCCGGCTCGAACCGGGTCATCTACCTGGACTTCGACGGCCACACGATCACCGGTACCGCCTGGAACGCCAACGGCAAGCCGGCCACCGTGAACATCACGGCGTACGACACCGACGGCAACACCGGCAACTGGAGCACGGCCGAGCAGAACGTGGTCCGCGAGGTATGGGCTCGGGTCGCCGAGGACTACGCGCCGTTCGACGTCGACGTGACGACGCAGGCGCCGGCCGAGTCGGCCATCACCCGGTCCGGTTCGTCCGACCAGCAGTACGGCACCCGCGTCGTGATCGACCCGACCAGCTGGTACCAGTCCGGCTGTGGTTGTGGTGGCGTCGCCTACGTCGGCGTCTACGACAACACGTCGCAGCACTCGTACTACCAGCCCGCCCTCGTCTTCACGAAGGGCGTCGGTACCGGCGCGAAGAACATCGCCGAAGCCGCGTCCCACGAGGCCGGCCACAACGTCGGGCTCAGCCACGACGGCACCGCGTCGGTCGGCTACTACAGCGGCCACGGTGCTTGGGCGCCGATCATGGGCGTCGGCTACTCCAAGGCGATCAGCCAGTGGAGCAAGGGCGAGTACTCCGGCGCGAACAACAAGGAAGACGACTTCGCGGTCGTCGGGCAGAACGGCCTGGCGCTGCGCGCGGACGACCACGGCAACGGCACCTCGGACGCGACCGCGCTCACGGTCGGTACTGCGGTCAACGGCGTCTACGCCAACGACTCCGACGTCGACACCTTCCGCGTCGACCTGTCCGCGGGTACCTTCACCTTCGCCGCCAACTCGGCGGCGGTCGGTGGCGACCTGGACATCAAGCTGCAGTTGCTCGACTCGTCCGGGGCTGTCGTCGCGACGGCCGACCCGGCATCCGGGCAGACCAACTCCGGTACGCCGACCGGCCTGAGCGCGAGCATCAGCCGTCAGGTGAGCGCCGGGCGGTACTACCTGCGCGTCGAGAACGCGGGGTACGGCAATCCGCTGAACACCGGCTACTCGACGTACGGCAGCCGCGGCGCGTACGCCGTCAAGGTCACCGCCGGCTGACCGACCTAGTTGTGGCCCGGGACATGTGGGCGCTCGGCCCGTCCACATGTCCCCGGCTACGTCCGCGGGGGGACGTAGACCAGTGAGGATCCAACGTGCAGAACAGATTCCGCCGTACCGGTGCTCTGGTAGGTGCCGGTGCCGTCGTCTTCGGAGCACTGGCAGTTGTTGCCGGTAATCAAGCCGACGCCCAACAACTACCGCTCGATCAGCTCATCTCCCAGCCGACGCCCGGTCTGACCGCGCTCGGCAAAATCCAGACCCGCTTGGCAGAAGTTGCCCAGCGCAACGGTCTGTCCGAGCAGCGGCTCCGTGACACTCTCGCCACGGACAAAACCGCGTGGCTCGACTCCACCGGCCGGCTGCTCTTCCGTGAGCCCGTGCTGACTCCAGCCCAGAAGGCTCCCGAGGCATCGCCGCGCTGGGCGACCGAAGCAGTCGGCGCAGCCGAAGGACCGGCCTTCGAGCTGCACAGCAAGCCTGGTTCGAACCGGGTTCTCTATCTGGACTTCGACGGTCACACCATCACCGGCAGCGCGTGGAACGCCGACAAGGCGATCGACCCGGTCAACGTCTCGCCGTACGACACCGACGGGAATCCGGCGGTGTTCGGTACGGCCGAGCAGGACGTCGTACACGAGGTGTGGGCGCGGGTCGCGGAGGACTACGCCGCCTTCGATGTCGACGTGACGACGCAGCAGCCGGCGCAGGACGCGATCAACCGGACGAGCGCTTCGGATCTGCAGTACGGCACGCGGGTACTGATCGATCCGGACACCTGGTACCAGTCGGGCTGCGGTTGTGGCGGCGTCGCCTACATCGGCGTCTACGACAACGCAGGGCAGCACGACTACTACCAACCCGCGCTGGTGTTCACGAAGGGCGTCGGTACCGGCGCGAAGAACCTCGCCGAAGCCGCGTCCCACGAAGCCGGCCACAACGTCGGCCTCAGCCACGACGGCACCGCATCCGTCGGGTACTACGAGGGCCACGGCTCCTGGGCGCCGATCATGGGCGTCGGCTACTACCGGGGCATCAGCCAGTGGAGCAAGGGCGAGTACTCCGGCGCGAACAACCCCGAGGACGACTACTCGGTCATCGGCACCCACGGCCTCGCGCTGCGCACCGACGAAGCAGGTGACACCACCGGCGCCGCCGCGACGCTCGCCGTCGGCGCCACGGCCAACGGCTTCATCGCCGCCGAGACCGACACCGACGTCTACCGCGTCGACGTCGCCACCGCCGGCAACTACACCGCGACAGCCAGCGCGGCTGCCATCGGCGGCAACCTCGACATCAAGCTCGACCTGGTCAACTCCGCCGGCACGGTAGTCACCTCAGCCGACCCGGCCTCCGGCCAGTCCAACGCAGGCACCCCGACGGGCCTGAGCGCCACCGTGACCAGCACCCTCCAGCCCGGCACCTACTACCTCCGCATCGACAACGTCGGCTACGGAGACCCCCTCAACACCGGCTACTCCACCTACGGCAGCCGCGGCGCCTACGGGCTGGCCATCAACCCCTCCTGATCGCTCCTGCGGTTGGTCATCCCCTGGCGGGCTGACCAACCGCAGGCCCTTTGCCGGACAAAGTCAGGACCTTTGCGGGCCGCTTGGCTGTTCCGCTCACCTCCGGGTGCACCTACGTTGACGGTGAGTGAGCGGCGCAGGCCGCCAGGTGCACGGGGATTCAGTCGGGTTCGACTCCTGGCCGCACCGCCATTCCGCCCCGTTCGGGGCGGAAGCAAGGGGAATCATGTCCAACTCGAAAAACCGCCTCCTGGCGGCCGGATCCGCGTTCACGCTGGTCGTCACCGCTGTCGGCATCTCGGTGCTCGGCGGTGGAGCGGCGAATGCCGGGGTGACCGGTGCGTCGGCCGCGCCGGTGACCTATCCGCTGGCGGCCAACTCGGTGGCCGGCAGCCAAATCGTGAACGGCAGCATCGCGCACACCGACTACGGGCTCGGATCCATCGCGCAGGACAATCTGGCGCCTGCGCTGGTGACGCTGCTGCGCACCCCGAACCCGAACACCGTCAACGCGGCCACCGTCCAGGACGGCACCCTCACCGAGGCCGATCTGAACGCCGCGGTCAAAGCGAAGCTCAACGCCACCGGACCGGCGTACCTGAAGCACTGGGGCACGGTGCACCGCAACGTGATCGGTGCGGCCGATGCCCAGCTGGCGACGACCTCCACCCAGGCGCCGCTCGGTGACGGTGCCCTCAACCTGCACACGGCGTCCGCGACCGACAAGGTCGCCTTCGGCAACGAGGCAGACTTCGCCGGCCAGAACGTGACGGATCTCGGCACGGTCGGCTTCTCGGTCTACACGACCGGCGAGAACAATGCTTTGGGCAACAACATGCCGAGCATCATCTTCGAGATCGACCCGAACGTGGCCGCGGTCGCCTCGAACTACTCCTCGCTGGTCTACGTCCCGTCGAACGGAGCCGCCAACGAGTGGACGGCCTTCAACGCCAGTACGGACACGGTCAAGCATTGGGGTCTCACCGGCAGCCTGTTCAACGCGACGCCCTGCTCGATCAACGGCGCCCGCTGCACCTGGACCGAGATGCTCACCTACCTGGACGACGGTGGTGACGGTGCCAAGCTGCTCACCGCGACGATCAGCAAGGGCCGCGACTACGCCTTCTCCGGCGCGGTCGACGCCCTGAAGCTCGGCGGTAAGACCTACGACTTCGAGTCCAACGGAGTCACCGCCGACTGACCTCGCCCTGTGGGTCGGTCATTCTCCAACTGACCGACCCACAGGCCCGACCTGAGCGTCTACGCCGTACCGGGCGAGCAGCGCGACGAGAGCGTCGTGCCCCTGGGACAACTCCCACTGCCCAGCGGCGAACCCGGCGCTGACTGCTCCTGCGACATTCGCGGCGTTGTCGTCGATGAACAGAATGTCCGTCGGGTCGGCGGCGATCCGCCGCGCGGCCTCGACGAAGAAGGCCGGGTCGGGCTTGGCGGCTCCGAGGTCATAGGAGTAGCAACTGACGTCGAAGAGCTCGTCATAGCCGAGAGCTGTGCGCATGTGGCCGCCGCGGTACTTCTCCTGGTTCGTGCCCAGGTGCACGCCATAACCCTTCTGCCGAAGGGCTTCCACGATCGCGAACGACTCCTCGACCGGCACGATCCGATGCCACACGTCCTGGTAGACGACCTCGACAGGAGTCTCCACCTCGTACTCCGCGAGCGTCGCCGCCAGCAACGGCAGGTAGTCACCCTGTCCCGCGAGCATCGGCAACTCGTCTTTCCAAGTCCGGTGCAGGAACTCCCGCGCTCTCCCCCCGAGGTACGGCACCATCGCCGCGTACCAGCCGCCGGGGATGTCCTGCAGAACGCCGTCGGCGTCGAACAGCACGTGCCGGATTGCGCTCATCAGTGGGTGCCTCGGGTCAGGCCCAGGGTGGCGATCAGATCTTCGTGCAGTTCGAACCACACCGTGTGACAGGAGTCTGCGCCACTCTTGTCAACCCAACTCCCGTCTCCTGCTCGCACCCTCTCCAGCGCCGTAGCGAACCTGTGGTCGTATCCGTCGAACCGTCCCAGCACCCCGCAGATCCCGGCCGAGATTTTCTTCAGTGAGTCGCTCAGTGCGCCCAACTCGTCGATGACCTGCTGATCCCAGTCCAGGTCGGTGTGATCGTTGAACGCCAGCGGGTCGCTCGCCGTCGGCCTCAGCTGCCAATCGGTGCAAGCTCGTTGAAGCCGCCCGTTGAGCGGCAGAAAGTCCGAGTACGCCTGCTGAATCGCCGGTCGCCCACCCACCTGGTCGAGTTCGGCGGCAAGCTGTCGCGCATTCTCGGCCCGCCCGGTCTCCGTGAGCGACCAACCGCCAGAGCCGGCGAACTCACTCCACGCAACCCACCCGTACGCCTGCAGATCAAGCAAGAGCTCCGCCGCCACGTCCACCTCGAGCCCGAATCGCGCGGCGACCGCAACCTCGTCCCCGAACCCCTTCAACCGAACCGCATGCAACACCAGCAACCCCGTCGCGGAAGCATCTGTCATGGCGCGAGCCCTTCGGCCGGTCGGCCGCTTCGGGAGGTGAGGCGGTCGAGGCGTTGCTGGCAGGCCTGGGGTGAATTCAGTCCGAGTGCTTGGGCCATCTGAGCCCAGGTCAGCCCAAGCCCCCGCGCCGCGAACAACAACCCGGTCTCGAGCTGATCGATCTCCGCCCGCGCCGCCGGCAACAACTGCAGCGCAGCCACCACCGCCTGCACCATCTCCTGATCAGCCCCGCCCGGCTCACTCACCGGCGCGGAACTCGAGCGCCACAGGAAGAACTGGATCAGATCGACTGCCGAAGGCGGCATCGCTCCAACCTGCCACGGCCGCCGGACCAGTTGATCCGCTCCGACCGCCAACAACTGCTCCCGGGCCTCCCGCTCTCGCTGGGCCTGTCGCTGATCACTCGCCACCTCATCCGCACCCTCGTTGCGCTGCACCCTGAAACAGTCCATCATCAACAAAACGTTGTCAACATTCTGTTGAAGCCAGCACCGGAGGGGACCGCGCGTTGATCATCCCGCTCACCGAAGCCACGCCCGAGAACGCCGGCGCCAAAGCAGCTGCTCTTGGCCGCCTGATCCGCGCCGGCTTCCCCGTCCCGCCAGGCTTCGTGATCCCCACCGCCGCCTACCGCTCCGCCACCGCCCACCCCGACCCCTCCGCCAATCCCGACCCCTCCGCCAACCCCGACCGGTCCGCCACCGGTCACGCCAGTCAGTTCGACGCGGGTCACCTCAGCCAGTCCGGCACCGGTCGCCGGCACCGGGATGTAGTTGTGTCGGCTTGGTTGGTGGACGAGTTGGCTGGGGTGTTGGACGTGCTGGGCGAATCGTCAGTTGCGGTGCGGTCGTCAGGTAGCGGTGAAGACAGTGCTGAGGGCTCGGCCGCCGGGCAATACGACAGCTATCTGGCGGTCGAAGGGCTGGCCGCCGTCGTTGCCAAGGTTCAGTTGGTCTGGGGCTCGTTGTGGAGCCGGCGCGCGGTCGCCTACCGGCTGCTTCACCCCGAACGAACTCCAGAGATCGCAGTGATCGTCCAGCGGTTCGTCGACGCGGAGGTGGCCGGGGTCCTGTTCACTGCCGACCCTCGTACGCCGGGTGGCGCGGCTGTGGTCGAGGCGTCGTGGGGGTTGGGAGAGACCGTGGTTCAGGGGTTGGTGACGCCCGACAGCTACGTGGTGCACGCCGCTGGCGAGATCGATCGGCGGTGTGGCAGCAAGGCGACCCGGCGGGATCGGGGGGCTGGCGGTGATGGTGGCGGCGTTGTCTCCAATGAGGTGCCGGTGGAGCAGCGGGAGAAGTTGTGTCTCTGGGATGAGCAGCTGAGGCGGATCGCGCGGTTGGGGCGGGAGGTTGCCGAGTTGATGGGCGGGCCGCAGGACATTGAGTTCGCGGTGGAGAACGATCGGATCTGGCTTGTCCAGACTCGGCCGATCACAGCTCCTCTCGATGCCCCGGAGCAGCAGCCGCAACCGACGGATGATGAGTCCGTACTCCGCGGCGTCGCCGGCAGTCCGGGAACTGCGTCCGGGCCGGCGCGGTTGGTCCGTGGAGTCGAGGATTTCGGGCGGGTCGAGGCGGGGGACATCCTGGTGTGCCGATTCACCGACCCGGTGTGGACGCCTTTGTTCGGCGTGGTTGCGGGCGTGGTGACTGAAGTGGGTGGACGATTGTCGCATGCGGCGATCGTTGCGCGGGAGCATCGGATCCCTGCTGTGCTTGGGGTTTCTGGAGTGATGAGCGCAGTGGAGGACGGGCAGTCGATCACGATCGTGGGGGACATGGGCACAGTCACCGTTCCAGGTCTCTTGCGGTCGTAGCGGTACCGGTCGAGGCGAGGGGCTTTGCCGACGCGGTCGGACGAGCCGGGGTACATGCTGTTGGTGGGCTGACTCCGGCGAAGGCGTGCAGGGCGGCTTGATGGGAGTCCGATGGGGTGAGCCGCTGGCTTGGTGCGGACGTCCCAGCAGGCGCAGCCGAGTCGCCGACAGGTGTGGCAGGAACCGACAGGTGGATTCGGGATGGTCGGGGGACCGGGGTGTAGTGGCGCTCGGCGGTGGTCAGTTCTTGGTGGAGCAGGGTGAGCGTTCTGGTGGCGGCTGCCTGGGAGCGGGAGGCGGCGAAGCCTCGGGGGAGGGGTTCGTAGAGTTCTAGGCCCTTGAAGGAGGAGCGCAGGGCTTGCTCCAGGTGGAGGCGTACTGCTGGGGCTTGGTCGGGTGGGACCAGGTGGGGTAGCTGGGTGGAGTGGTAGATGCGGGTGACTGCCTGGCGCCATTGACCTTCGGCGGTTTGCCGGTTGAGCAGGTCGAGGGTCTCGCCGCCGGGGGCGCCGGAGAGGCGGTCCAGGTCGGACGCGAGGAGGCGGACGGCGGGGACGAAGGCGGCATACGACGGTTCGCTGCGGACATGAAGGATGCCGGGGGCAACTTTGTCGATGTCGAGCTCGCGGATGTAGTCGTTCAGACGGTCGAGCGCCCAGGCTTCCGCGACGCCCTCCTCCAGGGCACGGCCGCCGGGGAGCTTGAAGGCGGCACGCGCTGCCTCCTGCGTGGCATCCGCCGGGCCGAGGAAATGCGACTGCTCGTGCAGCAGCGTCACCAACGCTTCGCGACAGCGGAGGAGCTCGGCTTCGGAGCGTGGTTCGCCCGCGCGCTCGTACAGATCTCGCAAGGGGTCGAGGATGTACTCGCGGTCGAGGTGCAGGGTGCCGTCCCAGTGCGCCAGGCCGAGGATTCCTTCGCCGGCTTCGACGATCTCACCGTTCCAGGCGGTCTGGTCGGCGCCGCTGATTCGCAGCGCCGCCCAAGCGTGCTGCTCCAGCAGGTCCTCGAGGGAGGCGATCACGGCGCGAGCGCCAGGGCCACGCGGATCAGGGAGTCCACTGATCGTCGGAGGTTGAGCTGCTCCTGCGGGTTCTCACAGGTCTCCGCGCGCCGGCGCAGGTCGGCGATCAGCAGCTGGGTACGGATGTAGCGATCTTCAGTGGATTCCATGGCTGTCCTCCCGGGAGATTGGTCTCACCGGGGAACATATGGACTTTCACGCCGTGCTCAGCCGCGGATTTCCCAGCTGTGGACAACCCTCAGAACAGGGTCGGCGGCTCCGCCGGGACGGACACCGGCGAGGGCAGAATCGGTACCAGCTCAGGCGCCCGCGAACGGACGTCCTCGTAGAACCGCCGAGCCAGAGCAAGCGCCTCGACGTTGTCCGGAGTGTGGAGGAATACGGTCGGCGACCGCCCCTCCTGCAGCCACCCAGCGGTCTGATCCGCGAGGTACTGCCAGCCAGCAGCCGTCACCTCGACGTCGTCCCGCCCGATGTACCGCACGATCGGGTACTGCGTGAGCGCCCGCGTCCGGCGAGGCAACCGCGGCTTGTTCAGCCAGGCCTCCCGCTCGCCATAACTCGACGCGGCCGTCTCGAACAGCGTCACGGTGTCGAACGGCACCCACTCCGCACCCACTCGCCCGAGCACCTGCTCCAACTGCTGCGTCGCCCGATCGTCGGAGAAGAACGCCGGATGCCGTACTTCGACCGCGTACCTGAACGCACTAGGCGCCCGCTGAAGAAACGCCGCCAACGCCCCCAGCTCCGACGGCCCGAAGGACGCCGGCAACTGAATCCCCAACGCATGCGCGCGCGACCCGAGCGGCCGCATCGCCTCCAGGAACGTCCGCAACTCCGCGTCAGCCTGATCGTGCAGCCGCAGGTCATGCGTGATCACCTTCGGCAGCTTGAGCACGAAGCGGAAATCGGGCGCGACCTGCGCGGCCCACATCTCCACCGTCGCCCGCGCCGGCGTCGCGTAGAAGGTCGTGTTGCCCTCGACCGCGTTGCACCAAGTCGCGTACGCCTCCAGCCGCTCGGAGGCAGGCAGCGGATGCGGCAGGAACCGCCCGTTCCACGGCGTGTGCGTCCACATCGCGCACCCCACATGCAGCTGCATGAGGCAAGACGCTACCGAACCCCACCGACCTTTTGGCTGTCGCCGAATCGTGGCAGGCCCAGCACCCGCAGCCCGAGCCTTCCTTCGTGCCTCTCATCCGTGAAGGGGTCTAGAACAGGAGTCGTCATGGACCGATCTCTCACCCGCCGAGTCACCAGCCTGCTGGCCGCAGCGGCCGCTGTCATCGCGATACCTGGCGCCGCCAACGCGGCCACAGCTGCCAGCAGCAACGAGTCCACGCAGGCCAAGACCTGCGCACAGAAGTTCGATCAGGCGCAGCGCACCGACATGGAGTCGTTCCGCGACTTCGACCGGGACAAGTGGCTCGCCGGACACGACAAGGGCGTGGTGAGCATCGTCGCCGACGGTCGCGTCCGGGTCGGCCTGGATGCCGTGGCCGAGGCGAGCAGGCCGCGCTTCATCAGCAAGGACTCGGTCTGGTCGTGGACCGAGTTGACGCGCAAGGTCGACGGCTGCAAGACCGGCTTCATCGTCTACACCACGAAGTACGCTATTCCGCGCCTCGACTACTGGTTCACGGCCGTCACGGCTGTCACCTACGAGTACAAGCACGGCCGATGGCTGACGGTCCTCGACCAGGGCACGCTGCTCGAGGAACACGTCGGGTCAGCCGGGTAAGGCGAGGAGAACGCCATGATCGAGCTGGAGCTGACAGTGCCGGACCTCACCAAGGTCCGGTTCACCAGCGATGCCGTCTGGGAGACGACGGCGAGCCTGACCCTGATCAACCACCGGCAACACTTCCAGCTCCATCGGCACCTGCAGCCGCGAGTGCCGCGCGACCCGGACTTCGACCTCGCGCTGCTGCTCGAGCTCACCCAGGCGGATCACTTCATCCCCGATCTCCTCGGTCCCATGCCGTCGGCCCGACCGGCCCATCCGCTCGACCAGTTCGCGCGACTCGCCACGACGAACGATCAGGTCCTCGAGTCGGATCTGCGCGTACTACGTGACCTCGGCTCGCGAATCGGGCGGATGGCCTGCCGCGAGTACGCCGAACGCACAGCCGAGGCCATGGCGGCGTACTGGACGGCAGTACTGGAGCCCCTCTGGGAACGGATCGAGGCGATCACCGGTGCCGACATCGCCCATCGATCCGTCGCCCTGGCCTCCGACGGGCTCGAGCGAGCGCTGGACGAGCTACATGACGCAGTCACCTGGGCAGGGGACGGCCTGAGCCTCGCGCTCGGTCAGGGCCAGGTACGGCTACCCTCCACCGGCCAGGGCCTCTGGCTGCTGCCACTGGTCTTTCGGGGGCCGGGCGTGATGCTCGCGGACAACGCCACCCCACCAGTGATCGCGTACTCCGCCCGCGGCGCCGGCCAACTCTGGGAGCAACCGGTCGAGTCGATCATCGGCGGCCTGGACGCCCTCATCGGCCATTCCCGGGCAGCGATCCTCGCGCGACTCAGCGTCCCACTCTCGACGACCTCCCTGGCCGGATCCCTCCGGCTCAGCCCGGGAACCGTCAGTCAGCACCTCGCAGTCCTCGTCTCGGCCGGCCTGTGCACCTCCCGCCGAGACGGCAAACGAGTCCTGTACGCCCGTACGCCGCGCGCCGACCTACTCCTCGACATCGACGCAGCCCAGGCCCGCTGACCAACCGGACAAGGAGATCCCTGATGGCAAGCACACCGAAGAAGTCGTACGACGGGTTCACCGAGGCGGAACGGGGGGCGATGAAGGAGCGGGCCAAGGAGCTCAAGGCGACCGCCGAGGGGGATGTGGCGATTCGCGAGAAGGTCGCCGAGATGGCCGAGGACGACCGGGTGATCGCCGAGCGGATCCATCAGCTCGTCCGGGGAGCGGCGCCCGAGCTCACCCCGAGGCTGTACTACGGGATGCCCGCCTACGCGCTGGACGGGAAGTAGGACGCTGACAACGAGAAGGCCTCCCTGCTCAGGACGAGCAGGGAGGCCTTCCGTAGTACGGGGACTAGCTCAGCGCTCGACCTCGCCCTTGATGAACTTCTCGACCAGGTCGCGGCAGACGTCGTCGGCGTACTGCTCCGGCGGCGACTTCATGAAGTACGACGAGGCGGACAGGATCGGGCCGCCGATGCCGCGGTCCTTGGCGATCTTCACGGCGCGGATCGCGTCGATGATGATGCCGGCCGAGTTCGGCGAGTCCCAGACCTCGAGCTTGTACTCCAGCGACAGCGGCACGTCGCCGAAGTTGCGGCCCTCGAGCCGGATGAAGGCCCACTTGCGGTCGTCCAGCCAGGCCACGTAGTCCGACGGGCCGATGTGCACGTTGCGCGGGTCGATCTTGTCGACCAGCTGCGAGGTGACGGACTGGGTCTTGCTGATCTTCTTGGACTCCAGCCGGTCGCGCTCCAGCATGTTCTTGAAGTCCATGTTGCCGCCGACGTTCAGCTGGTACGTCCGGTCGACGGTGACGCCGCGGTCCTCGAACAGCTTGGCCAGCACCCGGTGGGTGATGGTGGCGCCGATCTGCGACTTGATGTCGTCGCCGACGATCGGCACGCCCGCCTCGGTGAACTTGTCGGCCCACTCCTTGGTGCCGGCGATGAACACCGGCAGCGCGTTGACGAAGGCGACCTTGGCGTCGATCGCGCACTGGGCGTAGAACTTGGCAGCCTGCTCCGACCCGACGGGCAGGTAGCAGACCAGCACGTCGACCTTGGCCTCACGAAGCGCCGCGACGACATCCACCGGCGCCGCGTCGGACTCGGTGATGGTCTCGCGGTAGTACTTGCCGAGGCCGTCGAGGGTGTGACCGCGCTGCACGGTGACACCGCTCGGCGGTACGTCGCAGATCTTGATCGTGTTGTTCTCGCTGGCGCCGATCGCGTCGGCGAGGTCGAGGCCGACCTTCTTGCCGTCCACGTCGAACGCGGCGACGAACTCGACGTCGCGGACGTGGTAGTCGCCGAACTGGACGTGCATCAGACCGGGGACGCGCTCGTCGGGCTTCGCGTCGCGGTAGTAGTGCACGCCCTGGACGAGCGAGCTGGCGCAGTTGCCGACACCGACGATCGCTACGCGGATCGAAGTCATCTGGAACTCCTTAGTTGGGGGGTGGAACAGGCGGTTGGTGCTCTTCAGGGGGCCGCTGCCGGCTGCGTTCGCCGTCGATCAGCTCGTTCAGCCAGCGGACCTCGCGCTCGGCCGACTCCAGGCCGTGCCGTTGCAGCTCGAGGGTGTACGCGTCGACCCGCTCCGCGGTCCGGCTCATCGCGGCCCGGAAGTTGGCCAGCCGTTCCTCCATCCGGGCCCGTCGGCCCTCGAGGATGCGCAACCGGGTGGCCGGATCGGTCCGGCCGAAGAACGAGAACCGGACGCCGAACGTGTCGTCCTCCCACGCCGACGGTCCGGCGTCGTGCATCGCTTGGGCGAAGTGGTCCTTGCCGTCGGCCGTGATCGTGTAGACGATCTTCTGCCTCCGGCCGGCGTCCGGCGTACCGGCGTCGGCGGAGATCAGTCCGTTGCGGAGCATCGCCTTCAGACACGGGTAGAGCGATCCGAACGACAGCACGCGTCCCCAGCCGAACTGGGCGTTGACGCGCTTGCGGAGCTCGTATCCGTGCATCGGCGCTTCGTGCAACAGGCCGAGTACGGCGAGTTCCAGGACCCCGCTGCGGTTTCCCATGACCCACCTCCCTCGACCATTTTGTCATGGTTTGTCATGACCTGATGTATCGAGTTGATACATCGCTTCGCCACTGTAAGCACGGCGGTCGGCTGTGGACAACTCCTGACAAAGACGGACTTTGTTAGCTATCCCACGACCCACTGCGGCAAAACCTGTTACGTCAGGCGCTGATCTGCGTTAATCACTTGACATAGAGTCGTGGGTCAGGAGCGGAGGGTCATGGCGGACAGCCATGGGAAGCACGCGAAGCACGGCACCGAGGGCGAGGGCCCGTTGGCCCGGACCGCGCTGCGCTTCACCGCCTTCACCGAGAAGTGGTTGCCGGACGCGTTCGGGTTCGTGCTGGTCGGCACCTTCGTGGTGCTCGTCTTTGGGCTGATCACCGGCGAGCCGCTGCTGAAGCGCCCGGACGACCCGGCCGCGACCAAGGGCTACGGCATGGTCGATGCGTGGGGTCTCGGGTTCTGGAGCCTGATCACCTTCACGCTGCAGATGGCGATGATCATCATCGGCGGGTACGCCGTGGCGACCAGCGGCCCGGTTGCCCGGCTGATCACCAGGCTGGCCCGGATCCCCAAGTCACCCCGTACTGCGGTGGCGTTCGTCGCCGCGGTCGCGATGCTGGCCTCGTACCTCAACTGGGCCTTCAGCCTGATCTTCGCCGCCATCCTCGCCCGTGAGGTGGCCCGCAACGTGCCCAAGGCCGACTACCGGGCACTGGGGGCGATGGCGTTCCTGGGACTCGGCACGGTCTGGGCGCAAGGGCTGTCCGGCTCGGCCGCTCTGCAGGTCGCGAGTGCGAGCAGTAGTCCGGCGCCGGTTCAGGAGGTGATCCGGGCCGGCGGGCATGCCAGTGGGTTGATCCCGCTCAGCGACACGATCTTCACCTGGCAGGCGATCGTGGCGACGCTGATCGTGTACGCCGTCGGCGTGACGATGGCGTGGTTCGTCGCACCGGGGGAGGGCAACGCCAAGACGGCCGAGGACATCGGCATCGAGCTGCGACCGCTGATCGGTCGCGGTTCGGCGTACAACGGGAAGCGGGTGGACGGTGCGGAGGACGAGCAGCGCCGGCCGGGTGACTGGCTGGAGCACTCGCCGCTGTTCAGCCTGCTGGTCGTGTTGCTCGGTGCGATCTACCTGGTGCGGTACTTCGACGGCAAGAGCTTCTTCAACGCGCTCGACCTGAACACCGTCAACCTGATCCTGTTCCTGCTCGCCATGCTGCTGCACTGGCGGCCGTGGCGGATGGCCCGGGCCGTGCGTGACGGTGCGCCGGCGGCGGCCGGAGTACTGCTGCAGTTCCCGTTGTACGGCGGCATCTTCGGCATGATCGCGTACACCGGCATCTCGGCCCGGCTGGCCGGGTGGTTGGTGCAGGCAAGCAACCAGTTCTTCTTCCCGCCGCTGGTCGCGATCTACTCCTGTGTGCTGGGGGTGTTCGTGCCCAGCGGTGGCAGCAAGTGGGTGATCGAGGCGCCGTACGTGCTCGACGCGGCCAACCAGCTGCATGTCGACGCGGGCTGGATGGTGGTCGTATACGACCTCGGGGAAGCCAGCGCCAACCTGCTGCAACCGTTCTGGATGCTGCCGACGCTGGCCATCCTCGGGCTCAAGGCGCGCGACATCATGGGCTACACGTTCACCATGTTCCTGGCCTGCTTCCCGGCCGCGCTGATCGCTGTGACGCTGCTCGCACCGCACGTGACCGGCTGAGTCTGCGGTGACCGGGTCCGGCGGCTACGATCCAAGGCGGAATAGGGACCGTTACCACATCCGCCGTACTCTGTGACGCAATGACTTCAGCGAGATCGTCGAGGATTGCACTGTGAGTGAAGGTCGTAGGAAGGCTCCTACCCGCGCACGCCGCAAGAAACACTGGGCACTGAGAGTAGCGGGCTGGTTGCTGGCACTGTTCTTCCTCGGTGTGATCGGCGTCGTCGCGGCCTTCTTCATCGGGTACCAGACGACGGACATCCCGGACCCCAACAAGGAGTTCGCGGCGAACACGACGACGGTCTACTGGTCCGACGGAAAGACGGTGCTGGGCACCTTCTACGACCAGAACCGGCGCTCGGTACCGCTGGAGCAGATCCCGAAGTACGTCCAGGACGCGATGATCGCCGCCGAGGACCGGACCTTCTGGACCAACCCGGGCGTGTCGCCCTCCGGGATGGCGCGGGCCGCGTTCAACATCGCCCGGGGCCAGCAGTTGCAGGGTGGCTCGACGATCACCCAGCAGTACGTGAAGATCATGTACCTGACCCAGGAGCGGACCTTCTCGCGGAAGTTCTCCGAGCTCTTCATCGCGACCAAGCTGAGCCGGTCGCAGGACAAGAAGCAGATCCTCGAGGGTTACCTGAACACCATCTACTTCGGTGAGGGCGCGTACGGCGTCGCGGCCGCCGGCGAGGCGTACTTCAACGTCAAGCAGCCGAACCAGCTCAGCGTCCCGCAGGCCGCGTTCCTCGCAACCGTGCTGAACAACCCGACGCGGTTCGACCCGGACAACAAGTCGGCGGCGGCGCAGAAGCGGATCCTGGAGCGCTACCAGTACGTCATCGACGGGATGCGGCAGAGCGGCACCATCACCGAGGCGAAGGCGGCGCAGTACAGCGCGAAGCTGCCGGTGATCAACAAGCCGAAGAAGTCCGGCGGCAAGTACGCGGGTCCGAACGGCTTCCTGCTCGACATGGCCAAGAAGGAACTCGGGAAGCTCGTCCCGCAGGACCAGATCAGCGGCGGCGGTCTGAAGGTCATCACCACCTTCGACAAGACCAGACAGGGCGAGATGACCCGGGCTGCCCAGAGCGAACTGCCGAAGAAGCGCGACAACCTCCACATCGGGATGGCCTCGGTCACGCCGGGCACTGGTCAACTGGTCGCGATGTACGGCGGTCCCGACTACCTGAAGAGCCAGCTGAACTGGGCGACGGCCAAGGGCCGGCCCGGCTCGTCATTCAAGCCGTTCGCTGTCGCGGCGGCGCTGCAGGACGACCGCAGCATCTACGACACGTTCCAGGGCGACAGCCCGATCGTGGTCCAGGGCAAGAAGCTCAACAACGAGTTCGACGACGACTACGGCGACGTGAACCTGCTGCAGGCGACCGAGCAGTCCATCAACACCGCTTTCTACGACCTGGTCGACAAGCAGATGGAGGACGGCCCCTCAAAGGTGGTCGACGCCGCCGAGGCGGCCGGCATCCCGAAGACCGCCGATCTCGAGCGTGGCCGGAACAACCCGTCGACCGTGCTCGGCCCAGACCCGTACGCAGCGCCCGTCGACATGGCCAACGCGTACGCGACCTTCGCCGCCGGCGGCAAGTTCGTGCCGCTGCACGTCCTGAAGTCCGTCAGCGGCCCGAACTTCAAGACCTGGACGGACCAGAAGGAGATCATCGCGAAGAAGGCGAAGCAGAACTTCACGCCTGAGGTCGCCAACATGGTCAACTACGTCCTGCAGAACGTGGTCGAAGGCAAGAAGGGCACGGGCGACAAGGCGCAGGCCCTCGACCGGCCAGTGGCGGGCAAGACCGGTACTGCCGGTGGTACCGCCCTCGAGCACCGCAAGGCGAACGCCGCGTGCGGCGGCTGCAAGGAGGGGAAGGACACCCTGACGTCGTGGTGGGCCGGATACACGCCACAGCTGTCTACCGCCGTGCTGTACCGGGCCGGTGCGTCCGGTGAAGGCGACCTCGACCCGTACAGCAGCGACAAGGCGTTCTTCGGTGGCAACTGGCCGGTGAAGACCTGGCTCGCCTACATGGAGCCGGCCCTCGCGGGCACGTCGCCGGAGGAGTTCGCTCCGGCCGACGAGGAAGCGATCAAGGACAGCCCGACGCCGACCTTCACCCCGACGCCGACGTTCACCCCGACGCCGACCAACACTCCGCCCCCGTCGAACACGCCGCCGCCGTCCTCGAACACCCCGCCCCCGCCCAGCAACACCAACAGCCCGACGCCGCCGCCGCCGACGAACACCAAGACCACGAAACCACCGGGCTGGCCGTCGATCCCCACCAAACCGACCAAAACACCGAACACCCCGGAACCACCGGGCGGCGACGGTCAATAGCCTCACAGAACGGCACCTCGTACTTCGAGGTGCCGTTCTCTTCTGCTGCCGGCGCGTTCGACTGGGAAATGTGGGATGGGGCACGATGGGGGTGTGAAGGCGCCTAGGCGGAAGGTTGCGCGGCGGGGGCGCTGTGCGCAGAAACGGGCGTCCGGTGGTTGTTGAGCGGTCGGCGTCCGAGGCTTCCGAGGAGCAGCCGCGGCGGGCCCGGCGGGCCAGGCAAGGGACGGCGCTCGGGATCCGGTGGCGGCCTGATCTGACGTTCCGGGAGACGCTCGGATGGTGGCTGGTCAGCCGGATCGGGATCTTCGTGATCTCGGTGTCGGCGCCGTTGCTGTTCAACCGGGGGACCGACTACCCCAATGTGTGGCACGCCTGGCTGCAGTGGGATGTGTGGCACTTCAAGGCGATCGCCGACTACGGGTACAACCATGGAGAGCCGTCCGGGGCGCCGCTGGCCGCGTTCTTTCCGGGGCTGCCTTACCTGATGCGGGTCGTTGGCTGGACCGGTATCGGGCCGGTTGCCGGCGGGGTGGTGGTCTCGCTCGTGGCCAGCGCGGTGGCGGGGGTCTACCTTGCCCGGCTTGCGCAGTACGAGTTTCCTCAGTTGACCAACTTCGGGCCGAAGGCGGCGCTGATCTGGTTCGCGGCGCCGGTCGGGGTGTTTCTCGCGGCGCCGTACACGGAGGCGTTGTTCTGCGCCTTCGCCTTCCCCGGCTGGCTCGCGGCCCGGCAGGGCAGATGGGCGCGGGCGGCGCTGTTCGTCGCGCTGGCGTCGACGGTCCGGGTGTCGGGGATCTTCCTGATCTTCGCGCTCGGCGTCGAGTTCCTCACCTCGAAGAAGCGCGACTGGTACTCCGTGCCGTGGCTGGCTTTGCCGCTCGTACCGGTGCTCGGTTTCATGGCCTACCTGAAGCAGATCCACGGATCGTGGTTCGCCTGGCAGGAGGCGCAGGAGAAGGGCTGGGCGCGGGAATTCACCAAGCCGTGGATCTCGCTGCAGCACACCGTCGAGGCCGCGACCAAAGGCCACTTCGCGGCTGACCACAGCGACTGGACCTGGATGTTCCGGGCCGAGCTGGTCGCGCTCGCCGTCGGCCTGATCCTGCTGGCGTGGCTCCTCTGGCGCCACTCCTGGGGCGAGGCCGCCTGGGTCGCCAGCACCATCGCAGCCTTCGTCACCTCGTTCTGGATCTACTCCCTGACCCGCGCCACCCTCCTGTGGTGGCCGCTCTGGATCGGCCTCGCAGTCCTAGCCGAACGGAAACCCTGGCTGGGCCGCCTCTACCTAGCGGTAGCAGTACCCCTGGCAGCCATCTGGGCCGCCGCCTTCTTCACCGGCCGCTGGACCGGCTGAGACCCAAATCTGTCCAGGATGTGGACAGATTTGGGTCAAGGCAACCTAAGCGGAGTGTTGCTCGTCAGTACTGGTGTTGGGGTGGCAGGCCGGGCGGGGTCGCCACCCCTCCATAATTTCCCGGCGGAACCTCTCAGGGGCAGGTTCCGCCGGATTTTTTTTGTCTCCTGTCAGCCGAAGTTGCGGTCAATAGGTTGGGACGGGGTGACGCTCGGCTTGGACTGGGCGACCCGCTTGTCGCTCGGGTGGGTGCCCGCCTCGACGCCCTTCAGCGTGCCGAGCAGTTCGAACTCGGACAGCGTGACGCCGGTGGCGCCGGCTGCCGGAGTCATCACCAGCCGGTACTGCGTGTACGGCTTCGGCGCGGCCACGCTGAACGACCGGGTGTACGCCGGGAAGGCCCACGACTGGCCACTCCGCTTGTCCACCTCGGTCCACGTGGTCCCGTCGTTCGACCCTTCCAGCGTCCACGCCGACGGCGCTACTCCGGTGTTGCCGCTGGTCAGCGTGTACATCGTGACCGGCCGGCCCTGCTCGAGCTGAACCGAAACGGTCGGCGTCGCGCCGGTCAGCGTGACCTGCTTCTTCGAGTCGTTGTCGGTCAGCGCCGACACGTCCACTCCACCGGCCGAGGTCACCGCACCGGTGTCCTCGGTCGAGTCGCGCCACGTCTTCGGGTCCTCGCCCGGAGTCGTGATCGACGGCGGGGCGTCGTTGCGGCCGGAACCCCAGGTCGACGGCTGGTCGGTCATGTCGAACTCGATCTTGCCGCCGGACGCGATCAGGTCGTGCGGCAGGTTGGTCGAGCTCCACGCCTTGCCGTTGACCTTCACGCCCTTCACGTACTTGTGCGTCGCACTGTTGTTCGGCGCGCTGATGGTCAACTTCTTGCCACCGGACAGCCGGACCGTCGCCTTGGTGAACAGCGGCGCCCCGATCGCGTAGTTCGGCGAGCCGACCTGCAGCGGGTAGAAGCCGAGCATGCTGAACAGGTACCAGGACGACATCTCACCGTTGTCCTCGTCGCCCGGGTAGCCCTGGCCGATCTCGGACCCGAGGTACAGCCGGTCGAGCACCTCGCGCACCTTCTCCTGCGTCTTCGACGGCTGCCCGACGAAGTCGTACATGTAGGCGATGTGGTGCGACGGCTGGTTCGAATGCCCGTACTGGCCCATCCGGACGTCCCGCGCCTCGAGCATCTCGTGGATCGTGCCGCCGTAGCCGCCGGTGTGCAGTGCGTCCTCCGGCGTACTCCAGAACTCGTCGAGCTTCTTCGCCAGACCGTCGCGACCGCCGTACACGGCAGCCAGGCCGGCGCCGTCCTGCGGGGTCGAGAAGGCCATGTTCCAGGCGTTCGTCTCGGTGTAGTCGTGACCCCAGTCCATCGGGTCGAAGGTGGTCGGCGAGTTGCCCCAGGTGCCGTCACCATTGCGGCCCTGGAAGAAGTTCAGCGCCGGGTCGAACAGCGTGACGTAGTTGCGCGCCCGGTTCAGGTAGTAGTCGTAGTTGTCCTTGTACTCCTGCTTGCGCGGGTCATTGCTCTTGGCCGCGTCGTACAGCGCCTTCGACATGTTCGCGATGCCGAAGTCGTTGATGTAGCCGTCCATCGACCAGCTGAAGCCCTCTCCGGTGGTGTTGGCCGTGTAGCCGGCGAACACCGAGTGGTCGAGGCCCTTGCGGCCGACGTTGTCTGTCGGCGGGCGGGCCGCCGCGTTCTTCAGGGCCGCGTCGTAGGCAGCCTGTACGTCGATGCCCTTGATCCCCTTGAGGTAGGCGTCGGCGAAGGCGACGTCCGAGCTGGTGCCGACCATCAGGTTGGCGTACCCCGGCGAGGACCAGCGCGAGATCCAGCCGCCGTCCTTGTACTGCTGGACGAACCCGTTGACCAGGTCGGCCGCGTCGTCCTGCGAGAACAGGCTGTACGCCGGCCAGACCGTCCGGTACGTGTCCCAGAACCCGTTGTTGACGAAGGTCTGGCCGGTGACGATCTTCGAGCCGGTCGTGGTCGGCGTGTCCGCCCCGACCTTCGGCGAGGTCGGCGACGCGTAGCTGATCACCGGCTTCGCGGCGGTACCGGTGTTCTCCGAGCCGTTGTTCGGGTAGAGGAACAGCCGGTACAGGTTGGAGTACATCGTGTGCAGCTGGTCGGTGGTCGCGCCCTCGACCTCGATTGTGGACAGCTTGGCGTCCCAGGCGTTCTGGGCCGCGTTGCGGACCTTCTCGAACCGGCTGCCCTCGGCCAGCTCCAGTTCGAGGTTCTTCTTCGCCTGCGCGGTGCCGATCAGCGAGGTCGCGATCCGCAGCTGGACCTGCTTCACCGACGGGCCGAAGGTGAAGTAGCCGCCGACGTTCGCGCCGCCACCGTTGGAGAGTTTGCCGCTGGCAACGACCTTCTGGTCGACGACGCCGTACACGAACAGCCGGCCGGCGCCGGTGGACAGCCCGCTTTTCACATCGCTGTAGCCGGTGACCACGCCGGTCGCCGGGTCCAGCGTCAGGCCGCCGAGGTTGCTGGTGTTGTCGAACACCAGCGACGCCTTGCCGGCCGGGAAGGAGAACCGCATCATCGCGGCGTGGTCGGTCGGGGTCAGCTCGGCCGCGTTGCCGTTGTCGAACGTGACGCCGTAGTAGTACGGCCGGGCGATCTCGTTGTCATGGCTGAACGACCAGGCCCGCGCGTCCCGGTTCGCGGTCGGCGTGTCGGCCGTGGACGGCATCACCTGGAAGGTCTGCCGGTCACCCATCCACGGGCTCGGCTCGTGGCTGATCGAGAACGCCTGGATCTCCGGCCTGTTCTGGTCGTTGTTGCCCTTGGCGTAGTCGTACAGCCAGGAGATCGAGCCGGCGTTCGTCACCGGCGTCCAGAAGTTGAAGCCGTGCGGGACGGCAGTCGCCGGGAAGTTGTTGCCCCGGGAGAAGCCGCCGGTGGAGTTCGTACCGCGGGTGGTGATCGCCAGGTCCGACGGGTGGTGCCGGGCGGTCAGCTGGGAGGCGGCGTCCGAAGTGGTCGCCTTGCTGATCCGGATGTCGTCGATCCAGCCGCGGAAGTCGGCCGGGCCGGACGGCTTGTCGTAGCCGACCAGGATCCGGGTCACCGTCTTGCCGGCCGCGACCTTGCCCAGGTCGGCCTCGATGTTGTTCCACTGGTTCGTGGACAGGCCCTTGGCGTCGCCCTGACCGCGCGGGCTGAGCTCGAAGCCGTGGTGGTCCTTGGCCTTCAGATCGCTCAGGTAGGTGCCGTCGGAGAACGCGAGATCCACGGCGGCGAAGGTGCTCGGGTAGCTCAGGTCACCCTCGACGTGCTCGGGGAAGATCTTGTACCCGAGCTGGGTGTCCGGGCCGATGGTCAGGTCGACGTCGGCGATCTTGTTCCAGGTGTAGCCCCGGCCCTCGGCGGTCTGGTGACCGGCGTACCGGAAGGACTTGACGCCGGTGAAGCCGGTCCGGGCGCGGGCGTTGTATGCGCTGGTCGGGCCGGAGTCCAGGCGCGACTCTGCCGTCTTACCAGGAGGCGGCAGCGGGGCGCCGTTGGACAGGTACCAGTCGGCCAGCTGGACGATGTCCTCGCCGTGGTTCAGCGTGACGTCGAACTTGAAGAACTTGTACGCCGTTTCGTTGCTGAAGCTGTACTCCTTGGTCTGGAACCGGTCGGCGAAGCTCTCGCCGGTCCGGGTGTCCAGGGTGGTCCAGGTCGTACCGTCGTTCGAGCCGGAGACGGTCCAGTTCTGCGGGTCGCGGCCGTCGGCGTCGTTGGCCGAGGTGAGCGCGTACTTGCGGATCACGACCGGTGCCGACGTCTCGTAGGTCAGCCAGCCGGTCGGCTCGAACACCAGCCACTTGGTGAACTTGTCGCCGTCGGCGGCGTTGGTCGCGATCTCGCCGCCGCCGGTGTTCTCGCCGTTCGCGGTCACCTTGGTGACCTTGTCCATCTCGCTGCCGCCGATCCCGGTCGGCGTCGGGCCTTCGACCCCACCGGACCGCGGCTGACCGTCGGGGCCGGTCTCGACCGCGTCGGTGTATCCGGGCTGCGGCTGGCCCGGCTCGAAGGAGGTGAAGAAGCTGGTACCGGACACGGCCGGCTGCGCTTCGGCAGCCGGGCTCGCGGTGGAGCCGGCGCTCGCTGACGTGGAGGACATGGCAGACATTGTCACAACAAGCCCGACGGCCGTGACGAGCCCCAGGGGGCGGCGGAGATCCATCAACGCTCCTTGCACGACAAGACCGGCGTACGGCGGTCGCCGCGTACCGGAGATTTACGCGGCCCCGATGACAAGGTTGTCAGCCCGCGTCCGGGGTGATCTTCCCCATCATCGTCACCCCTGGTCAAGGGTTCATCGCGGACCGCTTGCGGCCACCGGCGAGTTGGAGCGGCGACGGTAGGTTGCTGTTATGGACGGATTCGACGACAGGGTGCTCGTGACGGGTGCCTCGGGCTTCATCGGGCGGGCCGTGGTGGCTGCGCTGCGCGAGCGGGACCTGCCGGTGACGGCGGTCGACCGGGAGCCGCCGGATGCGTCGTGGGCCTCCGATGAGGGGGTCACGGCGATCACGGGTGACCTGGCTGAGCAGGAGGTCTGCATCGCGGCCTTCGAGACGCGGCCGCGGGCCGTGGTCCACCTGGCGGCGCTGACGTCGGTACTGCGCTCCGTCGACGCCCCGATGCGTACCTTCGCCGAGAACGTCACCATCACCCAAGTACTGCTCGAGTTGTCCCGGGGTAGCGGCGTCGACAGCTTCGTGATGGCCTCCACCAACGCAGTGGTCGGCGATGTCGGCACCGAGACGATCACTGCCGACCAGCCGTTGCGTCCGCTCACGCCGTACGGCGCCACGAAGGCAGCGGGCGAGATGCTGCTCTCGGCGTACTCCGGTAGCTACGGCGTGGCGACGGCTGCCCTGCGCTTCACCAACGTCTACGGCCCGGGTATGTCGCATAAGGACAGCTTCGTGCCGCGCATGATGCGAGCCGCCCTCGCCGGTACCGGGGTGAAGGTCTACGGCGACGGCCAGCAACGCAGGGACCTCGTGTACGTCGATGACGTGGTCGCCGCCGTGCTCTTGGCTCTCGACACCCGGTTCGATGGTCGCGCGATCATCGGCTCGGGCAACTCGGTCTCGGTGCTCGACCTGGTCGAGACAGTGCGCACGGTGACGGGCGCCGCAGTGCCCGCTGAGCATGTGGAGGCACCGGCCGGCGAGATGCCGGCAGTGGTGGTCGACGTGTCTGCCAGCGCGGAGACGCTCGGCTACCGGCCCACGGTGTCGCTGGAGGACGGCTTGGCACGGACTTGGCAGTACTTCCAAGCCCAGTGAGAAGGGCGCTGCGGACGCACTGGTTGCTCGCCATCTTCCTGGTGGCGGGCCTGGTACTGCGGGTGCTGGCAACCATCGCCTACCGACCGGCGATCATCTACGTCGACTCGGTCCAGTACCTGACCAACATGAAGGACCTGAAGCCCGATCAGCTCAACCCGATCGGCTACGACTTCGTCCTGAAGCCACTGGTCGACCTCGGCGGCCTCACAGGCGTGGTGATCGTGCAGCACCTGGCCGGACTGGCTATCGGCGTCGCCATCTATGCAGTGGCTCGGCGGCTCACGGTCTATCGCTGGCTGGCCGCAGTGGCCGCCGCACCGATTCTGCTCGACGCCTACCAGGTGCAGATCGAGCAGAACATCATGTCGGAGACCACCTTCGCCGTACTGCTCGTAGCGATCCTCTGGACTCTGCTCGGCTGGGGCAAGCCCGGCTGGAAGCGGGCACTGCTCGCAGGACTCCTCCTGGGCGCCGCCTTCGCAGTACGCACGATCGGCCTGACCCTGATCGTCGCTGCGGTCCTGTACCTCGTCGTAGTCGGCTCCGACTGGCGTCACCACCGCAGTCGGCTCCTTCTGCGGACCGCTGCCGCCCTGGCCGGTTTC
Source organism: Kribbella sp. NPDC051718 (assembly GCF_040681515.1). NCBI lineage: Bacteria > Bacillati > Actinomycetota > Actinomycetes > Propionibacteriales > Kribbellaceae > Kribbella > Kribbella sp. NPDC051718. The sequence goes on along the minus strand of NZ_JBFAYZ010000010.1, from coordinate 330,889 downwards.
GCCGTCGTCCTCGGCGCCTACGTCGGGTACATGCACAGCGAGACGGGCAAGTGGGCCGTCTCGGGCTCGGACGTCACAGTCCTCTACGGCCGGACTGCGCAGGTCGCCGACTGCGCCAAGCTCCCGCTCGACGCGGGCACCAAGCTGTTCTGCCCGGAGGAGCCGCTCGGCCAGCGACTGGGTGTGGATAAGTACGCGCACAACCGCTACGGCGACCCGAACTGGCCTGGACCGCTGCCACCCGGCACCACCAAGCAGGAGCTGGCCAAGGAGTTCAGCTCGCTGGTGATCAGGCATCAGCCGTTCGATGTCGCGTGGGCCGCGCTCAAGGACTTCCTCAAGGGCTTCGCGCCGACCAAGACCACCTCGCCGGACGACGTACCGCTCGAGCGCTGGCAGTTCCAGCTGACCTACCCGAACCTCGAGGATCCCCACACCGCTGAGGCCTCGCAGGAGTGGGGTGGTCAGGCGCCACACGTCAACCACGGCCCGGCCGCCGTACTGCGTGCCTACCAGCTCAACGGCGGGTACACGTCGGGTCTGGCGCTGGGGTTCGGGGTACTGATCGCACTGGCCGCCGTAGCGGGGGTTGGCCGGGCTAAGCAGTCAGGGCTTCGTGCTGCAGCTCTCTTGCCGGCAGGGGCTGGGGTGATCCTGTTGCTGGGGTCCGCGGCCTTCGAGTTCTCCTGGCGCTATCAGCTGCCGGGGTTGGTGTTCTTCCCGGTCGCTGGGGCGATCGGGTTGCGGGCCATTCTCGGTAAGGATCAAGCGAGGCCGGCGTTGGGGAGTTATCCGGAGCAGACTGATTCGGAGGCGCTGGACGATTTTCGGGCCAGACATGGCGTGGTGGCTTTCGCGCCGGTCGTGGTGGTGATTGCGGCGTACAACGAGGCTGGTGGCATCGGGGCGGTGCTGGCGAATATGCCCAAGACCTGTGCGGGGTTGCCGGTTGATGTGCTCGTGGTGGTTGATGGGGCCGAGGACGATACGGCGGAGATCGCTGCAGCTCAGGGCGCCTACGTTTGTGTTGCCCCGCGCAACCGTGGGCAGGGTGCCGCTTTGAGGCTCGGGTATCACCTTGCTGGGCAGGGTGGAGCGGAGTACGTGGCAACTACTGATGCCGACGGGCAGTACGACAACGACGAGCTCGACGTGTTGCTGCAGCCGATCCTGGAGGGCAAGGCGGACTTCGTCACCGGCTCCCGCCGGCTTGGTGAAGAGGACGCGGACAGCAGGCTGCGCTGGCTCGGGGTTCGCGTTTTCGCTGTCCTGGCGTCGATTCTGACCCGGCGGCACCTGACCGACACGTCGTTCGGGTTCCGCGCGATGCGGACGGCCCTTGCCTGCAAGGTGACGCTGCGGGAGCCGCAGTACCAGTCGTCGGAGCTGCTGCTCGGAGTACTGGCCAGTGGTGCCCGCGTGGTCGAATTGCCGATGACCATGCGGCGCAGGGGAGACGGTACGAGCAAGAAGGGACCGGGACTCGTCTACGGCGCCAACTACGCGCGGGTGATGACCACTACTTGGCTGCGGGAGTACGTGCCACGCACAGTACGGTTTGGCCGAAAGGAACGCGTACCCGACGCTCGACCGCCCGGGTGACCGGTACGACGACCCGGTCGTAGATCGCCACCAGCTTCGGGTTGGGCGCAGTACTGCCACCGCGCCGTACCGCTGCCCACCAAGCGATCCCGCCCAGCAGGTTGACCGGCTTGGAGACCTCCACGGTCAGGCCTGCTCGCAGTACCGCGTCGCTGACAGTGGCTGGTGTGTAGCGGCGGAAGTGCCCGACGCGACGGTCGAACTCGCCGTACAGCTGCTGGTAGCCAGGTACCCACAACACGATGGTGCCGCCGGGCACGACGAGTTTCGCCAGCGCGGCCAGGGCGCCGGCGTCGTCCTCGATGTGCTCGAGCACGTTGATCGCGATCACCGATTCGACCGGCTCGGCCAACTCGAAGTCCTTGCCTAGGGCAAGTTGTCTGGCCTCCACTTCGGATCGGTCGCTGAAACGCTTGTCCAGCAGGGAAACCGCGCCCGGGTCCGCGTCGGTGACGACCAACCGGTCCAGACCGGTCAGCTCCGCGGCGAACTCGCCGAGTCCCGCGCCGACCTCGAGCACGGAGCGTCCGCAGTACGGTGCGATCAGTTCCCTTTGATAGCGGCGATACCGCGGCTGGTCGGCGCCGCCCTGCTCGAGGGCGCGCCCGGTGGCGTTGCTGAAGGCTCCGGCATGTTCTTGCATCCAGCCCATTCTGCATCGTCCGCCCCAACGGTTGCCGCTGCGACCGGATTCACAGGAGATTGCCAGCTTCCAACCAGGTGAATCCTCCATCAGCTGGGTACACATGACAGGACAAAGGCAACATTTCCGTCCGGAAGGTGGTTGGTCCGTGCGCGTTCTCGTCCTGGGTGGTGACGGTTACCTGGGGTGGCCGACAGCACTGCATCTGTCCGACAGCGGACATCAGACAGCGGTGCTCGACAACTTCGCGCGGCGAGGTTATGACCGGGAACTCGGTGTCGACAGCCTGGTACCGATCGAAGACCTCGACACCCGGGTGGCAGCCTGGCAAGAGGTGTCGGGACAGCAGATCACGGCGCACACCGGTGACCTGTGCGATGCCGACTTCGTCTATCGGGTACTTCGCGAGTACCGGCCCGAGGCGATCGTGCACTTCGCCGAGCAGCGGGCCGCGCCGTACTCGATGATCGACCGGCAGCACGCCGTGTACACGCAGCAGAACAACGTGATCGGCACCCTCAACCTGATGTACGCCATCGCCGAGGTCGACCCGGACATCCACCTGGTCAAGCTCGGCACGATGGGTGAGTACGGCACGCCCAACATCGACATCGAGGAGGGCTGGCTGGAGGTCGAGCACAACGGGCGCAAGGACCGGATGCTCTACCCGAAGAAGCCGGGCTCGTTCTACCACCTGAGCAAGGTGCACGACTCGCACAACCTGGAGTTCGGCTGCCGGGTCTGGGGACTGCGCGTCACCGATCTCAACCAGGGCGTGGTGTACGGCCAGCAGACTCCGCAGACGATCCGCGATCCGCGGCTGGCGACCCGGTTCGACTACGACGCGGTGTTCGGCACGGTGCTGAACCGCTTCGTCATCCAGGCAGTGCTCGGCGAGCCGCTGACCGTCTACGGCACCGGCGGTCAGACCCGTGGCCTGCTGGACATCCGGGACACCATCGAGTGCATCCGGCTGGCGGTCGAGAACCCGGCGGACGCCGGCGAGTTCCGCGTCTTCAACCAGATGACGGAGAGCTTCTCGGTCGGCGAGATTGCCGAGCTGGTCGCCGACACCTTCCCCGGTCCGGTCCAGGTCGACCACTTGGAGAACCCCCGGGTCGAGCAGCCCGAGCACTACTACAACGTCAAGCACACCGGCCTGGTCGGCCTCGGCCTGCAGCCGCACCTGCTGTCGGACACGCTGATCGAGTCGATGTTCCCGATCGTCGCCGAACACAAGGACCGGGTGAACCTCGGCGCCCTGCTGCCAACCGTCACGTGGCGCGGTGGGCTGAAGACCGGCTAGCTAGCGGGTGCCGGTGACGACGAGGATCGGGGCGATGGCGAGGAAGCGATCGCGTCGGCCTCGATCGGCCTGCTCGGCGAGCCAGCCGTCGGCGTCCTCGCGGGTGATCAGCGCCTTCTTGATCGAGGCCGTCGCGGCGTCCGCCAGGTCGTCGGCCAGTTGCTGATAGTCGGTCGTCACCCGGGTGTGGACGGCGACCTCCACCTGGTGGAAGCCGGTGTCGAGGAGGAGATCGCGGTAGCTCCGGGCCGCCCGCGGCGCCACCGACCGGGACTCCAGCCCGAGGCCGATGACGTCGGTCAGGTCCTGGTCGTCGCTGTCCAGCAGCAGGAAGCCGTAGTCCTGGCCGATCAGCGCGATCCGCCCGCCAGGGCGTAGTACCCGTCGGGCCTCGGTCAAGGTCGGCAGCGGATCCGGCAGCAGGTGGAAGAGGTTGGCGGCGCGGTAGCCGTCGACCGACTCGTTCTCGAGGGGCAGGTCGTCGGAATGTGCCACGTGAAACACCGCGCCGGGCGTCCGCTTGCTTGCGCCGGCGATCACCTCGGGATCTGGATCGATCCCGATCGCCTTGACGTGCGCGCTGGTCAGCGCGGCGACGGCGGTCCCGTCGCCACAACCGACATCCACACAGGTGTCACCGGCGCCGAGCCGGAGGCCTGCCAAGAAATCGTAGTCACCCATACCGTCCAGGCTCGAACTTCAGGTGCACCTGAAGTCAAGCCCCGGCTCAGTCCATCGAGATCTTGTCGAAGACCGTGGTGGTGAAGCGGACGTCCACGCCGACCTCGTCGCCGACGGCCGGCGGGGCCACCGAGGACGGCAGGAACAGCATGCTGGCCTGCATGTGCGGCGGCTCGGCGAACCAGCGCTGCTTGCCCTCTATCGTGAACGGCGACAACGCCATCCCGGCCGCGTCCAGGCTGCCCTTGGCCATCGCGATCGCGCGCTGCCGGACGGTGGCCGCCGCGGTCGGGGCCTCCAGGCCGACGCCGTGGGCGGTACCACCGGAGACGACCAGGATGTGCCCGTCGCCGGCCACCCGGCGCTGCCGGTAGCCGACGCGTTCGCCGCGGCGTACCGAATGCACGTCGAGCACGGTCGCCCGCACGGTGAGAGCGCCGCGGTCACCGAGCCAGAGGCCGGTACCCATCCGGAGCTTCACGTTGTCGCCGATGTCGGCCAGCTTCTGCGCCGGTACGTGCGACACCCAGACCGGTCCGTTGCGGACCGCGCGGGCGGCGCGACTGAGCTCCTGAGCCTCCCTGATGTTCGCGGACGTACCGCCCGCGCCCATCGGGAAGTGCAGCGACCAGCCCTCGAACTTGATCCGGTCCAGCGCGTTCAGCAGCATCGTGTGGCGCAGCTCGCGGGCACCGATGCCGTGCCGGCGCATCGACGTCTGGACCTCGATCAGCACCCGGCTGCCGGCCGGGATCGAGACCAGGTCGGCCAGCCGGCTGACCGTGTGGATGACGTTCTTGCCCTGCGGGATCTCCAGGAACGGCCGCCACGGCGTGAGCACCACGACGTCGTCCTTGAAGTCCGGCGGGACCTCGTTGTACGTCCCGACCGCCACCGTCCGCGCGCCGAGCGCGCGGGACTCGGCCAGCAGCCGGGTGTTGCCGACGCCGTACCCGTTGCCCTTGGCGACCGGGACGATGTCGGGGTTCCACGTGGAACGTAGGTGGTCGCGCCATCGATCGGAATCGATGTGCAGGATCAGGGGCATGTTGTCATCGCCGTCTCATGTAGAGGTCGAATGCGGTGTAGAGCGCCTTGTTCAACGGCAGATCCCACTCACCGACGTACTCGACGGCTTCGCCGCCGGTGCCGGTCTTGAACTGGATCAACCCGACATGCGAGTCGTTCGGGTCCAAGGTGTCGGTGATGCCCCGTAGGTCGTACACGAACGCGCCAGAGTTCAGCGCGTCCCTCATCATTCGCCACTGGATCGCGTTCGATCCACGGACGTCTCGCTTCTCGGTCGAACTGGCACCGTAGGAGTACCAGGAATGACCGCCCACCCGAACCCAGATCGTCGAAGCGACCAGATCGCCTTCGTGGTAGGCCATGTACAGCCGGAAGTCGCAGCAGTCGGCCGGCTGGGTCGACATCGCCTCGTACATCTTCTGGAAGTACGGCAGCGGCCGCGGGGTGAAGTGGTCCCGCTCGGCCGTCAGCACGTACAGCGCGTGGAAGGCCTTCAGGTCCTCCGCCGTGCCCAGGCTGACCTCGACCCCCAGCTTGGCCGACTTCTTGATGTTGCGCCGCCACTGCTGGTTCATCCCGGTCAGCAGGTCTTCCTCGGTCTTGCCGGCCAGCGGCACCTGGAAGACGTACTGCGGTTGGCCGGCCGCGAAGCCCTCGACCGCTCGCGGCGCCTTCCAGCCCAGCGCGCGCAACTGGGCCGCCACGGTCGCGCCGGACGGCTCGATCACATCCGGGCGGACATCGCCGAGCTTGGGCTGCTGCCCACCGGCGATGGCGTCCTTGATCGTCTGCGCGCGCCAGCGCCGCATCGGCACCGGCGGGCCCATCCGCAGGCCGAAGGCGCCCTGCTCCAGGCAGTGCGCGGCCAGCGGACGGAGGTACCGGCCGAGGTCGATCGCGTCCCAGTCGATCACCGGGCCCTCGGGCAGGTAGGCGAGGTAGCGCTTGACCTTCGGCATCTGCCGGTAGAGCACCAGGGTGACGCCCAGCAGATCGTTGGGAGCAGCCGGATCGAACCAGCCCAGTGACTCGGCCTTCCACTCGCTCTTCACCGCCGCCCAGCCAGGGGTCTGCAGGAAGCTGGCCGAGGGCTGCGCCGCGAGGTAGGCGGCGTGCTGCTCGGCAGAGATGGTCCGGATGCTCAAGTCACTCACGGTCGGTCAGGTTACCGGCCCGAGGCGCCAGACCGTAGCCGAGCCGGGAACCTGACCGCTTACCGCTCAGCTGAGTTTGATCAAACGAGACCCGTGAGCGGGCACATTCGAGGCAGTCCAGCTGCTGTTGAAGCTGCCGAGATCCGTCCGCGCCACCAGGTCGCGGACGGTCTTGTTGCCAGTCAGACCGAGAGAACTCCAGGTCACCGTGATGTTGGTCGACGATGATCCGAGGTTGTAGACGGCGGCGTAGGTGACGCCGTTGATGACCTTCTTCCAGACCTGCGAGTTGCCTGCGGTGATGCGGGTCGGCAGGACGGCCGCCTGGTCCACAGCGACCACCTCGGGGTTGGTCAGGATGGCGATGGCCGAGTTGTCCATCCAGTAGACGTCGCCACCGACGTACAGAGGAGCCGACCCCATCGACCAGAACGTCATCACCGACTGCCGCTCGGCGTCGTTGAGTCCGTCCTGGAGTGCGCTGCCGGTGTTGTTGTTGATCGGCATCGAGTCCAGATCGGGCAGGTAGCTCGGGGTGACCTTGCTGAGCCAGTTGGGCAGATCCGCCCACCGGTCGTCGATCGAGCTGGTCCACGTCGACGTCGTACCGCAGTAGCACTCGACATCGGTGTCGATCCGTACGCCGTTCGCCCACGGCCGCAGTCCGTCGCCGGCCGCAAGGTCGACCGGCCAGGCACTGGCGGTCAGCCAGATCGAGCGGCCGGACTGGTCGATCGCCTGCGAGATCGCCTGGATGTCGGGCACGTTGTCGGCCGTCACCCCGTCGACCTTTAGGAAGTCGACGCCCCAGGACGCGTACTTGTCGATGATCGAGTTGAAGTACGGCTGCGCGCACGGCTTGCTGTAGTCGACCTTCCAGTTGCCGCCCCACTTGTTGGTGGGCGTCAACGGCAGCACGACGATGTCGCGGACGGTGCAAAGGGCTTGGCGAAGCTGGTCTTGGCTTCGGTGGTGGTTCTGGCTTCGGCGGTCGTGCCTGGTGCGACCGCTGCGAGCAGCGGCAGCACCAGGGCGATGCGCAGTACACGAGTGGAGATCATCGGGGCGGTCCCTCCATCGAGAGCAGATAGAGGGACCGTACGATAATTAACTCAGGTAAGAAATAGTCTCGAGGGAGATCTCCCAGAGGCGGTTCGCGGCTTCCGGGTCCAGCGCATGCTCGGCTACCCCGGACATGCCCGGTACTACGGTCGGCTCGGCCTCGTTGACGTCTTCGAAGTACCGGCCGCTGATCCCGTCGATCAGCGGGGAGCCCGCCAGCAGGGCCGAAGTCGCGGCGCCCTGCTCGGTCGACTTCCACGGGAAGCTCTCGAAGGTCGCCTTGAGAGCCGGGTCTTCCTCGTCGATGTGCCGCTGCAGGCCACTGCGAATGCCACCGGGCATCAGCGCGTTGGTGATGATGCCGTCCGGCGCCCAGCGCTTGGCTGCCTCGACCGCGAAGAGCACGTTCGCGGACTTGGACTGGCCGTAGGCGACCCAAGGGTCGTACGGGCGACGCTCGAAGTGGATGTCGTCGAAGTCGACGCCGGCCCGGTGGTGGGCCGAGGAGCTGACCGAGACGATCCGGGCGTCCCCGGCTGCCGCCAGCGCGGGGTGCAGCCCGAGGGCGAGTCCGAAGTGGCCGAGGTGGTTGGTCGCGAACTGGTGCTCCCAGCCTTCCGGCGTACGGTTCAGCGGCTCGGCCATCACGCCGGCGTTGTTGACGAGGATGTGCAGCGGGCCCTGCCAGTTGGTGGCGAACGCTCGGACCGAGGCGCGATCGGCGAGCTCGAGCGGAGCGACGTACAGGCCCTTGTTGCCGGTGGTCGCGGTGATGTCGGCGGCGACCTTCTCGCCGGCTTCGACGTTGCGGACGGCCAGCGTGACCTCGGCGCCGGCGGCCGCGAGGGCTCGGGCGGTTTCGACGCCGATGCCGGACGCGCCGCCGGTGACGACGGCCCGGCGGCCGGTCAGATCGACACCGGCGAGAACCTCCGCGGCGGTCGATTCGCGAGTGAAGGGGGTGGTGATTCTGCTCATCCGACTCTCCCTGTCCGAGCTATGGTTTAACCGGAGGAGCCTCCGGTAGATCCCCAGTTAACCGGAGGATCCTCCGTTTCACCAGCCCACGCCTGGGTCGGCTAGGTTCTGGGGCGTAGCGAAGGCGTCGAGAGGGGGATCGGGATGAGTGCGACCAGTGAGCGGCCGCTGCGGGCGGACGCCCAGCGCAACCGCGATCTGCTGCTCGACGCCGCCGGCAAGGCCTTCACGGAGTGCGGCCCGGACGCGACGCTCGAAGGCATCGCGAAGAACGCCGGGGTCGGGATCGGCACGCTGTACCGGCACTTCCCGACCCGGGAGGCGCTGGTCGAGGCGGTCTATCGGAGCGAGCTCGCCGCCGTCTGCGCGGCCGCGCCCGAGCTGCTCGCTGCGATGCCGCCGGTCGAGGCGACTCGAGCGTGGATGGATCGCTTCGTCGATTTCATGACCCGCAAGATCGGGATGGCCGACGCGCTGCGGGCACTGATCGCCTCTGGAGCAGATCCGTACGCGCACAGTTTCGAGCTGCTGACCGGAGCGATCCAGCCCCTGCTGGAGGGGGCGGCCGCGGCCGGCGAGATTCGGCCGGACTTCTCCTCCGAGGACGTGCTGATGAGCCTGAGCGGGGTTGCGCTCGCAGCGAGCTCCAATCGCGAGCAGGCCGGTCGCTTGCTCGACTTGCTGATGGATGGTCTGCGCTACCGCTCCTCCTAGGGTGGGGGCCATGCAGAGAGTGGCGCTGGTGACCGGGTCGACCTCTGGGATCGGGGAGGCGACGGCACGACGGTTCGCTGCTGACGGTCTGGCTGTGGTGGTTCACTCCCGCAGTAGCCGGGATGCTGGGGTCGCGCTGGCTTCCGAGTTGGGTGGGTCCTATCTGCAGGCAGACCTGTCGCAGGAGGCCGAGGCCGCTGGGTTGGTGCCTCGTGTGCTTGCTGAGTTCGGGCGGCTCGACGTACTGGTGAACAACGCCGGCATCAGCTGGCCGGTGCCGCATGCGGAGCTCGATGGGTTGTCGGCAGCGGACTGGCGCCGTCTCCTAGAGGTGAACCTCATCGCACCGTGGCTCCTCTGCACCGCGGCCCTGCCCGCCCTCCGCGAGTCCCACGGCGCGATAGTCAACGTCACCAGCCATGCCGGCGTACGCCCCAAAGGCAGCTCGATCGCCTACGCGGCGACCAAGGCCGCCCTCAACCACGTCACCAAACTTCTGGCCGCTGCCCTCGGCCCCGAGGTCCGCGTCAACGCAGTGGCCCCCGGTCTGGTCGACACCCCCATGACAGCGGACTGGACCGAAGCCCAGACCCTGTGGAAAACCCTCAGCCCGATGCGCCGCCCCGCCCAACCCGCGGACGTCGCCGACCTGATCGCGTCGATCGTCGGGCATTCCTACCTGACCGGCGAAGTGATCATGCTCGACGGTGGACTCAACCTGCGCTAAATGTCGGTGGCAGCTTCTACGCTCGGGCGCGTGCCGTCACTGAGTCAGGACTTCCGGCGGCTGTGGGCCGCTTATGCGATCAGCGCGATCGGGAGCGGGATCGGGTACGGCGCGCTGCCGCTGATCGCTGTCCTCGTGCTGGACGTGAGCACCTTCCAGGTGGCGTTGCTGGCCGCATTGTCGGCGCTGGCGGGTGCCGCGCTGGCGTTGCCGATGGGGGACTTGATCGAGCAGCGGCGCAAGCGGCCGGTCATGATCGCGGCGGATGTGGTGCGGTTCGTCGCGTTGCTGAGCGTGCCGGTCGCGGTGGCCTTCGATGCGCTGACTTATCCACAGCTATGTGTGGTCGGCGTGGTGCAGTCGGCAGCAGTGATCGCCTTCACAGCAGCGAGTGGCGCGCATTTGAAGGCGCTGGTGCCTGTCGAGGGGCGGGCCGAGGCGAACAGCCGGTTCGAGTCGACTACCTGGACGACGCTGAGTGTCGGGCCGCCGATCGGTGGTGCGCTGGTCAGTCTGGTCGGCGCTCCGCTGACGCTGGTGATCGATGCCGTGTCGTACCTGCTCTCGGCGGTTGGGGTCCGGCGCATTCGCAAGCCTGAGCCGGAGCCGGTCGCACGGCCTGGCAAGCGCGACGTCGCTGCAGGGTGGCGGTACATCTGGCGCGATCGCGGGCTCCGCACGCTGTTCTGGAACTCGCAGCTGTTCGGTGGGCCAGAAATGACCTACTGACCGTATCAGCGCTCCACGGTCTACGCGCAACCTGTGGCCGTGTGCCTGCCGGGGCTACTGCTGCGCCTGGCAGGCGGCAGGCGCCCTTCTGAGGGCCGTTGAGGCCGGGCGCTAGCGGTTGCGCCAGGCGAGCGGTGAGACCGTTAGCGCGGCCTCGGCGAGCCGCTTGCCGAAGTCTGTCTTGATCTTGGAACGGGAGGACTCGATCCAGCCGTCGACTCGGGTGTAGCCAGCTTCCTGGTACTCGACGGCTTGCATCAGGCATTCGAGCCGGTCCGCGTCCTTGGCACAGCGAGCTTCGATCGTCTCGCAGGCCTCGTACTCCGTTACGGCGTCCCGCACGCTCTTGGCCGCACGATCGGGTAGCCCTGCGATCTGGTCCTCGGTGATCCGTTCGTTGGACGCCACCTCGACGTACGGGCGGGCGCTGTGCGGAATGTCGCCGATGCGCGTCTCCTGCGAGTCATGCCACATCCCCATGTACGCAGCACGGGCCGGGTCGCCACCCTCCTCAGCGGCGATCAGTGCTGCGAGTTGGGCAACGCGAAGGCTGTGCTCAGAGACAGATTCAGGATCGCGTACTCCGGCATGCCACCAGCCCGCGCGGCGAAGGCGCTTGAGAACGCCCATCTCGTAGGCGAAGGCGATGGTGCCCGAAGCGTCCTGATCGGTCGTGTTGTCTGCCACGGTCCATCCCTTCGTCAGCGGCCAGCGAGTTGCACAGCGCACCGCAAGTTAATCAACTCGTCCCGCGTCTCGCCGTCGAACCCCGCATCGAGAGCTTGCTCAACACGGTCGCCGGTCCTCAGCCGGAGGTTGTGATCCCGCCTCAGCAGATCGGGCCGTGCGAGGACCAGCACCCACAGGCTGTGAATGTTCAGATGACTGTGCACGTCGTTGTCCAGGTGCTTCAGAAGGTGCGCGGCTAGGCGGCCTCCCGCCCAGCCGTGCTCATCTGCCCCAGCGATCAGGTACGAGTCGTCCGCGTAGGACTCTGTGATCTCGCCCAGCCAGTAGGCCCAATAAGCCAGATTGGCTGCTGCGTGATCCTCTCGGCTGAGGGTGTGCTTGATGAAGTAACGCAAGGGATCGCTGTCTCCATGACGGGCGAGTGCGACCGTCGCGGACCGAGCGGCGATGCCAGCAGGCAGGTCCGCCGAGGGTGACCCGGCAACAAAGGCACGCTGATGTTCAGCAGCGAGCCAGTCGGCGGACTCCTTACGCCGATCGAACCCCAACAGGTACGTGGCCTGGCGGCGCAGCACGGGCATCTGAGCTGATTGCCGAGAGTCGACGGTCGCCAACAGGTGATCGAAGAAACGAGCCTGGTCCCCACTGGAGAGAATCGGGTGTTTGGCGACGGGCCCTCTCGCGGGTGTCAATACGAGGTCCCGGAGAGGTGGCGGCAAGATGCCCGTGAACGGCCAGGTGATCATGTGAACAAGCCTCTGCCGGTGGACCGCAGCAGCAAGCGGGTTGAAATCCACGCTGATGGGTTGTCCACCTGCTGCGATCGCCAGCGAAAGGATGCCGTCGGCCTCGATCGCGTCCTGCAACGTTCCGACAGCAGCTCGGGCGCCCCCTAGCATGACCAGGCGCGTCTTCAGACGGAGCAAGTCGGCAGCGCGCTGGGCTGTCAGTGGCCGCTTGCCGGTCTCCCAGCCTTGAATCGTGCTGATGTCCACACCGAGGCGCTCAGCCATATCGGTCTGAGTGAGGCCGATCGATCCACGGATCAGTTTCAGGACAAAGCCTGAGACCACGCCAACCTCGGAGCTTGGACTCACCAAACCCCGCATGCCGGTACGACTTTCGGATGCCGCCATCGCCTGAGCTAACACCCTCCCCGCTCACGGTCAGTGCAATAACACGTACTACCAGTCAGTTCAGCATAGTTCGGCGATCCGTGATCGTTGACGGCATGTCCACACACGAAGTTGTCGACGGGGTGGAGTGGGCCGGTGGCCACGACGAAACCCCCTCGGAGGTCGACGGGAGCCCGCGCGGCTGGCCTGTTCTGCATGCAGACGAACCGTGCGATGGCACCAACCCGATGACCGGACGGCGATGCATCAGCGGCCACCACAAGGGCCACCACAAGGACGCGTCGGGCGCCGAGTGGCTAGACGAAGAGTGACTCCATGAGCAGTGGGGCGGGTGACGGTTCCGAGGCGTTGACCCGCCTCGCTCCAAACCTCCGCAAACCTTCGGGCGGATCGGCCTGCGGAGATGAGTACGGGGTGCGGCGGTTTGCAGTCCGCTCCCCGTACGACGGAGAGCAGAGCACCGGTTGGACGGCCGGGCTCTGCGTGTGCGGGGAAATCCCCTGGACCGCACGAGTGGCCCTCAGCGCGGCCTCACCAGCGCTGAGGGCTACCTCCGGCTCTTTCAGCGCGGCAGCGAAGAACGCGGGGCGAGCCCAGGGCAGAGGCAGAACGGAGAACGGCAAATGGGGTGGCGTCGGTGGCTACGTCGGATGGAGTCGTGGGCGAGGTGGCCCTATGAGCGGGCTTACGGGCACGGGTGGGATGAGGCACTGGGAATGGCTGTGGACGACCTTGAGGAACTCATCAACGTCTCCGCCGGCCCGAGCGTTTCCAAGGCCGATGCACGGGCGCTCGCACTCAGACTGCGACGCGAGGCCGAGGAATGACCTGCCCGGATCTCGTTGTGGCGGCAGCCTCGTGACTGGAGGCGATACACGTCCAGCGCTGTACGCGTTTGTCCATGAGCAGGTCTTCAGATCGGCACGGGAGGCAGCAGACGTCCGAGGATGGATGGCGCATTACGCCAGCCGTTCCGGCTATCGCTTGGAGAAGGTCTTCACCGAGAGGCCGGAAAGGCCGGACGCGTTCGCCTCCCTGGTTGACGCGGTGATTCGGGACGGCGTCACGTGCGTGCTGATTCCCGGTGAGGAGCATCTCAGGTCTCTTGCCGTGACAGCCGACTTGAAGGCGCGGCTAGAACGAGCGGCCGACCTTCGCATCCTGCCGTTGGGCGGCAACTGATGCGGCGGGCTACTGGCGATGTTGTCGTCCACGACTGCGGCATGTGCCGCAGTGCACTGGTCGCCCGCTTGAGTACCTCGGCGCGGTGTCCGACACCTCGCGACACCGCGCCGAGGACTCCCAAGACCCGGTGTGCGGGCGTACCGCGCCACTGCGCCCGCACGCCGTTCCACTTCTTCAAGCGTGAGGAGCAGGGAATGTCCGTTGTCGAACAGCTACGCGGCCAGTTGCATGCCGTTGCCCAAGATGCCAACCAAGGGGCCGCCAGTCTCGGTGGCTTCCAGAACAAGTTCAGCCAGGCCAGTCAACAAGTGCTTGCCCTGATCCAGGGGTCGGCGACCGGTGCTGACCGCGACATCGCCGAGGTGTTGGATGCGGCGTCCAAGTCGCTGGCTTCGGCGGTCGAGTCATTGCAGATCGCGTCTCACAAGTGCGGGCAGTACGCCCAGCAGCTCTAGCCGCGCATGCCGTCCGAGTTGCAGAGGGTTGCCGGGGACCTGGTTGCCTGCCTTGACCTGATGCCCCGGGTCATAGAGGCGTTGCAGGAGCGAGCCCGGCGATGTCGGGAGGTGGCCGGGTTTGTCGGTGGTCTGTCGAGCGGGAGTCCTGCGTTGCAGGCTGCTGCCTACCATCTGGACGCTGCCGCGAACGAGTGTGAGAAGGCGGCGCACTTCTGTGAGATCGCGTATCGGCAGGCCCGGAACTGGGCCGTGCAGATGGTGGGCGACACCGGCGGCGGGCCGACATCGGGAGGAATTCGGGATGCTGCCAGACCTACAGGTGGTCCGGCCGTAGGCGGCGCGAAGCCAACTGCATCGGCAAAGCCGGGATCGACGGTGACACGCCCGCCGGACGACGGTGGCGATCCGGACGCGCAGGCGGTCATCCGCCGGTTGCCGGTGCGGGAGAACGACGAGGGAAAGACGCGAGGGTTGTGGACGGACGGCGACTGTCAGGAAAAGCCCCTGGTGAGCGGGAACGGCCACTACCAAAAGCTTGCCGACGATCACGCGGGACGGCTGGGTCTCCCGCCCATGTCCAGCACGTCGCATGTCGAGATCAAGTTCGCCATGTTCATGCGGGAGCGAGGACTACGGAATGAGACCATCTTCATCAACAACCGGCCGTGTCCGGGTGAGCGGAGCTGCTCGGAGTGGGTTGAGCTGTTCCTTCCACCGGGAGCGAAACTCACGGTCCATTGGCCCAACGGAGGTCCGTGGACGTTCTACGGAAGGGGCAAGCAATGAGCTTCACCGCTAGGGGCTACTACCTGCACGAGCACGATGAAAGCCCCGTCGAGATCCGGACCGCCGACGACGTGCGGGGATTGCTCGGCGCCATGCTGACCCAGCCGAAAGAGTCGTCGGTCGTCACGCTCTACATCGCGGAGCGTCCCAAGCTGGACATCGGTGGAGCTGACCACGAGCTGCGGATTGGTGTCCTCGCCGACCGCAAGGTAGGCAGCGTGAGTTTCATCAGCGGCAAGGATCGGCACTACGCCAAAGGCGACGCCGACCCTGATCCGATCCGGTACCAGTACGCCGGACACCTGGATCTTTTCCCGGCTGACTCGCTAGTTGAGCTGGACGTGCTCCTGGCGGTTGCTACTGACTTCCTTGTGTCTGGCGCCGAACGGCTTCCTCAGGGCGCGGAATGGGCACCTTGGCCCACGGAGCCGTTGGACGAGGACGAGGGCGGTTGGTTCTGACGATCGCCTTGCCGCGTTGACGGTTGAGGCCGGGCGACTGGCGAGCGGCTGTGAGCCCGGCTCACCAACGCGGCAGTGGATTGTATGGCGAGGGGCAGGAGGCAGTACAGGGGCGGCGTTTTCCTACCTTTCTTTAGTGCGATCGCGCATTAGAGAAAGGTAGGGAAACCGTGCCCCGAAGGTGCCCCGTGCCCCTCGCTGGAGTTCCTAGGGGGGCAGGGGACACCCGGGGGCGGGCTTTACCTACCTCTCTCTTAATGCGATCGCGCATAGAAGAAGGTAGGGATAGAGCTGCCCCGGGGTGTCCCCTGCCCCCTACCGCAGCCCCACCATGCCCGCGATTGAGCGCGCTTCAGCACGACGAATAGCCCGGCCTCCGAGAGGTCCGGGCTATTCGTTGCAGTGGGCACCTGTCAGGCGGGTGCGTACGTGATCCGGCGGATGCCGGTCGGGTCCACCGGGGTGTGCGCTGAATAGCCCCAGATGGCCACCTGAACGCCTTCCACGGACTTGGAGAACTCCAGGCGCCTCGGGGCGGAAACCAGCGACAGGAATGCGCCAGGACGCATCAAGTAGGACGCGGCCAGCGAACACGCCACGGTTCCCTCACGGACGCCAGACTCATGCGCGGTGGCTGCTCTGCGATCAGCGAGACGAGCCGTTCACCGGCGGTGGATCGCGCGGCCTCCAGTGGCGCCGACAGGGCGGTCCCCAGAAGCAGGGTTGTCAGGTCTTGCGTCATCTCACCCATGGCGAGCGAGAACAACGCGCCCGACAGACCATCAACCAGGGCGGTGTTCACGCCGACTGCGGGCACGGCGGTCAGGGTCGCGGCGGCCAGGGCAGCGGCGGCGCGCTGTTCGGCCACCTTCAGATACGCGGCCTGCATCCGCGACCACACCAGGTTATTGGCGCTCAGCGCGCCCTTCGTGTCGAAGACCTCGCGAGTGATGGTGACCTCACCGGAGATCGGCGCCGGGGTGACCGTGTTCGCCCGAGACGACGAAAGACCCGGAGGCGGGCGCCTGGCCTTCGGTATGCGCACCCGCAAGCGAGCCCTCAGACGTCCACTGAGGGACGATCTGCGGGGCGCCGTCAGTGATGCCTTCGGGAGCCATCGTCGTGTCCAGAAGAGGTGTGCTGGAGCCGGGGGCGTCCAGGTAGAGATCTGGTCGGCCTTCGGTAGGGATGGCGCCCGGTACGGCGGCCTTGTTCACGGCGAACTTTGCCGAGGTGACGAAGTTCCTCACGCGCGTGGCGGCCTGGCGGTCACGGTCCAGGCCGGCGGCCAACACGTCGGCGGCGAAGGTCGGGGGAACGCCGTGAAAGTGCGGCGGATCCGTGCGGCGCGTCTTGATATCCAGGCCGTACATCTTCATTCGTTTTGCCTTTCCAGGTGGGGCCGTTGCGGGGAGCAACGGAATTCGCAGTGAGTCGAAACGATTTGGGAGTGGTGGGCATGCTCAGATGGAGAAGACATCTGAGGCCCGCGAGTCGCGGCCCGGCGAAGTCCGGTCGAGCCGCGCCCACGTTCGGCGCTGAGTTGCAAGATCCTCGGCGGCCTTCAGGGCGTCTTCGCGCTGCGTGCGGGCGTCGTGCACGGCGGACAGGATCGTCCCTGGTGCAGAGATGCGGACGGCCGCGTGTGCGCGGTGAATGATCGCGGCGACAGCGGAGAGGGCTTCGTAGCGAGCGAGGAGCTTCCCAGCCTCGGGGTGGAATTCGTCTAGCTCGTCAGCCCGGGCAACAACGCGGGCAGTCTCGGCGTACAGGTCGGCGCCGATGGTGTCCAGTTCGGTGCGGCCCACCTGCCATGCCTTGGCCGAGATCGTGGAACACGCGCGCTGGACGGCTCGCCACGCCGGGGTGTCACCGGCCAACGGGTCCGTCAGGGCCGGATGGCGAACAGCGAGATCGGCCGCCGATGCGCGGCCCGACACGAGGTCCGCCACCAGAGCGTCAGCTTTCGCGGCGACGGCATCGGCGCTCTTGTTCTGCTCGACACAGTAGGCCGAATACAGCGCGTCGGCCTGGCGGACGAGCGCTGAAGACTGAGCGAACGCGTCGGCGCTCACCGGATAGTCGGTCTGCTCAAGGAGACGGCGCTGAGCAGTGCGCAGTTCTGCAGTAGCGGACCAGACCTTGTGCGACTTCGCGGCTGTAGGTGTTGCAGCATGACGGCGGAGCATCGAGTTTCTCCTTGTTTCGTTGGGGTTTCACACGTTCGCTTCGTTGGTGAACGGGTGATTTGGTCGCGCCCGCGGGAAGGGGGCAGCGGGCGGCTTCGGGGGGAGAGAAATCAGGCGGCGGTGATCTGGCCGCCTCGCCGGCCGGGAAGAAACGCGGGCGACGTGCGGCGCCCATCGCGTTCACCAATTCGTGCGTGGACGCGGTTTCGGTGTGAGTGACCGTGGGTCGCCGCGCTCCAGGTTGCAGGGCTCGCACGCCGCGCGGAGATCGTCCAGTGACTCGCTCAGGCCACGGCCAAGGATGTGGTCAACGTGGGTGGCGTGCCCCGTGCACTTCGGGCCACGGATCTGGCAGCGGTAGTTGTCACGCTGTAGGACGAGCAGGCGCGTGCGGCGCCACGCGGCGTCCACCGGGTGAGTGGCCGACGACAACGGGACTCCTCGGTGGGCGCGATGGGTGGACCCCTAGGAATCGAACCTAGGACCCGACGCTTAAGAGGCGCCTGCTCTACCAACTGAGCTAGCGGTCCATGACAGGGGCCAGGCCCCGGGTGTGCAGGCCTGGCAGGGGGTGGGGCATGTGACTGGACCCCTACCCACCACGAGGGCGGGAGGGGTGGCTGTACGGCGTGAGGGGGTGGGGGTGTTACACATGCTCTGCGCATCGCCCTGTGGGTTGCTGCGATGCTGAGCGCCGGTGCAGTTTCCTTACGTGCTCTTCGTCTTCTTCACTGCGTCTGTCGCGACCGTCTTAAGTCGAAACTTGGCAGTGGCGCGCTCGTCAAGGTCTTGCACGATAAGCCGAGATGCCAGCAGCGATTCGTACCCATCGCGGCGTGACACCTCGTATTCGTCACCGACTTTCAACGCGGCGTCGCCGCTGACCCGCAGATACCGTTCGTCCACGCGCCCTCGCCGATGCACGAACAGATTGCGCACGGCCACTGCTTCGCCGAACCACCGCTTGAGTTGGGGATCATCAGTGATGGTTAGCTTGAGGCGGTCGTTGAAGTAACGCTCCAATTCCGCGTAGCCCTTAAACGAAAGGTCAGTCACGCGTCGATCAGCCGCCCACTGTACGAAGTCATCAAGGGACTCGTGCGCAAGGACGTCCTCAAGCGCTACTGACTCCTGGCTTCGCAGGGTCGCAGGGGACTGAATGAAGATCTCGCGCAAGATCTCGGCGAGGTAGACGAGCAGGTTCTCAACGCTCCGCACGAGGGAAACCTGCGCGCGGGTCGACTCCGTCGCCTCCAGCGACTCCCTCACGACCTCGGTGTTGTGAATGATCGGTTTCAACACCTCTTTGAGGTCCCGACGAGCCATGTCCTCCAAGAAACCCACGATGGCGTCTGTTAGATCCTCAAGGTTGGACACGGCCGTCAGTTGAAGACTGGTGAAGACGAAATCCTCATAGAACTGGCGATAGAAGGCGTTGCTAGCGACTGTGGCATGGTCAGGTGGCGACATCCACCCGCGTCCTTGCACCAAGTCATCCGTTAGTCGCTGCATGCACAAATCCTAAAGACCGTCCTTAGATTCGGCTACCGAGATCTCGTTGGCACATTCAAAGAGGGCCCTTGGCCGTTGCCGCATCGTGCATGTGGGCTGCGGCCAGGGGCCTCTAATGAGTTGTGTCAGGGCGCGGTCCTACGCTCAGTGTGAAGCGGGTAGCTCAGGCGGCCTCGGCGTAGACGCGGTCTGTTCCGGATGCGGCATCTTCAGGTAGGCGCTCGGGCTGAGTGACGAGCGTGACTCTGCCCATGTCGATCGGACCGCCGCCGCGCTTGCCCTTGCGGACGGACAGAATCACCACGTTGTCGGCCAGGATCGCGTTCCGCTCCTCCTCGCTGGCTGCCTCCCACGTCTGGGCGAAGGTGCGGCCGGTCGGTACGAGCTTTACGACGCGTACGGCAGGACGGGATTTCAGCTCGGCTCGGCGCTCCTTCAGAGCTGCCAACTGTGATGCGAGAGCGGAGACGTCGGCGTCATCGTTGGTCATCTTGGCGGCGGTGGCTGAGATGGCGGCCTCGACCTCGGCGAGCGCGGCGATGTCCGGCAGTTCCTCCACGTGCCGCATGACCTCGCGGGGGCCGAACTGCTCCAGGAAGCGAGCAGTAACCCAGGCTTCGAGCACATCGGCCTTCATGCTGACTCCGGCGCATTTCTTGCCGTTGGCCTTCGCTCCGCAACCGTACGAGGCGGCGTTCGCCTTGCTGTACCTGACGTAGAGCGGGCGGTTGCAGTCGCCGCATGTGACGATCCCTGACAAGCGACGGGCGCGTCGCCTGCGCTGCGCCCGATCACGTCCGGCCTTGTCGGTCTCCAGCTTGGCGCGGATGCGGTGCCACGTCTCCAGGTCCAGGACGGGCGGCCAGACCTCCAAAGGCAGGCCGTCGGCGTCGCGGAGTACTTCGCCCTCGTGGGTGACGCGTCCAACGATCGCCTCGCCGACAAGGATCTGACGCAGGACTTGCGCCGACCAGCGGTTACCCCGGCGGGTCGGGATTTCGCGCTTGTTGAGATCCAGCATGATCTTGTGGCGGGTCTCGCCTGCGAGTACGCGCCTCGCTACCTCGCGGATGATCTCGGCCTCTTCTGGGTGCGGTACCAGAACACGGCCCACGCCCTCCGGGTCCTTCACGGACTTGTACCCGTACGGCACGTTGCCACCGGAGTACCGGCCGTCCTTCTTGAGTGCGGCGATACTGGACCGGACACGGACCTGGGTGTTCTCGCGTTCCATCCGGGCGACCTCGGCCAGGACGGACGCGATGATGCGCCACGCGGGCTGCGACGAGCTGAGGCCGTCCTGGTCCGCGATGAAGAGGCTGTGCGGGTTGACGTCCAATGCATCGATGAGCTGAGCGAGGGCAGTCAGGCCCTGACGGCTCCATCGGTCGAACTTCCAGGCGGCGAGGACATCGGCCTCACTGGTCCGGATCATCTCCAGCGCTCGGAGCGCCTTCTCACGGGTGTATCCACCGGAGAGGCCGTCATCGATCAGGACCTCTACGACCTCCCAGCCCTCGCGTTCGGCGCGGGCGCGGAGGTCGGTCTCCTGACGGGCGATGGACGTAGACGTGTCGTCCGACTCCGAGAGCCGGAGGTAAAGAACTGCTCTGGGCTTGCGCGCAAGCGCGGGCTTCTTTGGCATGGTGACGCCTGGCCTCTCGACGTGGCGGACACCTAAGAGCTGTGTCAGCCGGGCTCGATGTGCTCAAACGTCATTTCCGGGAGCCGTAGATGGCCTAGATGGATGCCCGTTCCTGGGGAAGGGCAACTAGGCCACTTCCGGGGGTCCGGTGATGATGGTGTCGCCGCTGCTGCCCGTGCTGATGCTGCGTGACCTGCACATGCAGCCGTGGCAGTACGGGCTGGTCGCAGGGTTGCCATGTCTCGGCGGCGTGCTCGGTGCCTGGCTTGCGCCTCGGCTGACCCGTCGGCTCGGGCTGCACCGGATGCTGCTGGTCTTCGGCGTACTACGCACGCCGTGGCTGCTCTTGCTGCCCTTGGCGACGTCCGGGGTGGACGGGTTCGTACTGCTGATCGTGGCCGAGACGGGGCTGCTGGTTGCCGCGGGCGCGTTCAACCCGTCGTTCGCGACCTACCGGATGGAGGTCACGCAGGACGGGTTCATGGCGCGGGTACTCACCTCGTGGTCGATCACGTCGCGGTCGGTCCAGCCCGCGTTCATGGCGGCAGGCGGCGTACTGGCCGGGCTGACCAGCTTGCGTACGGCGATGTTCGTCGCCGGCGCGTTGTGCCTGGTCAGCGCGTTCGTACTGCCGTGGTCGGTCAGACCAGACCCATTGCCTGAGCCAGCCTGACCAGGTTGCCCATCACGCCGTCGTTGTCGTCCATCCCGTCGAGATAGGCGATCGCCTCGTCCGGCGGGAGCACCAGCACCTCGGTGACCTGCTCGCCGTCCTCGGGGTTGGTCGGCAGGCTGTCGACCACGACGTCGACGACGTAGTTCGCCCAGTACGAGACCGGGTGCGGCAGATGTGGGTAGCGCGGCGTGGGTCGCCGGTGATCGGCTCGATGGCCGCCGAGCCAGATGAGTGGGCCGGTGAGCCGGGCGCCGGCCTCTTCGAGCAGTTCACGCTCGACCAGCCTGTCGATCGTCTCGTCCGCATCGCGGGTACCGCCGGGCAGGAACCGCCAGCCGACGTCGTTGGCGCAGACGACGATGCCGCCCTCGGTCCGACCGATGACGTGCGCGTTGCTGATCAGCTCGTCGGCCGGTTGCTCGGTGGTGAACTGGACGTCGAGCTCACCCCATGGCCAGTGGCCGGGGGCGTACAGGTCGGGAAGTCGGTCGGCCCAGGTCTGCATCGGGCCATTCTCGTCTGCGGCTGGTGCACCGAGGCCTTGCGGGTCTGCGGTACCGTCCCGCGCATGGCTGCTGCCGAACCGAATCCCGAGCGCGCCCAGCGCACCACGATCCGCGTGCTCTGGGGTTGCGCCGTACTGACCGCGTTTATCGGCGTCTTCCTGATCGCCGACATCGTCAAGTCGTCCGACCGCTACGACACGGCAGCCTGGGTGGGCATCACCCTCGCGGCCCTCGCCATCCTCGCCCTGGCCGCCCTCTACGCCGGCTGCGGACTGGGCCGGGTCACCCTAGGCACCAAGGTCGGCCCCACGAACCTCTTCCAACTTTCAGCCATCTGCCTGGTCGTCGCTGTGGGCGCCGACATCCTCATCCCCGGCCGCGACACCAGCAGCCTGGCCCTCCTGCTCCCCTGGGGCATCACCTACTGGCTCCACAACCTCAACCGCCCACCGGCGGACTAGCTACTTGAGGTTGGCGCGGAGGTAGTCGATGTCGGCCTTCTGGCCGTGGTCGCCGTTCGGAGTCTCGACCACCACGGGAGCGTCGGCGGCCTTCACCACCGCGACGATCTCGGCCGGGTCGATCTCGCCTTCCTCGAAGTTGCTGTGCCGGTCCGCGCCCGAGCCGAACGCGTCCCGCGAGCCGTTCGCGTGCACCAGGTCGATCCGGCCGGTGATCGCGACGACCCGCTCGACCACCGTCGGCAGGTCCTCGCCGGCGGCGTGGAAGTGGCAGGTGTCCAGGCAGAAGCCGACTCGATCGACGTGCTCGTTGCCCGAACTCTGCACCGCGTCCCACAGCCGGGCGATCCGCTCCAGCTTGCGGGCCATCGCGTTCTCGCCACCCGCGGTGTTCTCGATCAGCAGCGGAACCGGCAGGTCCGCGCGCTCGATGCACTTGCGCCAGTTGTCGAAGCCGGCCTCGGGGTCGTCGTCCTCGCCGACGTGCCCGCCGTGCACGATGACCCCCTTGGCGCCGATCTTGGCCGCCTTGTCCAGGGTCTGCTGCAGCAGCTTGCGGCTGGGGATCCGGATCCGGTTGTTCAGCGTCGCCACGTTCAGCCGGTACGGCGCGTGCACGAACAGGTCGATCCCCTCGGCCTCGGCCCGCACCTTCAGCGCCTCGGCGCCGTCGGCGTACGCCACCTTCGGCGCCTTGTAGTCCTGCGGGTCGCCCAGAAAGAACTGCACCACCTCAGCGCCGCGGTCAGCCGCCTCCGCCAACGGGTCGTTCTGCTCGACGTGCGCACCCAGTTTCAAGACCATGGCCATCACCTTATGACCGCCTACCGACACTTCCGCAACCACGCCTAGCCTTGCCCGATGCGCAGCACAGAGAACTTCCACGCCCTCAGGCCCGGACCTGTTCAGGTCGATGACCAGTCCTACAACCTGACCGTCCACGAGCTTGGTCTCCTCCGCGTCCCGAGCGGCCGGCTCGAGGCCAGCGACCCGTTCGTCAACCTGGGCAGCGGTGCGATCGTCGGAGTACCGCCGGGCGACTACCCGGTGATGGTGACGGTGGCGGACGTGTCGAAGGAGCAGGACGGAAGCCATCGACGCGAGGCGTACCTGAGCGTCGTACTGGCCGAGGGGGAGGCGGTTTCCGTGGCAGCTGCCGAGCCTGCGGACGAGCCGCTGGAGGAAGGCCAGTGCCTGGCGGTCTTCGTCGACGCGGGCACGGTCGGGTTCGCGGACGCCGAGGCGGTCGGGACGGCGATGCCGGACGGGAACTGGTACGAGGAGCTCTTCGACGACGGTACCGACCGGAGCTGGTTCTCGCTGATGGACTCCGGCACGCATCTGATCGAGGGCTGCGCGAACATCGTGATGCCGGCCGCGACGGCGGGGGAGAACGTCGTACTGGCCCATTCTGGTTGGGGGGACGGCGCCTATCCTGTGCTCAGCACGCTGGACGCGGATGGAAAGCCGCTGGCGGTCCACATCGATCTGCTCGTCGTCGGTGACGACCCTGACGAAGACGGGGGCGAGGACCCCGCCGAAGGCGTGGAGGCGGACTGAGCGCCACGCCCGGCGATAACTGGCCTGTGGATAGTGGTCAAGGGGGCGTCCAGGCGCTGGTATTCTGTTGGTGTGGGCCCGGTCCTTCGACCGGGCTTACTGCTTGACCCACGTTTGACCCAGCTCGGCGCTGACGGCGATTGTCGGCGGCGGGCACGCATCGCCCTCCTGCCACGGAAAGACCGTGGCCGCCAAAGTCCGAAGGAGGTGGAGTTCGCGCATGCGTCGTTATGAAGTCATGGTGATTCTCGACCCTGAGCTCGAAGAGCGCACCGTCGAACCGTCCCTCGACACGTACCTGAACATCGTCCGCAAGGAAGGTGGCACGGTCGAGAAGCTCGACATCTGGGGCCGTCGCAAGCTGGCCTACGACGTCAAGAAGAAGTCTGAGGGCATTTACGCCATCATCGACCTGACCGCCACGCCGGCGGTCGTGAAGGAGCTCGACCGTCAGCTCACGCTGAACGAGTCGATCCTGCGCACCAAGGTCATCCGTCCGGACCAGCACTGATCCCTGGGGTCGTCAACAGCTCCGGTGTCGGTGCCATCCGCTACTGATAGCTGTAGACACAGCCACACCCGAATGCAGGAGGAACGGCAATGGCAGGCGAACCACCTATCACCCTGATCGGAAATCTGACGGGTGATCCGGAACTGCGGTTCACGCCCTCGGGCGCCGCGGTGGCGAATTTCACCATCGCGAGCACCCCGCGGACGCTGGACCGGCAATCCAACGAGTGGAAGGACGGGGAGACCCTCTTCATCTCGTGCTCGGTGTGGCGCCAGGTTGCCGAGAACGTCGCCGAATCCCTCACCCGCGGTTCCCGGGTCGTCGTGCACGGTCGCCTGAAGGCCCGTAGCTACGACGACCGCGACGGGAACAAGCGGACCGTCTTCGAGTGCGATGTCGAGGAGATCGGCGCCAGCATGCGGTACGCGACGCTGAAGATCTCCAAGACGTCGCGCACCGACGGCGGCGGCGGTGGCTTCGGTGGTGGCGGCAACCAGGGCGGCGGCGGTGGTTTCGGCGGCGGTGGCGGCGGCAACCAAGGGGGCGGCTTCGGCGGCAACCAAGGTGGCGGCGGCGCCCCGGCGAACGACCCGTGGGCCACTCCGGCCGGTGGTGGCGGTGGCGGCGGTCAGTCCGCTGCCCCGCAGAACGACCCCTGGGCAGGTCAGGGTGGCGGCGGCTCGATGGAAGAGCCTCCGTTCTGATCTCGCTGCAGGACACATGTATTTCCGAGTGACCATTCCGGCAGTAGCCGGGCTCTAGTAGTAGGAAGAGAGCACCACAATGGCCAAGATCATTCGGAAGCCGAAGAAGAAGGTCTGCGGCTTCTGCAAGGACAAGGCAACGTACGTCGATTACAAGGACACCGGCTTGCTGCGCAAGTTCATCTCCGACCGCGGCAAGATCCGCGCGCGTCGGGTGACGGGCAACTGCGTCCAGCACCAGCGCGATGTCGCAACCGCTATCAAGAACGCTCGCGAGGTGGCTCTGCTGCCTTACACGAGCACCGCTCGCTGAGGGAGGTCTGAGACATGAAGCTCATCCTGGCGCAGGAAGTCGAGGGCCTCGGAGCCCCCGGCGAAATTGTCGAGGTCAAGGACGGCTACGGCCGCAACTACCTCGTCCCGCGTGGTCTGGCCATCGGCTGGACCCGTGGTGCGGAGAAGCAGATCCAGTCGATCAAGCGGGCGCGTGACGCCCGGGCGATCCAGGGCAAGGAGCACGCGAGCGAGGTCAAGAACCAGCTCGAGCAGCTCGGCGTCACGCTGGACGTGAAGGCCGGCGAGACCGGTCGCCTGTTCGGCTCGGTCACCCCGGCGGACATCGCCGCGGCGATCAAGGCCGCGGGTGGCC
Source organism: Kribbella sp. NPDC051718 (assembly GCF_040681515.1). Classification (NCBI taxonomy): domain Bacteria; kingdom Bacillati; phylum Actinomycetota; class Actinomycetes; order Propionibacteriales; family Kribbellaceae; genus Kribbella; species Kribbella sp. NPDC051718. The sequence continues at coordinate 305,135 of NZ_JBFAYZ010000010.1, read as the reverse complement.
CGCTGGTCGAGAAGCGCGCCATCACCATCGGCTCGCCGATCAAGACCACCGGCAAGCACCAGGTCTCAGTGCAGTTGCACTCCGACGTGGCCGCCACCGTCCGCCTAGAGGTCCAGGCGGTCTAAGGCACCAGCACCACCCGAAGGCCCGCCCTCCCCGGAGAGCGGGCCTTCGCTCTGCCCGCACCACTCCCACCCCGACCCCACCCACCCACACCGCTCCCACGCCGACCTCACCCACCTGCACCGCTCCCGCACCGGCCCCACCCACACCCGCACCGCTCCCCGCACCGCCCCCCACCCGCCCGGCCCCCACACCCGCAGGCCCCCACCGGCCTCACCCGCGACCCCGGCGGAGACACAGCCGCTCGCCAGCCTTCGCTCCGGCCGCGGCGGATACCCACAGCTCCACACCAGCGTCCGCTCCGGCCGCGGCGGACGCCCCAGCTCCCACCAGCTGCGGGCGCCGCCAGTCAGCGCTGGTCTCCGCTCCGTCCACAGCCGGCGGAGCAAGCCAGCTCAGCGTCGGCCTTGTCCACAACCACTGGCGTGCCTTGCCTACGACGTCGCGGCCCGGCACCCACCTCCGGGCCGTCGTCCGCTGTACCCACAAGATCCGGGGCATGGCAGCACCGGGTCGGCTTCTGCTGCACCCACAAGTGTGGATGTGGCAGCTCAGGGTCTTGCTGCTCCGGGGTTTCTCGTTGTGAGGGTTAGCCCGGTTCGGGGGCGGGCCATTCTGTGGGTTTGGGGTCGTTGGTGGAGCTGTTGTCGGGTTTGGTGATTTCTGGCCAGTCGACTGTTTTGGGGTCGTTGGCCGAGCCGCCGGTGGTGCCTGGGTTTTCGATGGTGGGCCAGGACTGGGGAGCGGGGTCGTCGCCGGCGGCTGCGGCTGGGAGACCTGGTAGCAGCAGGGTCAGTGTGGTGAGGAGGGCGGCGAGCGGGCGCTTCACTTTGCTTTGTCCAGGGCGTACAGGACGCCGTCGTGGACGACGATCGCGTGGGTGCCGGCGACACCCCACGGGCGGGCGGTGTCGGCTGGCAACGTGCGGAGCTTGCCTCCCGGCGTACCAGCTAGCAGATTGCTGCCGAACTGGCCGTAGACGGTGACCCCGGTGATCGACAGCGGCTCGAAGTCCTTGGTGAACACCGTCTTCTTGCTGCTGAAGTTGATCAGACACTCACCCCACGCGGCCACCTTGTGCGCCTCGTCCGGCACCCACTGCCAGCCGGCCGCCTCGTTCGCGGCCACGGTCGGGCAGATCGCGAGGACAGCGCCGGTGGTGCTGTCGTTCACCGTCGGGATCACCCGATCGGCGACCGGGGTCTTCCAGACCACCAGCGCGCGACCGGGGCTGGCGGCAACGATGTGGTCGATGACCGTCGCGCCCTTCGGTGTCTTGGGCATCAACGCGACGACCTCCTTGTCCGGCTGGTCCCAGTACAACGGACCCGCGTACCGCGCGGAGAGCGCCTTGTCGCCTTCGGCCAGCAGCAGCGTGGTCAGCCGCTGAGCGGTCGGCAACGGCTTCAGCGCACCGCCGGTGACGACACTCGCACCGGCATCGCTGCTGAGCACGACCAGCGGCGACGTACCGAAGAACTGGACGGTGGCCGAGTTCGGCAGCTCGAGCTCGACCGCCTCGGCGCCGTCACCGGCCCAGTAGTACAACGACTCCGGCGCGACCACGGCCACGACCCGCTTGCCGTCGACGGTGGTGTAGACCGGGGTCTCGGTGCCGCGCGGCACCTTGTCCTGCCAGAGCACCTTGCCGTTGCTGTCGAAGACCGCGATCTTCTCGTCCCGCGTGATGATCGCGACCTCCTTGCCGTCAGGGGAGACGGCAGGCGCGGTGTCGGGGTCGATGTCCACGGTCCAGCTGGCATTGGTCGTCCAGCCCATCGGTACCGGCCGGGCGGCGAACTGGTCGACCCGGACACTCGGCGCGGGCAGCTCAGGCAGCTTCGGCGAGACGGTCGGCGTGGTCACGTCGTCGCCCTGCGGCCGGAGGACGACCAGGTAGATGACGGTCGCGGCGATCAGTACGCCGGCCACGATCGTCGCCACGATGATCGGCCAGATCGGCTTGCTGCTTTTGACATCGACGTCGACCGACTCGACCTGGCCGTCCGGATGGATGATCAGTGGCCAGGAGGCACCGTCCGACTCGATCGCGGTCGCCTTGACCGGACGGCCGAGCTGGGCCGCGCGCTCGCTGACGAGCTGGATCGCCGCCTGCCGCGGGTCGTGGTGGTTGACCGGGTGACTGCGCCCGGCGATCTTCACCTCGGCGTTGTGGTCGTCGTACAGCCGGATCGTCACCTTCGGCCAGGACGGAATGCCCTTCTCAGCCATGGTGACCTCTCATTCCAGCCACAAAACTCCCTCGTTGATCCGTCTCTGCCGATGCCGTTCTAGCATGTCGTCCGCCCGTAACTCATGCTTCCGCCCGATGGCATGCCAGAACGCGAGCCGGACTCGGCTCGTCTGACCCCGACAAGGGGGTAGAAACATCCTCGCCTGTGGATGGGTCACGCCAGCACACCCGGATAGCGAGAGAATACTGTGGGCGACAGCCTGTGACACACCGCGAGAGGAGGGCCGATGACGCAACCGCCGCAGAACCCGTGGACACGGCAACAACAGCCGGATCCAGGTCCGCAGCAGCTGCACCAGGGCCCGCCTCAGCAGTCAGACCTGACTCCGCGAGGCCCGGCGACGCCGCAGCACGGCGTACCGGCGCCGGCGGAGGACCAGCGGCTGCCCAAGTTCGCGATCCCGGCCGCCGACACCCTGTGGTGGGTCGGCGTGCACGGTGGAGCGGGCGAGACGACGATGTCGCAACTGCTGCCCGGCACCAGGGCGGCCGGCCACCGTTGGCCGATCCCGCCGCCACCCGTGCCGACCCCGGTGGTACTGGTCGCCCGGACCCATGGATCGGGTCTGCGAGCGGCCCAGCGCGCTGCGATCGAGTGGGCGTCCGGAGTGGTCCAGGGAGTAGCGGTGCTCGGCCTGGTGCTGATCGCCGACGCCCCTGGCCGATTGCCCAGAGTGCTGGACGATTTCGCCGACATCGTCGGCGGCGGCGTTCCGAGGGTCTGGGACATTCCGTGGATCGAGGAGTGGCGAAGGGGGGAGGATCCCACCCCTGACAACACCCCGGACGAGGTTTTCGAAGTCCTTGAATCCATCTACGCTCTTCGCGCGTCGAATCCAGCGGGATACCCCGCCCCTTACTGAAAGGCACCACCGCAATGATGATGTTGGCACAGATGATTCCCGACCTGATCATGGGCAACGGCGGAACGCCGCCGCCCGGTTCGGACAAGCTGCTCAAGGTCGTCGACTGGGTCCGCTGGATCGCCTTCACCGTCTGCATCCTCGGCATCCTGATCGCCGGCGCGATGATGGCCGTCGGACAGCGTCGCGGTGAGGGTGGCGAGCACGCTGCCCGGCTCGGCTGGGTTCTGGCCGCCTGCATCGTGATCGCGTCCGCGACCGTCCTCGTCGGACAGCTGACGTGACGTTGAACCACTGCCCGCGCCCGACCGCCGGAGGCTGATCCGGGAGTGGGACTGTTCAGCAGGGACGACGACTCCGGGGCCGGAGGTGGCGGCACCGACGACGAGGCCATTTGGCAAGGGCGCGGGTTCGTCGCCTCGGTGATCGTCGTCGGTGCGGTGCTCGTCTGCCTTCTGGTCTGGTTCTTCGCCCGGGGCAACGACACCCCGGCGAGCCAGCCGACGGCGCCGACCACCCGTACCGCTCCTACCGAGCAGCCCACCGAGGAGCCGAGCGGCCCGGCGGCGACCCCGCCGGCAGAGCCGACCGGTACGACGACTCCGCCGCCGACCCGCCCGAAGCCGGGCCACGGCGGCTGCAAGACCCTGAACCCCGACCAGCGGATCCCCAGGACGACGCCGACGGCGGTGACCTGGGAGTTCGAGGCGGACATGTTGATCCCGATGCAGCAGGAAGGTGGGCCGGCCTTGACGAACGGCGCTGGGGTCCGCTCCTGCTTCGCCCACTCGCCCACCGGCGCGGTGCTCGCCGCCCTGGTGACGCTCGGTCAGATCCGCAACCCGGACCTGACCATCCCGGTACTGCGCGAGCGGTTCGTCCCCAACCAGGGACTGAAGCTGGCGCTGGCCGAGGGCAAGGCGACGCCGCCCACGCCGGGACAGACCAAGACGGTGGCCCAGTTCACCGCCTTCAAGGTGCTCGACTACCTGCCGAACCGCGCGATCATCGCGATCGCGGTCCGCATCGACGACAAGAACGTCGCGTCGATCCCGGTGACGATGGCCTGGTCGAAGGGTGACTGGAAGGGCGTGCTGCAGACCGACGGCAGCTTCAACGGCTCGACCGAGCCGGATCTGCTGCAGTCGATGACCGGGTACGTCCGGTTCGGGGGCGCGTGATGCTCCCGCTGATCAACTGCTGGTGGCCGCCGAACTGGGACGACTGCATCACCCAGTTCCTCGGCAAGGCCGTCAACTTCGCCCTCGGCGGTTTCTTCGGGCTGATCTTCGACGCGATCAAGGCGCTGGTGATCGAGGCCGTCGTCGCGGTGGTCAAGGCGGTCGGCTTCCTCTGGATCGACATCCAGTCGCCGAACCTGGAGGGCAACGAGACGATCGGCTTCGTGTCCGGGCACACCAAGTACATCCTGATCTTCGCCGCGTCGATCGCGGTGATCTTCGGGGCGATCAAGATGGCGGTCTCGCAGCGCGGCGAGCCGCTCCGCGACATCCTGAAGAGCCTGATCACGATGGCGATGGTGTCGGCCGGGATCACCGGCTTCGCCGCGTTGCTGATCTCTGCCTCGGACAGCTTCTCCAGCTGGATCATCACCGAGGCGCTGGACGGCGACACGTTCCAGAACAGCCTGACCGAGAAGCTCACCAAACCCCTCCAGGGCCGGATCGGGCTGGCGCTGGTGGTGCTGGTCGGGATCTTGATGGTGATCAGCGGACTGATCCAGCTGGTCTTGATGATCATCCGCTACGGGATGCTGATCCTGCTGGTCGGCGTGGTGCCGCTGACCGCCTCGGCGACCAACACCGAGATGGGCATGATGTGGTTCAAGCGGTCGATCTCCTGGCTGGTCGCGTTCGTCCTCTACAAACCGGTGGCGGCTCTGATCTACGCCACCGCGATCAAGCTGATGGAAGCACCGGCCGACGACTCACTCAAGGTCATCACGGGCGTGACGATGATGATGATGGGCATCGTCGCGCTCCCCGCCCTGTTGCGCTTCGTGTCCCCGAAGGCGGGTTGAGATGATCAGGATCGCGCTCTGCGCCGGCAGTTGGTACGACTGCCTGCTCGGCTGGGTTGTGGAAGCTCTCGGAACCGCCGTCGGAAAGTTGATCACTCTCGTGTTCCAGCCAATTCTCGACGCCCTGGCCGAGGCCGTGGCCACCATGTTCACCACGATCGCCACCTTCTGGGTCTACATCCCCACCCCGGCAGTCGGTAGCGAGGCGACCGGCCAGCCGGCCAGCGGGACGGTCGGCTGGATCTGGACCCATACGCAGTACATCAGCGTCTTCGTCGCTGTGCTCGGCGTGATGGTGGCGGCCATCCAGATGGCGTTCACGCAGCGCGGCGAGAGCGCTCGCGACCTGATCCGCTCGCTGGCGACCTTCGGCGCCGCCTCGGTGTTCAGCATCGCGGTGGTCCAGGCGTTGATCTCGTTCGGCGACCGGTTCGCGAACTGCATCGTCACCACCTCGGTGACGAACGCCCAGGGCTGGGCCTGCGTCGACCTCAACGACAAGGACAATGTCGTCAAGGCCAGCGACGGTTTCCGCGACGCCATGAAGGGCGTGATGGGATTCGGCGCCGCGGCCGGCGGGCTGGGCATCGGGCTGATGATCACGATCGGCATCCTGACCCTGCTCGCCTCGGTGATCCAGGTCGTCCTGATGGTGGTTCGCAGCGGGATGCTGATCCTGCTGCTCGGCGTCCTGCCGATCGCCGCGGCGGCCACCAACACCGAGATGGGCAAGGCCTGGTTCAAGCGGATCCTGTCCTGGCTGCTCGCCTTCATCCTGTACAAACCGGTGGCCGCCCTGGTCTATGCGACAGCGATCATGCTCGCCTCGAACAACGGCCACGGCTTCAACTTCTCCGAGGTGAAGGACCCGGTCGGCCTGCAGATCATGAACATGGTCGTCGGCATCACCATGCTGGTACTCGCCCTGTTCGCGTTGCCGGCCCTGATGCGCTTCATCGCGCCGATGGTCGCCGCGACGGCCGGCTCGGCCGGAGCCGGGATGATCGCGGCCAAGCTGATCGGCGCCGACAAGCTCGGCGACAAGGTGAACGAGTCGACCCAGAGCCAGGGCGACGGCCCGAGCGGTGCCCGCAACGTCCCCAGGCCGAGTCAGCAGGCTCCTTCTGGTCCGAGCGGATCACCCCAGCCCAGTGGCACCGGTGGTGCCGGCGGGGGTGCCTCGCCCGCTAGCGGCGGTGGTGGCGGCGGCGGTGGTGGTGCCGGTGGTGGTGCTGGTGCCGGTGCGGGCGGTGGCGCGGGTGGCGGTGCAGCCGGTGGCGCGAGCGGTGGTGCTGCGGGCGGCGCGGCAGCTGGTGGTGGCGGTGCCGCTGCGGGTGGTGCTGCCGCAGGCGGTGGAGCTGCCGCCGGTGGTGCGGCCGCAGGTGCCGGTGCTGCAGCAGGCCCGGTCGGCATCGCGGTGGTCGCCACCGCGGCAGCCGTCAAGAAGGGCATCGACATGACCAAGGACGCGGCCCAGGCCGGCGCGAACGAGACGATCAACAACGACGCGATGGATGAGGGACCAAGTGGCAGCGGCTGACAACGTCCGGACCGCCCCGCGGACCTACGGCAACTGGCGCCAGCCGGCCTCGGCCGGTATCGGCGGTCTGGGGACGCTGGGCACCGGAATCATGATGGGCGGCATGGTGATGACCATCATCGCCCTGACCGCCGGTGGTCTCGGCGCGGCGCTGATCGTCATGCTGATCGTCGGCAGCTCCCTGTTGCTGCTGATGATGAAGGACAAACACAACCAGTCCGCCCTGCAACGGCTCTCGACCCGTATTGGATGGCAGCGAGCAAAGATGGCCAAGCACAACATCTACCGTTCCGGTCCGCTCGGGCGGACGCCATGGGGCAAGTTCCAGCTGCCCGGTCTGGCGGCGGCCTCCCAGCTGAGCGAGTACAAGGACTCCTACGGCCGGCCGTTCGCGCTGCTGTTCTACCCGAGTACGCGGCACTTCACGGTGATCATCAACGCCGAGCCGGACGGTGCTTCGCTGGTCGACGAGGACCAGATCGACGTCTGGGTCGCGCACTGGGGTCAGTGGCTGGCGTCGCTGGGTCACGAGCCGGGCATCATCGCCGCCTCGGTGACGGTCGAGAGCGCCCCGGACACCGGGATCCGGCTGCGCCGTGAGGTGATGAACAACATGCAGGAAGGCACCCCGGCGATCGCTCGGGCGATGCTGACCGAGGTCGTCCAGACCTACCCCGAGGGCTCCGCGCTGGTCTCGGCGCGGGTCGCGCTGACCTTCAAGGGCACCGACCGCAGCGGCAAACGGCGCAAGGAAGAGGACATGGGCCGCGAGCTCGCGTCCCGGCTTCCCGCGCTGACCCAGAGCCTGAACTCCACCGGCGCCGGTGCTGCCCGCCCGGTCAACGCGCAGGAGCTCTGCGAGACGATCCGGATCGCGTACGACCCGGCGGCCGCTGGGCTGATCGACGAGGCCCGTAGCCAGGGGATGTCGCCCGAGCTGCAGTGGACGGACGTCGGCCCGGCCGGTGCCCAGTCGTTCTGGGACAAGTACCGGCACGACAGCGCCTGGTCGGTGACCTGGCAGATGACCCAGGCACCGCGCGGTGAGGTCTTCTCGTCCGTACTGTCCCAGCTGGTCGGCCCCCACCCGGACATCGACCGCAAGCGCGTCACCCTGCTCTACCGCCCGCTCGACGCCGCCACCGCGGCCCGGATGGTCGAGGCGGACAAGCGCAACGCGTCCTTCCGCGCGACCACCTCGTCCCGCCCGTCGGCCCGCTCGATGACGGAGGCCAGGGCGGCCGACCGGACCGCGATGGAAGAGGCCCGCGGTGCCGGCTTGGTCAACTTCGGCCTGGTCGTCACCGGCACGGTGATGACGGCTGAGCAGATCCCCGACATGGTCGCCGCGATCGACAACCTCGGTGCGACTGCCCGCGTACTGCTGCGCCCGGCGTACGGGTCGCAGGACTCCGCCTTCGTGGCGGCGCTGCCGCTCGGCGTCGTGCTGCAGAGCCACCTGTCGGTTCCGGCCGGCCTCCGGGAATCGCTATGACCCAGCGGGAGTCAGTGTGAGCAAGAAGGAGAAGAAGCCGGTCGACCCGAGCCGGGGTGGCCGCCGGCCGATGCCGCGTGGCTGGCCCGGTCCGGCGCGCGGCTATTCGACGTACCTGCAGGCCCCGCAGGAGTGGCGCGGAACGACGGTCCAGGTCTGCGGCATGTGGCCGTTCTCGGCAGGGACGGGCAGCCCGATGGTCGGCGTACCGATCGGCCGCAACATCCTGTCCGGCGCCACCATGTGCTGCGACCCGATCAGCTGGTTCATGCGCGCCAAGCTGATCTCCAACCCGTCGATGTTCGTGCTCGGCAAGCCCGGTCTGGGGAAGTCGACGATCACCCGGCGGATGGCGCTCGGCCTCGCCGGGTACGGGGTCATGCCGTTGGTACTGGGCGACCTGAAGCCGGACTACAAGGACCTCGTGGTGGCCCTCGGCGGCCAGGTGATCGAGCTCGGTCGTGGCCGTGGGCACCTGAACGTGCTCGACCCGGGCGAGTCCCGGCAGGCCGCGCTGCGGCTCACCGGCAGCGCGCGGCAGGCGATCCAGGCCGACGCGCACGGCCGGCGGTCGACGATGGTCTCGGCGCTGATCTCGATCATGCGGTCCGCGCCGCCGACCGACCGCGAGGAGACCATTCTCGACGAGGCGCTCAAGGTGCTCGACGAGCGCCACGAGGGCACCCCCGTACTCCGTGACCTGCTGCAGGTCGTCCAGGAGGCGCCCGACCGGGTCCGCGACGTCGCGCTCGACCGCGGCAGCATGGATCGGTACCGGCAGATCACCGAAGGCCTCGAGGCGTCGCTGATCGGTCTGGTCGGCGGCGGCCGGCTCGGCGAGATCTTCTCCGAGCAGACCGACCAGCCGATGAAGATGGACCGCCCGGTGGTCTTCGACGTCTCGAACATCGACGACTCCGAGACCAGCCTGCAGGCCGCCGTACTGCTGGCCTGCTGGTCGTACGGGTTCGGCGCGGTCGCGGTCTCGCAGGCCCTCGCGGATGCCGGTCTCGAGCCGCGGCGGCACTACTTCGTCATCCTCGACGAGCTCTGGCGAGTACTCCGGGCCGGGCGTGGCCTGGTCGACCGGGTCGACGCGCTGACCCGGCTGAACCGGCAACGCGGTGTCGGGATGGCGATGATCTCGCACACGATGTCCGACCTGCTGGCGCTGGAGCACTCCGAGGACCGGATGAAGGCGAAGGGTTTCGTCGAGCGCTCCGGGATGGTGATCTGCGGTGGCCTGCCGCGCGCCGAGATGGAGAACCTGACCGCCGTCGTACCGCTGTCCGGCGAGGAGCAGAACATGCTGATCGGCTGGCAGGACCCGCCCGCGTGGGATCCGGCCACCGGTGAGGAAGCGGCGCCCCCCGGGCGAGGCAACTTCCTGGTCAAGGTCGGTGGACGTCCGGGCATCCCGGTGCACGTCGGGCTGACCTCGGTCGAGCGCGAGATCAACGACACGAACAAGCTGTGGAAGACCGGCGCCGACGGCCGGCCACTGAAGGTGGAGATCGCCGACGACGGTACCGAGGAGGTCGTCGAGGAGTACACCTTCGACGACCCGGCGATGACGGCCCTGCCGCCACCGGACCCGACCACCCGAGTTGTCGCCCGCACGGGAGTGGATGAGTAATGGCTGAAGGCAAGCGGAGTACGGGCCCCGGTGGGCTGTCGGCGGAATCGGTTCTGGTCTTCATCGGGATCGGGCTGTTCGCGCTGGTCGTCGGTGGGACCTGGGTGGCGACCAAGATCGCCGCCGCGATCAACCACACCCGGCCGGTCAGCGATCCGATGAGCAACATCTCCGACATGCTCAACGGCCGGGTCCGCTGGTCCGGCGCGGCTACCGGCGTACTGATCATCGAGATCGTCGTGCTCGGCCTGCTGACCGTCGGCGCCTACTACCTCGTCACCAGGAGGCGCGACTCCGGCTCCCGGGTCGACAAGTCCGCGCAGCTGATGTCGAAGCGCAAGGAGATCTACAAACTCACCCGGCAAGGCGCGCAGGAGATCGCCAACCGGCTGGGGGCGGGGCACGCGGGCCCCGGCGTGATGATCGGCCGTACTGTCCGGGACAACCTCGAGGTGTTCGGGTCCTGGGAGGACATGCACGTCGACATCTGGGGTCCTCGTACCGGTAAGACGACGTCTCGCGCGGTACCGGCGATCCTGGACGCGCCAGGGGCCGTGGTGGCCACCTCGAACAAGCGCGACATCGTCGACGCCACCCGTGACCCCCGGTCGAAGAAGGGCCCGGTCTGGGTGTTCGACCCACAGGAGGTCTGCGGCGAGCCGAACAACTGGTGGTGGAACCCGCTCAGCTACATCACCGACGAGACGAAGGCGCGGGAACTGGCGGAGCACTTCGTCGCCTCGCAGCGCAAGGAAGGCGCCCAGACGGACGCCTTCTTCGACTCCGCCGGTACGGACCTGCTGGCCGGCCTGCTGCTCGCGGCGGCCGTCGCCAAGCGCCCGATCACTCAGGTCTACAGCTGGCTCGCCGACCAGCGCAACGACGAGCCCGAGCGCATCCTGCGCTCCACTCCCGGCCTGCAGCTCTCCGCGGATGCGCTGTCCGGCGTCATCAACGCCCCCGACAAGCAGCGCGCCGGTGTCTACGGCACCGCGCAGCAGAGCGCCCAGTTCCTGGTCAACCGCAAGGTGACTCGCTGGGTGACTGCGGCCGGTCCGAACGACAACCGGCCGCAGTTCAACCCGCACAAGTTCGTCCGCGAGGGCGGAACGCTGTACAGCCTGTCCAAGGAAGGCGCCGGTACTGCGGGCCCGCTGGTGACCGCGTTGACGGTGGCCGTCGTGGAGGCGGCTGAGGACTACGCGAAGACGTGTCCGATGGGGCGGCTGCCCAACCCGCTGGTCGGCGTACTGGACGAGGCGGCGAACGTCTGCCGCTGGAAGAACCTGCCGGACCTCTACAGCCACTTCGGCTCCCGCGGCATCGTGCTGATGACGATCCTGCAGTCCTGGGCGCAGGGGATGGAGTGCTGGGGCGAGCGCGGGATGGAGAAGCTCTGGTCCGCGGCGAACATCCGGGTGTACGGCGGTGGCGCGTCCGACGCGAACTTCCTCGAGCGGCTGAGCAAGCTGATCGGCGACTACGACATCCTGTCCAGCTCGGTCTCGTACAACAAGGGTGAGCGCGGGACGAGCAAGCAGACCCAGCGGCACCACATCATGGAGGTCTCCGACCTCGCCTCGATGCCGCCCGGTCGCGCTGTCATCTTCCCGTCCGGTATCCCGGCGACGATGATCAAGACCGTGCCGTGGATGGCACGCCCCGACGCGGGCGCGGTGAAGGCCTCACTGGCTCACCACGACCCGAGTGCAGCTGCTGGCATGGCGGCGCAGGGTGGGGCGAACGCATGGGTGGCAGCCGGCACGGGTGGGGCGCCCCAGGTTCCGCCCGCGCAGTCGGGCCCGCCGGTGCCGATCTGGGAGCAGACCGAGGAGCAGCGTCGTGGATGGTGAGCAGGAACTCTTCTACCCGCACGTCGCGGCCTTCGTCGAGGACCGCCTGGTCTACCTGTACTGCCGGCGCATCGGCCAGCAGTACATGTGGTGCCCGGAGTGGTTCCGGCATGCCGAGGCACTGAGCCGGCTGGACTCGATCTGGCGGGCCTGGGAGCACCTACGGCTCGATCCGGCGACCGGTATGTCGGTCTGGTGGCGCGACCACGCGGACCCGCACATGCAGGCGCTACTCGACCCCGACGGCCCGTTCGCGGCCTGCCGTGGGGTGCACAGCGACTACCCGATCCCACCGCTCCCGGTGGAGGAGCCGCCCGCCGGCCTCTTCTTCGACCAACGCCAACCCAACCTGCGCGGGATCTAGTACCGAGGACATACATGTACGAGATCTGGCGCTGGAGCAACCTCGGTCTGGCGTTCCTGGTGGAACTGGCCGGCCTGGCGATCTTCGCCTGGTGGGGCTGGAACGCAAGCAGCAGTACTGCGCTCCGCCTCGGGCTCACCATCGGGCTGCCGGTGTTCGCCGCCGTCCTCTGGGGCCTGTTCGCCGCACCTACCGCGGACTACGGCAGCCCGGTCATCACGACGATCGTGAAGGTCGCCTTCTTCGGGCTGGCCGGCCTGGCGCTGTGGACACTCGACCACCACTTCCTGGCCGCCGTGTTCGTCTTGGTCGTGGTGGCCAACCTCGTCATCATCCACGCCGGCCACCTGACCGTCACGGCGACGCCCAGCTAGCTCAGTCGCCTAGGCCGAAGTGGCGGAGCGCCTTCGGATCCTGTTCCTTGTCCTTCATCCGGCGGCGGACGGGCTTGACGTTCTTGCGGGCGACCGGCGGCTCCTCCGGAGCGTTGCGGACGGCTTCCGCGGCAGGAGCCTGCTCGGAGCGGCTGCGCTCGGCACGGCCTTCCGCATAGTTCCAATCGGCCCGACGATCGTCGTCAGCGGCCGCGCGGTGGCCGGCGTCCGACTGGTCCAGTAGCCGCTCGGTGGCAGCCTGATCGCGCAGGTAGCGGTGGTTGCGCTCGGCGACGTCGGCTCGGCGCATCGCGTCGGTGACCTCGGCGTCGTGCTCGGCGGTCAGGTCACGCCGCAGCCGAGCCTCACGCAGCTCACGCTCCTCGCGGGCATCGAGCTCCGCGTCCTCGTGAACCTGCTCCAGGTCGTCGTCGTCCGTGTCAGCCATCCGGTTCCTTCCGTCCGCAGCCCACGATGCCGCAAAACCGGGTCAGCCGCCTAGCCGTGGATCAGCGCGTCGCCCCGGTCACCAGCCAACTGTCCCGGCGTTCGCGGGTCAGCAAGGTCAGCAGCCTGAGCAGCATGAACCCGCCGAAGGCCCACCACAAGGCCACCACGCCGCGGTCGAACCACAGCACGCTGAGCGCCAGCGGCACGTACAGAACGAACGCGATCACGCCGGCGATCGCCAGATAAGGCCCGTCACCTGCTCCGATCAGTACGCCGTCCAGCACGAAGACGACCCCGTTGACCGGCTGCCAGAGCGCCGCCACCAGCAGGATCGCCGCCAGCGTGTGACGTACTTCGGGATCGGACGTGAACCAGGGGATGTACACACTGTGCAGCCCCCACAACGCGGCTCCGCCGACGAAGCCCGAGACCAGGCCCCACCACATCATCCGTCGCGTGATCGCCCGCGTCCCGGTGACGTCGCCGGCCCCGAGTGCGCGGCCGGTCAGCGCCTGTGCGGCGATCGCGATGGCGTCGAGGGCCAGCGCCAGGAAGGACCAGAGGGTGAAGGCGACTTGGTGGGCGGCGACTGACGTAGTACCGAGTGAAGTGGCGACGAAGGTTGCCAAGATGATTGCCGCGCGCAACGTCAGAGTGCGAACGACCAAAGGGATTCCGGCCTGTGCCGAGGCGAGGATGCCCGGGCGGTCGGGGCGCAGCTTGGCGCCGTCGCGGCGGGCTCCACGGACCACTACCCAGACCAGTGCGACTCCCGCTGCGGTCTGGGCGATCGCTGTGCCCAGTGCCGAGCCGGCGATGTTCAGGTCGAGTCCGTAGACCAGGAAGAGGTTCAGGCCGATGTTGGCGAGGTTGGCGGAGATCGCCACGATCATGGGCGTCTTGGTGTCCTGCAGACCCCGCAGTACGCCGGTAGCCGCCAGCAGCAGCAACATGGACGGCATGCCAAGGCAGCTGATCCGCAGATAGGTCACCGCGTAGTCCGCGACGTCCGGCGACGGGTCGAAGCCGCTGATGGCCACTGGGGCGAGCACGACGCCCACCACGGCCAGTACTACGCCCAGCAGCAGGGCCAGCCACAGCCCGTCGATGCCCTGCGTCAACGCGCCGCGATGGTCGCCCGCTCCGATACGCCGGGCCACCGCGGAGGTGGTTCCGTAAGCGAGGAAGACGCAGATGCCGACGAGCGTCTGCAGGATGGTGCCCGCGACGCCGAGGGCCGCGAGCTGCGGCGTACCGAGGTGGCCGACGATCGCCGAGTCGGCGAGCAGCATCAGCGGTTCGGACACCAGGGCGAAGAAGGCCGGTACCGCCAGCCGGAGAATCTCCCGATCCTGCGACCAGTTGGTAAGGGGCATGGGGATCATTGTGCCTGGCCACGCCGGTGCACGGCGCAATGGACCTGTGGGTATCGAATCTTTTTCTTCTCCACAGTTGTGTGTAGACAAAACCGCAGGTCAGAGCGAGGTTGTGGAGCTTTGTCCGCAGATATCCACAGGGATATGCCCAACCTGTGCACAGCTCGTCGTGGGGTTATGCACGGCTTGTCCACACCCCCTGTGGATGGCTGGCTACCAGGGGTCGGCATCAGGGGCGTACGGTCGCGTGACTGCCCGCGAAAGTGTCGGCGATGTTCGCTAGGGTTCGATCAGGTGTTCGATTCGAGCCGAACTAGGAGGCTGGACGAGTGAGCGTTGCGGAGTTCCGCGGGGGGCCGGGCGGCGGGAACGAAGAACGCAACCCGGAGATGGGCTTCGACCGCACCCCACCTCAGGATCTGGCGGCCGAGCAGTGTGTGCTCGGCGCGATGATGCTCAGCAAGGACGCGATCGCCGATGTGATCGAGACCCTGCGCGGCACGGACTTCTACCGGCCGGCCCACGAGATCGTCTTCGACGCGGTCACCGACCTGTATGCCCGGGGTGAGCCGGCCGACGCGATCACCGTCGCCGCCGAGCTGGCCAAGCGCGGCGAGATGGGCCGGATCGGCGGCGCGCCGTACGTGCACACCCTGGTCGC
This sequence comes from Kribbella sp. NPDC051718, assembly GCF_040681515.1. Lineage (NCBI taxonomy): Bacteria > Bacillati > Actinomycetota > Actinomycetes > Propionibacteriales > Kribbellaceae > Kribbella > Kribbella sp. NPDC051718. The sequence continues at coordinate 290,105 of NZ_JBFAYZ010000010.1, read as the reverse complement.
CTCGGTCCCGCTGGCCGCCAACGCCGGCTACTACGCGCACATCGTCCGGGAGAAGGCGATCCTGCGCCGCCTGGTCGAGGCCGGCACCAAGATCGTCCAGATCGGCTACGCCGGCGAGGGCGAGGTCGACGACGTCGTCGACCAGGCCCAGGCGGAGATCTACTCGGTCACGGAGAAGCGCACCACCGAGGACTACGCCCCGCTGAAAGACATCATGGAAGGCGCCCTCGACGAGATCGAGGCGATCGACTCCCGCGGCGACGCCATGGTCGGCGTCCCCACCGGCTTCACCGACCTCGACGAACTCACCAACGGCCTCCACCCCGGCCAGATGATCATCGTCGCGGCCCGCCCGGCGATGGGAAAAGCCCTTGCCCTCGACACCCCCCTGCCGACCCCATCCGGCTGGACCACCATGGGCGAAGTCGGCGTAGGCGACGAACTCATCGACGCCGACGGCCACCCCACGAAGGTCGTTGCCGCCACCGAGATCATGCTCGACCGGACCTGCTACGAACTGACGTTCTCAGACGGAAGCACCCTCATTGCCGATGCCGAGCATCAGTGGCTGACGGAGACCCGGGGATCTCGGAAGGCGCGGTGGGCAGCGGAGAACAACTACAACCGGACCCGGAGCCGGCGACAGTTCGCCGCCGTACGGACGACTGCCGAGATCGCCGAGACGATCTATTGCGCGGGATCCGAGCAGCGTGCGAATCACTCGGTGGACAACGCCAAGGCGCTCGAGCTGCCGACTGTGACGTTGCCGCTGCCGCCCTACGCCCTCGGCGTCTGGCTCGGCGATGGACACTCGGCCTCAGCCAGGTTCACCTCGGCCGACCCAGAGGTCGCGATGTTCGTGGAGGCGACCGGTCTGGTCGTGGGGCAGCAGTCCGGTCTGAACTACTCGCTCCAATTTCCGCGGGAGTCGCGGCCAAGCCGGGAATGTGTGGTCTGCGGGCAGCTGTTCGTGCCCAAGACGGTCGAGGTTCGTACCTGCGGGCAGTCCTGCGGTGGCAAGGCGCGCTTCCTCTCGCAGGCGGTAGCGGCGCCGAGCTGCCCGGATTGTGGCGCTGACTACGCCGGTGGACGGCGCTGCCAGGCATGCCACGACGACCACGGAACCGTTCAGGCCGTACTGCGGAAGATCGGTGTCCTGGGCAACAAGCACATCCCGGCCGAGTATCTCCGGGCGTCCGAGCAGCAGCGGCGAGAGTTGCTGGCGGGTCTGATGGACACCGACGGGACGGTGAACCCGACAGGTAGTTGCCAGATCACGCTGACCAACGAGCGACTGGCCCTGGACGTCTATGAGCTGATTGTCAGCCTGGGCTACAAGTGCGGTCACCGGACCCGGGTCCTCCAGGGCCGGACCGCGGAATCCTCGGTCGGGCACGTGCTGACGTTCAGTACGGTCGACGATGTCTTCAAACTGTCGCGAAAGATGATCACGCACAAGGAGCGTCGGCCGGAGTCGACCATCCGGATCGGCAACCGCTTGATCAAGCAGGTCCGCTTGGTCGACAGCGTACCGGTGCGTTGTGTCGAGGTGGACAACGCCGATCACCTTTATCTGGCCGGCCGATCCATGATCCCGACCCACAACTCGACGCTGGGGCTGGACTTCGCGCGGTCGGCGTCGATCAAGCACGGCCTGACCTCGTGCGTCTTCTCGCTGGAAATGAGCCGCAACGAGATCACCATGCGGTTGCTGTCGGCGGAGGCGAAGGTGCCGCTGCACCACATGCGCAACGGCAAGATGACGGATGAGGACTGGGCCCGGCTGGCCCGCAAGATGGGCGAGGTCTCCGAGGCCCCGCTGTTCATCGACGACTCGCCGAACCTGACGATGATGGAGATCCGCGCCAAGGCCCGCCGGCTCAAGCAGCGGCACGACCTCAAACTGATCGTCATCGACTACCTCCAGCTGATGACGTCCGGCAAGAAGGTCGAGTCCCGCCAGCTCGAGGTCTCCGAGTTCTCCCGCTCGATCAAGCTCCTCGCCAAGGAGCTGGAGCTCCCGGTGATCGCCATCTGTCAGCTCAACCGAGGCTCCGAGCAACGCTCCGACAAGCGTCCGATGGCCTCCGACCTCCGCGAATCCGGAAGCCTCGAGCAGGACGCCGACGTGGTCATCCTGCTCCACCGCGAAGACGCCTACGAGCGCGAATCAACCCGCCCCGGTGAAGCCGACTTCATCGTCGCCAAACACCGCAACGGCCCCACCGCCGACATCGTCGTAGCCTTCCAAGGCCACTACTCCCGCTTCGTAGACATGGCCCACGACGGCTAGTTCCTCAGCTGCTGGTCCAGCGTCTGGCGGAGATGGATTCGTGGGACAGCAGACGGAGGCTGGCTATCAGTGTTTCGCCGAGGACGGTGCCGAGGATGACGCTTTCGGCGAGTTGGTCGGGGGAGCGGCGGGTCTCCACGGCGGCGACCTCTATTTCGGTGAAGGTTTCCACGGCGGCGGCGTAGGAGTCGAGGAAGCTCACCAGATGGTCTTGACGGAGGGTGCGTAGGGCCGCGACCGTCTCGATCAGGGTGTTGAGGGCCGGGGCGTCGGCATGGACGGACCAGCCTCGGGACGCGAGAAGTTCCTGTACCTGGGTAGTCGCGGCGTCATGCGCGTCCGAGGTCGAGGTGAGCTGCCGTTGTGGGGTGATGGCGTAGTGGGCACGGCCGATCTTGTCGTGCAACGGCATGGTGGGGGAGTCGAGGCCCTCCAGGATGTCTTTTACGCCGGCGACCGGGACCTGGGCCAGGTCGACCAGGGCGCGGATCAGGCGTAGGCGGTGCAGGTGGGTGTCGTCGTACGAGGCCTGGTTCGGGCTGGTCAGCTCGCCTGGGGGGAGCAGGTTCTCGCGCAGGTAGTACTTGATCGTCGGCACTGGCACCCCGGAGATTCGGCTCAACTCTGCGATCCGCATAAATGCCTTGCCTTCCTCTCGGCTGTGATGGATAGTAGCAGTATCCATAAACGGATACCGTCACTATCCATACAAGGAGTGGGCCATGCAGTTGAGCGACGCGTCCCGGATCATCGCCGGAGCGATCCTGCTCACCATCGTCACGATCCAGTTCGGCGGCTGGTTCATGACCAAGATCGTCCGTGGCGACATCCCGATGACCGACTTCCAGAAGTCGTTCGCCCGGGCCGGCCACGGTCACGCCGGCGTCCTGGTGATCCTGAGCCTGGTCGGACTCCTGTACGTCGATCAGACCAGCCTGTCCGGCGTCCTGCTCTGGCTCGGCCGGCTGGGCATCCCGGTCGCGGCGATCCTGATGTCGGGCGGGTTCTTCGCCTCGTCGGCAGGCAAGGGCCTGACCAAGCCGAACCAGTTCATCTGGGTGCTCTGGCTGGGCGCCCTCTCCCTGGCGGTCGGCGTCGTGACGCTGGGCCTGGGCCTGATCACGGCCTGACCAAGCGCGACCCCACCGTCCGCAACAACTCAGCGGCCTCGGGCGACGCCTCCAACGTGTAGTCGGCGCCTGAGGCAACGATCGCCGCGACGTACTGAACCAGGATCCCGGGGGAGTCCGCACTCAACCGGTACTCGCAACTGTCCGGCCCGAGCGGCGAGATCGTCCCCGAAGACCCGTGGAAGAAACTCCGGCGGACCTCGTCGGCCGGCAGCTGCACGACCATCCGGACACTGTGCCGGTACGACGCGCCCGCAAAGGACTCGGCCAGGTACGTCGCCGCGTCGGCCGCAGGCAGTTCGCGCGGAGTGAAGTGATGCCGGGTCGGCGCCAACTCGCCGATCCGGTCCACCCGGAACGTCCGCCAGTCGTCGCGCTCAGGATCGAAGGCGAGCAGGTACCACTGGCCGACCACCGACACCAGCTGCGTCGGCTCCACCCGCCGGCGGCTGCCGTCCCCGCGCCGACTTTTGTAGCTGAAGGCAACGATCTCCAGATCCCGGCAGCAAGCGGCCAGTACTGCGAGCAGCCCCGGATCCACCCGTGGAGCCCCCTCCCGCCCGACCACCTCCGCGGCGCCGACGGCAGCCACCGACGGCCTCAATCGAGCCGGCAGTACCCGCTCGAGTTTGGCGAGTGCACTCATCGAGCTGTCCGCGATCCCGCTGACACCACTCGCCGCGGCGCCGGCCAGTCCGATCGCGACGGCGACGGCTTCGTCGTCATCGAGCACCAGCGGCGGCACGTTCTTGCCCGATGCGAGCCGGTAGCCACCCGCAGTACCGGTCGTCCCGGTCACCGGGTAGTCGAGGGATCGCAGGCGCTCGACGTCGCGGCGTACGGTCCGGTCGGTGACGCCCAGGCGCTCGGCAAGCTCGCTGCCGGACCACTCCCGACGACTCTGCAGCAGCGCGAGCAGCCGCAGCAGTCGCCCGGGCAGATCCTTCCGCGTGCTCATGAATCCCAGATTGGCACAGCTTGCGGACTAGATGTGTCCGGAAGGGCTTCTAGCGTCGGTCACATGAAGCTCACCGGAAAGCACTGGACCGCAGACACACCCGGGTACGACGAGGAGCGGCTCGGCTTCCAGCGCCGCACACCCCACCAGCCGGCCCACATCGTCGGCGCCACCACTTCCGAGGACGTGCAACGCGCGGTCCGGTACGCCGCCGAGCACGGCCTCGAGATCGCCGTCAAAGCCAGCGGCCACGGTCACGGCGCTCCGCTCGACGGCGGAGGCCTCCTGATCACAACAACTCGCCTCAACCACGTGACCGTCGACCCACCAACCCGGACAGCCTGGATCCAAGCCGGCGCAACCTGGCAGCAGGTCATCGACGCGACCGCGCCGCACGGTCTCGCGCCGTTGTCCGGCAGCTTCCCCGGCGTCACCGCCGTTCCGTACACCCTCGGCGGCGGCCTCGGCCTGATGGCCCGACGCTACGGCTTCGCCGCCGACAACGTTCGCCGCATCGAGGTCATCACCGCCGATGGCGAACTACACAAGGCCGAAGAAGACCCCGACCTCTTCTGGGCCCTCCGCGGCGGCGGCGGCAACTTCGGCGTCGTCACCGCGATGGAGATCGACCTCTTCCCCGTCCCCACCCTCCACGGCGGCAGCCTGTACTACGACCTCGCCACGACCCCCATCGTCCTCAAGGCGTGGCGCGAGTGGACCCAAACCGTCCCCGACTCGGTCACCTCAGCCGTAGCCGTCCTCCCCTTCCCCAACCTCCAGCAGATCCCCGCCAACCTCCGAGGCAAGTACATCGCCCAAATCCAGCTGAGCATCATCCCGGATGGTCTCGATGCTCCCGCTGTCGTCAGCAACCTTCGCGACGCCCTGGGCGAGCCGCTCGTCGACACCGTTGGTGAGTTGCCCTTCGCCGAGTCCGGCAAGATCTTCGACGAGCCGGGTCGGCCCGATGCGTTCAGCTCTCGCAATGCGCTGTTGAGCGACCTCGACCCCGAAGCCCTCGCCACCATCCCCGAGCTCGCCGGCCCCAGCGCACCCGTGATGTGCGTTGTCGGCATCAGGCATCTCGGCGGTGCTCTCTCGCACAAGCCCGCCGTCGAGAACGCTGTCGGGCACCGCGACGCGCAGTACTCGCTCACCGTCCTGTCACCAGGAGAGGACGACCTGCGAGCCCTCCACGATTCGATCCTCGCCCCTTGGGCCAAGGACGTCGTCGGCCGATCGCTCAACTTCAGCATGGGCCCACTCACCACCGGCGAGACCCAGGCAGCCTTCGAGCCAGCCGACTACGAACGGCTCAAGTGGCTCCGCGGCGTCTACGACCCGAGCGGCATCCTGCGAGCCAATCACCCGATCACCTGAGCAGCTCCTCGATCAACGCCCTCTTGCCGTCGACGTAAGCGGAGCGATCCGTCAGCAGCAACGGCGCCAGCTCCCGCTTACGCGCGGCATACCGAGCGAGCGCCTCCGGATCCGCCCGCAGCCGGTCCCGCAGGAGCACGTGATCGCGGTGCGCCTTGTTGTCGGCCACAACGACGTACAGGTGGTGATAGCGCGCCACCTGAGCCGGCAATCCGAACGCCTCCCGGCCGGTGATCCCGAGCTCACCCTCATGCTCGTAACCACCGGACACCAAAGCAGCAGTTGCCGCAGCCACCTGATCAACCGCCGGTACGACCACGTCGACATCAATGATCGGTTTGGCGGCAAGACCAGGTACGGCGGTACTCCCGACATGCTCGATCTCGCAAGGCACCCCGTCGAGCAGCCGTTCCAGCGACACCCGGATCTCGTCGAACCAAGCCGGCCAGCGAGAGTCGTACGCGACGACCTCGGCAGGTGTCTTCACAAAGCGGCCGTGACGTCGATCTCCACAAGCTGTCCGGGGAACCCGAGCTGGGCGACGCCGAGGAGCGTGCTCGCGGTGGTGAAAGCCGGTGCGAGCGGCGACTCGTTGAGCTGGGTCCACACCGCGCTGAGCTGCGCGCGGTCCGGGCTGGCCACATAGATGACGGTCCGCACGACATCCTCTGGCCGAGCGCCCGCCGCCTCGAGAGCGACCAGGATGTTCTGGATCACCTGCTCGGTCTGCCCGCTCAACCCACCCTTGGCCAACTCACCCGAGGGGCTCAACGGGCACTGCCCGGCGAACATGATCAGCTCATCAGCACGAATCTTCGTCACATGGTGGTAGCCAGGCGTCTCATGCAGGGCCGGGGGATTGCTGCGCTCAATCGTCACCCTCCAGAGCAAACGCGCCCACCGAGCCACCGTCAAACGGATATCTCGTTGTTCCACATCCGGAACATCACACATTTGCCGCGCTGGTCGAGCGTCACCGTCCACAGATTCGAGAACGTCCCCAGCTCGCGATACACCCCGGTACCACCGACAGCAGCCGTATCCCCAGTGATCGCCAGGATCGACCACTCGAACTCCCACCCGCCCGCCTGCCAGTCCTGCCGGCTCAGCCACCCCTCGACGATCGCCTCCCGCCCGATCCAGTCATACCTGCCACCTTGCGGCGCCAACCGCCGCCGCGGCAGACCGCATCTTCCTAGGTGCACCACACCTACCCTTTGACGAACTCCCCAAGCCGCATCTCAACGGGTGCTCGCCGAGGGCTGGCTGTCCGTGACCAGGTGCTTTGTCAGGAAGGCGATTTCGGTTTCGGCTACGACGTCGTGCTGTTCGAGGAAGGGGGCGTAGTGGCCGCCAGGGACGCGAAGGAGTTCTGCGTCAGGTGCCTGGCCGACGGCGTCGATAGAAGGCTGAGCGAGCGCCGTTTGGTCCTGGTCGGCCACGACGACGAGCAGCGGGATCTTCACCCGTGAGGCCGCCCGGCCGGGGCGGTAGGCGGTGATGCGCAGCGCCGACCGCGCGGCGACGGCCTGGATCCATTCGCTGTATTTATTGCCCGGGTTAAGTGCTTCGTTCGTGCGCAGCGAGTCCGGCGTTGTCAGCAGGGCGACCGTGCCGGGCGGTCCGACCAGGGGAACGAGCAGCGGCGGTCGTCCGATCAGGCTGCCGAGTGCGTCGAGCAAAGCGCGGCCGGCGAAGCGCAGCATCGCCAACGGCTTCTGGTGTCGGGCCGCATTGCGAGAGGCTGCAGGCCCATCCGCGTTGGGCGTCTGCGCGATCGCCGCGGCCAACTGCGGATTCCGCGCCGCGATCGGGAAGATGTAGCCGCCTGACAACGAGAACGCCCAGATCGCGACCCTCTCGACTCCGGCAAGCTCGCCGGCGTACGAGATCGCCGCCTGCCAATCCGCCAACTGCTCACCGACCCGCGCAACCTGCCGCGGCGAGCCGCCACTCTCCCCGAATCGCCGATAGTCGAAGGCCAGTACGCCGAACCCCGCGCGCTGGAACTTCGCGGCGAACAGGTCCGTCCCCGGCTCCTTCGTCACCCCGAAGCCACCGGCCATCACCACACACCCGCCGTTGCTGCCTGGGTAGTACCAGGCCACACACTCGGCATCCCCGCTGACGAACCGCACCGACTCGCGTTCCATGACGCACCCCACCTCTGGCGAAAGCTCTCCGATGCCAAAAGTGAACCACGTGGTTCGCAAACTGTCGAGGGCTAGGTCCGGGCCTCCTCGTGGTCGAGCGCCCGGCTCAACGCGGCGAAGCCGGACTCGATCCCGGGCCCGTCGCCGCTGGTCCGCCACTCGATCAGGAATCCCCGCAGGACGGCGAGGATGAACTCGGACACCTGGTGCTTGCGCTCGTCCGGCCACTGCGGCGGGCAGATCGAGATCAGCGCGGGCAGGTAGCGCACCGATGCGGTGCGGGCGAGTTCGGCGTACCGGGCGGAGTCGTACATCGCGAGGCCGATCGCCTGGTCGAGCACCCAGGACTCGTCACCGACGAGGACCGGCCACATCGCCCGTACCCGGCCGGCCAGCGTCGAGTCCGCCAGCTCCGCGGCTGCCAGGCTTCGGTCGATCCGTCGCTCCCGCAGTTGGAGCACCGCCTGGGTGAGCAGGTCTTCGGGTCCGTCGAAGTAGTAGAGCAACACCTTGTGCGTCGTACCGGCGGCCCGCGCGGCCCGGCGGAGCGAGAAGTCCACCAGACCGTTGGCCCCGACCTCGTCGGTCACGCGCTCGAGCAGTTCGCGCCGCCGCGCCTCACCCCGCGCCGACCCCGCCGACCGCCGATAGCCCGCCTTCTCCGGAGCATCGTCATCCATCTGCGTGACAGTAGCTAATCTCAACGTTATGAACGACTTGGGCGAGTTCCTCCGCGTACGCCGAGCGCAGCTGACCCCCGACGAGGTCGGGTTGGCCGTGTCAGGTGCTCGCCGGGTCGCCGGCCTGCGTCGCGAGGAAGTCGCTGTACTTGCGGGCGTGAGCGCTGACTACTACACCCGTCTCGAGCAAGGCCGCGAGCGCAACCCATCCGGCCAGGTCGTGGACGCGATTGCCCGCGCTCTCCGCCTCGGCCAGAACGGACGTTGGTACGCGTACCAACTGGCCGGCCTCGCCCCGAAGTCCGAGACCCCTTCGGAAGAAGTCGCCCCCGCGCTGCTCCAACTGATGGAAGGCTTCGACTCGGCCGTTGCCTACATCATCAATCGCCGCCTGGACGTCCTGGCCTGCAACGACCTCGCCGCCGCGCTCCTGTCACCACTCGAAGACCTCCGCCCGATGATGACCAACCTGTTCCACGACCCGGCCGCCCGCGACCTCTTCGACGACTGGCCCGCAGTCGCCCGCGAATCCGTCGAGGCGCTCCGCCTGGCATCCCCCGACAACGAGTCGGTCAAGCAACTCGTCGACGAACTACTTGCCAGCAGCAACGAATTCGCCGACCTCTGGAACCAGCACGGCGTCAACACCCTCGGCAGCACGGTCAAGACCTTCAACCACCCCGTCGCCGGCCGGCTCACCCTCACCTACCAAACCTTCGACATCCAATCCGCCCCCGGCCAATCCCTCCTGGCCGGCACCCCCGCTCAGGAATCGCTCGCCGCTCTGAAGCGCCTCACATAACGCTTCTGCCAAAAGGTTTCCACCGCCTTGGCGTGATAGTTCGCCCGCACGTAAGCCACCGCGTCGGCCGGCGCAACCCCATCGAGCACCGCCAAGCAGGCCAGCGCAGTACCGGTCCGCCCGCGCCCGCCTGCGCAAGCAACCTCCACCCGCTCATCGCCCGCCCGAGCAAGCACCTCCACCAACGCGTCCCGCGCATCCCGATCATCCGCAGGCAACCGGAAGTCCGGCCACACCACCCACCGAGACTCCCACGGAACCGCAGGCGGCTCCTTCCCCAGCAAATACACCCCGTACGCCGGCAGCGCACCACCAGGCACCCCGTCGCGCACCCCACGCCCCCGCACCAACCGCCCCGACGGCAACCTCAACACCCCGCTCGCACCCAACTCCCACGTCTCCACCCCCCGACGCTAACGCGCCCCCCAGCCCACCATCTCAGGGGTTAACCCCGCAGTTGGCGGGTTGCCCCCTCGGGATCCGGCCAGGCAACCCACCGTCTGAGGGGACAACCCCTCAGATGGTGGGCAAGCGGCGGGGGTCAGGCGGTGATGCGGAGTTCTGTTGACTTGGAGAAGAGGTGGAGCTTTTCGGGCTGGGGGGCGAGGTGGACGATGGTGCCCTTCTCGTCGTGGAGGCGGGTGCCGACGCGGGCGATGATCTGCTGGTCGTCGGTGTGGACGGCACTGCCGTAGAGGTAGGCGTCGGAGCCGAGATCCTCGATCACCGAGACCTTCACCGCCAGGCCCTCGTCGGCCAGGTGGAAGGACTCCGGCCGGATGCCGAGCATGATCGTCTTGTCGTCGCCCGCCTTGGCGAGCAGGTTGCGGGCGATCGGCACCAGGTAGTCGCCGATCATCGCGCCGCCGTCGACGATCTGGGCCTCGATCAGGTTCATCGCCGGGGAGCCGATGAAGCCCGCGACGAAGAGGTTCTTCGGGGCGTCGTACAGGTTCAGCGGGGTGTCGACCTGCTGGAGCAGCCCGTCCTTCAGGACGGCCACCCGGTCGCCCATCGTCATCGCCTCGATCTGGTCGTGCGTGACATAGACGGTCGTGACACCCAGCCGGTGCTGCAGTTCCGCGATCTGCGTCCGGGTCTGCACCCGCAACTTCGCGTCGAGGTTCGACAGCGGCTCGTCCATCAGGAAGACCTGGGGATCACGCACGATCGCGCGACCCATCGCCACCCGCTGACGCTGACCACCGGACAGCGCCTTCGGCTTGCGCTCCAGGTACTCCTCCAGGCCGAGCAGCTTCGCGGCTTCAAGAACCCGCTTGGCCCGCTCCTCCTTGTGGATGCCCTGCATCTTCAGCGCGAAGCCCATGTTGTCGGCGACCGACATATGCGGGTAGAGCGCATAGTTCTGGAAGACCATCGCGATGTCCCGCTCTTTCGGCGGGCTGTTGGTGACGTCGCGGTCACCGATGTAGATGGATCCTTCGTTGGCTTCTTCGAGCCCTGCGAGCATCCGCAGCGCGGTCGACTTACCGGAGCCCGACGGCCCGACCAGGACCACGAACTCGCCGTCCTGGATGTCCAGGTCGAGCTTGTCGACGGCGGCGATCTCGGTGCCGGGGTAGACCCGGGTTGCTCCCTTGAACGACACAGTGGCCATGTCGCTGACTTCCTTTCCTTCGCCGGCAGGAACGTGCCGGACGATCCATAGCAAAGGCCCCCAGGAGTGGGTGTCTACTTCGAGAATACGTCGCTTTGATGATGTATCAACAAAGTGGCGTACGTCACGTCCGGACCGACGCCGCCATCAGATCCAGCAGCGCGGTCACCGCCCGGCTCGGCCGCTTGCCGCTCAGGGTGATCGCCGACAACGTCCACGCCAGTTCCGAATCCGCCAGCGGCAACCGGACCACACCGGGCACCTCCTCCAGATCCATCTCCGGTACGACGGCAACCCCCAGCCCCGCCCGCACGTAGTCCGGCACGGTCGTCAGATCCGGTACCTCCACCTGCACCCGCCGAGGGATGCCGGCCTGATCGAAAGCCCGATCCACCGCCGTCCGATTCCCGAACCCGCGCAACATGTCCACGAACCGCTCCCCGGCCAGCTCAGCCAGCCGAACCTCACTCACCCCGGCCAGCCGATGCGAGGACGGCAGCAGTACTACGAACCGCACCGTCGCCAACTCCCGCGGCTCCAGCCCCGTCAGCTCCGCCGCGCTCAACCCGACCAGAGCGACGTCGAGCCGGCCGTGCCGCACGTCGTCAGCCAATCCGCTCGACCCGGTCGGCGAAGTCGTCACCTGGACGTCGACCAACGGATAGCGCTGGTAGAACGCGCCCAGCAGCGAGGCCAGGTCGACCAGCCCGAGCCTCGTCATCGTGCCGATCCGGACACTGCCGCGCAGCCCGGTGGACGCCTCCTCGACGACAGCACGAGCCCGGTCCAACGCCTCCAGCGCAGCCTTCGCCTCGGGCAACAGGGCCTCGCCGGTGTCCGACAAAGTCACCCGCCGGGTCGACCGGTCGAACAACGTCGTCTTCAGGTCCGTCTCCAGCGCGCGGATCGCGGCCGAGACGGTCGACTGGACGGTGAAGAGCCGCTGCGCCGCCCGGGTGAAGCTCAGTTCCTCGGCGACGGCGACGAAGTACTCCAGTTGCCTGCTGTCCACAGGCCAATTATCGTCAGCCTCGATAAGACAGTGCAAGAAGATTCGTTGGACTCGATAGATCAATCGGCGCAACCTAGAAGCATGACAACTCTCTCCGGCCCCCGCTCGCTCGACAAGGCCGGTGCGCGCGTCCAGTTCGCGCATAGCGCCGGCTTCTGGATGATCGCCGTCGCGTTCCTGACCACGATGGCGTTCTCGACGGTCCCGACTCCGCTCTACGCCATCTACCAGCGCCGGGACGGTTTCCCGACCTTCCTGATCACGGTCATCTTCGCCGCCTACGCAGTGGGCGTGATGGTGAGCCTGTACCTCGCCGGCCACGTCAGCGACTGGCTCGGCCGGCGTCGGGTCGCGCTGCTCGCAGTACTGACCGAGGCACTCGCTGCCGTCGTCTTCCTGTTCTGGCAGGACGTGCCCGGTCTGCTGCTGGCTCGTTTCATCAGCGGTGTCGGCGTCGGCGTCCTGACGGCGACCGCGACGGCTCACCTGTCCGAGCTGCGACGGATCTCCCGGCCGGACGAGGACCCGAGCCACTCGGCGCTGATCTCCTCGATGGTGAACCTGGGTGGCCTCGCCTTCGGTCCGCTCGTCGGCGGTCTGCTCGCGGAGTACGGATCGAAGCCGCTGGATCGTCCGTACGAGCTGTTCCTCGTGCTGTTGCTGCTGAGCGCGCTCGGTATCGCGCTGGTGCCCGAGACCGTCGAGCGGCTGGAGGAGCGTCCGGCGTACCGGCCGCAGCGGGTCGCGTTGCCGAGTGCTGCCAAGCCGCAGTTCTTCGCCACCGCGGTCGGAGCGTTCGCCGCGTTCGCGATCTTCGGCCTGTTCACCTCGCTCGCCCCGACGTTCCTGGCCGGCACGCTGCACCACACCTCGCGGCTGCTCGCCGGGGTCGTGACGTTCGTGGTCTTCATCGCGGGAGCGGCCAGCCAGGTGTTGTTCGTTCGGTTCAGCCGTCCGCAGCAGCTCCGGCTCGGCCTGGTCCTGATGTCGGTCGGTCTGGTCGGGGTCGCCGTCGGCGGGCTGATCCCCAACCTGTGGCTGTTCGTCATCGGCGGCGTGGTCGCCGGTGCGGGCGTCGGCCTCGTCTTCCGCGGCGCCGTCGCGACCGCAGCGTCGCTGGCCGACCCGGGTTCGCGCGGTGAGGTGCTGGCCGCGCTGTTCCTGATCGCGTACGCCGGACTCGCGCTCCCGGTGCTCGCAGTCGGTGTCGGTGTCGCGCTGCTCCCGGACCAACTCGCGCTGCTGATCTTCTCCGCCATCATCTTCGTCCTGGTCAACGTGGCCGGCCAGCGGATGCTCAAGGCCAACAAGGTCTGATCGTCGGTTAATCTCCGACGCGTGGACATCGACGCGAGTCAGGTACAGGTCGGAGAGCAGAGCGCATACCTAGCCCGGCCGGTCGGAGTGACGGCCGGGCCGGGGATGTTGTTGCTGCCGATGATCACCGGGATCGGCGAGCAGCTCCGGGCGTGGGCTGACGAGTTGGCGGAGCGGGGGATCACCGCGCTGGTCTGGGATCCGTTCAAGGGCCGGAGTACTGACAACTCGGCCCGAGATGAGCTCGCAGAGTTGCTGAGCGGGCTGGACGATGACACCGTCCTCGCCGAGCAGGTCGCGTTGCTCGACCACCTGCTCGGCGAACTCGGCTGCACCAAGGTCGGCACGGTCGGCTGGTGCCTCGGCGGTCGGTTCGCTTTGTTGCTCGGGGCAAGGGATCGCCGGCTCGCGAACGTGCTGGCCTTCCATCCGACGGTCCCCTCGGAGTTGCGGCCGAACCATTCGTACGACGCGATCGCCGACTCCATCGGGATCACCGCGCCGGTGCTGATCGCCTATCCCGGTGCCGACGCCGCCGTGCCGGTCGCCGACTTAGAAGCGCTGCAGACGGCGTTGCAGAGCCGCGAGGCCGGGGCGACGATCACTCAGTTCTATCCCGGTGCCGAGCACGGTTACACCGACCGTTCCCGGCAGGACAAGGTGGTGAACGCCGACGCCTACCGGCTCTCCTGGCCGCAGGCGCTCGCGTTCATCGACGCCACCACCGCCTGAGCCGATGGCGCAGGGGTACAGCCGCAATCCCGCGCTGAGCCGCCGGATGAACCGCTTCTTCCGGCGGCCCGCCCCCACCCCGGAGCTGGTCGCCAAGGCGTACGCGAAGCGATTCATCACCGGCCCGGACGGACTCCGCTGGCGGCAGGGCGAGCGGTTCGCCGTCTCCGTCGTGCCGGCCGCCGACGAGGCCTGGCTGCTCGAACGCACTCGGCTGATCGTCGACACCCTGGTGCTGCCCGACCACCGGCCGGGATCCTTCCATCCGCTGATGGTGGCGAGCAGCAACCAGGCGCCGCTGGACGACCCGATGACGCTCGAGCCCGAACGCCGGCGCAACTACACCGAGATGCAGCTCGGCATCGACACCCCGGATCTGACCGCCCTCGGCCAGCGCATCCTCACCGCGGAGCCCTTGCTGCGCGCGGGAATCATCCATCTGATCCCCAACTACGCCGACCGCTCGACGACCTACGCGGACCACCGCAAGGCCGACCGTACCGACCCGAGCCCACGCGTGCTGGCGACCACCTTCGTCCAGGCCGACCGGCTCTTCCTCGACGCCGGGCCGGTGCCACCCGAGAGCTGGGCGGTCAAACACCTGCTCACCACACAGCTCCCGTACGCCGAAGCCGTCCAGCCACTCGACTTCGACCGCGCCCTCCAGGCCCGCTGGCCCGGCTTCGATTCCTACCGTCGGCAGCTGCGCACGTCATACGGGAACCCGTCGATGCTACCGGCGCTGTTCACTGCGGCAGAGTCCGTACTCCGCTCGGAATTCCCTGGCCGGGTGAAAACCGTAGAAGCCACCCTGGTGAGCGTCGACCACGGCGCCTTCGTCAACGCCTATCTCCCCTCGCGCACCACCGGCGATCTGTGGGACCGCATCGCCGAGCCACCCATCTTCGAGCCGTATCTCCCGTCGACCGACCTCGCGTGGATCCTCAACCGCTGACTGTCAGGCTGCAGTACTAGCCCGGCGATGAGCCGTCGGACTCGTGCCCCTGACCCGCTTGAACGCGACGCTCAACGCGAACGCATTGGCATACCCGACCTTCCGCGCGATCGACTCGACCGTGTCGGTCGTCTCGCGCAACATGTCAGCGGCCAACGTGATCCGCCACCCGGTCAGGTAAGCCATCGGCGCTTCACCAACCAAACCACTGAACCGCCGAGCCAGGCTGGCCCGAGACACCCCCGTGCGGTCGGCCAGCTCGACAACGTTCCAGGGATGCGCCGGATCCTCATGCAACAACCGCAACGCCAGCCCCACCACCGGATCACTCTGCGCCTGGTACCAACCCGGCGCATGCGACTCGGGTCGGGCGAACCAGGCGCGCAACGTGGTGATCAACGCGAGGTCGAGCCAGCGGTCCAGCACCGACTGCTGACCGGGTTCGTCGCGCTGGATCTCGCCGAGCACGATCTCCATCACGTGTCCCGCGACATTCGCGGCCGGCACGACCAGAGTCGGCGGAAGGGCCGCGAGCAGCCGGCGGCTGACGTCGCCTTCGAGCTCGTACGTGCCGCTGACCACCATCGCCTCACCGTCCGGGCGACCTCCGTAGGTCCGGACGCCGAGTCGTGCGCTGTAGTCGATAGGGGCCCCAGGCAACGGTTCGCAGATGCCGCCGGGATGGATCCGCAGGTTCGGCACGGTATCCGGCTGGTCGGCCACGACGTACGGCTCGGTGCCGGACAGTACGGCGACGTCGCCCTCCTCCATCCGGACCGGCGGCTGATCGCCGCGGATGATCCAGGCGGAACCGCGGACCAGGGTCGCGAGCGCGAGCTGCGCCTCGTCGACGATGTCCAGACCCCAGGGTGGGTCCAGGATCGTCAGGTTGAACACGCCACCGCGGGCCCGGGTGCCGGCGAGCAGATCATCGAGGACGTCCATACCGGCCAGAGTATCCCGGATTGAGACTTTCAGACATCGAATTGCGCCAGACAACCATGGTTTGTCTCACTCCAACGCGATGAACTTAAGCCATGACAACAACGAACCCGTTCCTGATCATCGGCGGCAAAGGCAAGACCGGCCGTCGCGTCGCAGAGCAACTGGACGCCCGTGGCGTCCCTTACCGGCTGGCCTCGCGGTCGAGCGAGCAGCGCTTCGACTGGTACGACGAGAGCACTTGGTCGCCGACGATCGCCGGCATCGACACGGCGTACCTGGCACCGCCGGTCGGCCCGACCGGGCTGGCCCAGGCCGGTCGATTCATCCAGCAGGCGGCGGCCGAAGGACTGCGCCGGGTGGTGCTGCTGTCCGGTCGCGGCGTCGGCAGCCCCGGCCGCGACTTCGCGGTCTACGAGAGCAGCGTCGAACTGGAGAACTCGGTCCGGGCGAGCGGCGCCGACTGGACGATCGTCCGGCCCGCCTGGTTCGCGCAGAACTTCAGCGAGGACTTCCTGTTCGACTACGTGCTCGGCGGCGAGATCCGGTTGGCGGCCGGCGACGGTGGCGAGGCCTGGATCGACACCAACGACGTCGGCGACGTGATGGCGGCCGCGTTGCTCGACGAGCGGCACACCGGCGAGACCTACTCGCTGTCCGGGCCGCGCACGTTGACGCTGGCCGAGGTCGCCGCCGAGTTGTCGACGGTCACCGGCCGGCAGGTGAAGTACGTGGATCTCGAACCCGAGGAGTTCGTCGCCGAACTCGTCAGCTACGGGCAGACACTCGAGGACGCGGAGAGCGTCCGCGATCTGTTCGCGGTGATCCGCCACCACCGTTCGGAGTACGTGTCGGAGGGTGTCCAGGAGGTACTCGGCCGGGCGCCACGCGACTTCGCGGACTGGGCGCGGGAGACCGCGAAGACCGGGGTGTGGTCGGTATGAACCTCACCAAGATCCTCACCCTGAGCGCTCTGGTCGGCAGCGCGTTGATGGCCGGCCTGTTCTTCGCCTTCGGTACCGCCGTGATGAGCTCGCTGGAGCGGATGCCGGCCGGCCAGGGCGCGACCGCGATGAACCTGATCAACGTCAGGATCCAGAACCCGCTCTTCCTGCTGGTCTTCTGCGGTACCGCGCTGGTCTGCGTCGCGCTCACGATCATCGCCTTCGTCAAGAACACCCCCGGCAAGTCCTGGGTGCTCGCAGGCGCAGCTCTCTACCTGCTCGGTGTGATCGTGCTCAGCTTCGCCGTCAACATCCCGCTGAACGACCAGCTCGCCGCCGTCGACCCGCACTCCGCGGCCGGTGCGGCGGAATGGCTGAACTACCTGTCCAAGTGGAACCCCAGCAACAACCTCCGCGCCATCACCAGCACCCTCGCCGTCGTCGCCTTCGCGCTGGCACTGCATGCCGGGAACTCGGCTCAGGCCGGCACCCACCGGCCGGCGCCCCCTTTCAGCACTACCGTCGGAGCATGACGAGCCTGCTTCCCGTGAACGGCGTCGAGTTGTGCGTCGACACCTTCGGATCCCCCGCGGACCCAGCGATCCTGCTGGTCCACGGGGGATCCGCGTCGATGGACCACTGGGAGCCCGAGTTCTGCGAACGCCTCGCGGCCGGTCCGCGCTACGTGATCCGGTACGACCACCGCGACACCGGTCAGTCGACGACCAACGAGCCGGGCGATCCGAAGTACACGGGAGAGGACCTGGTCGCCGATCCGATCGGCATCCTCGACGCCCTGAAGATCGACAAGGCGCACCTCGTCGGCCTGTCGATGGGCGGCGCCATCGTGCTGCAGCTCGCCGTCGAGCAACCGGACCGGGTCGCCTCGATCACCGTCTCGTCGACCAGTCCCAGCGGCCCGTCGGATTCCGACCTCCCGCCGCCGAGCGAGAAGCTCAGCGCCAGCTTCTCCGACGACACCCCGATCGACTGGTCCGACACGGAAGCAGCCCTCGACAGGCTGGTCGCGGACGACCGCCTGTACGCCGGTTCGCTCCCGTACGACGAACCCGCCCGCCGCGCCCTCTACGGCCAGGCCTTCGCCCGCAGCGTCAACCCGGCCTCGGCCACGAACCACTGGGCAGTGGCCCCCGGCGGCTCGATCCGCCACCGCCTCGGCGAGATCGCAGTACCGGCCCTGGTCCTGCACGGCACCGAAGACCCGCTCTTCCCACCGGCCCACGGCGAAGCCCTCGCCCGTGAAATCCCCAACGCCCGTCTGGTCCTGCTCGAAGGCGCCGGCCACGAAATCCCCAGACCCACCTGGGACACCGCCGTCCCCGAAATCCTCGCGATCACCGAAGCCGACTAGGTTTCCGCCCATGGAACCGCTCACCTTCGACTACGCAGACCTGCATTTCCGCGTGGATCGCGGGGTGTTCGAGGCGTTCAACCTGATCGGCGCCCACGACACCTATCGCCTCCCGCTGCACTGGCTCGCTTTCCTGATCTACTTCAAGAAGCCCGGCAAGCCCGGCCAGCTGTTCGTCGGCTCGGTCGAGGACGAGCGCAAACCGCTCTACGGCACCGACCGGCAAGACATCCGCTCCGCCGCCACCTCGTCCCTGCAGATCTCGGCCGCCGACGAACTGCTCTTTCGCGACTACTTCACCAAGGTCGCCACCCTCGCCAACCGCCGGGTGGTCTGACGATGGTGTTCGAGCACGACGACGTCTACCTGCACGTCGAGAACGGGATCCTCGAGCTGTTCCGGCGGAACCGGATCATCGGGTCGTACCGGACACCGGTCAAGTGGGCGAAGGTCAGGGCCGAGGCGCGCAAAGGCGGGCTGTCCCGGCTGCACTTCGGCAATGTCGACTTCACTGAACTCGCCCGGCAGGCCGATCGTCGGGTCGGTGCATAACTTCGGGTTGAGCCGACCGGTAGCGTGACGAGGGTGATCACCATCGAGCGCGTTGTCACCGTGGAGAAGTCCGTCGAGCGTGTTTTCGCCTATCTGTCCGACTTCGAGACGACCACCGAGTGGGATCCCGGGACGGTGTCGACGGTGAAGGTGGAAGGCGACGGCGGGCCCGGTACGAAGTACCGGAACAAGTCGTCGTTCGCCGGGCGCGAGACCGAGCTCGACTACGTCGTGCAGCAACTCGAGCCCGGCCGCGTCTTCCAGCTCCGCGGCGACAACAAGACCGTCAGTGCCCTCGACACGATGACGTTCCGCGCTATCGACAGCGGCGGCACCGAGGTCACCTACCGCGCCGAGTTCGAGTTCAAAGGCGTCACCCGGCTGATCGAGCCCCTCTTCAAAACCCAGTTCAAGAAACTCGGCGACGAGGCCGAAGCGGGCATGCGCACGGCGCTGGAGAAGCTCGAAGGGTAGAGCTGGGGTCACCTCAGGTGGGGTGGCTGCGGGATGGGGCGCGCGGGCCTCTCCGGACAGGGTTGGAAGTACTTGATTCCGACTCTCTGGAGGACCTTGATGAAGCGGCTTCTGGCGCTCCCCGCCCTGCTCGTCGCGGCGGCGCTGCCTCTGTCCACAGCGTCCGCTGTTACACCTGACCCGGTGCCCGCGCTGACCGCGGCGGCGCATCCGATTCGTAGTACCGATGCTGACAGCAGTCTGCGCGACCTGCGGCCGCTGGTCGCGATGGTCGGCAACGCACGCGTGGTCGGCGTCGGCGAGGCGACGCACAGTTCGAGCGAGTTCTTCACGCTCAAGCACAAGATCTTCCGCGAGTTGGTGGAGAAGAAGGGCTTCACCACCTTCGCTCTCGAAGCGTCCTGGAGTACCGGCCTCGAACTCGACCGGTACGTCGTCAGCGGCGTCGGCGATCCGCGCGAGATCATGCGACGCGACTTCCAGGGTTCGTACAAGTTCTGGAACGCGCAGGAGTATCTCGACCTGATCGAGTGGATGCGTTCCTACAACCGCACCCACGCCCGCAAGCTGCACTTCGTCGGCGACGACCTCGGCTACGCGAGTCCCGCCCTCCTCGACCGCGTCATCGGCTACGTCGGCAAGACCAGCCCGGCAAAGCTGCCCGAGATCAAAAGCCTGTACGTCGGTATCCGCTCCGACGCCGAGTACGAGGCCTGGAGCGCGGCGTACCTCACCAAGCCGCTCGCCGACCGGGTCAAGGTCGAGGCGGCAGCCCGGCGGGCCGTAGTACTGGTCGAGTCGTTGCCGCCGAGCCCCGAGCGGACCTGGGCGGCACAGCATGCCCGGGCGATCTGGCAGGTCGCGAAGTTCTTCTCCTTCGACGTCACCGACCCGAAGGAGTTGCCGAAGGCGATGTACTTCCGGGACGAGTCGATGGCGGCCAACGCCGCATGGTGGGCGCGCACCACGGGCGCGAAGGTGATGCTGTCGGCGCACAACGGGCACATCGCGCTCGAGACGGGATCGCCGGCCGACTACCCGAAGGCCCAGGGCACATTCCTGCGCGAGCAGCTCGGGCGCGACTACCTGACCATCGGGACGTCCTTCGACCACGGTTCCTTCAACTCGCAGGACATCTCCAACGGTGAGCTGAAGACGTTCACGCTCCCGCCGGCATCGCCGGGCAGCAACGAGTACACGCTCGACCAGGTCCCGTACCGCGACTACCTGGTCGACCTGCGGCGCCTGCCGGCCAGTACGCACGCCTGGTTCGACGTACGCCGTCCGACCCGCGACATCGGCACCGGCTACCCGACCCCCGACCTGCCGATCCGCCTCGCCCCGAGCTACGACCTGCTCATCCACCTCAACCAGGTCACCGCCGCGCACCTGCGCTTCTGACCTTCAGTCTGCCGACCGGAGCATCGAGCGGATGCCGACGGTCAGGCCGAGGGCGACCGTGACGATGGCGGCCAGCCAGCCCCACAGGACGGTGGTCGAGGTGACGTCGCCGGAGAAGAGGGTGCGTTCGGCGTCGACCAGATAAGACAACGGGTTGAACTTCGACGCCACCCGCATCCACTCCGGGCCGGTCTCCAGCGGCAGCAGCATCCCGGACAGGATCATCAGCGGGAAGAGGAACGTCTGCTGCACCACCCAGAACATCCACTCCTGCTTGCGTACCGCGATCGCCAGCGCATAGCTGAACGACCCGAGCCCGACCCCGAACACGGCCAGCAACGCGAGCCCGACCAGCGCGCCGAGCGGATGCAGGTCGAAGCCGAACGGCGTCATCACCGCGATCACGATCACCGCCTGCCCGAACAGCGGCACCATCTCCTTCAGCGCCCGCCCGATCAGCAGCGACGACCGCGACAGCGGCGTGACCAGCATCCGCTCGTGCGCGCCGGTCACGAACTCCGTCAACAGATTCGAGCCGGTCGCCGACGTACCGAACAACGTCGTCATCACCAGGATCGCCGGCACGAACCACTGCCAGACACCGCCGTCGAGCGAGCCACCGAGCGATCCCGCGAGCAGCGGGCCGAACAGGGCCAGGAAGACCAGCGGCTGGATCATCCCGAAGATCAGCGAGAACGGGTCACGGAGTACCGGCTTCAGCTCCCGCCGCATCACGAACGAGGTATCCCGGAACAGGTTCCTCTCCAGAGTGACAGTACTCATGCTGCGACCTTTCCGGTGCTGTCGGCCTCGCGCAGGCTGCGGCCGGTGAGATTGAGGAAGACGTCATCGAGCGTCGGCCGGTGCACCTGAGCACTGCCGACCGGTACTGCGTACTGCTGCGCCGCCGCGACGAGTTCGGGCAACGCGCTCGGCCCGTCCGGGACGCGCACGGTCAACCGGTCGCCCTCGGCAACTACTTCTCTTGCGCCAGGCACCTTGTGCGCCAGCTCGGTGAGCTTGGCGAGATTGCCCGGCGCGACTGTGAGGTCGAGTTGATCGCCGGCCAGTTCGGCCTTCAGTGCGTCCGCGGTGTCGTCGGCGATCACCTCGCCGTGATCGACCACGACGACTCGCTCGGCCATCGAGTCCGCCTCGTCGAGATAGTGCGTCGTGAGGACGATCGTCATG
This sequence comes from Kribbella sp. NPDC051718, assembly GCF_040681515.1. Lineage (NCBI taxonomy): Bacteria > Bacillati > Actinomycetota > Actinomycetes > Propionibacteriales > Kribbellaceae > Kribbella > Kribbella sp. NPDC051718. The sequence goes on along the minus strand of NZ_JBFAYZ010000010.1, from coordinate 268,199 downwards.
GCGTACTGCGCGCGCATCCGCAGGATGTGATCCCACAGGTTGGCCCGGTTCTGCGGGTCCAGCCCGGTCGACGGCTCGTCCAGGAACAACAGTCCGGGCGCGTGCACGAGCCCCATCGCGACGTCCAGCCGCCGACGCTGACCGCCGGACAGTTCGGACACCTTGCGCTTGGCCAGTTCGCCGAGCTCGAGCGATTCGAGCAGTTCGCCGGTACGCCGCTTCGCCGCCCGCTGGTCGAGCCCGTAGATGATGCCCTGGCCGTAGAGCTCGTCGCGGACCCGTTGCGAGTGGCCCGCGCCGTTGCCCTGGCCGACGTACCCGATCTGCCGGCGGACCAGGCCCGGGTCGGCCGTCACGTCGTACCCGGCGACCTTCGCCGTACCAGAGGTCGGGGCGATCAGGGTGGTGAGCATCCGCAGCGTGGTGGTCTTGCCGGCGCCGTTCGGGCCGAGCACGGCGACGAGCTCGCCCGGCTCGACGTCCAGGCTGATGCCGCGGACCGCGTGCACGGTCTCGGTGCGGTTCACCACGAAGTCCTTGGTGAGTTGTCGGGTGCTGATCACGATGTCTCCTTGGTCGGGGGCCTCTTGGCGACGACATTTCCAGCAGTAGAGGACAGGTTCTGGCCGTTACTCGTGGCAATCTGAACTCATGTCCGAAACCTCGGCTCGACTCCTCTCGCTGCTGTCCCTGCTCCAGGCGCGCCGCGACTGGCCGGGCGCGCTGCTGGCCGAACGGCTGGAGGTGAGTCCGCGCACGGTCCGCCGCGACGTGGACCGCCTGCGCGACCTGGGCTATCCGGTCCGCGCGAGCAAGGGCCCGGACGGCGGCTACCGCCTCGACGCGGGCGCCGACCTGCCCCCGCTGCTGTTCGATGACGACCAGGCGATCGCGGTCGCCGTCGCCCTGCAGACCGCGACGACCACGGTGACCGGTATCGAGGAAGGCGCCCTGCGCGCGCTCGCCACGGTCCGCCAGGTGATGCCCGCGCGGCTACGTCAACGCGTCGACGCGCTGCAGGTCACCACGGTCGACAAGTACGCCGATTCGCGCCGGGCCAAGGTCGACTCCGACCACCTGATCGCGATCGGCACGGCCCTGCGCGCTCACGAAGTACTCCGCTTCGACTACGCCTCACCAGGCGCCTCCACCGAGGAGTTCGTCCCACCGCGCAAGGTCGAGCCCCACCACCTGGTCACCTGGGGCGGCCGCTGGTACCTGGTCGCCTGGGACCTCGACCGCAACGACTGGCGCACCTTCCGGGTAGACCGGATGCTCCCCAAAACCCCATCGGGCCCGCGCTTCACTCCACGCGAACTCCCCGCGCCCGACATCTCCGCCTACATCTGGGAACGCTTCCGCTCGCAGAACCAGTGGCCCTGCCAAGGCACCGCCATCCTTCAAGCCAAAGCCGCCGACATAGCCCGCTACGCCGGCCACGAAGCCCTGGTAGAAGAGCTGACCCCCACCACCTGTCGCCTGACCCTCAGCGCCTGGTCCTGGACCGGCCTGGCCGCCACCTTCGGCATGTTCGAATCCGACCTCGAGTTCGAAGGCCCGACCGAACTGAAAACCGCGGCCCACCAACTGGCCGCCCGCTACACCTCGGCAGCGTCATAGCGGCCAAATGCATATATTGACGCAATGATTATATCAATCTATTGTCGAATTTATGCTCTTTCCTACTCCCGCTCTCGCTGCGGATGACCGGCGTGTACTCGCGGACATCGACCGGATGCGGGAGGCGCTGCGGCATCAAGTGCTGGCGACTCCGACCAAGTGGACCGCCGGCCTTCGGGAGTTCCTGACTGCCGACGCCGTTGCTGGATCCAACTCGATCGAGGGATTCAAGGTGTCGACGGTCGACGTCGAGGACCTGATGGCGGGTGAGCGCGACGTCGAAGTCTCGGACGAGAACCGGGAGGAGACGCTGGCCTACCAGCGGATGATGACCTACCTCCAGACCTTGCACGATGTCGAGGACTTCGCCTACAGCAAGGGATTCCTCAACGCGCTGCACTGGATGCTGCAGGGACATCGACACACCGCTCGCAAGCCGGCCGGGCAATGGCGCAAGGGAGCTGTCTACGTCACCGACGTCCGCGATCCCAGCATCGCCGCCTATACGGCGCCTCCGGCCGGCGAGTTGCCGAAGTTGATGGCAGAGCTGGTCGATTGGCTGAACGCGGAAGACTCCACCCACCTCCTGGTGCGAGCCGCGATGGCACACCTGCAGCTGGTCTCCATCCACCCCTGGGCCGACGGCAACGGCCGGATGTCTCGCTCGCTACAGACGCTGATGATCGCCCGCGAAGGAGTGCTGGCTCCCGAGTTCTCCTCGATCGAGGCGTGGCTCGGACGCCCCGGTAACACTTGGGAGTACTACCGGGAGCTCACCCTCCGCGGAGCGGTCTATCTGCCCGACCAGGATGTCGCCGGCTGGATCCGCTTCAACCTCGTCGCCTATCACCAGCAGGCACAGACCGTGCAGAGTCGCCTTGATCGCTCGGGCAGGACCTGGACCGCCCTCGATGACTTCGCCAAGAAGGCGGGTCTCGATGAGCGAGTCGTCACAGCCCTCCATGACATTGCCATGGAGGGACGGGTCAGGCGTTCTCGCTACGAACACTCCGAGGGACTGAATCTCCAGCAGGCGCAGCGGGATCTCCGCGATCTCGTGACGGCTCAGTACCTCGAGCCGGTCGGCCGGACCCGGGCCCGCTACTACATCGCCGGCCCACGATTTCCGGAGCCGGTCCTCGAGATTGCTCGAACGCCGATCACTTTGACCAATCCCTACAGCTTGAAGTAGAGGCCAGAAGCTGGCCGCTACCGCTGTGAGACTTGGGGCATGACGAAGAATCCTGGCGGTAAAGGCACTGTTACTCCGTACGTCGCGGTGCGTGGGGCGGTGGAGTGGCTGGAGTTCGTGGAGCGGACGTTCGAGACGGAGAAGTCGTTTGTAGTGCTGAATGACGATGGGACTGTCGGGCATGCCGAGGTGACGGTGGGGGACTCGGTGTTGATGACCTTCGATTCCAAGCCGGACTGGCCGGATACTCCGAGCCTGCTAAGTGTGTTCGTCGATGATGTCGACGCGGTGCTGGCGCGGGCGCTGGAGGCCGGGGCAACGGTGGTGACCGAGCTGACGACGTCGCGGATCGTGGGGGACCGGGGGTGCCGGATCAAGGACCCGCAGGGCAACATCTGGTGGTTGCAGACGCACCTGTACGACGTGGATCCGGCGACGCTGCCCGAGCTGTTCGCGGACCCTGCTGAGGCCGCGGCGATGAAGGTGTTGCAGGACTCGTTCGACGCGGAGATGCGCAGCAGGCGTTAGTACAAGCTGCAGGTATGGCTGGTGGCAGCTCAGACGGCCCGACTCGACGCGAACCTGTCGATCGCGGCCGTCACGAGCTCGGAGACGCTCGCCTTCCCGGCGCCATGACCGGCGTCCCCGACGATGTGCAGTTCGGCGTCCGGCCAGGCCTGGGCCAGCTCCCACGCGGTGTCCGGCGGGCTGCTGATGTCGAGCCGCCCGGTGACGAGGACCCCGGGAATCCCGACCAGCTTGCCCGCGTCACGAAGCAACGCACCGTCCTCGATCCAGGCTGTGTGGCCCCAGTAATGCGACACGAGTCGCGCGAACCTCAGGCGGAAGACCGGGTCCTCGTAGCGTGGGTCCGGCTTGTAGCCCTGGTACGTCGCCACATGCGTGTCCTCCCACTCGCACCAAGCCCGCGCCGCCCGGTCCCGTACCGCCGGATCGGGATCGTGCAGCAACCGGCTGTACGCGAGCGCGAGATTCCCGTCCCGCTCCTCAACCGGTACGACGTCCCGAAAGCGCCGCCACTCCTCAGGAAAGATCCGGCTCATGTCCCGGGTGATCCACTCGACCTCACGCGGAGTCGTGCTCGTGACGCTGAACAACACGATCTCCGAGACCGCCGACGGATGCCGCTCGGCGTACGCGAAGGCCAGCGTCGCACCCCACGACGCACCCAGCACCAGCCATTTCGAGATGCCGAGGTGCTCGCGCAAGAGCTCGATGTCCGCCACCAGATGCCAGGTCGTGTTGGTGCTGAGGTCAGCGTCCGGCTCCGCGGCGTCCGGCGTACTGCGACCGCACCCGCGCTGATCGAACAACACCACCCGGTACTTCGTCAGGTCGAAGAATCGGTACCAGAACGCGCCGGCCCCGGACCCCGGCCCGCCATGCAGCACGACAGCCGGCTTGCCCTCGGGGTTGCCGCAGACCTCCCAGTAGACGAGCTGCCCGTCGCCCACATCGAGCATCCCCTGGTCATCCGGCTGCATCGAGGTGCCTCCATAGTCGAGTAGATGTAACAGTGCTGTTAGATTACTCCGGTGGAAGGCGCGATCGGTACCCGGTTACGGCACGTGCTGGAGTTGCTCGACGGCGACGTGGCCAAGGTCTACGTGGATGCCGGCCTGCCGGAGTACCGGCCGAGGTTCTCGCCGATCGTCCGGACGTTGGTTGCCGAGGGCCCGTTGTCGATCCGGGAGCTGGCCGCGGCCGTCGGGGTGACGCATTCCGCCGCCAGCCAGACGGTTGCCCAGCTCAACCGGTCCGGGTTCGTCACGCTCGAGCCCGGCGAGGACGCGCGGCAGCGGATCGTGCACCTCACCGACAAGACGTGCTCGTTGCTGCCGACCATCGAGGCGGAGTGGCAGGCGACCACTGCCGCGATGGCCGAGCTGGATGCGGAACTCTCCGCGCCGCTCGCCCAGATCCTCGACGAGGTGGTCGCCGCTGTCGAGCGCCGGTCGTTCCGCTTGCGCATCAACTCAAGCGGCATCGTGAAACACGAGACCGAGGGTGTGCCGGATTCCTGACCGGACAGTGCTCACGCCGTGCCGCACCGGCGAAGCGGACCAGCCGCGAGCCGACTTCACCGGCCGATCGCGAGTGGTGAAGATCAGTCCCTGCCCCTGAGGCAGCATGGTGACGGTCCCGCGTGACTGAGCCCGCGGCCGCTGCTCGACCAGCAGGAACTCGCCGCCCTCGTGGTCGACGCCTGGCTTGTTCAGCCCGATCACGATCTGCAGTGGGAAGACCAGATCGCCGTACAGATCACGGTGCAAGGCGTTCCAGTCACCGGCCTGGTACTTGAGCAGGATCGGCGTCGGCTTCGTCTGCCCGGCCCGGTGGCAGTCGTCGAGCCACTCCTCGAGCGTGTCCGGCCAGGGCGCCGGGCGGTTGAGCTTGGCCGCCCATTCGCGGGCGACCGGGAGCAGTTGCGGATAGAACTCCTCACGGAGCTTGGCGACGAGGTCGGGGAGTGGGTGATCGAAGTACCGGTACTGCCCCGAGCCGAAGCGGTAACGCGCCATGTCGATCGTCGAGCGGAACCGCCGCACCTCGTCGTACAGGCCGGCGATCTCCGCGCACTGCTCCGGCGTGAGCAGTTGTCCGATCAGCGCGCAGCCGTGTTCGTCGAGCTCTTCTCTCCAGGTCATACCGATGGAACGGCCGGCGGCGCGGAGGTGTGAGTCAGAGGACCCCGGTGTAGGTGAGCGCGAAGGTCCCACACGGCAGCAGGAACAGCGACGCCAGAATCACCACGCCCTTGAACGTCATCCCCGGCCCGATGAACCGCCGGTACGCCGCGACGAGCACCGGCACCATCACGATCTCCAGCGCCAGCATGCTCCGCGGAATCACCGCGTCCAGCGCCGCCAGCAGAACGGACAGCCCCGCCGCCGCAATCCAGAACGCAAACCCCAGCCGGTACGTCGCTCGCGCCCCGAGCCGCACCGCGACCGTCCGATACCCAGCCGCCCGATCCGCCTCGAGATCTGCCAGCGTCGTCGGCAGGTACAACCCGATCGCCGCCAACGTCCCCTGCAACGCCATCACCCACGGAAACCCGCCCAACTCAGGCCGAACCGCCGCCCACCCCGCCAACGGCCCAAAAGTCCCCAACGCCAGCGAATTCACCGCCACGTCGAACCCAGCCCGAGTCTTCAACCGCACCGGCGGCACGCTGTACGCAAACCCCAACACCACTGCCAGTACCACTCCCAGCGCAAACACCCACCCGACGAAGAACGCCACCCCAACCGAAGCCACCCCAGCCCCCACCGCCAGCCATTTGGCCTCGACCAACGTCACCCGCCCATCCAGCAACGGCGACTTCGACTTCCGCGGATTGACCAAATCCCCAGCCAGGTCATACGCATCATTGATCGCCAACACAGACAACCAAAGCAACGGCCCCATCACGACCGCCCCCACCAACAACCGGCCCCAGTCCCCAACCGCAGGAACCAGCCGATGCGTGGCCAGCAGCACCCCCACGTAGTAAGGCACCACCGAAACCACCCAGAACGCAGGCCGCCCCACGGCGAGTACATCCCGTACGCGAGGTACCCGAACAACTCTTGGTCCCACCAGTGTGGTCACGGAAACCACACTGCTCCTGTGGGTGGACCAGCGCGTCCCTCCAGTGGGTGAATCGGCTCACTCTCAGGCGTGGATGTGGGCCAGAACACCGATCTCGAGCGCCACCCAGACCTCGCCGTCAGCCGTCACTGCGAGACCGTGAGGCTCGGAACCTTCGCCCAGGGAGATCTCCTCGACCACCGTGCCCTGAGCGTCGAGTCGGATCGCGGAACCCGAGCCCCACAGCGTCACCCAGCAACCGCCGTCGTCGGTTGCGACAACTGCATGCGGCTTGGAGGACCGGTCCGGCAGGGGATACTCGACGATCTTTCCCTCACCGTCGATCCGACCGACCTGGCCCGCCATCAACTCCGTGAACCAGACCCCGCCACCCCCAGCGCTGATCCCCACCGGCCCAGCACCTTCGGTAGGTAGCGGATGGAGCACCACCACCCCATCCAGCGACATCCGCCCAATGGCATTCCCTTGGTTGAGCGCGAACCACACCCCGCCGTCATCCGCCGTGATCATCGCCGGAAACCCACCGCTGCTCCCGATCTCGAACAACGACACCTCCCCGTCCACCGTCAGCCGCCCGATCCGATCCACGTTCATCAACGTGAACCACAACGCCCCGTCCGGCCCCACGCACACCCCGTACGGCCCCGACCCGACCTCAAACGCCGAGACCACCCCATCGGCCCCGACCCGTCCGATCCGGTCGTCCCCGTTCCGGGTGAACCACACCGCCCCATCCGGCCCCGGCATGATCACACTCGGCCGGCTCCCGTCAGCATCAAGCGAGAACCGCGCCACCGAGCCATCCCGCGAGACCCGGGCCACCGCCCCCGCATGCACCAGCGTCGTCCACACCGCACCATCGCCGCCCACCGCCACGCCGTACGGACCTTCATTGCCCTCAGCAACAACAATCTCAGTACTTCGCAAGATTCTTCTCCTCCAGTTCGAGCACCTCACCACGCCACCGCGACACGAACCGCCGGTCATGGCTCACCACGACCAGCGCCCCGTCATACGCATCCAGCGCAGCCTCCAACTCCTCCACCAACACCAGCGACAAGTGGTTGGTTGGCTCGTCCAGTACCAGTACGTCGTACTGCGTGGTCAGCAACTCCGCGAGCGCCAACCGCCGCCGCTGCCCGGTCGACAACTCCCGTACTCGCGTCTGCAACTGCTCCCGCTTGAACAACCCCAACCGCCCCGACCCGCGATGCCGCACCAACTCGTCCCGCAACGTCGCATCCGGCCGCGCCTCGACGACGTCCTGCGCCAAATACCCGATCCGCCCCCGCCGCTCCACCGACCCGGAGTCAGCCGTCAGCGCCCCAGTCAGTACTTCGAGCAGCGTCGACTTCCCAACCCCGTTGGGCCCGGTGATCAGCACCCGGTCGCCCTTCGAAACCTCAACGGACGTAGACCGCAACCGACCGGCGACCGACACCCCGACCGCATCGAGCAACACCCCACTCGACCCAGCCGTCCGCAACGCGGCCGTGAACCGCAAGGGCTTCGACGGCACCGGCGGCGGACTCTCCTCCAACCGCCGTAACCGTTCCTTGGCATTGCGGATCTTGCTCCGCTCAGCCTGGTTCACGCGATCACCCGCGATGCCGTACGCCATCTTGTTGTTGTCCTGCATCGGCCGCCCGTAGGCGACCCGATCTGCCGCGGTCCCCACGGTCGACCGCATCACGGCCACCTCGTCCTCCCACAGTTGCCGCGCCTGCGCGATCCGCGCCCGCTCAGCCGCCTTCTCCGCGAGGTATCCGGCATACCCGTTCCCGTACCGAGTCACCCGATGCGTATCGCCGTCCACCTCGAACAACGTCGACGCGACCCGCTCCAGGAACGCCCGGTCATGCGATACAACGACCGTCGTACCGGACCGCGACAGCAGGTGATCCTCCAGCCAGACCGTCGCGGCCAGGTCGAGATGGTTCGTCGGCTCGTCGAGCAGCAACACCTCAGCGCCGGCAACCAGCACGGCGGCCAAATGCAACCGCGCCAGCTCGCCACCCGACAGCGACGACAACACCCGATCACCTGGCAAGGAGCTCAATCCCAACCCGGCCAGCGCCCGCTGGAACCGCGCCTCGGCGTCGTACCCCTCCCTCACCTGGAAGGCGGTCTGCAACTCCCCGTACTCCTCCAGCACCGAAACATTGCCCTCGGCAAGCAACCCTTCGAGCTCCAGCATCCGCTTCTCGATCGCGCGCAACTCGGCCAGCGCGTGGTCGAGTATCGCCGTTACGTCGAGGTGCAGCGGCAGCGGATTCTCCTGGCCGAGGAAGCCGACGCTCCCGGCAACCGTCACCACGCCGTCGTCCGGACGCTCGGCACCGGACAGGATCCGGAGCAGCGTCGACTTTCCCGAGCCGTTCTCACCGATCAGCCCGCTCACCTCGCCGGGCGGGAAGGCGCAGCTCACCCGATCGAGCACCGGGCGATGGTCGTACGACTTGGAGATCTCCTGCAACGACAACTGGGCAGACATACGTGTCCTCCTGACTCGCTGGAACGGACGGACCTCACCCGAGACGGGTGGACCCGGTTCGACGGCGAATCAGAACTCCACGACGACCTCCTGCTAATGCGACGAATGTTGCGTTAAGATCATGCCATGCCCGCTCCCAGAAACGCAACCGCCGCCGCAGACGCGGGCGCAGCGGACGCAGCCGTCGCGGACGCGGAGGGCACGGGGGCGGAGGGCGCCGCTGCTGCGGTCCCGGGAGCTGGGGGAGCTGCCGGCGAGCGGGCCAGACCTGGTGGACGGACTGCGCGGGTTCGGGCTGACGTGATGGCAGCAGTGCAGGCCGAGCTGGCCGAGCACGGTTACGACGGTCTCACCATCGACGCCGTCGCCGCGCGCTCCGGCGTACACCGAACCACCGTGTACCGCCGCTGGCGCACCGTCGACGGCCTCCTGATCGACCTGCTCGCGATGGGCGCCGACGACTCCTGGATCCCCGCCGACACCGGCACCCTCGAAGGCGACCTCGTGGAACTCAACCGCGAAATCCACGCCTCCCTCACGATCCACCCTTCCCTGACGACCGCCGTCATCGCGGCCTCCTTCCGCACAACCGACGCAGCAACCGCCCTGCACGACTTCTGGAAGGACCGGTACGAGCGCAGCGCCATCGTCATCACCCGAGCCATCGACCGCGGCGACATCCCTGCCGCCACCGACCCCCACCGCGTCCTGCTGACCGCGACCGCACCCCTCTTCCATCAAGTCGCACTCCTGCGCCAAGACCTCTCCGCGGCCGACGCCGACCGCTACGCCCGCGATGCCGCCGAAGCAGCAAAGGCCGGCATCCTCCTGAAAGGATGAGCCAACGAAGGAGGCCGCCAAGTGTCCGGACGTCTGACAGATGAGGTCGTGCTCGTCACCGGAGCCGCCCGCGGAATCGGCCGCGCGATCGCAGCCAAGGCCGCCGAAGAAGGCGCCGCGGTAGCACTCCTCGACGTCCTACCCGACCAACTCGAGACCGCCGCCGCCGACCTCAAGCAATACGGCGTGACCATCGCGTCAGCCGTCGGCGACGTCACCGACGAAGACTCGGTACGCCGATCCGTCGCCGAACTCACCGAGACCCTCGGCCGCCCGATCACCGTCCTGGTCAACAACGCCGGCAAGAACTCCTACGCCGACGCGACCAAGATGACCGTCGCCGAATGGGACAGCGTTTTCGCCGTCGATCTCAAAGGCGCCTGGCTGATGGCCCGTGCCGTGCTGCCGGACATGATCGAGGCCAAGCACGGCGCGATCGTCAACATCGCCTCGATCCACTCCCAGCTGACCACGGCCGGCATGTTCCCGTACGCCGCCGCCAAGTCCGGCCTGGTCGGCATGACCCGCAGCCTCGCCCTGGACGTCGCGGCGCACAACATCCGCGTCAACGCCGTCAGCCCCGGCTTCATCGCCACCGACCTGCTCGAAGAGTTCTTCGACACCATCCCCGACGCCCGCGAAACCGCCCTGGCCGTCCACCCTCTGGGCCGCATCGGCACCCCCGAGAACGTCGCCGAAGTCGTCTGCTTCCTGGCCTCCACCGCCGCCGCCTTCGTCACCGGCGCCAACTGGTCCGTGGACGGCGGCCTAGGCATCCGCTACGCCTGAGCCAAACCGCGCTGTCACATTCTTCGCCTGGCGCGAGTCGGACAAGTAGAGCCGCGAGGACCGCGGACGTACTGACCGACAGGAGCAAGAACCATGACTGCGACCGTCTTCGTCACCGGCGGCACCGGAACTCTCGGGCGGCTGACCACGCCCTTGCTGAGGGACGCAGGATTCAAGGTGCGGGTGCTCAGCCGTAGCAGCCACGAGGCGGCCGACGGTATCGGGTACGCCGTCGGCAACCTCACCACCGGCGAAGGCATCGACGCGGCCGTCGCCGGGGTCGACACGATCGTCCACCTGGCAGGCGACGCCAAGGGCGACGACGAGAAGGCCCGCACGCTGGTCAACGCGATCAAGGCAACCGACAGCAAGCCGCACATCGTCTACATCTCGGTAGTCGGCGCCGACCAGGATTCCTTCGCGTACTTCGCGTTCAAACGCGGCGCCGAGCAGGTGATCGCGGAGTCCGGCCTGCCGTGGACGACCGTCCGCGCGACCCAGTTCAACGACCTGGTCCTGACCCTGGCCAAGACGCTCACCAAGCTCCCCGTAGTACCGGTCCCCACCGGCTTCCGCGTCCAACCGATCGACGCCCGAGACGTAGCCGCCCGCCTGGTGGAGCTAGCCCAAGGCGAACCCTCGGGCCTGGTCCCCGACATCGCCGGCCCCAAGATCTACACCCTCAAAGAAATCATCACCTCGTACCTCAAAGCCACCAACCGTCGCCGCCCCCTCCTCCCCATCCGCTTCCCCGGCAAGGCCCCCCGAGCCTTCCGAACCGGCCTCAACCTGGCCCCCACCCACGCCACCGGCACCCACACCTGGGAATCCTTCCTCACCGACCGAGTCGGTTAGTCCACCAGGTGTCGGTGGAACGGGTGTCGCGAAGAGTGTTGGTCGCGCAGTGGACCTCTCCGCCGGCGAGGTGGGCCCAAAAGAAGTCCTCAACCCAGTGGACCCGTACGCCGTTACGCCCAAGCCCCCGCTCGGTCGCCTGCTGGAAGAGGTCGCGACCATCGACCTTCGGACCGTGCGGAACCGGTGCTGCGAAGTCCCGCCCGGTCAGCGACAGGCCGTTGACCAACCCTGGAGTGACGGCCCGCAGCAACCCGAAGTCCTTCTGCCGCTCGAACAGCACCGGCAACCGAACCAGCTCGGCCGAGCGCAAACCCGTTGCCTTGAGCAAGATCTTCAGCTGGTCGTCGATGTGGCCGGCGGCCGCCGCGTTGTCGGCCAGCCAAGCGTGGTCGGCAAGCACCTGATCGACCGTCGGCTTCGACCGCGAATTGGTGTCCGCGAAGAGCCGCGCGTCGCCGGCGCCCGCCCGCCGCGCCTCCCGCAACAACTCAACCGCCAACCGAGGATCGGCGACAGCGAGCGTCCACCCGCGAGTGTTGTCGGCCCGTACGACATGCGTCGTCTCGTCCGCATGCCCGACCATCAGCCAGGACGTGTCGACCACGACCGGCGGCTGATACCCCTGGCCCGTCACCATGGTGATGAACCCGCGATCGGGGTGCCGCGACCCCGATCCATAGACGATCCGGCCGTGTGGATACCCGGCGTACGGAGGTAGCGACTCGATATTGCCGCCCATGTTGAGCAGGTCGTTCAGCCCGCTCGACGCGACCGGGCTCAATTCCTGCACAACCCCGACGTCAGGCCCGCGGAGATCGCGATAGATCAACCGCCCGGCCGGCCGTGGCGTCGCGATCGGCTTGCCGTCCGTACCCGGGAACTCCCACACGTTCCCCGAACGGATCAGGATCCGCATCGTCTGACTGCCGCCGACCGCCGGCATGCCGGCCGACGCCGGTTCGAAGGTGTCCTGCAACCACAGATCCTTCCAGCCGTCGGCCGTGCCCTGGACGAACTTCAGCCCAGCCCCGGCCGCTCGCGTCGCCTTGCCAAGCGTGTTCGCGAACGGCTCCCACTCGCTCGGAACCCCTTCCGGATAAGGCGCCTCGCCACCCGGCCACCCCGGCTCCTGGTTCGGCTTAGCGGCCAGTACCGTCTCCGCCCGCTGCAAATCGTTCTGCAACATCAACGGCGCGACCCTCAGCCTGACCACATCGCTACTCGTCCGCCCACGATCGGCAACGGTCAACGTGACAGACACCTGCCCATCCCACTCGGCCGGATCCCGAACCACATCCCGCCCTTCCAACCCAACCCGTACTCCGTGCCGCAACTGGTCAGCAGTCAGCGTCTCGACCGCCTTCCCGGCAACGAACACCCGCGCCTTCCCAGCCGGTACTACGCTGAGCCGACCGCTGGCCGCATCGCTCATGTTGCCCTGGGCATCGACCCGGAGCGGCGCCAGGTCGGCCGCATCGCGCGGCCCGTTGATCCGCTCGTCGGCAGCGTCGTTGCAAGCAGCAAGCTTCCGATCGACCTCGGCACCGGCCTTGTCCAGATCAGCCGGTTCGACTGTGCACCGCCGCTCGTCGTCATCGAGATTCGGCAGGAAGATCGCCCCGCGGCCGTCGCTCCACCGATCCTCCCCGGCTTCGTCGGCCGCCGTCAGCCGTCCATCCCTGTTCACATCAGCAGTCAGCCCGGCCCGTACTGCCGTACTTCCGGCGCCCCAGGCGAGCACCACGGGGCTCGAGCTGAGCGCCACCGTCATCACGGCGAGGCTCGCAGTCCAGCGCTTCATCTCACTCCCTGTATTCGCACGCCCGTGTTGTTTCCCTCAAACTAACACGACCGTGTGGAATCAGGCAGGTGGATATCCGGATCTCCACCCGGGGGAGGAGGCGGCCCGTTTACGGCGGCCCGAGAAGGGGTTCTGGCTGATCAGACAAGTACTGGGTGAGGACGCGTTCGACCGGAGCGCGGAGTGAGGAGCTGTTGATGCGCAAGACGAGGATCGCCGCCCTGGGGATCGTTGGAGCGGTCGCGGTCGTCGCGTTGCTCCAGTTGCCGGCCAGTCCGTTCTCGCGCCAGGATCACCCAGAGCGACCGGTGGCCCAGACGTCGACGCATTTCAAGAAGGCGGCCTCGCCGAAGTCGACGCCCACCGGCACGGCGGCCGAGGCTGAGACTCCGACCGAGTCGGGGACTCCCGAAGTACCGGCTGCTCCGCAGTCCAATGCGGCGCCCGGGCAAGGAGATCCGGGGATCACGTACCCCGTGCGCGGCACGGTCGACTTCACGGTCCTTCCGGGGGATCCGGCGACGATCGGGCGAGCGGGCAAGCTCTACACGTTCCAGATCGCTATCGAGGGTGGAATCAAGGGCGTCGATCATGCGGCGTTCGCGAGCTTTGTGCGCGCGACCTACGGAGCACCGGAAGGTTGGGCCTCCGCGGGGAAGTACCGGTTCCGCCAAGTCGGGCCGGGGCAGGCGGCTGACTTCAAGCTGATGCTCGTCACGCCCGCGACCCGGGACACGTACTGCGGCGGGGGTTTCGACCAGTACACGAGTTGCCGGATCGGGGAGCGTGTTGTCCTCAATGTGGCGCGCTGGGCCAGGGGAGTGCCGAACTACGGCGCGAGCCTGACGACGTACCGGCAGTACATGATCAACCACGAGACCGGGCATCGGCTCGGCAACGCGCATGAGCTGTGCCCTGGTCCGGGACAGCCGGCGCCCGTGATGCAGCAGCAGACGCTGGGTCTGCACGGCTGTACGGCGTACGCGTGGCCTTATCGGAACGGTCAGCGCTACGAGGGTCAGCTGGGCAAGTACGACGACCCGACGCCCAGCAACTAGTTGTGCAGGATGGTCGGGGGGAGCTGGTCGGAGACTCCTGCGGTGATGGCGGCCGATTCGAGGCCGTCGGCAACGGTGTGCAGGAGACGGATCAGCTGGGCGGCGTCGGCCGGGCCGAGGATGCCGGTGACCACGTCGAGGACGCGGACGGTCAGGCCGTCGAGCTGGGACAGGCGGGCCTGGCCCATCCCGGTGACCATCAGCACCGGCGAAGTACGGACCAGTCCGAGGGCGGCCAGCTCGGCGATCGCGAGCTCTGCCTCACCCGTGGTGGTGCCGACCTGGTTGGCGACGGCCTCGGCGGAGTCGCGCCCGTTGGAGATCGCGCTCAGCACGAGGGCGGCGGGCATCTTGATCCCGACCGCGTCCTGCAGGCCGAGGATCAGCGGGTGGGCGTGGCCCCGGACCCGCTCCACGGCGTCCAGCAGCCGGAGCGCGTCGCTGATGTCGCCGATCAAATGTTCGGTCTGGACGGTGGCGATCCCGGTCGGCGAAACAATCTGGTCGGGAACCGCCAGGGCCTTGGTCCCAGCGTCTTCGATGGTCACCTCACCAGCGTACGGAGGCCGTCGGGTCGCCTCGGCGTGTCGTACCTGAGGAAACGCTATGAATTGCGTCTCCCGAAACAATCGAACAAGGCTTCGAAGTCGGTGAACAACGGGTGAAGAAGTTCTGGACAATTGCCCAGATTTCGTGCGTGACCTTCCGTTCTGCTCGTCCGTTGGATCTGACGTGACGGTGAACACACGGCGCACCGGCACCGCGCTCGCTCCGCGACTAAGGCCGACCACCCTGGAACTGCATGGAGGACAAGTGACAACCGCCACCGCCACCCAGACGTCTGAGCGCCGACGCGTACGAGTCTGGTTCGGTGAGCACGTGATCGCCGACTACAACGCCGAGCCGGCGTTGGCCGAGCGGTACGCACACGCCATGAGCCGTCGCTTCGCCGGACTCCGGGTCACCAACGACCCGATGCCCGTCGTGGACCGGCTCCCCGACCCCCTGCCCGGCGAGCGCATGTGGGATGTAGCCCCCCGTTAGCCCCTCGAAAAATGCGCCTGGAAAAGTAAAAACGAAAACACCTCATCGTCCGCACCGAACCTCACCGGTGCGGACGTTTTCTGTCTCCGCATCTTTCGGCGCCGGTATGTCGAGCCGGCCGCCGTGACTCCGACGTCCCCGCTGTGAGCCGATCGCCGGCTCGGAACAGGAGACAAGTCATGGACCGCCCAGCACTGAACAGCATGCTGCTCGGCAGTACGAATCCCGATCGTCTCAAGGCGTGGTACCGCGACGGCTTCCACGCGGAGACCAACAACTACGGCACCCTCGACCTCGGCGGCTTCGGCCTGATCATCGAGCACCGCGACGACGTCGACGCGAAGGCGCCCGAACCGGGCCGCTTCATCATCAACTTCGCGGTCGACGACATCGAGCAGACCGCCGCCCACCTGCGCACCCTCGACGTGAACTGGCTGGTCGAACCCGAGGACCGCGGCCCCGGCTACTTCGCCACCCTGATCGACCCGGACGGCAACTACGTCCAGATCATCCAGATGAAGCCGGAGTACTACGCCAACCTCTGACCTACCGACGTCCGTAGGCTGATCGGCATGGAGATGCGTGCTGTCCTCGACGACCCGGCCTTCACTGTCGACGACAGCACCGAGGCGATCCTGTGGCGCTTCCGGCTGGTTACCGATCTCAGGTCGGCATGAGCTGGCCGGCTGGTGTGGAGGTT
This sequence comes from Kribbella sp. NPDC051718, assembly GCF_040681515.1. Lineage (NCBI taxonomy): Bacteria > Bacillati > Actinomycetota > Actinomycetes > Propionibacteriales > Kribbellaceae > Kribbella > Kribbella sp. NPDC051718. The sequence goes on along the minus strand of NZ_JBFAYZ010000010.1, from coordinate 252,188 downwards.
CGACCGCTCGACGCGGCCGAGCTCGAAGAGCTCGTCGAGCTGGTCAACGCGATCGTCGCGGGCGACGGAAGCGGCGAGTACGTCGACGCGGTGGGCCTGCGGCGTGTGATCGACGCGGCCGCTGACGGGCGCAGTGTCTGGAAGGGGAGTCGACTCGTCGGGTACAGCCTGATCGACGACGGGATGCTGAAAGGTGGCGTCCACCCGGAGCATCGGCGGCAGGGGATCGGCCGGCCGCTGTTCGAGTGGGCGACCCGGCGAGCCGCGGAGTCGTTCGCGCCGGTCGACGTCGAGTTGCAGAGCGTCGACGACGGCGGTCGAGTGCTCGCACTCGCTAACGGCTACGAGCCCACCCGGTACTACAGCTCGATGCAGCGCCCGTACTCCGAACAGCCCATCGTCACTCAGTTGGCGGAGGGCTTCCGGCTGATCCCCTTCGCCACCGAGCACGACGAGCCGCTCCGGCTGGCCCACAACGAGATCTTCGTGGACCACTGGGGCGTCGAGCCCAAGACCGAGGACGACTGGCAGCGGTGGTTCACCGGTCATCGCGGGTTCCGGCCGGCGCTGTCCCGGCTGGTGCTCGACGGCGATCGCATCGCGGCGTACGCACTCGCCTATGAGTATCCGGCCGACACCGAGGCGACCGGCGTACAGGAGCTGTGGATCGGGCAGGTCGGCACCCGGCGTGACTATCGCGGCCGTGGGCTGGCGAGTGCCACCATGGCGGAGGTAATGCGGGCGGGCGAGGAAGCCGGATTCGAGCGTGCCGGGCTCAACGTCGACGCAGCAAGTCCGACCGGTGCGCAGCGCCTCTACGAGCAGCTCGGGTTCCGGACCGTCCACACGAAGATCCTCTATCGGCTGACCCGAGATGCTTGAGCCGTTCCGGATCGAGGTCCCACAGGAAGCCATCGACGACCTCCACCGCCGGCTCCGGGCGACTCGCTGGCCGCGATCGCTGTCGAGTGACTGGGCGCGCGGAGTACCGGTCGAGTACTTGCGTGGGATCGTCGAGCGGTGGCTGGAGTTCGACTGGCGGGTGTGGGAGGCGCGGCTCAATGCAGTACCGCAGTACACGACCCGGATCGACGGGCAGACCGTGCACTTCCTGCAGGCGCGATCACCCGAGCCTGACGCCATCCCACTTCTGATGACGCACGGCTGGCCGGGTTCGGTCGCCGAATTCCTCGAGATCCTCGGGCCGCTCACCTCGCCGGGTGCACATGGCGGCGACGCAGCGGACGCGTTCCACGTGGTCGCGCCATCGGTACCGGGCCACGGATTCTCGGTGCCACTCGAAGGCCCAGGCTGGGATCACGAGCGGATCGCCCGCACTTGGATCGAGTTGATGGATCGCCTCGGCTATGCCCGGTACGGCGCGCAAGGCGGCGATACCGGATCGGTCGTCTCACCGCTCGTCGGCGCGCTCGCACCCGACCGCGTCATCGGCGTACACCTCAACGGCGGCCTCGCCTTCCCACCGGCCGAGCCCGGCGACTTCGACGATCTCAACCCAACTGATCAGGCCAAGCTCACAACGGCCGAACACATCCGCGCCACCGGGACCGGCTACGCCGAACTGCAGTCCACCAAGCCGCAGACCGTCTCCTTCGCCCTCAGCGACTCACCGGTCGGCCAGCTAGCCTGGATCCTGGAGAAGTTCCACGACTGGACCGACCCCGCCCGCGCCCTCCCCGAGGACGCAGTCGCCCTGGATCACCTGCTGGCCAACGTCTCCATCTACTGGTTCACCAACACCAGCGCCACCTCGGCGAGCCTGTACTACGAAAGCCGAAGCGCCTCCAGCGCCCGCAGCGAAGTCCCCACCGGAGTCGCCGTCTTCCCCACCGACCCGGCCATGCGCCACATCCTCGACCGCCAGCACAACATCACCCGCTGGACGGAGTACTCAAGAGGCGGCCACTTCGCAGCCCTAGAGGCTCCCGACCTGCTGGTCGACGACATCCGGGCCTTCTTCAGACCCCTACGTCAGCAGTAATCCCGGCACCCGCGATCAACCCCGTACGCTCGCCGCACCTTCCCCACCAACGCCACCGGCGACAACTGCCGCCCCGCATGCCAAGCGTTGAGGAAACTCTGCGGCGCGACGGCGCCCCGCCGAATCCACCAATGCCCCGGCGCGGTAGGCCAACTGATCCCGAAGTGCAGATGCGGCGGCGTCACCTGAGCACTCCCGGTGTTCCCGGTGAGCCCCAACGTCTGCCCGGCTTTCACGACCAACCCGGGTTTGATCCCGGCCCCGATAGCCGACAGGTGCGACCCGTAGTACCGGACGCCGTCCACGCCGACGACGGAGATCGACAACCCACCCCGATCCCGCCCCACATTCGTCTTCTTGTTCCAGGTGTCCACCCGGGTCACCTCGTCGACCCGGCCATCCACCGGCGAGACGAACCGGCACCCCCTGTCCGCAAAAATGTCCGACGCCGGATAGTCGTGATGACTCTGCGAAGCATCCGCCCGGCAACCACCGATCGGGAACACGTACTTCGTGGCGCGGATGCTGACCGTGGTCGGCGGAGCCACCGACCTCGACGGCCTCTTCGGCGTCGCGGGCTGCGCAGGTGTCGCAGGCTGTGCAGGCGTCGCGACACCAGTTGGCGCGGTTGTCGGCACTGCAGTCGGCTCAGCCGGTACAGCCACTGTCTTGGTACGCACGCTGCTCGCCGGCGCCGGTGCAGCACCGGCCGGCTTCTTGGACTCGGACCGGTCGAACACCCCGGTAGCGGTGAGAGCGATCAGCCCACTGCCCGCGACCACGAGGGCCGCGGACAGGAAGGCCACCCAAACGGACCGCCTCACTGGAACCAAAAGTCGTTGACCACGGCAACCGAGTAGACCGTCTCGCACGGGATGCCGTTCTTGTCGGCATCCATCCGCAACGGCCGGTCGTAGTACCACCAGTAGGCGACGGCCTCGGCGTACGTCGCGCCCCGGTCGGCGAGATCGCGGCAGAACAGTCCGGACGCCAGCGGTGTCACGCCGACGACCTCCCGGCCGTTCCAGTACGACCCGATATCGCTGCGCGGATAGACCGTCTCGCACGGGATACCGTTGCGGTCGGCATCCATCTGGTTGGGCTGACCGTGCAGCCGCCAGTAGTCGATCGCCGCCACGTAGCTGTACCCCTTGCTCTTCAGGTCCCGGCAGAAGAGTCCCGCCGGGAGCGATCGGACGTCGCCGATCGCCTTCGGCAGGGTTCGTACCGGTGCAGGCGCCGTCGTGCTGCCTTTGACCGACGGAGCCACTGTCATCGTCTTCACCGTAACCGGTACGCCGGCCGGCTGCGGCGTCGACGCCGTCTCCTTGGCCGAATCTTGCCGGCTCAGCAGGAAGACCAGCCAGGCCAGCAGGACGATGACCACCCCGACCGCGACCCCGCCGAGGGCAGCCAGCGTCGCGTTACCGCTGTCCTTGCCCGGGTGGGTGTTTTCGAAACTTTCCGTGACTGTTTCCGGTTCTCCATTCATGTTTCCCCCCGCGCCCATTGAAGACCCGTCGCTCTGCGTTGTCCATGGCCTGGGGTTCATGTTCGCAACATCTGGATGTCATCAAGAAAGGCGATGATCCCGCCGGATTCCGCCATCCGAGAGGACGCACGAATGGGACACTCCCACGACCACACCGGCCACGGTCATGGTCACGATCACAGCCATGAGCACGGGCACGGCCACGGGCACGGTCATGGGCACGGTCATGATCACGACCATCATCACCCGAACACCGAGTTGGACGCCGCCACCACCGCGGCGCTGGACGAGTCGATTCCGGACCAGGACCTGTCGCCGACCGAGTTGTCGCGCCGTGGGCTGCTCCGCTCGGCCGGGATCCTCGGTGGCGCTGCCGCCCTTGCCGTCTCCGGCGCCGAGTTCGCCGCCGCGACGTCGCCGGCCGGGCACGTGTTCACCAGCGGTGGCCGGCCGAACGTCTGGCTGGCCGGCGACCACCACATCCACACCCAGCTGAGCTCCGACGGCATGTACCGGGTCATCGACCAGGCGCAGCACGCGGCCGCGAACGGCCTCGACTGGCTGGTCATCACCGACCACGGTGGCGCCACCCACGCCCGGATCGGCGTCGACCTGGTCAACCCGCAGATCAAGGCGGCCCGGGCCGAGCTGAAGAACACGCTGATCTTCCAGGGCCTGGAGTGGAACATCCCGGCTGCCGAGCACGGCACCGTGTTCGTCGCTCCGGGCAGCCGCGAGGTCGAGGTGCTCAAGCAGTTCGAGAACAGCTACGACGGCAGCGTAAAGAACGCCGGCGCCAACACGCCGGCCAACGAGCAGCTCGCCCTCGACGGCATCCAGTGGCTCGGCCAGCAGGTCGACGCCCGCCGGGTCGCCGACGCCCTGTTCCTCGCGAACCACCCCGCCCGCAACGGCATCGACAGCCCGCACGAGATCCGCAACTGGCGCGACGCCGACCCGCGGATCGCCGTCGGCTTCGAGGGCGCGCCCGGTCACCAGGCCGGCGGTCTGCCCGCCGCGATCGGTGCCGGTGGCGCCCGCGGCCTTTACGGCAACGCGCCGAGCGCGAACTCCTTCCCCGGGTACCCGGCCGAGTCGTACCGGACCTGGGGTGGCTTCGACTGGATGACGTCGACCGTCGGCGGCCTCTGGGACAGCCTGCTCGCCGAGGGCAAGCCGTGGTGGATCAGCGCCAACTCGGACTCGCACGTCAACTGGAACGAGACCTCCCGTCGTCCCGACGGCTCGGACCAGGCGCAGTTCGACCGCGACGGCCGCTACATGGACCCGGTCTACAGCCGCACGGTCAACCGCACCGCCGCCGACTTCTTCCCGGGCTACTACAGCCGTACGCACGTCGGCGCCGACAACCGCGACTACCGCGCGGTGATGGAAGGTCTGCGCAACGGCCGTGTCTGGGTCGACCACGGCGCGCTCGTCAAGGGCGTCGACATGGAGGTCCGCGAGACCGGCAAGACCCACGGCGAGCCACTGGGTGGTGCCTTGCACGTACGCCGGGGCCGCGCGGTCGAGCTCGTCATCCGGATCACCGCGCAGAACGTCCCGAATTGGGCCAACTTCACGCCGGCGCTCAACCGCGTCGACGTGATCGTGGGTGCGGTGAAGGGCGCGGTCAGCGACAAGGACACCTTCACGGCGCCGGACACCAAGGTCGTCAAGCAGTGGGACACCTCCGGCAAGCGCGGCACCTTCGAACTCGTCCTGCCGCTCGGCAAGGCAGACCCGGAGAACCCGTTCTACGTGCGCGTCCGTGGTACCGATGGCAACCGCAGCCAGGTCGGCTACTTCGGTGCAGCGATCGACCCGCAGGGCCCGCAGCTGGACGTGGTCGGCGACGCCGACCCGTGGGTGGACCTGTGGTTCTACACGAACCCGATCTGGGTGCTTCCGACAAAGTGATCATCGCCGTCGATGCGGACTCCGCAGACACCGTGGAGGCCGAACACGTCCTCCACGGCCTGCTGGAGTCCGCGACAGGCCCGGTAGTCGCCTGCACCCATGTGGTGTCAGGCGGCCACCTGGCTGTCTCCATCAGTACGTCCGGCTTCGACCAGGCGTCCCTGACCCAGGACGTCGGCTCGGCCGTCATCCGCGCGGGCGCAGCCGAGCCCGAGGTCGCAGGCCCGAGTCAACTCGTCCGCGGCGCCTACGTGGCCGCAGTAGAAACAGCACTAGGTACTGCGGGCCGCCTGGTCGCATTCCCCGGCCAGGAGAACGCCCGCGGCACCCTGACCGCTGCAGACCTGGTCGAGACCTGCGGTATCGATCAGGTAGAAGCCATCGGCGGCCTACCCGTCGAAGACTCCACCCTGGTCGACACCCGCGACTTCATCCGCCCGATCCGCCGCAACGGCCAGATAGTCCTCCTGGTCCAACCAGCCGTCGGCGGAGTACTGATCCCGTTCGAAGTCGAACACCAGATCAAGTGCTGCGCCAACCACTAAGCCCGCTCGCCCCACGCGGTTGAGTCCTGCAGTACTTCGGGCAGCGGGCCGATGACGCCCAGGCGTTGGGTGCAGCGGGTGAGGGCTACATAGAGGTCGCGGAGGCCTCGGGGGGACTCGATCAAGATGCCGTCGGGGTCGACGACCAGGACCGAGTCGAACTCGAGGCCCTTCGCGCCGGCGACGGTGAGCACGGTGATACCGGCTATGTCGCCCACTGCCTCCTGCACCAGCTCCAGCCGGTGGCGCGACGTGATGACGCCGACCTGCCCGTACTGCGTCTCCTCGTGCGCCACCTTGCTCACGTACGCCGCCTGCTCAGCCGCCGGTACGTCGAGATGCCACGGCCGCACCCCTGTCGCCCGCACCGACCGTGGGGCAATCGCCGTCGGGTCGACCTCACGTAGTACGCCAGCAGCCAACTCCATCACCTCAGCCGGCGTCCGGTAGTTCATCGTCAACTCCGCCAGCCGCCAGCGATCCCCGAACGACGGCGCCAACGCCTGCCGCCAACTCGTCCCGCCGCCGGCAGCACCCGTCTGCGCGACGTCGCCGACCAGTGTCATCGACCGCAACGGACAGCGCCGCGCGATCGCCCGCCACGCCATCGGCGACAACTCCTGCGCCTCGTCCACGATCACGTGCCCGTACGTCCACCGCCGATCGACCGACGCCCGCTCGGCCAGCGTGCGATCGTCATCGGCCTCGTAGCGCTCGGCCAGCATCTCGGCGTCGAGGATGTCCTTGGCCGACAGGACTTCCGCCTCGTCGTCCTCGTCGAAGTCGGTCGAGCCCGAGCCGGACAGAACATCCAGAGACCCTTGTGCATAAGCGATCGCGCGAGCCCGCTCGGCCCGCTCGCGGGCCAGGTCGCGACCGTCGTCGCCGAGGAGTTCCGCGGCTTCGTCGAGCAGCGGGACGTCGGCGGGACTCCAGTCATCGCCGTACCTGAGCAGGTGCTCGCGGTCGAGTGCGGTGAGCTGCGGCGCGGCCGAGGCGAGTCGCCGCTCATCGGCGTACAGGTCGATCAGGAGTTGTTGCGGGCTGAGCACCGGCCAGAGCTGCTGGAGCAACGCCTGGACGCCGGGGTCCGCGACGACCTCGTTGCGCAACTCCTCCAGGTCGTAGTCGTCGAGCAGGTTCTCGCCGCCGAGCGGGTCCTCGCCGATGATGTCGGCGTACTGGCTGACCAGGTGCTCGATGAACGTCGTCCGGAAGAACGGCTGCGCCTGGTTGTGGGTCAGTTGCCGGGCGCGCGCAGCGGCCCGGAGCTCCTCGACGACGGACGGCTCGACCCGCAGTACGGTCCGGTCGACGGTCAGCTCGATCGGCTCGGCCGGCACCCATTGGCGGTCGGCGACCGCGGTCTCGATCACCTCGGCCATCACCGCACGGCCCTTGACCTCGGCCACCTCGGCGGGCTCGGGACGGGTCGCGGTCACACCGGGGTACAGCTCGGCGACGGTGACGAGGCGGACGCCGTCCTCGCCGAGCGACGGCAGCACCTGGCCGATGAACTTCAGGAAGGTGGAATTGGGGCCGACTACCAGAATTCCCCGCTTTTCCAGTTGGGTGCGGTGTGTATACAAAAGGAAAGCTGCCCGGTGCAGTGCGATTGCGGTCTTTCCGGTCCCCGGACCGCCCTGCACGACGAGCACCCCGGCCAGCTCGGAGCGAATGATCCGGTCCTGATCGGCCTGGATGGTCCGCACGATCGACTCCATCGTGCCGGTACGCCGCGCTTCCAGCGCGCTCAGCAGCACCGCCTCGCCGACCACCCCGGTGCCGGGCTGGGACGCGCCGTCCGCGGTCCGGTCCAGGTCGAGCTGCTCGTCCTGGACGTCGACCACCTGGCGCAGCCGGGTCTGGATGTGCCGGCGCCGGACGATGCCTTCGTTCACCACCGCCGTGGCGATGTAGAACGGTCGTGCCGCGGGCGCGCGCCAGTCGACCAGGAGCGGTTCGTAGTCCTCGTCGTGCAACCCGATCCGGCCGATGTGCAGGACGCCGCCGTCCTCGTCGTCGAGCCGGCCGAACGCCAGACCTTCCTCGGCGGCGTTCAATCGCGACAGCCTGGCGTTCAGGTCGCGGACCCGTCCGTCACGCTGGTGCAGGGCCTGCGCGTTCCTCGTACCGGCGATCTGCTCGTCCTGCCGGCGACCCTCGGTACGCTCGCGCTCACGGTCGAGAGTCGCGTAGAAAGCCGTCAGGTAAACCTGTTCAGCCTCGACCGGATTCAGCAATTCCAACCCCTCGTGATAAAATGCAGCTCGTTGGTTCCCGGTGCCGATTTCGGCAATTCTCTGGCCGCCGCCACAAATCCTTGAGTTTATCGCATTTCGCCCTTTGCGCTACCCGGTCCAGAGGGCACGATCAGCAGCATGACGGTCCACCACATCGTCCCGCCGTACCTGCTCGAACACCTCGAGCGCACCGCGGACGACCCGAATCTGCGCGCCCGCTACCGCCTGTCGCTGCAGCACGACGCCGTACTCCGAAGCCGCCCGGCCGCCCTCGGACAGGGCTCGGTCCAGCTCGAGGGCACTGTTCAGTCTGAAGGCGATGACCCGGGCGCGCGACGGGTCGTCCACGATGCGGAGAACGGCACGACGCTGCCCGGCCCGGTCGTCCGGCGCGAGGGCGATCCCGCGGTGGCCGACGCGACCGTCAACCAGGCGTACGACGGTACCGGCGCGACCTGGACGATGTTCAAGGAATGCTTCGGGCGGGACTCCGTCGACGGCGCGGGGCTGCCGCTGAGCTCGACGGTGCACTTCGACCACGGGTACGCGAACGCGTTCTGGGACGGCGCGCAGATGGTGTTCGGTGATGGCGACGGGGAGATCTTCGGCGACTTCACCCGCTCGATCGACGTCACTGGGCATGAGTTGACGCATGGCGTTACGCAGTACACGGCCGGTCTGGTCTACGAAGGGCAGTCAGGTGCTCTCAACGAGAGCCTCTCCGACGTCTTCGGCTCGCTCGCCAAACAACACCACTTAGGCCAAACTGCAGCTGAAGCCGACTGGCTGATAGGCGCCGAACTTTTCCGCCCCGGTGTCGCCGGCGTAGCCCTCCGCTCGATGAAGGCCCCCGGCACCGCCTACGACGACCCGCGCCTAGGTAGCGACCCCCAACCCGCCCACATGTCTTCCTACAGAGAAACCACCGAAGACAACGGCGGCGTCCACCTGAACTCCGGCATCCCCAACCACGCCTTCTACCTGGTCGCCACCGCCCTCGGCGGCAACGCCTACGAGGCCCCCGGCCAGATCTGGTACACCACCCTCACCTCCGGCAACCTCACCCCCAGCACCACCTTCGAAGCCTTCGCCACCGCCACCCACGCCACCGCCGAAACCCTCTTCGGCCCGTCGTCCCCAGAAGCCACCGCCGTACAAACCGCCTGGCAATCGGTAGGAGTCCTCCCCACCGCACCCCCAGAGCCGCCATCCCCCGAATCCGTAGAACTGATGCGAGCCGCCAATACCTCCCTCCCTCTCAACGCGCCTCCGGCCGCGCCCGCGGCCCCCGCCCCGGAAACGGCTGCAGGCGGCGGCGAGGGGAACTGACAGCAGCACTGAGCGGCCAGCCTGACCGGCGGAGACGCAGGTTACGCCAAAACTGGGGGTCTCGGGTCGTAGGCTGAAGCAACGTCGAGCAAGGGTGGTGGCAGTGACGGACGAAGACCTGGCAATGATCGCTCTGTTGCTGTACACGGACGCGGGCGACAGATGGCGTGCCACGGTGGCGGATGTTCTGGAGCGTGGCAGCGCGCTGGATTATCTCCGGACTGTGGTGCCGGCCGACCTGATGGGCGATCCGACGACCGAACTGCTGGAGAGAGCGCGTCAGGACACGGCAGCTTGGTCCGATCTGGCCGACCTGATCACCGTCTTCGACGCTCGCTACCCCAGCCAGCTGACCGACGTTCATGATCTGCCGCCCTTCCTCTTCACCAGAGGAGACCTTGACGGTGGCGGGGAGGATCATCGGGGTGTGTGCTTGGTCGGATCACGGCAGGCGAGCCGGCCAGCCCTCGACTTCAGCTATCAGCTCGCCTCGGCCCTGGCTGGTGAGCAGGTGGCGGTGATCTCGGGACTCGCCGCAGGCATCGACACAGCGGCTCACCGTGGTGCGCTCGACAACAGTGGAAGAACAGTGGCGGTGATTGGTACCGGGATCGATCGGTTCTACCCGCCGCAGAATCGGGCACTCCAGTCGGAGATCGAGCAGCGTGGGCTGGTGATCAGCCAGTTCTGGCCCGGAAGCCCCCCGACGAAGACCTCCTTCCCGCTTCGGAACGCGACCATGTCGGCGTACGGCGGTTGCACGATGGTGGTCGCGGCCGGTGAGCGATCCGGGGCCAGGATCCAGGCCCGCCAGGCAATTGCGCACGGGCGGCCGCTGATCCTGTCGACCGACGTTGCGTCGACGACCTCGTGGGGACGAGAACTCGCGTCTTCGGCGTACGACGTCAACGTTGTCGGCAGCGTCGACGGTGCGCTCTCTGTCATCGGGGAGATCCTCGACCGCCCGACGCGGGTTTCGCAGATTCTGCACGATCTCACCGGCTAGCGAACGATGGTTGCCCCACCTGATCCGCGGGTCGCGGACCTCATTCGCCAGATCGCCAAAGTGATGGGCAATCCGATCAGGCAGCACGGACTCACCTGCCAGGACTGCACGCGGCCTGTGACTGCGTGCTACCGCAGGTGCCATGCCTGCAACAGTTTCAGAGCCCAGGCGGGGATCGGCACGTCCGATCCTGCCAAGTCGCAGACCTCTACCGCGGACCTTGTCGTGCCGCTGACCTATGCCGTCAAGGGTCGGCAGGCCTATCGCGACATGTGGGGATACAAGTCCGGAGGCGAGCCGGCGAAGCGTCGGCTGAGCATCCTCACGGCGCTCTTCGCTCTTCGACATGGGAGTTGCATCGGCAGGGCGCTCCAGCTGCCTGTGTCGGCGGTGGCGACGGTGCCGTCCCTAGGACAGACCAGGGACACATCCGCTCAACGAGATGCTGAGCTACTTGCCCGCTGGCTGGTCAAGGTTCACCTTGTCGCCGAGCACTGACCTGCCTCGGGACCAGAATGCCCGACGCGCGCCCAATCCGGGGTACTACGCCTGCGAAGCGGATCTCAGCGGCCGGCATGTCGTCGTTTTCGATGACACGTGGGCGTCGGGCGGGCACGCACAAGGCGCGGGGCGGCGACTCAGACTAGCTGGAGCCGCGAAAGTCTCCGTGCTTGTTCTGGCCCGAATCCTCGACCCCGGATTCGACGAGACAACGGCCGGTTTTGTCCGCAACCGACTCGATGGCGTTCCGTACGAGCTGGAGATCTGCCCTGTGACGGGCTCGTCCTGTCCGCCGATGCTGTCTCTGCGGTAGGGGCCGGCCCGAATCGGAGTAGTTTGACCTCAAGTCTTGTTGAGGTTCTACCGTCGGCGGAATGACCGTGCATCCGCTCCGCCTCGCTCTGCTGGTCCGGAACTCTGAGCCGGGCAAGTTCGGCACCGTGCTGGCTGAGTGGTTCGCGCGGGAGGTGGACGCCCGGGACGATTTCAAGCTCGACCTCATCGATCTCAGCCGCACACCGACGGCCGAACTCCCCGCGCGGATCGACGAGGCTGATGCGGTCGTGATCGTCTCGCCGGAGTACAACCACGGCTACCCGGGCGATCTGAAGACCGCCATCGACGCGGTACGCCGACCCTGGTACGCGAAACCGGTCGCCTTCGTCGTGTACGGCGGACGCTCCGGCGGACTCCGTGCGGCTGAGCAACTCCGCCAGGTCTTCGGCGAACTCCACGCCGTCACCATCCGCGAGACCCTCAGCTTCCACCAGCCCACCGACCCGTTCACCGCCGACGGCACGCCGCAAGACCCCACCACCCCGGCAGCCGCAGCCACCCTCCTCACCCAACTCGCCTGGTGGTCCCGCCCCCTCCGCGAAGCCCGCACCACCACCCCATACCCCGCCTAGTGCGGTACAGCCGGAATAGCCTGTGATGGGTGGTGGTTACGGTTGAACGTGACTGCTGAGCCGATGCCCCTGTCCGTGCTCGACCTCTCCCCGGTACCGACGGGAACGCGTCCGTCCGAGGCACTCCACGAGACCCTCGAACTTGCGAGAAGCGCAGAGGCAGCCGGCTATCACCGGTACTGGCTGGCCGAGCACCACAACATCCCCAGCGTCGTGAGCACCAGCCCCGAGGTGATGATCGCGGCCGTCGCCGCCGCGACCTCCTCGATCCGGGTCGGCTCCGGCGGCATCATGCTGCCCAACCACTCACCCCTGAAGGTCGCCGAGAGCTTCCGCGTCCTCGGCGGGCTCTACCCGGGCCGCATCGACCTAGGCATCGGCCGCGCCCCCGGTACCGACCAGCGCACCGCACTGGCCCTCCGCCGCAGCCGCGAGGCCCTCGCCGCCGACGACTTCCTCGACCAGTACACCGAACTGCGCGCGTACGCCGAAGGCTTCCCGGCCGGCCATCCCTTCGCCCCGATCTCCGCGCAGCCGGACGACATCCCACTGCCGCCCGTCTGGGTGCTCGGCTCGAGCGCGTACGGCGGTCAGGCAGCCGCCGCCCTGGGCACCGGATTCGCCTACGCCGGCCACTTCGGCAACCTCGACCCGGCGGGCGTCATCGGTTCGTACCGCGAGCTCTTCCAGCCCAGCCCCGAGCAGCCGAAGCCGCACGCGATCCTCGCCCTGGCCGCGATCGTCGCCGAAACCGAAGAGCGCGCCCAGCAACTAAGCCTGGCAAACCAACTCTCGATGCTCCGCCTCCGCTCCGGCCGCCCCAGCCCGCTCCCGTCACCCGAGGAAGCCGCCGCGTACCCCTGGTCCGACGGCGAACGCGCAGCCGTCGAGGAGTGGGCCGGCCTGGTCTCCGTAGGCACCCCGGACCAGGTAGCCGCCGACCTCACCCGCCGAGCCGAGTCCGCCGGCGCCGACGAACTGATCATCACCACCAACATCCACAACCCGGCCGAACGTCGCCACTCCTACGACCTGCTAGCCACCGCCTGGGGCCTGAAGCCCCGCTGAGTGGAGTTATCCACAGGTTGTTCAGGTCGGGGTGCCTCGGACGTGTTCGAAGATGAGGCTGGTTTCGGCGTGGATCACCGCAGGATCTGCGGTCAGGTGGTCGAGGACGAAATCGCGGAGGGCGTCGGGGTTCTCGGCCGATACGTGCAGTAGGTAGTCGTTGGCGCCGCTGACGTGGAAGAGGGCCAGTACGCCGGGGAGCCGCGGCGCCGCCGCCCGGAAGCGGTCGATGTCGTCGCGCGAGTGAGCGCCGATCCGGATCGCGACCAGCGCCTGGAGCGGGCGCCCGAGCGCCGCCAGGTCCACATCCGCGTGGAAACCGCGGATCACGCCGCGCTCACGGAGCGAACGGACCCGGCTCAGGCAGGTCGACGGCGCGATCCCGGTCGCCTCGGCGAGCGCGTTGTTCGGCATCCGGCCGTTGGCCGTCAACAGCCGGACCAGCTCCTGGTCGACCTCGTCGAGCGCAGCCGGAAGCGGCCGCGGGGCCGGTCCAGGCGTCCGACGATTCTTCGGCATGCCTCCACTGTAAGTCCCATCCACAGAATCCACAGTGTGTGGACAACCCTGTGGACGAATTTTATTCGGAACTCTTGCCCAAATCCGCAGAAGATTCCATCCTCGGCCTCACCGTCCCGAGGAGGCCCCCATGACCCAGCTGGACACCCGCTCCGTGCACGCCGGCCGCGACGACCTCGCAGCGCTCGGCGTCCACGTCCCCCCGATCGACCTCTCCACGACCTACCCACTGCCCGACGTGGCGAGCGGCGGAGCCTCGTACGACGCTCTGGCGCTCGGCAACGGCCCTGACGGCGGCAGCCTCGTCTACCAGCGGCTGTGGAACCCGAATGTCGCCCGCTTCGAGCAGGCCCTCGCCGAACTCGAGTACTGCGAAGGGGCAGTCGCCTTCGGCTCCGGCATGGCGGCCCTGTCGGCCGCACTGCTCGCCACTGTCGTCGCAGGCCGCCCGCATGTGGTCGCCGTCCGCCCCCTGTACGGCGGCTCCGACCACCTGTTGTCCACAGGCCTACTCGGTACGACGGTGAGCTGGGTGACCCCCACTGGTATCGCCGACGCCATTCGCCCCGACACCGGACTCGTTCTCGTCGAGACCCCGGCCAACCCGACCGTGGAGCTGGTGGACATCGCAGCAGCCGTCCGCCAGGCCAACGGCGTACCGGTGCTTGTGGACAACACCTTCGCAACGCCAGTACTCCAGCAACCCGCCCAGCACGGCGCGACTCTGGTGCTGCACTCGGCAACGAAGTACCTCGGCGGCCATGGCGACGTCATGGGCGGAGTAGTCGCGGCGAACGCCGAATGGACCGCCAAACTCCGCCAGGTCCGCGCCCTCACCGGAGCCCTCCTGCACCCCCTAGCGGCATACGAATTGCACAGAGGACTCCAAACCCTGCCGGTAAGAGTCCGTGCCCAGCAGTCCTCAGCAGAGAAGGTCGCTGACTGGCTAAGCACCCACCCAGCTGTGGATAACGTCTACTACCCCGGCCTACCCGAGTGCGACCCCCAAGGCCTGATCGGCCGCCAGCAATCCGGCCCCGGCGCCGTCCTAGCCTTCACCACCACCGGCGGCTACGACGCCGCCGCCCAAGTAGCTGCCTCACTCCACCTCATCACCCACGCAGTCTCCCTAGGCGGAGTAGACACCCTCATCCAACACCCCGCCGGCCTAACCCACCGCCTGGTAGCCGACTCCGCCAAACCCCACAACAACCTCCTCCGCCTAAGCATCGGCCTAGAAGACCCAACCGACCTCACAAAAGACCTATCCCAGGCCCTGGCGGCTAGCTGAGTACTGGTGCTGGTTGCTGGAGGACTTTGTCGATGATTCCGTAGTCGAGGGCTTGCTCAGGGGTGAACCAGCGGTCCCGGTCGGAGTCCTCCTCGATCCGTTCGATCGGCTGGCCGGTGCGGACGCTCAACAACCGGGCCAGATCCTTCTTCGCCAGCACCGACTGCTCCGCCTGGATCTTGATGTCCGTCGCCGTCCCGCCCATCCCACCGGTCGGCTGGTGCATCATGATCCGGGCGTGCGGCAGTGAGTACCGCTTACCTTCCGCCCCACAAGCCAGCAACACCTGCCCCATCGACGCGACCAGCCCCATCGCATACGTCGCGACATCGTTGCTGATGAAGTTCATCGTGTCGTAGATCGCCAGCCCGGCCGACACGGATCCGCCGGGCGAATTGATGTAGAGCGAGATGTCCGCCTTCGGATCCTCCGCGTTCAGCAGGATCAGCTGGGCGCACAGGGCGTTCGCGTTCTCGTCCTTGATCTCGTCGCCGAGCACGACGATGCGCTGCCAGAGCAGGCGCTGGTAGATGTGGTTGTCGAGGGCATTCGGTGCAGTGGTCTCGCTCATGTGATCCAGCGTCGCCGCCCGGCGCGACGGAGTCCCAGGAATCTGCCCATGGCAGATCTGCCCACCGCAGACCTGCCCGGGGTGGCACACTCGACCTAAGGACACCGGAGCAGGGGAGGACCCAGACGTGTTGCTACGCCAGGTGATCGGAAACGTCTTCCGCCGGCTGCGGCGCGAGCGGGGGATCACCCTGCGCGAGCTCGCCGAGCAGGCCCAGGTCTCCGTGCCGTACCTCTCCGAGATCGAGCGCGGCCGCAAGGAACCCTCCTCGGAGATCCTCGCCGCGATCTGCCGGGCCCTGGACCTCGAGCTCGCCGACCTCCTCGCCGAGGTGCAGTTCGACCTGGCCACCGCCGTCCGCGCAACCCTGCCTGTCCGCCTGCAGACCTCCTCGATCCGGGTCACCGAGTCCGCCCCGCAGCGCGTGGTCTCCTCCCCGAACGCCTACTCCACCTCAGCCCAAGCCTTCGCCCTGGTGGCCTAGTCAGTGCTCTGGCACAGCAACCCGTCCGCAAGGACCTGGCGTACTACGGCTGCGCCCGCAGACGTACTCACCTTCCACCAGAGCCTCGACGGCTACCACCCGACCCCGCTCACCCCTGTACCAGTCCTGGCCGCTGAATTGGGCGTAGCCGAGATCCTGGTCAAGGACGAGTCGCAGCGACTCGGCCTGCCCGCGTTCAAAGCGCTCGGAGCCTGGTGGGCCATCCACCGCGCCCTGCAGGACCACCTGGCGACCACAGAGCTCGTCACCGCCACCGACGGCAACCACGGTCGAGCAGTAGCCCGGATGGCGAAGACGCTCGGCATCAAGGCGCACGTGTTCATCCCTGCCGTGGTCAGCGAGCGCGCGATCGAGGCCATCCGCTCTGAGGGTGCCGTCGTCACCGTCGTCGACGACTCGTACGACGCTGCTGTGGCCGCTGCCGCCGACGCGGCGACAGGAGAGCGGTTGCTGATCCAGGACTCGGCCTGGCCCGGGTACGAGGTCATCCCGCAGCACATCGTCGACGGGTACTCGACGCTGTTCCGGGAGATCGACGTCGAGCCCGACCTGGTCGTAGTACCGATGGGTGTGGGCTCTGTCGCCCAGGCTGCTGTCACTCACTACCGCAGTGGCTTGGTCACTCCGGCCCTGCTCGGTGTGGAGCCGGCGAGCGCCGCCTGTGTCACCACAAGCTTGCGGGCCGGAGAGCTGCTCACTGTGCCCACGGGGAAGACGGTGATGGCAGGCCTGAACTGCGGTACGCCCTCAAGCCTCGCCTGGCCGGTACTGCAGGCCGGGCTGGACGCAGCGATCACAGTGGAGGAGCACGAGGCAACGGCCGCCGTCCAGGACCTCGGCAGAGCCGGGATCTCATCGGGTGCCAGCGGAGCCGCCACCCTGGCCGGCCTGCGAGCGGCACGCGAGCTACTGTCGTTGACTGGCCGGAGCACGGTCGTGTTGATCAGTACCGAGGCGGCCCCGTGATCGACTACCTGACCCGCTTCCCGGTCGACGATACGGAGCTGTCCACCCTGCATGCGCTCGCCTTCGAGTCCCCGGTCGAGGTACAGCCCTGGGCCGCTCGGCTGGAGCGGCATGCGCTGACCTGGGTCGGTGCCTTCAGCAACGACCAGCTGGTCGGGTTCGTGCAGGTCTGCTGGGACGGTGGCGCGCATGCCTTCGTACTCGACACTGCCGTCCACCCGTCATACGGGCGGCAAGGCATCGGCAAGGAGCTGGTTCGCCTCGCGGCGGCGGAGTCGAAGGCGGCGGGCTGCGAGTGGCTGCATGTCGACCACGAGCCGCACCTCACGGACTTCTACGTCAAGGCATGCGGCTTCTCGCCCACCGAGGCGGCTCTGCTCAAGCTCCGCTGAGTACCGCGGTCAGCCGCTCGGTCGACACACAGGAGATGAGGCAACGCTCCTTCGCATCTCCGAGCAGCTGCGCGGTCCATGGCGTGAAGCCGCCGTCGCCCAGGTCGGCGCCGGGGAGGGCGATGCCGAGCGCAGTACCGGCGTAGTAGTTGGAGCCCTTCTCCCGTTGAGAATCCTCGGCGAACTCGACCTTCAGCGCGGGCCGTACGGTGTCATCGATCCGCTCCCGTACTGCGGTCCGCTCGAACGTCGTGAACGTCAACTGCGCCTCATCACCCAGTACGCCGTGCCAGTAGCGCAGGTGATCGACCAGCATCTCCCCCTCGATCCGCCCCGACCCGGTGTCCCGCGCACTCGACACCAGCGCGAACAGCTCGAAGTGCGCGAACATCCCCGGCCCGTCGACCAGCTGCGCGCGAACCACCCGCTGGCAGGTGGCAAGGTCAACGCGGTCCTGCCCGGCACGGCGGCGTACCGCGGCCTCGATCGCGAGCTGGTTGGTCGGATCGCTCGCGACCTCGGTACTGCGCATCGTGCTGACGATCATGTTCTGGTGAATGGTCGCCACCGTCGAGCACGTCCCGAGCGGCGTCAGCGGCGACAACTCCACGCCCGCGAACCGCTCCGGCAGTCGCTCCCACAGCATCGCCTGCGTTTTCACCAGCGCCCGCGGATCGACCCCTGACGGCCGCACGAACCGATCTTCCCGCCACCGCTGCATCAACCGCGCCGGCGTCACCGCAGCCGCCCGCTCCCGACCGACCTCGAGCAGCGCAGTCTGCAACTCGGACGGACTGAGCCCGCGCGTCAGCGCCTCCCGCGCCCCGTCAGGAACCTTCCGCCAGACTCGCTCGCCCACATCGCCCATCCCCAAAGCCTGCCGGACCAGGGCCCGGAAAGCTTCTCAATATCGCTCTGTACCAACTAGTATGTACGGCATGTACGCGATGCAGTACGAGCTGAATCTGCCGACGGACTACGACATGGGGATCATCCGGCGCCGCGTGGAGACGCTGGGGGACCGGACGGATGACTTCGAGGGGCTGGGGATCAAGGCGTACCTGGTGCAGGACCAGGCCAACGGGTCGATCGTGAACCAGTACGCGCCGTTCTATCTGTGGAACGACGCGGCGGGGATGGGCCGATTCCTGTGGGGTGGTGGTTTCTTCACCGGGATCTGCCAGTCGTTCGGGCGGCCGAGTGTGCGGCACTGGACCGGTGCCTTGGCCAAGGCCGGAGCTGATGTGGACCAGCCGGCGCTGGGTGCGACGAAGAATGTGTGGCAGTTGCCCGCGGAAGTCGACCCGGCTGAGCCGGTGGCCGAGGCGTTGGCCGCTTTGCAGCGGACCGTTGAGCTGCCTGGCGTCCACAGCTCGGCGGTCGCGGTGGATCCGGAGCGGTGGGAGCTGGTGCACTTCACCTTGTGGAGTGGCGAGCCGGGGATCGTTCCGGGGACGCGGTACCAGGTTCTGCACTTATCCACACCTGGAACAAAGGAGCTGTTCGGGTAGCTGGTTCGCGGTTATCTTCTGAGGTATGAACTATTCAGCGCCGCATCTTTGACGATCTGACCGCCCACCGAACGCTGTACCGCGCAGTCTGACTGCGCGCATCGTCGCCTTCGAGGCGCTGCAGGACTTCATCCCGCTGTATCCGGTGTACCAGTTGCTGTTCACCGATCACGGGCTCTCGGCGACGGAGGTCTCGTCGCTGTTCATCATCTGGTCGACGACCGCTTTCCTGCTCGAGGTGCCCTCTGGTGCCTGGGCGGATGTCTTCTCCCGACGCAAACTGCTGGTGCTCGGCACGCTCGTGCGCGGCCTGGGCTTCGCCGGCTGGATCGTCGTTCCCTCGTACGCGGGGTTCGCGCTCGGCTTCGTCTTGTGGGGAATCAGCTCTGCGCTGATCTCCGGCACCTTCGAAGCCCTCGTGTACGACGAACTCGCCGCGCGCGGAGCCGCCGACCGGTACGCCGGGCTGATCGGTCGGGCGAAGTCGGCCGCGTTGGTACTCAACCTCGCGGCGACTGCGTTGGCAGCACCGCTGTTCAAGCTCGGCGGCTATCCGTTGCTGGGTGTCGTCAGCGTGCTCAGCTGCCTTGCCCAAGCAGCCGTCGCTCTGTCCCTACCCGAGGCGACCCGAGTCGCCACGGCCGACGAAACAAAGGAGGTGAGTCTGGGCAGAAGTAGTCCGTTCGGGCGGTATGTAGTGATGTTGCGCTCGGGGCTGTCCGAGGTTTCGACCAGCCGGGTTGTCCGCAAGGCTGTTGTTCTGGTGGCTCTGCTCGGTGGGTTCCTGGCTTTCGACGAGTACTTCCCTTTGCTGGCAAGGGGAATCGGCGCTTCGACGGAACTCGTGCCGTTGCTGATCGCCGGCACGGTCGCCGCGCAGGCGATCGGTGGTGCGCTCGCGGGTCCGGCGTACCGGATGCGAGGCTGGGTGCTCGGCGTCGGGCTGGCGTTGTCGGCCGGGATGCTGGCGTGGGGTGCCTTGAGCGGGACGGCCGTTGGGTTCGTGCCGATCGCGGTCGGCTACGGCTTCATGCAGTTGGTCATCATCGTCGCCGAGGCACGGTTGCAGGACGCCATCACGGGTCCGGCACGGGCGACGGTGACCTCGGTGTCGGGGTTGTTCGCAGAGGTCTTCGCTGTCGTGGTCTATGCGGGCTTCGCGCTGGGAGCGGTCTGGTTCGCGTTGCCGGTGTTGGTGGCCGGTCTGACGATCCCGTTGTTCCTGACGGCACTGATCACGCCGGCGGCGCTACCGCCGCCGGCTTCACAACAAGAGGAGGGATGAGGTCGTGTCAGCTCTGCTTGATCAGCTGGAAGGACTGTGCGGGACTGCCGTTGCAGGTGAGCATCTGGAGCTGCACGCCGTTGGCAGTGGAGGAGTTCGGGACACCCAGGCACAGACCACTGTTGCGGACCACCAAGGTGTAGTAGCCGCCGGTCAGGGCTTGGGCCTGCCACTGCTGGTTGGTCGCGGTGGCGTAGGCCCAGGTCTGGATCGGGGTTCCGGGCGAGGTGGCGGAGGTGCCGCCGGTGACGTCCCAAGCCTGCCGCTGGGTGACGGCGTGGCGGCCGAGCACCTCGTAGTAGCCGTTGCCGGCGGAGACGAACTGCCACTGCTGGTTGAGGGCCGCGCTGCAGGTGTTCTGCTGGACGACGGTGGCGTTGGCGGTGCTGGAGCTGAGGGCGTCAGCGCACTTTCCGCTGTTCTGGTTGACCACCTCGTACCAGGCCGAGGAGTCGATCGGGGTGGGGCTGCTGCTCGCGGCGAAGGTCAGGGAGTTGAGGTTCCAGCCGCCGTTGTCCTGGTTCAGGGTCAGGACCTGCTGACCGGCTGGGAGCGTGACGCTGGCGGTGATCGTGCTCCAGGTCTGCCAGCCACCGGTGGCCGGGATGTTGATCGCGCCGCTGAGGTTCGTGCCCGAAGCGTTGGACAGATGCAGTGCGCCGTTCGCGGCGGAGGGCGCCGCGACCCTCAGGTTGAGTGTGTACGTGCCGGCCGAGGCGACGTTCACGGTGTAGCGGAACCACTGCCCGCCGCTGGTCCAGCCGAGGTTGTAGCCGCCGCCGGTGTCCGAGGTCGACTCGAGGTCGACGCCGTCGGAGCGATAGGCGGTGCCGTTCCCGTTGATGGAGCCGACGTTGTAGGCGACGCCCTGGCCGCCGGTGTCGTAGTTCTCCGCCTGGACAGTGCCGGGAACCGCGGCGGGCGTTCCGCCGTACGGGCCGCCTGGGGTGGTGGTGCCGTCCCAGCTGTTTGTTGCTCACCGAGGCGCTGAAACCGCTGGAGTTGTTGGCGAACGCGGTCATCCCTGCCTTGAGGCCGGTCAGGGTGTTGCCGGTGATCGTCGCGGATCCACTGGGCGCCGGATAGAACGGCGGCGAGATGATGACGCCGTTGCGTCCGGGCGAGGTGATCGTGTTGTTCTGCAGTTGGGTGTTCGTCGAGGTGGAGAAGCCGATCGCGTCGTAGACCGAGCTCGCCACGGTGTTGCCGGTAACGGTGACGTTGTTGACGACGCCCACGTTCTGGCCGTCACCTCCGTTGCCGACGTGCAATGCGGGCTGACCCTGGCTGTAGGCGTTGCCGCCGGACCTGACGACGGTGTTGTTCGACACCGTCGCGGAGGTGAGGTCGCTGCCGTTGACGCCGAACCGGCCCGCACCCAGACCGATGTAGCGGGCCGTGTCGCTGACGTAGTTGCTGTCCACGAGGTGGCCGCTGCCGCCGTAGATCCCGATGCCCTTGCCGCCCCAGGGAGAGATCGACGTGTTGTGGGTGACCTTGATGTTGGTCATCGGGGTGTAGGTGGTGGTGGAGCCGTCGCCGTTGGTGTTGTACGCGACCGAGTTGATGGCGATCGCGTCGTCACCGGTGCCGCGGACGAAGTTGTTGGTCACCGTCAGGTTGCTCCCGGTCGTCCCGGTGAGCGCCACGTTGTTGACGTTGATCCCGTCGGCCCAGATCGAGGTCAGCCGGCTGTTCTGCACCGTGCCGCCGGTGCCCGACGCCCAGAACCCGGACATCGTGTGCTGGGTCCAGATGCCGTTGGCCATCCAGTTCGTACCGGTGGTGTCCATCGCGCCACCATCGCCGCCGATGGTGCTGCGGCTGATCGCGTTCGCGTCGATGTGGAAGTTCTGCACGGTCGTCGAGGTCAGGTCGAACACGGCACCCAACGGCGTGTTGTTGGGCACCGGCACGTCACGGTAGATCGTGCTGTACCAGAGCCCTGCGCCGGCGATCGTGATGCCGTTCGCGTGCAGGTTGCCGGTGCCCTTCAGGTAGAAGGTGCCCTGCGGAATCCACAGGACCTTGGCCTGCGACTGCGCCTGATCTATGCAGCTCTGGATCGCGGCCCGGCTGTCCACCGACTGGGGGCTGGCCGCGCCGTTGGTCGGAGTCGGGTCCGACACCGCGCCGCAGCTGGTGATGGAGATCGAGTTGGCCGGCTGGGCGATCGGAGCCGGCGGGTTCTCGACGTCGATCACGTCGATGTCGTAGTACGCCGCGGTGTTCGACGAGCCTTCCTCAGTTGGAGGGTGCTGCCGTTCGCGATCGGAGTACCGGTGATGAAGGCGTGCGATTCGTCGAAGAAGACGCGGGCACCGCCGTCGGCCGGGTTCTGGTCGTCGCTGGTGTTGTAGCTGGTGCCCTCGTAGACCCAGGTCTGCTTGGAGTTGAGATTCAGCGCCTGCCGGAACGTACCGTCGACGTACAGGTCCAGCGTCGCGGCGATCCCGCCGCCCGACGCGGAGTCCGGGATGCTCGCGCGCAGGTTGACGAAGCTGATCGGCTGGCCGGTGTTGTTCGTCCACTGCACCGACTGATTGGTCGCGCTCAGGTGCGCGTAGCCGTGACCGGAGGCCTCGAGTGCCGGGCTCGAGAATTGCGTTGTCGGCGCTGCGGTCAGCGACACAGCGGTCGCCCCACCGCCGAGCGTGCCGGCCTCGCCTTCGTAACTGCTGAAGGCCGTCGTCGCCCCCGCGGTGACCGCGGTGGTGGCGGCCGGGGCGGGCGGTGCGTACGACATCCAGATCGCGCCGGTCACTGCGACCGCGGCGGTCGCGGAGACAGCGATCACGCGGCGCCGGATACGGCTGGTTTGGTGCAGTGGGCTTTGGATGCCGTGCATGGGGAACTCCTGCCAAGTTGGGGGCGGTCTCGGCTCTTGGCGACCGTACGCGCGCCAATTACTTGACGCAATACTTCGACTAAAACAGCGGAAAAACCTTACAGAAATCCCAGTGGCCTCACAGACTGAGCAGGGTGCCGAGGGATGAGGCGACCCGGTTGACGAAGGCGATCCGGTGGTCGTCGGTGGTCGAAGCCAAGGAGAGGAACGGGTTGAGATCCTCGAGCTCGACCAGCAACAGCTCGCCGGTGACGGTCCGGCAGGCGTCGACGCGCTGGATGCCGTGGTCGATCGTGTTCCAGTCGACGAAGCGCTGGGCGAAGGCCAGGTCGTCGTCGGTCGGCTGGTATGGCTCGAGTTCCCAGCGGTGCTTGGGGTCCGGGGTGTACAGCGCGTACTGGAACTCGCGATCGACGAAGTAGAACGACACCTCGTACTGGAAATCGACCAGCGGCTGCGCGAGCAGCCCGTCGAGCGCCAGCGTGCTCAACTCGTCTCGGGAAACCTTGCGCAGCCCAATGGAATCCGAGCCCAGCTTCGGCTTCACCAGATACCCGGCCGACTCCGGCAACGTCGACGGATCGCTGTCTGTCGTCGGTATCACCGGATAGCCGGCGTCGCTCAACTCCACCAGGTACTGCTTGCCGACCATGTCAGCCTTACCGCTGAGCTGGTTGAACACCCGCGTCCCCCGCGCGATCGCCTCAGCCCGAAACTCGTCGTACTCCGCCTGAAAGTGCAACACCGGCCCGCTGTTCCGCACGATCACCGCGTCGAACCGATCCATCAACCCGACCGCATCCAACGGATGACACAACGCCAGATCGAAATGCTCCCGCAGTTCGCGGGTCAGATACGCGTCCTCATCCCCATACCGCCGACCACGAGCCGGATAAGTCAGATCACTGACATACAAAACCTTCGCACGCATCAAAACCTCCAGGCGGTGGGTTCCCCGATTATCAACGCCCGAAGATCCCCACGCCGACGCTCGAAGAACCCCACGCCGGCGCTCCGCTCGCTCCTGCGTCGCTCACCCGCGCTGACGCTCCCGCCCACCCAGCGCGCCGGCTCCTCCGTCGCCGGCTTGGTAAAGGCGGTGGGCGGGCTGGCCGTCATGGGTCGTCTCGTCCTTGGGTCGGGGGCCGATCGGTACGCGACTGCTGTTGGCGGGAGGTCGCGGGTGATGTTCGTCGTCGCTGGCTGGATGCGTTGGTCGAGGCGGGCCTCACGTCGGCGAAGGCATTGGCGCCGGGTGTGCACTCTTGCGTCAGCTCGTCAGCTCGTCAGGTCGGGCGGTCGGGCAGGTCGGGTGGTGGCGGGTTGGGGCGGTCCGGTGGGGCGCCGGGAGTTGGCGGGTGGGCCGCGGTCGGAGTGGTGGGCTGTCGTGTTCTTACAAGTGGCGGAAGACCCGATGAGGCTAAGGTCCCTGACATGTCTGAGAACTCGACGGTGGTGGGTGGGCTTCAGGAGACTACTGCGGCGTTCAGTATTGAGCTGCAGCCTGGGGAATCGTTGCTGGAGGCAACTGGGCGGTTTGATTTCAGTAAGGTTTGGACTGGGGGGATGGACGGGACCAGTACAGGTTTCATGTTGTCGGCAGGGGATCCGGCAGCGGGTAAGGCGGGCTATGTCGCCCTCGAGTCGTTCCAGGGCAGCATCGACGGACGGGTCGGCACGGTGGTGTTGCAGCAGTTCGGGACGATGGATGGGGAAGCGAACCTGTACTACGAGTTCGCCCCGGGCTCCGGGACCGGTGAGCTGGTCGGAATCAGCGGCAGTCTCGAGATCGACACCTCCGGCGGGGGTCATGACGTCCGGGTCAGCTACCGGTTGAGCTGAGAGCCGGACTATAAGGCGAAGCGGGTGGCGATGCCGTCCACGAGCAGAGTGATTCCCGTCGTGAAGCCGGTGTCGAAGTCGTAAGCCAGGCCCGACGCGCCTAGCTCGGTGACTACGCGGGTCAGTGTGGGTGCCTTGCCGGGGGGGAGGGCGTTGATTCGCGTGAGTAGGTCGGGCGCGAGGTCGAAGGTGTCGGCGCGGACTGACGCTTCGCCGAGGCTGAAGCCGTGGATGAAGTCGATGATTGTGTTGACGGCTTCGAAGATGTGGCGGGGTTCGGCGCCTGCTCGGTCCAGGGCTCGGTAGAACGGTTCGACCGTGACCACGACGACATCCGAGACGGCTGAGGTGTCTGAGAGGACCTGCAGGGCGAGGTTCGGATGGGCGCGTAGGGCGTCGCGGTAAGCCGCGGCCGCGGCCTTCAGTTCGTCCTGCCAGGGCACGGTGTCGCCTGGCGGGGTGGATTCCAGTTGGGCGAAGACTAGTTCGGCGAGGCCGGCGAAGACGGCGGCCTTGTTCGGTAGGTGGTGGTAGATCGACATCGGGTTCACGCCGAGCGTCGACGCGAGCCGGCGCATCGTCATCGCGTCCAGGCCCTCGGTGTCGACGATTCGCAGGGCCGCTTCGAGGATGGCGTGCCGGCTGAGTCGCTCTTCCCCTGCCCGTGGCCGTCCCGAGCGGCCCGGAAGTGGCTTGCCAGCATTAACCATACATCGTATGGTACGAAATCATACAGCGTATGGCTACGGCGGGAGGCGGCAGATGAGCGAGAAGACCCTGGCGGGCAAGGTGGCGTTGGTGGCCGGCGGGACGCGCGCGGCCGGGCGCGGGATCGCGGTCCAGCTCGGCGCGGCCGGCGCGACCGTCTACGTGACGGGCCGGTCCACCAGAGCACAGCGCTCGGAGATGGATCGTCCCGAGACGATCGAGGAGACGGCCGAGCTCGTCGACGCGGCGGGCGGTCGCGGGATCGCAGTACGGGTCGATCACACCGATCCAGAGCAGGTGAAGGCGCTCGTCGAGCGGATCGAGGCCGAGCAGGGCGCGTTGCACATTCTGGTGAACGACATCTGGGGCCAGACCGGCGAACCGAGCTGGGACAAGACCGTCTGGGAGTCGCCGCTCGACGACGGGCTCAAGCTGTTGCGGCTCGGGGTCGAGACGCACGCGATCACCAGCCACTTCGCGTTGCCGTTGCTGATCAAGTCGCCCGGCGGCCTGGTTGTCGAGATGACCGACGGCACGGACGAGTACAACGCGACCAACTACCGCGTCTCGTTCTTCTACGACGTCGCGAAGGGCGCGGTCAGCCGGATGGCGTTCGCGCTCGCCCACGAGCTCAAACCACACAACACGACCTCGCTCCTGCTCACTCCCGGTTGGCTGCGTTCGGAGGCGATGCTCGACGGCTTCGGGGTCACCGAGGACAACTGGCGCGACGCGACCGAACGCATCCCGCACTTCGCGATCTCGGAGAGCCCCTCGTACGTCGGACGCGCAGTGGCCGCGTTGGCCGCCGACCCCGACGTATCCCGGTACCACGGCAAGTCACTGTCCAGCGGCGAACTGGCCAAGGTCTACGGCTTCACCGACCTCGACGGCAGCCAGCCCGACGCCTGGCGCTACATCGTCGAGGTCGAATCGCAGGGCAAACCCGCCGACACCACTGGCTACCGCTGACCGCCTAGAGCTTGTACGGCGAGCAGAAGCCTTCGCCGGAATCCCTAGCAGGCAATGGCATCCCGGAGCTGTCCAGCGCAGTATGCGGATGCGCAGCAGCAATCGGTACTCCGGTAGCCGCCGCCAATGCCAGTACCTCCCGCCGCGACGTCACCGCGATCGCCGGCTCCGTCTCGTAGACGTAGGTCAACTCCGGCCACCGCCCCTGCGCCGGATGCACCAGCACATCGCCCCCGAGCACAGCCCGCGAAGTCACCACGCACTGATGCCCAGGCGTATGCCCCGGCGTCGGCAACAACCGCACCCCACCGTCGAGCGACACCTCTCCATCCACAGCCCGCAACTGCCCTGCATCGGCAAGCGGCCTGACCAACCGCTCGTACGTCGCCGACCCCCGCGCATGCTCCACCTCAGCCCGCTGCACCACGTACGTCGCGTTCCCGAACCGCGGCACCGCCTCGGCCAGATTCCAGCCCGCGTGATCCAGATGGATATGCGTCAACACCACAGTGTCGACCTCCCCAGCCGCCACCCCTGCGGCCTCCAGTAAGCCAGGCAACCGCCCAACCGTCCCCAACCACTCAGCCGCCTCACCGCCGGCCGGCCCGATCCCCGTATCAACCAGCAGAACACCGGCCGCCGAAGTCACCAGGTAGCTATGAAAGTGCAGCCACCACCCGCCCCCAGCGGCCACGTTCCCGGGCGCAAAGCCAACCGTCCACTCGGCCTCCGAAGCAGACCACCCGGGCAACGCCGCCTCCACCCGCTCCGGAAACACCGCCACCGCATCACACAAGACCGTCACGTCCACGCGGCAGAACCTAGTCTCCCAAGCGACGGGCGAGGTGGACATGGACCTGGGCGTCGAGTTCCACAGTTTCGGGAAGGGCCTCGAGAGTTCGGCGGAAGACCTCGTCCCGGTCGGCGGGCGAGAGGAGCACATACGCCGAAACCGTCGAGAGCTGCCCGACGTAGTCGACAGCGCTCATCGGCAGCCGGCGTTCGATCACCACCTGCCGCACATCGGTGAACCACTCGGACTGCTCGAGCTCCGTGCCCGGCCATTGCATCGGGCGATCCGCAGCTGTGCCGTCGGGCGATGGCACGCCGTCATCGTCCAAGTACGGCAAGCGGGCCGCCCGCGCGGCCTTCTGAAGAGCCGGGTCGGCCAGCTGGATCGGCACCCCGAAGTTGGCGAACACCCCACCCGGCCGGACGAGTGCGGCCATCCGCTCCCACCGCCCTTCAGGGTTGGTCCAGTGCAGTGCGGCAGCCGAATACACCAGCCCGTACGACGTAACCAGTGGCAAGTCCTCGAAAGCGGCTTGCACGGTGGTGACGTTTGCCGGCAGCCGTTTGCGCAACTCCGCGAGCATCGCCGCGTCAGGCTCGGTCGCAGTGACCGCGATACCTCCCTCCGCGAACAGACGGGTCGCCTTGCCCGTCCCGGTGCCGATCTCGAGCGCGGTCCGGATCGGCGACTCACCGGCGTACTCCATCACCAACTCGAGGAGCTCGACCGGATACCCAGGCCGAAACCGGTCGTACGCCTCTGCCACCGACCCGAAGCTCAAAGCGCGCTCAACCATGCCCGGCATCCTGGCACCTTCCACGCCCCGGGCGCCTGCCATTTTCCACCGCTAGCCCACCAGCATCCAGGCCGCCAGCGTGGCCATCAGGACGGCGATGGTGCCGTCCAGGTATTGCCAGGCGCGGGGCCGGGCGAAGATCGGGCCGAGTTTCCGGGCGAAGAAGCCGAGGGTGAAGAACCAGGCGAAGCTGGCGGAGACCGAGCCGAGGCCGTAGATCCAACGGCCGTCGGTACCGCGCTGGTTGGCCAGCGAGCCGAGCAGGACGACGGTGTCCAGGTAGACGTGCGGGTTGAGGTAGGTGAACCCGAGGCAGGTCAGTACGACGCTGCGCAACGCGCTCGGGGCGTGATCGGCAGGGCTGAGCGCCGACGGGTTCAGGGCTCGTCGCGCTGCGATCACGGCGTACGTGAGAAGGAAGAGAGCACCTCCGTAGCGCGCGATGTGCAGGGCAGCCTGGCTGCCGGTGATCAGCGCGCCGAGGCCGGCGATGCCGCTCGAGATGAGCAGGGCGTCGGAGAGCGCGCAGATCAGTACCACCGGCAGCACGTGTTCGCGGCGCAGGCCCTGGCGGAGTACGAAGGCGTTCTGCGCGCCGATCGCGACGATCAGCGACAGCGTGGTGGCAAAGCCGGCAAGCAAGGGCATACCTCGACCGTAGAAGCCACCGGGGGAACAAACCAGCTAAACTTCCTGCACCACCATTAGCAGCTCTTAAGAGGCGAATATGCCGCTCGACTCAGCTCAGCTGGACACCTTCGCAGCGGTCATCGACGAGGGCAGCTTCGACGCGGCCGCGCGGAAGCTGCGGATCACGCCGTCGGCGGTCAGTCAGCGGATCAAGGCGATGGAGAGCCGCCTCGGCCACGTCCTGGTCCGGCGAACCAAACCCGCCGGCGCCACCGAGGCAGGCGAGGCCGTACTACGCCACGCCCGCCAGGTCTCCTTGCTGGAAGTCGAGACGATCGCCGCCGTCAAGGGCAGGCTCGAAGGCCTTCGCCTCCCCATCGCGGTCAACGCCGACTCGCTCAACAACTGGTTCCTGCCCGTACTCTTCGCCGTGCCACCCGAGCTGGTGACCGCATTCGACCTGCATCAAGAGGACCAGGACCACTCAGCCGAGCTGCTGCGCAACGGCACCGTACTGGCCGCAGTGACCGGCGATCCCCGCCCGGTCCAGGGCTGCCGGGTCCAGCCGCTCGGCAAGATGCGATACCTGTCCGTCGCCACCCCCGAGTTCGCGGACCGCTGGCTGGCCGGCAAACCGTTGCTTGAGGCACTCGAGACGGCGCCGATGATCGTCTTCAACGCCAAGGACATGCTTCAGCACCGGC
The DNA here is from genome assembly GCF_040681515.1 of Kribbella sp. NPDC051718. NCBI lineage: Bacteria > Bacillati > Actinomycetota > Actinomycetes > Propionibacteriales > Kribbellaceae > Kribbella > Kribbella sp. NPDC051718. The sequence goes on along the minus strand of NZ_JBFAYZ010000010.1, from coordinate 222,841 downwards.
TGCTCCGCAAGGTCACCCGGCGCCGGCTCGACCCGCCGACCCACTCGATCCCCGCGCCGGGGCCGTTCGTGCGGGCGATCCGGCTCGGTCTCGGCTGGGGGATGATCGAGGAGGAGATGGTCGAGGAAGAGCTCGCCGACGGACGCCTGGTGGAAGTTGCCCAGGGCAAGTACGTCGACGTACCGCTGTACTGGCAGCACTGGAAGCTCGACTCTGCCGTCCTGGACGCGCTCACCGCTGCCGTGCTCCAGGCTGCTGAGGCAGGCCTGCGGACGCGTTAGGCGCGTAGTCGGGCAGGTCGATCGAGTTGCCCACCTTCAGCGGCAGCTCGTCGATCAGCTTGCGCCACGGCAGGTACGGCAGCAGCTTGAAGTTCAGGTTGCGGAGCTTCAGAAACGCCTTGCTACCAGGAACAAACCACTGGCCCCCATCCTTTCCCTGCTTCTGGCAAGCCTTGACGAAACCCCGCATCCGCTCCTCGTACGCCGCGAAGCCCAGCACGTGATCGCCACCAGTAGCCGCCAACTCGCCCGCCAGCACATACGCCCCGACGATCGCGAGACTCGTCCCCATCCCCGACAACGGCGAAGCGCAGTACCCCGCGTCGCCCACCAGTGAGATCCGCCCGATCGAGTAGCTCGGCATCTTGATCTGGCTGACGGAATCGAAGTACCAGTCCGGTGACTCCGCGATGCCGGACAGCAGTCGAGGTACCTCCCAGCCGACCCCCGAGAACGCGTCGGTGAGGATCCGCTGCTGTGCGGCCACGTCGTGCCGGTCGTACTTCAACGGCTCCGACGCGAAGTAGAACAGCGCCTTCGCCTCGGTGTTGTCCCGCGCGCTGTAGGTGCCGGCCGTCTTGCCCGGCACGTTCACGAACCGGGCGGTGTGGTCGAGACCGAGGTGATTCGGGACGGTGAAGACGGCGTTGTAGTACCCGAGGTCGTGGATGTACTGCGACTCCGGCCCGAAGGCGATCCGGCGTACGTTCGAATGCAGCCCGTCCGCGCCGATCACCAGGTCGAAGCGCCGTGACCCGCCGCGCTCGAAGGTGACGTCGACGCCGGTCTCGTCCTGCCGCAGCGTCGTGATCGCGTCGTCGAACAGGTACTCGACCTTGGCTCGCGTGGCGTCGTACAGGATCTCGACCAGGTCGCCGCGGAGTACCTCGAGTTCGCCGCTGAGCACTGTCGACTTCATCACCGCGACCGGCTTGCCGGCCTCGTTCACGTACGTCATCTCGCCAAGGTCGGTCGCCTTCGCCTGGACCTGCTCCAGCAGGCCCATCCGCTCGAGCACCTTCAGTGAGGCGCCGCGGAAGTCCACCGCGTAGCCGCCCGGCCGGGGCTCCGGCGCCCGCTCCACCACGGTCGGGGTGTAGCCGAAGCGCTCCAGCCAGAACGCCAGCGCGGGTCCGGCGACGCTCGCTCCTGAGATCAGCACGGTCTTGTTCGTCAATTCAGCTCCTGGAGGTGGGGTGATGAGACGACTGTACGATGGTCTTAGACAATTGTGCAAGACGTTTGTGTCAGACATCGGTTACCATCGCTTCATGGGAAATCGCGAGGCGCTGATCGAGGGCGCGAAGACCTGCCTGATGGAGAAGGGCTACAGCCGGACCACCGCGCGCGACATCGCGACCGCGGCCGGGGTGAGCCTGGCCGCGATCGGCTACCACTTCGGGTCCAAGGAAGCGCTGATGAACGAGGCGATGCGCCAGGCGCTGGACGAGTGGGGCGCCGACGTCGGCAAGGCGATGAGCGCTGAGTTGCCGGGTGAGGCCGACGTCCGGGAGCGGTTCGCTGCCACCTGGGGGCAGGCCGTGAAGACGCTGGAGTCGCCGGAGACGCGCGCGCTGTGGGTCACGCAGTACGAGGTACTGAGCCTTGGCGCACATCTGCCTGAGCTACTCGAGGCGCTGTCCAAGATGCAGGGCGAGGCGCGCGAGGGGTTGGCGATGCTGTTCGGGTCGGCCGATCAGAACACCGATCCGGAGACGGTCCAGCAGGTCGGCACGTTCTACCAGGCACTGATGCTCGGCGTGATCGCTCTGTGGCTCTTCGACCCCGAGAAGGCACCCAAGGGCGAAGACCTGGCCAAGGCGATCCAACTCATCTCAACCCAGCTAGGGTCGTGAAATGAAGAAAGCGCTACCGGCAGCCTTCGGCCTGCTGCTGACGGTTCTCGGTGTGGTGTGGGCGTTGCAGGGCCTCGGCTACATCGGCGGCAGCTCGATGTCGGGCAAGCAGATCTGGGCGATCATCGGCCCGGTGGTCGCAGCCTTCGGGATCTCTTTGCTCTACGTCACCTTCCGAGGCCCCCAAAAGCGTTAGTCCCAGCGCATCGCCATCGGGTTGTCGTCCGGTACCAGGCCGGCCGCCATGATGGCGCCGCTGATCGGGCGGATGAGCCGGTCCAGCTCCTCCGCGTTGGCGTCGCCGAAGGCGGTCCAGCCCTGCTCGGCGAGTCGATCGGTCGTGTCCTCTACCGACTGCCGCAGCGTGTGCCCGGCATCGGTCAGTACGCCGTCCGCCGTGAGCAACCCGCGTGCCCGGAGATCCTCCTCGGCCGCGGCCCACTCGTCGTCGCTCCAGCGCCGATTGAGCTGGAAGACCTCCTTGGACGGGCCGCCTGCAGCGGAGAGGGTGACGAGTGCCTGGCACGGAGACAGCCCGGCTCCGACCAGCGCGGAGACGTGTCCGTCGCCGCGAGACTCCCGCAGGATCGTCGTGGCTTGCCACAACACGAGGTGGGGCTCGTCGGGCCAGGGGAGTGCTGCGTTGGCCGCTGCAAGAGGACGCCCGGCCGTCGGGGCCAGCTCGGCTGCGTGTCGGGCCAATTCGGCGGCGCGGCGTACCGGCGTACCGGCTGTGTCGGCGTTGGGGAAGCCGCGTACTGCGCTGTCGACCGCCTGCAGGCGTGTCGCCAGGAGCTGGTCGGGCGTGGCGAAGGTCCACGCGTCGGGGATGGCTCGGGCGACCATCGACGGGTGGAAGTTGTAGAAGATCGCGGTCACCAGTTCGGGGCTGACGGCGCCCAGTGGAGCGGCCCGGCAGGCGAAGTAGCTCATCCAGCCGCCGCGCAGTCCCAGCGCGTCAGTGGCCTTGCGGGTGTCCGGCGCGAAGTACGTGATCGCGTGAAACGGCTCGAGGACTTTCCACAGCCGGCGGGCGCGCGAGTCGGTCATGCACCCGATCAAAGCAGATGGAACCCCGGCGATGAGAGGGTGTGCGCCATGAGTATTCGGGTGCAGTGTGTGATCTACGACGCGATCGATCCGGCCGCGCAGGCGAGGTTCTGGGCCGAGGTGCTGGGCTGGCGGATCACGCACGAGGTCGAGAAGGAGTCCGTGCTCGAGCCGCCGGAGGGAAGCCCGGAGGACGGCATCGTGCCCGATATCTTGTTCGTCCGGGTACCGGAGGACGAGAAGAAGTCGCTGAAGAACCGGGTGCACATGGATCTGCGTCCGGACGACCAGGAGGCCGAGATCGCCCGGGTCGAGAAGCTCGGCGCCCAGCGCGCGTCGGTCGGCCAGGACGAGTCCGTCTCCTGGGTCGTGATGACGGATCCCGAGGGCAACGAGTTCTGCATCCTCCGCGCCTTCACCCCGGAAGAGCTCGCCTCCCTCTAGAGCGGGCGGTGCATCACATGAAGGCCGACATAACCGTGTGAGGGGCTGAGGAACGCCTCGGGCACGGTGCCGATGATCTCGAAGCCGAGTGCCTGCCAGAGCTTGACCGCGGTGGTGTTGGACTCGACCACCGCGTTGAACTGGATCGACCGGAACCCGCTCCGGCCGGCCCAGTCGATCATGTCCTGGCAGAGCGCCCGGCCGACCCCCTGGCCGCGGGCGGCGGCGTCGACCATGAAGCTCGCGCTGGCGACGTGCGCTCCTGGGCCGGGGCGATTCGGGTACATGTTCGCGCTGCCCAGAACCTTGCCTTCGGCATCGATCGCGACGGTTGTCCGGGCCAGTGGCGACGCCGACATCCACAGGGATCGTGCCTGCTCGAAGGTCAGCTCGGGGTCGTAGGTGAACGTCTCGCTGGCGGTGACGATCTCGCGGAAGAACGGCCAGATCGCGTCCCAGTCCGCTGCGACAGCCTCTCGGATCTCCATCAGCCGATAGAATCACAGGGGATGACGAAGACTCATGTGCTTTCTGGGCTGCCGCGCTGGAGTCTGGCCGTGCCCCCACTCGCGCTCATCGTCCTTGCCGTGTCCTGGGGCAGCAAGCCAGGGGTGATCCTGCTGATCCTCATCTGCGCCGGCCTCGGCGCGGCGGTGATCGCGGCCGTCCATCACGCCGAGGTCGTGGCGCACCGGGTCGGCGAACCGTTCGGCACGCTGATCCTGGCGCTCGCGGTGACGGTGATCGAGGTCGCACTGATCGTGACACTGATGGCATCGGGTGGTGACAAGGCCGCTTCGCTTGCGCGCGACACGGTCTTCGCCGCGGTGATGATCACCTGCAACGGCATCCTGGGGCTCGCGCTCGTGGTCGGCTCGTTGCGGCACAAGACGCAGGAGTTCCGGGTGCACGCGTCCGGCAGCGCGCTCGCCGTGATGACCGCGCTCGTCACGCTCAGCCTGGTGCTGCCGACCTTCACGACCAGTACTCCGGGCGCGACGTTCAGCGCGGCTCAGCTTGCCTTCGCGGGTGTCGCTTCGCTGGTGATGTACGGAGTCTTCGTCTTCGTCCAGACCATCCGCCACCGCGACTACTTCCTTCCTGTCACCGAGCCAACCGACGAAGACTCTGAAGAAGTCCACGCAGAGGCGCCCAGCACCAAGACCGCGCTGCTGAGTCTGGGGTTGTTGTTCGGTTGCCTGATCGCCGTCGTCGGCCTGGCCAAGACGGTTTCGCCGAAGCTGGAGTCCGCGGTCGAGTCGGCCGGTGCGCCGCTCGCGGTGGTGGGCGTCGTGATCGCGCTGCTGGTGTTGCTGCCGGAGACGGTTGCCGCAGTACGAGCCGCACTGCGGAACCGCCTTCAGACCAGCCTCAACCTCGCGCTCGGTTCAGCCCTGGCCAGCATCGGACTGACGATCCCGGCGATCGCCATCGCGTCGATCTGGCTCGACGGGCCGCTCGTCCTCGGGCTCGGTGGCAAGGAGATGGTGCTGTTCGCGCTGACCGTGGTGATCAGCATGCTCACCCTGGCGACCGGCCGGGCCACCCTGTTGCAGGGCGCGGTCCACCTGATGATCTTCGGCTCGTTTCTGTTCCTGACCGTCAGCCCTTGAGGCTGTCCAGGTAGTCGACGACCTCTTGCTGGTGGTTGTGCTCGGCCCAGCCACGGGGCGTGCTGTGGTACGAGGAATCCTCGATCGATGGGTCGGCACCGAGCTCGATCAGCTTCTTGACGGTGTCGAGATGACCCGAGAACGCCGCCTGGTGCAGAGGGGTGTTCATCGCCTGCACGTTCAGATCGAATCCGAGTTCCTGCAGCGGCGCCATCGCCTCAGTCCGTCCCAGCTCCGCGGCCCGGATCGGTACGAACGGATTCCGCCGTACTGCCCGCGCAGCCAACTCCGGATCGGCGCCGACCGACTCGCCCCGTAGCGCGGCCGCGTACAACTCATGTACCTCATCCAGCGGCGCCGCGCCCGCGACCCGCAGCAGGTCGGCGACCTCGGCGTAGCCGGCCACCGATGCCAACTCGTAGGCCCGATGGCCGCAGAAGCCCGGATGCTCGGTGCCGCGCGCGTCGGGGTCGATGCCTTGGGCAAGCATCAGTTCGACGCGGTGCAGCAGTCCTCGCGAGGAGGCGAAGACCAGCTCGTCCTCCAGTAGCTGGCGTGGCGTCGGGTGCGCTGTCGTCATCCGCTCGTGCCAGGGGCCGCCCTCGCCTTTGCCCAGACCGAATTCGAGCAGTAGCTCCAGGTGGTCGTCGTCGTACGGCGGTGGGCAGCCGGGGCCGCAGTTGTACATCGTCTGGCTGTCGTTCGGATCGGCGCCGGCTTCGAGCAGCAGGCGGGCCAGCTCCAGCCGGTTCCGATGTGGCGGCTGGTCGCCCTCGCCGCGTCCGAAGGCGCCGGTGAGAGCAGTGAAGGGTGATGGCAGGCCGTCCCAGAGGTAACCCGCGTTGGGATCAGCTCCGTTGGCCAGTAACAGCTGCGCGATCTCCAGCTGTGCAGGCGCTTCCAGTCGCGAATAAGTCAGGTAAAGAAGGGGTTCCCAACGGAACGGTCCGCCTTCTCGCCTGGCCAGCGACGGATCTGCGGCCAGCGTCGCCCGGACGGCGTCCAGCTCTCCGGCCACGACCTGGGTGTAGATGTTGCTCAGAGCAACTTCATCGAGGAGGTCGCGGGCGCTGACCTGCCGGGCCGGATCGTCCTGGCCGTAGTGCAGCGTGGCCAGCTTGAGGAACTCCTCGACGGGATTCGAACTGCTCGGCACCACGTGCGGTGAGCGGCTGTAGCGGTCGATCAGTTCGAGATGGTGGACGAGCCGCGGCCAGCTGGCGAAGCCGTAGCTGCGGGCGATCGCCACCTGCGCGTCAGCGAGCGTGCTCACCGGATAGAACTCGGCGGCCAGTGCGACGGCCGCGGGATCCTCGGCGCGGACCTGCTTGAGCAGGGTCTTGGCCTGGTTCCTCAGGTGATCCAGGCGCGGCGAGTTCGGAAGATTACGGGTCGGCATGGCGACCTCCTCTCTGCGTGCCTGCTGTCCGCGTCGTCAGGCGAGAAAGGAGGTGGATACCACAAACTCAACCTCGAGATCAGGTGGGCTGAGCCCTTCCCGCGGACCGGTGGCACCCTGAGTGCCTGCCACCGATCGTACGACCTCAGTGCTTTTCCATCCACCACTCGGTGAATTCGTGCGCCCGGCCGTCCTTGTCGAGGCGGATCACCCACAGGTTGCTGTACTCGCCGAGCGGGTCGGTCTGGTACGTCGTCCAGCCGCGGACGAAGCCGACGCCGTCGCCGAATCCCAGCACCTGGTACTCGAAGAGCGTCTCGCCCGGCGCGTCGGCGACCTCCAGCCAGGCGTTCACGATCGCGTCGCGGCCGAGCACCGGCTCCTCGTCGGGGCGGCGGTAGAAGGCGGCGTCCTCGGTCCACAGGGCGGCGATGTGCTCGGGATCGTTCGACTCCCAGGCTCGCCGGTAGGCCTGCACCCAGCGATCCAGGTGCTTCTCCTTGAGCGCCATGGCGAGCATTCTGCCGCGCCATGAGCTGATCTCCGGGGAGGATCGAGCCATGGCGACCTGGGTGTTCGACGGAATCGGCCTGCCGGCCGGCGATCAAGTCCATCTCGAAGCAGGTACGGGCGACCGGGAGGCATTGCCCGGCCGGTACGCGCTGCCCGGGCTGGTCGACTCGCACTGCCACCTGACCTTCGGCGTCGGCGACCACGGACCGGTACTACTCGGCGAGACCGAGGCTCGGACCATGCTCGACGGCCTCGCGCAGGCCGGCGTCGGCGCGCTCCGGGACGTCGGCGGCAACAGGTCCGTCACCTTGAAGCTTGCCGCGAGCCCCGAGGACGGCCGGCCCGTCGTACTCGCCGCCGGGCGGTTCCTCGCTCCGGCGGACAGCTACTTCCCAGGGATGTACGAATCGGTACCGGCCTCAGGACTGGTCGCGGCGGTCGAGGCCGAGCTCGACGCCGGCGCCACCTGGGTCAAGCTGGTCGGCGACTTCCCCGCGGTCGGCCCCGACGGCCCGATCCGCGGCAGCGCGGTCACCCCGAATTACGAGCTCGACGCCGTCGCCGAGATGGTCGCCGCCGTCCACGCCCGCGGTGCCCGAGTCGCCGCACACACCCAGACTCCATTGGTCAGCGACCTGGTGCGGGCGGGGATCGACTCCGTCGAGCACGGCGACGACATCACCGCCGAGGACCTCGAGGTGCTGGGTGCGCGGGGCGGAGCGTGGACTCCGACTCTCTCGGCCGCCATGTACGGCGCCGAGAACGACACCCCCGAGCGAAGCGCCCGCAGGCAAGCTCGGTCGGAGAAGGCGGCGGCGATGCTGCGGCTGGCCCACCAGTACGGCGTACGCGTCCTGGCCGGCTCAGACGTCGTCGGTACGGTCGCAGGCGAGGTCGACCAGCTCGTACGCCATGGGCTCTCGGTCACCCAGGCGCTGGAGGCGGCGAGCACTTCGGCCCGGGAGTTCCTCGGCCTCGACAGCGAGGGCGACCTCGTCACGTACGAAGAGGACCCGCGGGAGCATCCCGAAGTACTGGCCAGCCCTGCGGCCGTCGTCCTGCGGGGCCATCGCATCCGCTGAGACCCAGCTCACCACGTCCGCTTCTTGAACATGTTCAAAAGGCTGGCCTACTCTCGTCGTGTCAGAGAATTGAACGTGTTCAAAATGTGAGGACGTGATGAGAATGACGGTGGTCACCTATCTGATCTACCTGTTGATCGCGGTGTCGCTGACGATCTGGGTGGCACGGACGCTGAGCCGGAACGGACGGGTCTTCCTGGTCGACGTGTTCCACGGCAACGAGGACTTCGCCGACGCGGTGAACAAGCTGCTCGTGGTCGGCTTCTACCTGGTCAACCTGGGCTTCGTGACGCTGTTCCTGCGCACCGGCCGCACTGTGGTCGACGCCCGCGGGGTGCTCGAGCAGCTCAGCGTGAAGCTGGGCATCGTGATGGTCGTCCTGGGCGTCCTGCACCTCCTGAACGTCTGGACCTTCAACACGATCCGCCGCCGCAGCCGCCTGGAGGACATGACCACACCCCCGGTTCCGCCGAACAACTTCGTCGCTACCGGCGCCTTCCAGCCTCCGCTGACCGGCACCCAGCAGCCGATGCCCTCGGGCTACTGACGGACCATGCAAGAGCTAGTAGTCCTGTACGACGCGCAGTGCGGCCTCTGCCGCCGCTTCAAGGAGTGGCTGGCGGGGCAGAAGCCAGGGCCGAACGGCCTGGGTGGGGTGGTACGGCTCGGATTCGTCGCGGCGGGGTCGACGGAGGCTAGGGCGCGGTACCCGGAGCTGGACCACCTGGCGACACTGCGCGACGTGACGGTGGTCGCCGACGACGGAGCCGTGTATGTCGGCGACCGGGCGTGGATCGTGTGCCTGTGGGCGACCTGGGAGTACCGGGCTACCGCAGTACGGCTGGCCAGTCCGGCGATGCGGCCGGTGGCGCGGGCGATGGTGCAGGTGGCGGCGGGGTTGCGGAGCAGGAACTCGGAGTTGATCGGAGGTGACTACGCTGACGGATGTGACGGACGGTGCGACCGCCAAGGGTGAGCAGACGCGTGAGTTGATTCTGTCGACGGCTCTGCGGTTGTTCCGGGAGCAGGGGTACGGCAAGACGACCATGCGCGCCATCGCCACCGAGGCGGGGGTCTCGGTCGGGAACGCGTACTACTACTACAGCTCCAAAGAGCACCTGATGCAGGCGTACTACGACCACCTGCAGGTGCTGCATCGCGAAGCAGTGCAGGAGATCCTGGCCGGCGACAAGTCGTTCGCCAAGCGGCTCATCGGCGTACTGCGGACCTGGCTCGACGTGTCCGAGCCCTATCACGAGTTCGCCGGCACCTTCTTCAAGACGGCGGCCGAGCCGAAGAGCCCACTGTCGCCTTTCAGTGAGGAGTCCCGGCCAGCCCGGGAGGCGAGTATCGAGATCTTCCGTCAGGTCGTGGAGGGCTCGGACCTCAAGCTCCCCGCCGACCTGCGAGCAGAGCTGCCGGAGCTGCTCTGGCTGATGCAGATGGGGATCGTCCTCTTCTGGGTGCACGACGACAGCACAGGGCTGCGCCGCACACGGCTGCTGATCACCAGCACTGTGCCGCTGGTGGACAGACTGCTCCGGCTGACCCGCATCCCTGGTGTGAAGGGCGTCGTGAACGACCTGGTCGGCGTGATCCGCCAGCTCAAGGGCGTCTGAGCACTACTCGCCGGTGAGGCCGTCGAGGCGTTGGCGGAAGAGGTCGGCGTGGCCGTTGTGGCGGGCGGCTTCCTCGATCAGGTGGAGGTAGAGGGAGCGCACGGTGTGCTCGGTGCCGACCCGCGGCCGGATGAAGGTGTGGTCGAGGTCGTAGCCGGCCAGGATCTCGTCGTTCAGCTTGGTCGTCTCGCGGAAGTCGGTGAAGTCCTCCTCGACGTGGGCCGGGTCGACCAGGTCGAAGTCGCCGTCGGGGTACTCCTGGCTCCAGGTCTTGAGCAGGTCGAAGGAGCGGCCGTCCAGGCAGATCTGGATCCAGTACCGCTCGACCTCGGTCGCGTGCCGGACCAGCCCGATCAGGCTCATCGTGGACGGCTCGATCGCCTTCTCGGTGAGCTGCTCCCCGGTCAGCCCGGAGGTCTTCCACAGCAACGTGCCCCGATGGAAGTCGAGGTACGCCTGCAGCAGTTCGCGCTCGGTGCCAACGGTCGGCGGGTCTACTCGGTACTCCTCAGCGGCGGTCACGGCGGAAAGATACCCAGTTCAGGTAACCCTCTGCCAGAGGTCGGCCGGTGCCGTACACTGAATGTGACGGCCCGCCCAGTTCTGCCTCGGGCCGATCTCAGTGCATACGCTGCGCTAGCAGTCGACCACCACGCGCCGCGGCTCAAAAGCTGCGCCGGGCAGGACGACCCCCGATCTTTTGGAGTACTTCATGGCGGCACGCCGCCCCAGTAGCACCACGCCCAATTCCACCCCTTCCAACAACTCAGCACGACCCCCGCGCGCCCAGGGTGAGGCCCCGGCGCGTCCCCGCCGCCGGCGCCGTACCGGTGCGGGAGGCAACAATCCCGCTGCCGAGTCCGGCCGGCCGGTGACCGCCTCCGAGGCCGGTCGCCGTGGTTCCGCCGACAGCGGTCGCGGGGTTGCCGAGAGCAAGCAGGCCGCGTACGCCGAGGTCGCGCCGACCGTCGTCGACGAGAACCTGACCTTCGACGACCTCGGCGTACCCGCCGGGCTGGTCAAGGCGCTGGCGGCCGCCGGCATCCTCAAGCCGTTCCCGATCCAGGCAGCCACGCTGCCGGACTCGCTGGCGGGCAAGGATGTGCTCGGCCGCGGCCGGACCGGTTCCGGCAAGACCTACGCGTTCGTACTGCCCGTGCTGGCCCGGCTCACCACGAGCAGCAGCAAGCGCCGGCCGAACCACCCGCGCGCGCTGATCCTGGCGCCGACGCGGGAGCTGGCGACCCAGATCCAGGCCTCCATCACGCCGCTGACCGACGCGCTCGACCTGCGCACGATGACCATCTTCGGTGGCGTCGGCGCGGGCCCGCAGATCACCCAGCTGAAGCGTGGCGTCGACATCGTGATCGCCTGCCCGGGCCGGCTCGAGGACCACGTCAAGACCGGTCACGCCAAGCTCGACCAGGTCGAGATCACCGTGCTGGACGAGGCCGACCACATGGCCGACCTCGGCTTCCTGCCCGCCGTCCGGCGGATCCTGGAGGCGACTCCGGCGAACGCCCAGCGGCTGCTCTTCTCGGCCACCCTGGACGCCGGTGTCGACGTCCTGGTCAAGCGGTTCATGAAGTCGCCGGTCACGCACAGCGTCGACTCGGCTCAGTCGCCGGTGGCCAAGATGACCCACCATGTGCTGCATGTTCAGTCCGACAGCCGGTTGCCCGTGCTCGTCGACCTGACCGCCGCACCGGGTCGGACGCTGGTCTTCACGCGCACGAAGTACGGCGCGAAGTCGCTCACCAAGAAGCTCATCGCGCAGGGTGTCCCGGCCGTCGAGCTGCACGGCAACCTGTCGCAGGGCGCTCGGACGCGCAACCTGGAGGCCTTCTCCGACGGTTCCGCCAAGACGCTGGTCGCGACCGACATCGCCGCGCGCGGCATCCACGTCGACGACGTCACGCTGGTCATCCACGCCGACCCGCCGATCGAGCACAAGGCGTACCTGCACAGGTCCGGCCGTACTGCCCGCGCCGGCGCCGAGGGCACCGTCGTCACGCTGATGACGGACGACCAGGTCCGCGACGTCCGCGACCTCACCCGCAAGGCCGGTATCGCCGCCACGGTCACCAAGCTCCGCGTCGGCGACCCACTGCTCGCTGAGCTCGCCCCCGGCGAGCGCACCTTCGTCACCCCGACCATCAAGGTGATCGCCGACGACGAGGTCCGCCGAGCAGGCAGCAGCGGCCGCGGTCGCAGTCGCGGCGCAGGTGGCTCCGGCTCGGCGCGAGGTACCGGCTCCGCACGCGGCGCCGGCTCCGGTCGAGGCACGGCCTCCAGCTCAGCGCGTGGTGCGGGCTCCACCTCTGCGAAGGGCGGAGGAGGCACTCGCTCCGAGCGCTCCGGCTCCGCGAACGGTGGTGGTCGGGGCAATGGCTCCGGTGGACAGTCGACCAAGACCCGCTCACAGGGCCGTGGTGGCGCATCTGCTCCCAAGAGCTACAGCACCACCACTCCCGGTGCGAGCAGCCGTCCGGCAGGAGCAGCAGCTTTCTCGGCCGGCACCCGCGCAGGTGGCACGCGCCGTGGGCGCTGACCAACAGAACTAGATGAAGAGTTGAGCCCGGTCAGGCATAGCCTGGTCGGGCTCAGCTTGTTTGTGGGGAGGACGGGTGTGAAGGTCAGGACGGTGTTGGGGGAGCTGCCGGCTGGGGAGCTTGGGGTTACCGACTCGCACGATCATCTGTTCTTCCGGAGTGCGTTGCTGGCGGGGCAGGAGTTGGATGATGCCGACGGGGCGGCTGCTGAGGTCAGGGACTTCAAGGCTGCGGGTGGCCAGGCGATCGTGCAGTGGACGCCGTACGGGCTCAATCGCCGAGCGGCTGATCTGGCCAAGATCTCTGCTGATACAGGGATTCACCTCATTGCGGCGACCGGGCTGCACCGGGCTGAGCACTACCCCGCCGGGCTGGTGGACGAGGTGCGGCCGCGGCTGGCGGAGATCTTCGTCCGGGAGTTGACCGAGGGGATCGGCGACAGCGGAGTCAGGGCTGGGCTGATCAAGGTCGCGAGTGGATTCCACGTTCTCGACGAGCACGCGCGGGTGGTGATGATCGCCGCCGCCGAGGCGCAGCATGCGACGGGGGCGCCGATCGCGATCCATCATGAGTTGGGGAGCGCGGCGGACGTAGTACTGGATCTGCTCGTCGACAAGTCCGGCGTCGCGCCGGAGAGCGTGATCCTCGGGCATCTGAACCGCTTCCCTGACCACCGCTTCCACCTCGAACTGGCCGCCCGCGGACCGTTCCTCGCCTTCGACGGCCCGTCGCGAGCCAACAACGCGACCGATCCACGCCTCTTCGACTGCCTCGCCGCGCTGATCGACGCCGGATACGCCGACCGGCTGCTACTCGGCGGCGACACGACCACCGCCCGAGCCCGGGCCGCCACCGGCGAAGGCCCCGGCATCCCCTACCTGCTGACCGGCCTCCGCCCCCGCCTGATCCGCACCTTCGGCGAAGAAATCGCTACTCAATTGTTCGTCGACAATCCCGCTCGCGCCTTCGTGACTCGCGGTACCGTTCGCGAGTGAACACGATCGCGCAGATCTTCGTCGCCCTCGCCGGTGCCTTCCACCTTGCCGTCTTCGCGATGGAGAGCCTGCTCTTCATGAAGCCGAGCACGTACAAGCGGTTCCTGATCCCGAACGAGGCCGAGGCAACGATCGCCAGGCCGTGGGCCTTCAACCAGGGCTTCTACAACCTGTTCCTCGCCCTCGGCGCGATCGGCGGACTCATCGCCGGTGGCGACAAGGGGCACGCGATCGCGCTGTTCGCCTGCGCCTGCATGGCCGGCGCCGGCATCGTGCTGATCGCCTCGGACCGCCGGATGGCTCGCTCGGCCGCGCTGCAGGCCGGTCCGCCGATCATCGCGCTCGTCCTCGCCGCCGTTCTCTGAACCCCGTCAAGTGCACTTGAAGTCGGCGCGTTGACTTCAAGTGCACTTGATATCAGAGGCTGCTCGGCATGACGACAACCGCCGACCAGCCGGCCGACACCGCGATCAAGCCCCGAGCCGCCGGCGTGCTGGCGCCGCAGTACCGGGCGCTGACGATCGGGATGGTCGCGCTGATCACCCTGATCGCGTTCGAGAACCTCGCCGTCACCACCGCGATGCCGACCGTCGCGCAGGCGCTCGACGGGCTGGCGCTGTACGCGCTCGCGTTCGGCGGACCGCTCGCGTCGAGCGTGGTCGCGATGGTCGTGTCGGGCACCTGGAGTGATCTGAAAGGGCCGATCCGGCCGCTCTGGTACGGCACCGGCTGGTTCCTGCTCGGGCTGATCATCGCCGGCGCCGCGCCGACGATGGAGGTACTGGTTGCCGGCCGCATCATCCAGGGTTTCGGCGGCGGTCTGGTCACGGTCGCCCTGTACGTCGTCGTCGGACACCTGTACCCGCCGGAGCTCCGGGCCCGGATCTTCGCCGCCTTCGCCACCGGCTGGGTCGTACCGTCGCTGGTCGGGCCGGCGATCGCCGGGCTGATTGTCGAGCATGCGAGCTGGCGGATCGTGTTCCTCGCAGTACCGGCGCTGGCTGTTCCGGCGGTGCTCGTGATGCGGCCTGGGCTGGCCGGCGCCAACTCGGGGTCGATCGCGAAGGCGGGCTCGCTGTGGGATCGGCGGGCGCTGTGGGCGGTCGCGGCCGCTGTCGGAGTCGGGGTTTTGAGCTACGGCGGTCAGCAGAGTGGGCTGCTTCAGCCGGTGCTGGTTGCGCTGGGGCTGGCCGGTGTCGCGGTCTTCGCGCCGAAGTTGTTGCCCAAGGGAACGTTCCGGATCTCGTCCGGGCTGCCCGCGGTCATCGCGTTGCGCGGTCTCGTGGCGGCTGCTGGGTTCGGGGCTGAGGTGTTCCTGCCGCTGATGTTGACCCGCGAGCGGGGGTTGTCGCCCGCGTTCGCCGGGCTGGTACTGACGGTCAGCGCGCTCTCCTGGACGGCGGCGTCGTGGTACCGGGGCCGCCCGGTGCAGCCGTTCTCGCACTCGGTGTTCCTGCAGGCCGGCATGGTCTCGATCGTCCTCGGCATCGTGACCGCAACCCTCACACTCAACCCACACGTCCCGGTCATCGTCGGCATCCTCGGCTGGGGCCTGACCGGCCTCGGCATGGGCACCGTCTTCCCGACCGTCTCGGTCCTGATCCTCGAGTACTCCACCCGCGAGGAACAAGGCTCGAACAGCTCAGCCCTCCAACTCAGCGACGCCCTGGCCACCGCCACCGTCCTCGCCATCGGCGGCACCCTCTTCGCCGCCATCTACCCCCACTCACCCACCACCGCCTACCTAACCGCCTTCGGCCTCCCCGCCCTCCTAGCTCTGCTCGGGGTCGTGGCTGGCCGGCGTACAGCTAATCCTTTGCTCCCGTAACTGCGATGCTGGCGCCGAGGCCGATGATCATCAGGCCGCCGGTGCCGCCGACCAGTTCGAGCCGGCGGGGTGAGCGGGCGAACCACTCGCGGGCCGTGCCGGCGACCAGTGCCCAGAGGCTGTCCGAGCAGAGCGCGATCAGGATGAAGATCAGGCCGAGGAGCAGGATCTGCAACGACGCCGGGCTGCCCGCGTTCTTGTCGACGAACTGCGGTAGTACGGCCGCGAAGAACACCGCCGTCTTGGCGTTCGTCACGCCGACCAGGAACCCCTGGCGCAGCGCCCGGCGAGCGCTCCCCGGCTTGACGCCGCTGGCCAGCGCCTCGGCCAGCGACTTGCGGGTGCGGAAGGCATGCACGCCGAGATAGACCAGGTACGCCGCTCCCGCCAGCTTCACGATCGTGAGCGCGATCGCGCTGGCGGCGATCAGCGCCCCGAGCCCGAGCGAGACGGCAACCAGCATCACCGCGGCGCCGACGGTGTTCCCGAGCATGGTCAGCACCGCTTCCCGCCGGCCGACGGTGAGCGCACGGCCGACGATGAACAGCACACTCGGCCCGGGCACGACGATGATGATGAACGCGGTGATCGCGAAGGCGACCAGGTGATGAGCGGATGGCATGGATCGAGAGTAGGTGAGCGGGCGGGTCCGGCGTACGGGTGATCTTTCCCACCTGGGCGTGGTCAGTGCGTTGACCGCGGTGGAAGCGGGCGACTACCTTTCGAGGGACAACCTGCGGTGCCATGAGGGAAACCGGTGAGAGACCGGTACGGCCGCGCCACTGTGAACGAGCTTGCTCGTGAGTCAGGACGCTCAGGCACCAGCAGCCTTTCGATTAGGGACGCGCACTTCCCTAGGAGGTCTCCGATGTCGGCAACCACGCCTGCTCGCTCAGTCGCAGTCCCGGCGATCTCGCCCCGGCTGCTCGCGATCGCTCTCGTCACCGTCGTACTGGCGCTGATGCTCGCCTACCTCGTCGGCTTCGACCAGGGTGCGCTGTCGCGCTCCGGCATGTACCTGCACGAGCTGATGCACGACGGCCGGCACCTGCTCGGCGTCCCGTGCCACTGAGTCCTGCCGTAGTACCACCCTTCTGAACGACAGGACTGCCATGCGCACCTTCGGATCCCTCCTGGTGCGCGGACTGATCGTCGGACTCTTCGCCGGCCTGCTGGCCGGAACCTTCGCGTACGTGATGGGCGAGCCCCATGTCGACGCCGCGATCGCGATCGAAGAGGCCAACGCGGCCGCGCACAGCCACGACGACGGCTCCACCGCCGAGCACAGCCACGAGGCCGAGGAGAAGCCCCTCGTCAGCCGCGACGGCCAGCGAGCCGGGCTGTTCCTCGCCACCTCGCTGTACGGCGTGGCGCTGGGCGGCATCTTCGCCGTCGGCTTCACGCTGCTGCGCCGCCGCCTGCGGACCACCAGCGACTCGTACGCCGCCCTGGGGCTGGCCGCCGCCGGGTACGTCGGGATCGTGCTGATCCCGTTCTTCAAGTACCCGCCGAACCCGCCCGCGGTCGGTGACCCCGACACGATCACCAAGCGGACGATCACCTACCTGTTGACCCTGGTGATCGGCCTGCTCGCCGTCTGGGCCGGCGTCGCCGCGTCGCGCTGGTCGGCCCGCTTCGGTACGGCGCCGTGGATCCGGCTGGCTGTCGGCGGAGCCGCCTTCCTGGCCACTGTGGTCGCCGCGTACTTGCTGCTGCCGTCGATCAACGAGGTTCCGGAGACGTTCCCCGCTACGCTGCTCTGGAAGTTCCGGCTGGCCTCGCTGGGCACCCAGACCACGCTCTGGCTGCTCCTCGGGCTCGGCTACGCGGCGGCGATCGACCGTCGTACGGCGAAGGTCGACTCTGAGGTGGTTGCCGCTTGACGTCTCTGACGCTGGTCGCGCACGCGCTGACTCCCGCCCTCCGGGGCCTGGTCCTCGGCGGTGACGCCGCACCCGATCCTGCCGGGGTCGAGGCGGCGCGCGAGCTGAAGATCGTCGCAGATGAGGTGTACGCCGGACCGGAGATTGCCGCGTTGGCTACGGCGTCGGCGCTTGGGCTGTCGCCAGTGGTGGTACAGGCGCTGCGGGACCGGGAGTACGGCGACTGGACCGGGCGCGAGCTGGAGGAGTTGCTCGAGGCTTCGCCGGGTGCGGTGGCGACCTGGCTTGAACGCCCGCACACTGCTCCGCCCGGCGGCGAGTCGGAGAACGACGTGATCACCCGAGTGGCCGACTGGCTCGGCGATCTGGCCGGCGGATCCGCCGAGGGCTCCTGGGACGGCTCCGTTGACGGGCGCTCGCCTGGCGACGGCTCCGCCGACGGGCCGAACGGGGCTGTGGACAACGGCCGACGGGGTGCGGCGGATCGGCGTACGGTGGCTGCGGTGGTGCATCCGGCGGTGGTGCGGGCGATCGTGCTGTACGTGCTCGACGCGCCTGCTGAGTCGCTGCGGCATGTCGACGTACGGCCGCTGTCGGTCGTGCGTTTGTCGGCTCACGCCGGTAGCTGGTCACTTACCTTCGGTTAGGTCAGCTCTTCCCGTCAGGGTTTGCGGGTGCCACACTGCGTGGGACTTTGGTGACTGACGGGGAGTTGCTGGATGGCGAACGAGCTCGAGGCACGGTTCGAGGCGAACCATTCGCTGCTGGTCGCTGCGCGTGACCGGCTGCAGGCGGCGGTCGACGCGGATACCGCGAGCAAGCAGGACCGTACCCGGCTAGATACGGTCAACGATCTGCTCAGGCCGGTACTGACCGCCGAGGTCGATGCCTCGGGCAACGTCGTACCGGTGCAGCGGTACCGCCGGTTCTGGTCGGTCGACCCATCGGGGCAGGGTCGCGCTGTCGAAGTGCTGGGCGATCTCGAGTCGGCGCGCAACGTCGCCTTGCTGGTGCCTGGGATGGGCAACTCGCTGGAGACCTTCGGCGGGCAGGCGGATCGTGGTGAGGCGATCCGGCATGAGGCCGGCCCTGGTACGGCGGTGATCGTGTGGCTCGACTACGACTCGCCGCAGGGGATCCCCGCCGCGATGAGCAAAGCGCCCGCGCTGGAGGCCGCGCCTCGCCTGGCTTCCTTCGTCGACGAGCTGGATGCGGTGAAGTTGCCTTCGGCAAAGGTCACGATGGTCGGTCACAGCTACGGTACGGAGGTCGTCGGGCAGGCCCTGCTGAACGGCGCGCACCCGGACCGGGTCGTCATGACCGGCAGCCCCGGAATCGACAAACACGTCGACCAGGCAACGGACCTGGTCGCACCGCCCACGCGCCTGTACGTCGAACGCGCGCCCGGCGACTACGTCGCCTACACCCAATGGCACGGCCCTGATCCGGCCGACTTCCCGGACTCGATCCGGATGGCGACAGCCGATCCTGTTGCTTCTGATGAGGCGGTCTCCGTGCACTGGCACAACGAGTACTACCGCACGAACAGCGAATCGCTGCGGAACGTCGGGCGGGTGGTACGCGGGGATCTGGCGCACATCTCGCGCACCGACACCACCCCGATGCAGGAGACGCGACTCGCCTGGGGCCCGGGTCTCCGGGGCCTCTCCGGAGCAGCCGCGAAGGTGTATGACGGTGTCGTGGCAGTCACCAAACCCTCCCGCGAAACTGCCCGCAGGGCTACCTCCGGCCAGGCCGCCGACGGCGCGCGTGTCCCGACTGGCTCTGTGCAGTCCCGACGACCCGAGGGGCCGCAGCGATGACGGATGCCCGAGAATTCCTCCGCGAAGAACTACTGGCGGTCGCAGCAATCGTCGTACCGACCCAGCAGCCGGTCATCACCCACGACCCAGGGCCGGTAAACCCCGGCGCCCTCTTCGACGGCCGCGCCCCCGCCACCGTCTCCAGCGTGACGGTAGAAACCGGCAACCCAACCTCAATCGACCCAGCCTGGGCAGTAGCCGCCGCCTCCGCCGCCCTCCAAGCCCGAGGCTGGCAAACCGAAATCGCCCCACCAGAAGACGGCCACCACCGCCTAGCCGCCCACCACAACGGCTTCGACCTAACGGTCCACGCCTGGACCACCGACTGGCGAATAACCTTCACCGGCCAAACCCCGTCGACGGTTTAGCTATCCCCACGCGCCCGCCCACTCGCTCCTGCGTCGCTCTCTCCGCGGGCGCTCCCGCCCACCCCAGGCTTCGCAGGCTCCTGCGTCGCCAGCGCAAAGGCGGTCTCGGCAGGCGGACTCGCTCGTCGGGGTACTGAGCGGCCGGGCCGCAGGTGATTGCCTGAAGCCACCGATGGGCGTCGGACTCTTCGGCGGATACGACTGTTCCGCTGAGCGACTGAATGCGCAGTTTCGTCAGCTCCGCCTGCCGCGGCTCCTCCTCGCCATCGAGGAACAGTACGGGCGTCGCGCCTTCGTGGCCGTGGCGGTGGCTCTACGTTCGCGGCTCGTGTCGGATTTTGGTGGACCTGAAAGAGATCCCGGCCCGCGGCAACCTTTTGCGGTGCCTGTGACAACTAGGAGGCGGATCAGGCCCCTCCGTGCCTGGATCCGCCTTCCTCCGGTGAATGACCTGCAAGGAGTACACCCCTCAATGGACAACCCCACGCACCGCGGGCGTCGCGGCCGCCGCTGGACCGCCGCCGGTCTGCTGGTCGGCGTGCCCGCCATCGTCGTGCCGTGCCTCCTATTCGCGCAGGACGACTCGCAGGCCGCGACGATCGACGGCAGCGCCTACTACCAGCTGGTTTCCGTGCGCAGTGGCAAGGTGCTCGACGTCAACGGCTTCTCCACCGCCGACGGCACCCGTATCCAGCAGTGGACCGACCAGCACACCGCCAACCAGCAGTGGAAGCTGAGGTCCACCGGGGACGGCTACTACGAGCTGGTGAACCGCAACAGCGGCAAGGTGCTTGGCATAGCGGGCAGCTCGACCGTCAAGGCGGCCGCCGCCGAGCAGCAGACCGACAGCTCCTCCACGGCCCAGGAGTGGAAGATCGGCGAGGTGAGCGGTTCCGACGCCGTCACGTTCACCTCTCGCAAGAGCGGCCAGCTCCTGGACGTCTCCGGAAGCTCCACCGCCCAGGGCGCGGCAGTCATCCAGTTTCCCGGTACGGGCGGCACCAATCAGCAATGGAAGCTGGTGAAGTCGGACCAGCCCCAGACGCCCGGTTCCGGACCGTACGTGTGGAAGAACGCCCAGGTGGTGGGCGGCGGTTACGTCACCGGTCTGGTGTTCAACCCGCGCGAGAACGGCCTGCTGTACGCGCGCACCGACATGGGCGGCGCCTACCGCTGGGACACCGCGGCCGAGCAGTGGATCCCGCTGACCGACTGGGTCGGCGAGAAGGACTGGAACCTGCTGGGCATCGATTCGCTGGCCACCGACCCCGTAGACCCCAACCGGCTCTACCTGGGGGCGGGTACGTACACCAACGACTGGGCGGGCAACGGCGAGATCCTGCGCTCCACCGACCGCGGCCGCACCTTCCAGCGCACCAGCCTGCCCTTCAAGTTGGGAAGCAACGAGGACGGCCGCGGCGCGGGCGAGCGGCTCGTGATCGACCCTGCGCACCCCAGCTCCCTGCTCCTCGGCACTCGTAAGAACGGCCTGTGGCGCAGCACCGACTACGGCGTCACCTGGAGCCAGGTCTCGTCGTTCCCCGTCAAGGACGGGGCGAGCAGCGGCGGCGGCATCTCTTTCGTAACGTACGGCCCGGCCGGCAGCAACACCGTCTACGTCGGCGTCGGTGACAAGGCCACCTCCCTGTACCGCTCCAGCGACGGCGGCAGCACCTGGTACGCCGTCTCCGGGCAGCCGACCGGCCAGCTGCCGCAGCACGGCGTCATCTCCGGCGACGGCTCGCTGTACCTGACGTACACCAATGCCCTTGGGCCCAATGGCGTGACGGGAGGCTCGGTGTGGAAGTACACGCCGGCCGATGGCGCGTGGAAGAACGTTTCACCGTCCCAGGGCAGTTACGGGTTCTCCGGTCTGGCCGTCGACCCGCAGAAGCCGTCCACGGTGATGGTCACCACCCTCGACCGCTGGTGGCCCGAGGACGAGGTCTACCGGACCACCGACGGCGGCTCGACGTGGAAGGCACTGGCCGACAAGTCGGTGCGCGACGCCTCCGGCGCCCCTTACGTCGGTACCGGCATCGGGCACTGGATGACCGCCCTGGCCATCGATCCCTTCAACTCCGGGCATGTGCTGTACGGCACCGGCAACGGCATCTGGCGCAGCAAGGACGTCACCGCCAACGACAGCGGCAGCACCAGCCACTGGGCCTCGGGGGCCCGCGGTCTCGAGGAGACCGCGCTGGCGGACGCGATCGCCCCGCCCGGCGGCGCCACCCTCATCACCTCCATGGGCGACCAGGGCGGCTTCCGGTACGACCCCTCCTTGACCACAATCCCGTCCGGGCGGCTGACGAACCCGCTAATGAGCAGCAGTACCGACATCGACTTCGCCCAGGCCAAGCCCTCGGTGATGGTCCGTGTCGGCCGTGGCGGCGCGCAGGACGGCGCCTACTCCACTGACGGCGGCAGCAGCTGGAACGGCATCAAGGCAGAGCCGGTGGGCAGCTCCGAGAGCTGCCATGTCGCGCTCTCGGCTGACGGCTCCACCATCGTCTGGACGGAGGCCGGCCAGGCCCCGTACCGCTCGACCGACCTGGGGTCCACCTGGTCGAAGGTCGGCGGCCTGGGCACCGACGCCGAGGTCGTCGCCGACCGCTCGTCGGCCAGGACTTTCTACTCGCTGTCCGGCGGCACGCTCTACGCAAGCACGGACGGCGCGACCTTCACCGCCCGGGCAGGCAACCAGCCTGCCGGCCGGCTCACGGCCGTCCCCGGCATCGCAGGAGACCTGTGGATCTCCGGCGGAGGCAAGGGTCTGCTGCACTCCACCGACGGGGGCCGCAGCTTCACCGCGCTCACCTCGGTGCAGTCCGCCTCCGCCCTCGGCTTCGGCAAGGCCGCGCCGGGCGCCGACTACCAGGCTCTGTACCTGATCGGCACCGTCAAGAACGTCACCGGAGTCTTCCGCTCCACCGACACGGGCGGCACCTGGGTCCGCATCAACGACGACGCCCACCAGTGGGGCAGCATCGGCGGAGTCGGCGTCGTCACCGGTGACCCCGACACTTACGGCCGCGTCTACATCGGCACCAACGGACGCGGTCTGCAGTACGGCGACCCGTCCTGACCCCACAACCCATCGAGCCCCGGGCCAGCCTCCAGCAGGCTGACCCGGTGGCTCGACTGCTGTGGGTCAGGCGCCCGCACGGAACCCGCGCCGCTTGCGCACCACCGTCAGGGCCGTGCCGCCCGGCAGGAGCACGCCCTGCAGGTGAGTACCGGGTGTATGTCGACAACCGGCATCAACCCCATCAGGAGCCCGCGTACCAGGGTGGGTGGGAGCGGTCGGCGCTGGGAGCGACGCAGGAGCGAGCGGGCGGAGGCTGCGTGGGGGGCTTGTCCGCGGTCAGCTGGTGGCTTCGCGTTCGGCAGCGCTTCGGAGTACGCAGAATTCGTTGAGTTCTGGGTCGTGCATGACGACCCAGCCGGTACCGTCGGGCTCTCGGAAGTCTGCCGCGATGGTGGCGCCGAGGGTGAGGAGCCATTCGACTTCGGCGTCGCGGGGGCCGTCGGGGACGAGGTCGAGGTGGAGGCGGTTCTTGGCTGCCTTCTCGTCGTTGTTCTGTTCGAACAGGAGCTTCACCTCGGGCGTGTTCACCGCGGCGTACTGCTCGCCGGGCAGGTCGTCGTCGGGGCGCTCGGCGCGGAGCACCTTCAGCCAGAAGCCGGCCAGTTCGTAGGGGTCGCGGGCGTCGAAGGTGACTGTGCGCACAACTGAGGTCATAGGCAAAACAATAGGCAAGGAGAAGTGCATCTCCTTGCCACAACTAATTTATAGCGCAGGGGTGGGCTTGCCGCAAGGCCCGGGGTGTGCTGGAGAATCACTCGCCGTAGCCAGAATCCTGAACAAAATCAGGGCAAAAGCGACCTTGGGGGATCTTGAATGATTGACGTGATCATCGCCGGTGGCGGACCGACCGGCATGATGCTGGCCGCCGAGCTGCGACTGCACGGCGTGGAGGTGGTCGTCCTGGAGCGGCTGCTGGAGCCGTCGCCGGTCGTCCGTTCGCTCGGTATGCACGCGCGCACGGTCGAGGTGATGGACCAGCGCGGTTTGCTGGAGCGGTTCCTCGCGCTCGGCACGAAGTACCCGGTGGGCGGTTTCTTCGCCGGCATCCGCAAGCCGACGCCCGAGCGGCTCGACACCAACCACCCCTACACGCTCGGCATTCTGCAGCCGGTGACAGATCGGGTACTGACCGAGTACGCCGGTGAGGTCGGCGCCGACGTCCGGCGCGGCACCGAGCTGGCCGGGTTGAGCCAGGACGACGACGGCGTGACAGTCGAGCTGGCCGACGGTACCGAACTCCGCTCGCGCTACCTCGTGGGTTGCGATGGCGGCCGCAGTACGGTCCGGAAGCTGCTCGGCGTCGCGTTCCCCGGCCAGCCGGCCACCCGGGAGGCGTTGCTGGCCGAAGTACAGCTGACTGCACCGCAGGAGACCGTCACCGAGGTGATGACCGAGGTCCGCAAGACCGAGCTGTGGTTCGGCGCGGGGCCGGTCGGGGACGGCATGTACCGCGTCGTAGTACCGGCCGCGGGGGTGTCGGAGAATCCGCGGATCCCACCGACCATCGACGAGATCAGCAAGCAGATGATCGCCACCGCAGGCACCGACTTCGGGGTGCACTCGCCGAGCTGGACGTCCCGGTTCACCGATGCCACGCGGCTCGCGGAGCAGTACCGGACCGGCCGAGTCCTGCTCGCCGGCGACGCGGCGCACGTCCACCCGCCGATCGGTGGACAGGGCCTCAACCTGGGCATCCAGGACGCGTTCAACCTCGGCTGGAAGCTCGCCGCCGAGGTCAACGGCTGGGCACCGGAGGGCCTGCTCGACAGCTACCACGTCGAGCGGCACCCGGTGGCTGCCAGCGTCTTGGACAACGTCGTGGCCCAGGGCGTGATGATGTCCAACGACCCGGCCGGCCAGGCCGTACGCCGCCTGGTGTCCGACCTGATGGACTTCGACGAGGTCAACCGGTACCTGACCCAGATGATCATGTCGGTCGACATCCGCTACGACTTCGGCGACGGCCCGCATCTCCTCGGCCGCCGTTTGAAGGATGTGACCCTCAAACACGACCGCCTGTACGCCCTGATGCACCAGGGCCGGGGCCTGCTCCTGGACCAGGCCGGCAAACTCTCGATCGGCGGCTGGGCCGACCGGATCGACCATGTGATCGACAGCAGCGACGAACTGGACTTCCCCGCCGCCCTATTGCGCCCTGACGGGCACGTCGTCTGGATCGGCGAGGACCAGCAATCCCTGGAAACCCAACTGTCGAAGTGGTTCGGCGCGGCCGTCTGACCTCAGTGCTGCCAGCTCTTGTAGACGAACTCGAGACTGTAACCGTCCGGATCTAACACATTGGCCGCGTAATAGCGGGGGGTCGTAGTAAACGCGTGCAGCCGGTACGCCGTTGTCTGCGGCCCCCGCTTCGATTGCCGCCGCATAGGCCGCATCCACCTCCGCCTCACTGTTCGCGACAAACCCGATATGCGCAGCACGACTGTCCACGTCGCCGGACCGAAGCCAGAAGAAGATCCGTCCATTGGCTCCGAAGCCCTTCAGATCCGGATGCCCGGGCGGCCCGTCGGCCCCGTCGTAGTCGACCCGAGTCGTGATGCCGAGCGGCGCCAAAGTCTTTGTATAAAAGGCGATCGAGCGATCAAGATCACTGACCGAGATGAAAACGTGGTCGAGCATTGGTTGCTACTCCTCAGATAAGGAAGCCGCCGGAGACCTCGATGGACTGAGCATTGACCCAACGGTTCTCCTCGGAAAGCAGGCTCGCGACTACGCGCCCGACTTCCTCCGGCTCACCAACCCGCCCCAACGCCGTCTGCGAGGCGAGCAACGCCTCGAACTCATCAGTCAGCCCACCACCGAGCTCCGTGCGAATCGGCCCGGGCGCAATCGAGTTGGCCCTGATCCCACGCGCGCCGAACTCCTTGGCCATATACCGGGTGAGCACTTCCAGCCCACCCTTGAAACTTGCGTACGGCGCGACTCCAACGATCGCCGTCCGGCTGGTCGCGCTGACCATGTTGACGATCTGCCCACCATCAATCATCAACGGCAACAAGGCCTGCGTCAGAAAGAACGGCCCCTTGAGATGCACATTGAACAGCCCGTCGAACTCATCCTCCGTAACGGTCGCGATCGGGTTGTAAAGCCCGTACCCGGCGTTGTTCACCAGACAGTCGAAGCCGTCCCGCCCCCACGTCTCCCGCAAAACCACCCGAACGTCGTCGACAAACCCACCAAACGACGAACTCACCGCCACGTCCAACTTCAACGCCACCGCGGTACCGCCGCCCGCAACAATCTCCTTCACCACTCGCTCGGCTGACTCCGGATTCCTGTTGTAGGTAAGCACCACCCCCATACCCCGCTCCGCACAAGCAACAGCAGTAGCAGCCCCAATCCCTCGGCTGCCCCCAGTAACAATCACGATCTTCAAGTAAGTAAGCCTTCCCCGGTCTGTTTCCACCGAGTCAACGCCCACCCCACCCACCGCGGAAGGCCGAGTCTTCCTGGGTGCCCCACACCCAGGCTCCTACCCGCCCACCTTCAGCAACTCACCCAGCGGCACCCTGACATCAACCGGGTAGAGCCCAAGCAGGTCGAACTCGTCAGCCCCCGCCCACCTCAACTCATAGCTGTTCTCCGGCCCGTGTGCCTCTGCCTCATCGCCTGACAGCACCGGTACGCCGACGACGTCGCCCACCAAGAAGTAAGACGCCGGCCGCCCGTTGTGCTCGCCGGTCCACAGCAGCCGATCAATCCGCCCGGTAAGCGTCGTCTCCTCAGCCAACTCCCGCAAGGCGGCCGCCTCAGCGCTCTCGCCTTTCTCCACATGCCCACCGGGCAGCACCGCGTAGTGATGCCCCGGACACTCCGAACCACCCCACCCGGCGGCTCCACACATCACGCAATCCCCAACCACCTCGAGCCGCAGATACCGCTTGATCACCAACGCCCGACGCCCATCGATGACTACAGCAACCGCCCGCGGAATCAACATGCAGACGACAATGCCAGTACCCTCCGACAAGGCTGACCGGTCAGGTACTTGGCCGCCGCCATGCGTTCCCTAGAAACGAAAACCGACCCTTGGTGGCACGAGGCCAGCAGCGGGGTCGGTGTTGATCGAGCCAGTCTAGGAGATGTCTGGGGATTCGTAGCGCGACGTCGACCTGGGTTCGGCCGGGCAGCTTCGCGTGACGTCGGCGCGGATGGCGCGGCCGGGCGGCAGATGGACGGTTCCCGCGGTCAGGCTTCAGGGGCGCGATCGGTAGTCACCTAGCGGGCGACGGAGGAGCCCGCGTACCAGGGTGGGTGGGAGCTGTCGACGCGGGGAGCGACGTTGGAGCGAGCGGCGGAGGCTGCGTGGGGATTACCCCTACGCAGCTCCGGGGTCAGGCTTGGGTGAGGGTTTGGGATTGTTTGCCTAGGCCTTCGATTTCGCATTCGACGGTGTCGCCGGCGGAGAGGTACGGGAAGCGGCCGGAGAGGGCTACGCCTTCTGGGGTGCCGGTGTTGACGAGGTCGCCTGGGTCGAGGGTCATGTACTGGGAGAGGTCTCGGATGAGAGCGGCCACCGAGAAGATCATGTCTCGGGTGTTGGAGTCCTGGCGGATCTCGCCGTTGACCCAGGATTTCAGGCCCAGGTCCTGCGGGTCGGAGATTTCGTCCGCCGGGACCAGAGAAGGGCCGAGGGGGTTGAAGGTTTCGCAGGACTTGCCCTTGGACCATTGGCCGCCGGAGACCTCGAGCTGCAGGGCCCGCTCGGAGACGTCGTTGGAGACGGTGTAGCCGGCGATACAGGCGAGGGCTTCCTCGTCGGTGGTCAGGTAGCGGGCGGTCTTGCCGATGACGACGGCGAGCTCGACCTCCCAGTCCGTCTTCGTCGAGCCGCGGGGGACCAGGATGTCGTCGTTGGGGCCGACGACGGTGTTCGGGTGTTTGTAGAAGACGACCGGGTTCTTCGGCGGCTCGGCGCCGGACTCGGCCGCATGGGCCGCGTAGTTCAGGCCGATGCAGACGACCGCTCCCGGCTTGGCGATCGGAGCGCCGACGCGGAGGCCGTCAGCCGAAGCGACCGGCAGGGAGCCATCAGACAGAGCAGACCGCACCCGGGCGATCCCGTCGGAGCCGAGGAAGGCGCCGTCGATGTCGGCGGTGACGGAGCTCAGGTCGTAGACGGTGCCGTCGGTGGCGCGCACGTACGGGCGCTCCGAGCCGACCGCGCCGAGGCGCAGCAGTTCCACAGAACTCTCCAAACGAAAGACGAAAGGGGTCAGAGTTGGTCGAACACAGGCCGCAACCGGGCCCGGGACGCTTCGATATGTGCCTTCATCGCCGCCGCGGCCTCAACCGGGTCACCCTTGCGAACAGCCGCCACGACGGTCTTGTGCTCGCGCAACGCCTTGGTCGCGATCCCGCCGCCGTAGTACAGCCGGAAGAGGTGCAGGTGACAGTGCGTGCGCGCGAAGGACTGCCGAGCCGTCTCGTTGCCGGACAGCTCCAGCACCAGGTCGTGGAACCGCTGGTCGTGCGCGGCCATCGCCTTGTAACTGTCGTAGTCAGGACGATCCGGTACGTCGGTATAGCTCAACATCTCGTCCTTGAGCCGGGCCATGTCATCCGCTCCGGTCCGCTCAGCGGCTCGCCCGGCCGCCCAGGGCTCGATGTGCAGCCGGTACTCGAACAGGTCCTCGAACTCCTCCCGGGTCAACCGGGAGGACACCCTGTACCCCCGAAGCGGCTCCTTGATGACCAGCCCGTCGGACTCCAGCCGGGCCAGCGACTCGCGGATCGGGGTCTGGGAGATGCCGAGCTCCCGGGTCAGCGCGTCGATGTTCAGCCGGGTGCCCGGCTCGACCACGCTGTCCATGATCAGGCCCTTGACGGTCTCGTAGACGTCGTCGCTCAGCACCTGCCGTTGAGGCAGCCGGGCGAGCTGCCCCGCCAGACCCACATGCGCATCTGTCACAGTCGCTCCTCCCGAAGCCCCATCATGCCCGACCGGCGGTGTGCACAGTCGTTATGACGACAAGTCTTGACGCCACCAGTGTGAAGCGGCAGCATCAGCTACGCAATATCCTATAGGATCTTTGAGGAGTCAGCCCCATGACCGTCCACTCGATCTACCGGAAAACCGCCGTCGGGCTGGCCGTCGTTGCGCTGGCCGCAACCGGCTGCAGCACCAAGAGCTCGAATGACGCCACCGGCACCTCCGGGGACGACGCTTCCACCGGTACTTCGAGCGGCCCGGTCGAACTGAAAGACGGTTCGAGCGTCAAGCTTGCCCTCATCCCCGGCGGCGCGCACCCCTATTTCCAGCCCTGGAAGACCACCGCCGACCTGGACAAGACCGACTTCAAGCTCGGTGGTGTGACGTTCAACGAAACCGGCGAGTGGGACCAGGGCAAGCAGAACAACGTGATCAACTCGCTGGCCGCC
The DNA here is from genome assembly GCF_040681515.1 of Kribbella sp. NPDC051718. Classification (NCBI taxonomy): domain Bacteria; kingdom Bacillati; phylum Actinomycetota; class Actinomycetes; order Propionibacteriales; family Kribbellaceae; genus Kribbella; species Kribbella sp. NPDC051718. Next base: position 194,045 of record NZ_JBFAYZ010000010.1, on the reverse strand, counting down.
CAGGGCTACAACGCGTTCGGCATCTTCGGGGTGTCGCCGACCGACATCAACTCGACCTTCGAGGACCTGAAGTCGAAGGGCTTCGCGGTCGGCTCGCTGGCGTCCTGCCCCGCCGGTGACACCAACTCGGCCGACTTCTGCCTGTCCACGGACGTCGAGGCAGCGGCGTACAAGGCGACCAAGGCGACGATCGAGGCGATCGGCGGCTCCGGCACGATCGTGCACCTGACCGGCAACAACGTCGACTCGAACACCCAGCGCCGGATCGCCGGCGTGAAGAAGGCGATCGCGGAGACGAACGGCAAGGTGACCGAGCTCCCGGTGATCACCGACATCGACAAGGACCTGCAGACCGCGCAGAAGGCGGTCGCCGACCTGCTTGCCTCGAAGGGCAAGGAGATCAAGGGCATCGTCACCACCGCCTACAACCCGGCCGTCGCCGCGGCCGACGGGGTGGCCAGCAGCAAGCTGCCGATCAAGGTGGTGGCGATCGACGACGACGCCAAGATCCTGTCCGGGATCAAGTCCGGCGGCGTGGCCGCGACGGTCACCCAGAACCCGGTCGGCCAGGCGTACGTCGGTGGCTGGCTGCTCGCCCTGCTCGGCTCCAAGCAGTGCACGATGAAGACCCCCGGCGTGATCGTCGACTCCGGTTCGTTCGTCGTCACCAAGGCCAACGTTGACACCTACGACGCCGAGCGCAAGGCCAAGACGACCGAGCTGCAGAAGGACTTCGCAGCCCAGCTGAGCTGCAAGTGACCGGAGTGCACACCTTGCCCAAGACAACCATCAGTCGCGCCGAGGCGTTCCTGGTCGATCTCGAGGTGGAGACCGTCCGGACCGACGCGGTGCAGGCGTTCCTCAAGCAGGAGACCGTCTTCGTCGAGCTGGAGACCACTGACGGGTACGTCGGGCTCGGCTACTCCTACACGATCGGCAACGGCGGTACGTCGATCCTCGCGATGCTGCGCGATCACCTGCTGCCCCGGCTGATCGGCGCCGACGCCCGCAACGTAGAGGCGATCTGGTACGACCTGTTCGCCTCCACCCGGGCGACCACGGTCGGCGCGATCACCTCGCTCGCGCTGGCCTCCGTCGACACCGCTCTGTGGGATCTCCGCTGCCGCCGGGCCGACGAGCCGCTCTGGCGCCTCGCGGGCGGGTTCCGCCAGCGCGTACCGCTCTACGACACCGAGGGCGGTTGGTTGCACCTGACAACGGACCAGCTCGTCGCCGGCGCGCTCGAGTCGCAGAAGGCCGGCTGGCCCGGGGTCAAGCTCAAGGTGGGCAAGCCACGCGTCCACGAGGACCTCGAGCGGCTGTCGGCGGTACGGGATGCCGTCGGGCCCGCGCTCGACATCATGGTCGACGCCAACCAGTCGATGACGTACGCCGAGGCGAAGCGCCGGGCCCGGGCGTTCGAGCCGCTCGATCTGAGCTGGTTCGAGGAGCCGTTGCCCGCCGACGACCTGACCGGACACGTTCGGCTGGCCGAATCGACCTCGATCCCGATCGCGGTCGGCGAGTCGGTGTACTCCATCTCGCAGTTCCGCGAGTACGTCGCTTCGGGCGCGGCCGGCATCGTCCAGGTCGACGTCGCCCGGGTCGGCGGCATCACTCCGTGGCTGAAGGTGGCGCACCTGGCCGAGACCTTCAACCTCGAGGTCTGCCCGCACTTCCTGATGGAGCTCCACGTCAGCCTGACGGCGGCGGTACCGAACGGCCGGTACGTCGAACACATCCCGCAGCTGCGCGCGATCACGAAGTCCGAGATGGAGATCGCCGACGGGCACGCCGTCGCGCCGGACGAACCCGGACTCGGGATCGACTGGGACCGCGACGCCATCGACGACCGGCGAGTCTCGTGAGTGCACCCGTCTCGGAGACGGCCACCGCGGCCCTGCAGGAACCGGATGCCCCGGTCGAGCAGCCGCGCGGCGGTCGTACTCCGTGGTGGGCGAACCAGCGGATCGGGCTGCTGATCCTCGTCGTCGCGCTGTCAGCGCTGTTCGGGATCCTGCGTCCGGCGTTCTTCAACCAGCAGCTCGTCGTCTTCCCGCTGCTGCGCGACATCGCGATGTTCACCGTGGTCGGCCTGGCCCAGATGTGCGTGCTGTCGATCGGCCACATGAACCTCGCGGTCGGCCGGATGGCGGCGTTCTCGATGATGATCACCGGCATCTCGTACGACCTGTGGCACTTCAGCCTGTACGCCGGCCTGCTGGTCGGCCTGATCGCCGGTACTGCGATCGGCGCGCTCGCGGGCTGGGTGATCGCCCGGACCGGCGTCAACTCCTTCGTCGTCACGCTGGCGCTCGACTTCCTGCTGCTCGGCCTGATCCCACTCGTCTACACCGGGCTGACCGACAACGCCGCCTTCGTCACCAAGCCGCCGGGGATGCGCGAGCTGCGCAACTACTCGCTGGCGGACGTCTGCATCGGCAACGTCTGCGGATCGCCCGCGGTGCCGCAACTGGCGATGTTCGCCGTCATCGCGATGGTCGTGGTCGGCTGGATCTACAGCCGGACCAAGCTCGGCCGTGAGCTGCTGATGACCGGTACGTCGGTGAAGGCGGCCGAGTTGTCGGGCATCCCGACCGCCCGCCGGGTGATCACCGCGCACGCGATGTCGGGCTGCCTGGCGGCCCTGGCAGGCTTCATGCTCGCGGTGAGCACCGGGTCGATCAAGGCGACGATCGGCGAGGAGTTCATGCTGCCGTCGTTCCTCGGGCCGATCCTCGGTGGGACCTTGCTGGCCGGCGGGTTCATCTCCGTCTGGGGGACGTTGCTCGGTACCGCGCTCACCACGGTGATCCGGAAGGGCCTTGATCTGTTGGGCGTCGGGCTCGAAAGCCTGAACATCTACCTCGGCCTGATCCTGCTGGTCGCGCTCTCGACCGACCGCTTCCGAACCGTGCTGTCCGACCGGCAGGGGGTGAAGGAACGATGAAGTCCCTGCTGAGATTCGCGCGGACTACTGAGATGACCTTGCTGGTGATCGGCGTGGTGTTCTTCGTCTTCCTGGTGATCGCTTCGCACGGCGATCTGCTCGAGGCGAATTCACTGCGAGTGCTGCTTCAGTTCCTTGCGGTGCCGGTTCTGATCGGATTGGCTCAGATGGTGGTCCTAGCCGTGGGTCAACTCAACCTCGCCGTCGGTGCCGTCGGCGGCTTCGCCGCGTGCGCGATGGGCGTGCTGATGGCCGACCACGGTGTGCCTGTCCCGCTCGCATTGCTGATCGGCTTCCTGCTCGCCTCGCTGGCCGGCCTGGCCAACGGGCTGCTCGTCGTGCTCACCCGGATCAACGGCTTCATCGTCACGCTGGCCACGATGACCGTCCTGCTCGGCGTCCAGTACAGACTGGTCGGCACCCGGACCGTCGACGCGTATCCCCAAGGACTGAAGAGCTTCGGCTCGTACGCCGTGTTCGGGGTGCTCCCGTTGATCTTCCTGGTCGCGTTGGTGGTGGCCGGGCTGCTGGCGCTGATGCTGCGCCGGACCGTGCCTGGGCGACAACTGCTAGCCTCGGGCGGGAACCCCATCGCCGCAAGGCTTTCCGGGATCTCCAACGACCGCTCCGTGATCATCGCGCACACCCTGTCGGGCGCCATCCTCGGCGTCGCGGCGATCCTGACCATCGCGTCCTCGCCCGGCGTCAACAAGAGCATCGGCGGCGACTGGCTGCTGCCGAGCTTCGCGGCGCCGATCATCGGTGGCGCCCTGCTGACCGGTGGTTCGGCCGTCGTGCTCGGCACGGTGCTCGCCGCCTTCATCGTGCGGTTCGTCGACACCGCCCGAGCCGAGTTCTCACTCGAACCGAGCTGGGTGAACTTCGTCGTCGGCACTGTGGTGCTCGGCTCGGTCGTGCTCGGTCAGGTGCGGACCCGTCGACAAGAGCGACGAACAGTCGTCAAGGCGCCGGACGCGGCCGTGGCCGGAGGTGTCTCATGACGCTCTTCGAAGCCTCCGAGGTGGACAAGCTGTTCCCGGGTGTCCGGGCGCTCGACGGCGTGACGCTGAAGCTCGAAGCGGGCTCGGTGCATGCGTTGCTGGGTGAGAACGGCGCGGGCAAGTCGACGCTGATCAAGGTGATCACCGGGCTCTACAAGCCGGACGGCGGGCGGTTGCTGCTCGATGGCCAACCGGTCGCGTTCGGGTCGCCGCACGAGTCGGCGTCGGCCGGCATCGGTGTGGTGCACCAGGAGCGCAACCTGATCCCGGGCTTCACGGTCGGGGAGAACATCCTGCTCCAGAAGCTGCCGACCTCCCGCGGGCTGGTGGACCGCGGCCGGATCCGGTCGGAGGCCAAGCGATGGCTGGCCGAGCTGGACCTCGACCTCGACCCGGACCTGCCCGTGACGGAGCTGTCCGTCGCGCAGGCGCAGTTGGTCGAGATCGCGAAGGCGCTCTCGGTGGAGAGCCGGGTGCTGCTGCTCGACGAGCCGACCGCCTCGATCACGCCGAACGAGGCCGAGCGGCTGTTCCGGGTGGTCGAGAAGCTGAAGAACGACGGCCGATCGGTGCTGTTCGTCAGCCACAAGCTCGAAGAGGTCTTCCAGATCTGTGACACGGTGACCGTGCTGCGGGACGGTTCGTCGGTGCTCGAGTCGGGCGCTCTGTCGGACCTCACGCGCGATCAGGTCGTCGACCTGATGGTCGGTCGCGTGCATGAGGCACTCACGCTGCCGCCGCGCACTGTCCCCGAGGCGGCGCCGTTGCTGGAGCTCTCGGGAGTCGGTACTGCGACCGGCCACGTGGGTGTGGATCTGTCCGTCCGGCCGGGTGAGATCGTCGGGCTCTACGGACTCGTCGGAGCCGGCCGGAGCGAGCTGGCCAAGGCGCTGCTCGGGCTGGACCGGATCACGGCGGGCGAAGTACGGGTGCGTGGTGAGCTGGTGCGGATCCAGAACGTGCGGGACGCGCTGAAGAACCACAAGATCGGGTATGTCACCGAGAACCGCAAGGAGGAGGGCGTCTTCCTCGAGCAGTCGGTCAGCCGCAACATCGCGGTCACCGTCTGGGATCGGCTGCTGAAGCGGCTCGGCCGGATCCCCGGGCTGTCGTACGTCCCGAAGAAGGCGGAATCGGCGCTGGTCGCCGACTACGTCGAGCAGCTCGGGATCCGGATCGCTTCGGCGGAGCAACTGGCCGGCACGCTGTCGGGTGGCAATCAGCAGAAGGTGTCGCTGGCCAAGTGGCTTGCGGCGAAGACCGAGATCCTGATCATCGACGAGCCGACCGTCGGTATCGACGTCCGGACCAAGGACGCCTTCCACACCCTGATCTGGGATCTAGCAGCCAACGGGCTGGCGATCCTCTTGATCACCTCGGACCTGCCGGAGATGATCACGCTGGCCGACCGGGTCGTGGTGATGCGCGACCATCGGGTCCGCGGCGAGGTCGCCAACGACCACGACTACGACACGATGAGCCAGCAGGTCATCCGCCTCATCCACGCGGAAGGAACCACAGCAGCATGAGCGGCAGGGTCGATGCGCATCATCACATCTGGGATCTGAGTGTCCGGGAGCAGACCTGGATGGTCGGGCCGGAGCTGGATCCGGTCCGGCGCAACTACTCGATCGACGACCTTGCGCCGCTGGCCGCAGAGGCCGGTGTGACGTCGACTGTGCTGGTGCAGACCGTCGGCGTGGCAGCCGAGACGCCGGAGTTCCTGAAAGTTGCTGCTAGCAACGACTTGGTGGCCGGTGTGGTCGGCTGGGTGGACCTGACTGCGGCCGATGTCGCCGATGCGCTGGCGGAGTTGAAGCAACGGCCGGACGGCGAGTGGCTGAAGGGCATCCGGCACCAGGTGCATGACGAGCCCGACGAACGCTGGCTGTGCCGTGACGACGTACGAGCTGGTCTCACGGCGGTCGCCGATGCCGGTCTGGTCTACGACTTGCTGACGAAGACTCCGCACCTTCCAGCTGCTCTGAAAACTGTCCGGGCGCTTCCGCAACTGTCGTTCGTCGTCGACCACATCTCCAAGCCGGTCATCGGAGGCGACCTGGAGCCCTGGGCCTGCGGCATCCGGGCCCTGGCAGCCGAACCCAACGTCACCTGCAAACTCTCCGGCATGGTCACCGAGGCGTCCTGGACCGACTGGAAGGTCTCCGACCTCCAGCCCTACGTGGATGTAGTACTTGACGCCTTCGGGCCCGACCGCGTCATGTTCGGCTCAGACTGGCCCGTCTGCATCCTGGCCGCGTCCTACGCCGAAGTAGTCCAAGCAGCAGAAGACCTGACCTCCACCCTCACCACCACCGAACGCAACGCCATCTTCGGCGCCACCGCCCGCCGTACCTACAACCTCACCTAAGGCAGCCTCCTCCCCGTCCATGCATGCACGCACAACCTGCCAGGCAAGCGATATCCCCGGCGTGGCGGACCCGGTTCGCGGGGTTATGCGTGCGTGCTGGTCCGTGCGTCGGGCGTTGGTGGTGTCTGTCACCTGTGCCGGTCTTGTCAGCGCCTCGACTAGGGCAGCCGGATGAAGTCCTCGGTTGCCTTGGTGGTTACTGCCGCCAGGGCGGCGGCGTCTTGGGGGCGGCCGCCGGTGGTGGTTTCGAAGAGCGGGTGCGGGTTGGTGCCCAGTGAGACGAAGCGGTCGATGACTAGTCGAGGACCGCGGGTGGGGTCCGTGTAGGTGTAGGTGAGGGTCTGGTGGTGGAAGACCATGCTCTGGTAGTTCACGTTGGTGGCCCGGATGCTGCCGGTGGTGCGGGAGATCAGGTGGAAGTCCTCGACGGACGCCTTGATCAGGGCGTACCTGTTGTCGGTCGCGGCCTTGAGCAGCTGGTCCGTCTGGGTGGCGTTCACCCGCAGGTTCCAGAGGCCGTTGGGGCTGGTGAACTTCGCCTCCAACGGCGTCAGCTTCACCTTCTTCCAGCCCTTCGGAGCCCAGATGGTCATGTTGACCTCGGTCGTCGGGTCGCCCCAGCTCTGATGCTCGTACTGCAGCTGCGCTGCCTTCAGCGCGGGCACCTTGTCGGCAGGCTTCGACTGCCCGGTCGCCGGCTTCTTCACCGCCGGCTGGGTGGCGTTCCCGTCGACCGGAGTCCAAGCGCCGTCCGACGCAGAATGCGAGTGAGCCACGGCGGCTGTGGCGATGCCGGTGGTGGCAAGCACGGCGAGGATTGCGCCGATCACGGTTGCGCGGGTGAACATGCCCATTGGACGCCGATGCAGCGGCAGAAGTTCAGGCCCGCGGGAACTCGACGCGGACGCCGAGCAGCCGTACCGGCCGGCGTAGTTCGAACTTCTCCAGCAAGACCAGAGCCGCCGCCGCGACCACCTCCGGATCCTGGGTGATCTCGGGCAGCTTCCGGCTCTTGATCGGGGTGAAGAACGATGTGAACCGCACCTTCACCGCGATCCGCTGAACGCTCCGCCCCTCCGCCACCACCTCACGAGTGACGGTCACGGCGATCCGCCGCAACTCCCGCGCGACCTCCTCCGCCGTGACCAGATCAGTCGCGAACGTCTCCTCATGACTCCGCGACACCGGTTCGCGCGGTACGTCGGTCACCTCGGTGTCTCCGAGCCCACGCCCGAGCGACAGATACCACGCACCCATCCGCGGACCGAACCGTTTCGTCAGCACGTCGAGGTCGGCCGCCGCGAGGTCGGCGACGGTGAAAAGCGCCAATTCGTTGAGGTTCTGCGACATCCGGCTGCCGATACCCCACAGCTCACGGACCGGTCGATGAGCCATCACCTCGACCCAGTTGTCCGCCGTCAGCCGATAGACCCCCGCACCGCTCCCGCTGTCCCGCTTACCGAAGCCGGTCGCCAGCTTGGCCCGCACCTTGTTGTCGCCGATCCCGATCGAACACGCCAACCCGGTCCGTTCCAGTACCGCGGCCCGCAGCTCCCGAGCCAGCGCCTCCGGATCATCGGTCGAGGCGCCGACGAAGCACTCGTCCCAGCCCCACACCTCCACGATCACGGGGAACGACCGCAGCGTGTCCATCACCTCGGCCGACGCAGCGTCGTACGCGACCGGATCGGTCGGCAGGAACACCGCGTCCGGACACTTCTTGAAGGCGGCCCGCAACGGCATCCCCGAGTGCACGCCGAACTCGCGCGCCTCGTACGACGCGGTGGCGACCACCTGGCGTGCCTGGGTGGGATCACCCGATCCGCCGACCACGACCGGCAGCCCGCGCAGCTCAGGCCGGCGCCGGATCTCGACGGCGGCGATGAACTGGTCCATGTCGACGTGCAGCAACCACCAGCCCGGTGCGGTGCTCATACCCCAGAGGTATCACAGACGGCAGAACAGGTCTTGGACTACGGAGCGCGACGAACGGAGGCTGGAGAGGACAGAAAGGAACACACATGAAGGTATTTCTGACCGGCGGTTCCGGCTACATCGGCCGCGCGACGATCGAAGCGCTGCTCCGGCACGGGCACGAGGTGACCTCGCTGGCCCGCAGCGAGCAGGCCGTCGACACGGTCACCGCGCTCGGCGCCAAGGCGGTCGTGGGCGACCTGACAGATCTCGACGTACTCCGTACTGCCGCAGCGGCTGCGGATGGGGTCATTCACCTCGGCGCCGTCAACAGTCCAGAGGCAGCCACCATCGACCTGGCCGCCGCCGAGGCGATGCTCGACGGGCTCGACGGACGTGGAGCGTACGTCCATACAGGCGGGGTCTGGGTGTACGGCGACACCGATGGCGTGATCGACGAGACGGCGGAGATGAAGCCGCCGGCGATCACGGCCTGGCGGCTGGACAACGAGGCTCGCGTGCTGGCGACGGCGACCAGCAGATCGCGGCCGGTGCTGGTGATGCCCGGGCTCGTCTACGGACGGTCGGCCGGGTTGATCGAGGCGTTCTTCGTCGAGCCGGCGCGTGCCACTGGCGCCGTACCGGTGATCGATGACGGGGTGAACCACACGACGCTCGTCCATGTCGAGGACATCGCCGAGCTGTACGTGCTTGCGCTGGATGCGCCAGCCGGCGCGCTGTATCTGGGGGTGGCGCAGAGCGTGCCCTTCAAGGAGCTGGCTCCGGCGCTGGCCGAAGCGGCCGGTCGGCCGGGAAGCTTCGAGCAGCTGACCGCGGCGGAGGCGGCCGAGCGGATGGGGCCGATCGCGGAGGCCTACACCCTCGACCAGCGGATGACCGGCGACCGCGCCAAACGCGAACTCGGCTGGACCCCGAAGCACCTCGACGCGGTAGCCGACCTGGCGAACGGCCGCTAGGACGCGATCGCTGGCCTGGCGGCGCTAGAGCGCTTTGCGCATCTCCTGGGTGACGACGGTGTAGCCGAGCGAGTCGTACAGGCCGATCGCGGTGCTGTTGTCGCCAAAGACGTTCAAGGCGAGGTGGGTGTAGCCGCGGCGGCGGCACTCCTCCTCGCCGGCCAGCATGATCGCCCGGCCGCACCCCTTGCCGCGTTGGTCCGCGAGCACCTCGACCAGGTAGATGAACGGGGTCGCCTTCTGGGTGCCGATCCACAGGCTGCCGACCGGCTCGCCGTCATGGCAGGCCAGCCAAACCAGCTGGTTCTCAGTCGCCAGGCCATCGGTGAGCAGGGAGCCGAACTCCTGGTACGCGCTCTCCAGCGCGGTCGCGGGATCGAGGTCGCGGGCCGGGCCGATATCAGCCGCGTAGCCCTCGCAGCCGCGCTTCATCCAGACGGCGTACTCGTCGGCGGTCGGCGGCCGGAGAGAGATGGACGGTGCGCTCATCCGGTGAAGATACCGCCGCGGCAGGTCGCCGCACGGAGAGCGGACATCCGCTGGTGTCATCGCTCAAGGTCACCGGGCCGTGACCCTGGGTGCGGTAGCCTCGCGCTCGATAGTTGCCACCGGCTCCTGTCCGGCGCGGGGCCGCCGCTGCGCCTGCCGGCGCCGGCGAACCCCCAGGAGGATGTGTGCGCTTCGAACCCGCACGGACGACGGCCATCGGGGTCTTGAGTCTCGCGGTGCTGACCGGGCTCGGCCAGCTGCCGCAGTCCGTCGCCGGCCCGGCTCCGGCCGACGGTGATGCCCCCAGCGGACCGGCCGCGGTCAAGGCCGGACCTGACGAACTACCCACCGCACTCGAGGACAAGCGCCGGGACCTGCGCGAACGTGCTCTGACCAATGTGCTGAACGGTTCGGCGAAGGTCGAGCAGCGCGGCGCCAGCAAGGTGGTCCGGGTCGGCCGGCAGATCGACGTACCGGCGACCAGCGGCCAGGACAAGCTCGCGGCCAAGCGCAAGGACCAGTACGTCGAGCTGGCGCGCGAGAAGACGGACAAGATCTTCGTGATCCTGGCCGAGTTCGGCAACAAACGGCACCCGGACTTCCCGGACAAGGACACCGACCCGAACACGGACGGGCCGCTGACCTACGACGGGCCGCTGCACAACGCGATCCCCGCGCCGGACCGGAGTACCGACAACTCCACCGTCTGGCAGGCCGACTACTCGCCTGATCACTATCGCCAGCTGTACTTCGGCAAGGGCGACTCGGTGAAGACGTACTACGAGAAGCAGTCGTCGGGCCGGTACAGCGTCGACGGGACGGTCTCGGACTGGGTGAAGGTGCCCTACAACGAGGCGCGGTACGGGCGGAGCAACGGCGTCCCCTGCGACGACAACATCTGCGGCAACACCTGGAACCTGATCAGCGACGCCGTCGGCCAATGGGTCAAGGGCCAGGAGGCGGCCGGCAAGACCGACGCGCAGATCAAGTCCACGTTGGCCTCGTACGACCAGTGGGACCGCTACGACTACGACGGTGACGGCAACTTCAACGAGCCGGACGGGTACATCGACCACTTCCAGATCGTGCACGCCGGTGGCGACCAGGCCGACGGTGACCCGCATCAGGGCGAGGACGCGATCTGGTCGCACCGCTGGTACGCCTTCAGCAACCACACCAGCGGGCCGTCGGCGAACAAGCTCGGCGGTACCCAGATCGGCAGCACCGGCCTGTGGATCGGCGACTACACGATCCAGCCGGAGAACGGCGGGCTCAGCGTCTTCGCGCACGAGTACGGTCACGACCTGGGGCTGCCCGACCACTACGACACCTCCGGCAAGCCGAGTCAGAACCCGGTGAACTGGTGGAGCGTGATGTCGCAGTCCCGCTCGGGCTCCAAGGGCGACGTCGGCATCGGGCTGAAGCCGCAGGACCTCGGCACCTGGGACAAGCTGCAGCTCGGCTGGCTCGACTACGAGACGGTGAAGGCCGGGCAGACCAAGACGGTCGACCTCGGGCCGCACGAGTACAACTCGAAGCGGGCGCAGGGGGTTGTCGTCGTACTGCCGAAGAAGAAGGTGACGACGCAGCTGGTCAAGCCTGTCACGGGTACCAAGTCGTGGTGGAGCGGGACGGGCGACAAGCTGTCGAACACGCTGACCCGCAAGGTCACTCTCCCGGCAGGCAAGGCGTCGCTGGCGTTCCAGGCGAACTGGAAGATCGAGGACTGTGGCGCGGACGCCTGCGACTACGCGTACGTCGAGGTGAACGACGGGTCGGGCTGGAAGGCGATCCCGGGCAGCATCACCAAGGCGGCCGAGGCGAACGGGATCGACGGAGACAGCAAGGGGTGGCAGCCGGCGTCATTCGATCTGTCGGCCTTTGCGGGGAAGACGATCGACCTGCGATTCCGGTATGCGACGGACGCGGCGACGCATGAGCTGGGTTTCTTCGCCGACGACATCAAGCTGACGGCGGGTGGCAAGACGCTGCTCTCCGACGGCGCCGAAAGTGGCGTGAACGGGTGGACCGCGGTCGGCTTCGAGCCGTCCGGGGAGTCGGTGACGCGCGACTACGACAACTACTACCTGGCGTCGAACTACACGTACAACTCGTTCAACCGGTACCTGCAGTACGGCCCGTACAACTTCGTCGGGGCGCCGCGGCCGAACTGGGTCGAGCACTACCCGTACCAGGACGGGCTGCTGGTGTCGTACTGGGACACCTCGCAGAACAACAACGAGACGGCCGTACACCCCGGCGAGGGGCAGTGGCTGCCGATCGATGCGAATCCGGAACCGCGGGTACGGCTCGACGGCGCGTACTGGCGGAGCACGGTGCAGAGCTACGACTCGACCTTCGGGTTGCAGAAGTCGGACTCGTTCAACCTCACCGTGGCCCGTAAGAAGAACTACGTGCGCGGCCAGGACGCGGTACCGACCTTCGATGACCGGTTGAGTTTCTGGACGTCGAAGATCCCGTCGTACGGCGTGAAGGTGCCGCATGCCGGGGTGAAGATCCGGGTGATGAGCCAGCTCGGCACGTCGATGCGGATCGTGGTCTCGAAGTAGTCCACGTTTGGGGGCGGGTACCTGGTCGGGGCCGGCGGCTATGCAGACAGCCGTCGGAACCCGACCAGGTACGAGGTGTCTGTGATGGCTGAGTTGCATCTTCAGGTAGGCCGATGAGGCGCAAACCGCCCGCGGGGGCGGTCACCAAAGCGCCAGAGGGCTTGCCCTCCGCGATGATCGAGAACTGGGAATGGCAGGACCACGCCGCCTGTCAGGGCGTGAACCCCGAGCTGTTCTTCGCCGCCGAGTCCGAACGCGGCCTGCGAAAACGCGCCCGCGAACTCGTCGCCAAGTCACTGTGCGGCACCTGCCCGGTCCGCCGCGAATGCGCCGACCACGCCGCCGTCGTCGGCGAGATGTACGGCGTCTGGGGCGGCATCACCGAAGAAGAACGCGAACCCGCCTTCCACGGCCGCCGCCACTAGCTCAACTCAGTCGAACAGCTCATCGAAGAACGACCTCTTCTTCTTACGCTGCCGATACTGCTGATACCGCTTGTCCTCGTACCGCCTGTTAAGGGACTTCTTAGGAACCACCCGGACGGCTGAGCCGATCGACCCCGCCAACTCCTTGCTCGGTCAGATGTTCCCGCCCCGCAGGCGCTTCGTAGGCCTCCGGCCAGAAGTCGGTCACCCGGACGATGAGCCCACCGGCCAGCTCGAGGTACACGAGCCCGACCATCTCCTCCTCACCGACGGTGAAGTTCATCGACCCGGCGGCACTCTCGCCGTCGACGATCAGCCGGCTCAGCGTGAGCTGCCAGTCGCCTGGGTACTCGCGGTTGAAGCGGACCAGCCGGTCCCGTCCGACGATCCGCTCGGCGGTTTGCGGCATCTCGTAGACGACGTCCTCGGCCAGCACCTCGCCGAAGCCGTCCCAGTCACGTGCGGCCATCGTGTCGAAGTACCGCCGGGCTGTCTCCCGGCTCTGCTCGGTGTCGGTCATGTCGGCGACGGTAGCGACCGCCGCCGACAGTTCTCGACGGACTAGCTGAACTTGCTGATGAAGTTGGCGAGGATGGGGCCGGCTGCCTTGCCGCCGGAGACGCCGCCTTCGACGATGACGGCGAAGGCTACGTCGCCTCGGTAGCCGACCATCCAGCCGTTGGTGATGACCTTGCCGTTGGCGACGACCTCGGCGGTACCGGTCTTGGCGGCGGCGCTGCCGTAGGGGGCCAGGGCGTGCGCGGTGCCGCCGGTGACGGTGGTGCGCATGAAGGTGCGGAGGGCGGCGACGGTTGCTGCGGGCAACGGGCTTGCGGCGGCGCCGGCCGGGTCTTTGCCGGGGACGAGCACCGGCTTCAGCGCAGTACCGTGCTGGACCGCGCCCGCGACGACTGCCATCGCCAGCGGGCTGGCGGTGACGGTGCCCTGGCCGATCATCGAGGCGGCCTCGGCGACGTCGTCCTTGGGCGCCGGTACCTCGCCGCCGTACGCCGGAACCGAGAGCTTCAGCTCCTGCCCGATGCCGAACATCGCCGCGGCCTTCGTCATCCCGTCCGACTTGAGCCGGGCGTGCTGGGAGATGAAGGCGGTGTTGCAGGACTGGTTGAACGCCTTCTGCATCGGGCCGTTGCCGTACGCCGCGAGCCCGTCGTAGTTCTTGAAGGTCTTGCCGAAGACGTTGATCGTGTTGGTGCAGGGCAGCGGCGTGTTGACGGTCAGCCCGCTGCCGAGCAGCGCGGCCGAGGTGACGATCTTGAACGTCGAGCCCGGCGCGTACCGGCCGAGGAAGGCGCGGTTGTAGTTCGTCGGTTGCGGACCGTTCGCCGCGGCCAGGATCTGCCCGGTCGACGGCTGGATCGCGACCAGCGAGGCGGGCAGCCTGCTCGTCGCCAGCGCGGCCTCGGCGAAGCGTTGCAGCTTCGGGTCGATGGTGGTCTTCACCGGCGTACCGGGCTTGCCCTGCTGGGAGAAGACGGTCTTGATGGTCAGCTTGGTCTTGCCGTCGCGCAACGTGACCGTGCCACCCGGCGTACCGGCGAGTTGCTGCTGGTACGAGTACTGCAGGCCCGTCGTACCGACCTGGTCGACGGCCGACGCGGTCGGGCCGGCGTTCTTCAGCGTCTCGGCGGTCGCCGTCTTCATCGTGCCGAGCAGCGAGCGGGCGAAGGTCGGGCTCTCCGCGAGCGACTGGGTGCCGCCCATCGTGAGCACGCCGGGCAGCTTGCCGAAGGTCGGCGCGAGCGCCTGCCACTCGTTCATCCGGATCGTGATCGCGTCCACGAACTGACCGGCCGGGGCCGCGATCGCGCGGGCCTTCAGCTTGGCGCCGTCGACATCGAGCTTGGCGGTGAAGGCCGCGTACGTCGCCGCGGTCGCCACGTTGCCGGAGGCAACTCCGACGATGACGACCTGGCGGTTCGCGGTCAGCGGTTGGCCGTTGCGGTCGAGGATGGACGCGCGGGCCGGCAGCGCGCGGACCCGCTTCAGGTAGTTCGACTCGCCCAGCCCCGGGTAGATGGTGTCGCCGGAGGCCTTGATCTTCCAGCTGTCACCGGTCTTCACGGCGGCCGCCGTGCTCGTCCACTTCATCGTGCCGATGCCGCGCAGGACGGCCTCGACGGCGAGGTCCTGGGTGCAGTTGTTGTCGTCCTCGCATTTCGGGTCGCCCTGTGGCGTCACGGTGACGGACTGCGCCACGAGCGCGGAGTCGACCTCGTCGAGGCGCTTGCCGAAGGTGGCCGGTGTGTCGGTGAGCGCGGCCGCCTCGTCGGGCTTGCCATCCGGCGCCCACGCCTTGACCCAGGCGGCGGCGAAGTTCTTCACCACCTCCGCGGAGGCCTGCTTTTCGTTGTTGGGGTCTGGCTTGCCCCCGCTGTCCGACTTGCTGTCGGTACAACCAGCGGTGACGAGGACGGCACTCAGACAGACGATGGCAGCAGTTCGCTTCACGTTCTCAACTCTCGCACGGCGACGGGTACACACCTGGAACAGTCTTCGGCGTGTGGCCAGCCTGCCACGAGAGGGAAAATACTCACGCGGGCACCGGCCATACCTTCGTACGACGCCTTGCGGCCGTCGCTAGTTGGCTATCGGGTCAGCCGAGTTGGATCACGGCGAAGCGGGCGCCTTCCGGGTCGGCCAGGACGGCCATCCGGCCGAAGTCGGTTTCGAGCGGCTCGCCGAGGATTTCCCCGCCTGCTGTGACGGCCTGGTCGACCGTCTGGTCGGTACTGGCCGCAGCGAAGTAGGGGAGCCAGTGCGGCGGCGTACCGGCCGGGAAGTCGGGGTGGAGCTCGCCGGTGCCCGCGACGGGCTTGTCGGCCGCGTACAAGGCGGCGTACCGGTTGTAACCGCCGATCTCCTCCGCCCGGTAGCCGAAGACGGCAGTGTAGAACGCCCTGGCCGTCTCGAAGTCCTCGCTGAGCGCCTCGCTCCAGACGAGCATGCCGGGATCGGTACTGCGCTCGGTCCCGATGTGTTCGGCGGCCTGCCACAGCCCGAAGATCGCGCCGTTCGGGTCGGCGGCGATCGCCATCCGGCCGTGCGTCTCGACCTCGCGGGTGAGCAGCTCGGTACCCTCGTGGGCCGTCACCGCGTCGAGGGTACGGTCGAGGTGATCGGTCGCCAGGTAGGTGGTCCAGCGACTCGGGAGGTGCTCGGTGCCAGGCTGCTTGGGGCCGATGCCGCCGACGTCCGAGCCGTCCAGCTTGCAGACCCGGTAGTCGCGGGTGCTCTGCTGCTCGCAGTTCCAGCCGAAGAGACCGGCGTAGAAGCGGGCGGCGGCGCACGCGTCGTCGGCGGCGAGATCCACCCAGTTCGGGGTACCGGGCGGCCACGGAACGCTCCGCTCGACCATGGGTCCTCCTGCCGGGAATGCGGTGTCCAGAACAGCCCCTTAACCTGCCAGGGACTACCGGCCACGTCGAGGCGATCACCGGGTGTTCGGATAACGGTTCGATCAAGCCCCGGCGTATCCTGCACGATTGTGACCCGCCTAGCACTGCACAGCCGGCTGATCCCCGGTACCGAAGAGGCCTACGAGCTCGAGCACGCCCGCGTCTGGCCCGAACTGATCACCGTCATGAACCAGGCCGGCATCCACGACTGGAGCATCTGGCGCAGCGGCCGCGACCTGTTCCACCTGGTCGAATGCGACGACTACGAAGCCGCCGTCGCCCAACTCTCCAACGACCCGATCGACCGTCGCTGGCAAGACCACATGAGCCAGTTCGTCGAAAGCTTCGCCCAGAACCCGGACGGCCTGGCCGGCCAATCCCTCCGCCACGTCTGGACGATGAGCGAACAAACCAGCTAGTACGCCGGGTAGCTACCCGCCCACGCGACCTACGCAGCTCGCTCCTTCGTCGCTCCCCGCTCCGGCCGCTCCCACCCACCCCTGGCCTGTACTCCGGCGCTGACTTGGGTGCCGGCTCCGGCGTTGTCCGCCTGGCGAGTTGGCGTGTGCCTTCATCGGTCGCTTCGTGAGAGCCAGCTGTCGGCGGACCGCGGGCTGTCTGTGGGGGGTGGTAGGAATGCTGGATGGCTGCGTGGCGGGTGACCGGGGTTGGGTGGCGGGATGGGGTTGCGCAGCTTGAGTGGGTTGGGGATGGGCGGAATGTCGTTCGGCGGAGCCCATTGCAGGTCGGGGCCGAGTTGGCGTTTGGGTTTGAGGGGGAGCGGCGGTGCGTGGGGTTCTGGCGGGCCGGGCGGCGGCTGGGGTGCTCGACCAGGACGGTGTTGGCGGCGGGCGGGCGTAGTGGGCAATGCATTGACTGTCAGGGGATGGAGCGGGCCAACTCGGTGGCGGCTGATACCCGGTTGGATGATCCTCGGCCGTACAACGTTTATCTGGCTCATCACGGGAGCGTGATCAAGGTCGGGATCACCGCGGTCGAGCGGGGTGAGGCTCGGTTGCTGGAGCAGGGGGCGTTGGCGTCCGTGATGATTTCGGCGGGGAGTTTGGTGGGCGCCAGACGGGTGGAGATGACGCTGGGGGCGGCGCTGGGGTTGCCGGATCGGGTCGGCGTGAGCCGGAAGCGGGCTGCGCGGGTGCAGCCGGGGAGTGCGGCGGAGCGTAGTACCGGGCTCTTGGGTGTGGTTGAGCAGATTGGCGCAATGGATTGGCCCGAGGGGCAGGTTCGCTGTGAGGCGCTCGTCAGCGATCACGTTGCGACGTACGGATTGCCCGATGACGGGCTGCGGGCCGAGGTGGCGATGACCGAGCCGGTGGGGGGTGGGGTGATCGCGGGACGGATCGTCTGCGCGATCGGGAGCGACCTGTACGTGGAAACGCCCGTCGGCCTGCTCTTGCTCGACACGCACCTGCTGGCCGGGTGGACGCTCGGCCGTGCCCCCGCCGGTGCCGAACCCACCGTCCCGCTGGAGAAACTCGAACCGGCGCCGCGGCGAGACGACCAGGAGGCGTTGTTCTGAGCAGTGCGAGACTGGGCGTATGAGTGTCGAGATCCATCGTGCCGACGACCGGTTCCGGACGCAGAGCGACTGGTTGGACTCGCGGCACTCGTTCTCCTTCGGCCCGTACTACGATCCCGCGAACATCGGCTTCGGCCTGCTGATGGTCCACAACGACGAAGTAGTTGCCCCCGGCACCGGCTTCGACACGCACCCGCATCAGGATGTCGAGATCGTCACCTGGGTACTACGGGGAGCCCTGCTCCACCAGGACTCCGAGGGCCACGACGGCATCATCTACCCCGGCCTGATCCAGCGCATGAGCGCCGGCACCGGCATCCAGCACTCCGAACGCAACGACACCGAAGAACCCGTCCACTACGTGCAGATGTGGGTTCGGCCAGGCGAGTACGACCTCACCCCGTCGTACCAGCAGGCAGAAGTCAGCCCGACAGCCGAGTTCATGCCGATCGCCTCCGGCCTACCGAAACACAAAGCCACCACAGCCGTCACCATCAACCAGCCGCGAGCTGGTCTCTCGGTCGCCAGACTCGCGCCCGGCGACACACTCCGGTTGCCGCAGTCGCCGCAAGCCCATCTCTTCGTTGCCGCAGGCAACGTCATCCTGGCGGACGCGGACCTGGGCCCGGCCGACGCCGCCCGGATCCAGGAAGCCGACGGCCAACGCCTGACCGCCGGCCCAGAGGGCACCGAACTCCTCCTCTGGGAGATGACCGACTAGTAGTAGCCCTTGTTGCCGTCGAGTAGTTCTCGGGTTTGCCGGTGTCGTCGAGGGAGTGGGTGGCTTCCTCCGCATCGCAATTAGACATCGAAAGCACGGCGCCGAGCCTTCCCGCTCGTGGATCGGGCGGCTACAGTCCGGCCAACTTGTTCCGCCCACGCCACCGTCGGGGTGGCGAGAATAGGCAGGGGTGATCTGCTGTGAGGACCGTCAGGATTCTGGCCGCGTTGGGCTTGCTGGCCGCTGGGTTGGTCGCCGGTGCTACGCCGGCCGCTGCCAACAGCACCTACTACCTGGTGTCGGCGATCTCGCCATACCCGAGCGGTTGGGGTAGCGCCGAGGGGTCAGTCGTTTTCACCGGCAAACACAAGGCGTTTCAACAGGGCTACGCTCAGGACCACTGTGCCGGTGACGGTTCCGGTGACGGGTACGGCGTGTACGTCCGGTCGAGGGTGATCTGGGGGAACGGCGCGTACTCGGAGTGGTCGCCGTGGCAAGGGGACTCGTCCGGGTGCGCGGACCACACCGAGGGCTTCCTCGACTCCGGGTTCTCGAACCCGGACAGGAACATCCTGCGGATGGAGGTCCAGTTGTGCCTGCGCGACGTCCAGCGCAACGACGTCATCAACTGCGACCTCGCCTCCTTCCGCAACCAGTACATCTGAGCGATGGACGGTCTCGGAAGCCCAGGAAAAAACGGGACTCCGGCCGCTCGGTGGGCGGTCGGAGTCCCTATCAGGGAGGTGCTCCGCCGTCCCCGGGGGGGATAGGGACGACGGAGATCGGGGGGTCAGCCGGTCGGGTTTCCGTTGTCGGAGCCGAGGGTGGCTTTGACCTGTTGCGACTTGCCGCCGCGGGTGAGGGTGATGGTCACCTCATCGCCCGGGCGGTGCGAACGGACCGCGGCGACCAACGCGTCCCCTGACGCGATCACCTTGCCGTCGATCGCGGTGACTACGTCACCGGTCTTCAGGCCGGCCTTGTCCGCCGCACCGCCGGACGTCACCTCGCCGATCGTCGCCCCTTGCTGGAACGCCGCGGAAGACTGCGCGTCGCCGACGCCCACTCCGAGCCGTGCATGTGTGGCCTTGCCCTTGGCCACCAGCTCGTCGATGATCGGCTTGGCCTGGTCGATCGGGATTGCGAAGCCCAGGCCGATGTTGCCGCCTTCGGATTGTCCCGATCCTCCGGCGGTCTTGATCGCGCTGTTGATTCCGACCACTTGGCCGGCGAGGTCGATCAGTGCGCCGCCCGAGTTTCCCGGGTTGATGGCGGCGTCTGTCTGGATTGCTGGGAAGACCGTCGTACTGTCCTGCTGCTCGTCGCCCGAGGTGACCGGCCGGTTGAGCGCGGAGACGATGCCACTCGTCACGGTCGCCTCCAGCCCGAACGGCGAACCGATCGCGACGACGCCCTGGCCGACGCCGAGGGTGCCGCTCTTGCCGAGCACGGCCGGCGTGAGGTCGTTGGCGTTCGCCCGGATCACCGCGAGGTCGGTCAGTGGGTCGGTACCCACGATCGTCGCGTCCAGCGTCCGGCCGTCGTTCAGCATCACCTGGATCTTGCCGCCGTTGCCGGCGCCCGCCACCACGTGGTTGTTGGTGACGATCAGGCCGTCCTTGCTGATCACGATCCCGGAACCGGTGGCCGCGCCCTGGGAGGTAGCGACGCCGATCTTCACCACGCTCGGCAGCACCTTGGAGGCCGCGTTCTGCACCGAGCCATCGGGCGCGGAGACCGGCGCTGCCTGGCTGCCGTTGAGCGGCGCCGTCACCGACGGGGACGAAGTATTGGAGTCGTTGGTAGCCGAGTAGACGGCCGCGGCGCCGACACCGCCGGCGGCACCGACCAGCAACGCGGTGGCTGCCACCAGAGCCAGACCTCGCCGCTTCGGCGGCTTCGGGGGCTCGGACTGGGCCGGTTGCGGGCCGAACGGCCAGTTCGGGCCCGGTGACGCCCCCTGATGCGTCCCGGACATCCCGAACTGCCCGCCCTGTTGGTGAGCAGCACCGCCACCGCCCGTGGGGTGCTGCCCTGGCCACTGTTGCCCACCTTGCGGCGCGTACTGCTGCTGCTGGTGCTGGCCGTAGCCACCCATCGGCAGCTGCTGTGTGCGCTCAGGTGAGCCCGAGCCGTACGCCGGCATCGCAGGCTGCTGTGCTTGCTGTGCAGGCTGGTTTCCGAACGTCGAACCCTGCGCCGGAGTGTCGTCACCGGGCTGGTTCTGCGGCTGGGGCGGCTGGTTCTCGGTCATGGGTCAACCTTCGCGGCTGCACCTGAGAACCCGCTGAAGATCCCGTCAGAGCTACCGAAGAACTCCATGAAGATCCGCTGAAGAAACCTTCATCGCGGCCTCAGTGAAGCTCCACCCGACCTGAACGAAAATCTAACGTGACGGAAGTAGGCTTTCGGCGGCGAGATGGCTAGTGTTTCCCGTGTCGCAAGACAGAAGATCACCGAGGAGAAGGAGAGGACGACATCACCAGGATCGCCCGCCGGGGCTGAAGTTCGCCGGGCGGGTACCGCAGTCCCATCGTCGTACGGAGGTGGTTCTCGGTTACGCAGTCAGCGATCCCCGCTGGGATCGGCCGGTACGGCGAAACAGCGGTAGCAGAGGCCGGCTCAGGAGCTGGTAGTTGGTGAATAGTCCAAACCCAGGGCCCCGGCGCACAGCGCCGGGGCCCTCGACACGGTGGTGGCATCACCCCAAGCCGGCAAGTGGAGCACCGCCCTCGACGCGGCCTGCCGGATCATCATCCTCGAGGACGAGCTCGCCGACGCATTGCGGATCAACGCCGAACTCTGCGGCGACGACGAGCAGAACTGATCCGAACTACCGGACGTACCTGCGATCAGCGCGACTGCGTGGCGGCGTGCGGCAACCAGAGGGTGAACTGGGCGCCGGCGTTGGGGGCGTTGCGGGCGTAGATCATGCCGCCATGTTGTTCGGCCGCGTGTTTGACGATCGCGAGGCCGAGCCCGGAGCCTGGGCGGCTGCGCGCTTCGCTGGAGCGGTAGAAGCGCTCGAAGACGTGCGGTAGGTCGGCTTCGGCGATGCCCGGTCCGCTGTCGGTGATGGTCAGTACGCCGTCCAGCAGGCGAACGCTGACCCGCCCGAGTGGCTCGCCTTCGGGCGGTCGCGGCACCGAGTCGTCCGGGATGCTGTACTTCGCGGCGTTGTCGAGCAGATTCGTCACGGCTCGCCCGAGCAACCGCTCGTCACCCCAGACCGGGAACGGCGACAGCTTGACGTCCCACTCGATACCCGAGGCGCGGCGACGCACCTTGATCAAGGCGTCCTCGACGACGTTCTGCATCTCGATCAGCTCGGCATCCCGCACCTGCGGGGTGTCGCGAGCCAGCTCGGTCAGGTCGCCGATCAACGCGGTCAACTCGTCCATCTGCGCGCGGACATCGTCGAGCAGTTGTTGCCGGTCCTCGGCACGCAGCCCGCCGCGCTTGTCCGCCTGTGCGAGCAGATCCAGGTTGGTACGGATGCTCGTCAACGGCGTCCGCAACTCATGCCCCGCATCACCGACCAGCCGCCGCTGGCGGTCCTGCGACCGGGCCAAAGCAGCCAACATCGCATTGAACGCCACCGCCAGCCGGGTGATCTCATCCGATCCCGTCACCGGAATCGGCCGCAGATCCTCGGTCCGCGCGATCGTCTCCGCAGCCCCGGTCAACCGAGCCAACGGCCTGAGCCCCGACTGCGCAATCGCATTCCCCGCCAACGCCGCCCCAATCACCCCAAGCAGACCGACGGCCCACAAGACGATCCCGAGGTTGTGCAGAGTCCGGTCGATCGGCTTCAGAGACTGCGCGACGACCAGCGCGCCCGGCTCGAACTCGTCCGAGTCGCACCGTTGCTGGCCCGGCAGGGGACAGAACGGGGTTGCCACCGCGATCACCCGGTAGTGGGGGCCGTTCCGCACCCCGACCGTTCGGATACTGGGCTCGCTGCTCTGGTTCACGGCGACTGCCAGCTCCTCCGCGCCCATCGGCGGCGTCGTGCCCTTCGCGCCGTACCGCAGCCCTTCAGCGGTGACCAGCCCAAGCTGGATGTCGCTCAGGCCGAGGGCCTCTGGCGGTACCTCCTGGAGGATGGTCGGGTTGGTGAGCGTGCCGTTCTTGGCGGCCTGCCCGGCCCGGTCGGCGAGACTGGCGTCCAGGTTCCGGTACATCTGCTGCCGGACCGTCATGTACGCCGAGATGCTCACGATCATCACGGCCAGGCCGACCGTGACGGCGGCGAGCAGCGTCACCCGGGCGTGCAGGCTCAGCTGGTGCAGCTTCTCCTGCCACCAGCCCTGCGTCCGCACGGCGGTGGCGACCATCCGGTTCCCGTTGCCCGAAGGTCCCGCTGGACCGGACCCGCCTGGATCGGTCTCGGTCGGATCGCCTTGCGCGGACCCTGCCTGCGCGGCTCCACCTGGGCCGCGGCGGGCGGCGTAGTCCGGTCGTGGCGAGGACTGCGGAGCACCGCCGGCCGTATAGCCCGTCGGCCGAGCGCCGGGGCGGTTGTGGCCGGGGCCGAGCTCGAGGGTTTCTTCGTCGGCGACGTATTTGGGGAAGTCGTCGGGTGGGGGTTGCGTGGTCACGGTGGGGTGTCTCTCAGGACGTAGCCGATGCCGCGGACCGTGTGGATCAGGCGGGGCAGTCCGTCGACCTCGGTCTTGCGGCGGAGGTAGCCGATGTAGACCTCGAGCGAGTTCGCCGTGGTCGGGAAGTCGTAGCCCCAGACGGCGTCCAGGATCACCGCGCGCTCGAGCACCCGGCGCGGGTTGCGGATCAGCAGCTCCAGCAGGGAGAACTCGGTCCGGGTCAGCGGGATCGGGGTCTGGCCGCGGTGCACCTCGTGCGCGTCCACGTCCACCACCAGATCGGCGTACTGCAGAACCTCACCGCGTGGGCCGCCCTCGCCCGGCGTCGTACTCCGTCGCAGCAGCGCCCGCAGTCGAGCGAGCAGCTCCTCCAGGGCGAACGGCTTGGTCAGGTAGTCGTCGCCGCCGGCGTCCAGCCCGTCGACCCGGTCGGCCACCGCATCGCGGGCGGTCAGCACCAGGATCGGCACGTTGTTGCCCGCGGCCCGCAACGCCTTGGTGGTCTCCAGCCCGTCCAGGCGGGGCATCATCACGTCCATCACGACCACGTCGGGCTCGACGTTGCCGATCACCGCGAGCGCCTCGGCGCCGTCGGCGGCGGTCACCACCTCGAAGTCGTTGAACTCCAGCGAACGGCGCAGCGAATCCCGGACCGCCCGGTCGTCGTCCACCACCAGTACCCGCATCTCGCGCTCCCGCTCGCCACTGTCCTCGAAGGCGGGGCTCGGCCGAACTCCGCGTCACGAGGTTATGCCGTCTGTTTGAGAATCGGCTGAGAACCCCGCTGATCAGTCGCGAAGGAGGCCGGTCCGACGTAGGTTTCGAGCGTGGACATCGTCGAATTCACCCCGTCGAACGAGCAGCTCACCTGGACCTTCGGCGGCGCGGCCCCGCTGCGCCGGGTCAAACCCGGTACGGCGATGCGGCTGTGGACCGAGGACGCGTTCTGCGGCCGGCTCCGCAGTACGACGGATCTGGCCGGCGCCAGCCTCAACATGCCCTTCGTGAACCCGCAGACCGGTCCGTTCTACGTCGAAGGTGCCGAGCCGGGCGACACGCTCGTCCTGCACTTCGTCGAGCTGACCCCGGCCCGCAGCTGGGGCGCCTCCGCGACGATCCCGTTCTTCGGCGGCCTGACCAGCACGGACCGGACGGCGACCCTGCAGGATCCGCTGCCCGAGCGGACCTGGATCTACGAGGTCGACACCGAGCGCCAGACGGTCGGATTCCAGGCGCAGGGCAGCGACCTGGAGCTCGCGCTGCCGATCGAGACGATGCTCGGTACGGTCGGGGTCGCTCCGGCCGCCGGCGAGGTCCGCTCGTCGCTGGTACCGGACGTGTTCGGCGGCAACATGGACACCCCCGAGATGCGGGCCGGCGCGACCTGCTTCCTCCGCGTCAACGTCGAGGGCGCCCTGTTCTCCGTCGGCGACGGCCACTACCGCCAAGGCGAGGGCGAGTCCTGCGGTACCGCCGTCGAGGGCTCGATGAACGTCGTCCTGATCGTCGAACTCCTCAAGACCCCCGGCCCGGCCTGGCCGCGGATCGAGAACGACACCCACCTGGCCGTCGTCGGCTCCAGCCGCCCGCTCGAAGACGCCTGGCGAGCCGGCCAGGTCGACATGGTCGGCTGGCTCGGCGACCTCTACGGCCTCGACAAGCTGGATGCCTACCAGCTGCTCAGCCAGATCAGCGAGGTCCCGCTGGCCAACGTCGTCGACGCCAACTACAGCGTCGTCACCAAGGTCGCCAAGCGGCTGCTCCCCACAGTCGATGCCTACAGCAACATTCACCGGCAGCTGCGCGAGCTGGCCGCCACCCTCTAGGAGAAGGCCGGTACGACGTCCGCCGCGAACCGCTGCAACGGCTCGTGGTCATAGGCGACGCCCGGAATATAGAGGATCACGTACTGGATGCCGGCCTCTTCCAGCTGCTCCAACTGGGTCCGGATCTCTTTGGTGGTGAGGATGTCGGACATGGCGATCGCGCTGCCGGCCGACCCGAGCTCGCGGAACTCGTCCACGCTGTAGCGGCCGCGAGCCCGCGCGGTGGCGGTGACCGGATCGTCGCCGGAGTCGATCGGGAACAGGTTGAGACTGGTGGATTTCACGATCTCGTCGTAGTCGCGGCAGACGGCGTCGCAGTGCTTTCGCAGTACCGACAGTTTGTGCTTGATCGCGTCGACGCGGCCGGTGCCGAAGTTGCAGGCGTCGGCGTACTGCGCGACCAGCTTGAGCGTGACCTGTTCGCCGCCGCCACCGATCAGCAGTGGCGGTTTGCGGCGCGGCTCGACGTACGGCTTGTCCACCGAGTGGTACTTGCCGTGGAAGACCACGTCCTCCTCGGTCCACAGCCGGTGGATCAGCTCGACCGACTCCCGGAACGAGCCCATCCGGTCCCTGATGCTGGTCCACGGATATCCGTACGCCGTCCACTCGTGTTCCGACCAGCCCGCGCCGAGCCCGGTGAACAGCCGACCGTGGCTGGCGACGTCGACGGTGGCGGCCATCTTCGCGTAGAGGGCGGGGTTGCGGTACCCGTTGCAGCCGACCAGCTGGCCGATCTTCACCCTGGTGGTGTCACGGGCGAGGGCGGCTGTCGCGGTCCAGACCTCGAAGACCGTTTCGCGGACGGGTTCGGGCACGGTGTGGAAGTGGTCGAACAGCCAGATCGAGTCCCACGGCCCGGCGTCGGCGGCGCGTGCGACGGCCGTCATCGCTTCCCACTGGTCGACCGGATCGGCCAGCTCAACCAGATCCATCCGCCAGCCTTGCGGTACGAATACTCCGAACTTCATCGAGACTTCCTTCCGGTACTTCGGGAGACGGCGACCCCGCCGAGGCAGAGCGCTCCTCCGATGAGTGCGAGTAGGGCCGGCGTCTCGCCCAGCAACAGCCAGGCGAGCCCGATGGCGACCACTGGGACGGCGTAGACGGTCACGCCCATCCGGCCGGCCGTCGAGCGGCGCAGCGCGTAAGCCCAGGTGGTGAAGCCGAGGGCGGTGGGGAAGGCGCCTAGGTAGATGACCCACCAGATGGTGCTTGCGCTCGCAGTACTGACCTCGCTGGCCAGGGTGGGTGCATAAGGGAGGCAGGCGACCGTGCCGATCATGCAGGCCAGCCAGGTGACCAGTGCAGCGGGTAGACGGGTCAGTAGCGGCTTCTGGGCGACTACCCCGACGGCGTACGAGATGGCGGCGATGAAGCAGAGGATGACGCCCCAGGTCTCGGCGCGGCCGGTGGAGGTCGCAGTACCGATCAGCACTACGCCACCGAAGGCGATCAGGCTGCCGATGATGAGCTGGCGGGGGAAGCCTTCGCCCAGAGTCAGCCCGGCCATCAGGGCGATCAGGAGTGGAGCGATGTGGACCAGCATGGCCGCGGTACCGGCGTCCAGGCGGCGCTCGGCTGCGTTGAGGGTCAGGTTGTAGACGCCGAACCAGAGCAGGCCGCAGGCGAGTAGTGGCGGCCAGTCGCGTCTGGTCGGCCAGCTGGCTCGGGTCGGGCGCTCACGGAAGTACAGGTAGACGCCGAGGAGGACGCTGCCTACCAGTAGGCGGGCGAGGGAGAGCGAGCCGGCCGAGAACTCCGTGCCGGCGTGGCGGATGGCTACGAAGGAGGAACCCCACAGGAGGACGGATACTGCGGCCGCGCCGGTCACCAGCAGGGTCTTGGGAGGAGCTTCCAGGACTGTCGTCACCGTTCTACCCTAGGAAGGTCTTCAGTACTTTCCCATGCAGATATGAAACCTAGAGGCGGGCAATGGTTGCCGGAACGAACGCAGAATCGACAGTTGAGTTTCTGGATGAATTGAATGTCCGGCTGCTCACCGAACTGTCCGCCGACCCGCGGTTGCGAACGACCGAGTTGGCCCGGCGGCTGGGAGTGTCGGCACCGACCGTGCGGGAGCGGGTGACGCGGCTCGAGGAGTCCGGTGTGATCCGTGGGTATCGGCTCGACATCGACCCGGCGGCGCTTGGCCTGCCGGTCGCGGCGTGGGTCCGGCTGCGCCCGGGGCCGGGTCAGATCCCGCGCATCATCGAGCTCGCGCAGCGCACACCCGAGGTCGTCGAGTGCCATCGGATCTCCGGCGAGGACTGCTTCCTGATGCGCGTGCAGGTCGCCGCCATCGCGGGGCTCGAGGAAGTCCTCGACAAGTTCCTCGTCCACGGCCAGACCACCAGCTCCTTCATCGTCTCCAGCCCGATCGAGCCGAGACCGATCAACTTTGGTCAGTGAGGTCGGTGCGTTGGTCCGACGCGGGCGGCTTTGAGGCGCACTAGCGTGCGGCGGTATGAGACGAGTCGCGCCGGCGTTGGGGTTGGCTTTCCTCGCGCCGTTCGTGGGGGAGTTCCTGCTCGGGAATCTGACGCTGGGGGAGCTGGGGATCGGGCTGTTGCTGGCGCCGATGTACGGCGCGGGTGCGCTGCTGATTCGTGAGGTGACCCGGCGTACCGGGCGTGGCTGGCCGACGATGGCGCTGCTGGCGACGGCGTACGCGCTGATCGAGGAAGGGCCGATCGATCAGCTGCTCTGGAACGACTCGTACGCCGGACAGGACCTGCTGCACGGGGATTCGTACCTCCCGGCCGTCGGCATGAGCGTCGAGCTGACCCTGGCGATCATCGCGCTGCACGCCGTCTGGAGCATCAGTGTCCCGATCGCAATCATCGAGACGCTGGCCGGTCCCCGTCGCACTACGCCCTGGTTGCGGACGCCGGGCTTGGTCGTCACCGCTCTCCTCTACGTCGCCGGCGGCGTCTTCGTCTTCTTCGGCAACTACTCGGAAGAGCATTTCCTCGCCTCTCCGGCGCAACTCATCGGAGTTGCCGTCGTCATCGTCGCCTTGGTCGTACTGGCGTTCAGACCGTGCAAGCCTGTGACACCTATCCCGGGTCGAGCGCCGGCGCCGCTGATGGTTGGGGTCGGTGCGCTCGTGGCGACCAGTGCGTACTTGGCGCCGCCTGCTTTCATCAGCGCGGGTTGGTACGAGTGGCCGGGGGTGATCGTGGGGTGCGTGGTCGCCGGGCTCGGGCTCACGCTCATTCCGCGTTGGTCTCGCCAAGACGGCTGGGGACAGGTACAGGTCTTCGCGCTCGCCGCCGGAGCCACCCTCACCTACACCTGGGTGGCCTTCCCGACGCGGCCCGAGAGTGGTGGATCGCCGACGGTGGACCTGATCGGCAACGCGATTTTCGGGCTGGTCGCAGTACTGGTTCTGATGGCTGGTGTCCGAAGGCTGAACCCCAACCAGCGCCAGGAGTGGTCTGCATCACTACGCTGAGGGCGACTTCAGTGACCTCTGGAAGGACCCTGACCATGGCTGCCGACAAGTCCGTCCGCAGAGTTGCCCTTCTCACCGCGGGTGGGCTCGCGCCCTGCCTGTCGTCCGCCGTCGGCGGGCTGATCGAGCGCTACAGCGAAGTTGCGCCCGACGTGGAGATCATCGCCTACCTGAACGGGTACCACGGGCTGCTCAGCGGCCGGCATCTCGACGTCACGCCCGAGGTCCGGGCCAAGGCCGGTCTGCTGCACAAGTTCGGCGGTAGCCCGATCGGCAACAGCCGGGTGAAGCTGACCAACACCGCCGACCTGATCAAGCGCGGCCTGATCCAGGACGGCCAGAACGCGCTGCAGGTGGCGGCCGAGCGGCTGGTCGCGGACGGCGTCGACGTGCTGCACACGATCGGCGGCGACGACACCAACACCACCGCGGCCGATTTGGCGGCGTACCTGCAGGAGCACGACTACGACCTGACCGTGGTCGGCCTGCCGAAGACGATCGACAACGACGTCATCCCGATCAAGCAGAGCCTCGGCGCCTGGACCGCCGCCGAGCAGGGCGCGATCTTCGCGAAGAACGTGATCGCCGAGCACAGCTCGAACCCGCGGATGCTCGTCGTCCACGAGGTGATGGGGCGCAACTGCGGCTGGCTGACGGCCGCGACCGCGGCGGAGTACCGCAAGTGGGTCAAGGCGCAGGAGTGGAACCCGGGGATCGGCCTGGAGGCGGGCGGCTGGGACGTCCACGCCGTGTACGTGCCTGAGGCAACGATCGACCTGGACGCCGAGGCCGAGCGGCTGAAGGCGGTGATGGACGAGAACGACTGCGTCACCATCTTCTTGTCCGAGGGCGCCGGCGTACCGTCGATCGTGGCCGAGCTTGAGGCGCGCGGCGAGGACGTACCGCGGGATCCGTTCGGGCACGTGAAGCTGGACGCGGTCAACCCGGGCGCTTGGTTCGCGAAGCAGTTCGCCGAGCGGATCGGCGCGGAGAAGACGATGGTGCAGAAGAGCGGCTACTTCAGCCGGTCGGCGGCCGCCAACGACGCCGACCTCGCGCTGATCAAGCAGTGCACCGACTACGCGGTCGACGCGGCGCTGCGCGGCGAGAGCGGTGTCGTCGGGCATGACGAGGAGCGCGGCGACGAACTGCGCGCCATCGAGTTCCCCCGGATCGCAGGCGGCAAGGAGTTCGACCCCTCCGTGGAGTGGTTCGCCACCTTGCTGACGGAGATCGGCCAGACCAAGTAGCGAACGGTTAGTGCGAGAGGCGGTCGACCCAGCGGTCGGCCGCCTTTTCGATCTGGTCGAGGACGTCGTCGAAGCCGGCGTCGTCGCCGTAGTACGGATCCGGTACGTCGTCGTCGGCGAACAGCTCGACCGGTACGACGAGGTCGCCGCCGCCGCGCCGGAGCAGCGCGGACAGGTGGCTGGAGTCCATCGCGAGGACCAGATCCCGATCAGCGAACCAGGTGCTGCGGAACTCCTGCGCCCGGTGCGTGCTCCCGTCGTACCCGCGCCTGGCCAGCGCCGCCGCGGCGCGGGAGTCCATCGGGTCGCCGATGTGCCAGCCGCTCGTTCCGGAGCTCGTCACGACCACGTCGTCCACCCCCGCGTCGGCGAGCTTCGCGCGCAGCACGACCTCGCCGATCGGGGAGCGGCAGATGTTGCCCGTGCAGACGACCTCGATCCGCCTCATCGTCGAAGTCATCGCGGGCTCAGTTGATTTCGGCCTTGTCGGGGAGGACGGCGTTGAGCAGCATGCCGACCAGGGTGATGACCAGGGAGCCGAGCAGGGCGGCGCCGAAGCCGGTGACGTGGAACTGGACGTCCAGCTTGCCGGTGATCCACGAGGTGAGCAGCAGCATCAGCGCGTTGATCACGAAGATCAGCAGGCCCAGCGTCAGGATGATGAACGGCAGCGAGACCAGCTTGGCGATCGGCTTCACCACCGCGTTCACGATCCCGAAGATGGCCGCCACGATCAGCAGCGTCAGCACCCGGCGTCCGGTGGTCGAGCCTTCCAGCGTGATGCCGCTGACGACCCAGCTCGCAACCGCCAGCGCGACCGCGTTGGCGAGCAACTTGATGATCAAGTTCTTCATACGTCGATCCTGCCACCCCGGGGTTCATCACACCCGTCCCACGCCGTACGCGGATCCGGCCGGTCCTTCGCTGCGTCGGAGGACGGATGACTTCAGGAGGGCGGGGTGGCGATGGCTTCGAGCAGCGACTCCTCGGCACCGGCCAGGTGCCGGCGGAGCTCCTCGACGCATTCGTCGAGCTCGCCCTTCTCGAGCAGCCGGACGAGTTTGCGGTGCGAGGCGACCTGCTGCTTGGCGTCCTGGCGCAGCGCGTCGACCCGGGCCAGCGCGAGCCTCGCCTCGCCGGTGATCGAGTCGGCGGTGGCGGTCAGCCGCTCGCTGCCGGTGAGCGCGACCAGGCTGCGGTGGATGGCCAGGTGGGTCTCGGTCATCGCCTCGGGGTCGGCGCCCTCCTTGGCGGTCGCGGCGAAGGTGCGCATCGCGGCGCGGACGCGCTCGCGGGCGACCTCGTCGGCGTCGAACCAGGCCCTGATCCCGGCCGACTCGAGCACGAACCGGGCGCGGCAGATGTCCGCCACGGCGGCCGGGTGCAGGATCGCGACGCTGACGCCCTTGTTCGGTTCGCGGACCGCGAGGCCCTCGGTGACCAGCATCGTCATCGCCTCGCGGACCGTACTGCGGGCGACACCGAGCGCCTCGGCCAGCGGCTGCTCGCGCAGCGGGGTGCCGGGCTCGAGGTCACCCGAGAAGAGGGCGGCGCGGAGCGCGTCGACGACCCGGTCCACCGTGGTCGAGCGGTCCACCCGCAGCCGTTCGTACATGCAGCGATTGTCGTCCAGTCAGCCGCCGTTGTCGCGTTCGGCACCCGGCGGCGAGCAGGTCGGCGGTCAACCTGTGGATAACTCTCGACATAATGACCTGGTTTTCGGGCAGTCTTTGACCCAGTGGCCCCTCCTGGCCCGCCCGGAAGAGACACAGCGAGGAGAGCACCGTGGGTGACAGCAAGGCACTGCCGATCATCGGTGGCGTCATGCTCGTGTTCTTCCTGCCGCTGATCATCGTGATCGCGATGATCGTCGGCGTGCTGAGCAGCATGGACAGCGCCGCGGCGTGCACTCCGTCGTCCGGCGCGAGCGAGACCTCGATGGCCTGGCCGACCGACAACCACACCCCCGACCAGGGCTGGGACGACGAGGGCGACGAGACCCACAAGGGCGTCGACTTCGTCGTAGAGAAGGGCAAGAACGTGTACGCCGTCGAGGCCGGCGACGTGATCTCGACCGAGGGTGACTGGATCAAGATCAGCCACGGCGAGGGCCTGGAGACCTGGTACCGGTTCTTCGACACCAAGGCGGTCAAGAAGGGCGACGCGGTCACCCGCGGCCAGGTGATCGGCACGGTGGGCGAGGGCAACGAGGACGCCCCGGGCAAGAGCGGCGCCCACCTGCATTTCGAGGTCTGGGCCGCGTCCGACTCGGACGGCACCGACCTCAAACAGACCGACCCGGCAACCCTCTTCAGCACGACGGACTCCGGCGGCGCGGGCGGCGGCTGCGGCTGCGGCGGCGCCGGCGGTCCGCTGGTCGGCGGCACCAACCAGGAGAAGGCGTTCAACTTCCTGGTCACGAACGGCTACTCCAAGGAGCAGGCGGCCGGAATCGTCGGCAACATGATCCACGAGTCGAGCGTCGAGCCCCAACGACTCAACGGCACCACCTCGGGCGTGAAGACGCCGGCCGCGACGGCCGTCAACCTGGGCAACAAGGCCTGGGGGATCGTCCAGTGGTATCCGGCCAGCAAGGTGATCAACGCGGGCCGTTCGATGGGTGCCACCGACAGCCAGATCGAGACGCTGGAGTTCCAGCTCAACTTCCTGATCCACCAGCTCGACGGCAGTGGCAAGGTGGCGCTGCCGGACGTCGGGACCGCGATGAAGGCGACCAAGACGGTCGACGACGCGGCCTACGTGTTCGCCGCGAAGTTCGAGATCTTCACGACGGACCCGAACGACCCGGAGTACGGGCGGCGCCAAGCCACTGCCCGGGAGGTGTTCAAGACCTTCGGTGGCGGTGCTGCCGAGCCGGGCAAGCCCGGGGCGGGGCCGGCGACGGCGTGTGCGGCGGGTAGTGGCAACATCGCCGCGGTGGCGATCTCGCTGGCCTGGCCGGAGGAGGGGCACGGCCCGGACAAGAGCGACGCGACTCCGGCGTACCAGGCGGCACTGCCGAAGTACAACAGTGACCAGGGTGACCGGGTGTGGAGCGACTGTGGGCGTTTCGTCTCGACCGTGATGCACATGAGTGGCGCCGACCCGGACTATCCGGAGGTGGGCACCAGCGTCCAGGACGCCTACCTGCGCTCCTCGCCGAAGTACCAGGTGATCGACGACATCACCGAGGACCAGTTGCTGCCGGGTGACATCTTCATCGGGGAGGGGCACACCTACCTGTTCGTCGGCAAGTACGGCAAGTACAACTCGGTGGCCGGATCGCTGGGCGGCCACGTCCCGCAGGCCGGGTACGCGTACAACGTCGGCAAGAAGTACCAGTTCGCCGTCGCCCGGCTGAAGAACCAGCCGGCGCCCGAGAAGAAGCCCTAGCCCGATGAGTAGGAGCAGTTGATGGAGGAGGACGGCCGGCGGACGCTGGTGATGGGCGCGGTCGCCCTGCTGGTGATCGTCATCGTGATCGGCGGCGTGCTGATCTGGCGGCACGATCCCAAGGCGGAGCTGACCGTGACGTCGATCCCCAACGACCTCACCCTGACGCTGGACGGCGCGCCGATCGCGGCGAACGGCGCGGTCGACGTCCGGCCGGGCACGCACACCCTGACCGGCGAGCGGGACGGCTTCCAGAGCTACACCCAGACGATCACGGTGCGCGGCAAGGACCCGCTGTCGGTGAAGGTCTACCTCTACGCGAACGGGCCGGTCGGCCGCGAGTGGGGCAAGAACAACCCGGAGCAGGAGCTCGAGACCGAGGCCGAGGCGGGGCGCAAGTACGACGAGATCCAGGGCCGGCTGGCGGAGAAGTACCCGATTCTGGCCCAGCTGCCGTACATCGGGCCCGACTTCAAGGCGACGTACCAGAAG
Organism: Kribbella sp. NPDC051718; assembly: GCF_040681515.1. NCBI lineage: Bacteria > Bacillati > Actinomycetota > Actinomycetes > Propionibacteriales > Kribbellaceae > Kribbella > Kribbella sp. NPDC051718. The sequence goes on along the minus strand of NZ_JBFAYZ010000010.1, from coordinate 160,652 downwards.
TCGAAGTCGGACCCGACGAATCCCGAGGCGATCTCGGTCAAGATCCTCGTCTACGGTCCCTCCGGCAAGAAGGAAGCGCTCGAGTGGATCGCCGGCAACGGGTGGGATCCCGACTCGCTCGACCTGATCTACACCACCAGCTGAGCCTGCCTCCGGGTGCCGCCTACGCCTGGCCGTCGGCCGAGGCGTAAGTCATGTTGACGCGATCTCGGCCGCCCTGCACACTGACTGATTGTCGGACAATCAGGGGATCGGTCAATTTTGACGGTCCGGAGTCAACGAGGTGAACACATGGGTCAGCCGCTGGGGTGGGGTCGCCGCTATCTGATGGTCCGGCCGGATCATTTCCGGATCGACTACGTGATCAATCCGTACATGTCGACCCAGGACCAGCCCGACCCGGAGCTGGCACTCAAGCAGTGGGACTCGCTGCGGCAGGCGATCGTCGACGCCGGCGGTGAGGTCGAGGTGCTGGCCCAGCGGGACGACTCGCCGGACATGGTCTACGCGATGAACCTGGGCTTCGCCACTGCTCAGGGCAAGGCGATGCTGTCGCACATGCGGTTCGAGCCGCGCCGCAAGGAGTCGCTGACCGCGGCCGAGTGGTTCATGGGCCACGACTTCGAGCTGAAGCGGACCGGCGCCGACGGCATCGGCTCGCACTTCGAGTCGGGCGACGCGTTCGTCTTCGGGGACAGCCTGGTGGTCGGCTACGGCCCACGTACCGAGGCCGGGGCGCTCGAGCACCTGGCGACCGAATGGGGGATCCGGGTCCGCGGCCTGCGCATCCAGCACGAGGGCATGTACCACCTCGACCTGCCGTTCTGCCCGGTCGACAGCACGCACGCGATGGTCTACCCGCCGGCCCTCGACGCCGCCAGCCAGGCCGAGCTGTTCGGCATCGTGCCGGACCCGATCGTGCTCACCGACGAGGAGGCGTTCGCGTTCAGCGGCAACTCCCTGGTGGTCAACGAGACGATCATCATGCCGGCCTGCTCCCCCCGCCTCCGCGACATCCTGACCGGCCTGGGCCTGCGGGTCGTCGTCCTCGACCTGTCCGAGTTCCACAAGGGCGGCGGCTCGGCCCGCTGCATGACCAACCCCCTCGACTTCGACCTCAGCCCCATCGCCGTCCCCGGCGGCGAGGTCATCCTCCCCAGCTAGTGTTCAGGTTGTTTGCTGGACGAATGAGTGGGTGGTTCGGCCAGGTTGATGGGCTGGTGGTGCTGGAATCGTGGGTTTGGTGGGCAATTTGTCCAGTCCGATTTCGCGGGGTTCTAAGCGGGCGGGTATGGAGCTAGCCTGCCGCCATGACGGCTGACAACGAGGTGCGCTTCCGTTCCGTGCTGGATGACGTCGCGGCGTACAAGCCGGGCAAGCCGCCGGAGCGCACTGACGGGCGCCCGTCGTTCAAGTTGTCCAGCAACGAGAACCCGTACCCGCCGTTGCCGGGGGTGCTCGCCGCTGCCACCGAGGCCGCCGGGAACATGAATCGGTACCCGGACATGGGCGCGCTGCCGTTGCTGGAGGCGTTGTCGGAGCGGTTCGACGTACCGGTCACGGATCTGGCCATCGGGACCGGCTCGGTCGCGGTGCTCTACCACCTGCTTCAGGCTGCTTGCGGCGAAGGCGATGAGGTCGTCTACGCGTGGCGGTCGTTCGAGGCATACCCGATCGCGGTGCAGTTGACCGGCGCGACCTCCGTCCAGGTCCCGCTGACCGAGGACGCCCGGCACGACCTCAAGGCGATGGAAGCGGCCATCACCGACCGCACGAAGGTCGTCATGGTCTGTACGCCGAACAACCCGACCGGCCCCGTCGTCCACCGCGACGAGCTGGTCGCCTTCCTCGACGCCGTACCGCGCAACGTGCTCGTCGTACTCGACGAGGCCTACCGCGAGTTCGTCCGCGACACCGAGACGCCCGACTGCACCGAGATGTACCGGGACCGGCCGAACGTGGTCGTCCTGCGGACCTTCTCGAAGGCCTACGGGCTGGCCGGTTTCCGGATCGGCTACGCGATCGGCCATGCGCCGGTGATCGCCGCGATCCGCAAGTGCGCGCTGCCCTTCGGCGTCAGCGAGATCGCCCAGGCGGCTGCTGTCGCGTCGTTGCGCGCTGAGAAGGAGCTGCTGGACCGCGTCGAGGCACTCGTGGTCGAGCGGACCCGGGTCGTCGGCGAGCTGCGTGCGGCCGGCTGGGACGTCCCCGAGACGCACGCGAACTTCGTCTGGATGCCGCTCGGCGACGAGACCCTGGCCTTCGCCGAAGCCGTCCAGGCAGAGGGCGTCTCGGTCCGGCCGTTCCCCGGCGAGGGTGCCCGGGTGACCATCGGCGAGCGCGAAGCCAACGACCTCTTCCTGACGATCGCGTGCGCCTGGCGCCAGTGAGGAACCTGATCTGGATCTCGGGCGCATCCGCCGGGATCGGGGCGGCCTTGGCCGTCAGTACGCCGTACGCGGACGCGCGAGTGATCGACCTGTCCCGGAGGGGTGGAGTGGTCGAGCACTTCGCGGCCGATCTCGCCGACCCGGCCGATTGGGTGCGGGTCGAGGAGCATTTCGCCGCGGAGCTGGCCGGCTTCGACGGCGAGCGGGTGATCTTCGTCCACAACGCCGGGACGGTCGTACCGATCGGAGCGGCCGCGGCGGTTGATGCCGCCGCCTACGCGAAGGCGGTGCTGTTGAACTCGGCGGCGCCGCAGGTGCTCGGGCGGGCGTTTCTGCGAGCGACAGCTGGGCTCGACTGTGAGCGGCAGTTGGTGATGCTGTCGTCGGGTGCCGCGACCAAGGCGTATCCGGGCTGGTCCGCGTACAACGCGGGCAAGGCAGCCGTTGAGCACTGGGTGCGGACGGTCGGGCTCGAGGAGGCGGCGGTTGAGCGGGAGAGCGCCGGCGCAGTGAAGGGTTGCCGGGTGATCGCGGTGGCGCCGGGAGTGGTGGACACGGCGATGCAGGGTGAGATCCGGGCTGTGGACGAGCAGGCGTTCCCCGCTGTCGAGCGGTTCCGTGAGCTCAAGCGCTCGGGCGGGCTGACCACACCCGAGCAGGCCGCGGCCGGGTTGTGGGCCGTCATCCAGGCGCAGTACCCGACCGGGTCGGTGCTCGACCTCCGGGATCTCCCCGCCTGACCCTCGCGCTCGGACGGGTCAACAACGCAATCGCCCGGCCCCCGCTGGGACGGGGGCCGGGCGATCGTCGTACCGAAACTCTTGGAGCCTGAGAAGCGGCACCGGGAAGGAGTGAGGCTTACTTCCCGATGCCGCTTCGAGGTGTTGCTACCGGTTGATCACCCCACCGAGGCGATCTGTCCGGTGTCCATCATCACTACTGACCAGGGAGTGGTCAGTTGTTCTGCTCGGAGTCCTGCTCGCAGGTCTTCAGGATGTCCGTCGTGTTGGCGTCGTTGCCGAAGCCGAGGATGCCGGAGATCGTGTTGACAGCAGCGGCCCCGCCGACGGCGTTGATCGGGACGTTGTTGTGGCAGGCCTGGAACGGGCCGACGTTGTTGCGGCTGACCGAAACGAGGCCGTCGTCGCCGATCCGGTACCACTTGCCGTGGTTGGTCTGCTTCGAGCTCTGCTCGCAGGTCTTCACCGCGGTGGCGTGGTTGTCGTCGTTGTCGATGCCGACGACGCCGACGATGTCGTCAACGGCAGCGGATCCGCCCACGGCGTTGATCGGCACGTCGTTGTGGCAGGCCTGGAACGGGCCGACGTTGTTGTCGTCGACGGCGACCAGACCGCCGTTGTCACGCACGAAGTACCAGTTCTTGCCGCCCTTGGCGTAGCCCTTCAGCGCCGAGGCGTCGGTGACACCGCCGGTGGCCTTGGTGCTGTCGTCGATCATGTTCGCGCTGACGACGGTGGCCAGGCCCAGCGTGGCAACGGTCGCCACTGCCGCTGCAGCGGCGATCTTGCGTGTTACCTGCATTATGCGAGGTTTCCTTTCGGGTATGACGGATTCGTCTTAGTGGGTAACGACGGGTGATGGGGTGGGTTACAAATTTCTTGGCCGCATTTTTGGTTCAGGCGGGAATCCCGGGGTAGCCCATAGCAGGCGAGTGATGGGTTCGTTGCCGCAGCAGGAATCTGTCTCTGACCAGGCAACTTGTCACCCAGGCGGGGCGCACGGCGGCTGGCCGGAGGTGAGCCGCATTCGTTTTCGCCGGGCCGTAACCGATCGGCGGTTTCGTCGTTGTCTGATCGCGGGCGAACGATTGCCCGTCATTCATGGGGTATTTTCGGCGGGCTCGGTGGCCGGCGAAATGGCATTACCATGACGAAACGGATTGTCACGCATCATTGCCGGAGTTTCGCGCCGTGTTTTTTCGGGGCACGGCGCCGGCTCGGCAACACGGACCCGCTGCCGCGCGCATCGGCAGCGGTGGGAGACCCGGGCACCCCATGGGAGCCCGGGTTCTTCCCTTTCCAGGGGTACTTCTCTCTTCGGGGGTACTAAGAGGTGCGGCGCCGCTCGGCGCTGACCACCAGGGCGACACCGACGACGACGATCGCGCCGCCGAGCATGATCTCGGCGGTGACCGGCTCGCTGAGGATCAGCCAGCCGAGCAGTACCGCGACCGCCGGGTTCACGTAGGCGTAGGTGCCGATCAGCGAGATCGGGGCGTTGGCCAGTAGGTAGGAGTAGGCGGAGTACGCCAGCAGCGAGCCGAAGACGACCAGGTACGCGAGGGCGATCCAGCCCTTCGGTTCGATCGCGTCGAGGTGCAGCCGGCCGGGCTCACCCGCCGCTACGCCGATCAGCAGCATCGCCGTGCCGCCGGCGAGCATCTCGTACAGGGTGGCGAGCAGCGGATCCTTGGGGAGCCCGAGTCGCGGGGAGAAGCGGGAGCCGACTGCCCAGCTGATCGTGCCGGCGACCAGGATCGCTACCGAGAGCGGTTTGGCGCTGGTGTCGCCGCCGGACAGGGCGAGCAGGGCGGCGCCGGTGAATCCGATCAGTACGCCGAGCCAGGTCAGCGCGCGCGGGCGCTCGCCGCCGCCGACGCGGAGCAGCATCAGCCAGAGCGGCACCGCGGCGACCAGCAGCGCGGACAGGCCGGACGGCACGGTCTTCTCCGCGATCGCGACGGCGCCGTTGCCCAGGGCAAGGAGTAGTAGCCCGACGACGGCCGCGCCGAGGAGCTCCCGGCGGGTGACGCGGAGCCTGGTGACGCCCGACTTGAGGGCGAGGAACGCGGCGAGCAAGACGGCTGCCGCCAGGAAGCGGGTGCCCATCCCGAGCATCGGCGGGATGTGTGCCTCGACGACGATCCGGATGCCGAGGTAGGTCGAGCCCCAGATGACGTAGACCACCGCGAGCGCCGACCAGATCATCGCCGCCGAGGCCGGCTTGCCGGTGGCCTCCGGTAGTACTGCAGGCGCTGGCGCGGCGGCGGTCATCGCGGTTCCTCTCGATTGTCATGGGTCAAATGCACGAACGATGCTGACACTAACTCCGCCCCACACCACCCCACAAGCCACTTTTCACCTGCTGGTCCACCCCCGGTCACCGACACCCACCAGCCTGACCCCATGCGCATCCCACTCGCCGTCCTGTTGACGGCTGCCGCCGCAACTGCACTCGCCTCGCCTTCGGCATCGGCCCAGAAAGAGGAGGTGCGAGAGGCGCCGCCCCTGGTGCTGGGTGGCGCGTCGGCCGCGGCTCCGCCGCGAGCCGCGCTGGTCACGAGCTCGGCGCTGGTCACGAGTTCGGCGCTGGTCACGAGTTCGGCGCTGGCCGCGAGTTCGGCGCCGGCTTCGCAGCGGGCCGGGCAGCCCTCGCGCTTGGCGGAAGTACGAGCTGTGGCTGAGACGGCGCCGAACTGGGATGACGAAGCCGGTGGGGATGCGAATGCGGATGATCCGGGGATCTGGGTGAATCCGCGGGTGGCGGCTAAGAGTGTGGTGTTGGGGACGTTGAAGAACGGTGGGTTGACGGTCTTCGATCTGAGCGGCAAGGAGCTGCAGCATGTGGCTACTGCGCCGGATGGGCGGTTCAACAACGTTGACCTTGTTATTGGGGTCTTCGTCGGGGGCAAGCGGCGGGACCTGGCCGTGGTGAGTGATCGTGGGTTGGACAAGTTGCGGGTGTATGCGGTCGACCAGCGCGGGTCGGATGCCAAGGACAAGGTGCTGACGGATGTCACCAGTCCCACAGCTCCTCTCGTTTTCAGTAGGGACGACGCGGAGGTCGAGGAGCAGCGGACGGCGTACGGCGTCGCGGCCCTCAACCTCGGTGGTCAGGCGTTCGTCGCCGTCAGTCGTCGCAGCGAGACGCGGATCGGGCTCTTCCGGCTGGTCGCCGATCGCACGGGCAAGATCAGCTACCAGGCCGTGAAGCAGCTCGATCTGCCCTCGACCTTCCAGTTGTCCAACGGTTCGACCTGGTCACCATGTGAGGACCCGGGCGACCGCCCGCAGATCGAGGGCATGGTCTTCGACCAGACGACGGCCACTCTGTACGCCGCCCAGGAGGACATCGGCATCTGGAAGATCCCGCTCGCCGGCCGGCCCACCTTGCTGGAGAAGACCCGCGAATTCGGCCAGCCCGGGGCGTACGACGAGGAGACCGAGGAGTGCGCGCCCACCGGCCCGGTCTCGAAGGACGGCGGCAAGCATCTCAGCGCCGACGCGGAAGGCCTGACGATCGCCTACCGCGGCGCCGCCAAGACCCTTTACGCGTCGAGCCAGGGCGACTCCACCTTCGCGAACTACCGGATCACCGCGAAGGGCCTCGAGTACCGCAACGGTTTCAAGGTCGTCGACGGCGCGGCCACGGACGGTGTACAACACAGTGACGGTGCCGCGGTGACGACGAAGCCGCTCGGCCCGCTCTTCCCGCACGGCCTGCTTGCCGTGCATGACGGCGAGAACACCCCCGGTGACGGCGACCGGGAGGGGACCAACTTCAAACTGGTACGCCTGGAGCAATTGCCCTGATCGAGACCGGTTTGTGACGCAGATCGCACAAAACCTCTCGGTAGGGTCACAGACCGGTGATTTAAGCCTGACGACAGTCAGAGATATGACCAGTGGCTGGACTGGTGTCTCATCGCGAGACGGCTTTCGGTACCGCCGTACAAGTCCGCGTCCAGACAGTTAGCGCAACAGCAACCTGCTGGGTACGGTGTCCGGCAAGATGGGCAGTGATACCAGTGAGGAGGTTCACTGCCGAGCGGTGAGTACCACCCTGCATCAACCTGGATCCACGCGGTCCCGCCTGCGAAGCCTCACCCGGCTGGCTGGGCCGGGGCCCGTGCAACGTGCGGTCGCGGCGATCCCGCGCTCGAACCCGAGGAGTGCATGTGAGTGAGTCGGTGCCGGGCCTTGCCCCGGAAGTGTTCGCGCCCGTCGAGGCGCCGGTCAGTCCCTCGCAGCCGTTGGAGGAGGTCGAGTTCGTCCAGCTGCTGACGCCGGAAGGTGAGCGCGTCGAGCACCCGGACTACTCGTTCGACCTCGACGACGAGGCGATCAAGGGCTTCTACCGGGACATGGTCATGGTTCGCCGGATCGACACCGAGGCGACCGCGCTACAACGGCAGGGCGAGCTGGGCCTGTGGGCCTCGCTGCTCGGCCAGGAAGCCGCTCAGATCGGCTCCGGCCGCGCGCTGCACACCAACGACATGGTCTTCCCGACCTACCGCGAGCACGGCGTCGCCTGGTGCAAGGGCGTCAACCCGCTGAACCTGCTCGGCCTGTTCCGCGGCGTCGACCAGGGCGCCTGGGATCCGCGCGACAACAACTTCCACCTGTACACGATCGTGATCGGCGCCCAGACGCTGCACGCGACCGGGTACGCGATGGGCCAGCAGCGCGACCACGCGGTCGGCGACGAGAACGGCGAGGCGACGATCGCGTACTTCGGCGACGGCGCGTCCAGCCAGGGCGATGTGAACGAGGCCTTCATCTACGCCTCGGTCTTCAACGCGCCGGTGGTGTTCTTCTGCCAGAACAACCAGTGGGCCATCTCGGAGCCGATCGACAGGCAGACCCGGATCCCGCTGTACCAGCGCGCGGCCGGCTTCGGTTTCCCCGGCGTCCGCGTCGACGGCAACGACGTCCTGGCGACGTACGCGGTCACCCAGCAGGCGCTCAAGCGCGCTCGCGAGGGCAGCGGCCCGACGCTGGTCGAGGCGTACACGTACCGGATGGGTGCCCACACCACCTCCGACGACCCGACGAAGTACCGGCTGTCGGAGGACCTGGAGTACTGGAAGCTGAAGGACCCGATCGAGCGCGTGAAGGCCTACCTGGCCCGCTCGATCGGTGTCGAGCACGAGTTCTTCGAGCAGATCGAGGCCGAGGCCGATCAGGTCGCCGCGACGCTGCGCGCGGGCTGCCTGGCGATGCCCGACCCGAAGATGACCGACTTCTTCGAGCACGCGTACGTCGAGCAGACCCCGCAACTGGTCGAGCAGCGGGCGCAGTACGACGCCTATGCCGCCTCCTTCCAAGACGGATACAGCGAAGGGGAGCAGTGATCATGGCGAAGATCAGCCTGGGCAAGGGCATCAACCAGGGCCTGCGGGCCGCCATGGAGAAGGACCCGAAGGTCCTGATCATGGGTGAGGACATCGGCAAGCTCGGCGGCGTCTTCCGGGTCACCGAGGGGCTGCAGAAGGACTTCGGCGAGGACCGGGTGATCGACACCCCGCTGGCCGAGTCCGGCATCATCGGCACCGCGGTCGGCCTGGCGCTGCGCGGCTACCGGCCGGTGTGTGAGATCCAGTTCGACGGGTTCGTCTTCCCGGCGTACGACCAGATCATCAACCAGGTCGCCAAGATGCACTACCGGTCGATGGGCAAGCTGAAGATGCCGATCGTGATCCGGATCCCGTTCGGCGGCGGCATCGGCGCGGTCGAGCACCACTCGGAGTCGCCGGAGACGCTGTTCGCGCACGTCCCGGGGCTCAAGGTGGTCGCGGCCGGCGACCCGGTCGACGCGTACTGGATGATCCAGCAGGCGATCGCGACCGACGACCCGGTGGTGTTCTTCGAGCCGAAGCGCCGGTACCACGAGAAGGCGGAGCTGGACGAGAGCGCCGGGGCGGCGTACCCGCTGTTCAAGGCGAAGGTGGTCCGCGAGGGCACCGACGCGACGCTGTTCTGCTACGGCCCGATGGTGAAGACCTGTCTGCAGGCGGCCGAGGCGGCGCTCGAGGACGGGCGCAACCTGGAGGTCGTCGACCTGCGCTCGATCGCGCCGCTGGATCTGGCGACGATCTTCGCGTCGGTCAAGAAGACCCGGCGTGCTGTCGTCGTGCACGAGGCGCCGCTGTCGCTCGGCCCGGGCTCGGAGGTCGCCGCGCGGGTCAGCGAGGAGTGCTTCTACCACCTCGAGGCACCGGTACTGCGGGTCACCGGGTTCGACACCCCCTATCCGCCCTCGCGGATGGAGGAGGAGTACCTGCCCGACCTGGACCGGGTGCTCGACGCCGTCGACCGGGTGATGGGGTACTGATGGGCATCCAGCAGTTCCGCCTCCCGGATGTGGGAGAAGGCTTGGTCGAGGCCGAGATCGTCAGCTGGAAGGTCAAGGTCGGCGACACGGTCAAACTCAACGACACCGTCGTCGAGATCGAGACCGCCAAGTCCCTGGTCGAACTCCCTGTTCCCTTCGCCGGCGTCGTCGCCGAACTCCTCGTCCCCGAGGGCGAGACCGTCGACGTAGGCACCCCGATCATCTCCGTCCAGACGGAGGACGCAGGCAGCCCCGAAGACCTCGTCCCGTCGATCCCCGACGAAGACACCATCGAACCAGGCAAGATCGGCGGCACCGCCCCCGGCGGCCGCACGGCGGTCCTGGTCGGCTACGGCCCCAAAACCACCGAAGCAAAGCGCCGCCCCCGCAAGGGCGGAGCACCGGTTGTCGCAGTAGAAGAAGTAGTAGTGGTTCCTGAGCCGGAACCTGTAGCGGTTGTTGCTCAGGGCAACGAGGCGAGCGTGCATGTGCTGGCCAAGCCGCCGGTGCGGAAGTTGGCGAAGGATCTGGGGATCGATCTGGCTGCTGTCACGGCTACCGGGCCGGGTGGGATCATCACCCGGGCTGATGTCGAGGGCCACACGTCGGCCGCGCCGGCTCAGGTGGTTGCGGCTGCTCCTGTGATCAGTGCGCAGGGGGACACCCGGATTCCGATCAAGGGTGTTGTGAAGGTGATGGCTCAGGCGATGGTGAGCAGTGCGTTCACCGCGCCGCACGTGACCGAGTGGATCACCGTCGACGTGAGCGCCACGATGGAGTTGGTGGAGCGCCTCAAGAAGGACAAGGCGTTCAAGGAGTTGCGGGTCTCGCCGTTGCTGATCGTCGCCAAGGCGGTCACCCTGGCGGCCCGGCGGACGCCGATCATCAACGCCACCTGGGACGAGGCCAACCAGGAGATCGTGATCAAGAGCGCGGTCAACCTCGGCATCGCCGCGGCCACCCCGCGCGGGCTGATCGTGCCGAACATCAAGTCGGCCGAGTCGCTCACCCTGCCCGAGCTGTGCGGCGCCCTGAACGACCTGGTAGCCGTCGCCCGCGAGGGCAAGACCCAGCCGGCCGACCAGGCCGGTGGCTCGTTCACGATCACCAACGTCGGCGTCTTCGGCGTCGACGCCGGTACGCCGATCATCAACCCCGGCGAATCCGCGATCCTCGCCTTCGGCGCGGTCCGCAAGCAGCCCTGGGTGGTGGACGACGAGATCGTGCCGCGCTGGATCACCACGCTCGCACTGTCCTTCGACCACCGCCTGATCGACGGCGAGAAGGGTTCCACCTTCCTCGCCGACGTAGCGGCCATCCTCGAGGACCCGGCCCGCGCACTGATGTTCTGAGACGACAAAAGGAGAGAGGGGATCCCGGGCGGGGGATCCCCTCTCTCTGTCTTTGTGGTCCCTCGGGGAGGGATCAGATCAGTACTTCTTGATGCCGTCCAGGGCGTCGACCAGGCCTTCGCCGAAGAAGGCGTTGTTGGCGGTGGTGCCGGTGCAGCGGGCGTCGACGACGGCGGGGCAGGCCTGGTCGTCGGCGTCGACTCGCAGGGCCTTCTCGATCTCGGCCGGCTTCAGCCACGGGCGGGACGACTTGATCAGCGCGGCGACGCCGGTGACGTGCGGGGACGCCATCGAAGTACCGCTGGCCGTGCCGTACCGGTTGCCGGGCAGCGTGGACAGGATGCTGCTGCCCGGCGCGGCCACGTCGATCTTGTTCAGGCCGTAGTTGGAGAAGCTGCTCTTCGCCTTGGTGTTGGTGGTGCTGGCGACCGTGATGACGCCCGGGAGCTCGGTCGGGATGTCCAGGCAGTCGTTGTTGATCGTCCTGGTCACCGGGGTGGTGTCGTTCGGGCTGGCGGAGTCGGTGGTCTTGTTCGCCAGGTCGTAGTTCGAGTTGCCGGCGGCCGCGACCGAGAGCACACCCTTGCTGGTGGCGAACGCGACGGCCCGGCGTACTGCCTCCTGGACCGCGCCCTGGTCGGGGTCGTTGGCGCACCAGAACTCGAACGGGTCGATGAAGTAGCTGTGGTTGGTGACGTCCATCTTGTGCTCGGCCGCCCAGACGAACCCGCAGATCGAGTACTCCGGGTAGATGAAGCCGTCGTCGTTCACGACCTTCACCGACGCGATCCGGACACCCGGCGCGACCCCGACGATGCCGACGCCGTTACGGGCGGCGGCGACGGTGCCGGCGACGTGCGTGCCGTGCGAGCTGGTGGTCGGCCGCCACGCGCCGGGCGTGGTGTCCGGTACGCCGTTGTTGACGCAGTTGACCGAGTCGGCGGCGTCGAAGTTCGGCGCCAGGTCCGGGTGGGTGTCGTCGACGCCCGAGTCGTTGATGCCGACCAGGACGCGGTGGGTGCCGTCGGTGACCTTGTGGGCCTGGTCCGCCTTGATCTGGACCATGTCCCACTGCTCGCCCTCACGCGGGTCGAGCACCGGGGTGGCCTCGCCGGCCTGCAGCCCCTTGGCGGCGGCCTGAGCGGGCTTCGCCGCACCGACCGGGCCTTCCGAGACGGCCGCGGTGCGGGTGGCGCCGACCGACTGGACGCTCTTGCCGTTCTTGCCGAGCTTCACGTCGGTACGGAAGGTGGTGCTGGTCGACTGCGCGATGATCACGCCGAGGTCCTCGTACGACTGCACGACGGTGCCGCCGGCCGCCTCGATCGCCTGCTCGGCCCGGTCGACGTGGATCGCCACGGGCTTGGTGTTGACCACGTAGTTCATCAGGATGCCCGGTGCGGCCGCGGCCGCACCGGATCCGGTGGCGGAGACAGGGGTGGCGTGGGCGGCGGCGGTGCCGGCGCCGGCGAACGCCAGGGCCACGACGGCCAGGCCTGCGCTCAGCCGGCGGGTACGCGAGCGTGGGGTCAAGACAATCTCCTCATCAGGGGCGATCGGACGGGAACGCTGGCCGAACTCTAGAACGCATCGCGGCGCCACGGGCCGATCGACTCGGAAAGCACGGGAAACCCTTCATCCACAACAGCCCACATCTGTGGACCAACCTGTGGATAACTCGGTGGGTGGGAATGAAACGAGCGCTGGATTCTGTTGCGTGTAAGATAGATACAACAGAGATACGTGACGTGAGGGGTGTTGTGGGTAGCGGGGTGCCCGGCGACGAGCCGGTGAGTGGGTTGGTGTTGGGTGACGAGACGACGGAGATCGCACGGATAGTCGCGGACGCGGCGCCGGGGGTGGAGAAGATCCCCGCGGCAGAGCGCGTCTACGCCTACGTGAAGGCAGCGATCCTCGACCGGGTCTACCCGGGCAACGAGTTGCTGACCGAGGGGGAGCTGGCGACCGCGGTCGGAGTCTCCCGTACTCCGGTCCGCGAGGCGCTGCTCCGGCTGGAGGAATCCGGCCTGGTGAAGCTGTACCCGAAGAAGGGCGCGCTCGTCCTGCCGGTGCTGGCCCAGGAGGTCAACGACGTCCTGGAAGCGCGCGAGCTGATCGAGACGCACGCCGCGGCGAAGGTCTGGCCGCGCCGCAGGCAACTGGTCGACAAGCTGGTCCCGCTGGTCCAGGAGATGCGCACGCACCGCAAGGCCGGTGACGCGAAGGCGTTCCTGGTCGCCGACCGGGTCTTCCACGAGGCGATCGTCGGTGCCGCGGGCAACGAGATCCTGGCCAAGCTCTACAACAGCCTGCGCGACCGCCAGGTCCGGATGGGCGTGCCCGGGATCGAGATGCAGCCGGCCCGGATGGACAAGTCCATCGCCGCGCACCAGGAGATGATCGACGCGCTCGGCGGCAACAGCGCCAAGCGCTTCCGCGAGCTCGTCATCGACCACATCCACGTCGCCGCGACGGATCTGCGGGGCGGGCAGTGACCGAACTCCTCTTCCCCCTGGGCGGTCGGCGAGCCTGGGCGGTGTGGGCCACTGCTGTCTTCACCTACCTGGTGACTGTGCTGCACCGCGGCTCGATGAGCGTCGCCGGCCTGCAAGCGGCCGAGCGCTTCCACATCTCCGCCTCCGCCCTGGCGAGCTTCACGGTCGTCCAGCTGACCGTGTACGCCGCGATGCAGGTCCCGGTCGGCATCCTGCTGGACCGGTACGGCTCGAAGCGGCTGCTGATCGCCGCCTCGGGTCTGCTGTTCGCGGCGCAGTCGGCGTTCAGCCTGGTCGACTCCTACCCGGCGGCGCTCGCTGCCCGGGCGGTGCTCGGCGTCGGCGACGCGCTGGTCTTCATCAGCGTGCTGCGGGTCGTGATGTCGTGGTTCCCGGCGCTCAAGCAGCCCGTGATGTCGCAGGTGACAGGCATGCTCGGTGGCCTCGGCGCGATCGTGTCGACGGTGCCAATGGCTGCTGCGTTCCACGCGTTCGGTTGGACGCCCACCTTCGCCGGTGCGAGCCTGCTCAGCCTGGTGGCCGGACTGGCCGTCCTCTTCCTGCTGAAGGACAGCCCGTACGACGTATCGCCCCACCGCACCAAGCAGCCGCTCTCCCTGGTACGCCGGAACCTCCGTCGCGCCTGGCGTGAGCCAGGCACCCGCCTCGGACTCTGGACGCACTTCACCACGAGCTTCTCGGGTGGCACGTTCGGTCTGCTCTGGGGCTACCCGTTCCTGGTCCAGGGACAGGGCGTCGCACCGACGACGGCTGCGGCGATGCTCATCCTGCCGGTGCTGGCCGGGTTCTGTTACGGCCCGCTGGTCGGCCGGTACGCCGCGAAGTTCCCCTTCTACCGTTCCTGGATCGTGCTGGCCGTGATCGCCGGCTCCGTGCTGATGTGGACCATCGTGCTCGCCTGGCCCGGCCGCGCTCCGATGCCGGTACTGCTCCTGCTGATCATCGTGCAGGCGGCCGGAGGTCCCGGGTCGATGCTGGGCCTGGACTACGCCCGGACGTTCAACCCGACGACCCGCTTCGGCGCGGCCAACGGGATGGTCAACACCGGTGGCTTCATCGCCATGCTGATCTGTATCGGCATGGTCGGCATCCTGCTCGACGCCTCCTCGGGCGGCGCCCCGCAGACCCTCGGTGACTTCAAGACCGCACTGGCCTTCCAGTACGTCCTCTGGACGATCGGCACCATCCAGATCCTCCGCTATCGCCGCCGCGCCCGCGCGACGCTGGCCCGGTACAACCCGGACGTCTACGAAGCGCTCCGCGCCAACCAGATCGTCCCGCTCAAGGCCGACACCGCGGAGCTCACGAAGGTCAGCTGAGACAGTCCTGACAGCGCCTGGCACGGGCTACCAGTCCAGTGCCAGGCGCCTGTCAGCGCTTGGGCGCACGGTTGTCCCAGTAGCACTCATCTGGGAGGAACCAAATGTCCACCGATACCAACGTCGCCATCTCGGCCGAGGGTCTGGTCAAGAAATATGGCAGTACCACCGCGCTGGACGGCGTGGACCTGACGGTGCCGACCGGCACTGTGCTCGGGGTCCTCGGGCCGAACGGCGCAGGCAAGACCACCGCGGTCCGGATCCTCGGTACGCTGCTGCGGCCGGACGCCGGGCATGCGACCGTCGGCGGGTTCGACGTCATCCGGCAGGCGCCGCGAGTCCGCGAGATCATCGGGCTGACCGGGCAGTACGCCTCGGTCGACGAGGACATGTCGGGCCGCCGCAACCTGGTCATGATCGGCCGGCTGCTCGGCCTGCCGCGGGCTCAGGCCAAGGCGCGGGCGACCCAGCTGCTGGACCGTTTCGAGCTGTCCGACGCAGGGGATCGGATCGCCAAGACGTACTCCGGCGGCATGCGCCGTCGCCTCGACCTGGCCGCGAGCCTGGTCGGCAACCCGAGCATCCTCTACCTGGACGAGCCGACGACCGGACTCGACCCGCACGCTCGCAACGGGGTGTGGGACACCATCCGCAACCTGGTGCTCGACGGTACGACGGTGCTGCTGACCACGCAGTACCTCGAAGAGGCCGACGCGCTGGCGGACTCGCTGCTGGTGTTCGACAAGGGCCGGGTGGTCGCCGAGGGGCGGCCGGCCGAGCTCAAGGCGCAGGCCGGCAAGCAGTCGCTCGACGTCCGGCCGGCCGAGCCGGGTCACCTGGAGCGGGTCGCCGCGATCGTCTCCGAATCCGTCGGTACCCGGCCGACCGTCGACGTGGTGAACGCTGTCGTCAGCGTGCCTGTCTCGGACGGTACGTCGATGCCCGTGGTGGTCCGCCGGCTCGACGAGGCCGGGATCGCCGTCACCGAACTGTCCCTGCGGCTGCCGAGCCTGGACGAGGTCTTCCTCGCCCTGACCGGGCACGCCGCCGAAGAATCGCCCGCCGACGTCCTGGAAGGAGCGGTCCGATGAGCACCGCGACACTCGAAGTACCAGCTGCTCACGCGGCCCGCCGGTCCAGGCCGTTCGCCTGGGTCGAGCAGAGTCTGACGCTGGCCTGGCGCAACATCGTCCGGATCCGGCAGAACCCCGAAGCGCTGGCCGACGTCACGTTCCAGCCAATCATCTTTCTGCTGCTGTTCTTGTTCGTCTTCGGTGGCGCGGTTGTCGCCAAGACGGGTGGTACCTGGCACGACTATCTGCCGATGCTGCTGCCTGGGGTGCTGGTGCAGTCGGTGGTGTTCTCGACGATGGGTACCGGGGTCGGCCTGAACGACGACTTCGCCAAGGGGGTCTTCGATCGGTTCCGCAGCTTGCCGATCTCGCGGATCTCACCGCTGATCGGTGCGGTGCTCGGCGATACCGTCCGCTACCTGACCTCGGTCGTGATCTTGATGGTGTCCGGCTTCGCGCTCGGCTTCCGGTTCGAGAACGGGCTGCTGTACGGCGTACTCGCCTGCCTGCTGGTGCTCAGCTTCGCGCTGGCGCTGTGCTGGGTGTGGGTCTGGCTCGGGCTGACGATGAAGACGGCCCAGGGGGTCCAGGGGGTCGCGTTCCTGGTGATGTTCCCGCTGACGTTCGGCAGCAACGTCTTCGTCGACGCGAGCACTCTGCCGGACTTCATGCAGTCCTGGGTGAAGGTCAACCCGATCACCTACCTGGTGGACGCGATGCGCGGCCTGATGCTCGGCGGCGACATCCAGAAGCCCCTGCTGATCACCTTCGCCTTCATGGCCGGAGTAGTAGCAGTCTTCGCCCCCCTAGCCCTCCGCGCCTACCGCCGCCGGGTCTGACCCCGCGCCGGCCGCCCGCCTAACGGCGAGCGGCCGGCGCGGTCGATTAGCAGGTTGTGGGGGCTTTCAGGCCTGCGAAGCGGGCTGATAGGTAGGTGATTGCTGCGGGGGCGCCGGTTACTGCCAGGACGTTGTGTTCGCTGGCGTAGTCGGTGTACATGGTGACCTTTGTGCCTTTGGCGCACCAGGTGTCGTTGAGGGACTTGCCGACGGCCCAGGGGATGAGCTCGTCGAACTTCGAGTGGTAGAGGTAGACGGGGGCCTTGGGGGCGTTGGCGCCCATCTTGTTGGTGGTGAGGACTTGCTGGGCGATGGGTTCGGCCAGTGGGTCGGGGGAATCGCTGTACTGCTTGACGCTTTGGAAGGTGTAGAGGGCCTCTTCGGTGACGCAGAGGTCGTCCATTGCCGTGATCAGTTGCTTGCCTTGGGCATTGAAGATGGTGAGGAGTTCGGGGTACTCGCGGGTGACGCCGATCGCCGCCGCTAGGAACAACCCGGAGAACGGGCCGCCGTCCATCTGGCGTCCGGCCGCCGCCAGGTCGGCCGGGGTGCCGCCGGAGGCGACGCCTACGAGGTTCAGCTCGGGTGCGTACGACGGCTGCAACTCCGCCGCCCAGCCGGTGGCCAGGCCGCCGCCGGAGTAGCCCCAGATGCCGACCTTCGTCGTCGGGGTCAGCCCGGCCTCGGGTGAGGCAAGCGTCGCCCGGATGCCGTCCAGTACTGCGTGCCCCTCCATCCGCCCGGCGCCATACGCGTCCCGCGGACCCTGGTAGTCAGTCACCACGACGGCCCAGCCCTTCGCGACGCCGAGGGCCAGCAGCGGGAGTTCCTTCTCCAACCCGGTGCGCAGCGTGTACGACGGGTTGCACTGGTCGCCGAGTGAGTCGGTGGCCGGCTGGTACGACAACAACGGCCGCTGGCCCAGGTACGGAGTGAGGGGCACGATCACCGTGGAGATGACGGTCACGGGCCGGTTCTTGGCGTCGGTACTCCGGGATTGCAGCTGAAACGCCTTGACGGGCAAGGGAATCCCGAGCCCGGTCACCGTCACGGACCGCTTCTTCAGCACCGTACCGGGCGCCTTCGACTCGTACCCCGGAGCCGGCTGGTAGAACGCGTCCTGGTCAGGCTCGGTGATGGTCGTGGCCGAAGCCGGTGGTGAGGCTGTGGCCAGCAGGCCCAGCGAGACGGCGACGGCGATCAGGGCTTTTCGTGGACGGTTCATGCGGTGTCCTTACCTTCGAGGTGGGGGCGGTAGACCTTGCCGGTCGCGGTGCGGGGGAGCTCATCGAGGAAAACGACGTCGCGGGGCACTTTGTAACGCGCCAGGTTCTCCCTGACGTGACGGCGGATCGCGTCGCCGTCGAGGGTCGAGCCGTCGGCCAGTACGACGTACAGCCGCAGGCGCTGGCCGAACTCCTCGTCGGGAACGCCGAGCGAGGCGACCTCGGCGACGCCGGGCATCGCCTCGACCAGGTTCTCGACCTCGATCGGGAAGACGTTCTCGCCGCCGGAGACGATCATGTCGTCGTCGCGCCCGTCCACGAACAGCCGTCCGCCGGCGTCGAGATGGCCGAGGTCGCCGGTGCTCAGCAGCCCGTCGATCATGTCCTTGTGGCCGCCGCCCGAGTAGCCCGCGAAGCTGAGCCCGTTGCCGACGAAGATCCGTCCGGTGGTGCCAGGTCGCTCGATCGGGCGGTCGGCGTCGTCGTACAGGCGGACCTGGCAACCGACAGGCGGGAGGCCGGCCGTCCCGGGCGCTGCCTGCCAGTCCGCGGGCATCGCGACGGTGGCGACGGCGCACTCGGTCGAGCCGTAGAGGTTGTGCAGGACCGGGCCGAACGCGGCCATCGTCCGATTGCCCAGATCCGTTGGCAGCAAGGCGCCTGCGCTCATGATGACCCGCAGCGAGCTGGTGTCGTAGCGCTCGGGCCCGGCCGCCAGAATCCTTTGCAGCATGGTCGGTACGACGATCAGCGCGGTGGCCCGATGCCGTTCGATCCCAGCGAGGGTGGCGGTCGCGTCGAAGCGCCGGCGGAGCACGATCGTCGAGCCGAGCGCGAGCGTCATGATGAACTGCGTCAGGCCGGTGCCATGGAAGGTCGGCGCCGCGATGAAGACGGTGTCGCCGCGGCGCAACGGCACCCGGTCGAGGAACTGCGCGGCCATCAACGGCGACCGGACCTGCCGGGGCGCGCCTTTCGGCGTACCGGTCGTGCCGCCGGTCAGCAGCACCATCCCGGCCTGCTCCTTGGGCAACTCGAGCGGCCCGCCGTGGTGCGTGGCGATGATCGCTTCGAGATCGCTGAATCTGCGCACCTCCGTCGGGATCGCCGACAGTAGATCTTCGAACTCCTCGTCGTGGACGAGTGCCGAAATCCCTTCCCTGCGGGCGACATCGGCCAGCTGTACCCGGCTGAAACCTGTGTTCAGCAACACCAACCGGACACCGAGCTTGCCGCAGGCAATCATCGCGTCGACGACCCCGCGATGATCGCGGCAGAGCACGCCGATCGCCTGACCGGGCGTCACGCCTGCCGCGATCCAACCGCGGGCAACGGCGTTCGCGCGCCGGTCCAGCTCGCCATAGGTCAGCTCGCCGAGTTCGTCGATCAGCGCGAGGTCGGCAGGGTCGCGCCGGGCGGCGATGTGGGCGGCACCTGCAATCGGTCCCAGTCGCCGCATCGCAAGGGAAGTGGTGGCAGTGAGAACCGGGCGGCTCAGATCGAGCAGCCCCGCGGCGCGAAGTACCCGCACCGCGCGCAGTCTTTCGGCCGTCTTCATCAAGCAGCCTCCGGAGGATAAGTGAAAAGCAGCCTTTTCACTTGGAAACTGGTCAGTAATGTAGAGCCGATCTGGCTAAGATGGCAAGAGTTCACGCACGGGGTATCGACAAGAGGTGCAATGAGCGAACCCTCCGAACGCCGCTACTCCGGTCGCTCCGTCGAGGAGTGGAAGGCGGCGCGACGGGAACGTCTGCTGGACGCCGCGCTGGAGCTGTTCGGGACCGACGGCTATTCCGCGACCTCGGTGGAACGGCTGTGTGCGCAGGCGAAAGTGTCGACCCGGCACTTCTACCACGAGTTCCAGAACAAGGAAGCCGTACTGCTCGCGGTGCACGCCCAGGTGATCGAGCTGGCGGTCCGCAGTACCGGTGAGGCGCTCGCGGCGACCGCCGACGCGCCGGTCCGGGAGCGGATCGTCGCCGCCGTCGACGGCTACCTGCGGACCATCATGGCCGATCTGCGCCGGGCCCGGATCTCGTTCGTCGAGGTGGTCGGCGCGAGCCCGGCGGTGGAGGAGCAGCGGATCGCCTTCCGCGAGTTGCTGATCTCGAGCGTCGTCGGCGTCGGTGAGGTCGCGGTGTCGCGCAACGAGCTGACCCGCAAGGACTTCCGCTTCCTCGGCCTGTGCTTCATCGGCGCGGTCAACACCGTCGTCTACGACTGGATGCTGACCGAGCCACGCCCGCCGGAGGAGCAGGTCCAGACCGCGCTGCGCGACCTGGCCGTCTCACTCATGCTCGGCTGATCCGCCGCCAGTCCGCAGCGAGCCTGTCGGTCCGGCGGCGATCCGGATCGACCCGCTCTCCTGGTGCGCGTCGTCGGCTCTGCCGATGAGCAGTCCGGCCAGCCCGGCAGAGCTCTCCGGCAGGTTGAGTCGCTTGCGGATTTCACTGGACCCGTCCTCGCGGCCCAGCGCGGCACCTGCCTCGTACGCCGTCTCGTAGCGCGCGTCGCCGAGCTCCGCGCGTAAGCGCTCGACTGTGAGGCGTACGTCCGAGTCCGGGATGCTCCGCATTCCGCGCAGACCGACTGCGATGCCGATCGTCCGGGCAGCCAGCTCGTAGTCGCCGGCCAGCAGCTCCACCTCGGCGGCCGCCTCGATGATGCCCGATGCGAGTGGCATGTCCTCGGTGTTGAGCGCCAGGCCGACTGCCTGCCTGCTGTAGTCGCGTGCCACATCCAGTTCGCCACGGGCGACAGCCACCCGGCCGAGCTGGCTGAGGATCATCGCCTGTCCGTGCGGTGCGACCCGCTCGGCCACCAGATCGAGCATCGCGTACGCCCGATCCGCGAGGTCCTTGGCGTCGTCCAGCCGGCCTTCGCGGCGGGCCAGCGTGCTGAACCCCATCAGCGCGATCGCTTGCCCGCCACGGCTTCCATGCTCCTCGGCGAGTTGCAGCGACCGGGTCAGGTCGGCCCGTGCTCCGTCGAGGTCGCCCAGCTCGGCCCGGCTCTGAGCGCATTGGGCCAGGAGTTGCGCGACGCCTTCGGTGGTACCGAGTTCGTCGACCAGTTGCAGCGCCTCGGTGAGCGACGCCAGCGCGCCTTCGTGGTCGCCCCGGCTGGCCTGGTGACTCGACAGTCCGCGCAGCGCCAGGGACGTGCCCCACCGGTCGCCGAGCGCGCGGAACCCGTCCAGCGCGGTGGAGAGGTCGACGGCCATCTCCTCGACCTGGCCTTCGTTCTCGCGGAACATCGCGGTCATCATCATGGCCATGTTCCGGACCCAGGGATCCTCGTTGTGGCTGGCCTCTTCGAGTTCGCGGAAGCAGGTCGCCTTGTCCCGGCGGACCATCGCCCAGACGGCATTGGTGAACCGGCCGACCCCCGACTCCCTGACAACCTGATGCCGACGGCTCAACAGCCGTACCTCGGCCAGGCCGCGGATCGCACCGCCGTACGAGGCGGACGGATCCTCACCGTTCGAGAGAGTGCCGAGCGCGTACATCATCAGTGTGGTCGCGCGGATCAGCGGATGGGTCGGGCCCTTGAGTTCGAGCGCGGCCTCGAACCAGGTGACCGCCTCGGTCGGGCGACCGCGCATGTTCCAGTACTCGCCGAGCACCGACACGAGGTCGAGTGCTGTCTGCGCATCGCCGGCGTCGACCGCTGTGCGGAGTGCGTCGAGCAGGTTCTCGTTGTCCGCGTCGAAGCGGGCGATCCACTGCAGTTGCTCGCCGGTGTGCAGCTTGGGCCGGGCCTGCCGGAGCAGCTCGCTGAAGTACGCCGTATGCGCCTCGCGGACCTGCGCCGACTCACCGGATGCTGCGAGCTGCTCGGATCCGTACGCCTTCACTGTCTCGAGCATCCGGTAACGAACCGACCTGTCGTCGGCAGCGGCTTCGACCAGCGACTTGTCGACCAGGGAGGCCAGTACGCCGAGGACTGCTTCCGGCGGCAGGCCTGGGCCGCTGCAGACGCGTTCCGCGGCTTCGAGTGTCGCGCCGCCGGAGAAGAGGGACAGTCGTCGCGCTACTGCTTGCTCGTCGTCGTCGAGCAGATCCCAGCTCCACTCGACGACCGCGCGCAGCGTCTGGTGGCGAGGGAGAGCGGTCCGCGAACCGCTTGTGAGCAAGCGGAATCGGTCGTTGAGCCGATCGACGATCTGCAGCGGGGTGAGCGCGCGAAGACGGGCTGCGGCGAGTTCGATCGCCAGTGGCATGCCGTCGAGGCGGCGGCAGATCTCGCCGATCGCCTGCCGGTTGGTGCTGTTGACGGCGAAATCGGGGCGGACCGCGCGGGCCCGGTCGACGAACAGCTGGATCGACGGGTACGTGTCGTCGGTACTGTCGATCGGCGGCAGTCCGAGGGAGCCGACCGGATGCAGGTGTTCGCCGGGGATGCTCAGGGGCTCGCGGCTGGTGGTGAGCACGCGCAGCCGGGGGCAGGCGGCGAGCAGGGAGTCGACCAGGTCGGCGACCTCCTGGACGAGGTGCTCACAGTTGTCGAGCACTAGCAGCACGCGCCGGTCGGCGACCACCTCGACGAGCCGCTGGGTGGCCGCGCGGCTGCTCGGGAAGTGCTTCGGCGTCAGGCCCAGCTGCATGCTGTCGACGTACTCGCTGGCGCCGAGTGTGCCGAGGATCGCGGGCGCCACGTCGGCCGCATCGGCGAGCGGAGCCAGCTCGACGAACCAGATGCCGTCGCCGGTCTGCTCGACCAGCGATCGGCCGGTCTCGGTGGCCAGCCGGGTCTTGCCGGCGCCACCAGGGCCGACCATCGTGACGAGCCTGGTGCCGTTGCTGAGCAGGCGAGCCAGCTCGGCCACATCACCGGCCCTGCCGACGAAGCTGGTCATCGGGGCTCGCAGGTTGCTGCGCGGGGCCGACGTCTGAGCAGCCGGTACTACGGGAGTCGTGGCGACCGGGTCGATCGCGTCTCCGCGGAGTACGGACACGTGGAGCTCACGGAGCCGGGCGCCCGGGTCCGCGCCGAGCTCGTCGGCCAGGGTTGTGCGGACTCGCTCGTACGCGGCTAGTGCTTCGGCTTGGCGGCCGTCGGCGTACAGGGCTCTGATCAGGAGTTCGTGGACGCGCTCGCGGAGTGGGTGGGTGGCGGTGAGGCGCTCGAGCTCCGCGGTGACCTCGCGGGCGTTGCCACTCGCGACGGCGGCCTCAGCGAGGTCCTCGGAGGCGCCTAGTTTCAGCTCCTCGAGGCGGTCGGCCTCGATCGCTGCGAACGGTAGGTCACGGAGGTCCGCCAGAGCGTCACCGCGCCAGAGTCGCTCGGCCTGGGTGAGCAGTGCCTTGGCCTGGCTGGGGTCCGTGGTGAGTAGCTCGCGGCCCCGGCGTACCAGTTCCTCGAAGTGCAGCGCGTCGACGGACTCCGGCGAGATGGTCAGGGTGTAGCCGGCCGGGCCGGACTGGACCGAGATGCTCGACTCGGTCGCGGGCAGGCCGGCGCGCAGTCGCGAGACCAGCGACTGCAGGGCGTTCGCGCTGGGCGCCTCGGTGCCCCACAGGCCGTCGACCAAGGTGTCGATGCCGACCGGGCGGCCCGCGCTCAGCGCGAGCCTGGCCAGCAGGCCGCGCAGGCGGACTCCGCGGACGTCCAGCGGAGATCCGTCGGCCGCCCACATGGCGAGAGGACCGAGCACCGCTATGCGCACCCCACCAGCCTCCCACACGTGCCCGTTCAGACCCCTGTCTTTTGTCACATCCGAAACTGCCCTCCGATGGCTTAATGTCGGCTGGTGACCGAGATCTCCGCTCAGACCCAGTCCGCGCTCAGCCGGATCGTCGCCGAACGCCAGGCCAAAGGGCGGGTGCCCGGGCTTGTCGGGGCCGTTGCCCGCGACGGTGCGCTGGCCTGGTCCGAAGGGGTCGGCTCCGCCGATCTGGACCAGCCGGGCGTCGCGCCGACCGCCGATACGCAGTACCTGATCGCCTCGCACAGCAAGACCTTCACCGCGGTGGCGATCATGGCGCTGCGCGACGAGGGCAAGCTCACCCTGGACGATCAGCTCGACCAATTGCTGCCCGAGACCAAGCACGGCGGTATCACCGTGCGGCAGATGCTCAGCCACTCCAGCGGTATGCAGCGCGAACCCGTCGGCGACGTCTGGGACAAGATGGCGTTCCCGAACCGCGACGAGCTGCTGACCGGCTGGAACGACTCCGAGCGGATCGGCAAGCCGCACCACCGGTTCCACTACTCGAACCTGGTCTACTCGTTGCTCGGCGAGGTGATCGAGCGGCTCGAGGGCCGTACCTGGTACGACTCGATCAAGGCGCGCATCCTGCAGCCGCTGGAGATGGACCGGACGACCGTCGGGTTCGACGGTGGGCCGGCCGCTCAGGGGTACTACGTACCGCCGTGGACCGACGTACCGGTGAAGGAGCCGGTGCTCGACATCGGTGCGATGAACGCGTGCGGCGGTCTCGCGAGTACCGCCGCTGACCTGGCGAAGTGGGCGTCGTTCATCGCCGACCCGGTGGACTCGGTGCTGTCCGCGGACACCGTCGAGGAGATGTGCCAGCCGCAGATCATGGTCGACGAGCGCTGGACCCTCGGCTTCGGCCTCGGCTTCATGCTGTTCCGCCTCGGCAACCGCGCCACTGTCGGCCACACCGGCGGCATGCCCGGCCACATCACCGGCACCTTCGTCCACCGCCCGTCCGGCACCGCAGGCATCGCCCTGATGAACACCACCTCGGCCCCCGACCCCGCCGGCCTGGCCACCGACCTACTCGTCAAGGTCCTGGAAGACGACCCGGCGAAGCCCAAGCCGTGGACCCCCGGCACCACAGTCCCCGAAGACCTCTCCGGCCTCCTCGGCACCTGGTACTCCGAAGGCAGCCCCTTCGTCTTCTTCATCCGCGAAGGGGTCTTGCAGGCGGTCGCCCAAGGCGCCCCCGACTGGAAGCCGCCGGCGGTCTTCGAGCAGGTCTCCGAAGACGTCTACCGCACGGTCTCCGGCCGCGAAGCCGGCGAACTCCTCCGCATCACCCGAGACCCCAACGGCACCCCCACCACCCTCCACTGGGCCACCTACCTCTGCACCCGCCAGCCGTACGCCTTCGGCGAGTGGCTGGACTAGTCGAGGTCGGTCAGCCGGGACAGCAGCTTCGTCAGTGAGTCGGTCGGCACCGGGGCGAAGAACTCGGTGTCGACGGCTTCCACCGCGGTGATCGCCTTCTGCGCGAGCTTGATGCCGGCCGGTGTGGGGGTGAGCGTCTTGGCCCGGGCATCGGTGGGTGAGACCTCGCGGGTCAGGAGGCCCTTGTTCTCCAGGGTTTTCAGGACCTGGGAGGTCATCTTGATGTCGGTGCCGGCCTGGTGGGCGAGGTCTTGCTGGTTGGGGGTGTGGCCTTCGTTGGTCAGCCACCAGGTGCAGGCCAGGAGGACGAACTGGACGTGAGTCAGGTCCAGCGGAGCGAGGGCGGCGGTGACGGCGCGTTGCCAGCTGTGGGTGACGTGCCAGAGGAGGAAGCCGGGGCTTTCGGCGGGGCCGCCGGGGTAGCGGGTCACTTGGCGGCGTGGGCGATCAGGGCGGTCATCGCCTCGGGGAAGTCCTCAGTGATCATCGGGCCGAGCTCTGGGCCCAGTCGGTCTGCATCTGGGCCCGTGATTTCCAGGCGGTGGACGATGCGGGTGGTGCCCTCAGCGGGGGTGGAGAGGGTGTGGCTGAAGCGCAGGACGGCGCCGCCGAAGCTGGTTTCGTCGGCGTAGCGCTCGAGCTCGGTGACCTCGACGATGGTTGATTCGATCGGGTCCTGGCCGGCGGGCGTCATCAGCACCCTGCTGCCGACGGCGAACGGGCCGTCCAACTTGATTGCCTCCATCGACGTGTCCCACGCGATCCAGCCGTCGATGTCGGCCAGCGTCTTCCAGATCAGCTCGCGCGGTACGGCGGTCTCGGCGGTGTGCTCGTGAACCCACATGGCAGAAGCTCCTTCGGTTTAGTCTGCACGAAGACTATCTCCGTGCAGACTAAACTCGCAAGAGGTCAGCCGCGCTTGCCGTCCAGGAGTTCCCGGAGGATGTCCAGGTGGCCCAGGTGGCGGGCGGTTTCCTCGATCATGTGGTTGAGGATGTAGCGGGTCGAGGCCGGCTGGCCCGAGGGGCGGGGAGGAACCACTGTCTCCACGTCGTCGAGGGTGAACTTGGCGAGGATCTCGTTCGAGCGGGCGCATTCGGCGTCGTACTCGTCGAGCAGGTCGGGCAGGGGCCGGTGGTCGACGAACATCTCGGCGTCGGGGTGGCCGCCTTCGGTGAAAGGGGTCTGGCCGGTGTCGGGGGTGCCGAGCAGGTTCTCGGTGAACCAGGAGTGCTCGACCCAGCGGAGGTGGGAGACCAGGCCCGCCACGGTGGTGAGGGGCGAGGTCGGGAGGAGCTGGCGATGCGCGTCGGCCTCGCTCAACCCCTCGCACTTCGGCCGGACGAGTGAGCGCTGCAGGTCGAGCCAGCCGATGAGGCTGGTTCGCTCATCGGCTGTGTGGAGTGCCTTCACGCGGGGTTCTGCCAGTCGTAGCGGGTTGCTCCGTCGAGGAGTTCGCGGATGATGTCGAGGTGGCCGACGTGGCGCGCCGTCTCCTCGATCATGTGGCACAGGATGTAGCGCAGGGAGGCGGGCGGGTCGTCGCCGGTGCCCTGTTCGAGGGCGTCGAGGGAGAGGTCGGCGATGGTCGCGTTCGAGCGCGCGCACTCCTCGTCGTACTCGTCCAGCAGTTGAGCCAGCGGTACGTCGTCGACGAACATCTCGGCGTCGGGATGACCGTCCTTGGTCCACGGCGTCTGCCCGGTGTCCGGTACGCCGATCAGGCTCAGCTGGAACCAGGAGTACTCGTTCCAGCGCAGGTGCGCCACCAGCCCCGCCATCGTCATCAACGGCGAGGTGCTGAGCATCTTGCGGTGCGCGTCGGCCTCGGTCAGGCCTTCGCACTTCATCCGGACGAAGGACCTCTGCAGGTCCAGCCAGCCGGTGAGTTGGGTCCGCTCGTCAGACGTCAGCGGGGGACGCGATACAGGGCTCATTGAGGCACACAGTAGCGTTGCCTGCGGCGGTGGCCTACTGATTTAACAGGCGTGCTTTGACCTCGGTTTTCAGCACTTTGCCAACCTTCGAGCGTGGTAGATCGGGCCAGACCACCACCTGTTTCGGCGCCTTGACGCTGCCGAGTTTGCTCTTCACGTAGTTGCGGACCTCCGACTCGGTCACCGTCAGTCCGGGGTGCAACTGCAGGACCGCGGTCACCCTCTCGCCCCACTTCTCGTCCGGTAGGCCGACGACCGCGCAGTCGCGAATCGCCGGGTACGTCATCAGCGCCTGCTCGACCTCTGCCGAGTACACGTTGAATCCGCCCGTGATGATCATGTCTTTCGCCCGATCCACTATGTAGAGGTAGTTGTCTTCGTCGAGGAATCCGATGTCACCCGTGTGGTGCCACCCGTACTGCGAAGCGGCCGCGGTCGCCACCGCGTCCCGGTAGTAACCAGCCATCACCAGCGAGCCCCGGACGACGATCTCGCCGCGCTCCCCGGTCCCCAGCAGCCGCCCGTCGTCGGCCATGATCGCCACCTGCGTCAGCGGCGACGGCCGCCCGGCCGACGTGAACCGCTCGACCGCGAACGAACCGTCGGTGCGGAAGTGGTCGGCCGGCGCCATCGTGGAGATCATCATCGGCGCCTCGCTCTGACCGAACAGCTGCGCCATCACCGGCCCGATCCGGGTCAGCGCCTCCTCCAACCGGGCCGCGGACATCGGGGCGGCGCCGTACCAGAAGCACTGCAGTGACTCGAGATCCGTGGTGGACAAGGAGGGATGCGCCAGCACCATGTAGATCACGGTCGGCGGCAGGAAGGTATGGGTGACCCGATGCCGCTCGATCAACGCCAGGAACTCGTCCAGGTCGGGCGACGGCATGATCACGATCTCGCCACCGAGCGTCAGTACTGGGAAGCACAGTACTCCGGCCGCGTGGGTCAGCGGCGCCAGCGCCAGGTAGACCGGCCGCCCGTCGAAGGGATAGCTCATCAACGTGATCGCCGACATCGTCTCGAGGTTGCGCTCGGTCAGCATCACACCCTTCGGCCGCCCGGTCGTACCGCCGGTACCGACGACCAGCGCCGTCTCGTCCAACGGCTCCAACGACCAGGGATCGGCCGGTACGTCCGCCAGCCACTCCGCCAGGCTGATTGCCCCAGGCAACGAATCGTCCAGGCAGATGACCGTGGTCAGCTTCGGCAGTTCGGGCAGGACCTTCTCCACCAGCGGGAGGAACGCGCGCTGGAAGATCAGTGCGGAGCAGTCGAAGGCGTCGAGCAGGTCCCGGTTCTCGGCAGCCTCGTTGCGTGGATTGATCGGGCACCAGATCGCGCCGGCCCGGGCGATGCCGAAGATGCAGGCGAACGAGATCGGGTTGTTCGCCGAGAGGATCGCCACCTTGTCACCGGGCAGCACCGTCGAGCGGTGCAGGGCTCGGCCGACCTGCCAGGACAGTTGCTGCACCTCGGCGTAGCTGAGCGAAGTACCGGCCATCGTCAGGCATGGGGCATCGGCTCCGAGCGATGCGCCCTTGTCCAGATAGTCGTACAGCCTCACGCGAACTCCAGGTGGTACAGGTGCGGGGGAACCCTTGGGGGGTGAGAGTGGGCGCCCCCGCACCCGGTTCAGTGGTGGACGGTCAATACCGGTTCGAGGACCAGCCCGAAGCTCCGCAGTACGCCGAGAAGCTCGCGGTGCCCGAAGGCCTGACAGGCTGAGGCGAGCCCGGCACGCTTCGGTGGCTGCTGGAGGAGCGAATAGGCGGCGTAGGCCTGCAGCACGCCCGTCTGCTTGTAGTTGCTGTTGCCGTAGATGACGCAGTGCGCGCGTCCGAGCGGACCGGACGCGTGGACCGAGTCGAGCGACGTGTTGATCCGCGGGTTCTCCCGCGGCGGCATGCTGGCCTGGACCGAGGCGGCCACCTCGGCGAGGGCGGCGTCCTGCTGCTCGGCCGGCAGCGTCTTGATCTGCGACTCGACCATCTTCACCGCCTCGACCACGCCCTGCATCACGGTCCGGTCGAAGACGCCACCCGCCACCTTGACGTTGGCCACCCGCGGGTCGTTCTTGAACCAGACCGGATGGCTGGTGCCGCCCCAGGGCAGGGCGAGTGCGGTCGCGTGCTGGCCCGGGACATTGACCTCGGTAGTGGTGAGCGGATCCCACTTCACCAGCTCGTTCTGCTCGAGGTAGTGCCAGTCCGCCTTGAGGATGGTGAAGATGGTCTGGGTCGACGCATAGGTCGGGAATCCCTTCCACAGCACCAGGATGTCGAGGGTGTCGAGGCCAGGGGTCTCCAGACAGATGTTCGCGGCGATCTCGCCGGTCGTGTACATCTGAGCGACTCCCGGAGCAAGCAACAGTCCTTCGGCGGTGAACTTGTCACCCCACCCGTTCTGCGCGTCCAGCAGCCAGTCCTGTTCACCAGTGGTGTCCAGGTAGTGGCAGCCGGCCGCCAGGCTCGCCTCGACGACCTCCGGCCCGTACTTGACGAACGGGCCGACCATGTTGCTGACCACCTTCGCGCCGCGGAACAGGTCCGTCAGCGCGCTCACCTCGTGCTCGACCTCGACCACCTCGTGGTCGACGGTGTCGATGCCGGGGACCTTGTCGAGCACCTCCTGCACGCGCTTCTTGTCCCGGCCGGCCGCGATGAACGGGACGTTGAACTCGCGCAGGTACTCGCAGACGAGCCGCCCGGTGTAGCCGGAGGCGCCGTAGACGACGACGGGTTTGCTCATCGTCACATCCCCATTCCGCCGTCGACCGGCAGGCCCGCGCCGGTGATGAACTTGGCCGCGTCCGAGGCCAGGAAGACGACCGCGTCGGCCATGTCGCCGACCTCGCCGAGCCGGCCCAGCGGCGTCAGTCCGATGACGTCCCCGACCGCCGCTTCGGCCGACGGCCAGAGCCCGAGCGTCACCATGTCGGCGGCGAGCTTCATGCCCATCTCGGTTGGTACGAGACCGGGGTACACGCAGTTCACCCGTACGCCGTACCCGAGCTTGCCGGACTCCATCGCGGCCACCCGGGTCAACCGGTCGACCGCCGACTTGGTCGCGGAATACCCGGAGATACCGGGGAACGGGATCGTCGCCGCGACGCTGGAGATGTTGACCACCGAGCCGCCAGTCCCGGCGGGCCCCTCCGGCCGCATCGCGCGAAATGCGTGCTTCAGTCCCAGCGCCGTGCCGAGGACGTTGATCTCCAGCATCTTGCGGACGTCGGCCGGGTCGAGGTCGATCACCAGGCCGGACAGTTCGACACCGGCGTTGTTCACCAGGATGTCCAGGCCGCCGAGCTCGGTGATGGTGGCGCTGATCGCCGCCTCCCAGTTCGCGTCGTCGGTGACGTCGAGCGGTACGAAGGCCGCGGTCGCGCCGCTGTCGTTCAGCGCATCGGCGGTCGCCTTGCCGAGATCCTCCGCGATGTCGGCGATCACCACGGCGGCGCCGGCTGCCGCGAGCGCCTCGGCCATCCCGGCCCCGAGTCCGCGTGCACCCCCGGTCACCAAGGCTTTTCGTCCGGTCAGGTCGTACCCGCTCATAACTGTCCCCTTCGGCCGGGCTGCTGGACCCCTTCGGTCCGCCCGATCACCGGTGAGGCGGTGATCGGGCGATGAGCACAGCGTCACGGACTTCTGGACAGTCGTCAAGACTTTCTTGGACAGCCGTCCAGAAAATCTGAACTCCGGGTTAAACTCGCTGGAACGAACCTCGGGAGGCTGACCGTGACCGACGTGTCGGACCGGATCTCGCGCCGCCAGGTGGACAAGTTCGCTGAGCGCCGTGCCCAGCTCGCCACCTCGGCGCTGCGCACCCTGTCCGAGCTCGGTTATGCCCGCACCAGCCTGCGGGAGATCGCTCAGAACTCCGACTTCTCGCACGGCGTCCTGCACTACTACTTCCGCGACAAGGTCGAGCTGATCATGTTCTGCGTGAAACTCTACAAGGCCGAGTGCGTCACCCGGTACGACCAGATCGTCGCCACCGCCCGGACGGCCGACCAGCTCCGGGTCGACTTCGCCCAGGCCCTGGCCACTACCTGTGACGAAGACGGGACGATGCACCGGCTCTGGTACGACCTGCGCAACCAGGCGCTGTTCGAGGAGTCGTTCCGTGAGGACGTGCTGGAGATCGACCAGACGCTCGAGCTGATGATCTGGCGGATCGTCAGCACGTACGCCGATCTGAGCGGCAAGCCCATCACGGTCTCACCGGCCACCGCCTACGCCCAGTTCGACGGCCTCTTCCAGCAAGCCCTGCTCCGCCACCTCTCCGGCGACCCCAAGGCCCTCGACACCCTCAAAGACGGCGTCGACAAAACCCTCCCCAAACTGCTGATCCCTTAAGGAAAGGCGCCATGGAGGCGCTCACATGGCGCTGTCCGGACTCCATTGAACAGCGGCGATTGCGTCGTGGCTGTGGATGCTCTCGAAGTTGCGAACCTGCACCGAATGCTCCAACTGCTGCTCGCGAAGGCGAGTGGATACGTCGCGTGCCATATCTTCCACGAAGGCAGGGTGCTCGTACGCCTGCATTGTGACGAAGCGTTCGTCCGGTCGCTTGATCAACGGATAGATAGGACAGGATCCGACCTCCCGGATGAGGCCGATGATGCTCATTACGTCGAGTGGGTAAGCAGTGTCGTCTCGCCCTATGATCGCTACCCTTACCGAACTGCGCTGGTTGTGTGCACCGAAGTCGCTGATGGCTTTGCTGCAGGGACAAAGGCTGGTGACCTCGGATATGACAGTTGTTGCGACTCGAGACATCTGTGAGTTCCAGGTAGCCACGATCTCAACGTCGCTGGCCTGCCAGGATTCGCGTCCCGACGCAGGAGACGTCACTGTAGTAGCGACTGGAAGTGCGATCCGGACTTCGATCTCGGCGGCATCGAGCCGACCTGCTGCAGACTTGAGGGCAACGGGAAGAGATCGAGGATCCAATTCCTGCATCGTTTCGTGAATGGCCTCGACCATCCGGCTCATGTGCGTGCCGCGCCGATGCTCTTCGAGTGTGACTGCGAGATCGAAGGTGGCTATGCCTGATTGCTTGAGTTCGCCGTCACAGAACCGGGTGGGATAGCGGACGCCGGCGATTCCCACTCGGTGGAGAGGGATGCCCCGCGGTTCATACTGATCCTGGATGTCTGGCAGCATCTCGCTCACCCCCTGTAGATGCATCCGGACGTGCATGTCTCACGAACGTGGACAGCGCACAGATCGGGGAGGTCTATTTTCAGCCGATCCCAGATCCACTTGGCGAGTACTTCGCTCGTCGGGTTGCTCAGACCCTCCACGTCGTTCAGGTAGCGGTGATCAAGTTGCTCATCGAGCGGTTTGAAGGCGCTCTTGATGTCTCCGAAATCGCGAACCCACCCCGTCTCGTCAGGCACCGGACCGCTGATGTGGACCTCAACTCTGTACGAGTGCCCGTGCAGGCGAGCGCACTTATGGCCTGCCGGCACATTGGGTAGGCGATGTGCCGCCTCGAAGGTGAACTCGCGATAGATTTCTGCGTCGTAGGTCACGGGATCCCCAGGAACTTGTGAGTCTGAAGGCTGAGTTGCCACTTCGGGTTGTTCAGGCAATACTCGACCGCCAGTTCCGTATTGCGCTTGCTGTCTGGGCCATCCATCGGCTGGACCCGGAAGGTGTCGAAATCCAACTCTTCGAAGACCCGCGGATCGACGCCGCCCTGTGGAAAGACGAACTTCAGTTCGTTGCCTCCGGTGACTACCAGGTCAGCGCCGATCTTGGGGCTCACGCAGAGCCAGTCGATTCCTGGTGCGGGCACTCGCGTGCCGTTGGTTTCAACGGCGATGTAGAAGCCTCTGCCATGAAGAGCGTCGATTGCGTCTGAGTCGAGTTGAAGAAGAGGTTCACCGCCCGTGCAGACGACCATTCGATTCGCGGTCGGCGCAGTAGGCCAGGCTGCCTCGACTGCGTCGGCTAGCGCGTTCGCATCGGTGAAGCGGCCACCGCCGGGTCCGTCCGTTCCCACGAAATCTGTATCGCAGAATTGGCAGATTGCGCGTGCTCGATCCTTCTCGCGCCCGGTCCAGAGATTGCAGAGGCTGAATCTGCAGAAAACGGCCGGCCGGCCCGCATGCGTACCCTCCCCCTGGAGGGTGTAGAAGATTTCTTTGATCTTGTACGTCATTCAGGACACCTGATACACGAGTGGGTCAGTGGTGCCCGCCTCCTCGAAGCCCCTGATCCGGAGCAAGCACGAATCGCAGTGTCCGCAGGGGGCCCCCTGCGCATCAGGGTCGTAGCACGACGATGTCAGCGAGTAGTCCACGCCGAGAGACAGTCCAAGTTCCACAGTCTGCGCTTTGGTGAGGTCGATCAAAGGCGTGTGGATCTTGACGGCGTTTCCTTCGACTCCCGCGCGCGTAGCGAGGTTCGCCATGGTCTCGTAGGCGGCTATGAACTCTGGCCGGCAATCTGGGTAGCCCGAGTAGTCGAGAGCGCTCACCCCGATGAAAATATCGGTTGCGCCCAATACCTCCGCATAGGCGAGGGCGAACGAGAGGAACACCGTGTTGCGGGCAGGCACATAGGTGATCGGTATATCATCGGCGACCTCGTTGGCAGACTCATGCTTAGGAACGTCGACGTCAGCGGTCAGGGCCGAACCACCGAAGACCCGCAGGTCGATATCGCAAACCACATGGTTGGTGACTCCTTGTGCGGCGGCTACTTGACGTGCCGCCTCCAACTCCACCACATGCCGTTGGCCATATCTGAAGCTGATCGCGAAGACTTCGTACCCCTGGCTCTTGGCGTGCGCCAGCACCGTGGTTGAGTCGAGTCCACCGCTGAGTAGAACTACGGCCTTGCGAGGCATGTCATCGGTCCTATCTATCGGCGCATGTCCGATTCGACTGCTAGTAACTGCACGCTAGAGTAGCCGCAACGGGGCGACAGTTTCGGGTTCAGGAGTCAGTGTCGATGGCGAAACAACTGACGGTAGTGGTGACGTGCACCGATCGCAAAGCGGCCCCGGCGCCGCCGCAGTATCAAGTTCGCCACTTGCCGGAGGCGCCTACGGACGTACGGGCTGCCACGTGGCGCGACATCATCTCGCGGGCAACTGACACCTGGCCCCTTGGTCGTCTGTACCGCGGAGAGGCTTGGCACCAAGTGAGCAAGTTGCAAGCCGCGATACGAGCCAAAGGTGTCACGCCGCGAGTGCTGGTTGCATCAGCCGGGCTGGGACTGTGTTCTCTCGATTTCGAGAGCCCGTCGTACTCTGCCACCTTCGCACCCGGCCATCCCGATAGCGTGGGTGCCAATCGTCTTCAATCGCGCGCGTGGTGGGACCAACTCCGCCAAGCTGCTGCCACAAGCGAACTGGAACAGCCGTTCGGCGGTCCGACACTGTTAGTGCTGTCGGAGACGTACGCGTCCGCTATGACCAATGATCTAGCGTTGCTCGAGCGCAGAAATGACGTGGTTGTGTTCGGCGGAAGCGACGGTCTCCTC
Organism: Kribbella sp. NPDC051718; assembly: GCF_040681515.1. Lineage (NCBI taxonomy): Bacteria > Bacillati > Actinomycetota > Actinomycetes > Propionibacteriales > Kribbellaceae > Kribbella > Kribbella sp. NPDC051718. The sequence goes on along the minus strand of NZ_JBFAYZ010000010.1, from coordinate 126,325 downwards.
GAGAGGCAGCGCTTCCCGTCGGACCTCGGACTTCGAAGCGTGCTGGGAGGTACCGCGGTCAGCCTCAATCTGCGGATGGCGATTGCGTGGGTGGAGCGGCAAGATGAGATCGAGGTGGAAGCGAATCGCAACCGTGAGGACTGGGAGACCTGGGCGGTCGAGGTACGCGCAACTACCACTTATGGTCGCCAGCCACTGGACGACGCGGCTGTCATCGACTGGATTCGTGACGCCCGGAAAAGGCAGCCGAGTTTGAGCAAGACGGCTGCGCTGCGTCTTCTCCGCGACTCAGGGGCGGCCTGCGAGCAGCGCCGATTCGGCGAACTGTTCCGCCGACTTACGGAGGACGTATGACTGAGGGATGGATCGAGAGGCGCGCGCTCCGCATCCTGCAGAACGAGGACATGCCACTGTATCTCTTTGCTCTGGCAGCAGAAGAGGTTGATCTGGTAGCCGACGTAGCACGTATCGGCCGCGACGAAGCCGGCAAGTTGATCGGGTATCAGCGTCCGGAGAAGCGCAAGCATGTGAAGCAGATCCAAGACTACCTCGATAGTGCAAACGTGCTGTTCCCAAACGGACTTATCCTAGCGTTACCGCAGGAAGTCAGGTTCAAGTCAAGCCGTGGGCCAGGTGCTTCGGATGGCCTTGCAGTTTCAGGAACGTTGGAGATGCCTATCAGTAGTGTCGCCGAAGGGCCACGTCCAGCATGGATCGTTGACGGTCAGCAGCGGAGTCTCGCGCTTGCAAAAACAAAGAATACTCGCCTGCCAGTTCCGGTGGCTGGTTTTGTCGCGGTGAACCTCGAGTTGCAACGCGAGCAGTTTCTGCGGGTCAATACAGTGCAGCCATTGCCTTCGAATCTAGTCACCGAACTCCTACCGGAGATTGCGCGTGTGCCGTCATCTCGGATGTCCACGCGGAAGTTGCCATCTGCACTTGTCGACATGCTGAACCAGGACGCGGATTCTCCTTTCTATCAACTGATCCGCCGCGCATCATCAACTGCCGAAGGAAAGCGGGCTGCCGTCGTCACAGACACAAGCCTCGTGGAGGCGCTCAAAGAATCGCTCGAGTCACCGTCGGGCGTGCTGTTCCCCTATCGCAATATCGCGGCGGGAACGACGGACACCGCCGGCATCAGAGCCGTTCTGATCACTTATTGGTCCGCAGTACGAAACACCTTCCCGGATGCGTGGGCGAAGCCCACGACTCAGTCGCGTTTGATGGGTGGAGTAGGGATTCGGGCAATGGGGAGACTGATGGAACGTGTGATGGCGCATGTGGACGTCTCAAACCCCGCTTGTGTGAAGCAAGCAGAGGAGGAGTTGGCTTTAGTGGCCGACGTTTGTAGTTGGACGAAAGGCTCGTGGAGTGAACTCGGGCTGCCCTGGGACGAACTTCAGAACACTCCGCGCCATATCAGCGCACTCTCCAACTTCCTTGCACGGACCTACGTGACGCAGCGGGCGGCGAGGTGAAATTCTACTTTCCGGACAGCCAGGACCTTGTCAGCCCGACATACAACTTCGTTCAAGACGAATACTCCCCGTTCCGGGTTCGCCAGCGTGACGATCGCTACGCGCACGAAGTGCTCGCTCGGGCGCCATACCACGGGATGTTGGTCAGCAAGTCGATAGTTGACGGGTCCGTCAAAGGCGCCGGCAAGTACACGTCCGCCCAACGCGCCCGGCTGTACCGGCTAGGTGTTGAGAAGTTCTTTCGTCTTCCCGATACCATCGAGTCGCTTGGTGACAATGGGGCCTTCAACTATGCCGACGAACAGGTCCCACCGGTTTCCGTGTCAGAGACTCTCGACTTCTACGAAGGATGTGGGTTCACCTCGGGTGTCAGCGTGGATCACATCATCTTCGGTTACGAGCGCGACCATGACTTCGAGACCGTCGACCCTGCCTGGGCAGAGCGGCGTCTGCTCACTCTTCGCCTGGCGGAGGAATTCATCGGCCAGATTTCTGACCAGGGACTGCGTGTTGAGCCGGTAGGGGCGGCGCAGGGGTGGAGTCCGGCCAGTTATGCGGACAGCGTCCGGCAGTTACAAGACATGGGGTATCGCCGTATCGCGCTGGGCGGCATGGTGCCGCTCAAGACCGTGGATATCATGGACTGTCTCGCCGCGATCGACGAGGTCCGTGGCCCGGAGACGGAACTGCACCTACTTGGCGTGACTCGGGTTGGCTCGATGAACGCCTTCGCGGGATACGGCGTGACGAGCTTCGACAGCACCTCCGCGTTCCGTCAAGCTTTCATGGATGACAGGGACAACTTCCACACCGAGAACGATTCGTTCGTCGCCCTGCGAGTTCCACAGGTCGATGGCAATCCGACTCTGAGGCGGGGGATCCTATCGGGCCAGATTTCACAGAAGGATGCGATTCAACTCGAGCGCGCATGCCTGAAGGCGCTGCGTGAATTCGATCGCAGTGAGGCGAGCCTGCAGGGTGCCCTGGCTCTCCTGGCAGACTACGAGGTTCTCTGCCAGTCCAAGAAGTCGTACGGCGCGGAGTACGAGCGCACACTCAGCGCTGCTCCGTGGACTGCCTGCGAATGCACGCTTTGTCGTGAACTGGGGATCGAGATCGCCATCTTCCGGGGCACCGAACGGAACAAGCGGCGCGGTTTTCACAACCTGTCGGTCCTTGCTGCGAAGATGGAACGTCTACCAGTCAGGCCCACGCAAAGGAGCAACAGTGGCTGATCGCTACGACATCCGCCTGCCGGCTATTCGGATCAGGCAGGGCAGCCACTTCATCTACTGCTTCGGCGTCGACGGCAAGCGCATTCACGACTTCGCCGCCGTCTCCCGCGTCCATCGTGACGATGACTCCCTTCAGGGCTACCAACGACCTGAGGTGCTGACCCACATCAAGGCGATCCGTCGCTACCTCGAATCCCCGGACGCCATGCTTCCGAACGCGGTGGTTCTTGCCTTCGATCAGCGAGTGACCTTCGAGACTGCACCGCTCGAGTCGGCGCTCGACTACGTAGCGACAGGAGAGTTGGTCATTCCTGTGGACGAACGTCTCGCCGAGGAGGATCGTGCCGCGTGGTTGGTCGACGGACAGCAGCGATCCGCGGCGATCAGGGATGCTGATGTGGCGGAGTTCCCCGTAGCGGCGGTCGGCTTCATAGCCAAAGATGAGGCCGAGCAGCGATCGCAGTTCATTCTTGTCAACAACACCAAGCCCCTACCCAAGGGCTTGATTCACGAGTTGCTTCCGGACTCGATAGGGCATCTTCCGCCCGCGTATGCACGGAAACAACTTCCCGCCGAGATCATGATTAAACTGAACTCTGGGCCGCGGAACTGGGTCGGTCATCCGTTTGCCGGACGAATCGCCACCCCTACTCAGCCAAATGGCTATATCAAGGACAACAGTGTCCTCAAGATGATCGAGAACAGTTTGTCGGACGGTGCGTTGTACCGGTTCCGCCGTGAAGACGGGGCCGGCGATGTCCAGGGGATCATCGAGCACCTCAACCTGTTCTGGACAACGGTTGTTGAGGTTTTCTACGAGGCATGGGAACTTGAGCCACGTAAGTCTCGTTTGACCCACGGTGTCGGTATCCAGTCCATGGGGTACGTCATGGACCAACTAACCGAAGACCACGATCTGGTGGCCGAGGGTACTCACGATCTCGCGACTGCTCTGTGGGGCCTCCGCGATCACTGCGCCTGGACGGCTGGGACATGGCGGATGTCGGAGACAGACCATCGCCGGTGGAACAGCCTCCAAAATACCCCCAACGACATCAAGTTGCTGACTAGTCACCTCTTGAGAAAGCTGCGAAAGTAGTCCCAGACGTCCTTGATGGGAGTTTGGCTTGCTGTTCTTCGAAGGAACCTCGCGCTACAGTACTCACCTTCCGTCGTATGGTGAGTAGCGTATGAGTGATGAAGTCCAGGACTGTCCCTTGTGTCAGGCGCCGATGTCCATGCAGATCGCCTCGCGGGGACGGAACGTCGGCAAGGCGTTTTGGGGATGTTCTAGATTCCCGCATTGTCGAGGTTCCCGGAATGCTGACGGATCGGCAGCATCGGCAAAACGGTCACCGTCAAAGAGCGGTGTTTCACGGACAGTTGGGAGCGTTGCGGCGAACGCACGCCTCTCACTCAAGCGTGGCGATCTCCTGATCTCCAGTGACAATGCGTTAGGCCCTGGCAAACTCGTCGGTCGCGAGCGTGACGATTTGACCTTGGAATACTTCGACACTCCGGGGCAGGCCGTTGATGATCGATACCGAGAGAGTGTCTCGCGGGCGAGTTTGAAACGACTGGTGTTAACTCCCGAACTCCGAGTCTTCTGGTCTGATGAAGTTGGGCGCTGGCAGTCGGGGCGTATCCTCGAGACCAACATTCACGGGGACATCTACGTCAAAGGGCATGAGTGGGAGGGGTTCGTTTCTGAGGAGCGCATCCATGTGCGGTGGGCCCGCCCGCTGACCGATCCTGTTGGGTTTGCCTCCGTCGGCTTGCTGGAGTCGCCACTGCTGGTCGACGTACGGCGCCCTTTCCTGCAGAGCATTCTACGCCAGCGGTCGGCGGCCCACGGAATGAGTTCGGCACTGTCAAGCAGTATCGAGCTCCACGAGCACCAGATCGAGACGGCCTGGAGGGTTCTGCAGGATCCGATCCAGCGGTACCTTCTCGCCGACGAGGTCGGGCTCGGCAAGACCATCGAGGCCGGCATCGTAATCCGGCAACTGCTACTGGACGATCCGGAACTCACTGTCCAGTTGGTGCTTCCCCCATTTCTGATTGACCAGTGGCGTCGCGAACTGGAGGAGAAATTCCGAATCAGAGACTTCTCCCGAGCGCAAATCAGGTTCTCCCGGGATGACGACCCCACCACCTGGAAGGCCGCAGACCTGTTGGTCGTCGACGAGGCCCACAATCTGGCCCGTCTTGCGACGAGCCGTCAGGAGGCCTTGGCGGCGCGTCACCATCGCCTGATAGAAATTGCCACCGCGAGCCCGCGACTGCTGATGCTCTCGGCGACGCCTGCACTTCACAACGAGCAGACGTTTCTGGCGATGCTCAAACTGCTCGACCCCGCGGTATACGGTCGGAGCACCGTCGAAGATCTGCGTCGGCGCCTCGAATCGCGCGCTCATCTAGGTCGACTGTTCCTGGGGTTGATACCAGAACTCCCTGGGGTGCTGCTTAAGAACCGTCTTGCCGAAGTGAGATCGGCCTTCCCCGACGACGGCGACGTCGCTCAACTGGCCGACTCTGTACAAACGGCGGTCGAATTGCACACGGAAAGGGAGATCGCTGCTGCGATTGGGGCTCTTCGGACGCACGTTGCTGAGGTCTATCGGGTGCATCGGCGGATGCTCCGCACCCGCCGGACGACTGCGCTGGAGCAGTCCTACCGAGTGACCGGGCGGACAACGCCCGAGCCAATCGTGTTGGAGTCGACAACCTTCTTGGACACCACTCGTCTGCTGGATGATTGGCGGCAGGCAGCGCTGGCTGCCAGCGAGCATGACGGTCAGGCTCGTTCCGCGGCGGCCCGCGCGCTGGCGAGGGCGGTCTCGATGTCGCTGGATCCGGAGGGACTGCGGGAATGGGCGCGGTCTCGCCAGCCTGCGAACGCTGACGAAGAGCGTGCTCTCGATCACATTGAGAGTAACCTGGCCTACGTCGATCGCCGCGCCGCTATCACGCGGCCTCTGGCGGATGCCATCACCTACCTGTTCGGGGCCATAGAACGCGTTGTGGTGTTCTGCCAGTCGACTCAGATGGCATCCGAACTCGTCACGGAGTTGGGTGACCTGATCAATGCTCGGCACGTCACCCAGCACCTGTCATCCGACGATCCAGCGGTCACTGAGCGAGCCATCCGGGCATTCGCGGCGCCAGGGCCAGCCAGGGTGCTTGTCGCTGATTCCTCCGCGGAGGAAGGCCGCAACTTGCAGTTCGTCGATGTCTTGGTGCATGTTGGCGTGCCAGCCGATGCAAACCGTCTCGAACAGCGGATCGGCCGGTGCGACCGATGGAGCGTCCGCGAGGACTGTGCCGGTTGGCGGTCGTACTGGGTCCGCGAGGCAGGCGATGATGCATCGTTCTCGGCTTCCTGGCTCCGCATTTTGAGGCACGGGTTTGGGGTCCTGGAGTCCTCCGTTGCCAGTCTGCAGCACGCGGTTGACAACGCCTCAGTAGCTGCCTGGGAAATGCTCTTCGACCGTGGTGTCGAGGCCGCCGAAGATGCTATCGAAATGGTCCGTGAGTATCTCGCCGCTGAGGCCGAGCGTGTCCGCGAGCAAGATGCCCTCGACAGCATCGAGTCGTCGGGCGACGGGCGCTCCGTGTTCAGCCAGATGAACTTGGTGGAGGCAGACGCTTCGGAGTTCGCCGATCTGAGTGATGCGCTCCTCTCGGCGCGAAGGATGGGTGGGAATCTCCGCTTCGAGCGGGTCGGGGATCCGATGGACGGCGTCGGAAGCTACGAAGTCGTCGGGAGAGTCCCGGGCAAGCACGCTCAGACGCCACTGGTGCCGGGGTGGCGGCTGCTAAGGGACTTCGTTCCGCTCAAGGGCCATCTAGGTACCTTTCGGCGTCGAGTTGCGATCGAGCGCAGCGACGTGCGCCTCTACCGCTATGGCGATCGATTCATTGACGCCGTCTCCGACTTCTTGTGGAACGATGATCGTGGCCGGGCGTTCGGCATGTGGCGCTGGCTTCCAGACTGGATGCATGAAGAGCGTCTGCTCTATCGGTTCGACTATGCAGTCGAAGCGAATCCGCTCGGAACCACCGAGGGGAGCGACGAACGACACCCGAGTGTGGCCCTCGCTCACGGCTTGGATCGGCTGTCCCTGTGCCGACGGGCCGACGGACTCCTCCCACCGCTCATCGTGTCGCTGTGGCTGGACCAAGAGGGGGCACTGCTCACCGATACTCGTCAACTCGGCGCCCTTCAGGCTCCCTACGCGAAACCGATCGCTGGTGTGTCGGGGGGCGACTACGCGCTGAATCGCAGTCGGATTCAGCACGCTTATGAACTGATCCCACCAGCCGTGTGGAGTGAGCGATGGCGCGCAGCCGAGGCGGCTGCCCGTGGGCACGTCTCCAGCGACCCAGTGGTTCGCGATGCATTGGACCGTGCATTGGCGATCGCCCATCGCGAGGCCGTGACCCGTCTCAACCAACTGCGGTTGCGATCGGCGCGTACTGAGGATGCCGAACTTGCCCGGTTAGAGCAGGAGATCGAACTCGAATCGACCGTCACCAGGATGTTGGAGAGTTCCATCCGGAGGCCTACTCTTCGCCTCGATAGCACCGGAGTCGTCGTGCTCTCGGGCCGAGCTCTCGATCCGGTGGATATCGCATGACTGACGAGTTCGATCTCGTTCAGCGTGCGCTCCTCGGCGGGCCGATTGACCCAAGTGTCTTGACCGGTCCATACCGGCGCCTGGCAGACGCGTGGGCGTCAGATGTCGACGGGCGCGCGATCAGCGGTGACCTCGCGGCACTGGTCGGCCAGATCCTCCGCCACCAGTGCGCCACCACCGGGCACAGCAGGCACTATCTCGAAGTTCCGCTCGACGCGCGTGGGGTCGATCCGGAGGTCTTCCGCGTGAGCAACTTGGGCGTTGCAAGGTTCGGGGGTTCGAACCATCGCGTGATCCTCGGCCGCCTTTGGCAACCGGGGTGGCTACACGGCGACATGCACTGGATCGACGTCGCGTGCGCGAGCCCAGGAAAACTGACCCAGGCAACAGGCAATCCCGTATCAACCAACGCTCGGCCGGACAGGCCCATCCCGGTCGATCCTGCTCTCCACGCGATTGCGCCCGCCATAAAGGAATACAGATCCCGTACCCAAGCCACCGCTGTCCGTACGGCTGCACTGGCGGACCCGGCATCAACGGTGCACGTCGTCTTGCCGACCGGGACGGGCAAATCCGTAGTCGGCTTGGCGCCAGGCCTGCTCCAGCAGAGTGGCACGACTGTGTTCGTGGTGCCCACCATCGCCCTGGCATTGGACCAGGAAAGGCAACTGCATGCCCGGTTCCCCAAGGCCGGACTGCCAGCCGAACTCGCCTACTACGGGGACCGCAGCGCGGAGGAGAAAGGCGCAATCCGAGAGCGGCTGCGTGCAGGCACTCAACGGGTGTTGTTCAGCTCCCCCGAGGCCATCGTCGAAAGCCTCTCCACAGCGCTACAGGCGCTAGTTGCCATGGGCGGGCTCACACACTTTGTGATCGATGAAGCACATCTGATCCGGTCCTGGGGACTGAGTTTTCGGCCCCAGTTCCAAATGCTCGCAGCGTTGCTTGCCGAACTCCGCGGCATCGCATCGGCAGCCGGCCATCCGGCGCCTCGGGTGGCCCTTCTCACCGCCACCCTGTCTGAGCAGGGACTTCGCCTCAATGACGCCTTGTTCGGCGGCCCGGCGGAGTCGTTGTTCGTCGGGTCCACCTTCCTGCGCACCGAATTGCGTTACCTGCTTGGAGAGACGACGACAGCCGACCAGCGCCTAGACCGACTGGTCGAGGCGCTACACCACTTACCGAGACCGGCAATCGTCTACACCACACGAAAGGAGCAGGCCGTCACGATCACCCAGCGGCTACGTCAGGCCGGCTTCAATCGCACTGAAGTGTTCCACGGTGACGTCAACTCGCTTGAGCGCCTGGAGATCCTCAAGAAGTGGTCTGGTGATGGTGTGCCCACCTCCTGTGACGTCGTCGTCGGCACAAGTGCGTTCGGGCTAGGAGTGGACCAAGCCGACGTCCGCACGGTGGTGCACGCCTGCATCCCGGCGTCCGTCGACAGGTTCTATCAGGAGGTCGGACGGGCGGGTCGCGACGGTCACGCAGCTGTATCGGTGTGGTTGCCCGCCGCCCAGGATCGTGCCGACGGCCAGCGCATTGAGAGAGCCACCATGATCGGACATGAGAAGGCCTGGAAACGGTGGGAAAGTATGCGCCTCCGTAGTCCGGCTACCGGTCCTGCCGGGCTAATTGTTGTCGACACCGAGGTTGTGCCGGCCCACAATGAGCAGCCCTCGGACAGCAACCGCCTGTGGAACCGCAACACTCTGATCCTCATGCAGCGGGCAGGTCTGATCGACATGGAACGGACGCAGGCCCCTCGATTGAACCGCGACCCGAACGAAACCCAGGGCTCGTGGGATGCCCGCGTAGAAGTCGCCTGGCAGGCGTTCCGCAGCCATGTCGCGGTGCTGGTAAGGGGCAATGTCAACCTTAGTGAGGCAGGGTTCGAGCAGGCGCTGGCCGCAGTCCGTGCCGAAATCAAGTCTTCTGAGGCCGCTTCCTCCCGCCGCATCGATCGACTGCTGGCCAGGTCTGAGTGCTGGGGCACGATTCTGAGCGAGGAATACGTCTACAGCGATGTCGGGTCAATGAAGGCTAGCCAGAGTGTCGGTTCAGCGTGCTCGGGATGCCCGGCTACGGGGCACCGGCTTGACCCTACCTATAGCGCCGCTCGCCCACTGGTGACCGACGCGTCGATGACGATGTTGCATCGTAGAGTGAGTCCAACGCTCGCCGGGTTAACAACGCACCACAGCATCGTGGTGACCTATCCGGACGAGCGTCTGCGGACGGTTCTCGCCACCATCGTCCAGTCATGCGTCACCCACGGGATCCGGAGCATCGTTGCTTCACGGTCACTGGTCAATGCAAGGGCGATCGCCTCGGCGGCGCGCTTCTCTGACGAAGGGCTGATCATCGTCGACACAGTTCCCCAAGACGCCCAGCCGCTTCGGTTCGCAGTCCCGACCCTCATCGTGCTTGATCGAGGCGACATCCCTCAGGTGTCCTGGCTCGCCCCTAGCGCCGGGCCGTTGCGAGTGGTGCTGCTTCCGCAGAGCACCCCTGACCCGGTGTACCCAGAGCAACTCGTCAAGAATGTCCGCAGTCCGCACCTGGGTGCAGACGATTTCCTCCGGAGAGTCTGATGGCCGTCCTGAACCCACCCCGTGCGTTACCTGGCCTCGGGCGCACGATCATCAATTTACTACTAGAGTCGCAGCGCTCCTGGGACGAGGACGCACTTTTGGATGTGTTCAAGCCGAGCGGACTCAATGAAGATATAACTGCACAACACGGCGTAAAGAACACCATCTTGGCGCTCCGGTCGATCGGCCTGTTGACGATAGAGGACGGGCTGACCCCCTCGGAGGCCGTGCTGAAGCATTCCAGCGGCCACGTGCTCTCGCGGACCTCGTTCCGGCGTTTGCTTCAAATTCAGGTCTTGGATACCGATCGTGATGGCGACCCATGGCAGATCCGCGATGGGGAGGGAAACACCAGTGGTGCCCGCGACATCACACGAGCGCTGTCCTGGTTCTTGGCCCAGGACGCGCTCGGCGGATCACTGACTTGGACCGCTTCCTCTGCGCCGGTCCAAACGCTGCAACTGACGCAGTTTCCATCAAACGACAATGAGACTTGGGCGTTGACCAATGACACGCGCTGGGGTGCTTTCAGCCGGTGGGCGCCGGCGCTTGGTCTAGTGTCGCCGTCGCTGGTGCAGAAGAAGCCCGGCCTGATCCCGCTGCCGACCACGGCCATAGACGATGTCCTGGACGAACTGCCGGCTGGACGTATCCCGATCAACCAGTTCCTGACCCAGTTAGCGCTGGCGCTTCCGGTTCTGCATGGGAGTGTTGCACGCACTAGTCTCGCCGCGCTCCTCGGCACAGACCCGGACCCTGGCGTCGCCGCCAGTTGCGCCGACAGTTCAGTCGGTCAGGCACTGCGAATCCTGGCCGACCGCGGTCGAGTGACGTTCGAGACCCTTGCCGATGCTGAAGGAGTCCGGCTGTCGCGCTACGACGAGGCGCGGATAACCCATGTCACTCTAAAGCGAGGGGCGAAGCGTTGAATTGGCGCAGCACTCTCCCAGCATCATGCTGGGATGCTCGGGAAGCCGCTACGATTATTCCGGTCGAAGCTGAGAGCACTTCGGACGCTGTATTTCTTGCGACTCATAGTTCGATACCTATCACGCTGCGCGATCAGGTTGCCATGACGGGTGAGGGCGGCCCGATCGGCACCGTGGTCGACGAGCACGCACTACTACGCGCCGTGCAGGAGCAGCCAGCCGATCAGCCAATCATTCCGATCCTCGGCAAGTCCGGCACTGGCAAGTCGCATCTGGTGCGTTGGCTGCGCATTAACCTGAGCACCAAAGAGTCAACCCGACTGATCTTCGTACCGAAGCACAGGATGTCGCTACGTAGCATCCTGGAGTTGATCCTGGAGCACGCGACAGGCGACCGCGCTAAGGAGCTCCGCGCCAAGGTCGCGACTGCGGTCGATGCCTTCGTCGACGAAACCGAGGCGATGCTCCGCCTGAGAGCCACCCTATCCGTCCTGATAGAGACCCGCGGAGAGAAGAAGGATCGAACTCCTGAAGAGGTCGAACTCCGTGCCTACCTCGCTGGGCCGACAGGATTGCCGGCGTTACTTGGCGATCCAGTATTCCGGGGTCGCCTGCTGCACAGGGATGGGCCGATCGCCCGACTAGTCCGGGAGAAACTGTCCGGCAAGGGAGCGGAGGATAAGGAGGACGCGTTCGGGTTTTCCGCATCAGACCTCGATCTCTCGGTCGACGACGTCAAGAAGGCCGGCGACGATGCGTGCAGCGTGGCTGGCGCACTGACCTCTGACCTGGGGCTGCGAACACTCGCAGCAACGATGCTCAATGAACAACTCGGGTCGGCCGTCAGTGAGGTGTTTGGAATTGGGGGTGACGACCTCAAGAATCTGCTCGACGAACTGCGCCTCGAGTTGCACCGCCAAGGTCTGGAACTCCTGCTGCTGATAGAGGATTTCTCAATTTTCCAGGGGATTCAGGGTGGCTTGGTTGATGCCATCACCATGATCCCCACAGAGGACCACCAGATCTGCCCCATGCGGGTCGTGATGGCGGTCACCACGGGATATTTTACGAACCAGATGCCGGATACTGTCTTCACGCGGACCTATAAAGCCTTCGAACTCGATGTAGTTGACGCGCAGAAGACGAGCTTTGATCCGGCCGGCTTCGCGACGCCCTACCTGAACGCGGTCCGGGTTGGGTCCGAGGGTCTGTCCAAGGCACAGCGAGCCGGTTCGACAATCCCGAATGCCTGCGAACAGTGCCCAGTCAACGACTCCTGTCATGCTGCGTTCGGTGCCGTCGATGGTCATGGCCTCTTTCCGTTCAACCGGACGGCTCTCGACCGAGCGATCCAGAGCCAGACAGTCGAAGGCAAGTTTGTGGCCCGCGACGTTTTGACCCGGGTCCTCCGTCCGGTGCTGTACCGCGACCAGACTGAGATCGATGAAGGCCGGTTCCCAAGTTCGGCGTTCGCAGACGACTTTGCGGCCGGAGCGCGCGGCATCCTTAGCAACGTCGAAGATAAGATTCAACTCACGAGTGGAGACCCTGAGGAGACCGAACGCCGGGTCCGGTTGGTTCGGTTCTGGGGCGACGGCAGCGGGCCGCAGAATCTTTCTCCGATCGTGCACGAGGCGTTTGCGGTCCCTTCTATCCCCAGCCTTGGAACTGTGGTCAAGCCCAGGCCGCGTCGGGAGGGTGGGGCCGGTGCGGGATCAGGTGCTGGTGTCGGACCCGTCGCTGACCGCCTTACAAATCCGGATTCATCTCAGCCACAACTTCCGCCGCTTCCTGGGTTGGTGCGTGCGGTGGACCATTGGCACGAGACCGGTGAACTGATCCAGGGCGATCGAACTCGCCTGCGGAGGATTGTGCACGGTGCTGTGACGGCATACCTCGACCTAGATGACGGCTTCAGCGGTGCTAGCTGGTGGACGAGTGGCGACAAGCACCTGGCACCGTCATTCGACGCCACCAACGGTGTGGCGCTGGACGACAACAAATTGGCGGATGCCCTGCTACCGATCAGCAGGAAAGACAACTCCAACGTGCGAGTGCTTCGCGCGCTTGCATGGTTGGACACAGTCGAGGATTGGACTGATATACCTAAGGGAGACGAACTGCAGCGCCTTTGTGACCAGAAGGTACGAAGTTGGGCGACGATAGTCGGCCAGAACTTGATACCAGCGCGCGATCGGCGTGATGACCCAGAGTTGGCACAACTCGCGCATGCGCTATTGACGATCAGCAAAGCGCTAGGCATTCCTGAGGCCTTTAAGGCCGATCCCTACAATCGTGTGAAGGCCCTCTTTGCTCAGGCGCCGGTGCCGCAAGATGCTCAAGCTCGTCCAGTGCTGCGCCGGTGGCAAGAAGTCATCAGCACTGAGGGTGGGCAGCGGATCGGTCGAGAGAACCTCCAGCAACGCTTGCTCCGGCTGGCCTCCTATTCCCAGGGCTTCGGAAAGCCCCTTGGTTTGGACGTCGGTCGGCTGAGCAGGGCACTGCGGGACAAGGCCGCAGACGGTCAATGGCCGGCGGAAACCCCGAGCCTGGTAAGGGAAGCCTGTGACACCATCCTGAGCCACTCCCAGGCACTGGACGAAGTGCGCATTGAAGCGCTCGCGCTGCTCCCGGATACCAGCGAGATCCCCGACGATATCTCGGACGCAATTGCCGCGCTCAGTTCGCTGTTTCGCGAACTGTCGACGGCGGGTCTTCTCCCGCTCTCGATCGACCAAGGCAGCATCATCGCAGCAGGCAAGGCTGTGAAAGCCACAGATCAGAGAACTCTTGAGAAGGTCCGGACCGACCTTCTGCGCTGGGACGTTCTGTCTTCAGACGAAAGACTGCAGGTGCTGACCTCCGATTGGGACGGAGCCGCGGCCAATGTCCGCGCTTGGCTGGTGCCAGCCGAACAGGCCTTGGCCATCCTTGAGCGCCGGTTCGAAACCGGTCCGGTGTCGGAAGCGCAGCAGGACTATGAGAAGACTCGCGCAGATCTCCTGGCTGCTGTCGCTGGTTTGGCTGAGCGCTTCGCCAGCATCGATGAACCGGAGGAAGTTGTATGACGCTTCTTGATCGGATCGACCAGTTGCGCACGGCCGCGGTCGCGGCCGACAACGAGTACCAACTCAACGTCCGGACCGGTGACCTTCGGGAGTTGCACGCCCGCCTCGAAACGACCGCAACTGGTCTGCCCCGACTGGTCACAGCCATCTGCGAGTTGAGGGCCGGCGGAGTGACGCTTCGCGACGGAGCTGGCCTGGAGGCAACCAGCGCGACTGACGCAGCCGCGGATCTACACCGCACACTGGAGGCGCTGCGTTTCGATTCCCCACTAGACAATGCGAAAACTCAACTTCGCGTCGTCGAATCCTTCGTGAAACGGCTGCGGGAAACGGTTGAGGATGCTTGGGCTGCCGAACTTGAGAGGGACACCGCCCTGGTCAACGACGAACTGGTCGAAGCTCTGCATCGGGGTGGTGCAGACGTTGAGGACCTCAGACAAGCCCTCGAGAATGCCACATCTGCGTTGCTGATCCTCAACAGCCGACCGCTCCCGCAGGCTGGTGACATGGCGAAGTTGACCGCATCGTTCGCGACACGACGGGCCTGTGAGGAACGGATACGCGACCTGGTTCCGCCTGCGGTTGCCAAGCTGATCCTCAGGGCGCGAAGCGAGCACGGCCTGCCGCTGAATTTGGTGACGCCAGAGGTTCTCACGGAGCTCGACAGACTCGGCATTCGTGAGCGATTCCGGGTAACACTTCGATGAGCTCCGTGGACGAGACCCGGTTGCTAGACATGCTGGAGGCCCGCGAAGACCCCCTGCTCTGCTGGGGCATTGTGGACGGGGGCTTCAGCGACAGTGAACTCGAAGACCTCATCGAGCGAGCTCTTACCGAGACGAATGCTCTCGATGTTGTCGAAGACGTCATCGAGTCACTCGAGGCCAAGGGTCTGATCGTGCGGGATGCCTCGGTAGACCCACCACGCTGGCGAACTCGCAATGGCGAGACACTGCGCCTGCTAGCGCGGCTGCGGCAGATCTTCTTGCACGACAACCCAGCGGCTGCCTGGCGTCAGGCGCCTGCCTTGGTCGCGGACTTCCGCTACGCTCGCCGCCCAAGGGCCTACCCACGGCGGGATCGATCGTGGAAGGAGATCCTCGAAGGCGTTGGCAATAGTAACGATGTTCATCTTGAGGTCCTCAGCGCGATGACCTCGGCGGGCGAAGCTCATTTCCCACTCGCTGGTTTCCAGGTCCGGGCCGCACGTCAGATCCTCGGCGCGTTGCAGTCCAACGCCACCACGGCAACTGTGGTTGGAGCCGGCACCGGCAGTGGCAAGTCGCTGGCGTTCTACCTCCCTGCCTTCTCCTACCTAGCCGGCCTGCGCGACAGTTCGCTCTGGACTCGCGCTTTGGCGGTTTACCCGCGCAACGAGCTGCTCAAAGACCAGTTGGCCAACGCCTTCGCCACTGCGCGTCGGCTCGACCCCCTGTGGATCCAGAGCAGTGGTCGCCCGATGACTCTCGGCGTGCTCAACAAGGACACACCTCACACCGCTACGGCACTGCGGGCCTCGTACTCGAAGTGGACGAAGCAGTCCAAGGGCTACCGGTGTCCTCACTTTTCCTGCCCAGGTGATGGAGCCGTCGTCTGCGGTGGGGACCTGCACTGGCCTGAAGCGGATGCTCGCGCGGAACGGGAGCGCCTCGTCTGCGTTGTTTGTGCGCGGGTGTTCGATTCCTCGATGGTGGTTCTGACCCGCAAGGCGATGAATCAGAAGCCGCCAGATCTACTGTTCACCACCACCGAGGGTCTCAACCGTGGCCTTTCGAATCTTTCGCTGCGGAAGGTGTTCGGAGTAGGCGCGACGAAGAAGCCGCGCCTAATGCTGCTCGATGAGATTCACACCTACGACGGCGCCCCGGGAGCGCAAGCCGCGATGGTGCTGCGCCGGTGGCACCACAGCCTGCGTAGCCCGGTGACCTATGTCGGACTTTCGGCAACTCTGTCCAACGCGATCCGGCACTTCGCAGACCTCACCGGTGTTGACGGAGAGTTGGTGACCAGCATCGAGCCCGGTCACGAGGAGATGTCGTACGAGGGCGCTGAGTACCTAATTGCGCTGCGCAGTGACCCCACCAGTGGAGCCAGCGTGCTCTCGACCACCATCCAGACCGCGATGTTGCTGCCGCGGGTATTGGACAGTCCCGCTGCGCGCATCTCCGAGGGCGTGCTCGGGACGAAGACCTTCGTGTTCACCGACGACCTCGATGTAACCAACCGGTTCTATTCGTACTTTCTGGACGCTGAGGGACAGCAGTTCCATCAGGGCAGAGCGACGCAGGTCAAACCGGCGCTTGCTTCCATGCGGCGCCCAACGGCCGGCGATCTCGTCGAACAAAGACGGGCTGGGCAAGTCTGGGACCTTCCGTTCCATCTGGGGCACAAACTCGACGGCAAGGGTCTCGCTGTTGGACGGACGACATCCCAGGATGCCGGCGTTGACGTGACCTCACAACTCGTGGTCGCGACCGCCTCCCTCGAGGTCGGTTTTGACGATCCCGACGTTGGCGCTGTACTACAACACAAGGCCCCTCGTGGGGTGGCCGCGTTCCTACAACGCAGAGGGCGCGCCGGTCGCCAGCGCGGCATGCGTCCGTACACCGCCGTTGTGTTGTCGGACTACGGTCGTGATCGCACCGCTTACGCGGCATGGGATTCGCTTTTCGACCCAGTGATTCCCGAACTCGTTCTACCGATCCGCAATCGCGCCGTCTTGCGGATGCAGGCTGCTCTCTCGATGCTCGATTGGCTGGCCGAGCAGGTCAGGAACACACAGCCATGGGCCGATTTATGGCGCGACTTGAAAGGTCGGTCCGACCCGAAGTACCCGAAGGGGCGGGAGACGCAGAACGCCGCAACTGCGATCCTCGAACAAGTTCTTCGTGACCCGGCCCGGCAACGGAGCCTGCGGCAATGGATCGAAGGTGCCCTTCAGGTTCCCGAAGCAGTAGCCAACGAGATCCTATGGCACCCGCCGCGGGCGTTGGTTCTGGCCGCCGTGCCGACCTTGGCACGTCGGCTCACCAGTGAGTGGGCGGTCGCGGATCCTCAGGGTTTCGCCCCGGGACGGGACTTGACAGGCGGCAATCCTCTCCCTGACTACTTCCCGGTTAATCTGTTTAGTGAACTCGCACTGCCCGAGGGGGAGGTCGTCGTCCCGCCCCAACTGGAGCGTGAAACCGAGCCTGAACTGCAGCCTATGGCGATGGCGCAGATGCTGCGGGAGTACGCACCTGGACGGGTCTCCCGCCGGTTTGCCACCCGGAACCTTGACCACCGGCACTGGATCCCGGTGCCGCTGGATACCCAAGACGGTGTACTCGATGTCGCCACTTTTGTGCCCGCCTACCTTCGCCAAGAGACGTGCACGCTCGACATCGACGGGGCCGCGACCCGATTGCCGGTAGTGCGACCCGATCGACTGCGGGTTGATCTCCCGCCATCGGAAATCAAGGACTCCTCGAACGCCTACTTGACTTGGCGATCGCAGTTTGTGGAAAGCGGCCCGGGCTTGACTACCCGAATCCCGAGTGCGGATCCGGTGGGGCAGCACATCGTCGAGACGCGGTTCTTCCTCCATGCTCAGAACTCGCACGTCGAAGCACGCCGCGTCGCCATCGAGTCGAACGCTGGCCTCCTGCTTGACGGCGGCGTCGAGCATCGCGTGCGCTCCAGGTTCCACCTTGACGGTGAACCTGTCGGTCTCGGCGCTGCCTATGACGTCGACGGGCTGCGGCTCATAGTGAATCTCCCGGCGCAGTTCGACCTGTCTGCGGACATCGCGCCAGGGATCCGCAGTGCATGGTTCCGGCACCTGGTGACCACCGACCCCGTGCTCTTGGAGTCTGTCAATAGTTTCCAACTGGACTGGCTTCACCAAGCGGTCGAATGCATGTTGTTGACAACAGCGGTCGTGGAGAAGACAGATCTGGCTGGCGCCTACGCCGCCGTGCGGCTGTGGTTTGCTGATCGGCTTGGGGAAACTGTCGCGGCGATGTTCCGTGGTGTCGGTGTCGGTGTCGACGAAGGCGAGGCGACCACCGTCGGGCGATTGCAGAAACGCTTGGAAAGCTTACTCACTGACCACAGCGTGGTCGGTCGTCTGGACGAGCTCGCTGTGCAGTTCTGGAGTCCAGACGCGAATCAATTGCAGCAGTGGCTGCGGCAGCGCGCGCTGACAACCTTCGGCCAGGCGGCGCTGTGGGCGGCGCGCGAGATTTGCCCCGAACACGACCCCGACAGCATCGTGGTTGATATTGAGCCTGGTCTAGACGGTGACGGCATACCTCGGACTGGGCAGGTCTGGCTCACGGAGGTCTCGATCGGGGGTGGCGGTTTTGTCGAAGCATTGGCCAGCCGGGTTCGTCCAGATCCACGTCGGTTCCTTCGCCTGATCATGCGCGCCACCCTGCCTTCCAGTAGTGAACTCGTCGATGTGCATATGCGCCGCCTAGTGCACCTGATCAACAACGATGAAGACTGGATCCAACTGGTCGCTGGCTTCCGCGGTTCGCCGACCCAGGAGGCGCGAGTGCTCAACCTCGATCGGATCCGGGAAAAATTGCGTGACGCCGGCATCTACGGCGCTGAGCAAGCCGTGGTCTCTTGCTTGGCCAACCGATTGCTCCGGCCTGGATCTATGGCGGCGACCGACGCGGCGTTACTCGACCTGGTGGACAGGTGGCGCTCCGAGGAGCAGCGTCTAGGAGTCGAGATCCCGCCGCGAACCTGGGCGTACCTGATGCGGCAGCGCAGCGAGCTTGATAGTGGCCTGCGTTTGACTCATGGCGCGGCCGATCGTCAACGTATCGATGCGATCGAGAGCTTGCTCTGGCCGCGGGGCTGGAAACTGCGCGCCGATGAACTGCAGTCCTACAATCCGTACGCTGAGAACCTTCCCGCTGCTCCAGATCTGCTCCGCCGGTTGTTGGCCAATGAGACGCCGCCGATCGATGTGACCTTGGACGATGCCGACACTCTGATTCGTGCACAGTTGGCCGAGCGGGGCTCCGCCCACCTTTCTGCACGCCCAGATTCGGCGGCTGTCCTGGCCGCACAACTGGTTGACCTGACCACCCGAGCAATCAGCACCGACTTCCTTCAGGTGTTCCCGCGGGTTGTCGAGGTCGACCATGCCGCGGACGGCACGGTGCTCGTCGCCCTGCAACTGGCGGAGGTGTCCATATGACGACGCGGAGAGTCACCACACATGGAGGCGGTGAGGCACGGCTGCTCAACGATGTCCTACAGAACCTCTTGATCACCGAACTGTTGGTCCCATCGACGCAATTGTGGGTGCTCTCCCCGTGGATCTCGGACATCGTGGTGATCGACAATGCCGCAGGTCAGTTCAGGAGCATGCTCCCGGGGATGCCAGCACGTCCGATCCGCTTCACCGAGGTTCTGATCGAGCTAGCCCGCCGAGGGTCATCGGTGCGTGTGGTTATGCGGCAAGACGATCGCAACTTCGTTGTTCGGCAGCGCCTGACGGACGCGAC
This sequence comes from Kribbella sp. NPDC051718, assembly GCF_040681515.1. Lineage (NCBI taxonomy): Bacteria > Bacillati > Actinomycetota > Actinomycetes > Propionibacteriales > Kribbellaceae > Kribbella > Kribbella sp. NPDC051718. The sequence goes on along the minus strand of NZ_JBFAYZ010000010.1, from coordinate 106,874 downwards.
CGGACTCGGCCCTCGCCCGTCTGTGCTGATCCGCGAGAACCTGCACGACAAGGGACTAGTTGGCGATGTGTTCCTCGTTCAGGGGTCAATGAACTTCACGTTCTTCGGCCAAGCGGTGAATGAGGAGAGCGTGACGGTGACCTCGGATCCGGATCAGATCGCCCGAGCGCGGGTCGAATACGAGGCGAAGTACGGTTTGCCATGAGTGTTCTCGACGAGTTCTTTGGACCTGGCAACGAATTGCACCTACCATCGCTCGATGCCGCGCTGCGGGCAGTTGTCGAGAACTGGCAGCACGATATTGCTGCCGGGGACCAAACCGGCTTCCTCCCTCGGACCATCAACGGGCGTCTCTACTGGTACGGCTTCACGCCCAACGCGCGACGGCGGAGGGAGATGCTCGACCTGCTCGACGCTTGGATTGGGCCGACCTACAGCGACCTCGGTCAGCGCCATGGCGCCCTCTATCTCGACGATCCATTCGACATACCCCTGTCTGGGCTGGCGTGCGAGCCGATCCGCTTCGAGGTGCTGCCCCGGATGATGCCAGGCTCCAAGTTAGCCAAGGAGCGGGTCCGCGATGCATTGATCATTCTTTCTTCGTTGCTGAGGCGGCGGCCTCCATCGGAGTTCGACGCACCGCGGACGACAGTCGAGGTCCTCGACGATCTTGGTCACGCGATTGCTGCGTATGACCGCGATCTGGCAATGGCCTGCCTGCGCGAACTCGAAACCACCGCCGATCTAGACGAATCCAACCTCGCCTTTCTCCGTTTGCGCGTACTCGCCGGATTGCGTGATTGGGCAGAGTTGCTTTCTGATCGGGCCCTGGAAGACGTCCTGGCAATGCGACGGCCGCTCGGGGTTACCCGGATCATCCAGCAGGCGGTCTACCACACCCGCTTCGCCACCCTCGATCGCGAGGGAGGGGAGTACAACCTGCGCGGCGCCGTGGACGAACTCCCACAACAATTCCGTGGACTCGCCTCAGGTGCGCCGACGACATCGCGCGCCGAAGCGGTAGTTGAGTTTCTGATCGCTTTACAGCACAGCACCGATCCATCCGATCCCACGCTGGCCCGGATTCTCCTCGATGTCGATCCCGAGTCCGGTCCGCACGCCGATCTGAAACAACTCCTTGATCGTGGCTCAAGTGTTGCTCTGAAGGGCGACATCAGCCGAGAACGCGAGCAGGAATCTGGTGGGGGCCCGACGAAGTCCTCAGAACAGCAGTTGGCTGCGCTCTGGGTCGCCGGCGAGTATATGGCCGCCATCGACCTCGGATGCAGGCTCGAACCGAGCATGCAGGTCGCGCGTACGCTGCTTGCATCAGCGCGTTACCTGCAGAGTGCCGAGTCGGCCGTAATGGTCGAGGACTTTGTGACTCGGCACGACTTGAAATCCACGATATCGACAGCCGGCGCAGCGTTCCGCGACGACCTTGCTTGGCTCGAATCGTTTTGTGCACCCGCTTCCGCTGGCGGTTGGCGAGCTTGGTTCGACGGCCTCGGCCAGGCCAAACACGACGGTGCAACGAATGCGCCACCGTATGAGGTTGCCATCGGTTGGACACCGCTGGATCTCGCCGAGTTCAGGGCGCTGCTGTTCGACGCCGACGAGGCAGTACTCGGTCAACTTGGGGACTGCGGCGGCCAGTTTATGGCCGCACATCACCATCTGCTCAGAACTCCTGAGTCCAGCACCCTCACAGAGCGGATACTTGCCGGGTTCGCGCTGAGTCACAACACGTCTGCGGGTGTCCGGGTACTGACGCTCGCGATGTTGGAGACGCTTAGCCCGGCATCACCGACCGCGGCGACCTTCGCATCAATCCTGGATTGGACCGCAGAGATCGTTGACGATTGCGCGTCGCCCACGGCTGCATCGTGGGGCGTAGATGTCCTCCAGGCGGCAACGGTGGCACCGGCGCCAGACTCGGCAAGCGCAATGCAAGGCTTCTTCTACAGGGTTGTAGATGCCCTTCGACCTTATCGAACGGCGCTGGATCTCCCCGACCTTGCCGCGTTGAATATTGTTGCCGAGGAACTTGGGGTCGCCGTTCCTGTGGAGCTGCTCGCCGAGCGGAGCGACGAGGTTGACCCTGGCGCGCCTTACAGGTATTTGCAAGGTCACGTGGTTGCCCTCTACTCCCTGACCGAGTCTGCGATCACCCGAGCGGCCCAGGTCCTCCGCAAGTTGCTGCCCGGCATCGATGTCCGAACGAACTCGGAGCACGATGGTAGTGCTCAATTGGCGGCACTGAGTGCGAACGCCGACACATTCGTCGTCGTCACTGCCTCAGCCAAACATGCAGCTACCGACTTCATCACCGCGCACAGGGGAGGCCGGCCCACTGTCCTAGTCAACTCTCGAGGCTCGTCGGCCATTTTGCGTGAACTTGCGAAGGCATGACTCGGTTTCAGATTTGCGGAGCGTTCGAATTTGCGTGGCTGACCAATCGGTCAGAGGCTGGATCGCCCGCTCAGGGTTGATTTAGCGCGGGCGGTCGTCGCGGATGCGCTTGGCTTTGCCGAGGGAGCGTTCCAGGGCGTGGGGTGGGAGCACCTCGACGGCTGCGGTGACGCCGACTCGGTCTTTTACTCGGCGGGAGAGGGTTGCGGCGGCTATGGCGTACGCGGAGGTCGGTAGGTCTGGTGCGGCTTCTACCTGGACGGTTAGTTCGTCGAGGCGGTTGGGGCGGGTCAGGATGCAGAGGTAGTGCGGGGTCAGGCCCTCGACCAGCAGGAGTTGTTCCTCGATCTGGGTGGGGAAGACGTTGACGCCGCGGACGATCATCATGTCGTCGGTACGGCCGGCGATCTTCTCCATCCGGCGCATGCCGGGGCGTGCGGTGCCGGGGAGCAGGCGGGTCAGGTCGCGGGTGCGATACCGGAGTACCGGGAAGGCTTGTTTGGTGAGGGTGGTGAAGACCAGCTCGCCGACCTCGCCGTCGGGCAGGGTCTCGCCGGTGATCGGGTCGATGATCTCGGGGTAGAAGTGGTCCTCCCAGATGTGCAGGCCGTCCTTGGTCTCGACGCACTCCTGCGCGACGCCCGGCCCCATCACCTCCGACAGGCCGTAGATGTCGACCGCGTGCATCCCGGTCTTGTTCTCCACCTCGGTGCGCATCTGCTCGGTCCACGGCTCCGCGCCGAAGATGCCGACCTTGAGCGAGGTCTCCCGCGGATCCATGCCCCGGGCAACCATCTCGTCGATGATGGAGAGGAAGTACGACGGGGTCACCATGATGATCCGGGCGCCGAAGTCGCGGATCAGGTCGACCTGCCGCTCGGTCATCCCGCCCGAGATCGGTACGACCGTGCAGCCCAGCCGCTCGGCGCCGTAGTGGGCGCCGAGGCCGCCGGTGAAGAGGCCGTACCCATAGGCGACATGGCAGACGTCGCCGGCCCGTCCACCGGCCGCACGGATCGAGCGGGCGATCAGGTTCGCCCAGTTGTCGATGTCGTCGCGGGTGTAGCCGACGACGGTCGGGCGGCCGGTCGTACCGGAGGAAGCGTGCACGCGGACGACCTCTTCGCGCGGCACCGCGAACATGCCGAACGGGTAGTTGTCGCGCAGGTCCTGCTTGCCGGTGAAGGGCAGCCGGGACAGATCGGAGAAGTCCTGCAGGTCGTCGGGTTTGAAGCCGACGCCGTCCAGCGCCGCCCGGTAGTGCGGGACGTTCTCGTACGCCGCCCGCACGGTGGTCTGCAGGCCGGCCAGCTGCCGCGACCTCAGCTCGTCGACGCCGAGCTTCTCGCCGTCGTCGAGCAGGTCGGCCGAGGGCGCTTCACCGAGGAATCGTTCAGTCATTCAACAGGCCTCTCAAGGGCGGGCCAGCAGGGTCGCGATGCCCTGGCCGACTCCGATGCACATGGTGGAGAGCGCGTACCCGGCGTCGCGGTGGCGAAGCTCGAGGGCTGCGGTGAGGGCGAGGCGCGCGCCGGACATGCCCAGGGGGTGACCCAGGGCGATGGCGCCGCCGTTCGGATTCACGTGCTCTGCGTCGTCGGGCAGCCCGAGCTCACGCAGTACTGCGAGGGACTGGGCCGCGAACGCCTCGTTGAGTTCGATCACACCCAGGTCGGACAGTCCGATGCCGGCCTTCGCGAGTACCTTGCGAGTTGCCGGGACCGGGCCGATGCCCATGATCCGCGGCGGTACGCCGGCCGCGGCGGTACCGACGATGCGGGCCAGCGGGGTGACGCCGAGCCGCTCGACCGCCTCGCCACTCATCACCAGCAGCGCGGCGGCGCCGTCGTTGACGCCGGAGGCGTTGCCGGCGGTGACCGTACCGGGGTCACGGAACGGAGTCTTCAAGCCGGCCAGGGCTTCCAGCGACGTCTCGCGCGGGTGCTCGTCGACATCGACGACCGTCACCGCGCCGCGCTTGCCGGGCACCTCGACGGCGACGATCTCCTCAGCGAGGCGGCCGTTGGCGATCGCCTTGGCCGCCCGCTGCTGACTGCGGTAGGCGAAGAGGTCTTGGTCCTCACGGGAGATGGAGAAGTCGGCGGCGACGTTCTCTGCCGTCTCCGGCATCGAGTCGATCCCGTACTGCTTCTTCAGCACCGGATTGACGAACCGCCAGCCGATCGTGGTGTCGAAGATCTCGGCCTGCCGGGAGAAGGCCGTCGTCGCCTTGGGCATCACGAACGGCGCTCGCGACATCGACTCGACGCCACCGGCCAGCACGATCTCGTTGTCACCGGCAACGATCGACCGGGCGGCCGCGGCGACCGCGTCCAGCCCGGAACCGCAGAGCCGGTTGATCGTCGAGCCCGGCACGCTGTCCGGCAGTCCGGCCAGCAGCAACGCCATCCGCGCGACGTTGCGGTTGTCCTCGCCGGCCTGGTTCGCGCAGCCGAGGAAGACGTCGTCGATCGTCGTGGGGTCGAGGGCGGTGTGGCGGGCCAGCAGGCTCTTGATCGCGTGCGCGGCGAGGTCGTCGGGGCGGACGGTCGCCAGTGCACCGGCGTACCGGCCGATCGGGGTTCGGACGCCGTCCACCAGGTAGGCCACGCGGGTCATGAATCCTCCTTGACGATGGTGCCGCTCAGTTGACGACTCCGGCCGCGGAACTCGGCGATCACATCGTCACCGCGCCGGACCGTCACGTCGTAGATCCCGTTCTTGCCGTACTGCGTCCGCTCCCGCGCCTCGGCGACCAGCACGTCACCGCGCTGGGCGGGGGCGATGAAGACGATGTCGCACGCCTGGGCCACTGTCACCAGGTTGCGGGAGTTGCAGGCGAAAGCGAAGGCCGAGTCGGCCAGCGTGAAGATGAAGCCGCCGTGGGCGATGCCGTGGCCGTTCACCATGTCGTCGCGAACCGTCATCGCGAGTTCGGCCGTACCGTCGGCGACGGCGATCAGTCGGATGCCGAGGCCCGCACTGGCGGAGTCGTCGGCCCACATGGCGGCCGCGACCCGGCTTGCTAGCTCATTGCCCATTCGGTCCACCCAGCGGTAGGGAGTGGTTGTGACACTCTAGCCCCGATCTGGTCATGGACTGTAACATCACTGTCATGACTACTGACTGGCTGGCTTCCCACCGTGAACGGCTCGACGGCGCGCTCACCGCGATCCGCAGTCGTGGCTACTACTCCGCCTTCCCGGAGTCGCCGAGTCCGCGGGTTTACGGCGAGACGGCGGCCGAGGACGGCAAGGCGGCGTTCGAGGCGCACCGCGGTACTACGTATGCGCTCGAGACCCCAGGCGCGTCGGGGACGGTCAGTAGTGAGGAGTCGCCGTACGGCGTCGCCGTGGATGTCCAGTACCCGCGAACCGTCGAGAACGGCCTGGACGAGCTGCTCGCGGCTGCCCAAAAGGGCCTGACCGACTGGCGAAAGGGCGGGATCGACGGCCGCGTCGGCGTCACCCTGGAGATCCTCGACCGGCTGCACAAGCGGGTCTTCGAGCTGGCCAATGCGGTCCAGCACACCAGTGGTCAGGCGTTCGTGATGGCCTTCCAGGCCGGTGGCGCGCACGCGCTGGACCGGGCGCTGGAGGCGATCGCCTACGCGTACGAGGAGATGAGCCGGTATCCGGCGACCGCGATCTGGGAGAAGCCGGCCAAGGGCGACCCGATCCGGCTGGAGAAGAACTTCACCGTCACCGGCCGCGGCGTCGCGCTGGTGATCGGGTGCAACACCTTCCCGACCTGGAACTCCTGGCCAGGCCTGTTCGCCTCGCTCGTCACCGGCAACGCCGTCATCGTCAAGCCGCACCCGCTGGCCGTCCTGCCGCTTGCGATCACCGTCGAGGTGGCCCGCGAGGTGCTCGCCGAGGCCGGCTACGACCCGAACCTGGTCACCCTGGCCGCCGAGCGCCCCGGCGACGGCCTGGCCAAGCCGCTCGCGCTGCGCCCCGAGGTCAAGCTGATCGACTTCACCGGTGGTACCGAGTTCGGCGACTGGCTGGAGCAGAACGCGACCCAGGCCGAGGTCTTCACCGAGAAGGCCGGTGTCAACGCGGTCATCATCGACTCGACCGACTCGTTCAAGGCGCTGTGCAACAACCTCGCCTTCACGCTGTCGCTGTACTCCGGCCAGATGTGCACCACCACCCAGAATCTGTTCGTCCCCGCCGACGGCATCGAGACCGACGAGGGCCACAAGACCTTCGACGAGGTCGGCGCCGGCATCGCGAACTCGATCAGCAAGCTGCTCGGCGACGACGCCCGCGCGGTCGAGCTGCTCGGCGGCATCGTGAACCAGGCCGTCGTCAACCGGCTCGAGCTCGCCCCGGAGTACGGCGACGTCGTGCTGGAGTCCCGCGCGATCACGCACCCGGCGTACGCCGACGCGGTCGTCCGCACGCCGTTGCTGGTCGCGCTGGACGCCAAGAACGAGGACGTCTTCGGCCGCGAGTGCTTCGGGCCGGTGTCCTTCCTGGTCCGCACCAGCGGTACCGCCGAATCGATCGCGTTGTTCCGCCAGACGGTCGGCGACGGCGGCGCGATGACGGCCGGCGTCTACTCCACCGACGCGTCCGTGCTCGACGAGGTCCGCGAGACCGCCCTCGACGTCGGTGTCGCGTTGTCGGAGAACCTGACCGGCCAGGTCTTCGTCAATCAATCGGCTGCTTTCAGCGATTTCCACGGCACCGGTGCGAACCCGGCCGCTAACGCCACGTACACGGACGGCGCCTACGTTGCGAGTCGCTTCCGCGTCATTCAGTCTAGGCGTCATGCCTGATGCGCAGAATCTGAAAGAAGCCCTTTCGTACTTCGACAGCTGGCTGGCGTTCAGTCAGCGTTTTCAGCGCATACCCGGGGTCCAGGCAGCTGTCTTCGCCGATGACGCGATCACGTTCTCGGCGGCGTACGGATCGGCCGACGTCGAGCAGGGCGTCGCGCTGACCGAGCAGCACCTGTTCCGGATCGCGTCGCACTCCAAGTCGTTCACCGCGACCGCCTTGCTCCAGCTGGCCGAGCAGGGCAAGGTCCGGCTGGACGACAAGGTCGCGATGTACGTCACCGAGATCGTCGACACCCCGTTGGGCGAGCGCGCGATCCGGGAGTTGCTCAGCCACGCGGCCGGCGTGACCAGGGACAGCGACAGCGCGGACTTCTGGCAACTCGGCGCACCGTTCCCGGACCGCGAGCACCTGCTGCAGGTGCTCCAGGACCCCAGCGCCGCCGTACTGGCCGACAGCGAGCGCTTCAAGTACTCCAACATCGGCTACGGCCTGCTCGGTCTGGTGGTCGAAGCAGCGTCCGGTACGCCGTACAACACCTACGTGCAGACCGAGATCGTCGACAAGCTCGGCCTGGCCGGACTCGGGCCGGAGCTCGACCCGGCCCGCAGCAACGAGTACGCCACGGGGTACAGCGGGCTGGCCTATGCCGACAGCCGGGTGCCGATCGATCACGTCGACACCCGGGCGCTCGCCTCGGCGACCGGCTTCTTCGGCAACGCGCGCGACCTGGTGTCCTTCTGGTCGGCCCACCTCGACGGAGATGTCCGGCTGCTCACCGACGACTCGAAGCGGAAGATGCAGCACGCGGCCTGGAAGACCTCGGACAAGGACTGGCCGCAGTACGGGCTCGGGCTGCAGATCTCCAAGGTGGGCGAGCGGCAGATCTTCGGGCACAGCGGCGGCTACCCGGGACACATCACCCGGTCGTTCGTCGACGCCGAGCGCCGGCTGGTCGTTTCGGTGCTGACGAATGCGATCGACGGTCCGGCGACGCAGTTGGCCGAGGGGCTGCTCAAGCTCGTCGACCTGGCCGAGTCGAAGCCGCGCGCGGAAGAGGCGGGGTTGGACCGTTTCACCGGGCGGTTCGCCAATCTGTGGGGTGTTTTCGACATCGCGCTGCTCGGCGGCCGGCTCTATGTGCTCGATCCGGCCACGCTCGACCCGACCGCCGAACCGACGACGCTCGAACCGGCCGGCGACGACGCTCTCCGGGTGGTCGGCGGCTCCGGCTACCAGGCGGTCGGCGAGACCTACCGGTACACCTTCACCGCGACTGGCTCGGTCGAGTCGGTGCGCGATTCCAGCGGCCTCCTCGCCCACCCGATCGAGGGCTTCACGCTGCCTGATCGTGTGGTGGTGAGTAGCGTTCAGGCATGACCATTCACGGGGATCATCCGTTCCTGCCACCGGAGTCGGAACGGAGCCCGGTACGCCGCTTGCGCGGCCGGCTGCCGTCGCCGGTCGGGTTGTGGACGACCGCCCATGAGGGAAAGCGGGCCGGCCTGACCGTCTCGTCGATGCTCGTCGCGGACGGCGAGCCCGGCTACGTGATCGGCCTGATCGACCCGGACTCAGACCTCTGGGAAACGTTGCACAAGGCAAGAACAGCCGTCGTCAGCCTGCTCGGCGGCGGACATCAGCGGCTGGCGGACGCCTTCGGATACGTCGCGCCGGCGCCGGGCGGGCCGTTCCGGATGATCGAATGGACCGAGACAGAATGGGGGCCGGCGCCTGTCGGGGTGAGCACCTGGGCGGGTTGCCGACTCGTCACGCCGGACCCGCCCGAGGTCGGGTGGGCCTTGCAGGTCCAGCTGGAGATCGTGCAGGTCGAGCTGACGGAGGACGAGCTTCCCGCTCTCGTCCACCGCCGCGGTCGGTACACGACCTTCTAGCTCAGCTCCACCTGCACCTCCAGGTCGGGTTGCAGCTGCACGGGGCCGAGCAGCCCGGACAGGATCGACTGTCCGTGGCTGTTGGCCCCCGTGTTGGTCACTTTCACGACGATGGTGTTGGCACCGGAGCGGAGTGCGGAGGTCACATCGAACCGGTAGGGCGCCCACAGGCCGGCGGGCAGCGCCTTTCCGTTGACCGAGACCTCCGCCACCTCGTGGACCACGCCGAGGTCGAGCGTCCACCCTCGCCCTGCGACGCCGTCGAGCGTGAAGGTCTTCTGATAGACCCCCGTACCGGAGAACCCGGGCTCGAGTGCGGTCCACGAGCCGAGCGGACGGCGTACGGTCCCCGCCCCTGCTCGATCGAAGTGGAACTCCCAGTCACCGTCTAGCGGGATGGCGGTGAGTGGGGCCTGCACAGTCGTCGACCCCCGGACGACACTGCGCCCGTCGGTCGCGGCGACGCTGACCAGCCCCGGAGCGGTAACCCGGACGGTCGCTCGCTTGACGTGCCCGCTGAACTCGACAGCCTCCACCGGAGCCGACGCCGAGATCGCATGCGGCTGCTCCTTGCCCTTGCCGAAGACCACGAGAACCGCGGCCTTGGGCTCCAGCGTCAACGGGATCTCCGTCTGCTTGCCTCGCCGCTGCCAGACCATCGCCCGCCCTGCCTGCCCGGTGTCGGCATCCCACACGCCGGGCACTCCGTCGGCCGGGAAAGTGCCGGTCACGCTGACCCGCTCGGCCCGCTCGTTGACCAGCAGGAAGGCCTCCGAGTCCTCGTCCTCCAACCGGAGCACCCGAACCTCGGCCACCGCCGGAACGAGCGCTACCGCGGCCCGTCCTTCCGCCACAGCCACTGCGGCAGCTTCTACTGCCGTACCAACGCGCACAGCCCGCCCCGCGGCGGCGAGCTCCGACCAAGCCGTGGCGAGCGCACTGTCCGCCCCGCCTGCCTCCCGCTTCGCCCATTCGCCGACGACGACAACCGACCCGCCCTGCCGCACCAGCGCCGTGAGTGTACGAACGGTGCCCAGGGCAATGACCGGCGCCGCCGGCACCACCACTGTCCGGTACCGCTGCTTCCCGACCACCAGCGCACCGTTCCGCGCCCGGCCGTGCGCCACCAGGGCGGGATCGTTGCTCAGCGCCCCTTCATCGACGAGGTCGAAGTCGACCTGACGATCCTCCAGTGCATGCACCGCCGCGACGAACGCGTCATCCAGCGGCCGGGCCTCAGCCGTCCCCTGCACGTTCTCGACCGCGCGCTGAGGCTGCAGCAACGCGGTCTGCGCGACCGCCTTGGCCCGGCCCGCCTCCATCACCCGCCCGATCCACAGGTTCAGCGGCGCCGACAACGGATACCAGGGGTTCACCCGCTGGAACGGCGGCGGATAGAAAATCGTCTGCTCATCACTGAACATCGCGTGCAGCAAGGTCTTGTTCACCCCGCGCACCGCGAACGAGCCGATCGCCTCACGGACCTGCCCCGGCGTGATCGTCCACCCCGCCGCGCCCATCGCCTCCAGGTAGACGCGCTCCTTGCCGAGCTGATGCGCTGTGCTCGCCGGCCATCGCGGCAAGGTCCGGTAGAACCCCTGCTGATAGTGGTCGGCGATCAGATCGGTCCCCGGAATCTGCGCCCATTGGTTGGTGGTGTTCAGGTTCCCGCTGCTCTTCAGCTGCTCGGCGGGTCCCCACTCGTCCCACAGTGGGTTGGAGATGAACGCGACCCCACGCTTGTCCATCCACTGCCCCTGCTGCTTGTAGTACGTAGCCGCGTAGCGGTTGGAGACAGCTCGCCAGTACACCCCGCTCAGTCGCTGACCCGCAGCGCCGAGATCGTTGTGCATCGCGGTCAACGCGACTGCCGGCGTGGTGCCGAGCCGGGCCAGCTCGCCAGTGAGGGAGGCTGACCACGGTACGGCGTTGAAGTGTGCGGACGCCGAGGCGAGGAACGGCTCGTCGTCGGCGAAGCCGCGTAGTACGCGGCCTGCAGCCCAGGGGAAACGCCGTAGATACTCGCCCGGCACGATGTCGAGGAACAGCCCGACCGCCTCGTCGTCGAGCAGATCGAGGTAGTACTGCCGAAAGCCACCGTCGTCGACGAGCGCTCGGCTGGTGAACACCTCCACCTGCCAGCGGCCCGCGGGCGCGTCCCAACTCTCGCCCGACTGCGCGATCGAGGTGAGATCGCGGACGGCCGAGACGTCCTGCGATCCCTCCGGCCGGGCGGCAACCGCGATCAGCGGACCAGGGAATCCAGCGGGCAGATCGAAGGCATCAAGGGCCGCCACCGAAGCGAACTCCTCGTCGTACCGGCCCGCGACGGTCAAGCGATCCCAACTCGAGAGCTGCGTAGCCGTCGCCCGTACGCCGATCCGCCCCCGGCTCCACGTGTTGTCGACGACCTCAGGGCGCGCAACCCCGTCGACCGACGCGGTGATCCGATCGCCACGCACCTGAACCGCCAGTGTGTGGTCGACCGCCGGATCGAAGCCAGGCAAGGGATTCCCGCCGCTGAGCAAGCTGAACGCTCCGCCCGACTGACGCCAGATGTCGAGCCGGCCGTCGGAGCCGAGATCCGCGAGATAGCCAGTGGATTCGTCCAGGCAACGGAACATCAAGCCCGCCGTCGCCCGCTCGACCCGGACCTTCGCCGTGATCTCGTAGTCCTGCCAATCGGCCCCCGCGCGGAGCAGGGTGATGCCGTCGCGCATGCTCGCGTCGACGATGAGCCGGCCGTCCCGCACCTCCAGGCCACGGCTCAGCTGGTCGAGCTGGACCGGACCACCGCCGTCGACCGTCGCCCGGCCGCGCTGAACGCCGTGCAACCGCAGTTCGGGGCGTGGGGGGTAGACCCGGTCGCCGACCTGGCCGCCCTTGACCACGAACCCGCCGGCCCGGCCGCTTGGAAAGAAGTCGTCGTTGAACAGCCAGACGTGCATGCCGCGCCGCTCGGCTTCGCGCAAGGTGTACTCGATCAGCGTGAACCAGTCCTCGCTGAAGAACAGTGGCCGCAGGGCATCGGTCTCGAAGGGGAAGACCAGCACCTCCTCGACCCCCTGCGCCCGGAGTTCGGCCAGCTGGGAGTCGACCAGCGCCGTCGTCACCGGGCCGTTCCAGAACCAGAGCACCATCGGGCGGCTGTCGGCCGGTGGGTTCGTGAACCGCGCCGCGTCGATCGTGCGGGAGGGGCGGCCCGCCGGGGCCGCCTGCGCATCCAGGGTCGGCAGGGACGCGGCCGCGGCGGCGGCTGCCGCGATGGCGAGCACGGCTCGCCGGGTCAGTGGGAGGCTCCCGGACGTGGTCAGAATGCCGGGGAGTGCTGGGACGGGGTGCTCGCCGGAGTCCATCTGAAGATCCTGGGTCGCCGCCCGGAGCCGGGGCAACGAAGACGACCGGTTCTGGCCAGCCGGCGGGTGGTGCTTAAAGTGAGGACATGCGAGCTACGACGATCCACGCGCCGTTCGACATCCGACTGAGCGACGTGCCGGACCCCGTGATCGAGAAGCCGACGGACGCTGTGGTCAAGATCGTCGCCGGCTGTATCTGTGGGTCGGATCTGTGGCCTTATCGGGGCGAGAACAAGATCACCCCCGGCAGCCGGATCGGGCACGAGTATGTCGGGATCGTGCAGGAGGTCGGCGCTGACGTGCGGGCAGTGCGGCCTGGTGACTTCGTTGTCACCCCATTCGTGGCCAGCGACGGGACCTGTCCGAACTGTTTGGCCGGGATGCAGTCGGCCTGTCAGAACCTGGTCGGGATCGGCAGTGACCAGGCCGATGGGGGTCAGGGTGAGTTCGCTAAGGTGCCGTGGGCGGATGGCACGCTGGTGGCGACTCCCGGCGTACCAGATGATGCACTGGTCCCATCGTTGCTTACGTTGTCGGACGTGATGGGGACCGGCTGGCACGCGGCTCGGTCGGCCCGGGTGAAGGCCGGCGACACCGTGGTCGTGGTGGGTGACGGAGCGGTCGGGCTGTGCGGCGTACTGGCTGCTTCCCGGATGGGCGCTGAGCGGGTGGTAGCGCTTTCCCGGCATGAGTCGCGGCAGGAGATCGCGCGGCAGTTCGGTGCGACGCACATCATCGCCGAGCGTGGGGAAGAGGCGAAGGCCGCGGTGCTGGAGCTGACCGCAGGCGTGGGAGCGGACGCGGTGCTCGAATGCGTCGGTACGGACCAGTCGTTCAGTACCGCGTTCGACGTGGCCAGGCCGGGTGCGACGGTCGGGTTCGTTGGCGTACCGCACGGTGTCGAACTGCCGCTGCGGCGGATGTTCCGGACCAATGTCGGGCTGGCCGGCGGGATGGCTCCGGCGCGTCAGTACCTGCCGGAGCTGATGGCGGACGTACTGTCAGGAGCGATAAATCCAGGGCTGGTCTTCGATCGGGAGTTGCCGCTGGAAGATGTGGCCGAGGGCTACAAGTTGATGCATGAGCGACGGGCGATCAAGGTGTTGCTCAGGCCGTAGCGCGCAGTACCACTGCTCATACTGGCCTTACAAGAGCGCTTTGTACGCGCTCTCACACCAGGTGTGCACGAGGGATCACGTCTGCGCAACGCGCTTGCGCGGAGCGTTGACACCCGACCGGCCCCGGCCCAGAGTTGGGGCCGTCGAGGGGGCATTCGTTGTCAAACAGCTCCCTGAGCTGATCGGAGAGTGAAAAGATGCGTGGTGGTTGGAGCAAGACCCTCGCGGTGGTGGGTGCCGTGGGTCTTCTCGCGGTCAGTGCCTGCGGGAACAGCGACGACTCGGGTAGTAGCGGTGGGGACGCGGCGGCCAACAAGGACGTGACCGTCTTCACCTGGTGGGCAGACGGTGGCGAGAAGGCCGGGCTCGACGGATTGGTCTCGGTGTTCAACACCGAGTGCAAGGACTACAAGTTCGTCAACTCCGCCGTCGCCGGTGGCGCGGGCTCGAACGCCAAGCAGGTGCTGGCGAACGACCTGCAGGCCAAGAAGCCGCCGTCGACCTTCCAGGCGCACGCCGGCGCCGAGCTGGGCGACTACATCAAGAACGCCCAGGTCGACGACGTCAGCGACCTCTACAAGGAGTTCGGTCTCGACAAGGCGTTCCCGCAGACCCTGCTGGACAACCTGACCGTCGACGGCAAGATCTACTCGGTGCCGGCCAACGTGCACCGCGCCAACGTCGTCTGGGCCAGCCCGGCGGTACTGAAGAAGGCGAACATCGACGCCACCAAGGCGCCGGCCTCGGTCGACGCCTGGATCGCCGACATGGAGAAGCTGAAGGCGGCCGGGGTCAAGGCTCCGCTGGCCACCTCCAAGGGCTTCGCCGAAGAGATGGTGATGGAGGCCGTGCTGCTGGCCGAGCTCGGTCCGGAGAAGTTCACCGGGCTGTGGAACGGCAAGACCGACATGGCCGGCGCCGACGTCACCGCCGCGCTGGAGAAGTTCAAGAAGGTGCTGTCGTTCTCGAACGCGGACCGCGAGGCGATCGACTGGCCGGACGCGCTGCAGTACGTGAACAAGGGCCAGTCGGCCTACACGCTGATGGGCGACTGGGTCGCCGCGCAGCAGCTGTCCGACAAGGTGCCGGACACGACGTACACCTACTGGCCGTCGCCCGGAACCTCGGCCGACTTCCAGTTCCTCGCCGACTCCTTCACCCTGCCGACCGGTGGTCAGGACCCCGAAGGCGCGAAGTGCTGGCTGAAGACCGTCGGTAGCGCCGAGGGCCAGAAGGCCTTCAACACCAAGAAGGGCTCGATCCCGGCCCGCTCGGACGCGTCGCCGGCCGACTACCCGAAGTACCAGCAGTCCGCGATGGCTGACTGGAAGTCGAAGACCATCGTGCCGTCCTGCGCGCACGGTGCCGCCTGCACGCTGGGCCAGAACGACAGCATCCTGTCGGCGATGGGTCAGTTCAGCAGCGGTCTGGACGTCGGTGTGCTGCAGAAGGCGCTGGTCGCCGCAGCCAAGACGAGCTGACCGAGCGGTGCAGTCCTCGCCGAACCTGACTGATCTCGACCTGACCGTTTTCGACCGGGAGTCCTGAGTCATGCACGGAAGAATCCGCACCTGGGGGCCAGGAGCGCTGGTGCTGCTGCCCACGGTGCTGTTGCTCGGGTACTTCGTCTACGGGCTGATCGCCTGGACCTTCAACACCTCGTTGACGGACAAGCACAACGCCCGGCCGGTCCCGACCAAACACGTCGGGTTCGAGAACTACGTCAACCTGTTCGGTGAGGACCGGTTCCTCAACTCGCTGAAGAACCTCGGCGTGCTCACGGTGGCGTTCATCGTGGGCACGCTGATCTTCGGCCTGCTCTGGGCGCTGCTGCTGGAGAAGGGCGTCACCGGAGAGGGCATCTTCCGGTCGGTCTTCCTGTTCCCGATGGCGATCTCGATGATCGCCTCCGGCGTCGTCTGGGGCTGGTTGCTGAACCCCTCGACCGGTGATGACGCGCGCGGCCTGAACCGGCTGTTCGACATCCTGCACCTGAACTTCCTGGAGAATCCCTGGTGGACCGCGGGGAACCGGTGGACCACGATGGCGTCCATCGCGTTACCCGCCGTCTGGCAGCTGTCCGGCTACATCATGGCGCTGTTCCTGGCCGGCTTCCGGGGCATCCCGGCCGAGCTGCGCGAGGCGGCCCGGGTGGACGGCGCCAGTGAGTTCAAGCTCTACCGGTACGTACTGTTCCCGCAGCTGTCCCCGATCGCGCTGTCCGCGCTGATCATCCTGGGCCACATGTCGCTGAAGCTGTTCGACCTGATCTACGCGATCACCGGGCCGAACCAGTTCCGCACCGAGGTGCCCTCGGTCTACATGTGGAACACCTTGCTCCGCAGCGACATGGCGAAGGCGGCCGCGATAGCGATTGTGCTGCTCGCCGTCGTCGCAGTCCTGGTTATCCCGTATGTCGCCTACACCGTTCGGCAGGAGAACGAAGAATGACCGTCGTGGATGCGTCCGCCGCCACCGGCAAGGCGGCCGCGGCGATCAGCAAGAAGCCGCAGCGCAGTACGATCGCCGACGGCTCGACCCGCAAAAGCAGGACCGTTCGCTACATCCTGCTGCTCCTGTTCCTGCTCTTCGTCCTGACGCCGGTGTACGTCGTGATCATCACCAGCTTCAAGACCTCCAGCGACACCACCGCCGCCGCGCAGTGGTCGCTGCCGGAGACCTGGACGATCGAGCCGTGGCGCAAGGCCTGGGACGTCCTGCAGCCGTACATGGTCCGCTCGCTCTCGCTGGCTGTCCCGGCCGCGATCATCGCGTCGCTGATCGGCTCGGCGAACGGGTTCGTGCTGGCCCGCTGGCGGTTCCCCGGCGCGAACCTGGTGTTCGCGTTCATCCTGTTCGGCATGTTCATCCCGTACCAGGCCGTGATGCTGCCGTTGCGGCAGACCTACCAGGACCTGGACGTCACCCGGGGTATCCCGACGCTGCTGATCACGCACGTCATCTACGGCATCCCGATCTGCACGCTGATCTTCCGCAACTACTACGCGACGGTGATCCCGACCGAGATCATCGAGTCGGCGCGGGTCGACGGCGCGGGCCTGATCCAGACCTACATCCGGATCATCCTGCCGGTCTCGATCTCCGGCTTCGTGGTCACGCTGATCTGGCAGTTCACCTCGGTGTGGAACGACTTCCTGTTCGCGCTCTTCCTGACCCAGCAGAACAACGGCCCGGTCACTCTCGGCCTGGCGGCGCTCGCCGGTGGGCAGAAGGTCGACTACGCGGCCAGCATGGCGGGTGCGCTGATCACGTCGTTCCCGACGCTGCTGGTCTACATCCTGCTCGGCCGCTGGTTCATCGGCGGCCTGATGGCGGGTGCGCTGAAGGGCTGATTCGTCCGCGGCCCGTGTCTTCGGTACTTCGTACCGGAGACACGGGCCGTAGGTGTCTCATGACGGCGTGTCGATAACGTTGTCCACAGGACGCGCGCACCGGCCTGCGGCGGATGGTCGGTCGGCGGTAATCTCGCCAGAGTGACAAAGTCACGAGGCCGGGACGGACGCGGCAGCCATTTGCGGCTGGTCGACTCCAGTTCAGGCCCGACCCCAGGGCAGCCGCCGGCGGGTGTCGTGGGGACAGACCTCGACACCACGCCGAGCGTCGCCGTGCTGGACACCCTCCAGGAGACGTTGCTGCTCGACCTGGCGGCTGCTCCGCCTGCTCTCCATCCGGTCATCGCGGAGGCGTCGGTCGCGCGGTCTGCGGCGCTGCTGGCCGACCAGCTGTGGCCTGCCGGGCAGCCTGATGAGATCGGTGAGGTCGAGCGGTTCTTCTGGGCGGACGCTGCCCGCGTGCTGGGGGAACGCCGCGACGCGGATTCCTTTGTGTTGTTGACGAGTCTGGCTCGAACCGTTGGGCCGGCCGGGCGGCTTCCGTTGCAGCGGGCTCACTTGTCGCGGGGGCGTACGCAGTACGACGTGCCGGACTGGGTGGCGCGGATCGCGGGCTTCCGGTTGACGAGTGCGATCGTGTCGGAGGATGTGACGGGCGACGGGCTGAGCGTCGTACTGGACTATGACGACGAGCAGCATCCGCACACGGTGGTTGTGTTCGTGGACAACAACCTGGGCGCGATCGCGAAGGATGTGTTCGTCGGTCCGCCGGTGGATCGGGTGGTCGAGGCGTACCAGCGCGGTGGGCGGGTGACCGTGCGGACGGTGCGGCCGGCGACGGCTGCGGGGATCATTCTGCAGGCGTTGGGGGAGACGCACGACTCCGACGATCCGCCGGTGACGGAGGACTTCGAGTTCTTCTCCGGGTTGCTGGTAAATCGGCTGACCCAGTTGCCGGAGCGACCGGTGCGACCGCCGGTGCGGGCGCAGCTGTCCGGGCGGCAACGGGACCAGCTGGTGGACGAGTTCCTCGAATCGCCTTTTGCTGTAGGGCTGCCGGATGATGCGGCCGATATCGCGCGACTGTGGATCGACCACGCCGTGGATCGCACGGTGGGTGGGCCGCTGCGGGTGAGCGCAGTACTGGTGGAGCTCTTCCTGTCCCACTGGCTGCCGCGCAAGGTGCTTGCCGACAGCACCTACTTCGCTGCCGTCCCTCTGGTGGTCAAGGCCTGGCTGGCTTTCGCAGGTGAGCGCACTTCGCTCGAGGTGGACGCCATCGAAGAAGCCGTAGACGCAGTAGACGTCTGGCGTCCAGCCCTGGAAGCGGCGGCCCTCACCGACCCGATCCGCCCCCTGTCCGGCGAACGAGTCTTCCTGGACGACACCAGCGCCGACCTGGAAGAGGCCTACCGAACCCTCGCCGGCCTAGGCGCCCCTCCCCGCCCCGACCTCCGCGGCCTGGACAAATCCCAGGCGGCCACCCTCTCAGTCCTAGCCCCCCACGCCTGGCTCCTAGCCGGCGAAACCCTAGGCACCAGCTACGCCGCCGAAGCCTTCGACATCGCCGACCGCCTGGTCCGAGAAGCCCCCGACCTCCTAACCAAGGCCCGCCTCTCCACCTGGCCCCGAGCCATCGTCTGGCTCCAAGCCCACCGCCACCGCCTGGTAGGCCCCGGCGAACCCCTAACCCCGCTAGCCCTAGCCACCGAACTCTCCTCCTCACCCCCCACCCTCCGCAAAACCGCCAAACTCCTCACCGACACCCTCATCCTCCCCCGCTGACCCGAGCCGGCCCGGACGATCGATGGGTGCAGGGGATGGCGGGAAAGCGTTGGACGGGGGATGGGCGGGCTTGTAGGTTGCCGGGCAAATGGCTACCTCTGAGCAGTTTGCTGCTGGGTCGGCGTCGGGTGAGTTCGACGTGGTTGTTGTTGGGTGTGGGCCTGCGGGGGCTGTGTTGGCTGGTGAGTTGCGGCTGCATGGGGTGCGGGTGGTTGTGGTGGAGAAGGAAATCGAGCCGGTTTCGTTTGTTCGGGTGGTTGGATTGCATGTTCGCTCGCTTGAGTTGATGGCGATGCGGGGGTTGCTGGAGCGCTTGCTCGAGCGAGGGAGGCGGCGGGCGGCGGGTGGGTTTTTTGCTGCTATCGACAAGCCTGCGCCGGTGGGGCTGGATACGGCGCATGGGTATTTGCTGGGGATTCCGCAGCCGGTTGTTGTTCAGGTGCTTGAGGAGCATGCGGTTGGGGTGGGGGCGGAAGTACGGCGCGGGTGTGCGGTGGTTGGGTTCGAGCAGGATGACGATGGGGTGAGTGTGGAGCTGGCCGGTGGGGAGCGGCTGCGGGCTCGGTATCTGGTGGGGTGTGATGGGGCGCGGAGTACGGTGCGGAAGGTGCTCGGGGTGGGGTTTCCGGGGGTGGCCTCGCGGAACGAGACGTTGATGGGGGAGCTGGAAGTGGGGGCGTCGGCGGAGGAGATCGCCGGCAGGATGGCTGAGGTTCGCGAGACCTACAAGACTTTCAATATTGCCGGGCCTTACGGCGGTGGGATTTATCGGGTGGTGGTGCCGGCTAGGGGAGTCAGCAAGGAGGCGCCGAGCCTTGACGATTTCAAGGAGCAGTTGAAGGCCATCGCGGGGACGGATTTCGGGGTGCATTCGCCGCGGTGGTTGTCGCGGTTCGGGGATGCGACTCGGTTGGCTGAGCGGTATCGGGTGGGGCGGGTGTTGCTGGCGGGTGATGCGGCGCATATTCATCCGCCTACGGGTGGGCAGGGGCTCAATCTGGGGGTTCAGGATGCGTTCAACCTCGGGTGGAAGTTGGCCGCGGAGGTTCAGGGGTGGGCGCCGGAGGGCTTGCTGGATACGTATGAGGCAGAGCGTCATCCGGTTGCGGCCGACGTGCTCGACAACACTCGCGCTCAGATGGAATTGCTGTCGCCTGAGCCTGGTCCGCAAGCTGTGCGCAGGTTGCTCACCGAGCTGATGGACTTCGATGAAGTGAATCGCTACCTGATCGAGAAGATCACCGCGATCGACATCCGCTACGACTTCGGTGAAGGCGCCGACCTGGTCGGCCGGCGGCTGCGGGATCTCGAGCTGAAACAAGGCCGTCTGTACGACTTGCTGCATCAAGGCCGTGGGTTGCTACTGGACCGTACCGGGCAGCTCACAGTCGGTGCCTGGTCGGACCGGATCGACTACCTCGCGGACCCCACCGCGCCACTGGACACTCCAGGTGTCCTGCTCCGGCCCGATGGCCACGTGGCTTGGATCGGTGACGATCAGCAGGATCTGGACGCCCACCTCGCCCGTTGGTTCGGCCGGGAGTGTCAGGAGTAGGTGATGGGGGTGTGGTGGCGGCGGGAGTGTTGGGCTGCGCGGAGGTAGAGGGCGACGTAGAAGGATGCGTCCAGGTCGTTGGCCCACTGGCCCGGGTGGGTGGCGGCGAGGGCTTTCGCGGGGCCGTCCAGGAACCAGCCGGTGAGCTCCAGGTTGTGCGGCTCGGAGGGGACCTCGGAGGGGAGAGCGATGGCGCCGGCCAGCTTCTCGGCGATTGCCTGTACCTGCGGGGCTCCCGCGATCGTGGTCGACTCGGAGTACTGGGTCTCGATCGGTAGGTGGATCTGTTTCTCCAGGGACACCGGGATCAGAAGCGTCCAGTCACACAGCATCGCGAATTCCTGGGTCGAGAGGTGCTGTCCACCGAGGCGGCTGAAGCTGTCCATGGGAGGAACCAGCTTCTCCTCGAAGGTGGTTGCCGCCGGCCCGGGCCGGTACGCCGGCAAGCCCAGCCGCTCGAGCTCGGCGTTCAGGGCCGTGGCAGTCTCGGCCAACCCGTCCTCGCTGTCATCGAACCAGTCCTCGGCGCCGACGCTGAAGAGATACATGCCCACGGCCGCAAACTACCGCGTAGCGGGGTGACCGGTCCGTGGGCCCTGGGGCGAGGCCGGTTGGGTCCGGGCGGACAATGGGCGTATGCATGTGCGCGCGCCGGAACTCAAGGGTCGGGGATGGTTGAACACCGGGGGACGGGAGCTGAAGCTCGCGGACTTCCGGGGGCGGTTCTTGCTCCTCGACTTCTGGACCTTTTGCTGCATCAACTGTCTTCATGTGCTGGATGAGTTGCGGCCGTTGGAGGAGAAGTACGGGGATGCGTTGGTGATTGTGGGGGTGCATTCGCCGAAGTTCGCGCATGAGGGGGAAGAAGCGGCGGTCAAGGCTGCGGTGGAGCGGTATGAGGTCGGGCATCCGGTGCTGGACGATCCGGAGTTGGTGACCTGGGAGAACTACACGGCGCGGGCCTGGCCGACGCTGGTGTTGGTGGATCCCAACGGGTACATCGTGGCGCAGTACTCCGGTGAGGGGCATGAGCACGCGTTGGATGCTCAGCTGGCGGAGTTGATTGCTGAGCATGAGAAGGCGGGGACGCTGACTCGGGGGAAGTCGCCGTATGTGGCGCCGGTGGCCGAGGCTGGGGATCTGCGGTTTCCGGCGAAGGTCGTTGCCTTGGGCGACGGGTTCTTGGTGGCGGACGCGGGGAACCACAGTGTTGTCGAGTTGGCGGCTGACGCGACTACCGTGGTCAGGAGGTTCGGCACGGGGAAGCGTGGGTTCGCGGATGGCACTCAGGCTGCGTTCTCCGAGCCCAACGGGGTAGCGGTTCTGCCGGATGATGTTGCCGCGAAGGTCGGGTACGACGTGGTGGTGGCCGACACCGTCAACCATGCGCTGCGGGGGATCAACCTCGACACCGGCGAAGTGAGCACCTTGGTTGGTACCGGCAAGCAGTGGATGGACGGCGACGGGACCGGGGTGCTGAGTTCGCCGTGGGATGTCGCGTGGTGGCAGGGCAAGGTGTGGATCGCGATGGCCGGCGTTCACCAGCTGTGGACGTACGACCCGTTCAGCAAGACCACCGAGGTGGCGGCGGGTACCACCAACGAAGGGCTGCGGGACGGGGCGCTGGAGCAGGCGTGGTTTGCGCAGACTTCGGGGCTCGCAGCCGATGGCGACAAGCTCTGGTTGGCTGACTCGGAGATCTCGGCACTGCGGTGGATCGATACCGAGGTGCACACGGCTGTCGGGACCGGGCTGTTCGACTTCGGGTTGCGGGACGGCAAGGCCGAGGAGGCGCTGCTGCAGCACCCGCTCGGCGTGACGGTGCTGCCCGACGGCTCCATCGCCATCTCCGACACCTACAACGGCGCCGTACGCCGGTACGCCCCCACCACCGGCCTGGTGGAAACCATGGCCACCGGACTCGCCGAGCCCAGCGGTGCCGTTGTCGCGGGCAACGATCTCCTCGTCGTCGAGTCCGCGGCCCACCGGCTGACCCGAATCCCCCTCGGCGCCTCGGCGAAGGCGGACGAGTTCAGCACCCGCACCCAGCGCCCGCCGATGGAGATCGCGGCCGGAGAGGTCACCCTCGACGTGGTGTTCACCCCGCCGCCGGGCCAGAAGCTCGACGACCGCTACGGCCCGTCGACCCGGCTGCTCGTCTCGTCGACGCCCGAGGCGTTGCTCAAGGAAGGCGCGGGCGACTCCACCGACCTGACGCGCAGGCTGGTCATCGACGAGCGAGTCGGCGACGGTGTGCTGCACGTCGCAGTACAGGCTGCCTCTTGCGATGACTCAGAAGCGGTCGAGTTCCCGGCCTGTCACATGCATCGGCAGGACTGGGGCGTGCCGGTAAGAGTCACCGCCGATGGCAGTGCCCGGCTGGAGCTGATCCTCTCGGGAGCGACTACTCCTTGATGTCGCGGTGGTGCTCCTCGACTACCCGGTACTCCTCTTCGATCGCTGGGTCGAGCGCGTCGGTCGGGACGCGACGGCGCCGGTTCGTGATGTAGAAGGAGAGCACGATGCCCGCCAGCCCGGCGAGCATCAGAATGTAGCCGACCGCAGTCAGGTTCACGGCGTTCCACGAATCGCGGACGGCGAACGAGAGGATCGCGCCGACCACCATCAGGAAGATCCCCACACCGATGCTCATGTCGAGCCCTCCTAAGGTTATGTAACTCCAGCGTACGAGGTACCCGACCGTAAACCTACGGAGAGTCAGCGCGCTGCGAGTGTGACGTCACCGCTGGTGGTGCTGGCGTCGATGGTGTGGCCGCCGTCCGGGTCGTTGCCGAGGGTGTTCTCGACCTCGCCGCTGTGCGTCTTGGTCTGCACCTTGTAGCCGCCGGCCGGTGCGGTCACCTCGACGTCGCTGCTGGTGCCCTCGGCCCGTACGTCGGTGGCCTCGTCGAGCTCGAGCCGCATGTCGCCCGAGGTGGTCTCGACGTTCACCGGCCCGCCCCTGAGGTGCTTGGCCTCGATGTCGCCGGAGTTCGCCTTGACCTCCAGCTTGCCGGCCAGCCCTTCGATCTCGACGTCCCCCGACGTCAGGTCGAGCTTCACGTCACCCGTGATGTCGGCCAGCGCGACCTTTCCCGACCGCGAACTCGTCTCGACCCCACTGGCCCCGGTGACGGACAGATCGCCGCTGCCATTGGAGCCCGTCACCTTCGTCCCCCGCGGCACGGTGACGACGAAGTCGGCCCGGCACTGCCAGCCGCAGTCGCCGTCGAGCTTCAGCGTCTCCCCGTCGACCTCGAACGCGTCGCCGTGCTTGACCAGCCAGTACGACCGCTTCTCCTGGACCGTCGTCTTGTCCACGTCGGCCACCTTGATGGTGACGTCGGCGTTCGGCGAGTCCAGCCGGACGACGGAGATCTTGTCGGTCACCTCGTGCGTGGTGTTCGAGTCCTTGTCCCCGAACGTCCACAACGCCATCCCGGCCCCCGCCACCAACAGCAGCGCCCCTACTTGCCCGGTCGTAGCCATCGCCATCCACCTCTGCTCGGTCCCCGCCCTTGTCGCTCGACAGTAGGCCGGTACGCCGTACCGCCGGATCAGGCAGAACCCCCAGACCAGCCCTGACGCCAGGCTCAGGGAGAAGGGCCTCAGGACCGGTACTCACCCCGGCTCACGGCAGCGGGAAGGTCGTCTGTCAGCGCGCCGAAGAAGGTCCGGGCCCACAGGTCGTCGCCGTGCCAGTAGGGTCCGTCGTCTCCAGGCAACGAGGCCGGCGCCTTGCCGCTCCGCAACGCCCGCCGGCAGTCAGCACACAACGGCAGAGCCAGCGTGGCGCCATCGGAGTCCACCTGGGTCGGTCGCCCGGATGCCCTTCCATGCAAGGGATTGAAAGCACACAGCGGCTGTACTACGCCAGGCTTGCGCCCGGCCGCCAGAGCCTTCGCCACGTCGTACTCGCGTCGCCCCTGATCCAGCAGCACCATCGCGCCGACCACGTCGACCAGATCGCGGGAGGCGTCGAGCACCCGCCCGGCCGCGTCGTGGCAATCCAAGGCGAGCTGCTGGTGTCGTAGCCCCGCACCAGCCGCTGTCGGCAAGGCGGCGAGGTCTGACCCGAGCTGGGTGAGCTCCGCAGTCGTCTCGGCGGTCAACCGCCGGCGGCGCTCGGCGGCCACCGTCGCGGCGACGTGTGGCGGAATACTGAAAGCCTTCTCCCTGCGAGGGGTCGAGACCTTAGCCGGACCGCCGCGCCGCCGCAGACCGATGAAGAGTCCGAGGGCGATCATCAGCACGACGACGCCCGCGATGATGCCCAGGGCAATCGTCCCGCCATTGCCGTCGTCCTCGTCATCAGCAGGTGCCGTGCTGTCTCCGGACTTCGTACGCGCCGGCTGAGGCAGCGCAGGACCGGCCAGCAACTCGTAGAAGCGGGTCAGTACTTCCGTAGGCCCGGCGTCATAGCCCGTGTCGTCGAGCGCACGCTGCCGAGCCGGGCTGAGCTTGTCCTCGTCGAGTTGCGGGAGGTCCTTCGCCTCGTACCAGGGAAAGCGCTCACCACCATCGACCACGACATACAGACCCGGTTTGCGGAGCGCGTCGGAGACGAGTGTGATGACGTTCGACTCCTTGCCCTGGAACGCGTCGCTCGGTGTCAGCGGGAGGACGATCGTGTAGACCGGATAGCCGAGTGCCTTGGCCTTCGCCCGGACGCCGGTCCGCTGCGTCTCCGGTAGCGCCGGGGCGTAGATCGGGTCGATGTAGAGCGGGTCCTTCGCCAGCGCTGTGGCGATCTCCTTCGCCCGCTCGGCCGGCGTCTGGTTCCCCGCGGCTGTGGCGGTCAACGGAGCGGCGACGAAGAGCAGAGCGAGCAGAACCACAAGGCGCCTCACGGCCGACCTCCACGTCGATGGGCGACCAGCGCCGCCAGTCCCAGTACGGGCAGGGCGAGGAGCGCCCCGCCCAGGAGCCCGAGCGTCAGGCCGCCCAGACTGTTGCCGATCGCCGACTTCACCGTGAACCGGTCGTCGTCATCGTCGTAGCTCGACTCCGGCTCGACCGGCAGTGCCGCGGTCCTGGCCGGGTCCTTGTCGTAGCGGTCGTTGAACCGGACCGAATCCAGGTAGTCGCCGACCTGCCCGGCCACACTCTCGTCCTTGGTCGCGTACGTCGTCCCGTAGGTGCTCGCCGCGACCAGGTGAGCCGCACCGATCACCGTGTAGCCGTCCACGACCAGGTAGAGCCCTGGCTTCCCGTTGCTCACCGCGAGCCAGCCCGCCAGCCGTACGGTGTCGCCCTTCTCCTGGAACCAGGCCCCGGTCGGCAGTAGGGCGACATACACCGGCACCTGCGCGGAGGCGACCCGTTCGACGACCCCTGTGGTGTCCACCGAGCTGTAGAGCGGATCGACGTACAAGGGAGTGCTCTTCCACGCAGCGACCGCGGCCGTGACTCGTGGATCCGTAGGAACCTCAGCAGCTGCCGCAGGTAGTGCAAACAGGAACAGACTCGCCAGGACCAACAACCCGAAGCGTTTCACCGGTCGCCCCTTTCGACGCGCTCGGCGAGGTCGTCCTCGAGGGCGCCGAAGCCGGTGGCCACCAGCGGCTGCTCCTTCGGGTTCAGGGTCCAGTACGGCACAGCCTTGTGGTCCAGTCGCAGCAGGCCGGACCTCATCCACACCATGAACCCCTTCGGTGTCTCGCCATGCTCCAGCACCTTCGCGCAGCTCGCACAGGCCGGTACTTCGGTCTCGTCGGACCAGGCCGCCTGGACAGTTCCCGGCTCATGCAGTGGGTTGAAGAAGCACGGTGGCCGGACTCCGGTGCCGCTGGCTGCCTCGTGCGCCTGCCGGGCGAGTACGAACGCTCCGGCGGGAGCGGTGAGGTCATCGGACTCGTCGGCGCGCAACGTACGGGCTGCGGCCAGCCGTGCCTTGGCGTCGTCGCGCTGGTCGAGTACCTCGGAGGAGACATCGGTCCGGGAGATCTGCGTTTCGAGGCGCTTGAGGGTCTTGCCCGCCTTGACGATCCAGCGGTCGGCCTTGCCTCGGACGGACCAGACGTCGACCGGACCGGTGAAACCGCTCTGGGTGCCGCGCTTCCGCGGCGCCGATCGCCGGTCGCGGCTCCGCAGCGTCAGCACGATGACGAGGACGAAGCCGAGCACGCCGCCGACGCCCATCCCGATGAACGCGGCACGATCGCCCTTGTCCGTCGCGGAGAGCCCGTCGTCGTACCGGCGCTCCGGCGTCAGGTCATCGGCCGGGACCGGGGGCAGCGCGCGGCCGTCGTACGCCGTCGCGGCCTGCTGGATCGTCCGGACGATGCGCGGAGCGGGCCGGTCGGTGACGATCTTGTTGTCCTGCTTGTCGTCGAGCTGTACGCCGGTGAGGTCGCGCCCCTTGAGCCCACCCGGCCGGATCAGTGTCTCGCTGCCGGCCCAATAGTCGTCCGAGACGGTCCACACCAGGTAGAGCCCGGGCTGGCCAACACGTGCCTGCAACAGCGTGGGGAGGTCGAACGACTGCTCTCGCGTGTACGGCGTACGGGGTAGCAGGGCGATGTACACGGGGAAGGGGACTGTGCGGGTGGCGGCGCGGATCCGGTCCAGCTCGGCCTTCGGGAATCCGGGCCGCAACGCGTCGTAGACGAAGAGGCGGTCGGTTTTCCAGTTGGCGGCGATCTGGTCGGGGAGCTCGGGTGGAGCTGCGGCTGCCGGGGACGGGGCGAGGAACGCGAGGACGGCAAGGAGCACGCCGAGGCGGGGGATTCGGGCGGACATCGCGCTCAGCCTACGACGGGTCGGGTGGTCCACCTCTGCACTGACGCTCCTGTGGTCGTGCCGGTTCCGAACAGCCCCTGAATAGCCGCAGCCCTGGCTCGGACAGGGGAGACCGGGCCAGGGTTGCGGTACCGCAGGGCGAAACTCTTCCGTGGAACGAACGCCCTGGGCAGGGCAGATCCACGGGCAGCAGGGGGCAAGCAAGGGGCAGAGAGGCGACCCGCCGGACGGGAGGGGGGTAACCGTCCGGCGAGTCGCCCCTCAGATCAGAAGGCCGACTCGGGCAGGTCCATCACGTCGAGGTCGGTCAGTTCGGCCTTGATCCGCTCGGCGCGGACGGTCGGCATCGTCGAGCGGACGAACCACTGCGCGGCGGCCAGCTTGCCGGTGTAGAAGTCCTGGTCGGCCGGCGACAGCTCGCCACCCAGCTTCTCCAGCGCGACCTCGGCCTGCCGCAGCATCAGCCAGGAGCAGACGACGTCGCCGAGCACGTAGAGCAGCCGGGAGGTGTTCAGGCCGACCTTGTAGATGTTGCGCGGGTCGCCGTTCTCGGCCTGCGGGTTGCTCGACATCAGCGCCTGGCCCATCACGCCGAGGATCTTCTGGGTGTCCTCGAGGCCCTTGGCGAGCAGCCCGCGCTCTTCCTTCAGCCGGCCGTTGCCCGCCTCGGAGGCGACGAACGCCTGGATCTGCTCGGACAGGTGGCCGAGGGCCTGGCCTTGGTCCTTGATGATCTTGCGGAAGAACAGGTCCTGGCCCTGGATCGCGGTGGTGCCTTCGTACAGGGTGTCGATCTTGGCGTCGCGGACGTACTGCTCGATCGGGTAGTCCTGCAGGAAGCCGGAGCCACCGAAGGTCTGCAGCGACTCGGTGCCGAGCAGCGTCCAGGACTTCTCCGAGCCGTAGCCCTTGACCAGTGGCAGCAGCAGGTCGTTGACCCGCTCGGCCTCGAGGTCGTGCTCACCGGCGTACCGGGCCTTCTCCGCGCGGTCCTGGTACGTCGCCGTGAAGAGCACCAGCGCGCGCAGCGCCTCGGAGTACGCCTTCTGGGTGAGCAACGAGCGCCGTACGTCGGGGTGGTGCGTGATCGTCACCCGGGGCGCGTCCTTGGCCGGGTTGGTCAGGTCTGCGCCCTGCACCCGGGCCTTGGCGTACTCGAGTGCGTTCAGGTAGCCGGTCGAGAGGGTGGCGATCGCCTTGGTGCCGACCATCATCCGGGCGTACTCGATCACCTGGAACATCTGCGCGATGCCGTCGTGCACCTCGCCGAGCAGGTAGCCCTTCGCCGGGGTGTTCTCGCCGAAGGTGATCTCACACGTGGTGGAGACCTTGATGCCCATCTTCTTCTCGACGTTCGTGACGAAGGCGCCGTTGCGCTCACCGGTCAGCTCGCCGGTCTCCGGATCGAAGTCGTACTTCGGCACGATGAAGAGGCTCAGCCCCTTGGTGCCCGGGCCGCCGACTCCCTCGACGCCCTGCGGGCGAGCGAGCACCAGGTGCACGATGTTCTCGGTCATGTCGTGCTCGCCCGAGGTGATGAACCGCTTGACGCCCGCGATGTGCCACGTGCCGTCGTCCTGCAGCGTCGCCTTGGTGCGCCCGGCGCCGACGTCGGAGCCGGCGTCCGGCTCGGTCAGCACCATCGTCGCGCCCCAGCCGCGGTCGATCATGATCTGGGCGATCTTCTTGTCCCGCTCGGTGCCGTTGCGCCACAGCACGTGGGCGAAGTTCGGGCCGGCCGCGTAGATGTGCACGGCCGGGTTGGCACCCAGCACCATCTCGGCGGCGGCCCAGCGCAGCGAGGGCGGGGTCGGCTGGCCACCGAGCTCCGGCGGCAGCTCTAGCTTCCACCACTCGGCGTCCATGTAGGCGTGGTAGCTCTTCTTGAACGACTCCGGCATCCGCACCTCGTGGGTCGCCGGGTCGAACACCGGCGGGAAGCGGTCGGCGTCCTCGAACGACCCGGCCAGCTCGTTCTTCGCCAGCCGGTCGATCTCCGACAGCACCTCACGGGCGGTGTCGACGTCCATCTCGGCGTACGGGCCCTGACCGAGCACCTCACCGCGGCCGAGCACCTCGAGCAGATTGAACTCGATGTCCCGCAGATTCGACTTGTAGTGGCTCACAGGGTTCCCCTACCTCTAGCTAATACTCACGAGTAACTTAAGTATATACCGGCCAGTAACGAACGCAAAGCAGATTGACTGTGAGCCATGCCGACGACGCTGATCTACGAGACGCACGCCACCACGCTGGACAACGAGCAGGGCATCGCCACTGGGTGGTTGCCGGGCGAACTGTCCGCGGCCGGCCGCCAAGAGGCGGTCGAGCTGGGCGCCAGGCGGCAGAACGTAGATGTGGTCTTCAGCTCGGATCTGCGCCGGGCGGTGCAGACGGTCGAGCTGGCCGGGCTCGAGGTGCCGCATTTCGTCGACTGGCGGTTGCGGGAGTGCAACTACGGGGAGCTCAACGGGCGGCCGCGGCCGGAGTTGGAGCCTCGGCTTGCGCGGGTGGATGTGCCGTTTCCGGGCGGGCAGAGCTACCGCGAGGTGGTCGAGTCGACCAGGTCGTTCCTCGGGGACATCAGAAGGCTGTATGACGGAAGCACGGTGCTGGTCGTCGCGCACTCGGCCAACAGGTGGGCGTTGCAGCACCTGTTGGCCGAGGAGTCGCTGGAGGACGTGGTGGCTGCGCCGTTCGACTGGCAGCCGGGGTGGATCTACGGGGTGTAGGCGGTGTTGCTGCCGTAGAGCTTCTGGGTGATGGCGGACAGGTAGGTGGCGGTGTTGGACTCGGTGAGGTTGTAGGTGAGGAAGACGCCGTAGCCCTCGGAGATCGTCCGCTGGGCCAGGCTGACGGCGGTGCTCTGGCTGGTGGCGGTGTACGAGATGGCGGCCGGGGAGAGCTTGGACTTGGAGCTCGGGCCGCTCGGGACGCCCCAGGTGCCGTAGTACGGGTTCCAGGCGTAGTTGAAGGTCTCCCGGATGCTCTGGCTGCCGCTGACCAGCCGGTCGGAGGCCGGGCCGATGTCGTACAGGGTGATGAGCTTGTTCGGGAGCTTCGCGCGCAGTGCCTGGACCAGCCAGATGAACGAGTCGGCGTTCGGCTGGCCGGTGCCGTTGTTGCCGTACTCGACGTACTCGTCGTCGAAGTCGATCCCGTCCAGGCCGTAGCGGTTGACCGCGTCGGCCAGCTCCTGCGCGAACGCCTCGGCGGCCACCTTGGTCGGGAAGTTCGCGAACCCGGCGCCCTGGTGGTTGCCGAGGATCGAGAGCAGGACCTTGATGCCCTTCTGCTGCAGCGGCCGGACCTGGGTGGCGACGTTGTTCAGCACGTTCGTCACCTGCGGGTTGAAGAACAGGTACGCCTTCTTGGTGGTCGTGTCGTAGTTGATGTTCGCCGCGAAGATCACCGCGACGTCGATCACCTGCGCGCCACCGTTCGCCAGCTTGTACTTGCCGGCGCTCAGCATGCTGTGGTCGTTCACTTCGATGTAGGCGACCGTGACCGGGCCGGTCTTGGCGGCCGCGCGGCACTCGCGGCTCGCGGCGGCCTCGGCGGGGATCGCCGCGCCGGTCGCGGCGACGGCGGACGTCGCCGCGAGACCGGACAGCAGGGTTCGTCTACTGATGTTCGCTGGACTCATCGATCAGCTCCTGGTGGAGGGCGGGCGGGTGATCGCTAAACCGGTATAGCGGATCGATCCTCAACCGGAGCGGACGTTGTGTCAAGGCGTTGCTGCGGACAGTGATGAGTCTCAGGGCAGCCAGACGATGTGAGTGCTGGTCCCGAGCGTGACCTTGACCGAGGCCTTGGAGCCGGCCGGGACGAGGAGTGCGTTCTTGCGCGGGGCGCTCCAATGGCCCGTGCCGTAGCGGTAGGACAGGTTGGCGTCCTTGGCAGCGACGGCCCAGCCCTGGCCGCCCGGCAGCTTGATCTTGACCGGCAGCGGCGCCGTCGGGTCCGGTACGCCGCCCTGCACGATCTTCGCCTGGCCGCTCTTCGGGATGACCACCGCGTAGACGTGGGTTGGATCCGGGTCGAGTTGGAGTTCGCTCAGCAGCACCGTCGAGCCGTTCGGGGTGAGCCCGTAGCCCACCCAGGCCGGAAGGTAGGTGCCTTGGGTGCTCGGGTCGCTCTGGCCCACGACGGCCAGCAGGAAGTCCTCGTTCGCACCTGCGGCCAGGGCGTCGGCTCCGTCCGTCATCGGCCAGGTGACCTTCACAATCGAACCGTCGGGCTGTTTGTCCCCGGTCCAGAGGCGCTGGTCGAAGTCCTCGGTGCTCGTCGACGGCGGCAGTCCGTTGACGACCTGGTAGTTCTCGTGCTCGTCCGGTGGCACCAGACTGACCTGAAGCGCGTACGGATCGGTGCCGAGCGGGACCTTCACCACGCTGACGCCGTCCTCGAACTTCAGCGGCGTGTACTTCCGGACGCTGCCGCCGGCCTTGGTGTACTCGCGCTTGTACGCCCAGCCCATGTACTTGCCCAGGTCGATCACGACCATCGCCTGCTGCTTCTTGGCGGGGCCGGTCACGAACGCCGCGTCGAGCGAAGGGCCGGGGGTCGGGTAGCTGCCGGTGACGTAGACGACCTTGCCGGCCGCGTCCGTACCGACGTAGCCGACCAGCGTGTGGATGCCTTCCCGGTCGATCTGCATATTGCCGTGCTCGTGCAGGAACGAGTTCTGGACGACGATCGCGGCCTTGCCCGCCGGCGTGTTGCCGGCCCAGTAGACCTTCGACTCCCCGCGGAGGTCGTCGTAGATGCCGCGTTCCTTGTCGTACCCCTTCATCCGGCCCTGCTCCCAGGCGGCGACCGCGGCCGCGAGGAAGGCCTTGTCACCGGCCAGGTCGCCCCGGGTCGGGCCCTT
The DNA here is from genome assembly GCF_040681515.1 of Kribbella sp. NPDC051718. NCBI lineage: Bacteria > Bacillati > Actinomycetota > Actinomycetes > Propionibacteriales > Kribbellaceae > Kribbella > Kribbella sp. NPDC051718. The sequence continues at coordinate 74,999 of NZ_JBFAYZ010000010.1, read as the reverse complement.
CATCATGAAGCCGTACGGATCGCCGCTGCCGATGCCGCCGGAGTCGTTGATGTTCGGGTGGGCGGGGGCTGGCGTCGGCAGGTACTGGATCACGGTGCTCGCACCGGCGATGGCAGCCAGGGTCAGCCCGGCCGCGACCAGCGCGGTCAGCCGGCGGCGGCGCAGGCGCGAGGTACCGCCCTTGCGGACCCGGTGGACGAGGTCGGAAGGGGCATCGACGTGGTCGACCGCGGCGGTCAGCCGGTGCTTGAGTTCGGTGTCGGTCATCGCAGTCCCTCCAGAATCGCTGGTTCGGTGATCAGCCGGAGTTTGTCGAGCGCGCGGGACGTCTGGCTCTTGATCGTGCCGACCGAGCAGCCGAGTGCCGCGGCGGTCTGGGCCTCGGTGAGGTCTTCGTAGTACCGGAGCACGATCACGGCCCGCATCCGGGGCGGCAGCTCCTGGAGCGCGGTCACCAGCTGGTCGCGGGCGACGATGTCGTCGGCGCGGTCCGGGCTGGGCTGGTCGGCGTGTTCGGCGACCAGTGATTCGGGCCTGCGGCCCCTGCGCCGCCAGCGGTTCGCGACCAGGTTGGTGAGCGTCTTGCGGGCGTACGCCTCGGGGGCGGTGTGGATCCGGCGCCAGCGCACGTAGACGCGCTCGTAGACCTCCTGGACGAGGTCCTCCGCCGCCGGACGGTCGCCGGTGAGCAGTACTGCCGTGCGCAGCAACCTCGTCGAGGTTCCCCGCACGAAGTCGTCGAAGTCGTCGCCCCGGGTGACCATTCGACCCCCTTCTGTCTCGTTACCGGTAATGACACCGGCCCGATGGGGAAGGTTGCTTGGAGACGGCTAGGGAAGGAGCACGATGAGTATTGCGAGTATCGAGGCCCAGCGGACCAGGCGGTCGCTGGTGGCGGGCACGGTCGGCAACTTCGTCGAGTGGTACGAGTTCGGGGCGTACGGCTTCTTCGCGACGGTGATCGCGGCGAACTTCTTCAGCAGCACCTCGACCAGCGATGCCGAGAGCCTGATCAAGACCTACGCCTCGTTCGCGCTGGCGTTCTTCTTCCGGCCGATCGGCGCCGCGGTCTTCGGCCGGGTCGGTGACCGGATCGGGCGGCGTCCCACGCTGATCCTGGTGCTGCTGCTGATGACCGGATCGACCACGCTGATCGGCGTCCTGCCGACGTACGCGACCGTCGGGGCGGCGGCGCCGTGGCTGCTGACCCTGGTGCGGGCGTTGCAGGGGCTGTCGGCGGGTGGTGAGTTCGGCGGAGCGGTGTCGATCATGACCGAGTTCGCGCCGCGGACGAAGCGCGGTCTGTACGGCGCGTGGCAGTCGTTCACCGTCGCGCTCGGGCTGCTCGTCGGGGCGGGGCTCGCGGCGGTCCTGGCGACGGTACTGAGCAAGGACGCGCTGAACGACTGGGGCTGGCGGGTGCCGTTCCTGCTCGCGCTGCCGCTCGGGTTGGTCGCTTTGTGGCTGCGTCTCAGGCTGGACGAGACGCCTAGCTTCGCGAAGGCCCAGGATCAGCCGCCGGCGGACAAGGCAGAGGTAGCCAAGGCGATCGCGCTCGGCATCGGGCGGCTGATGGGCTGGTCTGCGGCGGGGTACACGTTCCTCGTCGTGATGCCGTCCTACCTGCAGGCGACGCTGCATGCGACCTTCCAGCAGGCGCTCGTGGCGACCGTGCTGGCCAACCTCGGGTTCGCGGTCTCGATCATGCCGGCGGGCTGGCTGAGCGACCGGATCGGGCGGCGGCCGGTGATGGTGACGGGGGCTGCGCTGGTGGTCGTACTGGCGTTGCCTTTGATGAACCTGCTCCAGGACGTCGGGAGCTCGAACGCGGCGAAGGGGGCGGCGGTCTTCGCCGCGGGACTCGTCGTCGGGTTGATGGCTGGGCCGGGACCGGCCATGCTGGCAGAGATGTTCCCCACCAGAGCGCGGTACACCGGACTCGGACTCGCCTATTCGCTGTCGAACGCGGTCTTCTCGGGCTCGGCCGGCCTGATCATCACCGAACTCATCAAGCGGACGAAGAACGTCGACATCCCGGCGTACTACGTGATCGCCACCTGCGCGGTCTCCGTGATCGCGTTGCTGACGCTGCGCGGCGACGACCACCGACGCGAGTTGCGCGACTGATGCGGGTCATCGGCCTGATGTCAGGCACCTCGTACGACGCGATCGACGCCGCGGCGGCCGATCTGCGGATCGAGGACGGGCAGGTCGTGCTGACCCCGTTGGGCCTGTTGAGCCAGCCCTATCCCCTTGCTCTGCAGGAAGAGTTGGCTTCATCGTTGCCACCGGCATCCACAACACTCGAGCAGGTCTGCCGGCTGGACACCGGGATCGGGCAGGCGTTCGCCGGCGTTGCAGCGCAGGCTGTCGAGCAGTTGTGTGGTGGGCATGCCGACCTGATCGTGTCGCACGGGCAGACCGCCTTCCACTGGGTCGACGAGGGCGAGGTGCGTGGCACGTTGCAGCTCGGGCAGCCCGCCTGGATCGCCGAGGCGACCGGTACTGCCGTCGTATCCGACCTGCGGACCCGCGACGTCGCCGCTGGCGGGCAGGGCGCTCCATTGGTCAGCATCGTGGATGTCCTGTGGCTACGCGGCCGCCCCGGTACGCCGGTCGCCCTCAACCTCGGCGGGATCGCCAACATCACCGTCGTCCCGGCCGTGGACGATCCGATCGCCTTCGACACCGGGCCGGCCAACGCGCTGATCGATGCGGTCGTGCGGGAGGTCACCGCTGGGGAGTCCACCTTCGATGCGGACGGGGTGATGGCCGGGCGGGGACACATCCACCCGGTGTTGTTCGACCGCCTGCTGGCCGAGCCGTACTACGCGCGTCCCGCGCCGAAGAGCACTGGCAAGGAGTTGTTCCACCTCGGCTACCTGGCTGAGGCGATGACCGGGCTTCCCCCGATCGAACCGGACGACCTGGTCGCCACGGTGACCGCATTGACGGCTCGGACGGTGGCGGACGCAGTACGCGCGCATGGCGGGACGGAGATCATCGCGGCCGGGGGTGGGATCCGCAACCCGGTGCTGATGCATCTGCTGGCCGAGGAGCTTCGTGGGGCGCCGTTGCTGGCTACTGATGAACTGGGGATGCCGTCGGCGGCCAAGGAGGCGTATGCGTTCGCAGTACTGGGCTTCCTGACGGTGAATGGGCTCGGTGGGACTGTGCCGAGCTGTACCGGGGCACGGCACACCAGCGTGCTCGGCTCGATCACGCCTGGGGCAGGACCGCTGCCGGTGTCGCCGCGGCCCAAGTGGGCGCCGGTGGGGTTGTGCCTTGACCCGGGCATCGTGTGACGATCCAGCGGTGATCAAGGCTCAGGAGATCGTCGTCGACGGGCGGCCGGCGTTGTTGACCGTGCCTGCCGAGGTACCGGTTCGGGCCGGGGTTGTTGCGCTGCACGGGTCCAGTAGCTCGTCATTCGAGCAGCCGATCTTCGAGCACCTCGCCGCCACGCTGGCGCCGTTGGGGGTCGCGGTACTGGCTTTCGAGCGGGCGCCTTGGCCGTACGATGACGTGGACATCCCGTTCGGCGTACAGGCTGCGGGTGCTGTTGCCGCGTATCAGGAGTTGAAGCTGCACTTCGACGTACCGGTGGGGTTCTGGGGCGTTAGCCAGGGTACGTGGGTGGCGGCGCTCGCTGCGCAGCAGTTGCCCGACACGGCGTTCTTGCTGCTGCTCGGGTGCGCGGGGGTGAGTCCTGCCGAGCAGATGCGGCATGCGACGGAGCTGTCGGTGCGGCGGGCTGGGTACGGCGATGAGGCCGTCGCCGGGGCGCTGGAGATCCGGGATGAGGTTGCTGAGCTACTGCGTGGCAAGGGGCGGGGTGAGGTCGCGCGGGACTCGGCGGAGCGGGTGGCGGTGGATGAGCTGCTGCAGCGACAGTCGGGTGAGCCGTGGTTCGACCTGGCCGGGATCCCGGTTGACCTGGGCGATGAGCTGCCGGTGTGGCATGAGATCGACTTCGCGTCCGAGCCGCTCTACGCGACCGTGAAGTGCCCGGTGCTGCTGATGCACGGCGAGGACGAGGCCAATCTGCCGGTACCGGAGACGCTGGAAGTCTGGCGACGGGCTGCGGCCACCTCGGGCAACACGGCTGTAGAGAGCGTGCGGATCCCAGGGGTCGGTCACTGGCCGGGTACGCCGGATCGCTCGGTGGAGGGGATCAGCGAGGACTACAGCGCGATCCTGCGCGACTGGTTCACTCGTTGACCCAGGCAAGGATCAGCCGGGCGGACTCCTCGGGCGTGCCGTCTCCCGGCACGGACCGGGGGACCAGCTTGCGCAGCTCGACGGCGTCCTCGAGCGCGTCGGCGATCTGCTCCTCCGGCCAGCCGCGCTCGGCCAGCCGCTTGCGGCGGATGGCGTCGGGGCAGTCGAGGTGCAGCCACCGCCCCTCGGGCAGCTCGGTCGGTACGCCTGGGGAGAGCAGCAGCATCGGCGTACCCGAGCGGCGGACGAGCTCGGTGATGCGCAGCCACAACGCGTTGTACGCGGGCCAGTTCGGCGCTGCGGACTTGTCGGCGATCGCGATGCCGAGCACCCGGCCCTCATGGTCGAGCAGCTCGTCCATGTCCATCACGACCAGCGGCCGCGAGCGCAGCCGGAGCAGCTCGGGGACCACGGTCGACTTGCCCGCGCCCGGTGCGCCGGTCACCACGAACAACCTCGTCACGCCACCATTTTCACCTCCCTCGTCAAGCCTCCGCAGGTTGACCTTCAGGTTGGTCGAAGACCCAGGATCGGCGGCATGACAGACGAGCTGCTGACGATCAGCGCCTTCGCCCGCCAGGTCGGGCTGACCCCGAGCGCGCTGCGCTTCTACGACGACTGCGGGCTGCTCCGGCCGGCCTCGGTGGACGAGCAGAACGGCTACCGGTACTACGCCCCGTCGCAGGAGGCACGGGCCGCGCTGCTCCGCGACCTGCGCGAGATCGACCTGCCGCTGGCGGAGGTACGGGTGGTACTGGATGAGGGAGCGGCGGCGGGGGTGGCCGTCGTACAGGCGCATCTGAAGACGGTGGAGGGGAAGGCCGAGGCGGCTCGGCGGGCTACTGCGCGGATCCTGGCGTCGCTGCCGGCTGTGCCGTACGAGTGTGCGGTGACGTTGGGTGGGGCCGAGTTGGCTTCAGCGATCCGGCAGGTGGCTGCTGCGGCGGCCGAGTCGGATGAGATCCCTGCGCTCGCGTGTGTCTTCCTGGAGCTTGGTGAGGACGAGGTGGCGGTGGTGGCGACCGACCGCTACCGGTTGTCGGTACGGAAGCTCCAGCCGCTCGGATTCGCCGGGTACCCGCGCAACCTGCTGGTCCGGGCGTCTGAGCTGACCGCGCTGGCCCGGTGGGTCGGTGCTGCTGTCGAGGTGCGGCTGGAGACGGGTCCAGGCGGTACTGCGCTGCTCGTCGACGGCGAGTCCCGGGTGGTATCGGTGGTGGACGAGGAGTTCCCGGCGTACCAGTCGATCCTCGACGGGCTCACCCCGCCTGCGTGCCGGGTGGTTGTGGACCGGCAGCAGTTCCTGGCTCTGCTGACCGGTGAGACGGTTGCCCTCGACATCGAGTCGGGCAAGGTCACGGTGACGGCGGTGGAGCCGGTCGGCTATGCGCGCGGCGAGCTGCTCGGAGTACTGGAGGGGATCGGGTCGGGGGCTGCGCAGCTCGGCTTCTCCGCCTCGCTGCTGGCGGCAGCACTGAGCGTCAGCGTCGGGCCGGACGTCCTGCTGGAGCTCACTGCCGTGGATCGGCCGGTAGTAGTGCGCTCAGCCGACCAGGGGACGTTCACCACGCTGGTGATGCCGACCCGCCTCGACGGGTGACCCGGGCCTTCTACGGCTGGCTGGCAGGCGCAACACTCTCGACCTTCGGAGACGCGACGCTGTTCTTCGCCCTCGGCTGGGCAGCGTCCGACCTCGGCCCGCATGTCACCGGGCTGGTCCTCACCGGCTTCACCCTGCCCAGAGCCGTACTACTCCTAGCAGGCGGCGTCCTAGGCGACCGCTGGGGTCCACGCCGCGTACTACTCACCTGCTACTCCCTGCTAGCCGTCCTGACCCTCCTACTGGCCGCGGCCTTCCAACTGACCGGCATTACGGCCGCCCTGCTCCTACTGACCGCCGCCGTCATCGGCACTGTCGACGCCTTCGCCCTACCCGCCGCGGGCGCCTTCCCGCGCCTGTTCGCCAGCGATGCCGAGCTACCGAAGGCGATGGCTCTGCGCACCTCATCCCAACAGGTGGTGACTCTGGCGGCCGGCCCTCTAGGCGGCCTACTGGTCGCTACGGCAGGGCTGGTCGGCGCTCTGGTGATCGACGGCATGACCTTCTTGGTCGCCTTCGCCTGCCTACTGGTCATCAGGCCACCACTAGCAACGGCCGCAGTTGCGGGTGGGTCGGTGGTGAAGGAGGCCCTCGACGGGATCCGAATCGCCTGGTCCGAGCCGGTAATCCGTGCGCTGCTGTTGACCGTCGGCCTGACTGCCGCCTTCGTGCTGCCGGTGACGTCGCTCTGCGTCCCACTCCTCGCACGCTCACAGGGCTGGCCTGCATCGCAGGCCGGGCTGATCGTCGGGGCGACAGTCGTCGGCAGCCTGCTCGTCACGCTGGTCGTCGCCCGGCTCGGTGGGTTCGCTCTCCCCGGTGCTGCAGCGGCACTCGGGTGCCTGGTGGCTGCGGGAGGCATCACCGGTCTTGCCCTGTCGTCAGTCGGCTACGCGGCGGTGCTGTCCGGGTTCGTCCAAGGGATCGGGGTCGGCCTCTTCACATCTCACCTTGCGCCGCTGTTCGTCGCCAGTACGCCACGCTCCCACCTGACCCGGTTGCAGTCCCTGTTGTCCCTGGCCCAGACGCTCCCACTGATCGCCTCCATGAACTTGCTGGGCGGCCTCGCGACGGCCGGCCCGCGGATCGCAGTACTGACTTGTGCGGCCGGTACTGCCGTCGCCGGCGGCACCCTGCTGAGCGCACGAAGCGTCCGCCGGGCAGTAGTAGGAGTACCTTGAGACATCGGAGCCAGCGGCGCCTCAAGGTCGAGCGCGCCTTTGAACCTCCGGTGTGACGAGGCGATGTACATGTCGTTACCCCTGTTCCTGCCGTCCGCGCAGCTCACGCCATCCGCCCACGGCCCTGCTGAGCCATTGCGGCTCCGGCCGTCCGACATCACGCTCGGCGTCATCTTCGCCGAGCTGAACGCCGCCCGGTCGGCGAACCAGCTCGAGCGTGGCGCCCCCAGGATCGGTGCCGTCGGCGGTCCCCGTGCCGATCGTCTCCTGCAGAGCCTCGAGGCCTGCGCGGCCGCCCTGGCCGAGCGCAATCTGCCGATCCCCCCGCCGATCCGCGACGAACTCCGCCTCCGCCGAGCCCTCTACGCTCCCCGCGGCCGCAACTAGCCGGTACTAAACCAAGGCGGCTGCCTTGGCGCCTGCCGTCGTCCGCGGACGACGGCAGACGTAGTGGCTGACGACTGCCGCGATCACCCAGACCGCGGCCAGGGCAGCCATCGAGAACTTGTCGCCGTTCTCTTCGTCGAAGAGCGCGAACAGGCAGAGGTTCACCGTCGCATGCCCGGCGGTGGCGATGGCCAGGTTGGCACCGCGGGCCGACTGCAGGACAGCGCCCATCACGACCGACAGGCCGACCGTCATGACGACGAACAGGCCCATGTAGACGAGGCCGTGCTCGAAGCCGCCGATGTGCCAGAAGCCCCACAACAGGCCGACGATCAGCGACGAACGTAGTACCGGGAAGCGGGTCTGCAGATAGGGCTGCAGGTAGGCGCGCCAGCCCAGTTCCTCGCCTGCGGCGCCGACGACCATCGTCAGCACCATTGCCCAGACCGGGAAGGGCAAGCCACCGCTCCACCAGCTGCGCCCGGTTGCCGCGTGGATGGCGATCGAGCCGGCCATCGCCGCCAGCACGATGCCGACCATGACCGCGGACCGCCCAGCGACCTCAGCGGCCGGGGTGAAGCGCACCAGCACCTTGGTACTGCGCCTGAAGAGCAGGAACATCACTCCGACCGCCAGAGCCGGCGCGAACTGCACCAGCTGGAGCAAGTCGGGATCAGGGCCGACTGCCGACTGCAGCGCGTTGAGGCCGCCCGAGAAGACCAGGGTGGTCACGGAGAAGACCAGTACTCGCAGGAACATCCGTCTACTCCGTCGTGTAGGGCGAGAGCAGCAGATCGAGCTGGTCCCGCAGGAAGTCGGTGAGGGAGCCCCAGCCGGTCACGGCCCACACCTGCAGGGCGCCTGTGAAACAGACCAGGGTGAGTCGGGCCAGAGCCGGGATCTCGACGTCCGGCTTGATTTCGCCGGCCTCCTGCGCCGCTGTCAGCAGCCGGGCGGAGCTGTCGACGATGGCGGCCGTGTACGCCAGCGCATGGGCCCGGAACTCGGGGTCGGCGACATCGAGCTGGACGAACCCGAGCCCGTTGCCCAGCTCCTCGCGGTGCTTGATGTGCGCCACGCTCGACAGCGCGAAGTCGCGCAGGGTGGCGAGCGGGGAGGTGTTCCTGGCCTCGGCCTCCTCGACCGCCCGGAGCACCATCAGCGGCGACCGGGCCGCCGAGGCGAGCAGCAGCCCGCGCTTCGACCCGAACCGCTGCATCAGGGTGGGCGGAGCGAGCCCGATCCGGGCGCCGACCGCTGCCAGCGTCAGCCTGGTCGGGCCCAGTTCGGCCAGCACCTGACGGGTCGCGTCCAGGATCGCGTCGTCGCTGATCAGCCGGGGTCTGGCCACGGGATCTCCCTCCGAGGAGTTAGCGAATGGGCATTCACTAACTCCCGGAACAGTAACAGATCGATGTCGGAGCAGTTATCGGATTACGGCCGGCCCTCCGTCCAGGGCCGAATTGTCGTTCCAACGGGGAGTTCTCTCATGCGTTTCGCCCGCATCGCCTTCGGGCTGTTGGTGGCTCTGGTGGGACTGGTGGTGACCGTCGCGGGAGGCGTCGCGGCGTTCTGGCTGGTCGGTCCTGACAACACCGTCGACACCGGCGCGCAGTCGCTGGCGAGCGACGGGCTCGCGGTGATGACCGCGCCCGACCTGATCGACCGGCACGGCGCGACGCTGCACCTCACCGCGGCGGCGGCCGAGCCGGTCTTCGTCGGGATCGGTCAGGACATCGACGTGGCCAGCTACCTCGGCCGTTCGCAGTACACGCGCTTGATCCGGTTCGAGCTGCCGTCGTCGTTCGACAGCCAGGAGATGACCGGCAAGGTCGCGGCGCTGACCGCGCCGGCCGGACTGGATTGGTGGACGGTCAAGGCGGCCGGGGACGGCAAGCAGTCGCTCGCCTGGCCGATCGTCGACGGCCGGTACGACGTGGTCGTGATGAACGCCGACGGATCACCCGCGGTCGACGCGAAGGTGACCTTCGGCGTCGAGATCGACGGGCTGTTCGGCTCCTGCCTGATGGTGTTCGGCGGTGGGTTGCTGTTGACGTTCATCGGTCTGCTGCTGACGTTCGTCCGGCGCCGCCGGCAACCGCTGCCGCCGGTCCCGGTGGTCAAACCGCTGAACCTGCAACCCGTGATGCCCTACACCCCACCGAAGGTGTCGTCCCAGCCCAGCTCGGTGCGCCGGGCGGTCGGGGTCGCGGCGGTGGTGATGCTCACGGCAACCGGTTGCACGGGGATACCGCCGAAGAACGTCAGCCAGGAAGTGACCACCAAGCCCGCCGTCACGCTGGCCGACGGCCAGGCCGTCCTCGACCGGTACGCCGAGGTCCGGTCGCGGGTGAACCAGACCCGCGACGCCACGCTGGACGAGACGATCGAGGCCGGTCCGCGGCTCCGGCAGTCCCGCGCGGCCGTCTTCATCGGCCGCAAGCTCGACCCGGCCGGCAAGGACACGGCGGCGTCGGACAGCTTCGAGAACATCGAGATCGGCGCGCCCGAGTTCGCGGCGTACCCGATGCGGTTCGTCAGTACGTCGACGCTGTCCACCGACCCGACGCGCCGGCAACTCGGCGTGTGGGAGCGGGGGAACGCCGGCACGCCGTGGCTGCTGACCCACGCGGTCTTCCCGCTCACCGCGGAGGACGTACCGCCGATGGACGATCTGCGGACGCCCGACAAGACGGACATGGCGAAGCTGCCGTTGCTCCCGCAGGCGGCCGGCGCCAACCTCGCGCGGTACCTGTCGGAGGGGCCGGCCTCCAAACAGGCGGCACACTTCGCCGCCACGACGGACCTGACCCAGGTGCTCGCCAACCGCGCGAAGGACAAGCAGAGCCAGATCGCGAAGGACTACATCTCGTCGGTCACCGACACGTTCCGGCTGGAGGGCCAGCCGACCGTCTTCATCGCGTCGAACGGTGAGGCGCTGGTGTTCCTCAACCTCACCGAGCAGTTCCTGCAGCAGGTCGAGCCGGGCAACTACGCCAACTGGACCAGCGGCGCGGTGTCGGCGTACAGCAAGAACGTCAAGTACTACCAAACTCTCCGTCAGGACTATCTCCATGAGGTCGCCTTGGTCATCCCACCCACCGGCAAAACCCGGGTTCTCGCCATCCACACGCAGGTCGTCGGCGGCGGGGGGAGCTGAGATGCGCTATCTGGCAAGGCAGTTGGCCGTCGGCGCGCTGCGACGTGGCCAGTCGATCCAGCAGTTCCTGGGGCCCGCAACGGGCTTCGAGTTGCCCGGCATCCGGTACGTCGAGATCCGGCCGGCCGGGAAGTACGAGCTGTACCTGTACTGCGCTGAGGACATCGGTCATGACCAGTTCTTCGACGTCGGCGAACTCCCGTCGCTGGAGCTGCGGGAGGAGGACGAGTTCGGGCGGCTGATCGCCCGCACCGACGATCCCGAGGTCTTGCTGGAGACGGCGAAGCGGCTGGTGGGCGCGGCCACGGGTCGCTGGGTGAATGTGGGTCTGGTCGACGCGGAGTACGCCGAATACCTCGGTGCCGGCCGTCCGGCGGATGCCGGTCTGGATGGGTTCCGGTGGCCGGTCGAGGCCGATCCGCCGAGCCTGGTCAGCGAAGGAATGTGGCGCTGATCGTGCGGCCGTAGGTCTGGTGGGTGTCGAAGGTCAGGCGGGTGCCGGTGAGGGTGTGCTGGAGCTCGACGCCGGGGCCGGCGGTTTTGGTCAGCCAGCGGCCGATGACTGTGACGGTGACGGTGGGGCGCCTCGTCGTGGGGTCTGAGACGGCGATGGTGGTGGTGCCGGCTCGGCGTTGGGTCAGGAAGGACGCTGGGCCGTCGATCGTGTAGTTGAGGACGTGGTGGCGGCCGGCGGTGAAGGTGTTGGCGGCCGTGAGGTCCAGGGCTGGGTGGTGGATCGCCTGCAGGCGTGGGGTGTTGGAAAGTAGGTGGACGCGGCCGCGGTAGGAGCGCAGGGTCGCTTCGGTGGCGTGCGGGATGAGGGCGTAGGCGAGGGATGCGCGGTGGCGGGTCTCATGGGTGAGGGTGAAGACCTGCTTGGTTACCTGGGTGTCCGGGTTCGCAGTGCGGACCACGCGACGGCTGCGGGTCACTTGCTCCAGGCCAACGGTTACAGGGGTTGGCTGGAGGAAGTAGTAGCCGAGAGAGCTGGCCCCGTTGGCGTAGCGGAGCCAGGTGAGGTCGCCTTGGCCGGGGCCGGACCAGGGGCGGCCGTTGCGTAGTACGCCGGTCACTTGTACTGCGTCAGTCGGCGCGGCGATCCGGGCGTCGAGCGAGGTGGTGACAGTGCGGCCGGCTGCGTCACCGACGCCGGCTGCGAGTACGACGATCTCGGTGTCCAGCAGGAACCAGGACTTGGTCGACTCGGCATTGCGGTAGGTCACGAAGTCGGCCGGGAGCTGCAGGCGATCGGCATAGGCCTGGTCGCTCGACTGGACCCAGCCGGCGGCTCCATAGGCGCCCAGGGTGGCGCCACCGGAGTACTGGTTGGTGCCGACGGGGAAGTAGACGTACTTGTTCTGCAGCTCCGACGACGGGGTGAAGTCGGGTGGGCTGTCGTAGTACGCCGTCCCGTAGAGCTCGGGGATCGACTTGCGCTGCTCCACCGGGGCAGTGACGCCGGCGAGCCCGTAAGGCGACACGGTGGTCAGGTAGTCGACGCCGTACGCCTGCGTCTGGTCCTGGCCACTCAGGTACAGGTAGTAGGCGCCGTCACCCTGGAACCACGGCATCAGGTTCTCGCCGCTCATGTACTCGTACTTGCTGATCCGGTTGGAGCTCCGGGCCAGCGCGAACGCGTACCCGGGCCGGCGATGCACGGTCCGGTCCATCGAGTTGAAGGCGACGGAACTCTCGGCCGGGTTGAGATCGCTCGGCTTGATGTTGCTGTCAGCAACGATATCGGCCAGGCGGGCGATGCTGACCGGGGAGACGAAGCTGTTCGGGTTGAGCGTCGGGCGGGCGGTGAACTTCACGTAGCTGCGCAGCCTGGCGGCGTCGGCGGCTGGTGCATAGCCGGCCAGATCGACGACGGCCTCGACGACGACCGCGACGTCGTCGTACCCGGTCGCGGGCCGCGAGATCGCCCGGCCCTTGACGATCTCCATCATCCAGCCCTCGAAGATCAGCGGCGCGAACCCGTGCTCGACCCAGCCCTGGACGACCTTCACGAGTTCGCCGGTCGACGCGTAGTCGGTGCCGTCGAGTGTCTTCACCGTCTGGACGACGCGGGTCAGCAGGGCTTTGCCGTACGAGCCCGTGTACGCGACCGAGTCGTGCTGGATGAAGGAGCCGTCGGAGTAGTACCCGTCGGTGACGCCGTGCTGCAGGTGGTACGGATCGACCGTCGCGAAGACGGTGAACTGGTCCTGCAACGCCTTCCGGATCCGGGCGTCGTCGTCGAGCAGCGCGCCTTGCAGGATCCGGTTGGCGGTGATGTCGGCCAGGTTGGCGCCGGTGTGGAAGCGCGAGTCGAGGTCGACGTCACCGTTCTTGCCGTTGCGCAGGTAGGCGTCCATCGAGGCGACGTACGTGGTGATCAGCTCGGCCGGCGCGTCGAGCAGGGCGAGGGTCTTTCCGGCGTACTGCGAGATGCCGATCTCCCAGGTGAACCAGTTGCCGTAGTACCCCTTCGACTGGTCGCCGTAGTAGTTGGCGTGCAGCCAGCGCAGCTTGTCGAGCACCCTCGCCTGTACTGCGGTGTTGCCCTGCAACTCCGACGCCGGGCCTGGTCGGCGGGTGGCGAGCGCGATCTCGTAGAGGTGCTGGAACGACGCGCTGAGGTTGGGGTCGCTCGTGCCGAGGGGGAGGCCGGCGAAGAGTTCGCCGGGTTGGGCGCGGTCGAGGTTGGCCAGCCAAGTACGGGCGGTCTGGTCGATGGCGTTGAGCTTGGCCTTGACCTCGGGGCGCGCGTTCGATTCCGGCGTACCGGTGAAGATGGCGAGCGTGTTGGCGAGCAGTTGGGCTGCTTCCGACGTGGTGCCGGCGGTGGCCGGGGCGGGCCGGACCGCGGTCAGCAGCGCGGCGGCGGGGACGAAAGACAGCAGGCGGCGACGGGTGATGTCCACTGGTACTCCCGGGCGAAGGGGAAAAACCTCACGCCGCGAGTCAATCAGCAGAAAGTTAGTTACGGCAACCGCTTACCTGTGTATGCTTTAGATGAAAATTAAACTTTGTGAAAGGTGGGCTCAGTGTCGTCAGTGCTGATCGTCGGAGGAAGCGGTGGCCTCGGCCGGGAGATCGCCCGGTACTACGCGTCGCGCGGTGACTCCGTCGTGGTCACCAGCCGCTCGGCCGAGCGGGCCGAGCAGGCCGCTGACGAGATCGGCGGGGACACCCGCGGGCTGGCCGTCGACCTGGCCGCGCCGGAGACGATCGAGAAGGCGCTGACTGAGGTCGGCGAGGTCGACCACGTGGTGATCACGGCGATCGAGCAGTACGGCAACACGGTCAAGGACTTCAGCATCGCCGACGCGGTCCGGGCTTCGACGGTGAAGCTGGTCGGCTACACCGAGGTCGCGCGAGTGCTGCATGATCGCTTGCGTCCGGGTGCGTCGATCGTGCTGTTCGGTGGGCTGGGCAAAGTGCGGCCGTACCCGGGTTCGACGATGATCACCGCGACCAACGGCGCGGTCTCCGGTGTGATGCGCACCCTCGCCGTCGAGCTCGCCCCGGTCCGCGTCAACGCCCTGCACCCCGGCGTCGTCGGCGACAGCCCTGCGTGGGCCGAGCGCGACCAGTCGTACGTCTCCGCCCGTACGCCGACCGGCCGGGCCACCACGACGGCCGAGGTGGTCGACGCGGTCGACTTCCTCCTCCGCAACGGCGCCGCCAACGCCATCGACCTCCACCTCGACGGCGGCATCCGCGTCGCCTGACCTATCTTGAGGACCCGGACGTCAAGGAGGCTCCTCATGCGACGCGGCTACGCGGCATCCGCCGAGGGGCCGATCACCATCGACCTGGGTCTCTTCACCCAGGACGGCTGGATAAAAGTCCAGGCTCAAGCGGACTGCACCACCGCCATGATCGGTCTCTCCACCCCGGAAGACGACGGCCCATCAGCCACCGCCGTCCGTGACGCCGTCGTCGAGTCAGGCCCCGAGGGCCAACTGATCTGCACGGTCCACGGCGCGAAAGGCGAGGCGCCGGTAGAAATCACCGTCGTAGCCCCACCCGGCAGCACCCTCATCGCCCGAACCGACAACGCCCACATCGGAGCGGCCGGGCTGATCGATGTACAGCTGACCACCGCGTCCGGTGACGTCTTCGTCCCGGTCGCTGGTCGGGTCTTCGCCGAGACCGCATCCGGCAAGGTGACCGTCCAGCAGGCAGGAGACGTCGTCGTCCGCACTACGAGTGGCGACATCGTCCTGAACGCCGTCAGCGGTGGGATTACCGCAAAGTCGAGCAGCGGCGACATCGCGATCCACGCCACCGCCGACGGCGTCGTCCAGGCCGGCACCGTGTCCGGCGACGTCACCGTCACCGCGGCCCAGGGCACCAACCTCAGCCTGACGACCTCAACCGTCACCGGCCAGGTGACAACCCCTTAGCTTCGCTTCCACCAGGGTTGGGTTGGGGTCGTGCGGAGGGTGTTGGTGGCGCAGTGGATTTCGCCTTCGGAGACGTGGACCGAGGTCAGGTCGTTGGCGTAGGTGACCTGGTAGCCGATGGAGGCGAAGGCCTTGTTGATGGCGGTGGTGAAGATGTCTTTGCCGTTGAGGATCGGGCCGTAGGTTCTGGGGGCCACGTAGCGGCCGGCGTTGAGGACCAGGCCGTTGACGGTGCCGGGGATTTCGGCGACGGCGTCTCGCAGGGCGTGGAGTTGGGCGGTCAGTTTGTCCTTTTCGGGGCCGTCGGGAGTTGATCGGATCTGGGTTTCGAGCATGCCGTAGTCGAGGCCGCGCGCCGTGTAGAGAGCGGGGATCCGGACGATGTCGGCGTCGGTCAGGCCGTGCTGCCGCAGGACGGACAGGTTGGCGGCGATCTTCGAGGACGCGCGGGTGTTGGTGTCTACGAATTGCTCGTCGGCAAGGAATTCGTTCGTTGTGCGCTGGTCGATGCGTTCGTCGTAGGGCCATTCCAGTTTGGGCAGGCCGCCGTGCATGATGTCGTTGCCATGGCCGGCTTTGACGACATCGCGTAGCAGGTTGAGGCCGGCGGTCGGGTCGGCTACTACGGCTTTCCAGCCGCCTGGCACAGGTACGAACTGGATGAACTCGTCGACGTGGCCGATCGACAGCCAGGATGTGTCCACGTCGATCGGGTTCTGGACGCCCTGCGACTTCAGCAGGGTCAGCATCTCGGTTGCCGGACCGGTTTTGTGGCCGTCGCCGCCGATCACGATCTGGCCGTTCGGGTGTCCGGGCGTCGCGGGGATCGTCTCGAGGTTGCCCATCGAGTCGTAGCTGTCGTTCTCGAAGGGATCCAGTACCGGCACATGCTCGGTATGCACCGCCGCGACGTCGTGCCCGGCCAGCTCGGTGAAGATCACCCGCGACCCGACCCGACGGCTGTCGTTGACGGACCCGAGCAGCACCTTCATGCTCTGCTGCTGACCACCGAGACCAGGCATCGACATGTACGCGGGCTCGAAGATGTCCTGCGTCCACGAGTCACCGCTCTGATCGAGGACCTTCAACGGCGCGCCCGACGCCTGAGCCTGCGACCGTACGACGTCCTGCCACCCCTTCTTCTCCGGGTCGTCGCTCAAAGAGGAGAACACCTGCTCCAGCCGCTGTGTGTTGAGCTGGGTCAGTACCGGCGCTTCCTTCAGCGTGACCCGGTTGGTCGCCGTCTTGCCGCCGGCCGTCACGGTCAGCGTCATGTCGACCCGTCCGTCCCAGACAGCCGAGTCGCGGATGATGTCCTTGCCCTCGAGCCCCAGCTCGACCCCGTGCCGCACCTCGTCCGCGGTCAGCCTCGTGTCCGGCCCGACCAGCTGCCACCCCTGCGCTCGCTTGACGAACAGGTGCACCCGGTCAGCCTGGCTCACCGCGAGCTGCCCGGTGGCATCCTTCGGCGCCAGGGCCCACGGCGCGACGCGGATCCGGGCCAAGTCCTTGGCGTCCTGGGGTCCGTTCACCACGGTGTCTGCGGCGTCGTTGCAGGCGGCCATCTCGCGGTCCGCCAGGTTCTGCTCCTTCTGATGAGCCTTGACCAGTACCTCGTACTCCTTCTGCGCCGCGTCCTGGTCAGGCCGCTGCGCCAGCTCTTCCTTCTTCTTGTAGAACGCCTGGTCGTTGGCCGCCTCCCGATCGACCGCCGCGGCCGCGATCTTCCGCGCCGGCGCCTGACACCGGCCCGCGTCGTCGTCGAGGTTGGCCAGGAACAGGGTCGGCTGACCGGTCAGCAGTCGCGCGTACGGCGTACTGGCGGCCGCGGCGGGCGCGACCGCTCCGCCGAGCACTCCGGCGGTCAGGGCTCCCACCAGCAGCAGGTTGCGAGTAACAGGGCGATTCATCCGAACGGATCCTCCACAGCCGGGAACAGGTCGGCTCCAGACTCCCGATCCGATGTCGGCAAGTTGTCAGGAAAGTGTCCTTCTCCGGTCCCCGGGCGAAGTGAGACGCAACACGCGGGGCGTGATGAGGCCGACACCGACATGACTGACCGGTAACCAACCAATAACATCGCTGGTATGCAGATCCTCGCCATCGTCGTCTCGCTCGCGATCGCCGCTGTCGGCGTCGCGCTGTTCGGCAAGACGATCGGGCACATCATCAGCGTGATCAAGCTCGGTCAGCCGGTGTCGCGGACCGACCAGCCGGGGCAGCGCACGGTGACGCTGGCCAAGGAGTCGCTGCTGCACACCCGGATGCTGCAGTGGAGCCACATCGGCGTCCTGCACTGGTTCGTGGCGTTCGGCTTCATCGGGCTGTTCCTCAGCCTGGTGACCGCCTTCGGGCAGCTGTTCAGCGCGCACTGGGTGCTGCCGATCATCGGCCACTGGTTCGTCTTCGAGTGGGTCAGCGAGTTCCTCAGCTGGACCGGTCTGGTCTCGATCATCGGCCTGATGGCGATCCGGCTGCGTAACCTGCCGCGCGGCGAGAAGGGCCGGTACAGCCGGTTCTTCGGGTCGACGGCCTGGCAGGCGTACTACGTCGAGTACACGATCCTCGGCGTACTGGTCTGCATCCTGGCGCTGCGCGGGCTGGAGTACCAGCTGACCGGCGCCTCGAAGTTCCACTTCCCGAGCACCTTCTTCATCGGCTCCGGGATCTTCGGCGGGCTGTCCGAGCACGGGCTGGAGAACGCGATCTACCTGACCGCGATGGTCAAGATCCTGATCTCGTTCGCCTGGATGATCACCATCTCGCTGAACGCCACGATGGGCGTCGCCTGGCACCGGTTCACCGCCTGGCCGAACATCTGGTTCAAGCGCAAGGCCGACGGCGGTACGGCGCTGGGCGCGCTGCAGCCGATCATGGTCAAGGGCGAGCCGATCGACTTCGAGAACATCGAGGAGCTCGACGAGGACGCCGCGCTGGGTGTCGGCAAGATCGAGGACTTCACCTGGAAGGGCCTGCTCGACTTCACCACCTGTACCGAGTGTGGCCGCTGCCAGTCGCAGTGCCCGGCCTGGAACACCGAGAAGCCGCTGTCGCCCAAGCTGATCATGATGAACCTCCGCGAGCACGCGTACGCCAAGGCGCCGTACCTGCTGGCCGCCGACGACGACGCGCGCAAGTCGCTGCCGGAGCTGGTACTGGCCGAGCAGGAGCGGCCGCTGGTCGGTCCCGCGGACGTCGCCGTGATCGACGAGGAAGCGCTCTGGGCCTGTACTTCGTGTGGCGCGTGCGTCCAGCAGTGCCCGGTCGACATCGAGCACGTCGACGCGATCATGGACATGCGCCGGTACCAGGTGCTGATCGAGTCGTCGTTCCCGTCCGAGCTCAACGGGCTGTTCAAGGGCCTGGAGAACAAGGGCAACCCGTGGAACATGAACCCGTCCGGCCGGATGGACTGGGCCAAGGGGCTGCCGTTCGAGGTCAAGACGGTCGGCACCGACGTCGAGACGCTGGCCGAGGTCGAGTACCTGTTCTGGGTCGGCTGCGCCGGCGCCTTCGAGGACCGCGCGAAGAAGACGACGCAGGCCGTGGCCGAGTTGCTGAACATCGCGGGGGTCTCGTTCGCAGTACTGGGTGATGGTGAGACCTGCACCGGCGACCCGGCGCGGCGCGCGGGCAACGAGTTCGTCTTCCAGCAGCTGGCGATGCAGAACGCCGAGGTGTTCAAGGAGACCGGCGCGAAGAAGGTGGTCTCCACCTGCGCGCACTGCTTCAACACGCTGAAGAACGAGTACTCCCAGCTCGGCGTCGAGCTCGACGTCATCCACCACACGCAGCTGCTCAACCGGCTCGTCCGCGAGGGCAAGCTGACCCCGGTCGCACCGGCCGACAGCTCGCTCAACGGGCAGAAGATCACGTACCACGACCCGTGCTACCTGGGCCGGCACAACCAGGTGTACGACGCGCCGCGCGAGCTGCTCGAGATCATCCCGGGCGCCGAGTTCGCCGAGATGCCGCGGAACCAGACCAAGTCGTTCTGCTGCGGCGCGGGTGGCGCGCGGATGTGGATGGAGGAGAAGACCGGCAGCCGGATCAACCTGAACCGGACCACCGAGGCGGTCGAGACCGGGGCGGACAAGATCGCCACCGGCTGCCCGTTCTGCCGGGTGATGCTGTCCGACGGCCTGACCGCCAAGCAGGCGGACGGCTCGGCCCGCGAGTCGGTCGAGGTCCAGGACGTTGCCCAGCTCCTGCTCGCCTCGGTCAAGCGGAGTTAACTGCAACTTCGTGCAATTTCCCTTCCCAGTCAGCGGGTCTGCCCCTTAGGCTCTGTTGGTTGTTCCAATGGGGAGGGAAATTCGTGAAGTTCCGTAATCGGGCGGTGGCCGCGGCCATCGCCCTGCCGATGATTCTCGGCATCACCGCGTGTGGCGACAAGGACACGGCCGGTGGCGGCGCGACTCAGCCGACGCCGACGCAGACCACCAGCGCACCGGCGACCAGTACAACGCCGGAGCCCAGCACCCCGGCGCCGGTCGAGGAGCCGGCCCGGCTGACCAACGCCAGCTTCATCCCGACGCTCAAGTCGGCCACCGGCAAGGCCAAGTCCTTCACGTCGAAGATGACGATGACGGTCGGCGGCCAGCAGATCACCGCCACCTCGTCGCAGAGCACCAACCCGCTCGCGATGAAGATGGACATGGTCAACCCGATGGTGGGTGGCGCCATGCAGATGATTCTGGTGAAGTCGAACCTGTACATCTCGATCCCGAAGCAGACCGGGGCCGGCAAGTACATCCAGCTGAACCTGAAGAACAGCAGCGACCCGACGGTCAAGTCGTTCGGCTCGATGCTCGAGAGCGCCGACCCGACGAAGTCCTACCAGGGCTGGGAAAAGGCGCTGAGCAGCGTCAAGTTCGTCAAGTCGGAGACGATCGGCGGCCAGAAGCTGGACCGGTACGACGTCACCGTCGACACCGCCAAGTCGCTGAAGGCGGCCGGCCAGCCGGTCCCGAAGGGCGTACCGAAGTCGCTGGTGTACTCGGTCTGGATGGGCAGCGACAAGCTGATCTACCAGATGAAGTTCGCGATGGCCGGCGTCGACATGCTGATGACGATGTCCGACTACAACAAGCCGGTCTCCATCGCCGCCCCGCCGGCGAGCAAGATCGTCGGCAAGCGCTAGTCATGACAACCCGCACCAGGGTGGCGGCACTGGCCGCCACCCTGGCCGTGGTCCTTGGGGCCGCGGGCTGCACGGACGACGCGGCGGTCAAGTCTGAAGCCGATACGGCGAAGCCGGCTGCGAATCAGAAGGTTGCCAAGCCGCCGGCCCGGCTGACGACGGCGAACTTCGCCTCGGTGACGCTGGCCGCCAATGCCAAGGTGAAGTCGTGGTCCGGGGTGATGCGGATGAGCTTCAACGGCCAGGTGGTGACCGCGACGATCGCGCAGACGTACCAGCCGGCCGCGATGCGGATGGATATGAGCGGTCCGCAGTTCGGTGGGGTGGCGCACGCGATCCTGATCGACGGCGTGCTGTATCTGCAGTTGCCGATTCCGCAGGCGCGGGGGAAGTACCTGAAGTTCGATCCGAAGACCACCAAGGACCCGACGGCCACCGCCTTCGTGCAGTTGCTCGAAGGCTCCGATTCCCGCAAGAGCGACAAGGCGGTCGCCAAGGCGATCGTCAAGGCGAGGTTCGTGGGCCGGGACACAGTCGGTTTCCGCAAGGTGGACCGGTACGACCTGACGATGAACAACGCTGCCATGCTCAAGGCGCTCGGGATGAAGCGGCCGGCCGGGATGCCGAAGACCTCGGTCCAGTCGCTGTGGATCGGTGCCGACCGGCTGACCTACAAGTCGGTGTCCGGTGGCACCCAGGTCACCGTCACCGGCTACAACACCGTCGGCACCATCAGGGCTCCCTCGCCGAGGATGATCATCAAGACGGGGCACTAGCGCAGGTACGAGGCGCCGTTGAAGTCGAGGACGGCGCCGCTGGACCAGGTGGCTTCGGCCGACGCCAGCCAGTGCACGGCGTTGGCGATCTCGGTGGCGGTGGCGACCCGGTTGAACGGGCTCTGGGCGCGGATCGCGTCGCCGCCGGGGCCGTCCAGGTTCTGGGCGGTCATGTCGGTGGCGATGAAACCGGGCGCGATTGACGTCACGGTGATGTCATGTGGCGCCAGCGCGACCGCCATCGACTGCCCGAACGAGTGCAACCCCGCCTTGCTCGCCCCGTACGCCGGTACGTCCGGCTCACCCCGGTACGCCCCACGCGACCCCACGTTGACCACGGCACCCCGTTTGACGCCATCGGCCGGCTCCACCTCGAGCATCTGCCGGGCCACGCACCACGTCAGGTGCGCCGCCGCCTCCAGGTTGACGGAGAGGGTCCGTCGCCAGGTCTGCACCCAGTCCTCGTACGACGTCTCCAGCACGGGATGCCCGATCCGCCGCGACCCGGCGACGGGCTCCTCGACGAACAGTGCCGCGTTGTTGACCAGGACGTCGATCCGCCCGAGCACCTTCGCCGATTCTTCAACCAGGGAAGGGATTACGGCCGCATCGCCGAGGTCTCCGGACAGTACCGCGTGGCCCTCGCCGGGCAGCTCGGCCAGTACTGCGTTTGCCTTGTCGACGGCGCCACGACAGTGCAGCACGACCCGATCGCCGGCCGCCGCGAACACTCGCGCGACCTCCGCTCCGACCCCGCGCGACGCACCCGTGACGAGTACTCCTCTGGACACTGCGATCCCCTCTCCTCGGCTGCCCTCATTCTGCCCTGTCATCGTGCCCTGACATCGGCTTGGCGGCATCGGTGACATCAGAAGGGTTGACAGTGACGTCACTATGACGTCAGTATTGCGTCATGGAACTTGATCACTACCTCGAGTCGGTCCGCCGTAGCGTGGAGAACGCCACCGCGCTGGCCGACGACCAAACTCGCTCCGTGGCCCAGCGCCTCGGAGCCACGCTGGATGACGCGGGCCGGCTGGCCCTCATCTCAGCCCTGTCGGACGCCGCCGGCGAGATCAGCCGCGAGCTGTCGCCCGGCTCGGTCGAGCTCCGGATGGCCGGTGGCCGCCCCGAGTTCGTCGTGACGCCGGCGCCGAGCCAGCTGACCGGCAACGATGACGACGACCTGGACGACGAAGTGGCCGAGCCGGCCGCCGCGGAGCTCGCCCTGGACGCCGACGAGCCGACCGCGCGGATCACGCTGCGGCTGCCGATGTCGGTGAAGAACAAGGTGGACGAGGCCGCGACCGCCGAGGGCATCTCCTCGAACGCGTGGCTGATGCGGACCGTGATGACGGCGCTGACCGGCGGCCGGCCTGGGTACGGCCGCCCGCCCCGGCCGCCGCGCCCGCCCCGGCCCGGCATCTTCGCCCCCGACGGACCGCTCGGACCGGAGGGCCCGCTCGGACCCGACGGCATCTTCGGGCAGGGTGGCGTCTTCGGGCCGGATGGTGTCTTCGGACCGGACGGCCTGTTCGGCGAGGGCCGCCGCGGTGGTGACCGCGGTGACCGCCGCAACGACCGAAACGAGCGTCGTGGTGAGCGCGGCGACCATGGACAGCGCCGGGGTGGACGTGGCCCGGGCCAACGGATGCAGGGGTGGGCACAGTGAGCTACAGCAGCCAGTTGATCGGCGAGGCCGGCGAGATCGAGCGGGTCCGGATCGAGATCGGTTCGGGGCTGGTGGAGATCCGCCCCGCCGACGGCGACAAGACCGTCGTCGACCTGGAGGTCGACAGCGGTGACGGGGGCGACGTGGTGTTCGAGGTGGTCAACGGCGAGCTGATCGTCGAGACCCCGAAGAACCTGCGCCGCGGCCCGGAGATCCGGGTCCGGATCGCCACCCCGGACGTCCTCGACGCCCGGATCCAGACCGGTTCCGGTGACATCACCTCCCGTGCGGCGCTGGGCGAGGCCCGGCTGTCGACCGGATCGGGTGACATCCGCGCCGACCGGATCGAGGGCGACCTCGCGGCCAACACCGGCAGCGGCGACGTCCGGGTCGGGTATGCGGGCCAGGGAGTCCGGGCCAAGACCGGCTCCGGCGTCATCGACATCGGCGAGGCGGTCGGTACGACCGGCCTGTCCACCGGCTCCGGCGACGTCCGGGTCGGCGACGCGGCCGGCCCGACGACGGTCAAGGTCGGCTCGGGTGACATCACCATCGAGCGGATCCGGGACCACTCGGTCGCGACCTCCGGCTCGGGCGACGTCCGGGTCGAGTCGGCCGAGGGGCCCAGTGTGCGGGCCGAGACGGCGCGCGGCGACGTGCAGATCGGCGTACCGGACGGTGTGCCGACGTACCTCGACCTCAAGACGGTCACCGGCCAGATCCGGTGCGACCTCGAGCCCGGTGAGAAGCCGGCCGAGGGCGAACGCTCGCTGATGCTGCGGGCGCGCACCGTCTCCGGCGACATCACCGTCGTCCGGGTCTGAACCACCGCAACAAACTCAGCACGGGGACCAGTGAGGGGAGACAGCCATGATCAGCGAACACCAAGAGGTAGCCCGCTATCGGGTGGCCGAACAGATCCGGGTCGCCGAACTACGGGCCCAGAGCAAGGAACACCTCGACGCGCTGCGGGCCAACGGAGAGGCCGGCGGCCCGCGGCACGAGCTGGCCGGCGTCCTGCGCCGGCTGGCCGACCGGCTCGAGCCGCCGCGCCACCGCCGTACCGGCCTGTCCGTCGTCCGGTGATTTCGATGACTTCTCAAGCACTTTGCAGCTTGCTGCAACGCCTTGGTTTATTGACCTCCCGAGCCCGCTGATCAACGACGCGATCCGCCCGTACGTCCAGAAGGCGACCAGTTGAGGCTCAGATCCCGCCGCGGAGGAAGTTCTTGTACGAGCGGGACGGCGTCGGGCCGCGCTGACCCTGGTACCGGGAGCCGTACTTCTCGGAGCCGTAGGGGTGCTCGGCCGGCGACGAGAGCCGGAAGAAGCAGAGCTGGCCGATCTTCATCCCCGGCCAGAGCTTGATCGGCAGAGTCGCCACGTTGGACAGCTCCAGCGTCACGTGACCGGAGAAGCCGGGGTCGATGAACCCGGCGGTGGAGTGGGTGAGCAGTCCGAGCCGGCCCAGCGAGGACTTGCCCTCCAGCCGCGCCGCCACGTCGTCGGGCAGCGTCACCAACTCGTAGGTGGACCCGAGCACGAACTCGCCCGGGTGCAGGATGAAGGGCTCGTCGCCCTCCGGCTCGACCTGGCGGGTCAGGTCGGGCTGTTCCTCGGCCGGATCGATGTGCGGGTAGCGATGGTTCTCGAACACCCGGAAGAATCGGTCCAGCCGTACGTCGACGCTCGACGGCTGCACCATCGCAGCATCGAACGGGTCCAGCTGGACCCGTTTCGCGTCGAGCTCGGCCAAGATGTCACGGTCGGAGAGCAGCACGAACGCAACTTACCGCAGCGTGCTGCAACTCCGCCTGTCTGCAGGGCCCGGACCGGCGCCCGGTGTCACCTGGACCTGGCCGCGTACCTGTTCCGGAGCCCTCAGCTCCCCGGACCGTCGACGCGGCTACGGGCCTTCGGCAACGGCTCAGTTGGCGAGCTTGTTGAACTTCGAGACCTGGCCGGCGAACGTCTTCACCTGGGCCGGCGACCAGTCCTTGAGCAGGTCCTCGATCACCTTGTGGCGCTTCTTGCGGGCAGCGGCCAGCTTGCGCTTGCCGTTCGCGGTCAGCGTCAGCAGTGTCGCGCGCGCGTCCGACTTGTCGGCGGCCCGCTTCAGCAGGCCTTCTTCCTCGAGTCGGGCGCAGGCCCGGCTGACCGGACCCTTGTCCACCTCGAGTGCCGCGACCAGGTCGGCCATCCGCACCGGTGCGAGCTCCTCGACGTGGTTCAGCAACGCGTACTGCGCCGGCTCCAGATCCGGATGCGCCTCGTCCGACAGCGTCCGCTGCAGACTGCGCAGCCGGCGTGCCAGCGTGACGAGTTCCTTCTCCAGGTTCTCGAGTGCGTCGTTAGTGTCAGTTGCCACCGTTCACCCCTTCTTTTCAGTTGCCCCGCAACCATCTTGTCCGGCCCCAGTCAGGACCGCATCCTCACGTTGCGTCGAATGTTGCCCCCGGCAACGCGTTCTAATCTGCCAGAAGATGACCGGCCTGCCCAGTCCTGGGCGTGCCCTTTGTTCAAAACTGCCCGTTAACCCCCCGTGCAAACCGCCCGCGGGGTCGGGTATGATCCTCTGAGTCCGCCGGGAAACCGGCAGCCACGCGGGTGTAGTTCAATGGCAGAACATCAGCTTCCCAAGCTGACAGTGCGAGTTCGATTCTCGTCACCCGCTCCAGCAGACCCCAGGCCGATGGCCTGGGGTTTTGTCGTTCGTGGGGTTTCGGTTCGGGGTGACGCGGGTAGTTCGGGGCGGTTGGCTGCCCGATCAGGGGTGGCATTTCGTTTTCGAATGGGGGCGGCTTTGTCCTTGCAAACCAGGGGTGACAACCATTCCATACGGAAACAGCACGAGGGCCGGACGAGTGGTACTCGGCCGGCC
Source organism: Kribbella sp. NPDC051718 (assembly GCF_040681515.1). Taxonomy (NCBI): domain Bacteria; kingdom Bacillati; phylum Actinomycetota; class Actinomycetes; order Propionibacteriales; family Kribbellaceae; genus Kribbella; species Kribbella sp. NPDC051718. The sequence goes on along the minus strand of NZ_JBFAYZ010000010.1, from coordinate 49,584 downwards.
CTCGTGGGGTGGTTACTTCGAACCGAAGACCTGGAGTTCGGTCATGTCGGTGAACTGGCAGCCGGCGTAGCCGCCGTCGGGACAGTTGGTGGCGAAGTCCGGGACCTGCGGGCTGAGCATCACGAACCGGACGAACTTCACGCCGGTGACGTTGCCGGTCGGCGTGACCTCGTTGTACTTGCCGCGGTTGGCGGCGCCGAACTCGCCCTCCTGGGCGGTGGCCCAGGTGGTGCCGTCGACGGACGTCTCGATCCGGTACTTACCGGTTGCCGAGCTGCCCGGGTCGCCGCAGTTGTTCGACGGGTCGACCGAGAACTTGCTGATGTTCACGGCCACCGGCAGCGCGATGTCGACGTTCTTCGGGATCATCACGCCGGTCGGGGTGCCGTCGTCGTCACCGGTGGTGCTGCCCCAGCCAGGACCCTGGCTGGAGTCGATCACGTTGGCCGGGCCACAGCCGAGGGACGTCAGGTCCGGACCGTTGAAGTCCACCACCGAACCGCCGCCAGAGGCCGAGGCCCAGTTGCGCCGTGGCGCGAAGTTGGCGGTCGTACCGCCGGTCTTGACCGCCAAGGCGCTGCCCAGGACCTCGTAGCCGGCGCCGGTGACGACGAACTTGCCGTAGGTGCCAGGCAGTACACCAGTGATCGTGTACTTGCCGTTGGCGCCGGTCACTGCGGAGTAGTCACCCGCGTAGCCGGACGCGTGGCCGCCGATGAAGACCAGGGCGCCGGCCACCGCAGCGCCGGTGTCCTTGTCCGTCACAGTGCCGGAGATGGAGGTGGTGGCACCGGTCGGCGGGATGTGGAAGTCCTCGACCGGGTGCGAGTCGCCGCTGTCGAGAGCACCGGCGAACCAGCCCATGCCACGGTTCGCGAAGACCTGCCAGATGATCTTGGCGTTCTTGCCACCGCTGGCCACCAGGTCGGCCTGGACGATCGCGTTGCGCATGTCGAGCATCGTCGGATCGGCCGTGGACAGCTCCATCGCCCGGGTGATGATGCTCAGCGCGTAGGTGTGGCCGAACCGCTCGCGCAGGTCCCAGAGGGTCTGGGCCCACACCTCGCCGGACGAGTGCACCTCCGGCGAACCGCCGATGGTCGGGAAGTCGCCGTAGGTGTAGCCACCCTGCGAACCGTCGATGCCGACACAGGCCGGCTCCTTGGCCCGGACCCGGCAGTCGGTCGGCATGGTGCGGATGGTGCCGCCGCCGGTGTCGTACCGGCCGATCCGCATCTCACCGTTGGCGGTGGTGTCCTTCTCCAGGTTGTGCGAGGCCAGGTAGTCGAGCGCGTAGAAGTCGCTCCACGCCTCACCCATCCCGCCGGCCTGGATGCTGTTCAGCGTCGAGTTGCCGGTCGCGTCGACGACCAGGCGGTTCGACAGGCCGTGGGTGTACTCGTGGTACAGGATCTCGGCCGAGTTCGACGAGCTGGTCGCCACGGTCGCGTCGTCACCGACACTGCCGAACAGGTACATCTGCATGGTCGGCGGAGTGCCGTCCGGCGGCGTGTTCATGTTCGCGTTGTCGATGTGGTTGGCGTCCGGTCCGCCGTCAGCGGCGGTCGCGGCGCCGTCGATTGAGTTCAGCTGGACCGCGTCGCCGCCGTCGGCGTCGAACGAGCCGGCTGCCTTGGTGAAGCTGATCGGCGGCTTGGCCAGCCAGTCGTGGAAGTTGCTGGCGAAGAAGAAGCCGTTGGTGACGTCCTCGTTCATGTTGGTCTTCCAGGACTGCGGCTTGGCCGGATCCCAGGTGCAGATGGTCGTCGGCGAGCAGAGCGGGACCGACTGGAACGGCACCAGCTTGTACTCCGCACCAGTGGGCGTTCCCGGCGCCTTGACCGTCTCGCCGGGGTTCACCTGGTTGTCGTCGTTGATGTCTGCGAACGCCGCCACCGAAGTGCCCTCGAGCAGCGTCTTCGCGCCCTTGGGAAGCCACTTGTTGTAGATCAGGTTCTCGGTGCGCTGGACGCCGCCCTTCGGCGCGCCCGGGTAGTTGTCGAAGACGAGCGCGTCGCCCTTGTCGTTGCTGGACAGGTCGCGCCGGTAGAGCAGCGTGCCGGTCTGGGCGTCGATCACGTGGGTGTAGATCAGGGTGCCGCCGGCGTTGGTGTACGTCGACCAGGCCTTCCGCAGGCCGTCCGCGGTGTGGAACCAGACCTCCTTCGCGTAGTCACCGTTGCTCCACGTCGTGGTGGTGCCGGCGGACTTGGCGGTGGCGCTCTTCGCGGTCCCACCGATGTCCTCGGCCGCTGCGGAGCGTGCCGACGCAGCGGTCACCGAGGGAGCAGCTCTGCGGGCCGCGGCCTGGGTGGCCAGTCCGGCGATCGGTGCGCCCTGGAGCGAGATCAGCTGGCCGGCCTTGGTGACGTTGGCCTTCAGGCCGTTGCCGAAGACCTCGATCCCGTCGACTTCCTGGACCCAGGAGATGTGGTGGGTGCCGAGGTCGTCGACGTAGTCCTTGCGGAGCTTGAGGCCGGCGAGGTCCGAGGTCGAGAGCTTGAAGACCTCAGGGTGCGCCTTGACGTAGGCCAGCGCGATCTCGGTCGCCTTCTTGGTGCTCTTGGCGGTGAGGAAGCCGTTCAGCTTGGTCACCTGCTCCGGCGTACCGGTGTTCTCGTCGAGCGCGACGACGCCCTGGCTGCCCAGGGAGGTACGGAACTTCTCCGAGGCGGCCGTTTCCTTGCCGACGACCTTCGCGGCGCGGTTGTAGCTCGCGCGGGCGTTCGGGGTGCGGGCGTCGTAGTTGCCCTTGCGCTCCTTGGCCTTGAGCGACCTGCCCGCCTCGGCGGGGGTCTTCGCATCGGGGGTGGCGGCCGTGGCGGCCATCGCGCCGCCGCCTGCCGTGACCGCCAGGACCGTGCTGGCGCTCACGGCGGTCACCGCGAGCAACCTGCGTCCCTTGCCGGGAACTCTCACAAACATCACTCCTGAATATTGTCGAGGTAGAAGCCGGAGGGCCGGCCGAGTGGGTACTCGGCCGGCCCTCGCGGATGGTGATCGGTGCGGTTACTTCGTGCCGAAGACCTGGATCTCCGTCATGTCGGTGAAGGAGCACCCGCTGACGGTGGAGCCGGGGCAGGTGGTCGCGAAGTCCGCGACCTGCGGGCTGAGCATCCAGAACTTCACGTACTTCACGCCGGCGGTGTTGCCGGACGGCGCCAGTTCGGTGTACTTGCCCACGTTGGCGTTGGTGAAGGTGCCCTCCTGAGCCGTGGCCCAGGTGGTGCCGTCGGCCGAGGTCTCGATCTTGTACTGACCGGTGGCGGCGGTCGGGTCGTCACCACAGGTGTTCGACGGGTCGACCGAGAACTTGGTGACGTTCACCGTGTCCGGCAGCGTGATGGTGATCTGCTTGGGAACCATCACGTTGGTCGGGGTGCCGTTGTCGTCGCCGGTGGTGCTGCCCCAGCCGGTGCCCTGGCTGGAGTCGTTCGCGTACTGCGGACCACACTGCGGCGAGAAGTCCGGACCGTTGTAGTCGGAGACGGCGCCGCCGCCGGACGCCGCGGCCCAGTTGCGCCGCGGCGCCAGGTTCGCGACCGTGCCGCTCGGCTTGACCGTCACGGGAGCGCCCAGAACCTCGTAGCCGGCGCCGGTGACGACGAACTTGCCGTAGGTGCCGGGCAGTACGCCGGTGATCGTGTACTTGCCGTTGGCGCCGGTCACTGCGGAGTAGTCACCCGCGTAGCCGGAGGCGTGGCCGCCGATGAAGACGAGCGCGCCGGCCACCGGTGCGCCGGTGTCCTTGTCGGTGACGGTGCCGGTGATGCTCGTGGTGGCCGTCTTCGGCGGAACGTGGAAGTCCTCGATCGGGTTCGCGTCGCCGCCGTCGAGTACGCCGGCGAACCAGCCCATGCCACGGTTGGCGAAGACCTGCCAGATGATGCCGGCGTTCTTGCCGCCGCTGGCGACCAGGTCGGCCTGGACGATCGCGTTGCGCATGTCGAGCATCGTCGGGTCCGCGGTGGACAGCTCCATCGCGCGGGTGATGATGCTCAGCGCGTAGGCGCGGCCGAAGCGCTCCCGCAGGTCCCACAGGGTCTGGGCCCAGACCTCACCGGAGGCGTGCACCTCGGGCCGGTTGGTGATGTGCGGGAAGTCGCCGTAGGTGTAGCCGCCCTTGCTGCCGTCGCGGGCGACGCAGTTCGGGCTGATCGCCTTGACGCGGCAGTCGATCGCCTCGGTCCGGAACAGCTGGCCGTGGGCGACGTACTTGCCCTCGAGGACCTCACCGGGAGCGGTGGTGTCCTTCTCCAGGCCGTGCGAGACCAGGTAGTCCATCGCGTAGAAGTCGCTCCACGCCTCGCCCATCGAGCCGGCCTGGATGCTGTTCAGGGTCGAGTTGCCGGTGGCGTCGACGACGAGCCGGTTCGACAGGCCGTGGGTGTACTCGTGGTACAGGATGCTGGCGTCGTTCGCACCGCTGGCCGGAACCCAGCGCTCCTGGTCGTCGGACTTGCCCGGCGAGTGCCACAGGTACATCTGCATGGTCGGCGGGGTGCCGTCCGGCGGGGTCGACATGTTCGCGTTGTCGTCGTGGTTGGCGTCCGGGCCGCCGTCGGCGCCGGTCGCCGCGCCGTCCAGCGCGTTCAGGTGTACCGGGTCGCCGCCCGCGGCGTCGAACGAGCCGGCCGCCGGGGTGAAGCTGATCGGCGGCTTGGCCAGCCAGTCGTGGAAGTTGCTGGCCAGGTAGAACGCGTTGGTGACGTCCTGGTTCAGGTTCGTCTTCCAGGAGTCCGGCTTGGCCGGATCCCAGGTGCAGATGAACGCGGCCGAGCAGAACCGGCTGCTCGACTGGAACGGGACGAGCTTGTACTCCGACGTGGTCGGCGTACCCGGCACCTTGACCGTCTCACCGGCGTTCGGCTGGTTGTCGTCGTTCACGTCCGCGAAGGCGGCGACAGACGTTCCCTCGAGCAGCGTCTTCGCGTTCTTCGGCAGCCACTTGTTGTAGATCAGGTTCTCGGTGCGCTGGGTGCCACCCTTGGCGGCGCCGGGGTAGTTGTCGATGACGAGCGCGTCGCCGTTGCCCTCGCTGACCAGGTCCTTGCGGTAGAGCAGGCTGCCGGTCTGGGCGTCGATCACGTGGCTGTAGATCTTGGAGCCGCCGCCGTTGACGTAGGTCAGCCAGCCCTTGCGCAGGCCGTCGGCGGTGTGGAACCAGACCTGCTTGGCGGTGTCGCCGCTGCTCCACTTGGTGGTGCCGGCCGCGGTGCTCGAAGTGGCGTTCAGCAGCTTCGCGTCGACATCCTCGGCCGCGGCGGTCCGGGCCGCGTCGGCGCTGATGGTCGAGGAGGCGGCCTTCTCGCGGGCCTGGGCCTGCGGGACGAGGCCGGAGATCGGCGCGCCCTGCAGCGAGATCAGCTGGCCGGCTTTGGTGACGTTGGCCTTGAGACCGTTGCCGAAGACGTCGATGCCGTCGACCTGCTGGGTCCAGGAGATGTGGTGGGTGCCGAGGTCGTCGACGTAGTCCTTGCTCAGCTTGAGGGTGCCGAGGTCGGAGGCCGACAGCTTGAAGACCTCGGGATGCGCCTTCACATAGGCGAGCGCGATCTCGGTCGCCTTCTTGGTGCTCTTGGCGGTGAGGAAGCCGTCGAGCTTGGTCACCTGGGCCGGCGTACCGGTGTTCTCGTCGACCGCGACGACACCCTGGCTGCCCAGGGAGGTACGGAACTTCTCCGAGGCCGCGGTCTCCTTGCCGACCACCTTCGCGGCGCGGGCGTAGTTCGCGCGCGCGTTCGGCGTCCGGGCGTCGTAGTTGCCCTTGCGCTCCTTGCCGGTGATCGACGACTTGGCAGCGTCGGCCGGGGCCTTGCTGTCCGGGGCGGCGGAGGTGGCGGCCATTGCGCCACCGCCGGCCGTTACAGCCAGGACGGTGGAGGCGCCGACGGCGGTGACCGCCAGGAGCCCCCGTCCCTTGCCAGAAACTCTCACAACTGTGCTCCAGAGAAAGTCGCGCGGATCGCCCTCCACGACCCGTCCGGGCCGACCTTAAGCCTGGTGGTCGGCCCGGGGAAGGGTTATCTGCGGAATGACGCGGAAGCGAGGGTTGTCCTTCGTGCACGGAGCAACACTGCGAGCGATGCCACAATGGTCGCGGTGAGCAACGATCCGGCTGCGAAGAGTGTCGATCGCCCTGGGTGGACAAGGGATTCGCCACGCTGCGCCTGCCAGGTGACCAGCCAGATCAGTCCGCCGTACGCCGCGGCCATGATCCAGACCAGGGCTGTCCTGGTGCCCTCCGGGCGGAGTACCGGGAACCGCCGGGCGAGGAGAACGAGGCCGAGGGCAACCAACGGGATCAGCTGCAACGCGTGGATGCCGAGGAAGTGCCCGATCCGCAGATCGCCGCCCTGGGTGCTCCAGCCGGTGACGGGCATACCGGGCCCGCCGTCTTCGACGCCGACCGAGTGGGCTCCGAAGAAGTCCTCCCGGCCGGTGGCCGCGATCGCCTTCTCCTGGGCCGGGGTGGCGCGGAACATCAGCGACCCGAGCAGCATGCCGGTCAGCGTGGTGCCGAGGGCGAGCCGGATGCTCCAGCGCAGCGCCATGTCACCGGGCTTGTCGAAGAGCAGTTGCACCGCGATCACGAAGACCGCGAACCAGACCACGTAGATCGTCATCGCCATCATGCTGTGGAACAGGCTGTCGGTCGGCGTGGACTGGTTGAAGTGCAGCTGGCGGCCGCGGACGATGACCTGGCCGACGATGATCACCATCTCCGCGGCGATCCCCAGCGCCACGAAGGTGCCCATCCACCAGCCGAGCCGGCGCGCCTTGGTCTGCAGCGAGAGCAACCAGGCCAGCGTCGCGCAGTACACCGCGAAGCTGATCGAGAACTTGAGCGGCTTCATCCAGATCGGATGCCCGAGCAACTGCCGGTCGTCGAACAACGCGCCCGCGATGCCGATCACGACCAGCACGGAGATCGCGATCGAGACCACCATCAACGGGCGGTGTAAACGGCGCGGCCGGCCCGGCAGGGCCGGTACTACGGTTCGGATTTCCCCCACGGATGTCATACGTCGAGCGTCGGTATTGCGGCTGTCCCGGGGCAAGGGCGGCGAACCCCTGTGGCTGCTGGCCTTACCCCGGGTCAACCCTGATCGAGGTTCAGGTCAGAAGGCCGCGGCTCCGTTCGGGGTACCGAGGCCGGTCGGGCCGTCCCAGCCGGTGCGGGCGTTGCACCACTGGGTTGTGGGGCAGGAGCCGTTGCTGCCGCTGGTCACGTCGAACAGCGAGCTGGAGTGCGCGTACGGCAGAGCGTTCGCGTAGCCGGCAGTGTTGCCCGACAGCGCGTAGACCGAGGCGATGATCGGCGCGGCCTCACTCGTCCCGCCGAACTGCGCCCAGGTCGAGGCGGTCCTGCTGGTCGGGTAGTAGATCGCCATGCCGCCCTTGGCGGGGTCAGCCGCCGCGGAGACGTCGGCCATCGCGCGCTTCGAGCAACCGGTGCTGAAGCTGGCTGCTGCACTCAGTGCGGTGTTGTACGTCGAGCATCCCGACCCAGCGCCGCTCCACACGCTCTCCGACCAGCCACGGCTGTTGCTGGCCGAGACCAGCGACGTACCGCCGACAGCAGTCGTGTAGGAGGACGAGGCCGGATAGCTGCCGCCCTGGTAGCCGTCGTCACCGGTCGAAGCCGTGACCGCAATGCCAGGGTGGTTGTAGTAGGACCCGTACGTCGCGTCGGAGGCGTCGCCGCCGCCGTAGCTGTTCGAGATCGCCACCACGCCGGGCTGCTTGGAGGCCGTGACCACCGCGGTGCCGAGGTCGGCGAAGCTGGCCGACTTCGCCTGCACCACAACGATCTTGGCGTCCGGCGCCGCGGCCGAGACCGCGTCGACGTCGAGTGCCTGCTCGCCGGCCCAGCCGACGTTGAAGTTCGGCAGCGTGGTCCCGCCGGTCTGGTTGATGATGCGCAGGCAGCCGTTGGCGACGGTGCAGGCGGACAGCCCGAACTGGGAGCGGTAGACGCCGAGGTCCCGCTCCAGGTTCGGGTAGCCGTAGGCGTCGACGATGGCGACCGTACGGCCGTTGGCGCTCAGCCCGTTCAACTTGTACGCGTCCCGCAGGCCGGCCGGGGTGAGGCCGGTCGACGGCGGAGCGGTGGCGGCCGGGGACACCTTGGCGTCGCTCACCAGCTTGAGCGCGTGGCAGACGGCCGTGTGCGCTTTCGCGGTGGCCGAACAGACCTTTGCGACGTGCCTTCCGGTCGTGGTGGTCGGGGCTGCGATGGCCCCCGGTGCTTGCGCGGTCAGTCCTGCGACGGCTAGTGCGCCGACGCCCAGGGCGGACACGAGAATCCGTTGCTTCAACAGAACTCCTCGAGCTGGGCAGGCCCACCCTGATCATCTCGGTCGGGGCGGAACCGGCGTGATTGGTGTTCGGAATCGTCCGCCCGTTCGGACACCGGAATCCAGCGAATCGATCCCTGACGAATGTCACGGGTGACCGGCTGCGAACCCCTTGTAATACAGCGGTTTTCCCCGTCGTGACGCCCAGTTCTGCCCTTCGGGGGCAATCCGAAGGATTCCCCCCGACTTTTCGGCTAGCGTCCCTTGCATGGACCTGCTGGCGGCTGCGGAGACACTCCAGGCGGAGGCCCACGAGGTACTCCGCAAGCTCGAACTGGAGCGGGCGTTCTCGGGTACGCCGGCTGGAAGGTCGAGCTGACCGTCTGGTTGCACGCGGTCGACCGCCCGCACGTTGCCCACGCGTTGCGCGTGGGGGCGGCGAGCGATGAGGAGAAGGAAGCGATTCTGCGGCTCAAGAGCACCTATCCGGGGTACCCGGAGGTGGTTGGCGGCTCGGAGATCTATCCGGCGGTGCTCGAGCACGGCGTACGGAGTACCGAGGAACTCGCTGCCTACTTGGGCAGATGAAGAGTGCCGGCCGTCCGGCAACGCCACCGGACGGTCGGCACTCGCTCATTGTCCCGCCTCAGAGCAGGCCCAGAGCCTCGGACTCCTGGTCGGTGAAGAGGCGGGAACGGATCAGGAAGCGGACGCCTTCGGGGGCCTCCACCGAGAAGCCGCTGCCGCGGCCTTTGACGACGTCGACGGTCAGGTGGGTGTGCTTCCAGTACTCGTACTGGTTCTTCGACATCCAGAACGAGATCGGCCGCTCCAGCCCGGAGACGTCGAGATCACCCAGATGGATGTCCGCGTTGCCGGTCTTGAACTCGCCGTCCGGGTAGCACATCGGCGAGCTGCCGTCGCAGCACCCGCCGGACTGATGGAACATCAGCGGGCCATGGATCTCGGTGAGGCGACGGAGCAACTCCGCCGCCTCCTCCGTGTGCGAAACCCTGTCCACCATGATGTCTAGAAGAAGCCGAGCTTGTTCGGGCTGTAGCTGACCAGCAGGTTCTTGGTCTGCTGGTAGTGGTCGAGCATCATCTTGTGGTTCTCCCGTCCGATGCCCGAGTTCTTGTACCCGCCGAAGGCAGCGTGTGCCGGGTAGGCGTGGTAGCAGTTCGTCCAGACCCGGCCGGCCTGGATCTCGCGGCCGGCCCGGTACGCCGTGTTCATGTCCCGCGACCAGACACCGGCGCCGAGCCCGTACAGGGTGTCGTTGGCGATCTTGATCGCGTCGGCGTAGTCGTCGAACTTGGTCACCGAGACGACCGGCCCGAAGATCTCCTCCTGGAAGATCCGCATCTTGTTGTCGCCCTCGAAGATGGTCGGCTGGACGTAGTACCCGCCGCTCAGGTCGCCGCCGAGGTCGGCCTTCTCGCCACCGGTGATCACCTTGGCGCCCTCGGCCTTGCCGATGTCGATGTACGACAGGATCTTCTCGTACTGGTCGTTGCTGGCCTGCGCGCCCATCATCGTGTCGGTGTCCAGCGGGTTGCCCTGCTTGACCGCCTCGGTGCGCGCCTTCGCATCGGTCAGGAACGAGTCGTAGATGCCGGCCTGGATCAGCGCCCGGGACGGGCAGGTGCAGACCTCGCCCTGGTTCAGCGCGAACATCGTGAAGCCCTCGAGCGCCTTGTCGTAGAAGTCGTCCTTGGAGCTGGCGACGTCGTCGAAGAACAGGTTCGGGCTCTTGCCGCCGAGCTCCAGCGTCACCGGGATGATGTTCTCCGAGGCGTACTGCATGATGAGCCGGCCGGTCGTGGTCTCACCAGTGAACGCGACCTTGGCGACTCTGTTGCTGGAGGCAAGCGGTTTGCCGGCCTCGACGCCGAACCCGTTGACGATGTTCAGCACACCCGGCGGGATCAGGTCGGCGATCAGCTCCATCAGGACGTGGATCGACGCGGGCGTCTGCTCGGCCGGCTTCAGCACGACGGCGTTGCCGGCCGCCAGCGCGGGCGCCAGCTTCCAGGTCGCCATCAAGATCGGGAAGTTCCACGGGATGATCTGGGCGACGACGCCGAGCGGCTCGTGGAAGTGGTACGCGACGGTGTCGTCGTCGACCTGGGAGATCGAGCCCTCCTGCGCGCGCAGCGCGCCGGCGAAGTACCGGAAGTGGTCGACGGCCAGCGGCATGTCCGCGGCCAGCGTCTCGCGGACCGCCTTGCCGTTGTCCCAGGTCTCGGCGACGGCGAGCAGTTCGAGGTTGTCCTCGATCGTGTCGGCGATCTTGTTCAGGATGTTCGCGCGCTCGGCGGCCGACGTCCGGCCCCAGCCTGGTGCCGCGCCGTGGGCGGCATCGAGGGCGGCCTCGACGTCGTCGGAGGTGCCGCGTGCGATCTCGGTGAAGTTCTCACCGGTGACCGGCGTCGGGTTCTCGAAGTACCCGCCCTTGGCCGGCGGTACCCATTCACCGCCGATGAAGTGGTCGTAGCGCGACTTGAACTCGATCGGAGAGCCTTCGCTTCCCGGCGTTGCGTAAACAGTCATACGTCTCCTCCTGCAGAAAAGAGCGGTGGATCGCAAGCTAGGCCGGGCGACGTTGCATCGACGTTGCATAGGGTTGCCCCTTGAATGCGCGCGGCTTCCGGGCGAGGCTGAAGCGTGGACGCCGCGGAGAAGGCGCGCCGGCTCAGTGAGCTGTACGACGAGGTGCTCGGCGGAGGCCCGGTGCCCGCTGACGCGCGCCCGCTGGAGCCGAGGCCGCTGGTCGCCGAGTCCTGGCAACGTTCGCTGGCGGCCTCTGTCGATCCGGAGCTGGACGGACCGCCGCTGGTCCTGCCGGCCGATCTGCTGGAGTCTCTGCGCGAGGACCATCCACTGCAGGCCGTACTACCGATCCTCCGCGCCACGCTGACGACCATCGCGGACGAGGCTTCGCACATCATGATCGTCACCGACGCGCAGGGGCTGATCCTGTGGCGCGAAGGCGCGGCGGACGTCCGGCGGCAGGCCGACCGGATCGCGCTGACCGAGGGTGCGGTGTGGTCGGAGGATGCGATCGGCACCAACGGCATGGGGACCGCGCTGGCCACCGATCAGCCTGTCCAGATCCACTCGGCCGAACACCTGGTACGCCGGATCCACGCCTGGACCTGTGCCGCGGCGCCCGTCCACGACCCCGACACCGGCAAGCTGATCGGCGCGATCGACGTCAGCGGGCCGCTGCGTACGGTCCATCCGGCGATGATGGCCCTGGTGACAGCGGCTGCTCAGCTGGCCGAGGGGCAACTCCGGGTACGGATGGCTGCGGCCGACGAGACGCTGCGGGCGCGCAACATGCGGCACCTGATCGCGCTTGGTGATGCGCCGGGTGCGCTGCTTACTCCGACCGGCCGCGTGCTTGCCGTGCAGCCGCTGGCCTGGCTGCCTGATCGCCTCGATGTCTCCAGCGGAGCCTCCCGCATCGAGCTCGGTGATGGCCGCGAAGCCGTCGTCGAGCAGTTGGACGAGGGCTACCTGTTGCGCATCCCAGGCCCGGTACGCCGACGCCGCCCGCTACTGCGATTGAGGCTGCTGGGCTCGGACCAACCGGTCGCTGTCGTCGGGACTCGCGAGATCGCGCTGACGCTGCGGCGGGCCGAGGTGCTCGCCTTGCTGCTGCTACATCCGGCCGGGCTGACGGCTGAGCAGTTGATGCTGCAGCTGTACGGCGACCAGGGCAATCCGGCGACGGTACGGGCCGAGATGCACCGGTTGCGCAATCTGCTGGGTGGCGGGGTGCTCGACACCAAGCCGTACCGGATCGTCGCGGAGGTGTCGGGTGACGTCACCGATGTACAGGTTGCTCTGCGTCTTGGTGACCTTGCGCGGGCTGTGGAGTTGTATTCCGGGCCGCTGCTTGGGCGGTCGGATGCGCCGGCTCTGCGGGTGGAGCGGGATGAGTTGGATGCGACGCTGCGGCGCGCAGTACTGGATTCGGCTGATGCGGATCTGCTGTGGCGGTTCGCGCAGACGTCGACGGGGGCGGAGGATCTCGAGATCTTCGAGGTACTCGACCGGCAGCTTCCGGCGGGGGACCATCGGCGGCCCGCGGTCGCTGCCCGGTTGGACCGGCTCGCGGGCTGACGCTCGCGTTCAGTATCTGGACAGTGGAGTTTAAGTGCAGTGAACTAGTCTAGTTTCGCTGATGTGACCGTCGTGGGTGACTCAGAGTCGTCGTCACGCCTTAGCTGGCGGGGCGGCGACCGAGCCACGCTCGATCAGGGTCGGTTCGACGGTCGTACGGCGGACCCGGCGGTTGGTGTCGACGGCCGACGTGACGCGGCTCACGACGTCGGCGACCAGGTCGTCGAGCGGCCAGTGGAAGGTGGACAGCGGCGGGCTGAGCAGCTGGGACATCGGCTGGTCGTCGTACCCGAGCAGGGACAGGTCGTCGGGGACGCAGATGCCAAGTTCCTTGCAGGCGGCGTACACGCCGAAGGCCATCGAGTCGGCGAGCGCCAGGATGCCGGTCGGCCGGCGGTCGCCGGTCAGCACCTCCCGGGCGACCTCGGTGGCGCCGGCCAGGTCGTGCGGACAGGGCACGATCCGCACCTTCACCTTCAGTCCGAACGCGATCCGCTGGGCGATCTCCTCGGCCGGCCGCTCCACCTCGAATCGGCGCGACGGGCTCAGTACGACGACGTCGCGGTGTCCCGCGTCGGCCAGCCGGCGCAGCGCGGTACTGACTCCGGTCTCGTTGTCGAACAGCACCTCGGACTTCGCCTTGGCGGCCGGCAGCGCGTCGCCGATCGCGATCACCGGCGCCTGCTGGGCGATCTTGGCCCAGCCCTTGGCGCCCGGATCGATCGGGATCACCACGATCGCGTCGGCGCGATGGTCGACCAGGTGCTGGGCGAGCTGGAGCTGCCGGTCGGCGTCACCGGCCGAGTCGATGATCCAGGCGTTGCGGTCCGGGGCGAGCAATTCGCGGCCGAGCGCGGCGGCCAGCCGTTGCTGCCAGAGGTCCTCGAGCGAGGCGCACAGGACGCCGACCGAGCCGCTGCGGCCGGAGGCGAGCGCGCGGGCCACGGGGTCGGCCTGGTAGCCGAGACGCTCCGCGGCTTCCTGCACCCGCGCTTGCGTCTCCGGCGTTCCTTGCAGACCTCGCAGCGCGTACGAGACGGCGGCCATCGAGAGGCCGGTGTCCGCTGCGATGTCCTTGAGGGTCGGCCTGCGGCCTGTTCCGGACATGCCATCGACCCTAGGGCACGGCGGGGACAAAAACCTGTCGAAGCATGGCCGTTGCTGGAACGGCGCTTGACAGATCAGGCTTTGAAGCGCTTCACTACAGACGTCTTGAAGCGCTTCAAAATCGGTTCGTCGGAGGAGGTGTGGGCTCGTGGGTGATGTGATTGACGTGCACCAGCACCTCTGGCCGGCCGAGTTCGTCGACCGGCTCCGGGCGCGCACTTCGGCGCCGTACCTGGACGGCTGGACGCTCTACACGCCCGGCGAAGCGCCGTACGAGGTGGACCCGGCGGCGCATGCCATCGACAAGCGGGTGGCGGGCGAGCTGGACGCGGGGACGTCGTTGGTCGGGGTCTCGCTGTCGTCGCCGCTCGGGATCGAGCACCTCGGTGATTCTCTGCTGCTGGACGCCTGGCACACCGGCGCTGCTTCGTTGCCTGCGCCCTTCAAAGCCTGGGCTGCCGTCGACCTGTTGGAACCTGACCTGGCTGGGCTGGAAAGCCTTCTGGGCAAGGGTTTCCTAGGTCTTCAGTTGCCCGCCCAAGTGATCGGTACGCCGGCCGGCTGGGCCGCCGTCGGTCCGCTGCTGGCGCTTGCCGAGCGGCTGAACAAGCCGATCCTCGTTCATCCCGGAACGCCTCTGCCGCCAGGTGAAGAGCTGCCCGGGTGGTGGTCGCCGGTGGTCGACTACACGACCCAGCTCCAGGCCGCTTGGTGGGCCTGGCACGCGTTCGGCGGGCGTACGACGTACCCGCTGCTGCGGCTCTGCTTCGTCGCCGCGGCCGGCCTGGCGCCCGTGCACCACGAACGGCTCGCTGCCCGCGGCGGCCGTCTCGGCACCATCGACACCAACCTGTACGTCGACACCTCGAGCTACGGCCCGCAAGGCATCGACGCGGTCGCCCGGGTCCTCGGCATCGACCAGGTCGTCCACGGCACCGACCGGCCGTACGCCGGTGCCGTCGACCTCCGGCAGGGCGACGCCGCAACCGCGGTGATCCAACACAACAACCCGCACCGGCTCCTGTTCGGACCGGTGCCACCTCCTGAGAGGGGAGTGCAGTGACTGCTCAGCCCGTTTCCGACACACCCGTCGTACCCGCGCGCCAGGCCAGCCGGCTCGTGGAGCTCAACGACTGTCTGTCGCTGGACAACCTCCCGGGACGTGATCTCACCCCCGACGAACTGGCCGAACTGGCCGGTGGCCTCGCCGCCCAGCCGCACCTGTGGGAGGACAAGGTCGCCTACAGCGACGACGAACGAGTCTTCGCCTCCCTCCACCGCGACGCCAACGTCGACGTCTGGCTGATCTGCTGGACCCCCGTCAACGACACCGGCTGGCACGACCACGACGTCTCCTCCGGCGCGGTGGCGGTAGCCCGCGGCGAACTGGTCGAACACAACCTCGCCATCGGCACCGAACCCATCGAAACCACCATCGAAGCCGGCGACGTCTACGGCTTCGGCCCCGAACACATCCACCGAGTAGTCGGCTCCGCCAAAGGCAGCGTCACAGTCCACGCGTACAGCCCGCCACTTTGGCGGATGGGCCAATACTCAGTAAAAGAAGGCGTCCTCCGCCGAGTCTCAGTCTCCTACGCCGACGAACTCCGCCCCCTCGACTGACCCACTCTCAAACCAAGGCGCTCCTTCACCGAGAACTAGGTCAAGGAGCGCCTTGTCGTGCTGACGGATCGACGCCGGACGCAGAGCAAGTACAAGAGCAAGGCGAAGATAGTTCCGTGGCGCAGGTCGGCTGTAGCCATCCGTTGGTTACGGGCAGCCGGGTTGTGGCTGCGAGCCAACTGTGGGCGATCCCGACGCTCACAAAAGCTGTCCAGAGCCGTGGAAGTGCGCGTTGCCGGCCAAATGCCGAAGGGCATCGAGGTGCTCGGCGACGGGGGGCAGTCGAGGACATGCGGCAAGGCGTCCGGCCGGTGGGCTGGGCGCTTGGTGTTGGGAGATTGGAGCGGCCGGAGCCGTGGTTCGGTGGGCTATGGGCCGGTGGAGGGGGTGCCGGTTTCGCCCCAGGGGTTGAGGGTGGTGGCGTACTCGGGGGTGAGCCAGGACATGCCTGCGGCCGCTGGGGACATCGCCGCGGAGACGGCTGGGGAGAAGGGCGTCGCGCCGTGGGGCGATCGTGGGTGGTCGGAGTCGGGGAAGGTTCTGTCGGCAGAGCAGGCTGGTGCCGATTCCGCCGCGGAGGCCGTGGCCGTCCAGGCTCCGGCCCCCGCGGAAGTCGAGGAGCCAGGGCCGGAGCCGGGGCCGGGGGCGGAGCCGGGGGCGTTGAGGCTCGTTGTGGTCAGGGGGAGCTGGGGTAGCCAGGTGTTTGGGTTGGCTGGTGTGGGGATGGTCCAGTGGGGGCGGGTGATGCGGACGGCGCCGTTGGTGATGGTGATGGACCAGTGGCCGGCGTGGACTGCGCGGTGGTGGGCGGCGCAGAGCAATGCGAGGTTGCTTGTTCATCGCTAGTTGGTAACGAGAAGGTAACCATGCGGCTGGCCTGATCTCACCACTCCCCTGGCGATGGGGGCAGTCGCCGCGCAGCCTCGCATGAACTGCTGTGGACCGTTGTCACACACAGGCAGCCCGTGCAGGATAGGCCGAGAACACACGCAAAGATCACTTTAGATGACCAGCGGGGGGCCTTGATGTCGAACATCGGGCGTCAACTGAATTCGGTGAGGCAGATACTGGAGGACGATTCCGTGCTGCCAGCAACTGCAGGCAGGTGGGCCGCGTGAAAGGTGATGCCGACTATAGGAACATCACCGCGACCGTACGAACACCTCGATGTGCCATTCTCATCAACGAAAACAGCAAATATTGGAAGACTGCCGCGGACTCAGCCATCAGGCACAGCTCCGAGATCTGGGGAGGCAGATATTTCCTCCTTATACCCACCGATGGTCATCGAATCGAAGAGACATTTTGGGAGCTGCTCGAAGCGCATAGCCCAGACTTCATTGCTGAGTACCGACTCACTTTTGCGGATATGCAGCATGCTGAACCTGACTTGTACGCGGCTCGCAAGGAGGAGTATCGAATAGCCTATGAGCGAGAAAACTTCTCGTTCCCCGACTTTGAAGACTGGTTCCGCCAGGCCTCTATTGCTACTCCAATAGACCAACTAAGTATCAGCGCCGAACTCACCGATCAGCTAATCAACCGTCTCAGCCCGTTCCAATTTGGCGGCCGGGCCGTACAGCATATTCTCAACTACCGACTAGGCTTCCGATTTCCTTTTACGCGCATGTCCGCAATACTGCCATTCGCACGCGCGCCTATCGTAAATATTGTTCTGCCCAAGGTTCCGGAGGATCGTACGGTTGCACTAATGGTGCACTCGGAAACCGGAATTGCAAGTGAATCTTACGTAAACACTCTGGAAACCCTAAATATCCGCTCAACGGTCGTGCCAGATGATTTTAGTGAGTGGATGTTCGCTGAGCGCGCTCTCGGTCGAGAGCCTTGGACCACTTTACCGGATGATGGAGGATGGGACCTTCCGCCCGATTATCCTCGACCAACCCCATTTGGGATAAGTGGCTTACATCTCGGCAGATACTATCGCACCGACAAGCATATGGAATACGCGGAGCCGATTATCACCATACTCGGAGACACTGTCGCCGACTTCTGTTTATACTATTCGCTATCGCGTTTGCATGATGATGTGCACTGGCTACCCCTTGAATTGCTCTCCGGAGCATATAAAAGCATGACCGAACGCCGTCGCAGGTTCAAAGCGGAAGGCGCACCAATCGAGGTCACACCAGCGCAACGCTTTGGGACGTTTCTGGTCAATCATCTTCTGAGAAAGCTTTCCTTCCACAGCGATGGAGAGAAGCGCTTTGAGCTCTACAGCATGAGTTTAAGTACTCATCAGATCAGAGCACGGAAGAGGCAGGTGTTAGATCTGAGCTACCTTGCTGGCGATGAGTACGGCTCGCGAGTCGTCTGCAAAGAAATCGCTGACCTGCCAACAGAGTGCATCGGATTCGTGATCGAAGAAAACAACTACGTCACATTTCAGAGCGCGGTCTTCATCGAAGGAGTAAGCGTCAGCCCTGTCGATACGCCGAAACCGAAGAATTTCACAAAAATCAATGTCCCGGAGCACAATTGGTTAACATCATTGACCGTTGAGAACTTCAAGCCACCATCGCTCCCATCTCTAGGCGCACAGATAATAAAAATTGGTGGGCTTGCGCCCGATCTCCGGGTTGCAAATGATGGCCTTGTCTACCCATGCCCGAGTGTCGGGTATTTTGGCGGCGATGCTGACGTCGTTACAGTCCGCCCAAAATTGGCGTTGCTCGACGAAATGACCATCCTTGCCAGCTACTTCAAAGATGCCGGCATCACCATCAAATATTCAGACAAAGGGAACTACTTTCTCGATACCGTCAGGCGCTTTGGTGGCCTAACGCAGGCCGGAGAATTCATCAAGGCAGTCAAGACTCGCGGGATAATATATGACTTTGTAAGGAAGAGAAAGAATGCTGATGGTAGCGCTGTGCATCTCGACACGGATCAGCGAACCTATTTGTCCTTCAAGGCCATAAGCCTACACGTCGGGGACGATAGTGAAACATCCGAGCTCATCGATAGACTGATCGGTAAAGAAGTCATAGAGCGCGGCGTAATACTTCAATGCGAACGTTGCCGCCTATCGTCGTGGTACAGCCTCGGCGTCCTCACCGCAGAATTCAGATGCAACCGGTGCGCCTTAAACCAACAGTTCACACGATCGCATTGGAAGAAGCCACACGAACCACAGTGGTACTACAAGCTCGCTGAGACAGTGCATCAATGTTTCGTACACAATTCGCATTTAACAATCCAGGTCTTGCACAGGCTGCAGCAAGACTCCAAGGAGGCGCTGCATTTTACGCCGGAGATCGACCTCATAGGTTACCCGCCAGGGAGCAAGAGTGAGATAGACCTAGCTTGCGTGATGGATGGAGAGATCATCTTGGGGGAATGTAAGACCGAAACCCTCCGCCCATCGCATGTCGAAAAATATGTCGCCCTCGCAAGTAGGCTACGAAAGCGCCCGGATAGGATCATCTTTGCGACGGACTCCGAGAAAATCAGCGGCGAGTTCCGGGATAAGATTAAGGGAATACCTGGAATGGAAGTATTAGCATTTGCGGACCTCTTCGACTCGTGAGGTCCGATCTGTTGAACGCGAGGAGGACATTCTCGTCTGGTATCCCCGCTCAGGCGGTCTGATCATTACTCAGCGCCGTCCGAAGACTCTGCAGCCCTGAGGGCTAGGCCCCATGGGAAACGTGCGAGAGCGGAGTCACCTGTGCGCGGCTGATGAGGTTCGAACTCTCCGGGCCCGAAGAGCACGCGCACCCCTGAGGCGCGCAGGCTTTCTATGCTGCGGATAAAGACCGCGTTCGCCGCCAGTGCTTGATTGACAAAGGGAAGCGCTACAATTCTGACCCGGGCACCCGTCAATTCGGCAAGTTGCGAAAGGACGTAGTTATCAGCGATTCCTGCCGCCCATTTGTTCAAGGTGTTGTAGGTCGCGGGCGCAACCACTACAGCGTCAGGGGGCGGAGTTGAACTATCACCAGGCTTTCGGTATGTCGTTCGCACATCATGGCCTGTTAGAGAGGCCAGCTCGCCCGTATCGAGAAAGTGTTCGATAGCGCTACTGGTAGCAACGCAGTAGACGTCCCAATTATCGCGTTGCGCGATGTCAACCAGTTGTCGAATCTGTGTGGCCGGCCCAGCGCCACAGATGAACAGGTGCAGTACTCGATTGGCGCTCATGCCTCCACGCCTGACCTAGTCGCCATCTGCTGCACTGATCGGCTGAGGCTGCCGGTCGTGTTGGTGAGAAGTGCGCGGAGCAAGCCGTGTGCCAGTGGGCGGCACCGCACCTCCTGAGGTGCCAGCCGTTCGGCTTCAGTCAGAGCGGCCACGGCCTTTTGGTAGGTGCCGGTATACGTGTAGGCAGTCGTGAGGTCTAGTAGATAGTTCGAGCGGCGTTCCGGTGGGAGTGTGGCGATGATCGCTGGGTCAAGGCCTGCGACGTACTCCAACGCTCGGCCACTCTCGTGGAGCCGATTTAGGACTGCGAAGCGATGCGCTGCAACATTTGCGGGTCCAAATACGGTGTAGTGCGATCGGTGTTCCATGCTGAGACGTGAAACGACGCCTTCGGCCTCTTCGTGCATCAGAAGTGCGGTTGAGTGGTCCTCAATCCCGGCGGCAGCGATCGATGCTGCGAGGAACAGCATCCCGAATAATGGGATCTGGTCATCGTCTTGTCTAGATAGGTTGGGTCGCATTCGATCCGCCATGTTCGTCAACGCGACAATGGCATCGGACTCTTGTCCCGCGCTGGTCATCGCTCGTGCAACGCTCCGAGTCGCTCGCGCAAGAGCTACCGTGTCGCTAGAGGGAAGGGCGACTTGCATTGCGCGATCAGCGGCTAGCCAAGCTATCTGATTCGCTTCGAACTTCAGCAGCATCGAGGATGCGAGTCGGTAGGTCATGACCAGGGACCGGCGCGCCGTTCTAGACTCGTCTTCAGAAGTGACAATGGCCGTGAGAACCTGAGCGTCGTTAATCAGCTTGGGAAGATGCTGAGCAATCGCCGTAAAGTTCGACGAGATCCAGGCTTGGCCTAGGTAGTCCAATTGCTGCGTTACCTTCGCCACTGTCGGCGGCTTAGTCGTAGCGGAAGTCAAGGATAGTGAGGGGTATCGGCCGAGCGCCGATCGGATCTCCTGAACCTCTACGGCGTCGACGCAGTCTGATGCTCGGCGCGCCGCCGGACCATCGGTGAGGACCTCGGGCGTAATACTTAGAGCGTCAGCAACTCTCTCGAGCATCGGCAGGCGTAGCAGGTTCCGTTCGCCCTTCTCAACCTTGTCTAGCCAAGAAGTCGATCGCCCCACCATGTCGCCAAAGCGCTTCCGATCGATGCCGCGACGCTGACGCCAGTACCGCACCCGCTCGCCGATCGCTCGCGCCTGCTCTTCCATACCTCGCGTCCCGTCTGTCGACCGATCCCCGCTCTGAGGGGAGCTAGCTCTCAGTCACACATTTTGTGCGACCAGTGTGCCTCGACCCTGCGTAGGTTCGCCACACGTAGCCCGGCAATGCGGCTACATGGTCCGAATCACCTAGGCCGAACTGCGAGGCCAGAGCCTATGGCGGTAGACAATCACTAACGGGGTAGCCATGGAAGTTAAGAGAGCGGACAGACTGTTTGTCGCCGCCTACTTGCGTGAACACATCCTCATGACGGCGAGTGAGATGGCTCAGGCTCAGCGGGGATTGATTGATTTCGCTGAGCGGCGCGGACTGATTCTCAACGAGATATTCATTGAGAAACTTGAGTCCGCACCGGAGGCGTTTGAGAAGCTCGCGGATCGTCTCTGTGCGCCAGGTCAGAGGATTGTGATCCTTCCTGGCACTCATCATCTGGCCGGACTGGGCGATCATCCGGTAGCTGTGCTCAAAGCCTTCGCGGTGGATCGGGTGCAGGTTCTCATTGCTGACCATATTGAGTAGGCCCGTCAGGGTGGTCGGTGAGCGGCCGTCGTTCTCCTGCCCGATCACCCTGGCGTTCGGTGGGGCGCGGTGTGGCGAGTCCATTCCGTCTTCCTCAGGCGGGAAAGTGAACCACACTCCGCGCCCCGCCGTTTCCAAGCTGGGCAGTCCCTCGCCGGGCGGTTCTAGAGGGACTGCCCGCTGTTCATACCGAAACAGGGTGGCTCTGTGAGTAGAACCAGAAATGTCCGACGCAAGCGGCTGCGCCGCTGGGAACTGAGGTATTGGGCCATTGCGCGGCGGAACGGAATGGGGCCGGACGGGCACGATCCCAGGAAGGTCTCCTACGTCGAGCCTCATTGCGTAATAGCCTACGCGGCATCTGGCTCTGTGAGCGGCAAGCCGACTACGCGCCAGTGGAAGGCGGCCGAGCGTCGCATCCGGAACAGGAGGTGCCGCCGTTCCCGCGTAAAGGGCATGTCAACCGAATAGGTTTTATCAAGGACGATCAGCCCGTGACCGCAACTCACGGAACACCTATCCACTCCCGAGGGGGGTAGGTGTTCCGTGTGCGTGGTCACGGGCTTTTCTGCTACCTGACGCTAGCCGCCGGGCCGGTAGTGCAGCTGGGTGTCTTCGCCGCTACGGCGTGTTTCCTGCATCACGATCGGCTTTCCATCGTGGGTGGCGATTCGCCGCGTGACGAGCATCGGGAACCCGTGGGGGATGCGCAGTGAGTGCATGTCTTCGGGTGTGGGGTTGCGGGCGCTAACGTAGTCGTTGAATTCGAGATTCATGCCACCGTCGCGGGCCGTCTTGTAGATCTGCCGTGCGGAGATGTACGGGCTGTCTGCGAGCTTGCGGAGTTCGTCGGTGACGAAGGCAGGGAGGTAGGTGCGAACGAAAATTCGGGTGCCTGCCTCGTTCTCCAGCACGCGGTCGGAGGCGTAGAAGACGCTGCCTTGCGAGACGCCGAAGGCGAGCGCTAGCGGGGCTTCGGCGTTGGTCTCGTATTTGGTCGGCGGCTCGATTTCACGCCATTCGTTCGCGGTGGATTCACTGTCGACATAGTTGCCGTCTCCATCAATGGTGATGGTTCGCGGGTATGTCCGCGCCGGCCAATCACCAGAGCGGCGCACAAACACGCCTTTACCCTGAATAGACTGAACAAGCCCTTCTGACCTCAGGATTTCCAGCGCCCGGCGAACTGTATTGCGGGATACGTCGTATTCATCCATCAAGTGCCGCTCCGATGGCAGCACGGCGGCCGGGGCAAGCTGACCACTGGAGATCTGATCACGGAGTGTCGCGGCGACCTGGTCGGCGAAGTTCTCGGTCTTGGGTCGATCCCCGGCCTTGCCGGTGGCGGTACTGGCGTTCACGAGATAGCTCCCTTGCGTAGAAGTCGCACACCTGCAAAGTTGCCTGGCCCGATCCGTTGAGCAGGGCAAGCGAAACTGCCGGATGCCTGTGCACCCACTTATCAGAATAAGTGGTTGCACAAGCAGTGTCCAGCGGTTACGCTCAGTTCACTTGTTCGAACAAGCGGTTGAACAAGTTAGATGTCAGTCGATTGTGGAGGTGATGGCCAATTGCGATACGGCGGCGGTAGTGCCCTGAGCCGGACGAAATGCGCGTGTGGAGCGCGCAAAGTCAAGGGTCGGGAAAGTTGCCGCAAGTGTGCGACGCGGTATCGGTGGGACCGCCGCAAGTCGCGCAATGAGGGATTCCGCTAGCGAATCATCGCGGCCGGTTTCCCTGGTCCCTGCGTTTGTCTCACATTGAAGGGAGGTGATGTCACTTGTCGTTCACGACTTCGATGCTGTTTCTCACGTTCGTCGCAACTGTCGTTTTGATCCGGGCGTTTGGTCTGCGATTCCTGCACGCGATGATCGCAATGCTGTTCGGCTACTACCTGGCTGACAGCCAGTTCGCGGCAACGATCGCGAACTTCGTCGCGAGCATTCCCGGCGTCAAGTAAACGCGGCCGCGGGGCCGGCCGTTGTTCAAAAACGTTCAATCAGAGAAAGGAGTACTGCCTATGAGTCAACCAATCGTGCTTGTCTGATGTTTGGTGGTGAATACTCTGAATGACTATGTAAATACTGGTCCATCTGTAGTTGAGTTGGTTGAGATGCGCGCCCGATACGAGGCGATATTGCGCGCGATCACCTACAACGGTTTTGTTGGCGCGGCCATCATGAGTTCTCGTGACGTTCCGGTACTGGTGGCCGAGATCAACCGGTTGGCGCTTCGATACGCCGACCTTGTGGCAGCGTGCCGCGCGGGGCTAATAGCTGAAATGGAAGGCGACCCGGCCGCGTGGGACTACGTGGCCGACGAGC
This sequence comes from Kribbella sp. NPDC051718, assembly GCF_040681515.1. Classification (NCBI taxonomy): domain Bacteria; kingdom Bacillati; phylum Actinomycetota; class Actinomycetes; order Propionibacteriales; family Kribbellaceae; genus Kribbella; species Kribbella sp. NPDC051718. The sequence continues at coordinate 26,183 of NZ_JBFAYZ010000010.1, read as the reverse complement.
TGCCCCCGGCACCGGCAGGCCACCCCCTGTGGCGGCGGGGTGGTGATGTCTAGATGAGTCGGCACTCTCGTGCTGGCTTTCGTGGTGGTCACGGCTACGGCCGTGGCCGCCACGGTCAGCAAATGGTGATCTACACCGGCCGTCCCGAAGGCGGCATCTACGACATGGCCTATGCGTTCGGCAGCCTGTTCGGGGTGTTCTTCCGGTACCGGTCCGAACTCGCTCCCGCCTACTGGTGGGCAGGGTGCCTGCTGGTCGGGGCATGGGCTCACGCCGCCCACCCCGGCGCATGGTTCCTGCCGGTTATTACCGGGGTCGCCGGGCTCGGCGTCTTGGCGGTGCCTCCCCATGCCGTGCTGGCCCGCTGGCCGCTTCTGGGCCGGTGGCGGGTCAGGTTGTGGGCTGCGGGGTTCACGATCGCTGTCGCGGGCTTTCTCGGGCTCGCGACCGCCCACGGCGCTACTGCAGGGGAACTGCCGACGTACGGGTTCCTGTTGGCGGGAGGGCTCGGGCTGCCGTGGTGGTGGCGCGAGGACCGGCGACGTCTGTCCAAGGTCCGGCTGATCCGTGAACGGTTCCCCGACACGGCCGAGTCGGCCGGTCTGGCCGGGGCACGGATGCTGTCGGCCGTGGTCGGGAAGTGGGGCTGGACGGCACGGCTGAGACTGCGACGCGGGCAGCACTACGCCGACGCTGTGACCGCGCTGCCAGCACTCGAATCCGCACTCGGTGCCCGCGTCGGGTCACTGCGGGTCGAAGCGGTCAGTTCGGACGCGGCCGAGGTCGTATTGCGTCTGGTCGAGACCGACCCTCACGCCGAGCCGATCCCGTGGGTTGCCCGGCCGGGGAAACGCCCGGCATCGATCAAAGACCCGTTCACGGTCGGCGTGTGGGAAGACGGCACCGATGTTTCGGCGTCGATGCTACGCAAGCACGTGCTGATCGGTGGCGCGACGGACTCGGGCAAGTCCGGCCTGCTCAACGTCATCCTCGGACGACTGGCCGAGTGCAGCGACGCCATCGTGTGGGGAATCGACCTGAAGGAAGGGATGGAACTCGCCCCCTGGGCGAAGGTCTTGAACCTGCTCGCGACCAACAACGACCAAGCCGCCGGCCTGCTCCGCGCCGGAGTCGCGGAGCTTGAACGACGCGCCGCATTCCTTGCAGAGCAAGGGATTCGGGAGTGGACCCCGACATCCAGCGCGCCCGCGCTGGTGATCATGATCGACGAGTACGCCGAGCTGTCACCGGCCGCGCGGAAACTGGCCGACTCGATCGCCCGGCGTGGCCGGGCCGTGGCCGTGACTTTGCTGGTGGCCACCCAACGGCCGACCCAGAAGACGATGGGAGACGGGTCGGCCATCCGGTCGCAGATGAACATCCGGTTCTGCCTGCGGGTGGTCGAGCGCGGCGACGTCGACCTGATTCTCGGAGCCGGTTCACTCACGGCCGGTTGGGACACGACCGGGTTCGATGCCCCCGGCAAATTCCTGATGCGAGCACCCGGCCACGACACCCCACGCCGGGCCCGCGCCCAGTGGATCAACAACGGCGACGTGCGGGCCACCGCGAACCGCAACGCACGCCCCGACCACCACGACCCCAACCGACCGCAAGACACGACAGGAGACGACACCGACCCCGACCCGGCGCAGAACACGGCGGACGCCACCAACGGCGCTCAGAACGGCTCCCAGACGCCCGCCACGGCATCCGTGGTCTCGGGACCGGACGTGGCTCTGTGGGAGGCCTTGAAGCAAGCCCCGCCGACTGGGGCAGCAATCGCGGAGCTGATGACCGCGACCGGCCAAAGCAAAACCGCTCTCTACCGGCGACTGCAAGCCCTGCGCACCCAAGGCAGAGCCGACCAGGTCAGTCGGGGCCGGTGGCGCGCCACACCTCGCCCCCACAACCCTCGCGACCCCGGCACCTACACCCCGGCGCACCCCTGAAAGGTGACCATCCGTAGTCGTCCCGGCATCGTCCCATCGTCCCGAAATCCCAGTCTCGCCCGCACGTTAGGGCACACATCCAACCGCATCGGGACAAGCGAACTCGCATCCGCAGTGATGACCCACAGTGACTGAAAGGCAGTGAAGTCGGCCGGGGTGACGAATGGGGGTTACGACACCCCGGCCCGTCCCGCGCGAGCCGGAGTGGCCCGGCCCATGAATGCGCGCAACAGCCCACAACCTACCCACGGAGGTGAGCCACCACGACCCAACCGAAGCGACCCGCCAACCCCGCCGCGCGACCGGCGAGAAAGGAGCCCCGAGCAACCACCATCCGCACCAACCGGCACACCGGCCCCGACGAGGCCGGCCACTGGCCGACAGCAGCCCAGAAGGCGAAGCAGCAAGGAGCTGCCCTCACCGTCGAGCAGGCCGACGAACTGGTTGCGCCGATCGTGGCCGCAGCGCCAGCACCGACGCCAGAACTGATCGAGTTCCTCACCCGGCTATTCGGCTACCGGTAACGAGCCACGCGCCCCCAACCCAGATGGGTTGGGGGCGCGCTATGCGGTGGCGCTGTTGGCTAGTTGGCCTTTCGGCCTGTCCGCTTCGGTGGTGCTTTCTTGGCCGCTGCTGCCTTTTGCGACTGGGTCAGCGCCTGGCGCTTCGGCGGGGCAGGGACGCTGTCAGGATCCCAGTCCTTCCGGAACTCGACCCGTTCACCCGGCACGGCTCGGTGTCCCGGCGAGGGTGCCGGAGTGATCACCAGATAGCCGAGCCACTCCGGCCGCAACAAGTACTTCGCGACTGTCCTCCGGGTAGACATCGGCGCGCCTTCCCACCACCGGTCCACGTCTTGTCCCGGCTCAAAGAAGCCAGCCAGCTCCGCCGGTGTCATCAACTCCTGCTCCCGCTGCCTCGCCGCCTCCAGCCGCGCGAGGATGCCGGGCTCTGCATCGGCAGCCAACAGCGCCGAGATCCTGCCCTGACTCAACTGAGCAGCAAGGTCACGGTGTTCCTCGCGGATATCGGCGAGCTCTTCACGAACCGCCTTCAGCGCGACCGAGTTACCCGCACGGCGGGCGAACTGAGCGTGAACGTCTTTGCGCTTCACATAGGCCGTGATAGCGCGCTCCGCGATGAGATCGACCTCAGCCTCATCAATCCTCATGCAACTACGCGTATGGCATGTGTACTCGGATCGATCCGCAACATTGCGCCCTGGGTAACGCCGGACCCTCGCAGCGATTTTCCCGCCACACTTGCCGCACCGGCCAATCATCGAAACGAAGTGCACCGCGCGGCCCGGCCGAGACGTTCGGCGCTTCGGGTCGGCCAAGATCTCTTGCACGGCAAAGAACTGATCTCGGTCAACAAGCTTCTTCCACTTCGCCGGGATGATCTGTACGTCCCCGCCGTTGCTCCTGCCCTTGCGTCCCCGCTCGAAGACACGTTCACCGACATAGGCACGATTCAACGCCACCGAGCGCAAATGAGCAGCGGTCCACACCTTCCCCGACCTCGTCCGATATCCCTCACGGCCGAAGTAGTCCGCGATCTCCCGCAAAGAGTGCCGAGCCTCTAGACGCTTGAACAGCTCCCGCACGATCGGGGCCTCAGTCGGGTGCGGCTCCTGCGTCACAAACTTTCGCGTCATCTCGTCATAGCGACGACGATAGCCAAACGGCACCCGGCCATGCGGCTTGCCAGCCTTCGCGCCAGCAGCCACCGATCGCAACGACCGCTGAGAAATCTTCCACGACTCATACTCGGAATCCGTTGCGTCTTCGATCAACGCTCGACGGTCCCGGCCGTTCGACGGATCGTAGGTTCGATGGTGCGTCGTTACGTGAATCAGGATTCCCCGCTGCTCGCACAAGTCGATCAGGTGCACCCATTCGCCGACCTCGCGACTGCCCCGCGACGACTCCCACAGCATGAGCACGTCAGCCCCGAATTCATCGGCCTCCAAGTCCTCGACCAGCCGGTCGAAGTCCTCGCGCTCACGGGTCTTGAACCGCGACGCCGACCGGTTTGTCATCTCGGTACGGCCTCCCCAGCGTGAACCCGAAGTCAGCCGCCTCCTCCGCGTTCTCGCCATGCTGCTCCTCCGGCGACCGCGCCTCCCCAGAACGGTCCTGCGAAACCCGGAGATACTCACGCGCCACCAGGCCATCAACAGCCCGCTTCGCTAGACCAGCTTGAAGATTCCCGCCCCTGCCGCCTCGACCACCCGTAGTCCTCGTCATGCCAACCACAGTAACGCCAACTAAGCAGGCACCAGGTTGGAGATGGAGGTGGGGCCGCCGTCGGCCCAGTGGATGAGGTGGTGGGCGTGGCAGTGGGAGGGTGGGGCTTTGCAGATGACGCAGCCTTTGTCGCGGCGGTTGAGGGCGCGGCGGATGGGGCGGGTGACGAAGCGGTACTCGGTGCCGACGTCGAGCGGCTGAGAGTCCGAGCCGAGGACGATCGGTAGTACGGCGGCGTCGCAGGCCAGGAGTCGTACGGCGGCGGCGGAGAGGTTGTCGCCGAAGACGAGTTCGCCGGCGGCTGCTGCGGTGAGGGTTTTGAGGTCGGTGAAGTCGATGGTGACGGTCAGGTGGGGGACGCCGGGGGTGCCGGTTGCTGGGTCGGCGCCGGTGGCGATGTCGAGGATGGTGGTCAGCGCGTCGGCCTGGCGCTTTTCGTGGGAGCGGGGGTCGAGTTCGCCGTCGATAGTGCGGTGGGGTTTGGCGAGGTCGTGGATGGCGGTTTTGAAGTGTTCGGCGTTGGCGCCGGCTAGGTAGCCGCTGAATTTGATGCCGTGGTCGGCGCGACGGATCCGGAGGGATTCGTTGCGGTAGGCCTCTTCCTCGGCGGGTTCGGGGCCGTCGGTGTCCAGGGTTGCGAGGACTTTGGCGCCGAAGTCGCGTAGGCCGCTGGGGGTGACGTAGCGGGCGGCTTCGATCATCTGTTCTTCGGCGACGCGCAGGTCTTCGACGGGCACCGACGAGGGTGCCTTCTCCAAGGTGTCGACGATGACTTTGGCCAGGTCCGGGGTCAGGCCGTCAGGGTCGCCGTCGGTGAGGGCTGCGGTGACGGCCTGGTATTTGGGGAGGTTCTTGAGGAATTTGAGGTCATGGCGGGTATCGCGGGCGTCGCGGCGGTGGCGGAGCTCGATGAGCTCGATGGTGTTCTTGGCGCCGAGTTCGGTGGCGAGGCCGCGGGATTCGAGGTCGGCCAGGAGTTCGAGGTGGTAGGTGTCGAGGGTGTTGCGGGCAGCGTCGACCGTGTCCAGGGTGACGAGTAGTTCGTCGTCGCCTTGGAGGCAGGCGGGCCGTAGCTGCGGGATCTCCATGGGCACAACAGTAGGCCGGGCCGCCGACAGTTTTCAAAGCTGAGAAGGCCTTGTTTATAAGGGATTCGTGGATGGCCGGATCTGGTCAAGTTGTCCACAGGGCGGTTGAAGCTGTGGACGATGGGAGGGCGTTAGGGATCTGCCCCGAGGTGCCCCGGGGTTGCCCTGGGAATGGCCTGCTGTGTGGGGGTTGGGCTCTGCAGGGTGGTTGGTATGACGGCAGAGGCTCAGGTTGGTGTGGATGTTCATTACACGGAGAAGTGCAACGAGGAGGTTCGGCTTCGGAGTACTTGGCGGGGGCGGTTCGAGATGGCTCGGACGCAGCATCTGTTGATGCAGTACCTGCCGGAGGCACCGGCTGAGGTGGCGGATATCGGCGGTGGTCCGGGGGCACACGCGTGCTGGTTGAAGGAGAAGGGGTACTCGGTCGAGTTGCTCGACCCGGTGGAGCGGCATGTGGCGCAGGCGACGGCGGCCGGGATCAGTGCGATCAAAGGGGATGCCCGGCGGCTGCCGTGGGAGAACGAGCAGTTCGACGCGGCGTTGCTGGCCGGGCCGATCTATCACCTGACCGAGGCGTCGGATCGGCGGCTGGCGCTGCGGGAGGCGATCCGGGTCGTACGGCCGGGTGGGTTCATCGCTGTGGTGGCGATCAACCGGGCGGCGAACCTGATCGGCTCGACGATCGCGAACACATTGCTCACCAGGCAGCAGGTGGTGACCGACATTCTCGACACGGGCTTCAGTCCGGACAACGAGCGGATGGCGGAGACGGTCTACCACACCACCACCCAGCTACGGACGGAGCTGGTCAACGCCGGCCTGGCATCCGTCACGATCCACGGGCTGACCGGCCCCGGTGGCTGGCTGACCGTCGCGATCGACCGGTACTTCGGTGAGATCGAGCTCCCCGACCTACTCCAGCAGCCCCCACCGATGGACACCGCACTGGAGTGCTCCCGCCTAGCGGACCGCCACCCCGAACTCGTCCCCTCCAGCTCACTCCTCTTCGCAGTCGGTCAGCGTGCTTGACCGGTACCGCCACCGCAAGCTCCACGCGAACGCAGTCCGCTACGCCGCCAACGGCTGGCCGATCGCACCCCTCGCAATACCTCGCAACGGTGGCTGTCCGTGCGGCAAGACCTGCCCGGATCCACACCTCGTCGGCGAGGTCGTCCGTGACGGCTACCGCGCAGCAGCGGTCTGGCCCGAGAACCCGCCGACACCCAATTGGGAGATTGCGTTGGTTGCTGAGTGGTTTGACGTTATGGAGTTGCCGGCGGAGTACGGGGCGGTGCTGAATCATCGGGTGAAGGCGGGGTGTCCTACGGCGATGGCGCCTGCCACTCGGCGGTGGATGTTTGTGGTGGTGCAGGGGTCGGTGGCTCGGGAGCAGGTGGTGGGGGCCGGTGGGGTGCTGCGGTCCGGGGTGCGGGATTGGGTGCCGGCGCCGGGGACCTGGACGGAGGAGACCGGGCGGATCCGGTGGCTGGTGCATCCGTATTTGACGGAGTGGCGGCCGTATCAGCGGCGGGATCCGATCGATTTGATATTTCTCTGACTATAGTCAGAGAGTGAGTATTTCCGATGTCAGGAGATTCAACCGCACCGTGACCCAGCGGATCGGCGCGCTCAGTGATACCTACATGGCGCGCGACCGGCCGCTGGGTCAGGCCAGGGTGCTCTGGGAGATCGGGCTGGACGGCTGCGACGTGCGCTCGCTGCGGTCCCGGCTCGATCTCGACTCTGGGTACCTGAGTCGCCTGCTCCGCATCCTCGAGAACGACGGGCTGGTCGAGGTCGAGCAGAACGGCGACGACGGCCGGGTCCGCACCGCCCGGCTCACCGCCCAGGGGCTGAAGGAGCGAACGGTTCTCGACCAGCGCTCCGACGATCTCGCCGCGTCGATCCTCGATCCGCTCAGCGATTCGCAGCGCGCCCGGCTGATCACCGCGATGGCCGAGGTCGAGCGCCTGCTGATCGCCTCGACGGTCACCGTCGGCATCGTCGACCCGCGCCACCCGGACGCGAAGTACTGCCTCCAGTCGTACTTCGATGAGCTGGCCGCTCGCTTCGACGCCGGCTTCGACCACGCCCGCACCATCTCGGCCAGCAGCGACGAACTCACCCGGCCGGCCGGGCTGCTCCTGGTGGCGACCCTGCACTCCGAGCCGGTCGGCTGCGGCGCACTCAAGTTCCACGGCGACGAACCGGCCGAGGCGAAGCGCATGTGGGTATCACCCGACGTCCGCGGCCTCGGACTCGGCCGTCGTCTCCTCACCGAGCTCGAGAAGCAGGCAGCGGCACACGGCGCTCCATCTCTGCGCCTGGAGACGAACCGCAACCTCACCGAGGCCATCGCGCTCTACCGGGCCGCCGGCTACGCCGAAGTGCCGGCCTTCAACGACGAGCCGTATGCCCACCACTGGTTCGAGAAGAAGCTCACTCGTTGATGAAGGAGATCGGAATACCGCCGAAGGACATCCGCCCAGGACGCTTCAGACCCACCGCGGCCAGCAACAGCGGAAGAAAGATCAGCAGCAGACCTACCCCAGCTGCGCCGACGACCCAAGCGGTGTCATCGGGCGCGGCCGTCGCGCCGGAGCGTGCGGCGGCCCGGCTGGCCGTCACCTCCGCGAGCTGAGCCTCATAGAGCTTCTGCCGTAAGGCGGCATCTGCCGCGGTACCGGTTGGGACGGCCGGCCAGGCGGCCAGGCAGACGCCCGTGGTCGGATCCTTCTCCTGTCCGGCCGCGCAGACGATGCTCGCGACGGTCTGATGCGAAGGTGGCGTGAGGAATGGCGCGGGCAACGAGACGACACCGATGCCCAGGGCAACGACAGCGCAACGCAGCAACGGCGCCCGGTGGAGCACGCTGGTGTTGGTCCACTCCACGAAGGTACGGGTGCGATTCAGCTGTGCCTGCGGGGTGCCCGCGGCGTCCGCCGGATCCTTCACCTTGTTTCCCCTGGTCAGGAAGGCCAGGTACGCCGTTGCCAGCAGGATCGCGAACCCCAGGAACAGGCTGGGCAGGATGCCGCGGGCCGGCAACGGGTTGTCGGTGACGGAGAAGGCAAGCGTCAACGCACCCGTATAGAGCGCGAAGATCGCCGTCGCGCCCTTCTGGACGAACTCGGCACTCGCCCGGGCCCGATCGATCCCGCCCTTGGCGACCGCGATGATCCCGTCGCTGAAGGCTGCGGCCGACGCACGATCGGCATCGAGATCGGCCTTGCCCTCAGCACGATCGGCCGCCAGCACGGCAGCCTGCTCAGCGCGATCGGCCGCCAGAACCGCAGCCTGCTCGGCCCGATCTGCAGTCGCCACGGCAGCCAGCTCCGCCCGAGCGGCTGTCGCGACGGCAGCTTCTTCGGCCAGGTCCGCCTCGTACTTCCGGGTTGCGATGGCGATCCGGGCGGCGTAGAAGGCGGTGCGCTCTTCCTTGGTGGCGGGCCTTGGGAGACCGGGTGGCCGCCGGAGCAGGCGACTACTCCTCATTCGGTTCGGCGTCGCTGGCTTCCAGCTCGCCCGGGTCGAGGAGCCGGCCGTTGACCGTGTGCAGCGGGCTGCTGCCCACATGCACCAGCACTCCGTTGTCGGTCTGTTCGAACTCCGAGTCCTGGTAGCGCCGGCGTTCCCACCGGCAGTACACGTCCGCCATCCGCGTCACCCCCACAGTGAATTCCCACAGACAGCATGCACTCTGGGTGACGAAACGGGGAAGGGGCTGAGGATCCCCCTGGCATCCTCAGCCCCTTCCCCGATCACCCAGCAGGTGTCACTTGCGGAGTACGCCGAGCAGCCCGTGCGTCTCGTTCGCGATGCCGGCGGAGAACCAGATCGCGTCAGTGCCACCAGTGGTCGCCGTACCGGAGGTCAGGGCCCACAGACCCGGGATGACCACCGGCTTGCCGGTCGCGGCGTCGCGCACCTGACTCGCGACCTTGTGCTGGAAACGCCCGTGGTTCTTGGCCTCGACGACGTTGATCCGGCCGTCGCCGAAGTTGCCGACCAGTAGCGCTCCCGCCTGCTTACCCCACGAAGCAGGCGCGATCGCCAGACCCCACGGCGCGTTCAGCGAGTCGTGCGAGACGATCCGGTCGACGAACCTGCCGTCCACCGAGTACTCGTCGACGATGCCGAGGCCCTTACCGCTGGCGGGGCGGTGGGTGACCGGGTCGACCTTCACGTACGCGACGAAGATCCGGCCGTTCAGCGTCTGCACGTTGTAAGGGCTGTAGCCCGTCGGCAGCGAAGCGTCCTTGAAGGCCCACGCGGGCTGCGTGACCGGGGCGAAGGCGTTGTCGAAGACGTCGATCTTGCCCTGCGCGAGGTCGGCGGCGTACAGCTGGTCGCCCTTCGTCGCGGTCGCGATGGCCAAGCCGGTGTAGACAGCACCCGGAGTGGTGGCCTTGATCTGGGCGGCGCCGATCAGCGGCGTCGCGGGCGGGCCCCAAGCGGCGATCTGGCCGGTCAGGGTGGAGAAGATGAACCGGGCTGACACACCAGGAGCCAGCTGGAAACCGGTCGTGGCGTTGGCGACCTGTCCGGTCGGGGCCGGCACGTTGACGCGGACCGTCGGCACCTTGGTCGCGGTGGTCGCGCCGGGGGCCGAGGAGTACAGCGTCGACGACGAGGTGCCCTGGTTGGACACCCACAGCGGTGAGGTCGCGCCGAGGGCGAGGCCCCACGGGTTGACCAGGTCGGGATCGAGCAGCGCGGCCTGGCCCGGTACGTCGGACACCAGGTTGACCTGGTGCAGGGCGAGGTTGTTGCGCGAGTCATGACCGTAGGACTCGTGCGCGCTGGCGGCGGTGGGAACGACCAGAGCCAGTCCGCCGACCAGAGCGGCGGCGGCGAGTGGGCGTCCCTTGAAGCGAAGCGACATGACACTTTCCTGTCGGTTGGCGAAGTCGAACACCACCCACACGAGCGAAAGGTCTGGCCGGTTCAGCGGTTCGCACGATAGACATGGCGAAACCGAAAACGTGGGGGGACACCACATGCCAGACCTCTCGATCCAGCCGCTCAATCCGGCGCTGTTGCCGGCCGCGACGGGCAACTACACGCACGGCGTCCAGGTGGACGGCGCCGGCCGGCTCGTCTTCGTCAGCGGCCAGGTGCCCTGGGGCGACGACCAGGGCAAGATCCCGGACTCCTTCGAGGACCAGTGCCGGATGGTCTGGCGCAACATCCTCGCCGTCCTGGCCGAGGCAGGTCTCGGCGTCACCAACCTGGTCAAGGTGACGACGTACCTGTCCGACCGCCAGTACCGGGCGCTCAACTCGAAGATCCGCGAAGAGATCCTCGGCGGGCACGCCCCGGCGCTGACGATCATCATCTGCGACATCTACGCCGAGGAATGGCTCCTCGAAATCGAGGCGGTCGCCGCTGCCTGATCCCGTCCTACGGGCCACTCCTCGTCGATTGGTTATGGATTCGCCGAGCCGCCCGCGCCTAGCGTCGGACCATGCGGATCAGAATCGTCGACGCGTTCACCGACCAGCCGTTCGCCGGGAACCCGGCCGGAGTGTGCCTACTGGACGCCGGTCCCTGGCCCGAGGAGAGCCGGATGCGGCAGATCGCCGCCGAGGTGAACCTGTCCGAGACCGCCTTCGCGCGTCCGCTGCCCGACGACCCGGACGCGGACTGGGATCTGCGCTGGTTCACGCCCACGGTCGAGGCGAAGATGTGCGGCCACGCGACGCTGGCGACCACGCACGCGATGTCCGCCGACGGGTTGGTGGACGGGCCGGTCCGCTTCAGCAGCCTGAGCGGGATCCTGGTCGCGTCGGTCGAGGGCGAGACGATCACGCTCGACTTCCCGGCCTCGCCACCGGCGGCGATCGAAGTACCGGCCGGATTGGCCGAAGCGCTCGGAGCGACAGCGGTCGAGACCTATCGCACCGAACCGCTGGGTGACCTGCTGGCGGTGCTGGCGGACGAGGAAGCGGTACGGTCCGCCACCCCTGATTCGGCCGCGGTGGCGGAGCTGACGCAGCGAGATGGCTTCCGCGGCATGATCATCACGGGGCCGGCCGCGGAGTACGACTTCGTCTCGCGCTTCTTCGCGCCGGGGCACGGGATTCCGGAGGACCCCGTGACAGGGAGCGCGCATACCGGCCTGGCGCCGTACTGGGCGAAGCGCCTCGGGCGGGAAGAGCTGGTGGGGTACCAGGCTTCCGCCCGAGGCGGGGTCGTACGAGTCCTGCTGGCCGGTGATCGGGTGCAGCTCAGCGGCCATGCCGTCACGGTTGTCGACGGCGAGTTGAAGGTCTAGGCCCAGGTCTCCGCGTGGGTGATGGTGCCGTTGGGGGCGCTCAGCTCGGTGAGGACGTCCTCGGCGTCGGCCTCCAGCGGCTCGAACGGCCATTCCGGTACTACGTACGCGCGCGCCCCGGCGACCAGGTCGACACCCGGCAGCTCGAACCACGCCTCGCCGACCTCGCGGCTGATCTCGTAGATGGCCTGCTCGGCCGTCTCGACCGGCTCCCGCTCGCCGGACTCGTCGAGCTCGGCCGGGTGCCGCTCCTGCGCCGACTTGCCGGCCTCGAGCAGCGCGTCCAGGTCGACCACCCGCAGGTCGAACCGCGACACCACGCTGATCACCTGGTCGGGCTCCTCGGCCTCTTCGTCGTCCTCGTCCTCGGCGGCCTCGTCGTCCAGTAGCAGGGGCGCGGTCCCGGTGTGCTCGAAGACGGCGTCGTTCCAGCCCTCGACGAGCTCCTCCAGCGCGGCGTTCTGCTCGTAGAGGGTGTTCTGGTCCTCGTCACCGGTCATCGCCAGCAGGGCCTCGGTGTGGGCCTGCAGGCGTTCGGCCAGCTGGCGGCTGGCCTCGGCCAGCGCCTTGCGGCTCTCCTCGGAGAAGAACTGCTCCCCGGTGGCGGAGAACTCCTGGTTGTCCACTTCAGTCACTGCGGTCTTCCCTAACTCTGGTCGGGGGCTGCTCGTACCAGGCGTAAGTATGCGAGAGACGCGTGAGAGCTGGGTGGCCGGGTGTGAGAGACGTGCGAGAACGCTCCTGACTGCGCAAACAAAGCAGTTCAGTGAAGACATGAGCACCTTTGCTGAGAGGTGGGGGCAGCCGTGAAAGACGTGCTGTACCTCGCCCTGTGTGTAGCGACTTTCGCGGCCGTCTGGTTCGCGCTGCGAGGGGTGGAGAAGCTGTGAGCGCCGAGAACATCGCCGGCCTCGTCGTGGCCGCGGCCCTGGTCCTCTACCTGATCGCCGCCCTGATCTTCCCCGAGAGGTTCTGATGTCCGACACTGCCGCCGGCCTGCTCCAGGTCGGCCTGCTGGTCGCGCTCCTGGCCGCCGTGTACCGCCCGCTCGGCGGCTACCTGGCCCGGGTCTACACGTCCGACAAGGACACCCGGATCGAGCGCGGAACGTACAAGTTGCTGGGGGTCGACTCCAAGGCCGACCAGACCTGGGCCGTGTACGCACGGTCCCTGCTGGCCTTCTCGGCCGTCGGGCTGATTCTCCTGTATCTCCTCCAGCGGCTGCAGTCGCATCTGCCGCTCTCCCTGGGACTGCCGAACGTCGAGCCGGGACTGGCCTTCAACACCGCCGCGTCCTTCGTGTCGAACACGAACTGGCAGTCCTACTCGCCCGAGGCGACGATGGGTCACCTGGTCCAGTTCGCCGGCCTCGCGGTGCAGAACTTCCTCTCGGCCGCTGTCGGTATCACCGTGGCGATCGCCCTGATCCGCGGTTTCGCCCGCTCGAAGACGGACCGGCTGGGCAACTTCTGGGTCGACCTGACCCGCACGGTCGTCCGTGTCCTGCTACCGATCGCTGTGATCGGCACCCTCGCGCTGGTCGCGATGGGCGTCGTCCAGAACTTCTCCGGCGGTCACGAGGTCACTTCGGTCGTTGGCCAGGCCCAGCACCTGCCCGGTGGCCCGGTGGCGAGCCAGGAGGTGATCAAGGAGCTCGGCACCAACGGCGGTGGCTTCTACAACGCCAACTCCGGTCACCCGTTCGAGAACCCGAACGGCCTGTCCAACCTGTTCGAGATCTTCCTGCTGCTGGTGATCCCGGTCTGCCTGACCCGCACCTTCGGCCTGATGATCAAGGACAAGCGGCAGGGCTACGCGATCCTCGGCGTGATGGGGACTCTGTGGGCCGCCTTCACCTTCTCCGCGACCTTCTTCGAGAACCGGGGCGCCGGTACTGCGACGCAAGCGGCCGGAGCCGCGATGGAGGGCAAGGAGACCCGCTTCGGCGAATGGGCATCGGCCCTCTTCGCCAGCTCGACCACCGGTACGTCGACCGGCGCGGTCAACTCCGCGCACGACTCGTTCACCCCGTTGGGTGGCGGTACGACCCTGTTCCACATGATGCTCGGCGAGGTCAGCCCGGGCGGTACCGGAACCGGTTTGTACGGCATGCTCGTGCTCGCGGTACTGGCCGTCTTCGTGGCCGGACTGATGGTCGGCCGCACCCCGGAGTACCTGAAGAAGAAGATCACCGCGCGCGAGATGAAGCTCGTCTCGCTGTACATCCTGGCCACGCCGACCGTGGTGCTCGTGGGCGCCTCGCTCGCGATGGGGCTGGTGACCGCGAGGGCGTCGATCTTCAACACCGACAGCCCGCACGGGTTCTCGGAGGTGCTCTACGCGTTCACCTCGGCCGGTAACAACAACGGCAGCGCGTTCGGCGGGATCAGCGCCAACATCCCGTTCTACAACACGGCTCTCGGGCTGGTGATGCTGCTCGGCCGGTTCGTGCCGATCGTGATCGTGCTGGCGCTGGCCGGCTCGTTCGCCAAGCAGCAGCCGGTGCCCGTCAACGAGGGCACGCTGCCCACCCACAAGGCCCTGTTCGTGACGATGCTCGTCGGTGTCGTCCTGATCGTCACCGGCCTGACTTACTTCCCTGCTTTGACTCTAGGACCCCTCGCGGAGGGACTGTGACCACGCTCGTAAGCCCGCCCGCCCCCAAGGCGGACGCGGTTCCCAAGAAGGCCGCTTCGGGCCTGTTCGACCCGAAGATGCTGCTCACCTCGCTGCCGGACGCGCTGCGCAAGCTCGATCCGCGGGTGATGGTGAAGAACCCGGTGATGTTCGTGGTCGAGGTGGGCGCGGTCGCGTCCACGATCCTCGCCTTCACCGACTCCAGCGTGTTCGTCTGGTGGATCGTGGTCTGGCTGTGGCTGACCGTGGTGTTCGCCAACCTGGCCGAGGCCGTCGCCGAAGGACGCGGCAAGGCCCAGGCAGCCACCCTGCGCCGGGCGAAGACCGAGACGACCGCCCGCAAGCTGTCCGCGGACCGCCTCAGCGAGCAGGAGGTACCGGCTGCCCAGCTGCAGCTCGGTGACCTCGTGGTCGTCGAGGCCGGCCAGATCATCCCCGGCGACGGGGACGTGATCGAGGGCGTCGCCAGCGTCGACGAATCGGCCATCACCGGCGAGTCGGCTCCCGTGATCCGGGAGTCCGGCGGCGACCGGAGCGCGGTCACCGGCGGTACGAAGGTGCTGTCGGACCGGATCATCGTGAAGATCACCACCAAACCCGGTGAGAGCTTCATCGACCGGATGATCGCGCTGGTCGAGGGCGCGTCGCGGCAGAAGACGCCGAACGAGATCGCGCTGAACATCCTGCTCGCCAGCCTGACCATCGTGTTCCTGATCGCGACCGTGACGCTGCCGACCTTCGCGAAGTACGCCGGGATCGACCTGAGCGTCGTCGTCCTGGTCGCCCTGCTGGTCTGTCTGATCCCGACCACCATCGGCGCGCTGCTGTCGGCGATCGGTATCGCCGGGATGGACCGCTTGGTGCAGCGCAACGTGCTGGCGATGTCCGGTCGTGCAGTCGAGGCGGCGGGTGACGTGAACACGCTGCTGCTCGACAAGACCGGAACGATCACGCTGGGCAACCGGCAGGCGTCCGAGTTCATCCCGCTCGCCGGCGTCAGCGAGACCGAGCTGGCCGACGCTGCCCAGCTGTCCAGCCTGGCCGACGAGACGCCTGAGGGCCGTTCCATCGTGGTGCTCGCCAAAACGAAGTACGAGCTGCGGGAGCGGCACACCGGTGAGCTGCCGCACGCGACCTTCGTCGAGTTCACCGCGCAGACGCGGATGAGCGGCGTGGACGTGGACGGCCGGCAGATCCGCAAGGGCGCGGCCGGTGCGATCACCGCCTGGATCCACGATCAGGGCGGCACCGTGGTGGCCGAGCTCGGCGAGATCGTCGACGGCATCTCCGCGTCCGGCGGTACGCCGCTGGTCGTGGCCATCGCCAAGGAAGGGGTGGCCCGCCCGCTGGGTGTCATCCACCTCAAGGACGTCGTCAAGGAAGGGATGCGCGAGCGCTTCGACCAGATGCGCGCGATGGGCATCCGGACCGTGATGATCACCGGTGACAACCGGCTGACGGCGAAGGCGATCGCCGAGGAGGCCGGGGTCGACGACTTCCTGGCCGAGGCGACGCCCGAGGACAAGATGGCGCTGATCAAGAAGGAGCAGGAGGGCGGCCGACTGGTCGCGATGACCGGTGACGGCACCAACGACGCTCCGGCGCTGGCGCAGGCCGATGTCGGGGTCGCGATGAACAGCGGTACGTCGGCCGCGAAGGAGGCCGGCAACATGGTCGACCTCGACTCCAACCCGACCAAGCTGATCGAGATCGTCGAGATCGGCAAGCAGTTGCTGATCACCCGGGGCTCACTGACCACGTTCTCGATCGCGAACGACGTGGCCAAGTACTTCGCGATCCTGCCGGCCCTGTTCGCCGCGGCCTACCCGGGCCTGGACAAGCTGAACATCATGCAGCTGCACTCGCCGCAGTCGGCGATCGTGTCGGCGATCGTGTTCAACGCGCTGGTGATCGTGGCGCTGGTGCCGCTGGCGCTGCGCGGGGTCCAGTACAAGCCGTCCTCGGCATCGGCGATGTTGCGCCGCAACCTGCTGATCTACGGCGTCGGCGGGCTGATCAGCCCGTTCATCGGTATCAAACTTCTCGACCTGCTGATTTCCCTGATCCCAGGCATCGGCTGAAAGGCATCCAGACAATGTCCAGCAGACTTCCAGCGACGTTCCGTCAGTTCGGGGTCGCCACGCGGGCAATCGCGGTGTTCACGCTCGGCCTGGGGGTGATCTACCCGCTCGCGATGACCGGGGCCGCGCAGGCGCTGTTCCACGACAACGCGAACGGCTCGATCGTCCAGGTCGACGGCAAGGACGTCGCCTCCGACCTGATCGGGCAGGACTACTCGAAGGATCTGACGCTGTTCCAGACCCGGCCGTCGGCGGTCAAGTACGACGGCGCGGGCAGCGCGGCCTCGCAGTACGGGCCGAACAACGCGGACCTGGTCAAGCTGATCGACGAGCGCCGGGCGGCGGTCGCCAAGCTCGAGAACGTCGATCCGTCCCAGGTGCCGCCGGACGCGCTGACCGCCAGTGGCAGCGGCCTCGACCCGGCGATCAGCCCCGCGTACGCCGCGCTGCAGGTCAACCGGGTCGCCCGGGAGCGTGGGCTCGACGTGGCCAAGGTGCAACAGTTGGTGAAGGACAACACTCACGGACGGACTCTCGGCTTCCTCGGCGAACCAAGCGTGAACGTGGTCACCCTGAACGCCGACCTGGTCGCACTGGGATAACTGAGACGATGGACAGATGAGCAGAAGCGGTCGCGGGCACCTGAGGATCTACTTGGGTGCCGCGCCCGGCGTCGGCAAGACCTACAAGATGCTGGGCGAGGCGCAGCGCCGGCGCGAGCGCGGCACGGACATCGTGGTCGGGTACGTCGAGACCCACGGCCGCGAGCACACCGCCGCCATGCTCGACGGCCTCGAGGTGGTACCGCGCAAGATCATCGACTACCGCGGCGCCAGCTTCACCGAGATGGACCTGGACGCCGTGCTGGCCCGCCGGCCGGAGGTGGCGATCGTCGACGAGCTTGCCCACAGCAACGTTCCGGGCAGCCGGAACGCCAAGCGCTGGGAGGACATCGACGCGCTGCTGACCGCCGGGATCGACGTGATCTCGGCGGTCAACATCCAGCACCTGGAGTCGATCAACGACGTCGTCGAGAAGATCACCGGCGTACCTCAGCAGGAGACCGTGCCCGACCGGGTGGTCCGGGCGGCGGACCAGATCGAGCTGGTCGACATGACCCCGGAGGCGCTGCGCCGCCGGATGGCGCACGGCAACGTCTACGCGGCGGACAAGATCGACGCTGCCCTGGGCAACTACTTCCGGGTCGGCAACCTGTCCGCCCTGCGCGAACTCGCGTTGCTCTGGCTCGCCGACCGGGTCGACGCGGGCCTGCAGCAGTACCGTTCGCAGCATGACATCGACTCCACCTGGGAGGCGCGCGAGCGGGTCGTCGTCGCGCTCACCGGCGGACCCGAAGGCGAGACCCTGATCCGGCGTGCCGCCCGCATCGCCGCCCGCTCCTCCGGCGGGGACCTCCTTGCCGTCCACATCACCCGGTCCGATGGACTGACCGGCGCCAACCCGACCGCACTGGCCCAGCAACGCGCCCTGGTCGAGAGCCTCGGCGGGACCTATCACCAGGTCGTCGGCGAGGACATCCCCGACGCGTTGCTGTCCTTCGCGCGTGCTGAGAACGCCACCCAACTCGTGCTCGGTGGCAGCCGCCGGTCCCGGTTGACCGCGCTGTTCACCGGCCCGGGCATCGGATCCAGCGCGATTCGGGAGTCGGGCGATATCGACGTACACATCGTCACGCACTCGGAGATGGGTCGCGGCCGGTTGCCGCGGGTGCACGGCAGCTTGTCGCGCCGACGGCTGATCTACGGGTTCACGCTCGCGGTGGTGCTACCGCCGCTGTTCGCCTTCCTGTTCAGCATCGGCGACGACAGGCTCAACCTGACCAGCAATGTGCTCGCCTTCCTGTTCGCCGTCGTCGTGGTCGCTCTGGTCGGCGGGTTGTGGCCGGCCCTGCTGACCGCGATCGCGGGCACGTTGGTGCTGAACTGGTTCTTCACCCCACCGACCCGCTCCTTCACGATCACCGAGCCGAACAATGCGCTCGCGCTGGGCATCTTCGTGCTCATCGCGGCGCTCGTCTCGTCGGTGGTCGACCGGGCGGCCCGGCGTACGCGCCAGGCCGCGCGGTCGGCAGCCGAGTCCGAGACGCTGGCCACCCTGGCCGGCTCGGTACTACGCGGCGAAACCGCCCTGCCCGCCTTGCTCGAGCGGGTCCGCGAGGCGTTCGGGATGACGAGCGCCTGCCTGATGGAACGCATCGACACCGACGAGCTGACCGAGACCTGGCGCCCACTGGCCTCAGCCGGTACTCCGACCTGCCGGCGCCCGGAGGACGGAGACGCGGAGATCCCCGGTCGCGACGACCTCGTACTCGTCCTGCAAGGCCGCTCCTTGGCGGCCGACGAGCGTCGTCTGGTCGGCGCCTTCGCGGCCCACGCAGCGGCTTTGGTCGACAAGGCACGACTGAGCGAGGCAGCGGCCGAGGCCAAGCCCCTCGCCGAGGCCGACAAGCTCCGTACTGCGCTACTCCGCGCTGTCGGCCACGACCTGCGTTCCCCACTCGCCTCGGCCAAGGCATCCGTTACCAGTCTGCGCAGCTCGGACGTCGACTGGACCGACGAGGAGCGGGACGAGTTGCTCGCGACGGCCGATGAGTCACTCGACCGGCTGACCCGGCTGGTGGACAACTTGCTCGACCTGAGCCGGTTGCAGGCCGGAGTACTACCGGTCTTCACCCGGCCGATGGCGCTCGACGAGATCATGCCGGGCTCGCTGGCCGAGTTGGGCGACCGGGCCGCCGACATCACCGTCGATATCCCGCACACCCTGCCGTTGGTCGAGGCCGATCCGGCGCTGCTGGAGCGCGTCATCGCCAACCTCCTGGCCAACGCGGTCCGCTACTCGCCGCCGGGCCGGCCGCCGTTGCTGACCGGGAGTTCGCTCGGTGACGTCGTGGAGATCCGCGTGATCGACCGGGGTCCGGGCATTCCGCGCGAGGAGCGGGATCGGGTGTTCGCGCCGTTCCAGCGGCTCGGTGACACTGACAACACCACCGGCGTCGGTCTCGGGCTCGCGCTGGCGCGCGGGCTGGCCGAGGCGATGCACGGCTCGCTGCAACCGGAGGACACGCCCGGCGGCGGGCTCACGATGGTCGTGTCGTTGCCAGTGGCAACCTTGAAGCCGGCGGACGCACCGGTACCGGGCAGCCGTGAGCGTTCCGCATCGGAGGGACAGGCGTGACCAGGATCCTGGTGGTCGACGACGAGCCGCAGATCGTGCGGGCGTTGCAGATCAACCTGAAGGCCCGGCGGTACGAGGTGCACGTCGCGGGCAGTGGGACGGCGGCGCTCAAGGTGGCCGCGCAGTACCCGCCTGACCTGGTGATTCTCGACCTGGGGCTGCCCGACTTCGACGGCGTCGACGTGATCCGCGGGCTGCGCGGCTGGACCGAGGCGCCGATCCTGGTGCTGTCCGGGCGCACGGACAGTACGGACAAGGTCGAGGCGCTCGACGCAGGTGCGGACGACTACGTGACCAAGCCGTTCGGCATCGACGAGTTGCTGGCGCGGATGCGCGCAGTACTGCGGCGCAGCAATCTCGCGCAGGACCAGCCGGTCGTCACCGTCGGTGGTGCCCAGGTGGATCTGTCGGCGAAGCGAGTGACGCTGGAGTCTGGTGAGGACGTCCGGCTGACGCCGACCGAGTGGCACCTGCTGGAGGTGCTGATCCGGCACCCCGGCAAGTTGATGTCCCAGCGGCAGCTGCTCACCGAGGTCTGGGGGCCGGGGTACGAGACGGCCAGCGGCAACCTGCGCTTCTACATGGGCCAGCTCCGCCGAAAGCTCGAAGCCGACCCGGCGCGCCCGGTCCACCTGCTCACTGAGCCCGGCATGGGCTATCGCTTCGAGCCCTGATGGCGATCGTCGACAACGCTGGAGACCCAGCGTCTCTCGGAGCTGAGCCTGCGACAGAACGAGGAGGTCAAACGGATCCTCGTGGGCCGCCATCCTGTTCGCCCCGACGCTGGTCGCCTCGGTCTACGGGATGAACTTCACCCACCTGCCCGAACTGCACTGGCGGCTGGGCTACCCGTTTGCCATCCTCCTGATGGTCCTGGTCGGCGTCGGCCTGCACCGCGCCTTCAAGCACCGCGGCTGGCTCTAACGGCTGAGCAGCTCGTCCAGGATGTCGCCTTCACGCAGGTACGGTTCGAAGTGGCCGGCGCCGAGCGTCTTCAGTGTTGCCATCGGCAACTTGTTCACGAGCCGTTCGGCCGCCGCGTAAGGGCAGTTGCGGTCGGTCGGGCCGTGCCACCAGGTCAGGCTGGTCTTGATCTCGGTCAGGTCGATGTCGGTCCACTCACCGCCCATCGCCAGCATCTCGTCGTACCAGCCGTCCATCCCCTGGGCGAACGCGGCCACCGTCGCGCGCTCCTGTCCGGCCCGCCAGGCCGGGTCGCTCATCACGGCGAGGTCGGACGCCGGCGCGGTCGCCATCGCGGCGTCCAGCGGGGCCAGCGGTGCCGTCTTGACCACCTCGTAGGCACCGGCGAGCAACTCTCGCAGCGTCGCCTCGTCCCCGTCCCGGGCGGCCCGGAAGGCTTTGGCGTTGAACGGAATCATCTGGTCGTACTCGTCGTCGTCCAACTGCGGAAAGCCCACAGTGATCGTCGCTGCAGTCACTCGGTCCGGGTGATGCGCCGCGAACGCCAGAACGTGCGGTCCACCACCACTGCCGCCGGTCAGGTAGACCCGGTCGAGCCCGAGGTGATCCAGGATCGCCGCCAAGTCGTCCGAGTGCTCCCGGTACTTCCGCCCGGCGAGCCGACTCGAGTCCCCGAACCCCGGCCGCTCGGTGGTGATCACCTGCAGCCCACGTTCGTTCCAGAGCCCTCGATCAGCCCGGATGCTCCAGCGCGACCCAGGCGTACCGGGGAGGCGCAGCACCGGCGTCCCGCTTCCGGTTCTCGTCCAGGCGACTGTGCGCCCATCGGGACGAACAAGGGTTTCATCGGCCACGTCGGCGTACAGATCGTCGGTCACGGCGCTGATCATGCCCATGCGGGGGCTGGTTAATTCTTGCGAGCGGCTTCGAGGTCTTCCTGGGTGACGTAGTGACCTTTGTCCACCGGAATGTCGTCGCACCGGAACTCGACGGCTTCGGCCGAGGATCCCAGGCCATGCGGAGTGACGGGTGCTGGATAGATGTGTCCGATTCGTTCAAGACGTGCGGTGGAGGATCGGGCAGGGTGAGGGCATGGAGATTTTCGAGGCGGCACGGGAGTTTGTCCGGCGGGATGCGCGGTTGGTGGAGCGGCGGTTGTTCGCGACGGTGTTCGAAGGGGCTGATCCGGGCGGGGTGGTCGACGCGCTGCGCGGCTACCAGAACGCGGATGGCGGGTTCGGGCACGGCCTGGAGCCCGACAAGCGGTGTCCGGACAGCACCGGGCTCGATGTGGAGACGGCCTTCGACGTACTGCTCGCCGCGGGCGTCCGCGATGACGACCTGGTACGCCGAGCCTGCGACTGGCTGCAGTCGGTGGCGACTGACGATGGTGCCGTCTCGCTGGCCACCCCGGCGATCGAGGGATATCCGCGAGCCGAGCACATGTCCGAGTGGACCTATGTCCCCGGGCTCAACCCGACCGCCGGGCTGGTCGGGCGGCTGCAGACGATGGGCTTCGAGCACCCATGGCGGGATCAGGCCGCCGCCTGGTGTGCGAGCGAGTTGGCCAAGGGTTTCCCGGAGGACGCGCACGGGATGCACGAGTCGTTGGAGTACCTCGAACACACGTCGGCACCCGACGTCGCGGCAGTGCGCGACTGGTTGCCGAAGCTCGGGTTCTACCGGGCCGACGCCGCCGATCCGGAGTACGGCGTGACGCCTCTCCATTTCGCGCCGAGTCCGGACAGCTTCTGGCGGCAGCTCTTCACCGACGAGCAGATCGAGGGTCATCTCGACCGGCTGATCGCCGACCAGCAGGAAGACGGCGGCTGGGCGATCACCTGGGAACCGCCGGGCGTCGCCGCAACCCTCGAATACCGCGGCATCGTGACGGTCGCGGCCCTCCGCACCCTGAAGGCCAACGGGCGGCTCTAACCCGCCTCGGCAGGGTGTTCGACCTGGCGGTCGCCCCACTGGGTCAGCAGGCCCCGGGCGATCTCCAGGTCGTCGCGCAGGGAGCGGTCGGTCAGTACGTCGGGAAGCGCGGCCAGCGCATCGGCCAGCCAAGGCCCGATCGCGGCCGGCGCCAGCTTCTCCGGATGTATCCCAGCCAGGCGCGCGGCCCGTACGGCGGTCACCAGCTCGCATGCCAACACATCCCGGAGTGCATCCAGGAGCTGCCAGGTCAGTACTGCGGCCTGCGGTGCGAAGCTCGCGTGGTGCTCGGCGCCCCGGGAGAGGGTCGCCGTGCCGAGCGTGGCCGGCTGGGCCGTCGACCGGACGGAGGCGAGCGCGTCGTGGGCGACGTACTCGATCATCATCACGCCCGAGCTCGCCTCAGCGCCGCTGGCCAGGAAGCGGCTCAGGCCGGTGAAGTCGGGGTCGACCAGGTTCGCGACGCGGGACGTGGACAGAGTGGCCACGGAGTGCAGGCTGAGCCGGAGCGAGTCGAGGGCCAGCGCGATCGGCATCGCATGCCAGTTTCCGTTGTGGAGCACGGTGTCGCCGGCCACCAGCGGGTTCTCCGCGGAGGCGTTGATGTCGATCGCGAGGGCGTTGCCCAAGGCATCGACATGGTCGACGGCCGGGCCGAGCACCTGGGCGAACGCGCGCAGGCCGAACGGGTCCTGCACCCGGGCCGGCGGGATCGGCAGCTCGTCGAGGAGTCCGCGCATGCGACGGGCCACGCGGACCTGGCCGGGTTGCGGACGGGCTGCGTGGACGCGTTCGTCGTACACCTCGGCATTGCCGCGCAGCGCGACATGCGAGAGCCCACCGACCAGCGGTACGACGTTGATCAGCGTCGCCGCCTCGACGAATGCCAGACAGCACTCCGCAAGCGTGACCGCATTGCTGGACAGCAGCGGGAGCGCACTCGTCCCGTCGATGACATCGCCGAGCGCTAGCCCGAGCTCCGCCAGCGCGCCGAGATCTCCAGTACCGATCGCGCCACCGCGATGGAGATCGGGCAGCTCGTCATCGTTCAGCAACCCGACGATCGCGTCCGCGACCTCGGGCTGCAGCCCCGACCCACCCGACGCCAGCTGATTGACCCGGATCAACAGCCCGAGCCGCACCACGTCCTTCGGGTACGACGTAGTTCCAGTCGTCGAGTGCGACGCCAGCAGCCGAGCCCCATGCTCCGGATCCGAGGTCAGTACATCCCGGTTCGCTCCGACCCCGGTCGTCCGCCCGTAAACCGGCTGATGCAACGCAATCTCAGCTACCGCCTCGGCAGACGCGGCCATCCGCTTGCGGGCGTCGTCCCCCAGCCGCACGAAGGTCCGGCGCTGCCCCAGCGCGACCGCATCAAGCGGCGACAATCCCGCCCCGACAATCTCCACCGGCTCCACCCGCCCAGTGTGAGTCCTGTGACCCAGCGCACGTAGTACCGCCGAGCAGCATCTGTCTGAGATCCGAGACGTCTGGGCCGGTCGGGAGAACGAAACAGCCCGTCGATCCACCTGGATCGACGGGCTGGGGGAAAGGGGGTTGGTCAGGCCTTGCCGTAGCGCTTCTTGAACTTCTCGACGCGGCCCTGGGTGTCCATCACGCGCTGCTGGCCCGTGTAGAACGGGTGGCTGGCGGACGAGATCTCGACGTCGACGACCGGGTAGGTGTTCCCGTCGTGCCACTCGATGGTCTCGTTGCTCTCGCGGGTCGAGCCGGTCAGGAAGCTGAAGTTGCCGGACTTGTCCCGGAAGACGACCCGGCGGTAATCGGGGTGAATGTCCTTCTTCATGCTGCGCTACTTCCTTCCAGGTAAGGGGCGAACGGATCGGTCAGCTGGTCTGCTGACTCACCCGCACGAAGGACACAACCATCGAGGACCCGGGCTAATTCCCGCCGGTCCAGATCGATTCCGGTGATCGACAGGTACGACGCGCGGTCGCCGTGCTCGGGGTGCCACTCGAGCGCCGACCGGGCCTGGTGGGTCTGGCCGACCTCCGACCAGCGCTCCACCGGGAGATCGGCGAGCCACGGACCGAGGACGCCGAGCGCGATGTTCGTACCGAAGCTGTCCCACCCGAGTCGCGCGTGCGGCTGCGACGCGAGCCA
Organism: Kribbella sp. NPDC051718; assembly: GCF_040681515.1. NCBI lineage: Bacteria > Bacillati > Actinomycetota > Actinomycetes > Propionibacteriales > Kribbellaceae > Kribbella > Kribbella sp. NPDC051718. Next base: position 1,715 of record NZ_JBFAYZ010000010.1, on the reverse strand, counting down.
GACGGTCCCCTTGCCGCGGACCGAGCCGGCGACCAGATCCTCCAGCACGTCGTACAGCCGCTCCGGATGGAACGGCCGGTCCGACTGCCACACCAGCGTCTGCACCCGCTCGCCTGTCTGCAGGGGAGCACTGATCGACCCGGGCTCGACCCAGGCCTCCGCCGCATCCGGATCATGCAGCCGTACTCCGAACAGCTCCGACGCCGAGGTCGCGGGCCGGACCTGCGCTTGCGGGTTCAGCGCGTTGGCCAGGCCTTCGACCACCTCGTCGGGCTGACTCAGGATGACGGCGTTCGAGTACTCGACCTGCCGGACCAGCACCTCCGCGATCGCCCGGCCGTCCTCAGCCGCCGTCGGGATGCCGCGATCGTGGATCAGGTCCTCACCACTCACGTCCTTGGCGAAGCTGCCTGTGTCGAGGACCGTCAGTACCGCATCCACGCGGAGCTCGTCGCCGGCATCCCGGGCGATCTCCTCGGCCAGAGCCTGGGTGTCGCCGGCGCCAGGGACGGAGACGATCGCGCCGCTGTACTTCTCGGTGGCGGCGATGCTCACCAGGAGAGGGACCAGAGAGCCGCGCATCGCGCACGACACGCACGGGTGGCCCATCCGGATGACCTCGCGGTCGATCACGCCTCCCGCGGTACGGGCGATCCGTAGGACGGATCCGCCGGCGAGACCGCTCACGTCGTACTCGACCAGGACGATCTGACCGGCTACGGACAGTAGGTCGGCGGCGACGGAACCGCGTACGGACTCGTCGATGCCCGTCAGGAGGGTGATCGGCAGACGGCTCATGGCACCCCTCGATGGTTATTGAAAATGATAACCAGTACAACGTACACTCCTGCCAACGGGAATGTCAGCCCCGGTGGTGGGTGTTCAACGCTACAGAGGTCAACGGCGCCGGGAGGCGCCCGGAAGGAAGGGTTCGATGGCCAAGCACAACGACGTCCGCCCGATCATCAAGCTGCGGAGCACGGCGGGCACCGGGACGACCTACGTCACCCGGAAGAACCGGCGGAACGACCCCGACCGGCTCGTGATCCGCAAGTACGACCCGAAGGTCCGCCAGCACGTCGACTTCCGCGAAGAGCGGTAGGAGCGGGTGGCGAAGACCAGCAAGATCGCGAAGAACGAGCAGCGCAAGCGCACGGTCGCCCTGTACGCCGAGCGCCGCGCGGAGCTGAAGCGGATCATCGCGGACCCGGCGTCGGGCTTCGACGAGCGCGGCGCCGCGCAGCTCAAGCTGCAGAAGCTGCCGCGGGACGCGAGCCCGATCCGGGTTCGCAACCGCGATGTGGCCGACGGCCGGCCGCGCGGATTCCTGCGCAAGGCGGGCATCTCGCGGGTCCGGTTCCGCACGATGGCGCACCGCGGCGAGCTGCCGGGGATCACCAAGTCGTCCTGGTGAACAGCGGGGGTCGGTACCCCTGGTCAAAAGCACTCTCCAGGGCGTGTATTGTTCTCTTTGTCGGAGCGAGTGCGGGACGCGAAAGCGGCCGGTCGCTTCGAACTCCCAGCAGGATCCCAGGAGCTGAAGCACGCCTAGTGCGGACTTCAGCCGCTGAGTCTTGCCGGGTGACTGGATCGAAAAGCGCCGATTTGACTGGCGCTGACCGAAACAGTAATGTTTGGCGGGTTGCCCCGGAGCTGAACTTGAAAGAGTAAAGCGCGGTGTGCGTCCGATTCTTGAGAACTCAACAGCGTGCCGA
>NZ_JBFAYZ010000009.1:0-394439 GCF_040681515.1 Kribbella sp. NPDC051718 | reverse complement strand
TTCCTTCTTGATGGAACCACGGCACCCGCCCGGCGAAGTACTGGCACTGGCGGGCGATCCGACGGCGTAATCCGTTCCCTTCTCTCTCGAACAACAACTACTGGTACTTCAACTGCAACTACAAACAGCTACTGCGACTACGGAACTGCGAACTGCTACTTCGATCCGTCAAGCCGGGAACCCTTTCCAACCACTGGCTCCACAGGCTCTGACCTTGGCGTGAAACCCGGGCCCCTTCACTGATCGGCCCGGCGGAGTCCGCCGTCGTACCTACTTCACAACCTTGGACAGATCGTTAGCTGTCCACGTCAGCTTCGCTGTTCTTCTCTGTCAACGAGAAGAACACTACACACGCCACCAGGCAATGTCTAATCCAGCCACCACAGATATTGGATGTGTCTTGGATCAGCTTCGGCATCGCTGGTGGGGACATGCCATCGGCCGTTAACGTCTGGAGGCAAGAGCAAGACCGATGCGGGCCTGATCAAGAGGATGCCGAGTGCCGACACTTTTCGAGTTTGCAGGCGGGATCGAGGGGCTGCACCGCCTGGAGCAGACGTTCTACGACAGCGTGCTGAGTGACGCCGTACTACAGCCCCTGTTCGGGGCGGGGAAGCCTGAACACGTCGATCACCTGACGGCGTTCACCGCCGAGTCCTTCGGCGGCCCGGATCAGTTCTCTCGCGAGCTGGGCTTCGCGCACCTGATCGAGGTCCACCGTGGCCTGCAGATCACCGAGGCTCAGCGTCAGCGGTTCGTCGACCTCTACATGGACGCGCTCGACGCCGCCGACTTGCCACCCGATCCGGCGTTCCGCGAGGCGGTCCGTGAACACGTCGAGTTCGGCTCGCGCGTAGCGATGCAGAATTCGAACGCTGCAACTGACGCCGACCTTCACCCTCTACGCGACGTCCCCCGCTGGACCTGGGCCGGCGACACCAAACCCTAGCCTGGAAGGCCCGGGCCAACTCCAGCCCAACGGGCCCGTCCGCTCACCTGGTTCACGGACCGGGGCAGGGAGGTATTCCTACTTCGTTTCGTCCGCGAGGGTTTGCAGCAGCTCAGTGAAGCCGACACGCTGATCCGCTGGGATGCGTTCGATCAGCAAAGTGCGGACGGCTGCAGCATGAACGGGACGGGCAAGCTCAGCAACTGTGCGGCCCTCATCGGTGATCTCGACCTCGACGCCGTTGTCGACTTCGAGCCGTCGGACCAGTCGCCGGTCGACCATGCGGGTGAGCTGATGCGAGAGCCGACTGCGATGCCAGCCCATGGACGCGGCGAGTTCGTTCTGCCGCATGCTGCTGCCCGCGTCGACGATCCGGGTGACGATCCCGAAGTCCGCGTCGGACAGCCCCGTCTCGCGCGTGATCTCCGCCGCGATCCGGCCGCGCACGATCTCAGCGGCACGCTTGAACGCATGCCACAGGGCGATCTCGGTCTCGGTCAGCGGGGTGGTGGCCACCGCTCCATGTTGTCACATCAACACCTCCAGCAGTACCGTGTTGTCATGACAACACGATGAACGGCATCACTCATCACGCACTCATCACCGGCGGTAGCCGGGGAATCGGACTAGGTCTCGCCGCCCGACTCCTGGCACGGGGCGACCGCGTCCTCGTGACCGGGCGTTCGACACGGCTCCTTGCGGAAACCGCGGAGGCGCATCCCGGGCTGCAGACCTTCGCCGGCGACCTGAGCAATCCGGCAGACCGCGAGGCGCTGGCGGCGCACGTCCGCGAATCGATGCCCGGCCTCGACCTCCTGGTGAACAACGCCGGAATCCAGCGACGCGTCGCGCTCGCTGAGGACAACGCGCCCTGGGCAGAGCGACAGGCGGAGATCGACACTCTGCTCGCGGCACCCGCACACCTGGACCACCTGCTGATCCCCGTCTTACTGGCGCACGGCCGACCGGCAGCGATCATCGAGGTCACCTCCGGAGGCGCTCTGATCCCCCAACCGTTCGCGCCCCTCTACAGCGCCTGCAAGGCCGCACTGCACAGCTACTCCATGACCCTGAGGCACGCCCTCGCCGGCACCCCCTGCCGAGTCATCGAACTGATGCCACCAGCAGTCGCCACCGAACTCGCAGTGCCAGACAACACCCATGGCGCACCAGTCGACGACTTCTGCGACGCCGCACTGGCCGGAATCGACGCCGCCCTCGCAGGCGGACCACAGGTCATCGGGTACGGCCCAACCGCCACGGACGAAATCACCCAGCGCTTGCAGAGCGAGCAAGCCACCTTCGACAACAGCACCGCCCGATTCCCCGTGACGACCTACTAAGCAGCGAGGCATCTACCCGGCCATCTCGGGCCTTCCTGGTCAGGTAACGGAGCCGGCGCAGGCAACGCTAGCCGCAAGGGCTTCGGCGGCCTCTCCGGGATTGAGGGGAACATCTGTTCGAATGTCGGGTATGGTGGGGGCATGGGTGCTGATCTTCAGGCCTCCCTGCTGGATGCGTTCGAGGATCCCGCGTTGGGGTCGTTGGACGGGATTCGGCGGACGGAGCTGAGCCAGGGCGCGTGGATCGACGTGCTGCCGCGGTGGTTGACCGGGGCGGACCAGGTGTATGAGCGGCTGGCTGCCGACGTGCCCTGGCGGGATGAGCGGCGGCAGATGTACGACCGGGTGGTCGATGTTCCCCGGTTGCTGTGCTTCTACGGGGAGAATCAGGATCTGCCGTTGCCGATTCTCGATGAAGCGCGGGATTTGTTGAGTGAGCATTACGCGGAGGAGCTGGGTGAGCCGTTCCGGACGGCCGGCTTGTGCTTCTATCGCGATGGGCGGGACAGCGTCGCTTGGCATGGGGACAAGATCGGTCGGGGTAGTCGTGAGGACACGATGGTGGCCATCCTTTCGGTGGGTGAACCGCGGGTTCTTGCATTGCGGCCCAAGCCGGGTAACAACAGTGGGCCGGTGAGTTCGACCATTCGCTATCCGCTGGGGCATGGGGATCTGATCGTGATGGGTGGCAGTTGCCAGCGCACCTGGGAGCACGCGATTCCCAAGTCCTCCGGACACATCGGTCCGCGGATCAGCATCCAGTTCCGTCCCCGAGGCGTCCGCTGACGCCCAGCCCGACCGAGGCGAGTGGTCGGCTCGCCAGCGGTGGTGGGCTAGGCGGTCTTGGTCGGGTGGCCAGCGGCGGGCCGGGCGGAAGCGGCGGGGTGGGCGGGAGCGGCGGGGTGGGTAGGGGGACGGCTTGGACGTTGGTGGGGGTGGCCAGGTAGAAGGCCAGGAGGCGGATCGAGGCTGTCCGGCAGGTTTGGATGGCCGCTTGGATCCAGTCGTGATCTGAGGGTGGGTCTGGTTCGGGGCGGCCCAGGGCGAGGATCAGGGCGCCGTCGGGGCGGCTCTCCAGGACCGGGATCAGGGGTGCCAAGGCTCTGCTGCAGGACTTGGGTGAAGCCAGTGGGGCGTCGCGCGGTAGGTCAAGCAGGATCGACGCACGGAAGCGTGCTCGGCGGTCGCAGATCAGGGCTGCCAGGACGCCTTGGCGGCGCTCGGCCTCGGTGACGAAGAGGTCGACGGCGTTGGCGGCGAGAACGGGGTCGGTGAGTGGACGGGTGCGCCAGTTGATGGGGAGATCGCTGAAGGTCATACCTAGAACATGCCGTCGTTTTCCAGCCGATTCGCAGTTGTCCACAGGCCAATTGCGAGCACCTGAATTGGCCCATCGGATCTGCGGCGAAGTGGACCTCACGCGTGGGCCGATCGGCTTCTAGGCTCGAGGTACCAAAGAGCCGAGGGAGACCGAAATGACCACCACCCGCAGCACGAAGGCCGGTTCGCTGCTACCGCCGGCCGGGGCCGCTCGCAATCTCGCGTTCGCGCAGCTGGCCAACTCGGTGGGCGACGGCGCGTTCATCGTCACCTCCGCGCTCTTCTTCACCCGCGTCGTCGGCCTGTCCACCGCGCAGGTCGGGCTCGGCCTCACGATCGCGTGGCTGGTCGGCTTCCTGACCGGCGTACCGCTCGGCAACCTCGCCGACCGCAAAGGCCCCCGCGGCGTCGCCATCCTGCTGGCGCTGTCCACCGCGGTCTCCGTCGGTTCGTTCCTCTTCGTCCGCAGCTTCCCGCTGTTCCTGATCGCGGCCATCGCCTACGCGAGCAGCCAGACCGGCCTGACCGCCGCTCGCCAGGCGCTGCTGGCCGGCCTGGTCCAGCCGGCCGAGCGCACCAGGATCCGCGCCTTCCTGCAGTCGACGGTCAACGCCGGTCTCGCAGTGGGCGCCGCGTTCGGTGGTGTGGCGCTGCGATTCGACACTGCACCGGCGTACCTGACGGTATTCGCCATCGACGCCGCGAGCTTCCTGATCGCCGCAGCGCTGATCCACCGGGTTCCCGCAGTCCAGCCCGTCAAGCTCCGGGTCGCCGGCGAGCCCCGGCTGGCAGTACTGCACGACCGCCCGTACGCCGTACTGGCTCTGCTCAACGCCGTGATGCTGATGTTCATGCCGCTGCTCAGCCTGGTCGCCCCGCTGTGGATCGTCGAGCGCACCAACGCCCCCGGCTGGGTCGTCGCCTCGCTGCTGATCATCAACACGCTAGGCGTCACCTTCTTCCAGGTACGGATCGCTCGCTCCGTCACCAACCTCCGTACTGCGACCCGCTCAGTCCGCTTCGCCGGTGTCGCGATGCTGGCCGCCTGTGGGGTCTTCGCCCTCTCCGCCATCGGGATGGCCCCCGCCGGCGCGGCCGTAGTACTGGCTGTCGCTGCAGCGCTGCTGACGCTGGGCGAGATGAAGCTGGCCTCTGGCGCTTGGGAGATCAGCTTCGGCCTGGCGCCCGCCGACAAGCAGGGGCAGTACCAGGGCTTCTTCGGAACCGGCCCCGCGATCGCCCGGATGCTCGGCCCCGCGCTGCTCACCACGCTGGTCCTGGGATGGGGTCCGGTGGGCTGGATGATCGTCGGTGCGCTGTTCCTTGGGACCAGTGTGGTGACTGGTCCCGCCGTACGATGGGCAGCACGGACGCGGTCCGCCGGCCAGGTGACCGAGCCGTCTCTGGAGGAGGAGCAGGCCGCCTGATGGACATCCCCGGACTGGTCGAGATCACCTCGCAGGAAGAGCTGCGCGAGGTGGTCCCGGCGCCGTTGCAGGCCACCGCGGACAAGGTGCGCAAGGAGCTCCACGAGCTCGACAAGGAGTGGCTGGCCGCGTCGCCGTTCTGCCTGATCGCCACCTCGGCCGCCGACGGCAGCTGTGACGTCTCCCCCAAGGGCGACCCGGCCGGCTTCACCAAGGTGCTGGACGACTGCACGATCGCGATCCCGGAGCGGGCCGGCAACCGGCGGATCGACGGCTTCCTCAACATCGTCAGCAACCCGCACGTCGGGCTGATCTACCTGCTGCCGGGCCGCGGTGAGACGCTGCGGATCAACGGCCGGGCGCGGATCATCAAGGAAGCCCCGTTCTTCGACGACATGATCGTGAAGGGCAACCGGCCGCAGCTCGCGCTGCTGGTCGAGATCGAGGAGATCTTCCACCACTGCTCCAAGGCGTTCCTGCGCTCGAAGCTGTGGAAGACCGAGAGCTGGAACCCAGAGGCGGTGCCGAGCCGGGCCGAGATCGCCAAGGCGACGGACCGTCAGGACGCCGACCTGGCCGAGCTGAAGCAGTACTACGGTCCCAGCTACGAAGAAGGCATCTACAAGGTCAAGTACTGAGGTACTGCGAACGGAGCAGTCCGAAGTACTCCGTGGCGACGATGACACCGGACCGGCCCGACCTCTACGGTTCGAGGGTGAGCACTACTGAGCTGATCTCCGACGGCCGCCTGAGGCGGGTGCTGCTGCCTGCGGTCGTCACGGTCATCGCGGTGTTCGGGTCGTTCGGGTCGTCCAACAACCAGGAGGGGCGGCGGCACGGCGACTGGATCATGGTGCTGCTGGTTCTGATCGGCTCGGTGTCGCTCTACTGGCTGCGGAGTCATCCGATACCGGTGCTGTGGGCAACAGTCGTCTCGACGCTCGTCTACATGTTGATGCAGTACGGGTACGGGCCGGTGATCTTCGGCTTTGTGATCGCTGTCTTCACGGTGATCCGGACTGGGCATCGGCTGGCCGGTTGGGTCGGCCTGGTCACGCTGTACGCCGGGCACGTGCTCGGGCGGCTGGTGCTCGGCACCAACGATCAGAACGTCTACCAGGTACTCCTGGTCGGCACCTGCTTCGTGGTGCTGGGCTTCATGGCCGAGCTGTTCCGTGGGCATCGCGAGCGGGTGATGGCGGCCAACAAGACCAGGCGTGAGGCGGAGCTGCGGCGGGCCGGTGAGGAGCGGCTGCGGATCGCGCAGGAGTTGCATGACGTGGTAGCGCATCACATCTCGCTGATCAACGTGCAGGCGTCGACCGCGCTGCATCTGGTCGACCGACAACCGGAGCAGGCCGGGCCGGCGCTGGCGGCGATCAAGGACGCCAGCAAGGAGGCGCTGGTCGAGCTGCGGTCGATCGTCGGCGTACTACGGCAGTCCGACGAGTCAGCACCACGCCAACCGGTCGCCGGGCTGGACCGGCTCGATCACCTGATCAGCCGTACGTCGATGGCCGGGCTGGAGGTACACGCGATCGTCCACGGAGATCCCCGCCCGCTCCCGACCAGTCTGGATCGCGCGGCCTTCCGCATCATCCAGGAGTCGCTCACCAACGTGGTACGGCATGCGCAGGCGACTGCGGCGACCGTGCGGATCCAGTACGGCGAGGAGTCGCTGGTGCTGCAGGTGGATGACGACGGCTCGGCGTTGGCCGGGCCGCCACGCGAGGGAAACGGCATCGTCGGCATGCGAGAACGAGCCACCGCCCTGGGCGGCACCCTGACCGCTAGTCGCACTCCGACTGGCGGTCTACGAATCGTCGCAAACCTGCCGATCTGACGACCGACGCGCCGATCCGCCGCGTCGCCGGGGTCGCCGGATCGGCGGGGTCGCCGGATCGGCGGGGTTGCCGGATCGGCGGGTCGGCGAATCGGCGGGTCGGCGGACGTAGTACCGGCTGTCAGGGTAGGCGGACGTGGCCTGGGTTGAGGTCTGCGACCTTGTCCACGCCGAGTAGGGCCATGGTGCGGCGGACCTCGGTGGTGAGGATCTCTGCGGCTCGGGCTACTCCTCGTTCGCCGCCGGCCATCAGGCCGTAGAGGTACGCCCGGCCCACAAGGCAGGCGTCCGCGCCCAGGGCGAGGGAGGCGACGATGTCAGCGCCGCTCATGATGCCGGTGTCCAGGTAGATCTCAGCGTCCGTACCGATGGCCTTGCGGACCTCCGGGAGGATGCGGAGCGGCGTAGGAGCCCGGTCCAGCTGGCGACCGCCGTGGTTGGACAAGACGATGGCGTCGGCGCCTGCATCGACTACCCGGCGGGCGTCTTCGACGGTCTGGATGCCCTTGATGATGAGCGGGCCGTCCCAGATCGAACGGAGCCAGTTCAGGTCGTCGATGGTCATCGTCGGGTCGAAGAGCTGGTTCAGCAGGTCGGCGACCGTACCGCCCCAGCTCGACAGCGAGGCGAAGGTGAGCGGGCGGGTGGTGAGCAAGTTGGCCCACCAGGCCGGGTGCATCGAGGCGTCCAGCACTGTCTTGACCGTCAGCGACGGCGGGATGGTGAAACCGTTGCGGACATCACGAAGGCGGGCGCCTGCGACCGGTACGTCGACGGTCAGCATCAGCGCCTCGTACCCCGCGGCGGCTGACCGCTTCACCAGGTCCTCGCCGGCGGCGCGGTCCTTCCAGACATACAGCTGGAACCACTTGCGCGCGTCCGGTCCGGCCACGGCGACGTCCTCGATCGAGGTCGTACCCATCGTCGACAGCGCGTACGGGATGCCGATGTCCTGGGCGACCTTGACGACCGCACTCTCGCCCTCGTGGTTCATCATCCGGGTGAAGCCGGTCGGCGCGAATGCGAACGGCAGCTCCGAGCGCCGGCCGAGGATGGTCGTGCCGAGATCGATCTCGGAGACGTTGCGCAGGATGGACGGCTGCAGCTCCATCTCGCGGAACAGCCGCCGGGCGCGGCTCAGGCTGATCTCGGCCTCGGCGGCGCCGTCGGTGTAGTCGAAGACCGAGCGCGGCGTACGGCGCTTGGCGACCGCGCGCAGGTCGGCGATCGTGAGCGCCTTCGCCAGCCGGCGATCGGTCGCGTTCAGGGTGACCGGCTTCGGGCGCAGCAGCGGCTTGAGCTCGGACCAGCGCGGTATCTGGCGATCAGTCATCGGTGCTTCCCTCGGCAGGCGAACTGTGTGGTCGGACCACAGCATAGTCTGTGGTCCGACCACAGGGCTACACTCCGCTCTGTGAAGAACTACGAGCTGGTCCTGCACCGGGTCGAGGCCGATCTCGCGGCCGGTCGGCTGCGACTCGGCGAGCGGCTGCCCGGAGAACGCTCCCTGGCAGAGCAACTCGGGATCAGCAGGCCATCGGTGCGGGAGGCCGTGCGGGTGCTGGAAGCGATGGGGGTCGTCCGTACCGCGACCGGCTCGGGACCTGAGTCAGGCGCGGTGATCGTCGCCGAGCCGGCGTCACCGTTGACCGCGTTGCTGCGGCTGCACCTCGCGACGAATCACCTGCCGATGGGCGACATCGTGCAGACGCGGGTGCTGCTGGAGTCGTGGACGGCACGCGAGGCGGCGCATCATGCGGGGGCCGGGGATCTGGTGGCGGCTGAGGAGCTGCTGGATCGGATGGATGCTCCGGGGTTGTCGCCGGAGGAGTTCCATCTGCTGGACGCTGAGTTTCATGTCGCGTTGTCCGCGCTGGCTGGGAATGTGCTGATCGCGGCGGTGATGTCGTCGTTGCGTACGGCGATTCATGGGTACGTGCTGGCCGCGGTACCGAACCTGGCGGACTGGGACGCGACTGCGGTGGGTTTGCGAGCCGAGCATCGGTCGATCGTGGGGGCGATTCGGGCTGGGGCGGGCGACGAGGCGGCGAAGCTGATCACCGCGCATATCGAGGGGTTCTACCGGGCGGCTCAGCTGCGCTAGGGGTATGCGGTTCCGGCGATGAAGGGGATCTTGAACAGGCCGGAGGCGGTGTAGCGGGTCAGGTCGACGTCCGCAAAGGCGGCTTCGATCTCGGGGGCGAGATCGCGGCTGGGATCGCAGCCCCGGTCGACTACGCGGGTGATCGGGGCGATCATGCGTTGCATGCGCCGGAAGGCGCTCCCTGGTGGGGCTGCTACGTGTTCCATGAACACGAAGCGGCCGCCGGGGCGTAGTACGCGATGGACTTCGGACAGTACTGCGCTCAGGTTGTCGACCGAGCACAGTACTGCCGTCGAGAGAACCACATCGATGCTTGCTGAGGGCAACGGGATCGCCTCGGCGTGGGCGTCGAGGATCCGACGGGGGCCGGGCGCTGCCGTGGCGGCTTGGCTGAGGGCGCGGCGAGCTCGAGGATGGGGCTCGAGGCCGGTCCAGTCGATGGCGGGTGGGAGGAGCGGGAGGTTGGCGCCGTTGCCGGCGCCGATCTCCAGGACCTGGCCGGTGAGGGTGGCTAGCAAACTGCGTTTGAGAGATTGGTAGCCGGGCCAGGTGGTCATGTCGGGGTCCTCAGGCGGTCGGGTTGCAGCGGGCCTTGGTGGAGAGGGCTGTGCGGCGGAGGCCGAGGATGATCAGGCTACCGACCACGAGGTGGAGGGAGGCAAGACCGAGCTTGGCGCCGATGCCGATGCCCGCGGTGAGAGGGCTGGTGAGGGACAGGGCACCGGCGATCGTGGCGGTGATCGTCCAGGCTTTGCGGGCGGCGATGGTGTTGTGTTCGAGGATGGCGAGGAGAGCCCAGCCGGCCAGGGACATCACCAGCGACGCGATCAGGACCGACGGAGCGCCGATGTGGATTGTGCCGCCTTGTTTGGCTTCGAGGGTGAGGTCGAAGGCTTGAGTGAGGACGGCCCACCAGGCGACGGCGACGATCGTGGTGGTTCCGGCGACGGCGAGCCGGCTACGACCCTCGACACGGGTGGGGCGGGCTGCGGCGGTGCTCTGGGTTGTGGTCATGGGGTAAGGATTGGCGCGGGTGTGGGTTGGCGGCATCGGCCTGCGGGCTGGAGTGGGGTGGTCTCAGGTCGATGTGGCATCGACTTTGGTCGGTGGTGGGTCGAGCGGTAGGCGGCTTATGGTCGGCGGCATGGAGGAGATCTGCAGGCCGCCCAGGCATGAGCGCTGGGCCAACCTCATTGCGGTGACTGCCGTGGGAGCGCTGTCAGGAATGACGATCTTCGGGCGGCAGGCGGGAGACCTGCAACCGGGGTGGCTGGCTCTCGACGTCGCGGTCGGGATCGTTGCCTGTGGCCTCATTCCGGTACTTGGCCGATACCCGGTCCAGGGCGCCCTGGCGCAGGCTGCGTTGGCGATGCTCTCCCCCGCTGCGACGCCGCCGTCGACGGTCGGAACGTTGACCGTCGCGCAGCGTCGTACGGTGAAGACGGCCGCGCTCGTCGCTGCGGCCGGAGTTGCCGGCCATCTCGTGCAAGAGCTCTGGCGGCCGATCAACGGACTCGATCTCGGCTGGTACATCGTGCTGGATGTCGCCGTCCATGCCGCCCTGCTCGGCTGGGGGCAGTGGATGCAGGCCCGCCGGCAATTGCTCAATTCGCTGCGAGAGCGCGCTCTCCGGGCTGAGAACGAGCAAGGGCGGCGGGTCGCGGAGGCCCGGATGTTGGAGCGGACGAAGATGGCGCGCGAGATGCATGACGTGCTGGCGCATCGGCTGTCGCTGCTCGCGACGTACGCCGGCGCGCTCGAGTACAGGCCGGATTCCTCGCCGGAGAAGCTTGCCAAGGCGGCCGGGGTGATTCGGACCGGGGTGCATCAGGCGCTGGAGGAGTTGCGCGAGGTGATCAGCGTGCTTCGCGACAGCGAGATCGACGAACTTCCGGGCGGACGGCCGCAGCCGACGTTCGGCGATCTGGCCGGGCTGGTCGCCGAGTCGCGGGATGCCGGTGCGGAGATCCGGTACGCAGAATCGGTCACCACACCCGAATCGTTGCCACCGGCAACCGGGCGGACGGCGTACCGGGTGGTGCAGGAAGGGTTGACGAATGCGCGCAAGCACGCGGCCGGGCATCCCGTCACGCTGGTCGTCGACGGCAGGCCTGGTGAGTCGTTGCGGATCGAGCTCAGCAACCCGAGCGGCAACGGCGTACCGCTGGCGCCTGGGAGCGGTACAGGGCTGGTCGGGTTGACTGAGCGCGTACATCTCGCGGGCGGAACCCTGGATCACGGGCGCGCGCCCGACGGACGGTTCCGGCTGGAGGCGTCGCTGCCGTGGCCGGCGTGAGTCCCGCTACCGTGGCCGGTGTGAGTGAGACGATTCGGGTCCTGGTGGTGGATGACGACGCGTTGGTGCGGGCCAGTTTGGAGATGATGCTGGATGGGGCCAACGGGATCTCGGTCGTCGCGCAGGCTGCCGACGGGGATGAGGTGCCGGCGGCCGTCGATGCGCATTTTCCGGATCTTGTGTTGATGGATCTGCGGATGCCGCGGGTCGACGGGATCGTCGCGACGCGGCGGTTGCGGGCCCGGAAGAATCCGCCGGAGGTGATCGTGCTGACGACCTTCGACACCGATGAGAACGTGCTGCATGCGTTGCGTGCGGGGGCCAGCGGGTTTCTGCTGAAGGACACTCCGCCGGCGCGGATCGTCGAGGCAGTACGCCGGGTGGCCGCGGGTGATCCGATTCTGTCGCCGGCCATCACGCGGCGGTTGATGGACCAGGCGGCGACGCAGGCCGATGCGCATACGCGGGCTCAGGAAGCGTTCTCTCGGTTGTCGCCGCGCGAGTACGACGTGATGCTGGCGGTCGCGCAGGGCAAGGCGAACGCAGACATCGCGACCGAGCTGTACATGAGCGTGGCGACGGTGAAGGCGCACATCTCGCACATCCTCGGCAAGCTCGAACTCGGCAACCGCACGCAGATCGCCCTGCTGGCCCACGACGCCGGCCTCGCCTGACCGGCGGATGCTCTAGGTTTGCAGCATGATCCGGGTGTTGCTGGCTGATGATCAGGCGTTGGTGCGGGCGGGGTTTCGGTCCTTGCTGAATGCGGAGGACGACATCACCGTGATCGGTGAGGTCGCGGACGGTGCTGCCGCGTTCGAGCTGGCCAAGGCGGAGAAGCCCGACGTCGTTCTGATGGATATCCGGATGCCGGGGATGGACGGGCTCGAGGCGACCAAGCTGATCGGGGCCGAGGAAGCGCTCTCCGACGTGCATGTGGTGATCCTGACGACCTTCGACCTGGACGAGTACGTGTTCGAGGCGCTGCGGGTCGGGGCGAGTGGGTTCCTGGTCAAGGACACCGAGCCGGTCGAGCTGTTGCAGGCTGTCCGGGTCGTCGCTCGCGGCGATGCGCTGCTCTCCCCCGGCGTCACCCGGCGCCTGGTCGCCGAGTTCGCGAGCCGGAGCCGGCAGCCGCACGCCAGCAAAGAGCTTGATGTACTGACCGATCGCGAGCGAGAGATCGTCGCACTCGTCGGCGAGGGCCTCTCCAACGACGAGATCGCCCAGCGTCTCGTGCTCAGCCCGGCCACCGCCAAGACCCACGTCAGCCGCGCGATGGTGAAACTCGGCGTCCGCGACCGTGCCCAACTCGTCGTCATGGCCTACCAGACCGGCCTCGTCCGCCCCGGCTGGCTCGGCTGACCGCTCACCACCTGACGTACACTGTTCGTTGATCGAACAGTGTTCGCGATGAGGAGCTGGTGAGCGTGTCCAAGGTGATTGTCTTCGGAGCCGGTGGTGGCACCGGTCGGCAGGTAGTCGAGGAGGCCAGGTCGGCCGGGCATGACGTGACGGCGGCGGTACGCGATCCAGCGAAGGTGACGCTTGACGGCGTGCGGGTGGTCGCCGCCGACATCCGCGACGCGGCCAGCGTGCGGGCGGCGGTTGCGGGGCAGGACGCGGTGGTCAGCGCGGTGGGCACGCCCGGGAGGCGAGCGCTCGGCTTGTACTCCGAGGGCGGGCGGACGCTGGTGGCCGCGATGGAGTCAGCGGGAGTAGGTCGGCTGATCGCGATCACCTCCGCCGGAGTACGGCACGACGATCCGAGTTTCCCGCTCTGGTACCGGCTGGCAGCCCGGACGCTGATGCGCGAGCAGTACGGCGACATGGCGCGCTTGGAGGAGATCGTACGAGCTAGCAATCTCGAGTGGACGCTGGTCCGGCCGACCCGGCTGGTCGATGAGGATCCGAGCGGCGACTATCGCGTCCAGGATGCCGAGACGCCCAGGGGTGGGTCGCAGGTGAGTCGGGCGGATCTGGCGCGGTTCATCGTCGGTGAGCTCGACAAGCGCGAATGGGTGGGCGCGACGCCTACTATCGCGAGGTAGTTCTCTACTCCTCGTGAGGTAGCCGAGGTCACTCCTGGTGGGCGACGCGCTGAGGCGGCGTCGACCGGCACTGTCTAAGGCATGAACGCAACCGCTGCCCCGCTGGTCGAAGTTTCTGGGCTGACCAAACGCTATGGCGACACCTTGGCTGTCGATGGTGTCGATCTGACTGTTCTGCCGGGCGAGGTCTACGGCTTCCTCGGGCCGAACGGCGCAGGCAAGACCACGACCCTGCGCATTCTGACCGGGCTGATCTCGCCGACCAGCGGTACGGTCCGCGTGCTCGGCGGTACGCCTGGTCAGGCGCAGGTCCTCGCCCGGACCGGCTCGATGATCGAGTCGCCCGCCTTCTATCCGTACCTGTCGGGGCTCGACAACCTCCGCGTTCTCGCCGAGTACGCCGATGTGCCCCGCGCCCGGATCACCGAAGTACTCGCCCTCGTCGATCTGGCCGATCGCGCCCGCGACCGTTTCTCGACGTACTCGCTGGGGATGAAGCAGCGACTCGGTGTCGCCGCGGCTCTCCTCAAGGATCCCGAGCTGGTCATCCTCGACGAGCCCACCAACGGACTCGATCCGGCCGGGATGCGCGACATGCGCCGGCTCATCCGCGAGCTGGGCGCCGACGGCCGGACCGTCCTGTTGTCCAGTCACCTGCTCGGTGAGGTACAGCAGATCTGCGACCGCGTCGGCATCATCAGCGAAGGCCGGATGGTCGCCGAGCACACCGTCGACGAACTGCGGACCGAGCAGGAACTGGTGATCCGGGCGACGCCCCGAGAGAGCGCTCGCTCGCTTCTCATCGAGGCACTCGGCGCCGCCGCCGTCCATCTGTACGACGAAACCCTCAGGGTCAAGGTCGCGCCCGACCGCGCCGCCGAGGTGAACCGCCTGCTGGTCGAGAAAGGGATCGCGGTCTCCGAACTGCACAGCACAGAACGCGCTCTCGAGGATGTCTTCTTCGAGCTGACCACCGCCACGGACAAGGAGAAGACCCATGCTGGGTAGTTATCGCGCCGAGCTGCTCAAGCTCCGCAAACGATCAGCCGCCTGGGTGCTGTTCGGGGCCGGGCTCGTCCTCAGCCTGATCTTCGGTTACCTGCTGCCCTACCTCGGCTACGTGACCGGCGACGGCAACCAGCAGACCGACGGTATCCCGCGCGCCGAGGTACTCCGCGGAGTTCTGCCGGAACGCGTGCTGGACAACACGATCGGCGGCTTCCCCGTCTTCGCGGGAGCGCTCGCTCTGGTGCTCGGCGCGATCGTGGTCGGCGGCGAGTACACCTGGGGAACGCTGAAGACCATCCTCACCCAGCGCCCTGGCCGAGGCACGTTGCTGGCCGGCCAACTGCTCGGTCTGCTGACCATGCTGGCCGTCTGGGTGCTCGGCATCTTCGTCGCCTGCGCCCTGTGCAGTATCGGGATCGCCGCGGCCGAGAATGCGCCGATGGCTTGGCCCGGTCCGCTCGCCCTGATCAAAGGACTCGCCGGCGGCTGGCTCGTCCTCAGTTCCTGGTGCCTGGCCGGCGCGGTACTGGCCGTTGCCTTCCGCAACGTCGCGCTCCCGATCGGGCTCGGCGTGGTCTGGATCCTCGGGATCGAGACGCTGCTGGCCGGGGTGGTCAGCAGCCTGCTTCCCGATCTCGAGGTCCTGTCCGACGCGCTACCGGGTGCCAACGCCGGCGCGCTGGTGTTCAGCGTGACGGGGATGAATTCGGCAGACGCGCCGCCCGGAGTACGGGATGCCGTGTCGGGAGATCGCGCTCTCCTGACCGTACTCGGCTACGCCGCCGTCTTCGTCGTACTGGCCGTCGTCACCACCCGGCGCCGGGACGTCAGCTGAGCTTGAGCCCCGCGTGGCTGAGGCAGAGCTCGCAGAACATCGCGTTGGCCCAGGAGAACCACTCCCGGGTGAAGTTGGCCGGGTCGTCGGTGTGGAACGACTCGTGCATCTGCCCGGTCCCACCAGTGGTGTCGCGCAGCAGCTCGAGCAACTGTTGCCGCTCGGCAGCCGACGTGCTGGTCAGGCCTTGGACGGCCAGCGCGATCGGCCAGATGTGGTCCGGCGGGGTGTGCGGGCTGCCGATCCCGGCGCCGTGAGTACCGCTGTAGTAGTACGGGTTCTCCGGGCTGAGCAGGAGTGAACGGGTCGCCAGGTACGTCGGGTCGTCGGCCGCGGCGAACCCCGTCATCGGCGCCGACAGCAGGCTCGGCATGTTCGCGTCGTCCATCAGCAACCGCTCCCCCGAGCCGTCCACCTCATAGGCGAAGACCCGGCCGAGCGACGGGTGGTCGACCGTGCCGAACTGGGCGATCCCATCGTCGATGGTGACCTTCAGCTCCTTGGCGCGATCGCCGAGCGCGGCGTCGTCGAGCACCTCGCTCGCGATCGCCTGCAGGTAACCGAGTACGACCGAGGCGAACATGTTGCCGGGCACGTTGAAGCCGTGCTCGGTGGCGTCGTCACTCGGCCGGAAAGCGCTCCACGACATGCCGGTCCGCTGGGTCGGCTGCCCGAGACCGGCACGGATCAGCGAGTCGCTCGGCCGGTCGTCGTGCCGCTGGAACCGGTACGGCGACTTGGCGTCGTGATCCAGCTCGGTCTCCAGCACCTCCAGGGCCGCGGCCGCCGCCACCCGGAAGCGATCGTCGATCACGTCCTTGCGTCCGGTGATCCGCCACAACCGGTAGGCCAGCTCGATCGGGTAGCACAGCGAGTCGATCTCGTACTTGCGTTCCCACACCCACGGCGACATCTCGGTCTCGTCGGTGGTGTGGCCGGCGCCGTTCGCCTCGCGGTTGAAGGCGTTCGCGTACGGGTCGAGCGCGATGTACTCGAGCTGGCGGTGCAGTACGCCGATCAGTACGTCCTGCAGGGCCGGGTCGTCGGCGCAGAGCACCAGGTACGGCCGCAACTGGGCGGCGGAGTCACGCAACCACATCGCGGGGATGTCACCGGTCAGCACGAAGGTCGTACCGTCCGGCAGCCGCTCCGCGACGGCGGGCAGGTTCTCCGCCATCGACCGGTGGAACATGTCCGCGATCACCTGGTCGCCGGTCGCCTGGCGGACCTTCTCGGTGGCGCGGGCTAGTACCTCGGGATCGATACCGGTCATCAAGACATCACCTTTCAGCGGACCCGACTACGACAGGTGGAGCGCTCTCTGCGGGTCCGAGCAGGAGCACTGAGGGGTTGGGAGAGAACGTGTGGTCGAGCACCAGGCTGGCGGCGCCGACCGCACCGACGTCCGCGCCGAGCGCGGTCCCGGTGACGACGAAAGGATGCACGGAGCGAACGAGAAAGCGCTCTTCCAGCGCGGCCCGGACGGCCTGGTCGAAGAAGGGCGCCAGCTGGTCCCAGTGCGGGCCGCCGAACACGACGCGTTCCAGATCGAGCAGGTTCGCGATGTCCTCGACCACCTTGGCGATCCGTTCGGCCAGTGCGGCGATCAGCTCGCGCGCCACCTTGCCGCCCGGCGCGTCGCCGCTCGGCGCGCTGCCATCCGCCTGCCTGCCACCGGCCGCGGCCTGGTCGCAAAGGTCGGCGAAGGCGACGTCGACCGCGTGCCGGTCGTCGAGATCGATGCCCTTGGCAAGTACTCCGGCCTGGATCCCCTGCTGGACGAGATAGCGCGGCTGGCTCGTCTCGCCGACACAACCGCGGCGTCCGCAGAAGCAGACCGGCCCGTCGGGATCGACCATCACGTGGCCGATCTCGCCGACGTTGCTGCTCGAACCGCGGACCACCTCGTCACCGATCACCAAGCCGACGCCTACCCCGGTACCGAGGTAGAAGAAGACGAAACTACCGCGACCGTTCGGGCCGCCGGCCCACTTCTCGGCGGATGCGGCCGCAGTGACGTCCTTGTCCAGCAGGACCGGGAGGCCGGTCAGCACCCGCAGGGCGTCGCGCAACGGGACCAGGTGCCAGGCGCTCAGGTTCGGCGGGTTCACCACGACACCGCGCTCGACGTCGATCGGCCCGGGTGCCGCGATGCCGACGCCGACCACGCGTTCCCGCGGCGCGCCTGCCTCGGCGATGACCTGCTCGACTGTGGCAGCGATTCCCGCGATCAGTACGTCGGGGTCGTCGGATGCCGGCGTCTCCGCGCGGCGGCGGACCACGACCTGGCCGGTCAGGTCGAGGACGACCGTCGTGACGACCGCTGGGTCGAGATGCACACCGACGGCGTACTGGCCGGTGGGCTCGAGCTCGAGCAGGGTGCGCGGTTTGCCGAGGCCGGTGCTCTTCTGGCGGCCGGCCTCGCGGACCAGGCCGGCGTCGAGCAGTCGGCGGGTGATGTTGGAGATGGCCTGGCCGGAGAGACCGGTCGCGGCCGCGATCTCGACCCGGCTGAGCCGTTCGTCGGCCCGCCGGATCGCGTCCAGCACCACCGTGTCGTTGAAGCCACCCACGCGATCGAGATTCGTACCCCGGCGCACTACCGCCGGCGGCTGGTCGCTGCTCACCACTCCCCCTGTCTCCACTGCCCCACCCACCCCTGCACCGCTGCTCACGCCTCAGCCGGCGGCCGGGTCCGCGCCCCAGGGGCGGGACCAGTCGTAGCGAACCGTGTCGGTGCCGGCCCGCCAGGCGGTCGGCGTGGTGTTCACCAGCCAGTCGAGCGGCTCGATCCCACCATCCGCGGCGTTGCCACCACTGAGCGCCAACCGTATACCGTCGCCAAGATCGCGGTCCGTCTGCGGCGTCCTGCCCGCCGGGTCGACGGAGACGAAGAGAGCGCTCCCCGACCGGGCGACGAGGTCGAGGAACTGGCGGTTGAGTTCCCAGGGCGTCTGCGGCGTACAGGGCACGCAGTCGGCGTCGACGGTGAAGAACCGGCCGTGCTGCGGCAGCCGGAAGGCCAGCGAGTTGATGCCCATCTTGCGGGTCCGCTCCCAATCGCGGCCGGAAGTGTCGTCGCCGGTGCGCTGCACGTCGACCAGGCCGGCGGCCAGATGGCCGACGGTGTTGCAGCCGATGAGGACGAGGTCGTCGGCGGCGGCGCGGATCTCGGCGTACAGGTCGAGGATGATCTCGGCGGTGGTACGGGTGGTGTCGTGGAACTGCCAGCCGTCGTCGGTCAGGTGCGCACCCATCGCGGGGCCGAAGCGGCCGAAGAGGTCGTAGGTGCTGAAGTCATGTTTGACGAGTTCGAAGCCCCAGTCCTTGAAGCGGCGCAGGTCGGCTCTCAGGAGGTCGAGGACCTCGGGGTGGGTCGGATCGAGGGCTCGGCCGAAGCCGTCGGACTGGCCGGCGCGGCGCCACGGACCGTCTTCGCGCGAGAGCAGTGGGCGGAACCAGAGGCCTGGTCGGGCACCCAGGTCTTTGACCGCTAGAGCTGTCCTGGCCATGTCGTCGAAGAGGCCCGAGATACCGCTCTCCCACGGGCCGCCGGAGCCGTTCCCGCCGGGGTTCCAGCCGTCGTCGACGACGCTGAAGGGTTTGACGGGGTGGCCGTCGGCCAGTTCGACGACGGTTGCGGCGTCTTGCAGTACTGCCTTTTCGTCGAAGCCTTCGCCATACGCGTAGTACCAGTTGTTGGCGCCGACGACGGGGCCGATGTCTCGCGGGGTGATGCCTGTACTCATTGCTTCGACGGCGGTGTGGAGGGTGCGCCACGGCGTACCGGCGTCCTCGAAACGGCGGACTGTTGCTGCCTTCAGTTGGCGACCGTCGAGTTGGGTCGGACCGCCGCCGTTGCGGAGGTCGAGCCAGAGAGTGAAGCCGGTCTGGTCGACGGTCCAGGAGCAGAAGGCGCCCGGGTGGACATCGACGCCGGCGCCGAACGTCTTGCCGGTCTTCTGGTCGTGCCCCAGCCAGTACCACGGAAGAAACCGCTCGGGCTGGAGATGCCGCCACTGGAGATCACCGTACGACCGCTCCCACGCATCCCCGAGGATGAGCGCCTCAGCCGGAATCGGCTCGTCCCAGCGCAGCGCTACCCGCGAGACAGCGCCGGCAGTAACCACCACTTCACCAGCTGACCAATTCACCTCGGATTTGCTGGCCAGGCGCAGGTCGTCCGTTGGGGTGGGCTGGAGGAAGACCTGGGTGGGCTCGTTCACGGGAAAGAGCCTACCCAGATTTACCCCATCGAGTTGATTTAGTACGTCTTGTAATAGATCAGTTCGCCGGACTCACCGGTGCCGGCGCCTTCGCTGGGGATGAAGAGCGTCATCACCAGCGCCGGCTGACCGTTGGGAGCGCGGAGGGCGGTGATGGTCGGGTTGGCGAAGGCGGTGCTGCCGGCGTCGGTGCGGATCGTCGTACGGTCCGCGTTGCCGGTCTGGTAGTCGTAGACGAAGGTGCGCCAGGAGCCGAAGTCGCCCTTGGTGTACTGACCCTCGATCAGGCCGAAGCTGTAGCCGCGGAAGCTCACCTGGTCGCGGTCGCCGATGTTGCCGCCGACGTTCCAGTACAGCAGCGCGTTGTCGAAGTTCGGCTGGGCCGACGTCGTCCAGGAGCTGAAGTTGGTCAGCCGGCCGCGTTGCTGGCGGTCGCGGTCGCAGTTCCACCAGTAGTGGCCGCCGAGGTCGATCGTCGAGTGGTCGATGTCCGGAGAGAGCGTGATCCCGTAGATGTTCGGGGTGCCCTCGGCGCAGGACGAGAGCCGGCGGGGTGCGTCGAAGGAGCGGGTCACGCGGCCGGCGAGCAGGTCGGCGCGGTTGGCGAAGTACCGGAAGGCCAAGTGGTTGTTGCCGCCGCCTGGTTGCTCCTGCTCCCAGGCCATCACGAAGCCGCCGTTCGATGCCTGTGCGATGGTCGGTTGGGAGGCGGGGCCGGTGTTGCTGCCGGCCAGTTCGCGGACCCAGTGCCAGTTGAGGAGGTCGGTCGAGGTGGCGAGGTTGACGCGGAAATGGCCGTCGCTCGCCATGTGGTGCGAGACGGCGAGGTAGCCGCCGGTGGTGTCCTGGATGATCTTGACGGTGTCCATGACGTGACCGGCGTCGTCTTTTGCGGCGTACCGCTTGCCGGTTGCTCCGACCACGTTCTCGACGATCCCGCGCAGCTCGGCTCGCGCCGGATCAGAAGCAGCAGTCGTGCTGGCTGTGGCGAGGGAGGTGGGGGTTGCGATAGCGGTGAGGGCTAGTGCGGCGAGTAGCAGGCGGTCGATGCGCATGTCAGGTCCCCAGGGTTTCGATCGCTTCGACCAACCGGTCGACGTCGGCTTGATGCGTGTACGGCGCCAGACCGACGCGGACCGCACCGGTGTCGCCGAGGCCGAGATGGCGGGACGCCTCCAGCGCGTAGAACGATCCCGCCGGTGCGTTGACGCCCGACTCGGCCAGCTTGGCGGCGACGGCGCGCGAGTCCCAGCCGTCGACGGAGAACAACAGCGTCGGCGTACGCCGCTGCGCGTGGCCGTAGAACGTGATCCCGCTGATCGCGCCCAGCCGGGCCTCGAGGTCGACGCGCTGGGCGTCCTCGTGTTCCTCCACCAGCGCCAGCGAACTCAGTAAGCGCTCTCTGCGATCGCCGGACGCCACTCCCCCGAGCCCCGCGATGAAGTCGACGGCCGCGGTGGTACCGGCCAGCAACTCGTACGGCAGGGTGCCGAACTCGAACCGCTCCGGCACCACATTGCTTGCCGGAAGCAACTTGTCTGGATGCAGCTCCTCGAGCAGGCTCGGCGCGGCGGAGAGCACTCCACAGTGCGGGCCGAAGAACTTGTACGGCGAACAGGCGTAGAAGTCGGCGAACGACGCGTCGATCGCCGAGTGCGCGGTCAGGTGGACGCCGTCGACGTATACCAACGCGCCGGCGTCGTGGACGAGCGTCGTGATCGCCTCGACGTCCGGGCGGGTGCCGATCAGGTTGGACGCGGCCGTGACCGCAACCAGCCGCGTCTGCGACGAGAGCAGCGGCGCGATGTCGTCCAGCTCCGAGGTCTCGGGATCGAACTCGAGCCACCGGACCGTCGCGCCGACCGCTTCGGCTGCCTGCACCCACGGCCGGATGTTCGCGTCGTGGTCGAGCCGCGTGACGATCACCTCGTCACCCGGACCCCAGTTCTTGGCGAGCGTACGGGCGAAGTCGTAGGTCAGCTGCGTCATGCTCCGGCCGAAGACGATGCCGCCCGGATCGGTCCCCAGCAGATCTCCCATCGCCTGCCGCGCGTCGACCACGATCGCGTCCGCCCGCCGCTCGGCGGCGGTCAACTGCCCCCGATTGGCCAACGCCGACACCATCGTCGCCGCCACCACGTCAGCCACCACCTGTGGCGTCTGCGACCCACCGGGCCCGTCGAAGTGCGCGGCCCCTTCACTCAACGCCGGGAACTGCTTGCGGACGGCATCCACCTCAAAGCCCATGCCGCCATCCTGCCCCGAAGCACCGACAACAAGCCGCCCACCGAGTGTCGTCGACCTGTTGAGCAGTGCCGCCGCCACCTCCCCCAAATCTCCGCAGTGGGAACCTGGCACACCAGCCGTCCACCATCGGAACACCCGGCCTCTGTCCCGCCTGACCATCTGCTTGCGCGCTGTTTCGGGGATCCTGTCCCGAGCGACAGGTAGTGCACTCCGAGACGGTGTACACGGGATGAAAGTTTACGCTCAAGGTGCACTAGCTGCCGTTGCCTATGTCCTGTCGATCGGGACATGTCCGGGGTCGCAGCTGCTGAGCTGCGCCGAGGGGGCGCGCGGGTTTGGGCGGCATTGCTCACGGTTGCCCGATTGTGGGCAGGAAGGGGAAATTGTCGGAGGGATGATGCAGGATGTCAGGAGTGAGCACCCTTTCGACTCCTGACAGTGTTCCGGTTCGGGCTTGGCTGCCGACCATGTTGACCCTCGGCGCGATCTGGGGGTGCAGCTTCCTGTTCATCTCGGTCGGGGTGCGGGAGTTACATCCGGCGTACCTCGCACTGGGGCGGGTGATCGCGGGGTCGTTGGTGCTGCTGACGATCCTGTTGATCAAGCGGGAGTCGTTGCCGCGGTCGCCGCGGATCTGGGCGCACAACTTCGTCGCCGCGGCGGTCGGCTCGGCCATCCCGTGGACCTTGTTCGGGTACGGCGAGCAGCGGGTGCCCTCGCTGCTGGCCGGAATCTGGAACGGGATCACCCCGTTGGTCGTGCTGCCGATCGCGGTTTGGGCGTTCCGGACCGAGAGGTTCACCCTGCAACGGGTGCTCGGCCTGCTGATCGGCTTCGCCGGCATGATGGTCGTGCTCGGCGCCTGGCAATTGCACGGCGGGTCGGATCTGACCGGTCAGCTGTTCTGTATGGCGGCTGCCGTGTCGTACGGCATCGCCATCCCGTACCAGAAGAGGTTCATTGCCGGCAGCAACCTGTCCGGGACCGCGTTGTCGGCGACCTTGCTGATCTGTTCCACAGTGCAGCTGGCGATCGCGGCGCCGATCCTGACCGGCCAGGCCCCGCCGGTGCCGTCGTCGCTCTCGCTCGAGGTGATCGGCAGCGTGATCGCGCTCGGCGCGCTCGGCAGCGGAGTTGCGTTCGTGCTGAACCTGCGGCAGATCCGGCTGGTCGGCGCGAGTATGACCTCGATGGTCACCTACATCATGCCGATCTTCGCGATCCTGGCCGGCGTGCTCGTGCTGGGCGAGCACCTCACCTGGTACCAGCCGGTCGGCGCGGTGATCGTGCTGGCCGGGGTCGCGGTGTCCCAAGGGGTCGTCAGTTCGGTCCGATCGCGCAGGCGGCCGAAAATCGCGGCTGAGCCGGAGCCCGCTCCGGTACGGTGAAAACGCCGGGCCGCGCCGGTCGGGGGGAGACCTTCCGGCGCCGGCGCCCGGCGTACCGGGGAGGAAAGCATGAGCACGACCGCAGTACCTGACACGCACGAAATGGTGATCATCCACCGGGTGTTCCGGCGCGAACTCGGGCTGCTGCCCGGCCTGATCAGCCAGGTGACCGTGGGCGACACCGGGCGCGCGGCGCTGGTCGGCGAGCACCTGACCGACATCGTGTCCTCGCTGCATCACCACCACGAGGGCGAGGACGACCTGCTCTGGCCGCCACTGCTGGCGACGGCCACGCTGGAAAAAGACCTGATCCACCGGATGGAGTCCCAGCACGCCGCGTTGTCCACCGCGCTCGACCAAATCGACAAGCTCGCCCCGGCCTGGGCGGCGACGGCGAACCAGGCCGATCGGGACGCGCTCGCGACCGCGGTCAGGGACGCATCCACGATCCTCGAAGAGCACATGGGCGAGGAGGAGCAGCAGATCCTGCCGCTGGTCCGCCAGTACCTGACCGCCGAACAGTGGAACAAGCTCGGCGAGCGTGGCGCGAAGTCGATCGAGGACAAGCGCAAGCGGTTGCTGTTCCTCGGCATGATCCTCGAGGAGTGCTCGCCGGAGGAGGAGCGGGACTTCCTGAAGAAGATGCCGGCCCCGGTCCGCGTGCTCTGGAAGGTGGTCGGCCGCCGCGCGTACGACGGCTATGTCCGGATGATCAGGCGCTCTTCCTGAGGTTGGGCACCGCCGCGACGATCACCGCGACGAGGGCGAGCAGAGTGCCGGCGACGACCGGGAGGGTGACCTTCTGGTCGGAGGCCGGCACGAACAGGTCGATGAAGAGGCTGCCGATCAACTGACCGGCGATCGTGCCGAGGCCGAGTACGAACACGCCGACGATGCGGACGACGGCAGCGGCCGCGCTGATGAAGATGACGCCGCACATACCTCCCAGGTACAGCCAGGGGTTGGACGGGAGGCTGTTCGGTGCACCGCGGACCAGCAGGTCGACGAGGAAGACGACCAGTAACGCGGCGAAGCCCACCAGGAAGTTGATGACGCCGGCCGCGATCGCTCCGGAGGCGTCGCCGGCGGCAGTCTGGGCCACTCGGCCATTGATAGCTTGCTGCACTGCAGTAAAGACCCCACCCAGGGCGGGGAGCAGGGCGAGCAGTAGACCGGACGGGTGGTGCAACCGATCGGACACAGCCAGTACTACGGCCGCCGTCGCCAACACTGCACCCACTATCCGCAGTGGCGTATAGGCCTGGCGTCCGGCCGGGCCGAAACCCAGGCGGTCCACTACCAAGCTACTGACGGCCTGCCCAGCCACTACGGCGACAATGAAGACTGCTACGCCGATCACCGACACCGTGATCGACTGGGTGGCAACCAGGAACGCACCGGCGAGTCCACCGATGCACTGCCACCATCTGAGCAGTCCGCGGCCATCAGAAGGCGTCCTGATGGTTCGCCAGACTCTCCCCACCGAGCGGCGTATCGGTGGGATCACCGCGCAGCCGGCCAGCAGGACGACGAGCCCGCTACCGAAGGAGACCAGCGCGGCCGGTACGCCGTCGCCGAGCCGCTGGCCGAGCTCGCCGTTCAGTCGGGACTGGATCGCGAACAGCATCCCGATGCCGAAAGCCGCCGTGAGCCCGATGAACTGGTGCTGCTGGGCACTTCGGGCAGGGCGGATTGCGGTGGCGGTCACTACCCCATCATGACCGTTCGGCTTCACGCACCTGACGTCAGGTCCGTCTGATGAGCGCCAGGTACATCGCGTCGGTGCCGTGGATGTGCGGCCAGAGCTGCAGGTCCGGCCCCTCCCCCAGCGACGGCACGTCGGGCAGCAGCGCGCGGGCGTCCTCCAGCACGGCGTCACCACGCTTCGCCAGTACTGCGTCCACTACCGCCCGGGTCTCCATCGGGTGCGGCGTGCAGGTCACATATGCGACCACACCGCCCTTGCGCACAGAGGCGATCGCCGAGTCGAGCAGTTGCTCCTGCAGCGGGCGCAGCTCGACCACGTCTTCCGGAGTACGCCGCCAGCGCGCCTCCGGCCGCCGCCGCAGCGCACCGAGCCCACTGCACGGCACGTCGGCCAACACCCGGTCGTACGAACCTTCAGGCCAGGTCGGCTTGGTACCGTCGCCGACGAGCACCTGGTGGTTGCCAGGTACAGCACGCAGGTTGGACCGCACCAGCTCCGCACGGTGCGGCAGCGGCTCTACGGCCGTGATAGCCACGCCACGCTGGCGACCGATCGCCGCGAGCAGAGCGGCCTTACCGCCAGGCCCGGCGCACAGGTCGAGCCACTTGGCATCTCTGCCCTCCAGCGGCGCCATTGCGAGCGCAGTGGCGACCAACTGCGACCCCTCGTCCTGTACTCCGGCCCGCCCGGCGGACACCGCCGAGATCCGGCCCGGGTCGCCACCACCTTGCAAGACGGCCGCATACGGGGAGTACCGGGCCTTGGTCGCACCTGCCTCGACCAGGTCGTCCACGGAGGCCAGACCGGGCCGTGCCACCAGGGTCACCCGTGGTGGCTCGTTGTCGGCGTCCAGCAACTCGTCCAGCTCGTAGCCGTCGGTGTGGAGCGCGTCGGCGAAGGCCTCGACGATCCAGCGCGGGTGCGCCTTCGCGATCGACAGGAAGCCGAACAGGTCGTCGTCGGAGTGCGGGGCGACATCGACGATCCACTGGTCGAACGTGCGCTGGCTGACCTTGCGCAGGACCGCGTTGACCAGGCCGCTGCGGCTCTGGCCGGACACGACGCGGGTCAGGGTGACCATCTCGTTCACGGCGGCGTAGGAATCGACGCGCATCCGGAGCAGTTGGTGCGCACCCAGGCGGAGCAGGTCGAGCAGCTCGGGGTCCAGCTCGGCGAGTGGCCGGGAGACGTTGCCGGCCAGGATCGCGTCGTACGTGCCCTGCCAGCGCAGTGTGCCGTGCACGAGCTCGGTACAGAAAGCGGCGTCCCGGCCGCTCAGCTTCTGGTCGCGCAGGGCCTTGTTGAGGGCGAGGTTCGCGTAACCGTCCTGCGAGGTGACCTGACGGATCACCTGATAGGCGACCTGCCGGACCCTGTCGGGGCGGCGCTGCGGCGCCCGGTTGCGAGGACTGCGGTCGCTCACTCTGCCTTCGATTCCGGACCGAGGAGGTCTTCGGCGGTGATCCGCACACCCCGCGCCCAGTCGGCGGCGGCCATCGGCTTCTTGCCCTGCGGCTGGACGGTGGCGAGCTTCAGTACCTTGCTGCCGGTACCGACCTCGACGCTCGACTTGGTCGCGCGCAGCTCGCCTGGCAACAGATCGTCCAGATCAGTCAGGTCGACGTCCAGCACCTTCAGCCGCTCGCCGCGGAACGTCGTCCAGGCGCCCGGCGCCGGGTTGCACCCACGAACGAGCCGATCGACGCGCTGAGCCGGCGCGTTGAAGTCCAGCTCGGCATCCTCGACGTTGATCTTCGGCGCCAGCGTGATGCCGTCGGCCGGCTGCTCGACGGCCACCAGGGCACCGGCCTCGATGCCGTCAAGGGTGTCGACGAGCAGCTTGGCGCCGGACTCCGCGAGCCTGGCGAGCAGGTCACCGGCCGTGTCCTTCGGCCCGATCGGCTCAGTCAGTACGCCGTACACCGGACCTGCATCGAGCGCCTTGACGATCCGGAAGGTGGTGGCCCCGGTGACGTCGTCGCCGGAGATGAGCGAGTGCTGCACCGGCGCGGCGCCACGCCAGGCCGGGAGTACCGAGAAGTGCAGGTTGATCCAGCCGTGCGGCGGGATGTCGAGCGCGGCCTGCGGCAGCAAACCGCCGTACGCGACGACCGGGCAGCAGTCCGGCGCGATTTCGGTCAGCCTGGCGAGGAACTCGGGATCGCTCGGCTTGACCGGCTTGAGCACCTCGACGCCGAGCTCCTCGGCGTACTGCGCGACCGGGGAGGCCACCAGCTTGCGACCGCGACCGGCGCTGGCGTCCGGCCGGGTCACGACGGCGACCAGTTCGTGGCTGCTGGCAACGATCGCGCGGAGCGCGGTGACGGACACCTCGGGGGTGCCGGCGAAGACTACTCTCACAGGCCGAATCCGTTCATGGGGTGCGGGGAGACCTTGACCTGCGGCGGGCCGGACAGCCCGGACCACTCGGCCTCGCGGATCGCCTTCATCGCGGCCTTCCGGGTCAGCGTGTCCAGCCGGTCGACGAACAGTACGCCGTCCAGGTGGTCGGTCTCGTGCTGGATGCAGCGCGCGAGCAGGTCCGAGCCCTCGATCACCACCGGCTCGCCGTACATGTTGAAGCCTCTGGCGACGACGCCCATCGCGCGGCGGCAGTCGAAGGTCAGGCCGGGCAGCGACAGGCAGCCCTCGGGACCGAACTGCTCGTCCACCGACAGGGTCAGCTCCGGATTGACCAGGTGGCCGAGCTCGCCCTCGACGAAGTAGGTGAAAACGCGCAGGCCGACGCCGATCTGCGGCGCGGCCAGCCCCGAGCCGGGGGCGTCCTGCATGGTGTCGGTCAGGTCCGCGACCAGCCTGCGCAGCTCCGCGTCGAAGTCGACGACGGGGTCGGCCTTGGTGATCAGGACAGGATCGCCGAACAGGCGGATGGGTTGGACCGACACGCAAACTCCACAGCACTCACCGAAAGGGGGACCGGACAAGTCTAGTGGTCACCCCGGTTGCGCTCCGCAAGCCGCCTACCGTCGCCGACAGCGACCACCCCACTCCACATTGTTGCCACAAGCACGTACTGTGGTCTCAGGCGTACCTACAGTCACTACCGTCACACGCCTCTCGGGAGACCACAATGCCCACAGCCACACGGGGGGCAGCCGGACTGATCCTGCTCGGCGCCCTGATAGCTCAAGCTCCACTGGCCGCCGCCTACGCACCGCGCGAGCCGGACGCGGGGGTCGCAGCGCCCACCACCGGCCCCAGTACGGCACCGACCACGGTTCCTACGACTGTGCAGCCGACCGGCACACCGACGATCGATCCCGAGCCGGACCCGACCGCTCCCACCGCTCCGGACGACAAGTGGCCGGGCGGCGAGCCGGTCAGCGAGCCGCCGGCGGCCAACTCGTGGACCGAGGTCGTGCAGCAGGTGATCCGCACGGCGCCGGAGTCGTCGATGCTGCGGGCAACCGCTCTCGCGGACCAGAGCAAGCAGGTCATGCGGTGCTTCAAGCTCCAGACCGAGAACTACTGCCTCGGACTGGGCTTCGTCGATCAACTGCCCAGCGGTGCGCAGCTGACCGCGATGACGGCCGCGCCCGAGCCTGCGATCGGCAGCCGGAGCGCCGACGGTGACGCCGAGCAGGACATCGCGACGGGGGCGTCGTCGCCGGCCGAGTTCGTCAGCGAGCGGTCCTCGTTGCCGGACAACGCCCGGCTGGACGCGGAGCTCGACGAGATGCAGGCGGCCTGGGACGGCCGCGAGAAGGCGCGCGCCTTGCGTGAACTCGACGCGTCGGCCAGTACTTCGGACGAGCCCGGCCAGACGACAGCCACCGCTCCCGCTCCCACGGCAGAGCCGACCGCGGCCGCGACCGTACCTCCGACGGCCACGCCCACCCCGACTCCGACCACGCCCGAGCGGACGACGCCTGCCTCGCCCGGGCAGCCGAAGCCCAAGCCGCCGGTGTCCGTGCCGGTCAAGCTGCCGTCCTCGTCGTACATCATGAAGGGCTACGCGACCTCGCAGGACAAGGGCTACTGGTGTGGCCCGGCGACCTTCCAGTCGATCGACTGGGCCGACGACAACCAGAAGGACACCCAGTCGTCCTGGGCCAAGGACCTCGGCTCGTCCAGCTCCGGCACCGGGATCTCGTCGATGGTCAAGCAGACCAACCTGAAGACCGATTGGGACCTCGCGGCCGGCACGTACATCGTCCAGAACGTCGGTCACTGGAACACCCAGAAGTTCTTCAGCGTGCACCAGAACCACCTCGGCGACGCCAAGCCGGCGCCGGTGATCGAGCACGTGCAGCTGCTGAAGCGCTACTTCCCTTACCTGGCGTTCAACCACAGCGGCCACTACCAGGTCGGCCGCGGCTACGACACCAAGAAGGGCACCATCGGCATCTACGAGGTGTTCAACGAGCGGCGCTTCAACAGCCGCGGCAACACCACGAACGGGCCGAAGAACATCCCGGCGTCGGCGCTGTTCAACGCCACCCTGGCCAACACCTTCCAGAACATCGGCCTGTAGGCGAATGCGTCCCTCACTGGCTCCTGTCGCAGTCCTCGCCGGGCTGGCGCTGCTCGTCAGCGCCTGCTCGTCGGACCAACCAGAGAGCGCTCCCCCAGGCCAACCGAGCACAACCGGTACGCCGGGCGCCACCAAGACGCCGGCGAGCCCGGACAGTATGCCGAACTCGCCGAGCGTCCCGCCCACCCCGGCAGGGCCGCCGATGCTGACCAAGATCCTGCAGCAGCCGGTCGACGGTCAGCACGTCGTCACCCAGCAGCGGAAGTACCTCGTCACCCGCGGCAGCGACGACGCGGGCATCACGACGGTGACCGATCGGGCGAGCAAGCGGGTCGTCGTCAAGCACGTGCCGCCGGCCGGGTTCGTCGCCCAGTCGCCGGTCGTGATCGACGACCAGTGGGCGCTGATCGAGGACATCCGCGATGCCGGGCCGGATCCGGAGATCCGGGCGTACCGATACGACCTGAGCACTGGGAAGTCCGTCGACCTGGCGTCGCAGAAAGCGCTCCCGCGGATCTCCGAGCCGGAGATCGGGGCCGCCGATGGGACCTTCGCCTACAGCAGTACCGACGCTAAGCGCAGGTCGTGCCTGGTGATCGCGGAGCTGGCGTCGTTGAAGGCGCGCACGGTCGACTGCGTGGCCGATCCGGGGTATGTCGCGGATCCGGTCGTGTCGGCCGACTCGGTGACGTTCAGCGAGATCACCTCGCCGCAGACGACCCGCCGGTGCAAGCGGCTGCTGACCGCACCGCTGGCCGGCGGCGCGGCAAAGCCGGTCGTGGCGGCGAAGAACTGCATCCAGTGGAGCGGGGCTTCGTTGCGAGGGGCAACCGTTTGGTCGGAGATCGGCGCGTCGGATCCGGATCAGTACCAGAGCACTGGGTACGTCCGGGAGACGGCCGGTGGATCGGCCCGGTCGATCGGGCCGATCGTCACCGACACCATCGTTGCTTGTGGCAACTGGATTCACTGGGAGGTACGGACGGTGACGGAGGGCGTGGAGCGCTTCCAGCTGCAGCGCTGGCAGCCGGGGCTGGGCCGCCCGCAACACATCTACGCCACTCCCCCGGATGCCGCCGTCACCCCACCGACCTGCCAGGACGGCAACCTCATCTTCGAGGTCGCCCATCTCGGCGCGGGGTCGAAGTACACCGAAGCCCTTCAGGTGACCACTGCTTAGACCGGCAGACCGCGCTCTCTGAGCTGGCGGCGGAGAGTCGCGGCGTCGGTGAAGACCTCGGCGTCGAGGCCGACGGCGCGAGCAGCGACGATGTTGTAGTCCTTGTCGTCGGTGTAGAAGCTGCGTGCCGGGTCGAGGTCGTAGCGCTCGAGCAGGATGCGGTAGATCTTCTGGTCGGGCTTGATCGTCTGCTCGGTCCCCGAGACGACCTCCCCGGTGAAGCCGGCCAGGATCGGGAACGCCTGCTTCGCGACCTCCCACTTCTCCGCCGAGAAGTTCGTCAACGCGTACGTCGGGACGCCCTGCGCGCGCAGTTCGGTGAGCAGCTCGGCGGTGTCCTCGATCAGCCCACCGACCATCTTGAGCCAGCCGGTGTCGTATGCCTCGATCCACTCCGCATGCTCGGGATGCAACGAGCTGAGCTCGGCGACCGCGTCGGCCCACCTCCGCCCGGCATCCATCTGCAGATTCCACTCCGGCGTGGCGATCTTGCTCAGGAAGTGCGCACGCTGCCCCGCGTCGGGGATCAGCTCGCGATAGAGGTATTCGGGGTTCCAGTCCAGCAACACCCCACCGATATCGAACACCACATCGTCAACACTCCGCTCACTCATACCGCAACCCTACGAAACGCGTGGTCGATCCGGTCGCTGGGTGCTGGGCGTGAAAGGTGCCGCCGACTTGATGGTTCGTAGGACGGGGGCGCTCTCCAAGGAGGTGATCTCGGGGAATGCCGCGAGGCGGTGGGTCAGGTAGTGGTGGAGGGAGTCTGGGTCGGGGCTGAGGGCGTGGGCGGCGAGGTTGGTACGCCCGGTGGTCGCTGCCACGAAAGCCAGCTCGTCATGCTCGGCGAGCGCCTTGCCAACCCGGTCGAGATGCGCCGGTACGACGGACATCCAGAGCAGCGCTCCGGTCGTCACCCCGAACAGCGCCGGATCGAGGTCGACGTCGAAGTAGATCGCCCCGCTCGCCCGCAGCTCACCCAACCGCTTCGCCACCGTCGCAGCCGACCACCCCGTCGCCACGGCCAACTCCGCAAACCCAGCCCGCCCGTCCTGCCCCAACACCGCCAACAACCGCTGATCGGGAGTACCAACCGAGGCTGTACCTCCCTGCATTTCGTCGAATATCAACTGGTGTTGCTGGGCGGGGGTTAGTGCCTTCAGGTGGGCTCGCCACGCGGTGGGGCCGCCTCGGTACATGTGGAGGAGGTAGTGGGCTGAGACGGCGGTGATGCCGGTGGTGCGGGAGATGTCGTGGAGTAGGAGGGCGTTGCCGTCGCCTGGGGTTGTCTGGATGATTGCGGAGATTTCGGTACCACCTGAGGCGAGGCGGACCCACGAGGTGTCCTCTCGCTTGGCTAGCGCGCGGGCCAGGTCCTGAGCGGCTTGTGGTGTGGCCGTCAGGCGGGCCAGCCATTGGGCTTGGCCAGCACGTCGCGGGTCGGCCAACCCGACCACTCGCAGACCGGCGTCGGCGACGAGCCGCCGGTAGCGGCGCGCGATCGTCTGGGTCGAGTTGCTAGGCGGTCTCCTCACCCATGCCGACCTCTTCGGCAGCTCATGGCGCGCGGTCTTCGCAGTGAATCTGCCCCTGGGACTAGCGGTCGTGATCGCCACCCCGCTCCTGCTCGAAGACCGCTCGACTCTGCGCCTGCGCCCCGATCTCGCAGGGAGCGCTCTCCTGCTGATCGCGACCGTCCTGATCGTCTACCCGCTGATCCAGAGCAACCGATGGATCCTGTTGCCGGCCGGGCTGCTCCTCGCCACGGTCTGGCTGGTGCAGCAACGAAGGCGCAACCGCGCCGGCCGGACGCCGCTGGTCGAGTTCAGCCTGTTCGAGAACCGCGGATTCGCCGCCGCCCTCATCACCTCGGCCCTGTTCTTCGCCGTACTGACCGGAGCAACGCTGGTCGTCGTCCTGTACCTCCAAGTCGGACTGCACCAGGGCGTATTGCACGCCAGCCTCATCTTGTTGCCTTGGTCAACGGCTTCCGGCCTGGCGTCCTGGCTGGCCGGCAGCCGGCTGATCCCGAAGTACGGGACCAGCCGGATCATGTTCATCGGCTTGGCGACCTTCGCCACCGGCCTGGTGCTGGTCATCGCCGGGATCCGTCTGCCCGTCTCGCTCGGCATCGCCGGGCTCGGCGCCGGCTTGTTCACCACACCGTTCTTCACCGAGGCACTGCATCGCGTGCGCCCCACCGAGACAGGCTCGGCGGCGGGCTTGCTCAACGCCGTCCAGCAACTCGGCGGCACCATCGGTGTCGCGCTGCTCGGCACGATCTTCTTCCACCACCTCTCCCCCACTCACCCGAAGGCCGCGGCAGAGAGCGCTTTCTGGGTCGCCCTGATCCTCGTCGCCGCAGCAGCCACCTCGACGGCGTTCATGCGAAGCCGGGACTAGGCGCTGGCCACCAGGCCGTCCTCAGCGGCCTTGTTCGCGGTGGCTCGGGCATGGAGAGCCGGGGCCAGGGCGAGTTGGCCGACGAAGAGGATGCCGCCCAGGGCAGCGCACGCGAGCCAGACGGTTACCCGGCCGGCGTGTTCGAGGGTGTTGGTGCCGAGCAACGGACCGATGACGCTCCCCAGCCCGAACGACATGCTTCCCGCCAGCCCCATATAGCCACCGCGCAGGTCGACCGGCGCGAGGTCGGCGAAGACCGCGCCGATCACGGCGGCGAACCCGATCTCGCCGATCGTCCATACGACCACCGACAGCCCATATCCCCACCAGTTGTGCACGATCGCGCCCAGCCCGAAGCCCAACCCAACGATCAGCATCGAGCCGGCCAGCAGTTTAGGTCGGTCGAGCGCCGCCAGCCGCCGGTTGACGAACGGTTGCACCAATACGATCACGACGCCGTTCAACGCGATCACCAGCCCGTACGTCGACGAAGGCAGCCCGTCCCCGGCCATTGCCAGCGGCAACGTCGAGTACCCCTGGAAGTAGATCGTCGCGTAACCGATCTGCAGCAGGATCATCAGCAAGAAGGTGGTGTCCCGCAATACGACCGGCAGCAACGGCCGGCGCGGCCCGTCGTCGAGGACCGGCCGGGTCTCCGGCACCATCCGCCAGATCACCAGCGCCGCGACCACCGACGTACCGGCGTTGATCCAGAACAGCCGGTTGTAGCCGATGCTCGCGAGCACGCCGGCGCTGACTGTCGAGACGGAGAAGCCGAGGTTGATCGCCCAGAAGAGCAGCCCGTACGCCCGTACGCGCTCTCTTGGCTGGAGCAGGTCGGCGACTGTCGCCTGGACGGCGGGCCGGAACAGGTCGCCCATCAGGCCGACCACGAAAGCAGCCGCCCAGATCGTCATCATCGAGCGCGCCGAGCCGAGCAGGATCAGCGCGGCCGCAGTACCGAAGAAGCCGATCAGCATCGTCCGGCGGCGGCCGAAGCGGTCGGACAGCCAGCCGCCGACGAGCTGCGAAACGACGGATCCGGCACCGACCGCAGCCGCCACGGCACCCGCTGTACCGGCGGAGAGGTGGCGGTCCTGGGTCAGATACAGAACCAGGAAGGGCTGGACGAAACTGCCGAGCCGGTTGACCAGCTGGCAGACCCACAGAGCCCAGAAAGCGCGTGGCAGGCGCGGAGCGTCGTTCATACGCTCTACTCTCGGCGGGCCCGGCGAGGGTGTCGAACATTAGGTCCAGGACTAATCCTTTCACCGCGGCGGTCCCAAAGATTAGAGTGCGGGAGTGATCACTCTCAGGCTCAGCACCGACGACGTGAGCCGGATCAGGTTCGCGTTCTCGCCGGTCTGGGAGACGGTGACGAGCATCCGGGCATTGAGCAACAGTACGGCGAGCAGCGTGCACGGACCGTGGCTGCGCAAGGTCCGGCCGTTGCTGGCCGGGTACGACCTATCGTTGCTCAAGGCCCTCATTCCACCGGTGAGCTACATCCCCGACTTCATCACGCCGGCGCCACCGCGTCGCTCGACCAGCTTCGAGTCAGGTCTCGCGGCCGTCGCCGCCACTCCCCTGCCGCTCGTCGTCGCCGAGTTGAAGAAGTTGCATGCGGAGACTCCGCACCCGATGCTGCCGGAGCTGATCGCCAAGCCGGCCGAGGCAGTGGAGCGGATCACGTCGGCACTCGAGGAGTACTGGCACCTCGCGATCGAGCCGGACTGGCGGCGGATGCGGGCGCTGCTGCAGGACGACCTCGCGTTCCGGTTGGAGGAGCTGGCCAGCGGTGGTGTCGAGCGGGTGTTCCGCAATCTGCATCCCTCGGTGAACTTCCGCGGCGACCGGATCGAGATCGACCGCCCGTACTGCTGCGACGGCGAGCCGCTCCCCGGCCAGGGCCTGCTGCTCGTGCCCTGCGTCTTCGCCTGGCCGGCCGCGCTTCCGGTGACCGCGGCACCTCACGTGCCGACCATCACCTACCCACCCCGGGGCCTCGGCCGCCTTTGGGAGTACCAGGAAGACGCCAGCGAATCGCCACTCGGCGACCTGGTCGGCAAAACCAGAGCCGCCATCGTCGGCCACCTCGACCTGCCGATGTCGACCACCCACCTGGCCCACCAGCTAGGCGTCTCCGCCCCCACCCTCAGCGTGCACCTCAGCATCCTGCGCGCCTCCGGCGTAGTCGACTCCCGCCGCGACGGCCGCGCGGTCCTGTACTACCGCACGTCCCTCGGCGATCACCTGCTGAGCGCCTCCCGCCCAGCCGCCCTAGCCTCCGCCTAAGCCGGCTGGACCGGCAGGACCCCGCGGCAGGAGCGGCCGGCCGCTAGCCGAAGGCGGCTGGGTCGATTTGGACTCGGACGGAGCCGAGGAGTTTCTTGGTGCTCCGGGCAGCCTGGCCCTCCTTGAGTGCTCGCGCCAGGTTCGGGCCGGAGGCTCGTGGCGTTCGGACCACGGCGCGGGAGGTCTCGTCGTCGAGCGCGACCGGGCCGAGAACCTCCAAGCCTGCTTGGGGGTCCACCAATTGCTGGACCCGGGCGACGAGGTCGGAGACGGCGTCGGTCGGGCCGGTGAGCTCGGCCAGTTTGGCGGCCGGCGCGAGGCGCGCAGTACGGCGGTCCTCCAGCTCGCGGGCAGCGAAACCCTCCGGACTCCAGCGGACTACTGCTTGCAGCGGTAGCGCCGATGGTTCGCCCACCATGATCACTGTGCCACCGTCGCGCGCCGGGCGGACCAACGCGGCCGCGTTGAACCAGCGGCGTACTGCCTCTTCGGGGGCTCGCAGGTCCGGTCGCGCCAGCAAGAGCCAGGTGTCCAGCAGCAAGGCCGCGCTGTAGCCACCGGTGGCAACCGGCTCGGCACCTGGCGTGGTGACGATCAACGCGGGCTCGTCCGAGACGGCGTCGAGCATGTTGTCGCCACCCGACGTACGGACGAGCACTCCGGGGAAGGCACGACCCAGCTCCTCCGCAGTACGCCGCGCGCCGACGATCGCCGCGCGCATCCGCGTGTCACCGCACTCCGGGCAGCGGTGATCCGCCGCCGGACGCCCACATACGCTGCAACTGGGCGGTCCCGATCCACCAGTACGCCGCAGCGAACCGCCGCAGGTCGAGCAGCGCGACGGCGCCCGGCAGGTCTGGCAGACAAGGCTCGGCAGGTACCCGGCTCGCGGGACCTGGACGAGCACCGGTCCCGTCTTCAGTCCTTCCCGCGCGATCTCGAACGCCCGATGTGGGAGGCGTGCTGCCCGAGCCGCCGGATCCCGCTTGAGGTCATGGTCGGACTCGCCCGAGATGTGGATGGACGGCGCGGCGGCCCGGACGACCTTCCGGTCCGCGATCAGCTCGACGGCCCAACCGGACTCGATCAGCGCCGCGGCCTCCGCGGATCGCGCGAACCCGCCCAGGAGCACCGCACACTTCTGCCGGTACGCACGCAGCAGCAACACCTCGCGTGCATGCGGGTAGGGCGCGCGCGGCTCGGCGTACGAGTCGTCTCCGTCGTCCCAAAGCGCAACGAGTCCCAGGTCGGCGACTGGCGCGAAGGCTGCGGCACGCGTGCCGATCACGACGCGGGTGCTGCCACGCAACGCGCTGAGGAACGCCCGGTACCTGGCTGTCGGACCCAGGTCGGCGGACAGCGTGACGAATCCGCCCGGCCCGAGCACCGCAGCACAGGCCGCTGCCAGCCGCTCGAGGTCGCGGGCATCCGGCGCCAGCAGAAGCGCCCCACGACCGGACGAGGCACAGACGGCGGCCGCCTGCGCAAAGGCCGTCGCCCAATCAGCTCCGGCGACAGCGGTCCAGATCGCGCGCGGCCCTTCGGACCGGGTCAACGCGTCGAGGAAGCCCGAAGCCAGCGGGTACGGCGCCCACTCCGAGCGCGAGTCGGACGTCACTGGGCGGACGGGTTGGGTGCACTTGAGCACCTCGGCCTCGACCTTCGCATGGCGAGGAGGCACCGCCAGGCGGGTCACATCAGCCAGCACCCCGGCGTACCGGTCGGCGACCGCGCGACACAGGTCAGCCACCTCAGGGGTGAGCACCTGCTCGGGCGAGACGACCTTGCGGATCCTCGCCAGCTTGCCCTCGTGCTCGGACGACTCCAGCCGCTCCAGCACGAAGCCGTCCAGGTCCTTGCCCGCGAACCGCACCTTCACCCGCGCCCCCGGCTGGGCCGCGTCGGCGAGATCGTCGGGGACCAGGTAGTCGAACGGCCGGTCCAGATGCGGCAGCGGCATGTCGACCGCGATCCGGGCGACCGGCAGTGACGTGGTGATCCCGGCCGGCTCCTTGGTCCGCGAACGCCGAACGGTCTCGCGAAGCAGCGTCAGCTGCTCAGGTGAGTCCCCGTTCGATGCCACCGCCGAAGCCTAGTCGCCCAGGCCCACCTCCCGCCGCACCCCTGTGCACAACCCGCCATGACTGGCGACCTTGAACACCAAGCGGCGACCTTGAACACGTTATTACCTGTTCAAGGTCGCCACTGGGTGTACGAGGTCACCGGTGGTTGTCCGAGGTCGCCGGTGGGGGTGCTAGGTGACTACTTGTTGACGGCTGCCTTCAGGGCTTCGACGCGGTCGGTGCGCTCCCAGGTGAAGTCTTCGCCGGTACGTCCGAAGTGGCCGTTGCGGGCGGTCTGGGCGTAGATCGGGCGGAGCAGGTCGAGGTCGCGGATGATCGCGGCCGGGCGCAGGTCGAAGACCTCGAGCACTGCATCGCTGATCTTGTCGACCGGGACCGTCTCGGTGCCGAAGGTGTCGACGTAGAAGCCGACCGGCGCCGCCTTGCCGATCGCGTAGGCGACCTGGCACTCGGCCCGCTTGGCCAGGCCGGCGGCGACGATGTTCTTCGCCACCCAGCGCATCGCGTACGCCGCCGAGCGGTCGACCTTCGACGGGTCCTTGCCGGAGAAGGCGCCGCCACCGTGCCGGGCCATCCCGCCGTAGGTGTCGATGATGATCTTGCGGCCGGTCAGCCCGGCGTCGCCCATCGGGCCACCGATCTCGAACCGGCCGGTCGGGTTGACCAGCAGCCGGTAGTCGGTCGAGTCGATGTCGAACTGCTCGAGCACCTGGTCGACGACGTGCTTCTTCACATCCGGCGACAGCATCGAGTCGAGGCTGATGTCGGCCGCGTGCTGGCTGGACACCACCACGGTGTGCACCCGGACCGCCAAGTCGTCGTCGTACTCGATCGTCACCTGGGTCTTGCCGTCCGGGCGCAGGTACGCCATCGTGCCGTCCTTGCGGACCTCGGACAGCCGCGCCGACAGCCGGTGCGCGATGGTGATCGGGAGCGGCATCAGCTCGGGCGTCTCGTCCGACGCGTAGCCGAACATCAGCCCCTGGTCGCCGGCGCCCTGCAGGTCTAGGGCGTCCTCGGACAGGTCCGAGCGCGTCTCGTACGCCGTGTCGACACCCTGCGCGATGTCCGGCGACTGGCTGCCGATGGCGACCGTGACGCCGCAGGACGCGCCGTCGAAGCCCTTCAGCGACGAGTCGTAGCCAATCTCGAGGATCCGCTCCCGGACGATGCCGGGGATGTCCACGTACGCCGTCGTGGTGACCTCGCCGGCCACCACCACCAGCCCGGTGGTCACCAGCGTCTCCACCGCGACGCGGCTCTTCGGGTCCTCGGCCAGCAGTGCGTCGAGAATCGAGTCACTGATCTGGTCAGCGATCTTGTCCGGGTGACCTTCAGTCACCGACTCGGACGTGAAAAGGCGCCGTGCCACGGATTCTCCCTGGATTTCCTCGTCTGCCACCCGGCAGGGGAGATCGTCCCCCGCCCGTACACCACCTCACGCGGTGTTCTTTGGAAGTATGCCAGCAGATCGTTCCGCGAACCCGGAAGTGGCCGCGAATCGCCCAATTGCTGAGACTTCCCACTCACATCATGGACATCCCCGCGTAAACCAGGCGATGTATTTCTCGCCACAGCAACTAAGGCAAGCCTTACCCGGCAGTCAATCCGAGGGCCTGCGCGCCGATGAAGTAGTGGGAGTACTGCGGGTAGAACCGGGGTTCGGCCCAGAGCGTCCAGTAGACGGGGTCGACCGGGGATTGGCCGGCCGGTGAGTTGAGCGCCGGCGTACTGCGTGGCGCTGATGGGGAAGCGGCCGGCGCCGAACAGGACTTCCGTCGCCGAAGCGACTTCGGTCGAGTAGGGGCTCGGCAGGACTATGACTCAGGCGTGGGCGCCGACTGTGACCTCGCAGATCGTCAGCACCGGCTGGGCGCCGACGACGGCGCCGAGCCGGTCGGCCTCCTCGTCGAGCCGGCGGAGCTGCGCCGGCTTGAGCGAACGGAGTGGCTCGACCGTGAGGTGGAGCTTCCGGCCGTTCTTGCGTTGATGCCAGACACCCGCGACGATCCCGTCGACGAGCAGCAGCGGATAGTTACCGGCCTGACCTCTCGCGAGAGCGCGATCCCAGGCCTTGCCGGGAAAGAGCAGCTCACGCGGATGACTGCCCACGCCGTACGCATCGAAGTACGGGAGCAACCGGACGCCACGGGCAGGAGCGGCGCCGAAGTCGGTGTCGCCACGGACGAGCCAAGCAGCCTGCCCGTCGAGCACGACCTCCTCCAACTCGTCAGCTCGCTCGGTGAACACCTTCGCAGCAGCCACCGGCGAGATACTGAGCCATCGAGCGAAGTGTTGCGGCGTCGCCGGCCCGTAGGACCAGAGGAACCGCCGCAACAGCTCAGTGAGCGCCTTCTCAGCACTTACCGCCTCGAACGGCGCGAACCGATGCGGATTGGTGTACGTCGTGTTGCGCCCGCGATTGGGTCCATAGCAAAGCACCCCGGCGTTGGCCGCCTCAGGGATCGACTGCCGCCACCGCGGCCAGAACGTCTGGAAGGCGGGCATCACCAGATCCCCCGCCCACGGCCCGGTCCGCCCGATCACCTCGTCGCTCAGCTCATCCACGGTCAGATCGTCATCGGCCAGCGCGTCCCCGATCGCCGCGATCACCTGCTGCGTCTGCTCCGGCGTCATCCGCATCACCAGCGGCGCCGTCGACTTCGGCGGCTGCAGAGCGGCGAGGGCGCTCACCCAGCTGGCCAGCTCATCGGTCGGCAGCAGATGAACGGTCCCCCGCGGCCCGAACGTCTTCACCAGGCTCCGGTCATCCCACAGCGCCCGCTGAACGTCCTCCCGCGTCCCACCATCCATCCGCAGCGCGACGGAGATCTCCGCAGCCGACAACACCTGAGCATGAGCCCCGGCCATCGCCCGTACTACGTCCGCCGGGCTCCCGTCAGCGGGAACGCTCAGGTGGTGTCTCGCCATCCGCCGCGCGACGACCGCCGGCCAATTCAGCTCCATACCAGCAGGCTAGGACGAGAAGCGGTCAGCTTCTGTCCTCAGCAGCTCAGTGCCAGTGGGTGGCGACGAGGTTCCAGATGACGCCGGCCAGGGCGTCCTTGCTGCCGGACGGCACCGGCAGGGCGGCGCCGTCGCGGTCGAGGATGACTGCCTCGTTCACGTCGCTGCCGAAGACCTTGCCGCCGGACACGTCGTTGACGACGAGCAGGTCGCAGCCCTTGCGCTTGAGCTTGGCTCGGCCGAGCTCCAGGACGCTGTGCTCGCCGTCCCCGGTCTCGGCAGCGAACCCGACGATCACCTGGCCGTCGCGGCGGCGGTCGTGCGAGACGGTAGCCAGGATATCCGGGTTCTCGATCAGGCTGACGGCCGGGACCGAGCCGTCGCCGGTCTTCTTGATCTTGTGCTCGGCAACGTCGGCCGGGCGGAAGTCGGCCGGCGCGGCGGCCATCACGATCGCGTCGGCGTCACCGGCCCGGCCGGTGATCTCGTCGTACAGATCGCGGGTGCTGGTGACCTGGACGACCTCGACGCCGGCCGGGTCGGCCAGCTCGGAGTTGGCGGCGACCAGGGTCACCTTGGCGCCACGGGCGGCGGCGATCCGGGCGAGCGCATAGCCCTGCTTGCCGGACGAGGAGTTGCCCAGGTACCGGACTGGGTCGAGGTGCTCGCGGGTGCCACCGGCGCTGATCAAGACCTGTTTGCCGGTCAGATCGGCCACCGACTGGCCTGCCGCGCGCGCGGCCTCGTCGGCCAGCATCAACTGGCTGATGGCGAAGATCTCCGACGGCTCGGGCAGCCGGCCACGGCCGGTGTCGGCGCCGGTCAACCGGCCGACAGCGGGGTCCAGCACGGTGATACCGCGCGAACGCAGGGTGGCGACGTTGGCCTGGGTGGCCGGGTGCTCCCACATCTCGGTGTGCATCGCGGCCGCGAACAGGATCGGGCAGCGGGCCGTCAGGAGCGTGTTGGTGAGCAGGTCGTCGGCCAGCCCGTGGGCGGCCTTCGCGATCAGATTCGCGGTCGCGGGCGCGACGACAACGAGGTCCGCGCCCTTGCCGATCCGGACGTGCGGTACCTCGTGAACGTCGTCGAACGGGTCGGCCGTCACCGGCTGACCCGACAGCGCCGCCCAGGTGGCGGCGCCGACGAACTCCAGGGCGGCCGCGGTCGGCACCACCCGGACACTGTGCCCGGACTCGGTCAACCGGCGGAGCAGATCGCAGACCTTGTACGCCGCGATCCCGCCACCGACGCCGAGTACTACCGACGGCCGCTGCCCTGTGGTCGTCATCTAGACGGTGTTACTCGGACTTCTCCGCGGCGGCAGCGGCGGCTTCCGCCTCGGCCTCGGGGTCGATGTCCGTGCAGGTCAGCACGCCGTCGTTGATCTCGCGCATGGCGATCGAGAGCGGCTTCTCCTGGACGTGGGTCTCGACCAGCGGTCCGACGTACTCCAGCAGGCCTTCGCCGAGCTGGCTGTAGTAGGCGTTGATCTG
This sequence comes from Kribbella sp. NPDC051718, assembly GCF_040681515.1. NCBI lineage: Bacteria > Bacillati > Actinomycetota > Actinomycetes > Propionibacteriales > Kribbellaceae > Kribbella > Kribbella sp. NPDC051718. The sequence goes on along the minus strand of NZ_JBFAYZ010000009.1, from coordinate 352,771 downwards.
CCGCGCCCGCTTGGCCGAGTACAGCACCAGCTTGTACTTCGAGTCGGTGTGGGTGAGCAGGTCGTCGATCGGCGGGGAGGTGATGCCGATGGCGACGGGCTGGTTGCCAGACAAAATGTCAGCTCTTTCCAGAGATGTTGGGTGATCGAATCAACTTTACCAACTGATCGGCCGCTTCCCGAACCGACGCGTTCACGATCGTCACGTCGAACTCCTTCTCGGAGGCCAGTTCGAGGGTCGCGGTCTCCAGCCGGCGCTCCCGCTCCTCGGCCGTCTCGGTCCCCCGGCCGACCAGCCGGCGGACCAGTTCGTCCCAGCTCGGTGGGGCCAGGAAGACGAAATGCGCCTCCGGCATCGTCTCGCGGACCTGCCGGGCGCCCTGCAGGTCGATCTCCAGCAGCGCCGGACGGCCCTCGGCCAGCTTGTCCAGAACCTGCTGCCGGGGCGTCCCGTAGCGGGCCGCCTTGTGCACCACGGCCCACTCGAGCAGCTCGTCGTCGGCGATCATCCGGTCGAACTCCTCGTCGGAGACGAACAGGTAGTGCACGCCGTGCACCTCGCCCGGCCGGGCCTTGCGGGTGGTCGCCGAGACCGAGATCCAGATCTCCGGGAACCGCTCCCGGATGTCGGCCGCCACCGTCCCCTTGCCGACCGCGGTCGGCCCGGCCAGCACGGTCAGCCGCGCGCCACCGGTCTCGCCGTCGCTCACGCCCGCACCGGCCCGCCCGGACTCCGCACCGGCCTGCCCGGGCTCAGCTGCGCCCTGCGCCGGACCGGCGGGCCGAGCCCGCTCGGTGTCGTCGGTCGGACCGTTCCCCGTGGCCACGTCAGTCTCCAGCTCAGTCGACTCCAGCTCACTCGACATCAGCTCGGTCGAGGTCAGCTCAGTCTGCATCATCGGCGTCACTCGGCGAACTCGCGCATCAGCGCGGCGATCTGGTTCGTGCCCAGACCGCGCACCCGGCGGGTCTCGGAGATCCCGGCCCGCTCCATGATCTGCTGGGCCCGCACCTTGCCGACGCCCGGCACGCACTGCAGCAGCGCGCTGACCCGCATCTTGCCGATCACGTCGTTGGTCTGCCCCTCGTGCAGCACCTCCGTAGGAGACGCCCCCGAGTGCCTGATCCTGTTCTTGATCTCCGCACGCTCACGCCGTGCGGCCGCAGCCTTGTCCAGAGCAGCCGCGCGCTGCTCCGGGGTCAAAGATGGAAGTGGCACCGTCTCACCTGTCCCGTTGTGTGTCTTCGCAGGTGAACCTAGCCAAACACTCCCTCCGACGGCAAACAACACACCAAGCGGCGACGACGGCATCCGGACGTGAGTCCGAACACCGTCGTCGCCGAACAGCGGTGGAGCTGTCGCGCTAGGTGATCGTGAGGCAGCCGACGCAGGTCGAGGTACCGCCGTCGGAGTTCGTCACCGTGATGTTGCGGACGCCGGCCGAGCCGGTGATCGAGGACGTCGTGATGTCGATCTGATTCGCCGAGCGGCTGATCAGCAGCACGTTGATCCCCGAGCCGCCGGAGAAGGTCACCTGACTGGTCGAGGTGAACCCGCTACCGGTGATCGAGAACGACTTGAGCAGTCCCCTGGCCACCGTGGCCGGCGAGGCGCCGGTCACCTTCGGGGCCAGGTTCACGGTCAGGCAGTTGGCGCAGGTCGCGGCGTAGGTGTCGGGCCGGCTGACCACGACGTTGCTCTTGGCCACGGCCGCCGTCGCGTCGGTGTTGATCACGGCGTTGATCCGGGTCGCGCTGACGTACAGGTAGGACGTCATCGTCACGCCGCTACCGGTGAAGGACGGCACCGAGGCCGCCGTGAAGCCGGTGCCGTTGATCGCCACGGCCCGGCCGGTCAGGCCCTGCGAGAACGCGTTCGGCGTGATCGACGTGACCGTCATCGCGCTGCGCAGTTGGACCACGACGCTGGTGCTGACGCCGACGTTGCCCGCCGCATCGGTACTGGACGCGCTCAGCGTGTACGTCCCGGCACCCAGGCCCGAGACGGGCGCTGACCAGGCCCCAGCAGCCGCCGTACTGGTCAAGGTGCTGACCAGCGTCCCGGTGGTGTTGCTGCCCGCGTAGATCTTCAGGGTGACCGTGGCGCTGTCACCGGTCAGTGTCCCGGTCGTACCGGACGCCGTGAACGACGTCGCGGTGATCGCCGTGTTGGTAAGCGGACTGGTGATCCGTACCACCGGCTTGGTCGTGTCCACCGTGAACGTCGACGTGCTGGTACCGACGTTGCCGGCCGCGTCGGTCTGGGTGGCCTGTGCCGTGAACGTGCCCTGCGGAAGCGATGCAGGGGTCACTCCCCACGCCCCGGCGGTGATCGGTGCACTCACCGTCTGGCGCGGAGTACCGGTCGCCGTGGCGCCGTTGTAGATGCGCAGCGTCGTGGTTGCCGCGTCACCCGTCGCCGTGCCGCCGGTACCGCTGATCCGGGGCGTGGTGACATTGACGCTCGAGTTGTTCACCGGCGCGGTGATCGCGATCGCCGGTGGCGTCGTGTCGACCGTGCTGGAGACCACGAAGGTCCGTGGCGCGCTGAAGCCGGTCAGGCCGTTGCCGGTCTGCTTGGCCTGGACGGTGTAGGTGCCGTCGGCAAGCGGTCCGGGCAGCGTGGTGGTCCAGGCACCGGCCACATTGGTGGCGTCGGCCGTCAGTACCGGAGTGCCGGTGCTGTAGGGACCGGAGTAGAGCGAGACGGTGACATTGCCGCCGGTCGCCTGTCCGGTACCGCTCACTGTCGGGCCAGTACCAACCGTCTGACCCGCGGTCGGCGCGGTGACGATCGGGTTCGGGATTGTCTGCCCGCCGCTCATCACCTCGGCGACGGTCTTGACCGAGATGCCGCGACTGGCGTTGGCCGTCAACCAGTCCAAGAACTGGCTCAGCGTCGTGTCGGAGACCGGGCGGTAGCCGGCCATGCAGGCGTCGAAGTTCGCGCTGCCCGCGTAGCAGATGTCGTGGAAGAGCATCGGCACCCAGCCGCCGGCCCGGTCAGCCGGACCATTGACGGCGTCCTGCAGCCACTGCAACGTGATCGGGCCGTCGTACGTCGTACCGAGAGCCTTGAAGCTCCATGGCTCCGATGGCGGGATCGACTCGCTGTAGAGCGGGCCACCCACCAGGAGGCTGCCGCCAGTCCGGCCGGACTGGTAACCACAGCCCTTGATGATGCTGACCGCTTGCGCGTTGAAGGCCGCGAACGGGTAGGCGAAGCTGGCCGGCGAGAAGCCCAGCGCCTGCAGCCGGGCCCGGTCGTCACAGGCCTGGTGCCAGCGGTAGTCGAAGCTGGTGTCCGCGGCGGTCATGTCGACGTGGTCGAGCGTGTGTCCGCCGATGTCGTGCCCGTCGGCCTGCAGGGCGTGGATCTGGGTCCACGTCATCGCGCCGGGTTCTGCGGCGTCCACCGCACCGCTGTTGATGTAGAAGGTGCCGTGCATGTTGTGCGTCGCGAACATCGTACGCGTCCCGTACTGACTGAGGTCGCCGTCGTCGAAGGTGAGCGAGACCACCGTCGGGCGCGGCGGCAACGGCGGCTGCGCGGCGGCACCCATCACGTCGCGGACCCGCTTGATCGTCGTACCGGTCGGCGCGTCGGTGCTCTGCAGCCAGTCGATGAAGGCGGACAGCACGTCCTTGTCGATCGACTGGTAGCCACCCATACAACTGGAGTAGTCCGAGGCGGTCGAGTCGCAGACGTTGTTGAACGCGATCGGCAGCCAGCCGCCACCGTTGCTAGAGGCAACATTCACCGCGTTCTGCAGATCAGCGAGCTGGAGCTGGCCGCCGCCCAGGCCGACCGTGCTCAGCCGGAAGGCGTCGGTCGGCGGGAGCTGTTCGGCGTACGGGCCGGACGAGTTGGGGTCGAGACCGCCGACGGTCCGGCCGGACAGGTAGCCACAGCCCTGGACGATGCTCTCCGCGTTCGCGTTCACCGCGGCGAACGGGTAGCTGAAGCTCTTCGGGTCGTACCCCAAGGTGGTCAGTCGTTGCTTGTCGCCACAGACCTGGTCAACCTTGTACTGCTGCGTGGTGCCCGGATCGGTGAGGTCGACGTGGTCCGTCGTCACGCCACCGATCTCGTCGCCGTCGCGGTAGAGCGCGTCGGCGTGCCACGTCGCCATGTAGCCCGGCGCGTTCGCCTCCACCACCCTGCTGGACAGATAGAACGTCCCCTGCACGTTGTGGGCAAGCAACACCGGCCGCGCATGCTGGTACTGCGAGAGCAACCCGTCGTTGAACGTCAGGGACACTACAGTTTCGCCCGCGGCCTGCGCCTGCGAGGCGAACGTGAATTGCCCGAACGAGATCACTACCGCGAGCGCGGCAGTGCCCCGAACGGCGCGTGACTTGACCAAGCCTGACACTGACACCGAGGCCCCCCTGGCATCTGATGCGAATCCAACCCTAAGGACGCCGCTCGAAGCGCGGACGTCCCCCCGAGGATGAGGCTAGCACCGGAAGACCGTTTCGGATACGAGCGGACGATCCGCTTCCGGCCGACTCCGGGCCGTGTGCGGCCCGGTTCCTTTTACGGACTGCTCAGGCTCAGTTGAGCTTCGGCACGTCGACCTTGCAGGAGTCCTTGGCCTGGGTCGCGATCGCCTTGTAGGCGGACGTGACCGGGCCGAGCTGCTTGGCCAGCCGGGCCAGCTCGACCTCGTTCTTCCCGGCCTTCTGGGCTTTTTCGGCGAAGCTGACGATGACCTTCCAGTCATCCTTCACCTCGTCCGGCGCGCTGTCGCGGAGCTTCTTCGCGTCGTCCAGGATCTTCACGTAGTCGGCCGGCTTGGCCGGATCGACATTTGTCGCCGACGCTGCATAACCCGCCAGATCGACACAGTAGGCCTGCGCGTCGGTGCAAGCGGTCAGCCCGGCGGACGCGATCACGATCGTCGCGGTCGTGAAGGCGGTACGTCGCATCAGCTGGTTCGTCCTCAACTCGAGATGGTGACGTTGCAGGTGTCCTTGCCCTGTTTCGCGATCGCCTCGCCGGCGGTCACCAGCTTCGGGCCGCTGTCCTTGGCCAGCTGGTCCAGCTTGGCCTTGTCGCCGCCGGCGTCCTTCACGTCGGCGAGGTACTGGCTCATCACCTTCCAGCTGTCCTTCAGCTCGGCCGGCGACGACTTCGACAGCTTCTTCGCCTCGGTGGTCAGCTTGTCGACGTCTTCTGGATTGCTCAGGTCCTTGAAGTTCTTGACCGCCTCGCCGTAGTTCTGCAGCTCGCTGCAGTAGTTGGCGCCACCCGCGCAGGCCGTCAGAGTTCCGCCGCTCAACACCACTACCGCCACCAGGGCAGCACCCTTACGCATTCCAGACCCAACTCTCGTTCAACGTGTCAGTAACCCAGACTCAGTAACCCAGTACGGCCCGGAACGCGTCGTTCGCGCGATCGGCGGCATCCCGCAGCGACGCGGCGTCCGGGCCGGCACCGAGGATCTCACGAGAGCTGGACGGTACGACGTTGCGCACCGCCGAACCGAAGACATCTTTCAGCCCTTCGGCCGTCCCGCCCTGCGCACCGAGTCCCGGGGCGAGCAGCGGGCCATGGATGTCGAGGTCCTCCCCCGTCGACTTGATCGTCGCGCCGACGACGGCACCGAACGAGCCCAGGTCGTCGGCTCCGGCGTTGAGCTCCCGCAGACCGTCGAGCACGGCACCGGCGACGGTCGGCCCGTCGACCGTGCGGGCGGACTGGAACTGCGGACCCTCGGGGTTCGACGTCAGGGCCAGCACGAACAGCCCGGCACCGGCCTCGCGGGCCTCGTCGATCGCGGGCTGCAGCGAGCCGAAGCCGAGGTACGGGCTCACGGTCAACGCGTCGCAGGCCAGCGGGCCCTTCTCCGCCAGGTACGCCGAGGCGTACCCGGCCATCGTCGAGCCGATGTCTCCGCGCTTGGCGTCGATGATCACCAGGGCTCCGGCTTCGCGGAGTTTGATGGTCGCCTGCTCGAGGACGTAGATGCCCGCCGATCCGAACCGCTCGAAGAACGCCGACTGCGGCTTGAAGACGGCGACCCGGTCGGCCAGCGCGTCGACGACGCCGTACGTGAACGAGGCCAGGCCCTCGGCGGTGTCGGGCAGGCCCCACTGGTCGAGCAGGTGCGAGTGCGGGTCGATGCCGACGCAGAGCGGGCCGCGCTGGTCCATGGCTGCCCGGAGGCGGGTTCCGAACGGCTTGTTCTGCATGGGTTCACGCTCTCTCATCGGGAGGCAAGCTTTCGGTTGGTACGGCGTACGAGGCCTGGGCCGCGGTAGATCAGGCCGGTGTAGATCTGGACGAGGCTGGCGCCGGCGTCGAAGAGGCGGACGGCGTCGTCGGGGTCGAGGATGCCGCCTACGCCGATGATGGGGAGCGCTCCATTGGTACTTGCGTTGATCTGGGCAACTGTTTTGGCCGAGATCTCGGTGAGGGGCCGGCCCGAGAGACCGCCGGTTTGTCCGGCCTGCCATTCGTCTGTGGGGGCCAGACCGTTACGGCCGATCGTCGTGTTGGTGGCGATGATGCCGGCCACGCCGACGTCGGTGCAGACGCCGAGCAGTTCGTCGATCGCCTGCTCGGTCAGGTCCGGCGCGATCTTCACCAGGATCGGCTTCGGGTCGCGGCCGCCGGTGCTCATCGCTTTTGCTTCGGTATGCAGAGCGGTCAGCAGTTCGCGGAGGTGGCCGGAGTCCTGGAGAGAGCGCAATCCCGGGGTGTTCGGGGAGCTCACGTTGACGGCGAAGTAGTCGCCGTACCGGTAGAGGCGCTGGAGTGAGGTGACGTAGTCGCCCACCGCGTCCTCCAGCGGGGTCACCTTGGACTTGCCGATGCTGATGCCGAGTGGGTAGCCGAGGTCCCCGTACGCCGCCAGCCTGCGGGCCAGCGGCTCGGAGCCCTCGTTGTTGAAGCCCATCCGGTTGATGACCGCTTCGCTCTCGACCAGCCGGAACAGCCGCGGCTTCTCGTTCCCCGGCTGCGGCTGCGCGGTCACCGTGCCGACCTCGACGAACCCGAACCCGAGCGACCGCCACGCGGGCAACGCCACACCGTTCTTGTCCATCCCGGCGGCCAGCCCGACCGGACTCGGAAAACGCACCCCGAACACGGTCCGCTCCAGCCCGGCCGGCAACGCACCGTACGACTTCGAGATCGCAGCCACCGCTCCCGGGACGCGACTCAAGCGCCGCATCCCGTGAAGCGTCTGCTCGTGGGCAACCTCCGCATCGCCTCTACCGAGGCGATAGAGGACGGGCCGGACGAGCCGCCGGTACATCAACTCGCCGCCTGCGGCGGCGAGGCGGGGGAAGGCGCGGCGGCGTGGCCCGTGGGCCCGGTTGGCGAGGCGCTGGCTACGGCCGGCTGACCGTCGGCCTCGCCGCGGATGCGGCTGGCCCAGTCCTGGAGCGAGCGGACGCCGATGTCGCCGGCCTGTTGGGCTTCGATGCCCTGGACTGCTGCGCCCAGCCCTTGCACGGTGGTGATGCAGGGGATGTTGCGGGCGACGGCGGCGCTGCGGATCTCGTAGCCGTCGAGGCGGGGTGAGCCGTCCTTGGTGATGCCGATCGGGGTGTTGACGATCAGGTTGAGCTCGCCGTCCTGGACCATCTGGACGATCGTCGGCTCGCCGTTCGGGCCCGGACCCTGGCTGCTCTTGCGGACCGTGACCGCCTGGACGCCGTTGCGGCGCAGTACGTCCGCGGTGCCCTCGGTCGCGTAGATCTGGAAGCCGAGGTCGGCCAGCCGCTTGACCGGGAAGATCATGTGCCGCTTGTCCCGGTTCGCGACCGACACGAACACCTTGCCGGCCGTCGGCAACGGCTGCGAGGCGCCGGCCTGCGACTTGGCGAACGCCGTACCGAAGGTGGTGTCGATCCCCATCACCTCACCGGTGGACCGCATCTCCGGCCCGAGCACCGTGTCGACGGACGCGCCGTCGATGGTCCGGAACCGGTTGAACGGCATCACGGCTTCCTTCACCGCGATCGGCGTCGACGCGGGCAGCGTGCCACCGTCGCCGACGGCCGGCAGCATGCCTTCGGCCCGCAGGTCCGCGATGGTTGCCCCGAGCATCACCCGGGCGGCCGCCTTGGCCAGCGGCGTCGCGGTCGCCTTCGACACGAACGGGACCGTCCGCGACGCGCGCGGGTTCGCCTCCAGTACGTAGAGCACGTCCCCGGCCAGCGCGAACTGGATGTTCAGCAGACCCCGTACGCCGATGCCGCGGGCGATCGCCTCGGTCGACTCGCGGATCTTCTGGATGTCGGCACTGCCCAGCGTGATCGGCGGCAGCGCGCAGGACGAGTCGCCCGAGTGCACCCCGGCCTCCTCGATGTGCTCCATCACGCCACCCAGGAACAGCTCGTCGCCGTCGAACAGCCCGTCGACGTCGATCTCGACCGCGTCGTCGAGGAAGCGGTCGATCAGGACCGGGTGCTCCCAGTTGGCGGAGAGCGCTCCCCCGCTGAGCCGCTCGAGCGCGGCGGTCAGCTCGGCCTCGGAGTACACGATCTCCATGCCGCGGCCGCCGAGCACGTACGACGGCCGGACGAGCACCGGGAAGCCGATCTCGGTGGCGATCTCCTGGGCCTGCTCGAACGACATCGCGGTGCCGTGCTTGGGCGCCGGCAGGTTCGCGTCGGACAGCACCTTGCCGAAGGCGCCGCGCTCCTCGGCCAGGTGGATCGCCTCGGGCGAGGTACCGACGATCGGTACGCCGGCGTCGCTCAGCCGCTGGGCCAGGCCGAGCGGCGTCTGGCCACCCAGCTGGACGATGACCCCGGCGACCGGGCCGGCCTGCATCTCGGCGTACACGATCTCCAGGACGTCCTCGCAGGTGAGCGGCTCGAAGTACAGCCGGTCGGAGGTGTCGTAGTCGGTGGAGACGGTCTCGGGGTTGCAGTTGACCATCACGGTGCAGTAGCCGGCATCGCGCAGCGCCATCGATGCGTGCACGCAGGAGTAGTCGAACTCGATGCCCTGGCCGATCCGGTTCGGACCCGAGCCGAGGATGAGGACGGCGGGCGTCTCGCGCTTCGCGACCTCGGTCTCCTCGTCGTAGGACGAGTAGTGGTACGGCGTCGCAGCCGCGAACTCGGCCGCACAGGTGTCGACCGTCTTGAAGACCGGCCGGATCCCGAGCGCCTGCCGGACGCCGCGGACGACGTCCTCGGTCAGATCGCGGATCTCGGCCAGCTGCAGGTCGGAGAACCCGTGCCGCTTCGCGAGCTTGATGATCTCCGGCGTGAGCCGCGGGGCGGCCGCGACCTGGCCGGCGGTCTCGTGGATCAGGTACATCTGGTCGACGAACCACGGGTCGATCTTGGTGGCATCGAAGATCTGCTCCGGCGTCGCGCCGGCCCGGATCGCGTCCATGATCGTCCGCAGCCGGCCGTCGTGCGGCGTCTTGATCGCCTCCAGCAACGGCTCCAGCTCGGAGGCCGGCGGCTCGGCCCAGGAGAACCGGGCCTCCGGCTTCTCCAGCGACCGCAGGGCCTTCTGCAATGCCTCGGTGTAGTTGCGGCCGATCGCCATCGCCTCGCCGACGCTCTTCATGTGCGTGGTCAGCGTGGCGTCCGCGGCCGGGAACTTCTCGAACGCGAACCGCGGCACCTTGACGACGACGTAGTCCAGCGTCGGCTCGAAGCTGGCCGGGGTCTGCTTGGTGATGTCGTTCGGGATCTCGTCCAGGGTGTAGCCGATCGCGACCTTGGCGGCGATCTTGGCGATCGGGAAACCGGTCGCCTTCGAGGCCAGCGCGGACGAGCGGGACACCCGCGGGTTCATCTCGATCACGATCAGCCGGCCGTCGGCCGGGTTCACCGCGAACTGGATGTTGCAGCCGCCGGTGTCGACGCCGACCTCGCGGATGATGCCGATGGCAAGGGTCCGCATCGTCTGGTACTCGCGATCCGTCAGCGTCATGGCCGGCGCGACGGTGACCGAGTCGCCGGTGTGCACACCCATCGGGTCGACGTTCTCGATCGAGCAGATGATCACGACGTTGTCCGCCTTGTCGCGCATCACCTCCAGCTCGTACTCCTTCCAGCCGACGATCGACTCCTCGATCAGCACCTCGGTGGTCGGGCTGGCGGACAGGCCGGCACCGGCGATCCGGCGCAGGTCGGCCTCGTCGTAGGCCATCCCCGAACCGACGCCGCCCATCGTGAACGACGGCCGGACGACCAGCGGGTAGCCGAGCTCGGCGGCCGCGCCGAGCACGTCGTCGATCGAGTGGCAGATCCGCGAGGTCGCCGTCGAGGCGCCCAGCTTCTCGACGATCTGCTTGAACGATTCGCGGTTCTCACCGCGCTGGATCGCGTCCACGGAGGCGCCGATCAGCTCGACGCCGTACTTCTCCAGTACCCCGTTCTCGTGCAGCGAGATGGCCGCGTTCAGCGCGGTCTGGCCGCCCAGGGTGGCGAGCAGGACGTTCGGGCGCTCCTTCTCGATCACCTTCTCGACGAACTCCGGGGTGATCGGCTCGACGTAGGTCGCGTCGGCGAACTCCGGGTCCGTCATGATCGTGGCCGGGTTGGAGTTGACCAGGATGACCCGGAAGCCCTCCTCCTTCAGCACCCGGCAGGCCTGGGTTCCCGAGTAGTCGAACTCGCAGGCCTGGCCGATCACGATCGGGCCGGAGCCGATCACCAGCACCGAGTCGATGTCTGTACGGCGTGGCATCAGTTGCGACCTTCCATCAGCTCTACGAAACGATCGAAGAGGTAGGCGGAGTCGTGTGGACCCGCCGCCGCCTCTGGGTGGTACTGGACCGAGAAGGCCAGCGGTCTGCCGTCCTTGCCGGTCAGCTTGAGCCCCTCGACCACGTTGTCGTTGAGCGAGACGTGACTGACCTCGGCCGTGCCGTACGGCGTCTCGACCGTGCTGTCGAGCGGCGCGTCGACGGCGAAGCCGTGGTTCTGCGCGGTGATCTCGACCTTGCCGGTGGCCCGGTCGAGCACCGGCTGGTTGATCCCGCGATGCCCGTACTTGAGCTTGAAGGTGCCCAGCCCGAGCGCCCGGCCGAAGACCTGGTTGCCGAAGCAGATCCCGAAGTACGGCTTGCCCCGCTGCAGCAGCTCCTTGAGCAGCTCCGTCGGGTGCTCCGTGGTCTCCGGGTCGCCCGGTCCGTTGCTCATGAAGATGCCGTCCGGGTTGACCGCCAGCACCTCCTCGAGCGACGCGTCGGCCGGCAGTACGTGCACCTCGATGCCACGCTCGGCCATCCGCTTCGGCGTCATCGACTTGATCCCGAGGTCGAGCGCGACGACGGTGAACCGCTTCTCACCTTCGGCCGGTACTACGTACGCCTCGGGGGTGGTGACCTGACCGGCCAGGTCGGCACCGGCCATCGGCGGCTGCTCGAGCACCTTCTGCAGCAGCGTCTCGGCGTCCAGGATCTCGGTGGAGATACCGGCTCGCATCGCGCCGCGCTCGCGTAGGTGGCGGGTCAGGGCGCGGGTGTCGATGCCGGAGATGCCGACGATGCCCTGGCCCTTGAGCTGGTCGTCGAGGGAGCGGGTGGCGCGCCAGTTCGACGGGACGCGGGCAGGGTCGCGGACGACGTACCCGGCGACCCAGATCCGCTGCGACTCGTCGTCCTCGTCGTTGACGCCGGTGTTGCCGATGTGCGGCGCGGTCTGGGTGACGATCTGGCGGTGGTACGACGGGTCGGTCAGCGTCTCCTGGTAGCCGGTCATCCCGGTGGTGAACACCGCCTCGCCGAAGGTCTCGCCGGTGGCCCCGTACGACGTACCGGCGAACGCGCGGCCGTCCTCGAGGACCAGCAGCGCGGGCAGCGCCTGGTGCAGCGTGGGCTGGATGGCAGCCTGGCTCATGACTCGGCTCCGATCAGGGTCGAGATGGATTCGGTCAGCGGGGCGGTGTCGGCCTTGCGCCGGGGGCGGAAGCCGGTGTCGAGTTCGTGGCCGTCGTGCGTCCAGGTGACCACGACCAGCCCGGAGGCCTCGGCGGTGACCTTGCCCGCGATGCCGCGGTCGGTCCGGACGCCGGTCAGGTGGTCGACCGGGATGAACACGTCTGCCGCGCCCTGCCGGTGGAAGATCAGGCCGGCCTCACTGACGGCCAGGTCCGCGGTACTGCGGACCCCGAGTTCGTGCACGGCGATCCGGTCCATCCAGTCGCCGGCGGTCGTCGTGGCGACGTACACGCCCTCGACGCCCTTCGCCTTGCTCTCGGGCACGGCCGGCAGCGGGGCCAGGTCGGCCTGCCGCCGCTGGCGGTTGCGCCAGCCGCGGTACATGCCGAACCAGCCCACGCCGATGATCGCCAGCGTGCCCAGAATGCCTAGGACGGCCCTCATTTACTGATACCGGACTTCGTGAGCTTCCCGTCCAGAACGGTCGGCTCGCCTCGGAGGAAGGTCGCGGTCACCTTGCCGGGCAGCTTCATCCCGGCGAACGGCGTGTTCCGCGACAGCGACGCGGTCTCGGTCGGTACCACGGTCCGCTCGGCGGCCGGATCGACCAGCACGAGGTTCGCGGGGGCACCGACCTCGAGCGGCTGCCCGTGCTCGGTGATCTGGCCGATCGCGGCCGGCCGGTAGCTCATCCGGTCGGCCAGGTCGGCCCAGGTCAGCAGCTTGCTGTCGATCATCGTGTGCTGGACGACGCTCAGCGCGGTCTCCAGCCCGGTCATGCCGAACGCGGCCGCGCTCCACTCGCAGTCCTTGTCCTCGACCGGGTGCGGCGCGTGGTCAGTGGCGACGATGTCGATCGTGCCGTCGGCCAGGCCCTCGCGGACCGCCTCGACGTCGGCCTTGGTCCGCAGCGGCGGGTTGACCTTGTAGACCGGGTTGTACGACGCCGCCAGGTCCTCGGTGAGCAGCAGGTGGTGCGGCGTCACCTCGGCGGTGACCTCGAGGCCGCGCCGCTTGGCCGCCCGGACGATCTCGACCGAGCCCTTGGTGGACAGGTGGCAGATGTGCAGCTTCGAGCCGACGTGCGCGTTGAGCAGGATGTCGCGGGCGATGATCGACTCCTCGGCGACACTCGGCCAGCCGGTCAGGCCCAGTACGCCGGAGAGCGCGCCCTCGTTCATCTGGGCGCCCTTGGTCAGCCGCGGCTCCTGCGCGTGCTGGGCGATCGTGCCGCCGAAGGCCTTCACGTACTCGAGGGCGCGGCGCATCAGGGCCGCGTCCCAGACGCAGTCGCCGTCGTCGGAGAACACCCGGACGCGGGCGGCCGAGTCGGCCATCGCGCCGAGCTCCGCGAGCTGGGTGCCCTGGCGGCCGACCGTGACGGCGCCGATCGGGTAGACATCGGCGTACCCGGCTTCGCGGCCGAGGCGCCAGACCTGCTCGACGACGCCGGCGGTGTCGGCGACCGGGTCGGTGTTGGCCATCGCGAACACCGCGGTGAAGCCGCCGAGCGCCGCGGACCGGGTGCCGGTGAGCACGGTCTCCGCGTCCTCGCGGCCGGGCTCACGCAGGTGGGTGTGCAGGTCGACCAGACCGGGCAGCGCGATCAGGCCGGTGGCGTCGATCGTCTCGGCGCCGGCCGGTGCGTCGAGGCCGGTGCCGACAGCAACGATCTCCCCGTTGTCGATCAGCAGGTCCGCCACGGTGTCTTTTTCAGGACCGCCGACCACGACCTTGGCTCCGGTGATCAGGTACGCGGTCATGCGGTCTGCTCCTCTGACGATTCGTTGCTTCCTGACAACAGCAGATAAAGGACGGCCATCCGGACGGCCACGCCGTTCGTGACCTGTTCGACGATCACCGAGCGGGTCGAGTCGGCGACCTCGGCGCTGATCTCCATGCCGCGGTTCATCGGGCCGGGGTGCAGCACGATCGCCTCGTCGGGCAGCTGGGCCATCCGGTGCACGTCCAGGCCGTAGCGGCGGGTGTACTCCCGGGCGCTGGGGAAGAACGCGTCGCCCATCCGCTCGCGCTGCACGCGCAGCATCATCACGGCGTCGCTCTTGCCGAGCGCGCCGTCCAGGTCGTACGACGTGGCGCACGGCCAGGTGCTCATGTCTACCGGCAGCAGCGTCGGCGGCGCGACCACGGTGACCTCGGCGCCGAGCGTCGAGAGCAGCAGCACGTTCGACCGGGCCACCCGGCTGTGCAGGACGTCGCCGACGATGGTGATCCGGCGGCCGTCCAGCGAGCCGAGGTGGCGGCGCATCGTGAAGGCGTCCAGCAGCGCCTGGGTGGGGTGCTCGTGGGTGCCGTCGCCGGCGTTGACCACCGAGCCGTTGAGCCAGCCCGAGGTGGCCAGCAGGTGCGGGGCGCCGGACGAGCCGTGCCGGCAGACGACGCCGTCGGCACCCATCGCCTGCAGGGTCAGCGCGGTGTCCTTGAGGCTCTCGCCCTTGCTCACGCTGGAGCCCTTGGCGGAGAAGTTGATCACGTCGGCGGACAGCCGCTTGGCGGCCGCCTCGAACGAGATCCGGGTCCGGGTGGAGTCCTCGAAGAAGAGATTCACCACCGTGCGGCCGCGCAGGGCGGGCAGCTTCTTGATCGGCCGGTCGGCCAGCGACCGCATCTCCTCGGCGGTGTCGAGGATCAGGTTGGCCTCATCGCTGGACAGATCGCCAGCACTCAGCAGATGCCTCACTTCGCCACGGCTCCCGTCTTGTCGGCCGGCGTCTTGTCGGCAATGAGTACGGCGTCGGTTCCGTCGTACTCGGTCAGGTGGACCGTGACCCGCTCGACCAGCGAGGTGGGCAGGTTCTTGCCGACGTAGTCGGCGCGGATCGGCAGCTCGCGGTGGCCTCGGTCGACCAGGACGGCCAGCTGGACCGCCTTCGGCCGGCCGATGTCGCCGATCGCGTCCAGCGCCGCGCGGATGGTGCGGCCGGAGAACAGCACGTCGTCGATCAGGACGACGACCTTGCCGTCGATCCCGCCGGGCGGGATGTCGGTGTGCTCGAGCGCGCGGGCCGGTTTGAGGCCGATGTCGTCGCGGTACATCGTCACGTCGAGTGATCCCGTCGGCACGCTCCGCCCTTCGACGGCCGCGATCCGCTCCGAGATGCGGGTCGCCAGACCCACCCCTCGGGTGGGAATGCCGAGCAGGACGACCGGGTCGGCACCTCGGTTGCGCTCGAGGATCTCGTGCGCGATCCGGGTCAGTGCCCGGGAAATATCGGAAGCATCCAGCACTGTGCGGGGCACAGCCTTGTCCTGAGGTGCAGAAACTTGTGCACTTCCGGACTCGGACTGCGGTACCGAGGCAGGGCTCATCGCTACCGTTCCTCCTTTCCCGCCTCTCTGGACGGGTCTTTAAAGGACGTTCGGACCACTTGACATGGTATCGGAAGTGACACGCCGTCTTGACGCTGGCCTCGCGACCAGAATATTGTTACTCTGTGTAACCGTGGGGGGTTTCACCAAACGGCCCACTACCGGGCCACCCGGAGTAACGACCAAAAGTCGGAGGGAAGAACCAGCGTGCCTAGCGAATACGCGAAGACACTAGGCGGCAAGTTGCGCGCCATCCGCCAGCAGCAAGGTCTGTCGCTGCACGGCGTGGA
The DNA here is from genome assembly GCF_040681515.1 of Kribbella sp. NPDC051718. Lineage (NCBI taxonomy): Bacteria > Bacillati > Actinomycetota > Actinomycetes > Propionibacteriales > Kribbellaceae > Kribbella > Kribbella sp. NPDC051718. The sequence goes on along the minus strand of NZ_JBFAYZ010000009.1, from coordinate 337,285 downwards.
AGAGAAGTCCAAGGGTCGCTGGAAGGCGGTCGTCGTCGGCTCTTACGAGCGTGGCGATCGGGCCGTCACCGTCCAGAAACTCGCGGAGCTCGCCGATTTCTACGGCGTGCCGATCCGTGAGCTGCTTCCTGGATCCGCCAGCGCGGCCGCAGCGGCTGCTGCACCGCCTCGGCTGATTCTGGATCTGGAGGCTCTGCAGCACCTCGACGCGAGCGAGGCCGGTCCGCTCACGCGGTACGCGGCCACGATCCAGGCCCAGCGCGGGGACTACAACGGCAAGGTGCTGTCGATCCGTCAGGACGACATGCGCACCCTCGCCGTGATCTACGACGAGTCGCCGACGACTCTGACCGAGCGTTTCATCTCCTGGGGTGTGCTCAACCCGGAGGCGAAGGGTGACGTCGAGGAGTCCGAGGCAGCCGGCGCCTGAGCGGCGTCCGGTAGACGGCGAGACAAGACGGTCGGGGCTCGTAGCAGCTTGCCCGCGGCCGCCTGCCCGCCTCTCCACACGGAGACGGGCCACCAGCAGGTAGTACAGGCTTTTTCAGTATGAGTAGTCGCAATACCAGGCCGGGGCCGTTCCCCCCGAGCCGACGAACGGGGACGCTGAGAAGGCCCGGCACCGCATCATGGCGGTACCGGGCCCGTTGTGCTTTGTGAGACTTCTAGACGCCCAGCGTGGGCTTGAGCTGCAACAGCCGGGCCAGCAGCCCGTTGACGAAGGCCGGCGACTCGTCGGTCGACAGGTCGCGGGCCATCGAGACGGCCTCGCTGACCGCCACCACGTCCGGCACCTGCTCGTCGAAGAGCAGCTCGTACGCGCCGATCCGCAGGATGTTGCGGTCGACGGCCGGCATCCGGTCCAGCGTCCAACCGACCGAATGCGCGCTGAGCAGTTCATCGATCGCGTCGGAGTGATGCCGGACACCTTCGACCAGCGCCACGGTGAACTCGTTCACCGGCGGGTCGTTGTCAGCCACCCGGTCGGCCAGGGTGCCGCCGACAGGCAGCCCCCGGACCTCCGACTCGAAGAGCACGTCGAGGGCGCGCTTGCGGGCCTTGCTACGGGCAGACATGTTCTGTTGTCCAGACTCTCGGGTGTCAGGAAGTGACGCGGCCGAGGTAGTCACCGGTCCGGGTGTCCACCTTGACCTTCTCGCCAGTGGTCAGGAACAGCGGAACGTTGATCGTGTAGCCGGTCTCCAGCTTGGCGGGCTTGGTGCCACCCGTCGAGCGGTCGCCCTGCAGGCCGGGCTCGGTGTACTCCACGGTCAGCTCGACCGAGGCCGGAAGCTCGACGTAGAGCGGCAGCTCCTCGTGCACCGCGACGATGGCTTCCTGGTTCTCCAGCAGGAAGTGCGAGGCGTCGCCGACGACCTCGGGGGTGATGCTGACCTGCTCGTAGGTGGAGGCGTCCATGAAGACGTAGGAACCACCGTCGTTGTACAGGTACGTCATGTCGCGCTTGTCGACGTTGGCCACCTCGACCTTGACGTCGGCGTTGAAGGTCTTGTCGACGACCTTGCCGCTCAGCACGTTCTTGAGCTTGGTGCGCATCACCGCGCCGCCCTTGCCGGGCTTGTGGTGCTGGAACCAGACGACAGACCACAGCTGCCCATCCAGGTTGAGCACCATGCCGTTCTTGAGGTCGTTCGTCGATGCCACGCGGGAAATCCCCTTTGAGATGTCAATGTGAAGTGATCAGCGGTACGCAAGATTGTAGCGGTCACCACCGGGTTGTACCGACCCGTGGTCTCCGGGGGCTCTACGCTGGCCTTCACGCAGTTCCCAGACCGCGCCCTGGAGGCATCCGATGACGGGCTTCATCATCTTCGTGGTCCTGATGATCATCTTCGGATTCGGGCGCAACGCGGCCAAGAAGCAGCAGAAGTCGGGCCAGCCCAGCGCGCGCGTCCAGGCCCTGATGGCGAAGATCCAGGCACAGCAGGCGGCGAACCAGCCGCCGGTGGTCCAAGGGCAGTACACCCAGCCGGCTTCGGGCCAGCCGCTGCCGGCCGCCCCGCCGCCGGGCCGCGCCCAGACCAGCGCCCAACTGGCCGGCATGCTCCAGTCGCTGCTCCAGGCCGGTCAGCAGGCGGGCCAGCAACCTGGGGTGCCGGTTGCTCAGTACGGTCCGCCGGTTCAGTTCCAGCCGGCGCCTTCGCAGTACCAGCAGGCTGCGCCGGGTCAGTACCAGCCGGCACCGGTTCAGCAGTATCAGCCGACGCCCAGTCAGTACGCCGCGCCCGGACAGTTTCAGCCGCAGTGGCAACCGCAGTACCAGCAGCATCACGCCGAGCACAGCCTGCCTGCGCCGAACAGTCCGCTGGAGCGGCGGGTGCGGGAGCTGATGAAGTCGGGCAACGAGGTGCCGGCGATCCGGCTGCTCTGCGATGAGCAGGACCTCGGCATCATCGAGGCGCAGAAGTACGCGCGCAGTCTGATCGCCCCGGCCGGCAAGCCTCAGGCTGCTACTTCGGACAGCGATCGGCCGGAGCGGGACGAGAACCGCTATGTCGGTTCGGCGGCGTTCGCCGAGTCGGTCTTCGATCTCGACCGGGACGAGAACGTCTGGGCCAGCGGCTGGGTGGAGAAGCCCGAGCCTGACGACCGCTCCGACATGGACGAACTTTGGCAAACCGTCCGCAACGCCGGCCGCCCGTCACCAAACCAGAGTTAGGTGGCTGTGCCTCTTGCGGAGGTGGAAGCCGGGCGGTAGTCGATCCGGCGGTTCGCCTGCTGGGTCGATCCGCAGGGTCGGACCTTTGCCGCCGCGGAGATGCTCGTTCCAGTTGCGCACCTGATCTACGAGTAGCTGGGCGAAGTCTTCTGCTGCTGGGCCGTGGGCGTTGGCGCCGAGTTCGACGTAGTCGGGGTCGGGTGCTGATCGGGAGGTCAGGTAGCCGAGTGAGTTGCCGGACGCCATCGCGGATGCTCCCCAGCGCGGGGCCGGGGCGACCAGGCGTTTCTTCAGTGCGCGTGGCTCGGCGCTGAGTACGCAGTACCCGGGGAGCGTGCTGGCGAGCCAGAGATCGAGGTCGGAGAGCGGTTCCTCGCGGTTCATCAGTACGCCGGACCACGCCGACGCCTTCCGCTGGTCCAGCACCCACTCGGGCGGTACCGGCTCGGACTCCTGGTCCTCGTCGAAGCTCAAGCTGACCAGTTCGCCGTGCAGCGGAACCCAGCGCTCGTACGCCGCGCCCGCCCCCTGCATGTTGACGAACCCACAGATGATCATCGACCTGCTCTCCAGGAACCCGTCGACCAGATCGAACGCGATCGACCGGGTCTGCGCCCGGAACCTCAGCGGTACGACGATCCGCCCGCCCGGCGCCAGCTGATCCACCCAGGCCGGCGCGATGTCCCAGGCGGTGACGGTGACGATGATGCGGTCGTAGGGAGCGCTCTCCGGGCGGCCGAACTCGCCATCGGTCCGCAGTACGCGGACGTCCGGATAGCCGGCTGCATCCAGGGACTCCCGCGCCCGGGTCGTCACGTCCTCGTCGATGTCGATCGTGGTCACCTCACCGGCCGGACCGACCAGCTCGGCCAGCAGGGCCGCGTTGTACCCGCCGGAGCCGATCTCGAGCACCCGATGACCGGGCCGGACGTCGGCCTGCTCGAGCATCAGCGCGACCACGGTCGGCTGGGAGACCGAGCTGATGGCGACGCCTGACTCGTCGCGTTTCATCAGGACGACGTCGTCGGTGTAGGCGATCTCCAGTGGCACCAAGGGCACGAAGAGGTGCCGCGGGACCAGCCGGAAGGCGGTCGCGCTCCGGTCGTCGTGGATCGCGCCCTGTTCGATCAGCAGGTCGGTGAGCGCCGCGCGCAACGTTCCGGCGTACGGGGAATCGTTGCTCTCGGCATCCATTGGATCAGTCTGTCGTGTCGCCGAGCGATTCGAGCAGCTTTCGCAGGGTGTCGGCGAGCGTCTCGCGCTCGGTCGCCGACAGGCCGGCCAGCAGCCGGTTCTCGGTGTCGATGTGGGTCGGCAGGACTTTGTCGACCAGCTCCAGGCCGGCCGGGGTGAGCGCGACCTGGACACCACGGCCGTCGGTCTCGCTGGGGGTGCGCTTGACCAGACCGCGCTCCTCCAGTTTGTCGAGCCGTTGGGTGATGGCGCCGGAGGTGACCATCGAGGAGCGCATCAGGCCGGCCGGAGTGAGGCTGTGCTCCGCGTTGCTGCGGCGGAGGGTGGCGAGCACGTCGAAGGACGCCCGGTCGAGGTGGTGGGTGGCGAAGTTGCGGCGCAGCTCGCCGTCGATCAGCAGGGACAGGCGCTTCACCCGGCCCATCACCGCCATCGGGGACGCGTCCAGATCCGGGCGGCGCACGCGCCACTGGTGGAGCACCTGGTCGACGTGGTCTGCCATCTGGTCAGCGTACTGGAAATCTCTTAGTGGTGAGCTAAAAGACTGGCAAAGTAGCTTAGCGGTGAGATACATTGTCTTAGTGCTAAGCAATCGAGTCTCCCTGATCCTCACCACGGCGATCGCGCCGGCGCTGTGGGGAACCACGTACCTGGTCACAACGGAACTGCTGCCCCCGCAGCGCCCGCTCCTCGCCGCCTTCCTCCGCGCGCTGCCCGCAGGCCTCCTACTGGTCGCCATCACCCGGCGGCTGCCGCACGGGATCTGGTGGTGGCGCGCACTGGTCCTCGGCGCCCTCAACATCGGCGCCTTCAACGCCCTCCTCTTCATCGGCGCCTACCGCCTCCCAGGCGGAGTAGCCGCGACCGTGGGCGCCCTCCAGCCGCTACTCGTCGCCCTGCTGTCCACCGGCCTACTCGGCGAACGCCTGACCCTCAAGACCCTCCTCACGGCCACCGCCGGAGTAGCGGGCGTGAGTCTCCTAGTACTACGCGCAGACGCCCGACTAGACGCGTGGGGCGTCATCGCTGCCCTGGGCGGAGCCGCAGTGATGGCCACGGGCGTAGTACTCAGCAAGCGCTGGGTCTCCCCCGCACCACTGCTAGCCACCACCGGTTGGCAGTTGGTAGCCGGTGGCCTCCTCCTGTTGCCGGTCGCCTGGCTGGTCGAAGGCGCGCTCCCTGCGACCTTCACTGCAGCCAACTTGCTCGGCTACTCCTACCTGGCCCTCTTCGGCTCAGCCCTCGCCTACGCCCTCTGGTTCCGAGGCCTCCGAGCCCTCTCCCCCACCAACGTCACCTTCCTCGGCCTACTCAGCCCTCTGGTCGCCACCACCCTCGGCTGGCTAGTGGTGGACCAACGCCTGACTCCCCTCCAACTACTAGGCGGCCTGATCGTCCTGGCCGCCCTGATCACCGCCCAACTGAAAGGCACCACCCATGCGAATCGCCATCTTCGGAGCAACCGGAGCGGTCGGCAGCCGAGCAGGACAGGAAGCGCTCTCCCGGGGCCACGAGGTGACAGCAGTCGGCCGGAGCATGGAACGTCTGGAGACGCTGCCGCCTGACCGCAACCTCCGGCTCGAACGAGGGGATGCGTCGGATGTGGCTGATGTCGCCCGGCTGAGTCGGGGGCAGGATGTCGTGATCAGTGCCACCCGGCCCGTGCCAGGACAGGAACACGAGTTGGCGATCGCTGCCAAGGGATTGACCGCTGGGCTGGCTGGTTCGGCGGTTCGGTTGGTGGTGGTCGGAGGCGCCGCGAGTTTGACCTTGCCGGGAGATCCGGACACGACCGTAGTCGACGGCCCCGGCTTCCCCCGGGAGCTCCGGCCGATCGCGCTGGCCTGCAACGAGCAGTTCGAGGTGGTTCGGGGCAGCGAGGACGTCGACTGGGTCTACCTGAGTCCGCCGGCTGTGCTCGAGCCCGGCGTACGGACGGGGCAGTACAGGGTAGGGCGCGACGAGTTGCTGGTGGGAGCCGACGGAGCGTCGTACATCTCGATGGAGGACTTCGCCGTCGCGCTGGTCGACGAGATCGAGCGGCCGCGGTACCGGCGGAGCAGGTTCACCGTCGGGTACTGAAGGGCAGCGGGGTTGCCCGATCGGCTGTACTCCGGCTCGATGTGCGATCACGGACAGCACCCGATCCTTGATGCTGTGTCTACTTCAGCGCGACTGGATGTCGAAGAACTCGTCATCGTGCCCGGTACGCCGGCCCAGTGTCAGGTCCAGCTGGCCAACCGCGGCTCGATCGTGGAGGCCTACACCCTGACCCCGGTCGGGGACCTGGCCGGCTACGCCGTGATCGAACCCGCCACGCTCTCCCTCTACCCGGACGCGGAGGGCACGGCGACGATCACCATCACCGTGCCGCGCGAGGCCGTGGTCGAGGCCGGTGATGTCGCGTTCGGCGTACTGGTCCAGCCGCACGAGCACCCGGCCGACACCGCCGTACCGGAGGCCGTGGCGCACGTCCAGGCATTCAGCGACATCACCGCGGAGCTGACCCCGCGGACGTCGCACGGCAGCCGGATCGGCCGGCACACGCTCGCGATCGACAACCGCGGCAACCGCCCGGTCACCGTCGAGCTGACCGGCAAGGACCCGGACGCGGTGATGGAGTTCCGGTTCTCGCCGAGCACCGTCGAGATCGCCCCGGGGACGGCCGCGTTCTCGAAGATCAAGGCGCGGCCGCTGGAACGGATCTGGCGCGGTACGTCGAAGACGCGGCAGTTCAGCGTCATCGTCACGCAGGTCATCACCGGTGGCCCGAACGGGACGAAGGCCGTTCTCACCAGCGTCGACGGGATGATGGTCCAGGACCCGATTCTCCCTGCCTGGACAGGCAAAGCCATCGCCGGCGGACTCGCGGCCGCTGCGCTGCTCGTCGGGTTGTGGTTCGTCGCCTTGCGGCCCGCGATCGACTCCAGCGCCGAGAACGCGGTCGAGAAGCCGCTGAAGCAGATGCAGCAGAAGGTCGACGAGGCCAAGACGGAGGCCGGCGCGGCACAGCAGGCGGCCAACACTGCTCAGAACTCCGCGAAGAACACCGCGAAGGGGCAGACCGAGCAGGAGAAGAACATGTCCGACCGGGAGAAGGAGCTCGCCGCCCAGGCCGCGGCGATGGTCGGTACGCCGTTCTCGCAGCGCTGGCCGTTGAAGGCGAAGCCGGGCAAGTCGGTCGAGGAGTCGTTCGAGGTGCCGAAGGACAAGGTCCTGCGGATCACCGACGTCAACTTCGAGTCGCAGGGAAGTACCGGCTGGCTCGACCTGCGCAAGGGCAAGAACTCGCTCGGCGGGGTCGCGCCGCAGTACTTCCGCAACATCCAGGACTATCGGTACATCTCGCCGCTCGCGGTGCTGGAGGCCGGCGAGAAGGTCGTCGTCAGCCTCGACTGCACGACGCCGGCGCCGGGCGCGACCGACTGCGAGAACGCGGTGATGGTCGGCGGCATCCTCACCGACAAGCCTCCCGCGCCGACCACTCCGCCGACGAGCGCGGCGCCCAACTGACGGTAGTACTTGAAAGTCCCGGACCGATGTCGGTCCGGGACTTTCAGTTTGCTGCCTCAGCGGCTGGCGAAGAACTCGAGTTCGGCGATCGCGGTGAGGGTGGAGCGGGTCGGGGCGATCGCGCGGACGACGGCGACCTGGACGGCGCGGGCGTCGTCGACCTTGAGCTTGAACTCCTGCTTGGCCGGTACGTCCTTCAGGGTGAAGCGCTGGATCACCGGCTCGCCGCCGGTGATCACGGTGACCTCGATCTCCGCGGGCCGCGGACCGGCGACGAACTTCGGCGTCTCCGGGGCGACGCCCGCGTAGATGTTGAACGCGATCAGGTTGATCGGCGACCTGAAACCGGCCGTCACCCACGGAACGGGCTTGGCGGTCTTGCCGGTGCGCGGCGCTCCCCAGTACGTGTTCCTGGCCCCGTCGAAGGCGAGCTGAGCGTTCTGCTTGCCGACGATCCCACTCGCCTTGCTCGCCGTCGGCCGCACCTGCAGCGGATCGGCGAACTGGTCCTGCACCTTGTGCACCCCATTCATCACCAACCCGCGCTGCGGCCCCGCCAGCACACCCCCACCCGCAAGCAACGCCAGCACCACACCGACCCGGGTCGCACCACGAAACTTCCTTCGCCCTGTCCCCGGCCGGATCCTCGTCCCTGCCGCGTAAACCCGCTCCCGCCCGGTAACCCGCCGCCACCAAGGCGCCTTCCGAATCACCTGAGCGTCGACCAGGCTGAACCCACACTTCGCACAAAACCGCCGACTGGCCTCGTTGGGCATCCCACACCCACCACAAACCCGAGACCCGGTAGGCACAATCACCGGCGACTTACTCCGCCGCGCCATCTTCCGCTTGACCACCTGCGGCTGCCGCGAAGCCACCGCCTCGGGTCCGCTCGCACCGCCCTCCCCAACCTCTGGGAGCTCGGCCCTGCTCACACCTCCCCGATCCCGCCGCGAAGCGGCGGGATCGGGTGCAGGAAGAGGAAGTAGTTGGCTCTCCGGAGGAGGTGGGACGAGGGCGGCAGGCTTGGTGGTGGTGATTGGGGTGACGTGTTCGCCTTCCCATTCGAGGAAGACGCCGCAGCGGGTGCAGAAGACGGTGCCTTCCTCGTTCTGTTCGCCGCAGTCGTTGCACAGGATCATCGGTCGGCCTCCAGGACTTCTACCCGGGCCGGCAGGTTGGCCGGCCGTAATGCGTCGACGATTCGATGGACGACCGCTTCGTCCGCTTCCCTCGGAACCCGTACGACGAGCTGCGCCCGCGCCTCACCCGGCGGCTCGGCACCCGCCTGCGCGGACCACGCAGTACCGCCGGACTCGGCGATCTCGGCATCGACCCCACACGCCACCCGCAGCGTCTCGCGCAACGCGTGCGCGGCCCCGCGGCTCCGATGCAACTCAGTCGTCGCAGCCACCAGCAATCGCTGCCGCTCGACCGGGATCCGCGGGTCCGAGAACGCCGCGACCCACGAGCCGAGCAACTCCACGAAGTCCTCAGGCGCCAGCGCCGGATCGAGATACGCCCCGAAGTTGTCCAGCGTCGCCACCACCGGCGCCAACGCCTCGTCGAACACCCCGGTCAGCCGCACCGCCAGGTCGTCCTCGGCATACAACCCAGGCAAGATCTCCAGCAACGGATGCGGATTCAGCAGCCCCTCGACAAGTCCACGCATCGCTACCTCCGCACCATGATCTGGTGCTCGAACGAATACACCAGCTCGGTCCGGCTCATCTCGACCCGATCAACCGGCGTATCGCTCCGAGTCCCCAGCACGGGATCAGCCAGGTAAAGCCGGACATCCTCCACCGACTCCACCCCGCGAACTCGTTGCAAACAAGCATGAATGTCACCGGTCTGCACGGTCCGCCCCAACGGCCACCCATCCTCACGCGGCCCACCAAGCAACGGATGCAGGAACCGATAGAGCGCCTCCAGCGCAGCGGGCCGAACCCGCTCCGCCGACGCATCAGCAGCCGCCGTCAACCGCGCCACCACCGTTACCGCCCGATAGAACGGCGGCTCGATCAGCAATCGCGCCCCAAGCATCCGCCGCGGCTCCAGATGATCAGCCAACCGCTGCAAAACCTCATCCGACGGCCGCAACGCGCCGAAGTCCACCGTCACCTGCGGATCCGCAGACAACCTCGGTACGACGAGAAGCCGCACCACATTCGGCTCACTCTCATCCCCAGGCACACAGTGCACCCGCCCGAGCGAAGGTGCGGCTTCCCGCGCAAGCAACTCGTAGTCCTCGGCAGTCACGGCCCGCGACGCAGTACGCAAAGAGAGCGGCCCTCGAAGCATCGCGTCCGGCACCTGCTCGCCGTCCACTCCCCCGGTCGCCGCGCGCCGGTTGTCGACCTCGCCCACGAACGGCAGCGAGGTCTTCAACACCCGCAACGCATGCGCAGCCACATTGCCCGCTGCACCGCCCCCCGTGCGGTACCGCGCCAATCGCAGTACTGCGCCCTTCGGCGGTACGGCCCCATACGACCGCAGCGTCCCATCCGGTTGACGCACCGCTGGCCCAAGCAACACCTGACCGTTCTGCCGGTCGAGCGCAAAATGCTGGTCCGTCGCCAGTGACTCAGCGAAGCTGTCCACCAACGTCCACTCGACCCAGCCGAAGTCCGTACCAACCTGAAGCACCTCTGGCTCCGGGGCCGGCGTCACCGGCCGCCGCTGCAACTCGAATCGTTGCCCTGCGCTCCCATCGCTCCGCCCGACCTCCTCGGCCAGTACCGGCTCGGCGTGCTCAGCAACCGTCGTACCGCCGATCGTGCACGCCTCGAGGTGGCGGATCTTGGGCGACTCGCTGTAGAACGGCTGGTCGGTGTCCGGCGACACCAGCACGCAACGCAGCCAACCAGCGCGCTGCTGGGCGAGTACCGACTGCACGTGTCCGACCGGGACGTGCAACACGATGTCGCCCGGCCGGTTGAGTCCGCCGGTGCCGTCGCGGTCGACCTCGCAGGCGATCCATTCCTCACCGTTCCACGCCTCCCAGCGCAGCGGCGGATCGAGCGGGTCGACGCCGATGCCTTCGACCTGACAGTCGACCCGGAGCAGTACCGCGCAGGACGGCACGGCCGCGGACAGGCCGACGTACAGGGCATTGTCAGGTGCAGGCGGCGCCGCGAAGCAGTCGAAGCCGACCCCGTCCTGCAGCTCAACGGTCCGGTCCAGGACGACCGTGCCACCGTTGCTGGTGGCAACGTTGAGGAGTGAGCAGGCGAGGATCGCGAGTTCGTCGACAGTGCTGAAGCCGGTCGCCTCGTCATGCTCGGTGCGCAGCGTCGCGACCTCGGTCCCACTGTGTACGGTGATCGTCTCGGGCTGTGCGGCCGACAACCAGAAGGTGATGTCGGCGCGAGCCGCCGCGGGAGCGAAGAGCTTGATGCCGACCAGGTCGAGAAACTTCAGGTAGTGCCGTTCGGGCACCCTGTTCAGCCGGTACATCAGCTGGTCGACCATCGTCGCGAACGCCTCGACCAGCGTGACGCCCGGGTCGGAGACGTTGTGATCGGTCCACTCCGGGCAGCGCTGCTGGATCATCCGCTTCGCGTCGTCCACCAACTGCTGGAACCGGCGGTCGTCGAGGTTCGGGGCGGTCAGGGTCATGCCGCTCCTCCGGTCGTCAGCTCGGCGTGCTCGGGGATCAGGTAGAACGGGAAGACCAGGTTGCGCGGGCTGTTGCTGCCGCTGATCGCGTAGTGCAGGTCGATGTAGAGCGCTCCGGCGTCGATCCGGTCGAAGTGCACGCGCACGTCGAGCAGGTCGATCCGCGGCTCCCAGCGGTCCAGCGCGATCCGGACGTCGGCGATGATCTTGCCGGCCGTGGTCGCGTCGGCCGGCGCGAAGATGTGCTCCTGGATGCCGCAGCCGAACTCGGGCCGCATCGGCCGCTCCCCCGGCGACGTACCGAGGATGAGCCGGATGCTCTCCTCGATCTCGCGTTCCTGCCGGACCAGCGCGATCCGGCCGGTCGCGTCCGTGCGCAACGGAAACGCCCACCCGGCTCCGACGAACTCCGAACTCACCGCGTCCTCCGTTCTGTTCCAGCCATCTGTCAGCCGCCAATCAGGACGGTCATGCAGCCGATCGCGATCGGCGCCCCGCACCCGGTCAGGTCGGTCATCCGGGCGGCGGGCAGGCCACCGATCAGCACGGTCATCGATCCGGGCGGTACGACGGCCGAAGGCGGGTGCAACGGGATCGCGCACACGTGCGGAGTACCAACTGTCGCCGCCGGCATCCCGCCGATCAGCACGGTCGGTACGCCGGGTGGTCCGAGTGCTCCGCCGTGGGCGGTCACGTCGCCGACCCGGGCCGCTGGTCCAGGCATCCTGGTTCCCCCGCCTCAGTTGATCTTCACGAGGGCGGCCTGGATCGCGAGCGTCGCGCCGCCGTTGATCTCGGTACTCGCCTGGCCCGCCACATTGACCTTCGCGGCCGACACCGTCGCTTGCGCAGTGCCCTTCACGTCCACGTTGACACCCTTGAGCTGGACGTCGCCGGTGCCGGCGTCGAGCGTGATGCCGGTCTTCGCGGTCAGCTCGATCTTCTGCCCGGCGGTGATCTTGACCCCGCCGGTGCCCGCGTCGATGTCGACGCCGTCCTTGGCCTCGACGACCACCTTGCCGTCGCTGTGCACGGTGATCACCGGGGCGTTCGTACCGTCCATCGCGACGCTGAGCTTGCCGTCGCCGGTGTGCAGCCAGATGCCGTTCTTCTGCGAGCTTTCGAGCAGTTCGAGCGAGTGCCCGGTGCGGCCGACGAAGGCCCGGCGGTTGATGGCGCCGGTGCCGCTGTCGACGCTCGCGGCCTGACCGGCGTACGGCTTGCGGTTGGCGCTGTAGAGACCGCCGAGCACGAAGGGGGCGCCGATATCGCCTTGTTCGAAGGCGACCAGTACCTCGTCGCCGACCTCGGGCAGCAGCATCGAGCCACGGTCGGCGCCCGCGCCCGCCTGCAGGACGCGCGCCCAGAACGTACCGAAGTCGTCGCGCATCCACGGCAACTGGACCTTCACCTGCCCGGTCTTCCCGGGGTCGTTCACGTCGGTGACCACGGCCGTCGCAACCCCCTGCCTGGCGGGCGATCCAGTCGGTCCGGACAGTCCGAGCATCGACCGATCCTGCTGTCCGGTTACCGAGATATGCGTCGTGTAGTCGCCATCAAACACATGCCTCACCCGACTCAGCGTGTACTTGCCGTCGAAGGGCGCGCCAAGGTTGCCGATAGCAACCGGTACGCCGGCATGCAACTGCGGGTTGCCCCGGCAGACCCCTTCCAGCTCGGCGAACGTACCGGCCACCCGCTCGGCCAACGCCTTCGCCGCAGCCTCCGCGGTTGCCTGAGTCCGATGCGGCACATGCGTCACGACCCACGGCGGAGCGGAGAACTTGTCAGCCAACTCGCTCGGCTGCAGCCCGATCTGCGCACTGGTCGTTGCCGCAGGCACCTTCGCGACGACCGCCCGCTGCTGCGTGTCATCCCACCCGCGTACTTCGACCGACGGCACCTGCCCGGCCGCCGTCACCGCCGATCGGAGTCGCAGCAAGTCCAACCCAAGCTCAAGAGCATGAGCCTGTGTCGCATCGGAACCATCCGGAGCGCCGGCCGCCTTCGTCGGCTTCGTGAATTGGAGCTTCCCCGCCTCGACCCCGAGGTTGTAGCCGACGGCATCGGCCAGCGTGCGGAGGAAGTCCCAGTCGGTCTGGTTCGCCTGGCAGAGGAACTCATGCACGGTGTTGGTCGAGTCCACCTGGCCGAGCGGCAATCCGTTGCGCTGAGCAACCTTCTTGACGACGTCGTCGAAGGTGACCTGCTGGTAGGTCTCACTGCGCGTACCACGCAGGAGCCGGTGCGCAGCGTCGTACCCGCGAACGATCGTGAAGGTGCCACTTCCCTCGACCTCGACCTCCAGCGCTGTCACCTCGCCGGTCATCAGGTCCTGCGGAGCGCCCTCCTGGGCGACGTGGACGGACAGCTTGAGCTTGCTGCCGATGGTGATCCCGGACTTCGCCAGGACCAGCCGGTCGGGGTCGCGGAAACGCAGGCTGAACAGGTCCGGCAGGTGCAGGTTGTCATCCACCCAGGCCCCGGCCAGCAGCGCGATCAGGTCGTCCGGAAGCGCTGCCCCGTCGACTGAGACGGCCAGAGTGCTGGAGAAGCTCGCATTGGCCATCTCAGCCGGCCAGCAGTTCTTCGGCGGACGGCAACAGGACCGTTCGTCCTGGCGTCAGGCGTTGCGGGTCGTCGATGTCGTTGGCCTCGGCCAGTGGTCGCCACATCGCCGGATCGCCGTACTCCGCGTACGCGACGGCGGCCAGCGTCTCGCCCTCGAGCAACACGTGGGTACGCCGGGCGGTCAGGCTGCCCGATGTCGGGTTCTGCTTGGCCGTCAGCGACGGCATCTCCTGCAGGTCGACGGTGCAGGTCGCGCGGACCGGCGTACCTTCCGGCGTGAACAGCGAGTACTTCGCGCTGACCGAGGTGATGAAGCTCGGGAAGAAGTCGAGCGCACCCCAGTGGAAGACCACCAGCGGTGGTACCGGCTTGCTCTTGCCGACGCTCTGGTCGGTCGGGACACAGCACGCGAACAGCGCCTTGACCGCCTTCACGACGCTGTCGTCCATCTTGTCGGTGCCGTCGAAGAACATCTCCAGCGTGAGCTTGCCCGGCTCGGGCCCCTGGAACTCCGGCGGCGCGGCCTTCTTCGACCCGCGGGCCGGCTCGCTGTTCCACTTCGCGGCCTTCTTGACGGTCAGCTCGTTCGGATTGAACTGGAACGCGATCCGGCCCTTGGACGCACCGAGGCTCGCACCGGCGCCCTTGTTCGGCATCGCCTCGTGCAGTTCCAGGTACGCCTTGGCCAGATTGCCGCTCATGCCACGAGGCTAGGCAAGCCGCGCCGCTTCGGGCAGGGGCTGCAGCGCCGTACGGAGGGACCTCCGAACTTCCCTAAAGGGCAGCGTGGGAACATCTCAGTGGTTTGGTGGATCTGGCTGGGGGTGAGGGCTACGAGGCAGGTCGGGGAAGCGTTGTTGGCAGTGCGTCTGCTGGGGGCGGTGGAGATCGCTACCGGGGCCGGGCAGTTGACTGTTCAGCAACCGCTGGCCCGGGCACTGGCAGTGCGGCTCACGCTCGCGCGGGGTGCGGCCGTTGCCGACGAGATCCTGATCCGCGACCTGTGGGGCGACGCCGGCAATGCCCGGCCGACCGCGCGGTTGCGGGTGCTGGCCTCCCGGCTCAGAGGTGCCCTGGGCAACGAAGGCGAGGCGTTACGCCGTACGCCGGCGGGGTTCTCCTTGGACGCGGCGCCTGTCGACCTGGATCTCGTCGAGCATTCGGTCGACTCGATCGACGCGGCTCGCCGGACGGGCGACCAGGCAGCCGTGTTCGACGCGGCAGCCGTCGCGTTGGAGCAGTGGCGAGGCGAGGCGCTGGCTGATCTGCGAGAGATCCCGTTCGTCGCCGCGGAACAATTGCGGCTGGAGTCTGTCCAGCTGGAACTCGAGATCGCCCACGGCGAAGCAGGACTTGCCTTGGGCAAGGATGTCGGCCCGGACCTCGAACGCCTGGTCGCCGCTCATCCACTACACGAGCGGTTGGTTGGTCTGTCCGCGCGGGCACTCGCCAACCGCGGAATGCGCGCCGAGGCAACGGCCCGGCTTGCCCACTTGCGCACCACCTTGGCCGACGAACTCGGCATCGACCCCGGCCCCGAGACGCTCGCGCTCGAGGCCAAGCTGCACGAACAGACCGATCGCGCCATCCGCTCCTCTCTCCCGCCACAGACCAAGAGCTTCATCGGCCGGCAGGACGAGCAGCTCAGCCTCCGGGCGCGAGTCAGCGAGCCATCCGTGGTGACGCTGCGCGGCGGACCGGGCGTCGGGAAGACCCGGCTGGCGCGCGAGATCGCAGAGAGCGCTCACCGGGAAGGCCGTACGGTCGCCTGGCTCGACCTCGCGCCGCTCCAGGCCGGCGACAATCTCCCGTCGGCACTGGCCGCGGCGATCGGTACCGATGGTGGCGGACCCAATCCACTGGCCAACGCGATCGAAGTACTGCCCGGAGCGCTGCTCGTCGTCGACAACGCCGAGCACCTGATCGAGGACACCGCCGCGCTCGTCGACGACCTCCACGCGGCGACCGCCGGTCTGACCGTTCTGGTCACGTCGCAACGCGCGCTGCGGATCAGTGGCGAGTACGTCCACCGCGTCGGCCCGTTGACGGCCGAGGCTGCCGCGGAACTGTTCTGCGCCCGCAGCGGCCTCCCGCCGAGCGACCAGGTCGACGCCATCTGCGCGGCGCTCGACTGCTTCCCGCTCGCGATCGAACTCGCCGCCGGGCTCACTCGCATCCTGTCGATCGACCAGCTGGCCGACCGCATCGACGATCGTCTCCGGTTGTTGATCCGCGGCTTGCGGGACTCGGGTGCGCGACACTCCAGCCTCCGGGCGGCACTCGACTGGAGCCATGAGCTGCTGGCCCCCAAGGCACGGATCGCCTTGCGCCGGGTTTCGGTGTTCGCGGGCGGCTGCACGCTGGCGGCGGCCGAGAAGGTGATCGCCGATGATCGGCTGGCGGTCGAGGAGGTCGGCGGTCTGCTGACCGACCTGGTCGATCGCAGTCTGCTCACGGTCGACAGCACTGGGCGGTACGGCGTACTGCAAAGCATCCGCGACTACGGCCTCGAACAGCTCCGAACCGTCGGCGAGGAAGCCACCATCCGACGGCGACACGTTGCCTGGTGCACCGAAGTGGCTGCCGCCGGAGAACAGTACGGGCGGCTGCATTCCACCCATGGCCTGCAGCGGGACCTGTACAGCTATCTCAATCTCGAAGAACCGAACCTGCTCGGTGCGGTCGATTGGTGCCTGTCCACCGGCGCCGAACCCGCGCTGGTCAACGAGATCGTCGCGCCGCTGACGTGGTACTGGGGCTACCGCGGCATGCTCACGGAGGCCGCCGGCTGGCTGCGCGATTCGCTCACCGCGGTTCCCCCCGACTCGCCCCAGTACGCCGCCGGCCTGAACGCCCTGGCCATCGTCACCCGCAAGCTCGGCCGCTTCGCGGAAGCTCGCGAACTTGGCCTGCACGCGCTCGCGATCATGCGGCGCACCGACGAGGCACGCGGCACGATCCAGGTGCTGCAAAGCCTGACGCTGGCGTACCTTGCGCTGGACGAGATCTATCCAGCGCTTGTCTGCGCCAATGAGGTCGAGGTGTGGACCCGCGCGGTGGACTTCCCGGTACTTCGCGGCGCCGGCCTCAACTGCATCGGTCTGTGCCTGCGGATGCTCGGGTACGCCGACGACGCGGTGAAACTCTTCGAGGAGGCGCAGGCCTGCTGGGACGCGATCCACGACGGGCACGGCTATGTCATCGCGACCGGCAACCTCGGCATCTCGGCGTACCAGGCCGGCGAACTCGATCGCGCTCGCGAGTACGAGTTGGACGCGTTGGAGGTCGCCCGCGACATCACCTACACGGTCGGCCAGCTCGACTCCCTCGAAACGCTCGGCTGCATCGAGGCTGCTGCAGGCCGGTACGAGTTCGCCGCCGAACTGCTCGCGGCCGCGAGCCACGGACGCCAGCTGATCGTCGAGCCGGTCGCCATCCCCGACGAGGTGATGGACCTGGCGGCCACCGACGAGTTCGTCCGAAGCAAACTCGGCGCACGCTTCGACGACATCGCAGCCGCCACCCGCCGCATCCCTCTCGACGAGATAGTCCGCAAGGTCCTCGACCGCGGCTGAACGCGGCTCGGCTCAGGCGCCGGTGTCGATGAAGCCGTGATGGGCTATCTCGATGGTTTCGGTGAGGATGTCGGCCGGCCCCTTGGCGACGCTCGGGCCGGTCCACCGGACGGGGATCACGTCGACGAGCCCCCAGCGCGCGACGACGGTGCCGTCGCTGGTCATCGCGGTGATCTGCCCGGTACGCCGCTTCACACCGCCCGCGAGCCCGGAGATCCAGCGGGCGACCCGCTCGGTCTCCTTCGTCAGCGGCCGGCTCAACTTGATGTTCGGAAACTTCAGCCGGGACGGGATCTGCACGATGTACCCGTTGTTACCACCCTCCGACCGCTGCTCGATCACCACCTCACACCCGAGCCCGTCACAACTCGTAAACATCCCCAGATCCACATCATCGACCTGCACCAGGAACCGAACCCCGATTGCCGGCATCAACTCGGCAGCGCTGGTACTCATCACCACATCCGATCCATCAACGTGCCGGTCCGCTCCCGATCAACCCACAACTCAGCCCGCAACCGCCGAACAATCGGCTCATACAACCGCCGAGCCAACCCATCCACCTCAGCCGCCGACATCCCCGAACCCTCCACTTTCCCCGCCGCCACAGCCGCGGCGGGAGCCCCCTGCGCCCCACTTCCCCCGTGCGGAACAGCCGACATAGCCTCACCGCCCGCCGCCCCAGCACTCTCCACCACATTCCCTTCCACCACCCCGCCATACGCAGGCACCACAGACCCCTCTCCCGCACCACCCGCGCCCGCACCGCCACCACCCGCACTGCCGCCACCCGCACTGCTGGCACCTGCCCCGCCGGCTCCCGCACCGCCACCAGCCCCGCCGTAACCCGCCCAGCCAGCTCCCGCTCCGCCAGCACCTGCCCAACCGCCACCTGCGGCCGCCCCCGCCGATCCCGCTGCCGTCCCAGCCACGGCCGGCGGCCTCGACACCGCAAGACGCTCTCCATCAGCCCCGGCGCTGGAGCCGATCCCGGCCCCGATCCCAGCGCCGCTCGCCGAAGCCGCCACCGACGGCAGCGAGCCGGGCGACCCAGCCGACCCTGCTGAACCAACTGAGCCGGGTGATGCCGATTGGTTCAGATAGACAACTGGTTGCGCCGGCCTCCTCCCCGAAGCAACCGGAGCATTCGGAACCAACTCACCAACCTCCGACGCCAACGCCCGCTCCCCAATCAACGGAACCGCCACCCCCGCGCCACCCACCAACTCCTCAAACCCACCGGCCACCACAGACCCAACACGCCCGCCCGAAGCCGCCACCCCTGCACGCCCCGCAAGCGCCCCAACCCCAGCCCCAGCCGCAAGCCCCGCCCCAAGACCACCAGCGCCGGAGCCTCCGCCAACTGACCGAAGCTCGCCCACCGCCGCACCAAGGCTGCCTAACGCCCCAGCAGCCGCGCCACCGTTGCCGAAGGCACCTGTCGCCACACCGAGACCCCCGAGCGAACCGACCCCTCCGAGGCTGCCGGACCCACCGGCCGCGCCCGCAGCACCGAGGGCCGCACCAAGGCCGCCAGAAGCACCGGCTGCACCGGCTGCTGTACCGAGGCCGCCGGAGCCACCGGTCGCGCCCGCAGCACCGAAGGTCGCACCAAGACCGCCGGAAGCACCAGCTGCACCGGCTGCTGTACCGAGGCCGCCGGGGGCGCCGACGGCTGCGCGGAGGTTGTTGGACGAACCGGCGGCTGCTCGGATGCTGCCGATCGGGCCACTGGCTGCTGATCCGCCGCCGGGGACCTGACCCGCGCCTAGGCCGTCGGCGGTGTCGACCAACGCGCCCACGGACGAGCTTCCCGCTAGCCCGCGCTCAGCCAGGCCAGCGGCGTCCAGCCCGGAGCCCGCGCCAACGGCTACATCTGCCGTGCCGCCGCCGGCAGCGGCGCCAACGCCGTCACCGCTGCCGGTTACTGCACCAACGCCGGCTCCCGTGCCAGTGCTTGCACCAGCACCTCCGCCAGCGCCGGCGTCTGCGGCGCCATCCGCCCCCGCACCTGCTCCAAGGTCAGTTCCTGCGCCTGTACCTGCGCCGAGCCTTGCGCTGGTTGAGGATCCAGCGGTTGCACCCGACCCACCGCCAGCCCCACTGGTGGAGCTCCCGAGGTATCCAGGTGTGGGGTCGGCGCCTAGGAGGGGGCGGGTCTCGGAGGTTAGGGCTTGGGCTGCTTCGGGAGGTATGGGGGCGCCGAGGCCGGCCCGGCGGCGGGAGAGAGCGGCTGGCTGGGGTGCTTGGCCGGCCGACGTCGCCGGGCCGGCCGACTGGGGTGATGACTCGGTGGGAACGCCTGGGCCGAGAGGGTCGGCCGCGCCCAGGTCTGAGGTGAGGTCTGCGAGGGTCGAGCGGGTGAGATCCATGGGAGAAGCTAGGGATGCGAGGGTCACAGCATCTGTACCGGTGGCACCGGATGGCGCGGGCACAACGTTCGTACCGGCTGTGGCGCTCAGTCCGGCGGCAGTCGTACCGGATGAGGGCGCTGATCCGGCTGGCGTGGGGACTGCCGAGGCAGAGACTACGAGGAGCGCACGTCGGGCGAGCGAGGGAGGCGGGGCGATGGTCTGGGCGTTGCCGGGCGCAGATGCAGTTGCTATAGGCAACGAGGTGATGCTGCCGAGCAGGCCAGTGGAGTCGTCCTGGGCCGGCGCGGTACCGGAGATCGCCGGGCCGGGGAGGGAACTGGCCGGAATCGGGGGTAAAGGACTCCCCACTCCACCGGATGACGCGCGGCCGGCTGAGAAGGTGCTGCGGAGCGATTGGAAGGCCCGCGCCAAAGGCGACTGCTCAGCTGCCGGCGGCTGGCGGACTGCCAAGTCAATCGCCGGCTGGAAGGGCTGGGGCGCGCCCGGTGTGACCAGGTTGCCCACCACGCCGGCCGGGGCGGCAGGATCGAGTTGATGCGAGAGCTCGCCGGTGAAAGCAGGTGAGCGCCAGGACGGGATCCAGTCGCCGTTCGCCGGCCGCAGCGTCGACGGGGCGTTGCCGATGGCACCTATCGATGGTGCCATCTAGTCCCCCTCGGTGATGCGGCGGTTGATCTTGGAGATTTCTTCGACGAAGCGGCGGCGGGCCGGGTGTTCGAGGTCGAGGATGTCGTTCAGCGGCCAGTGGAAGTGGTAGGCGAGGTACGCGATCTCCTCCTGCAGCCGGTCGGTCGCGTACGTCAGGATTCCCCCAGGCGGCCGCCGGCGATGTCGACGGCGAAGGCCTGGCTGCAGGACGGGCAGGTGACCGAGGCGCGGGTGTGCCCCTCGGAGTTGATCCGGCGGTACAGGTCCTGCAGAAACGCGACGTCAGAGGCGAACATGTTCTCCACCAGCGACCCGTCGATCCGAGCGACGTCGCCGAGGCGGGTGATGACGCGCGCGAGGAGGACGACAGTGGTGAAGGCCGGGTTCTCCTGGACGCGGGCGTCGTAGAGCGGTAGCAGCTCGTCGCGGGCAGTGGCGAGGCGCATCGTGCCCGACTTGTGCACCCGCCCGTCGGCGTCGACGTAGCCGCGCGGGAGTTCGAAGTCGAACTCGGTGCGCATCCGCTCGGGCTCGGCGACCGCCGCAGTACCAGCAGAGGCAGGCGGTACCACCTCAGCGACCGCCGTGCCGTGCGTCCTGCGCATCAGGCGTACTCCATCTCGTCCCAGCAGACCGTGAACTTCTCGGTCAGCGGCTCGGTCGAGCCGGCCTTGAGCGAACCACCGAGCTCGACGTCCTTGATCCAGACGTTGCGGAAGTTGAGCCGCTTGAGCTGCTGGCCGTCGGAGGTGTAGATGCACACCTCCGCGGTCTTGCGGGCGCCCTTGATGTCGCCCTGCATGACGGACTTCAGCCAGTCGGTGACGGTCTTGGAGTCGGTCAGGCCGCGGGTGACGGTGAACTGGCCGGGCTTCGGCCGGCCCATCACCTGGCGGGCGACGTACTTGCCGTCCTTGGCCTGTTCCTGGTAGCTGACCATGTCGACCTCGGCCTTGAGCCCGGAGACCTCGATGACGTACGGCACCTCGATCCCGTCGACCGAGACACTGAAGGAATACGCGGTCGCCATGTCCATGGCGTCGGCGAGCGGCATGACAATCTCCTTGGATGAAAGAAAACTACTCGTTGACGAGACTGGTGCCGCCGGAGAACTGCGACAGCTGGAAGACGACGAACTCGGCCGGCTTGACCGGCGCGATCCCGATCTGGCAGGTGACCTGGCCGGCGTCGATCGCCTCGGCCGGGTTGGTCTCCCGGTCGCACTTGACGAAGAACGCCTCGTCCGCGGTCAGCCCGAACAGCGCGCCCTTGCGCCACTCGTTGATCAGGAACGAGCTGATCGTGCGCCGGATCCTGGCCCACAGGGCGTCGTCGTTCGGCTCGAAGACGACCCACTGGGTGCCACCGAGGATCGATTCCTCCATGTAGTTGAACAGCCGGCGCACGTTGACGTAGCGCCAGGCTGGGTCGGACGAGAGCGTGCGGGCGCCCCAGATCCGGATCCCGCGGCCGGGGAACGAGCGCAGGCAGTTCACCCCGATCGGGTTCAGCAGGTCGTGCTCGGCCTTGGTGATCTGGGTCTCCAGCGCGATCGCACCCCGTACGACCTCGTTGGCCGGCGCCTTGTGCACGCCGCGGGTCTCGTCGGTCCGAGCCCAGATGCCGGCCGCGTGACCGGACGGCGGGACCAGGATGTTGCGCCCGGACGCCGGGTCGAAGGTCTTCGCCCACGGCCAGTACAGGGCGGCGTACTTCGAGTCGTAGCCGGCCTGGTTCATCCGCCAGTCCTTGATCTGCTGGGCGTTCAGCGCCGGCGGCGGATCGAGGACCGCCATCCGGTTGCCCATCAGTTCGCAGTGCGTAATCACGGCCTGCTGGACCGAGTGCACGGTCTCCAGGTCGATCGCGCCCTGCTGGTACGCGCTCATCAGGTCGGGGACGGCGACGATGGTGACGTCCTCGATCGCCTCCAGCCCGGAGAAGCCGGTGCGCTGGGCAACATCTCCGACGTAGTCGTCGGCGCCGACCCCTTCGACCGCTGCCGGCGCCGGGGCGACCAGCTGCTTCTTGCCGTTGGCAACGGGTTCCAGCGCGGCGGAGGCGGCCAGCTCCTCAACCTTGACGGTCTTCGACTTGGCGTTCACCACGGTGGCGATGTTGACGGCCTTGTCCGCGCGCCGGTCCGGTACGACCGGGTCGTACTCCTCGGGCTGGCGGCCATTGGCCCGGACGGTCAGCTTGACTGCGCCTTCGGGCG
Organism: Kribbella sp. NPDC051718; assembly: GCF_040681515.1. Lineage (NCBI taxonomy): Bacteria > Bacillati > Actinomycetota > Actinomycetes > Propionibacteriales > Kribbellaceae > Kribbella > Kribbella sp. NPDC051718. The sequence goes on along the minus strand of NZ_JBFAYZ010000009.1, from coordinate 314,890 downwards.
GGTTCTCGGCAGCGCTGTCGGACACCTCGATGGAGACGTCGGCGGGCTTGGCGCCGTTGAGCTGGGCGACCACCTTGTAGTGCCCGAGCACCGTCTGCGGCGGTCCGGCCGGCAGCTGCTTGGCAGCGTCGGCCGAGGACGAGTCCCCACCGATCCGGACGATGTACGCCGCCGAGCCGCCGTTCTGGATGTAGCCGAAGACGGCGTGCGCGAGGTAGGAGCCCTCGACGAAGTCACCGAAGGTCTGGGTGAACTGCGTCCAGTTGGTGATCAGGGTCGGGGTGTTCAGCGGGCCCTTCTCGGCGAAGCCGACGAACGCCGCAACCGCCGTGCCGACGCCTTCGATCGGCCGCTGCCCGGCCTCCACCTCCTCGACGTAAACACCGGGCGACAAGTACGTCGGCATGGTCACTCCTTCACGCTGGTCTGGTCTCGGTTCAAGCCTCGCGGTCCACCCGCGCAGCCGGTACGTCCTGCAGGCCCCAGCAGAGGGAAGCAAGGCCTGCACGTAAGGGCAATCAGCGCAGTCCCGGAGAAGGTGGGAGGCGGCCGAGCTTGGTGTATTCGTGATCGACCGCCGTGGTCAGGTCGGCCATCGTGACCGCCCGGCCGGCCGCGGCCGCGTAGTACGCCGCAGTGACCACGGCCGAGCGGATGTCACCGCCGGCGAGATCGAACGCCCCGGCCAGTACGGACAGATCGAGCGACGGATCGCGCGGTACGGCGTTGCCCAGGCAGCGGTCCCAGAGCAGCAGCCGTTGGTCCTCGTCCGGCTGCGGGAAATGCACGACCATGTCGAGCCGCCGGCTGAACGCGTCGTCCAGGTTGGCGCGCAGGTTCGTGGTGAGGATCGCGAGGCCGTCGAAACTCTCCATCCGCTGGAGCAGGTACGCCACCTCGACGTTCGCATAGCGATCGCGCGCGTCCTGGACGTCCGACCGCTTGCCGAAGATCGCGTCCGCCTCGTCGAACAGCAGCACGCCGTTCACCCCGGTCGCCTCGGTGAAGATCCGTTCGAGGTTCTTCTCGGTCTCACCGATGTACTTGTCGATCACGGTCGCCAGGTCGACGACGTACAGATCGACGCCGAGCTCGTGCGCGATCACCTCGGCCGACAACGTCTTGCCCGTGCCGGACTCGCCTGTGAAGAGAGCAGAAACGCCGGCTCCACGGCCCCCGCCCGGACGCATCCCCCAGCCGCGGATCACCTGGTCGCGATGCCTCGCGCGAATCGCGAGTTCGCGCAGCCGATCGAGTTGGTCATCCGGCAGCACGAGGTCGTCCCACGAGACGGCTGGCACGATCCGGCGCGACAACCGCTCCAACCCGGCACCGTTCTGCGACCGCGCTCCGGCCCGCAGGATCTCCCCGTTGACCAGTACGCCGTCCAGCGCCGCGCGAGTGCTCGCCGCCTCGGCGGTCCGGGCGATCTGGTCGACGTCGAGCCGGAAGGTCGAGGTCTCCGCAGCCGCGTCCAGATCCGACGTGGTCGATTCGGGCGGCAGGATCGCCTGCCACAGCGTCGCGCTCTGACTCGCGGTCAGCGCCGGCGCCTCCAGTACGGCCGGCACGACGGCCGACCACGACGGATCCCAGGTCGGTGTGCCGATGAGTACGACGGGGACGGGCGCGACTGTGAGTGCGCGCAGGACGTCGGGCCTGATCGATTCGACCGGGCCGACCAGGATGCCGGCGGAGCTGAGTCGGGCTTGGCGGGCCGTCGTACGGACGAAGGACACCGCGTCGACGTCGGCGGGGAGGCGGGTCAGGTTGAGCGAGAGGACACCGAGGCCGAGTTTGGCGAAGGCGGTTGCGGCCAAGCCTTTCGCGGCGCTTCCCGGCTTCTCACGCAGGTAGACGGGCTGGCCGGGGCGTAGTACGCGGACCAATTGCTCGGTCGAATTCTCGAGTTCGCTGTAGACGACGAGAGGCGGCGGCAGGACGAGGTCATGCAGCGCGGGCTCGGTCGCGTGGCCGCCGAGGAGGTAGGCGGTCACTTGGTCAGGTACGCGGATTCCCCTTGTCAGAAAGGGTCGGGCCGGGTCTTCCAGCTCGACCAGACCGCCCGCGAGCAACGGTGCCGAGGTGTCGAAACGGGCGCGGGCGGCCGCGTCGGCCGAGGGGATGGCGAGCAGGTCGAGGGCGAGCCGCGGGGTCGCGCGGCGCCGGGATACGTCGTCGTTCAGGTAGCCGTACAGCTGCTCGAAGCGTGCGTCGAGGTCGGGCGCGACCGCGATGAGCAGGATCTCGACATCGAGCTCGGTCAGGCCGAACGAGCGGACCAGGCTGCGCAGGCGGGGCGTCGTACCGTCCGCCTCCATCGCGTCGCCGGCCGCCTCGACCTCGGCCAGCTTCCCGGCAACCTCGTCCGGAACCCCGACCGGGCGACCGGTGAGCAGACTGTCGACGGCAGCCGGGGTCAGGAACAGCCCGCGGAACGCGTCGTTCGGGGCCGGATCAGCGGGCTTGCGAAGTGCGACCAGCGCACGGACGCGCTCCTCGACCAGCGCCAGCCGGCCGAGGAGGTAGCTGAGGCCCCTGCCGGTCACTCGACGGCCTGGTCCATGTCGGCGAGGTCCACCTGTAGCGGCTCGACGATCGCCGGACCGGCGGCGGTGAGGCGACCGGCCTCGACCGGCAACGACAGTACGACGTCGATCGACGGACGCAGCTCGCCACCGAGCGCGGACCAGACATCGGCGAAGGACCGGTCGTCCTCGGGTGGCAGGCCGATCGCGAGCCCGACCGGAGAAGGTGCATCAGGCAACAAATCGGCCGGTATCACGTCATGCACCAGCAAGGTGTCGAGTAGCTGGCCGAGCAGCCGGTGCTCGTCCTCAGCCCGCTGCCCCCAGACGCTGAGCAGGTAGAAGAGCCGGAAGATCCGCGGTGGCGTGTGCCGGGCGACGACCCGGCCGCTCTCGTTGAACCGTGGCACCAGGCCGCTCGACCGGCGACGAGTGTCCTCGCGGATGTCGTACAGGAACAAGTTCACGGCCGGTCCGTTGCGCTTGCCGGCCCACTCCTTCGTCGGCGGATCGAACACCACCTGCACCCGCGCGGCGTCGAGCAGCTCACGGCGCAGCAGGGCGGCCAGGGCACCGTCGGCTTCGGAGATCACTGTGCCAAGCTAGGTTCCGGCGGCGATCGCGGGCAGGTGCGCGAGCGCCGTACGAAGGGTCCGCCTGGTTGCCCCATCAGGCAGCGGATGCCGCTGGAACGCCTGCGGTTGCGCACATTGCGCGGTCGGGCAGGCACTGCTGCCCTGCAGGCGGCGCGGCGCGCTCTGCCAGCGAGACCGCCACAAACGGTTTGCTGGTCGGCGTGAGCCGTATACCGCGTGTCCCGACCGCGATCGTCACTGCCGCTGCCCTGCTGACGGCAGGCCTCGCCGCGTTCACCTTCGGCCGGGACGCGTCGGCCGCCCAGGAGAAGCCGGTGATCGACCTGGTCTCGCAGAAGACCACCACCGGTAGCGCCTACCGGTCGGCGATCAGCAGCGACGGCAGGACCGTCGCCTACCAGTCCAACCAGGGCGGCAACCTGCGGATCCTGCTCGGCGACTACACCGAGAAGAACCCGGCCGAGCTGCCCACCGGCGACACCCAGGCCGGTACGCCGTCCCTGTCAGGCGACGCCTCGCTGGTCAGCTTCATCGGTGACGTCGCCGGTGGAACCCAGGAGAACCCGAAGGACCCGGACATCTACGTGGTCGACCGGCGCGACCCGGCCGCCCCGAAGGTCAAGCAGGTCACCGGCGGCGCGAACGACCTGCTGTACCAACGGATGGTCCGCTGCACGATCAACAACGGCGACGCCGACAACGAAGGCTGCGAGCCGAAGCTGTCCCGCGACGGCCGCACGCTGGTCGCGCCGGTCGAGCAGTCCGTCGACGCGCCACGGCTCGGCCTCAGGATCGGTGAACTGGACCTGCACACCGATCGCGGCTACGCGCCGATGATGGACATCTTCTACGGCCCCGCCGGCCGGAAGGAGACCCTCACCGTCACCAACAACGGCCCGGTGCCGATCGTCTACCCCGAGACCGGTCCGACGATCGAAGGACCCGGCTTCACGGTCGCCGCCACCACCTGCGCCAACACCTTGCCGAGCGGCGGCACCTGCACCGTCACGGTCCACTCCACCGGTCTCGGGTGCGACGAAGAATCCCGAGGCGTGCTGCGGCTGCCCGCGACCACCAGCGGCGGTCAGACGGCGATCAGTCTGCTCGACTACGGCGACTGCCCGGCGCTGGAGACACTCCGGCCACAAGCGCGGGCTGTCGCGGCGGACTGCAGCGGGCCGAGCCAGTACAAGTGGGACCTGCCGGTCGGCGACGATCCATGGTCCAGCGAAGGTCACCCCCAGCCCTTCCTCGTCCTCGGCGGGGTACCTGCCGGCGAGCTGGGCATCACGGCGCTGAACATCGGCAACCACACGACGGCCCCGCGGATCCCCTTACTCCAATCCCCCGGCTGTCAGCTCAAGCTCGTCCTGCCCGCCGGCGCGGACCCCGCGACGAGTTGCCACCCGAACGAGCCGATCGCACCCGAGACCAACTGCACCGCGTACGTCGAGTACCAGGTTCCCGAGGTGGGGCCGTTCCTCGGCACCATCGACACCGGAAGCATGAGCTACCGGATCACCGGTCACGCCACCCGGCGAGCAGTTGCCGCCTGGCGCGATCCGGGGGCGGCCGGCAACTTCGGCCCGGCCCAACTCGTCAGCGTCAACGGCAACGTTCCGATGGATGGCACTGGACCCAGTGTCTCGGCGGACGGCCGCTGGATCGGGTTCTCCTCGTCGACGCCGCTCGGCTGGCCGGAGGAGGATCCGGCCAGTACTCCCCGGCACACCCAGGTCTACCTGCACGACACCGATGCCGATGGCAACGGTACGTACAAGCCCGGACAGACCGTACTGTCCTCGCAGCGGCCGGATGGCCAGTTGCCGGCATCCGCGTCGGACGCGTCGGTGTCCGACGACGGCACCCGGGTCGCCTTCGGCACCGACGACGAGATCGGTCAGGTCTACGTCCGCGACCGTGTCGCCGGGCGAACCGTCCTGGCCTCCTCCGGTCCCGACGGCGGGGCCGGAAGCCAGTGGTCGGGCAAACCGCAGCTGTCCGGTGACGGCTACACAGTCGTCTACCTCTCGGGCGCGTCCAACCTCGGCGTGGGTGACCTCGCCGGATCGCGAATCATCGCCCGCGACCTGACCAAGGACTTCGCCGGTGGGAAGGGGACGAACGAGCTGATCTCGGTCCGGCCCGACGGACTCGGCAGCACGAAGGGCGACGGGTACCCGAGCGTCAACCAGGACGGTACGCAGGTGGCCTTCTGGAGCATGGATCTGTTGCACGACGACGATCAGCTCAACGACGACGTACCCGATCCCGACGTGTACCACGCGACTCGTGACAGCAGCGCGACGATCGCCCCGGACCCTCTCGAGTTCGGCTCGGTGCCGGTCGGTACGTCGAGCGGCACCAAGGCGCTCACGGTGACGAACACCGGCCTGACCGCGATCCAGCTGGACAAGCCGGACACCCTGCACAGTGACTTCGTGCTGGCCGGTGACCAGTGCACCGGCAAGGCGCTCCGGCCGGAACAGAGCTGCTCCTACCTGATCGAGTTCCGGCCCAAGTCGGTCGGTCCGCGGTCCGACGACTTCTACGTGTTCGGCAACGGGGTCGTACTCAATCCCCAGCTGACCGGACGCGGTACCAGTGATGCCCGGAGTACCGGTGAGACCTCGCATGTGTCGACGAACGACGGGCGGCACCTCGACCCGGCGATCAGCGACAACGGGCAGTTCGTCGCGTACCGGACGAGCGCCGACAACTCTGAGGCGTACCCGACCGAGATCAACGTCCGGGACCAGGCGACGAAGCAGATCAACGGGTTCGGCCAGCACGATCTGGTCGGGCCACCGTCCAGCTCCGCCGACGGGAGCCGGGTCGCCTACAACGCGGAGGACGACGGGCACGAAGGCGCCGTGGTCTCCACCAAGGCCGGAACGCATCCGGTCACGGGCACCGAGACCGACCTGCGCTACCAGCGGCCGGGGTACTGCGGTCGCCGCGATGTCGACGACAACTCGGACAATTCGCGTGAGCGCCAGTGCCGCCCGGCGTTGTCGGCCGATGGCAAGACGATCGCCGTCTCGGCCAGCCTGGATCCGCACTCGCCCGCACTGAACCTCACGGTCGACGAGCCGGAGCAGCAGAACCCGGTCCAGCTCGACTCGGTGCTTGACTTCGGTCAGCAGTCCGACACGTTGACGGTGACGGTCGGCGCGAATCGCGCTGTCCGGTTCAGCGGGCCGCCGGTGATCGACCCGGAGAGCAACTTCACGATCCCGGCGACCACCTGCACCGGGGCGGTGGCCAAGGACGGGACCTGCACGATCGACGTCCGCTACTCGGCCTGCTCGTTCGGCAAGAACATCGCGGTACTGCGGCTGAACGGCACGACGCCGGACGCCCAGACCGCGATCAACCTGATCGGCAACGGCAGCTGCCTCAAGGTCGCGGCCAAGTCGCCCCGCGCCGCCGCCTGTACGCCGATCCCGGCGCCGGCCACCGAGCCGTACCTGACCTCGCGCGAGACGAATGCGGGCAATCCGCTGGCGAGCTACGACGTATCGGTCGGCGAGGTCACGTACCTCGGCCTCGCGGTCGCCCCGCAGGCGGCCGAGCAGACCATCTACTACGACTCCGGCTGCGACTTCGAGCTGGTGCAGCCGGCCAAGCCCGACCCGGATCGGCCCAAGCCTTGTGTCGCCGGCGAGACGCTGCCCGCGAACACCGGGTGCACCGCCTATGTTGGGTTCCGGCCTGGTGCTGTGGACGTTTCGATCGCTTCGCTGGTGACGTACGGCGATGAAGGCCGGCAGTTCTACCGCTTCTCCGGCACCGGCAACCAGGACGTCGTCGTGACCCGCGCAGACACGGCCGGCGACGCGACGTACGCCGGTCCGCCACAGATCGCCAGCCGCAACGATGCCGGCGATGTCGTCGACGGGATCGAGCCGTCGCTCTCGGCGGACGGCCGGTACCTGGCCTTCTCGTCGGCGGCGGCCATCGATCGGCCCGCCGATGGCTATACCGATCAGATCTATCGGCGGGATCTGCGGGAGGGGAAGACCGTTCTCGTGTCGCAGTTGGCCGATGGCCAGGTCGGGCCGGACTCCGCCTTCGCCGCGTCCTTGTCGGCGGATGGCAGCCGGATTGCCTTCGCCACCGACGGCTACGAGAACGCCGGCTTCGCTGCCCGTTCCGAGTCGGCCGCGCCACAGGAGAGAGCGGTCCCCAAGGCGGCTGCGCTCTATCACCCGAGTGAGGTGTGGGCTCGCGACATCCCGTCGGGCAGGACCGTGCTCGTCTCGGCCGTTGCGGGTAAGCCTTCCACGCCAGGTGAGGGCTGGAGCTGGGATCCGTCGATCTCCGACGACGGAGCAGCGGTGGGCTTCACCTCCGACTCCGACGATCTGGTCACCGACCCGGGCAACCGAGGGAGCGCGATCTTCGTGCGCGAGCTCGGTCCCGATTTCAGCGGCCAGGGCGAACGGTTCAGCGAACGTGTCTCGCTGACGGCCGACGGCGCAGTACCGGAGGAAGGCAGCAGCGAGGCGCCTTCGCTCAGCTCGGACGGCGCCTTCACCGCCTTCGCGTCGAACTCGCAGCTCGTCACCACGGACACCGACGACAACTACGACATCTATGTACGCAGCCGGCCGGCGCAGCTCGTCATCGAGCCGGCGTCGGTGAACTTCGGAGGCGTGCAGGTGGGCAAGACGTCGAGCGCGCGGGAGTTGGTCGTCCGCAACCTCGGGCCCGGCCCGGCGGCTGCTGGTCCGACCAAGGTCGACCCGCCGTTCGCGGCTGGGACCGGTGTCTGCAAGGTGACGTTGCATCGGGGTGACAGCTGCACGGTCGACGCGCGCTTCGTGCCAGTGGTGGCGGGACCGGTCAACGGGCTGCTCACCCTGCCGAGCATGCAGGGGTACTTGCCTGGTCCGTCCGTCTCGGCGGGACTCACCGGGACCGGTACTACGGTGCCGCCGGTCGCGGGGTTCACCGTCGTACCGGGGAAGCTCGCCTTCGGATCGTCAGAGGTCGGTAAGGCCGGACCGGCGTCGAAGGTGACGCTGCGGAACACGGGACAGGTCGCGCTCTCTGTCGCTGCCGGGTTGACCTCGGCCGGTGACTTCGGGGTGGACGACACCGCCTGCACGACATTGATGCCGGGGGCAACCTGTGAGTACCCGGTCAGCTTCGTGGCCCGGAAGGCGGGGACGCGGGTCGGGTCGATCCTGTTCCGGCCGAGGTCGCAGGATCCGCTGGTGAAGAGTCCGGCTGATGTGACGGTGAGGCTGAGCGGCGTCGGGGTGGGCAAGCCTGGAGCGGCTGTCGCCTCGATGACGGTGACGCCGAAGCTGCTGGTCTTCGGTACTCAGATCCTCACGACCGCGAGTGCTCCGCAGGCGGTTGTCGTCACCAACACGGGGAACGTGCCGCTGAACGTCCGTGGGATGACTGCGGCGCGCGACTTCACCGCTGCCACGGCGGTTGCCTGCCGGACGCTGTTGCCTGGGCAGGCGTGCCAGGTCGCTGTGCGGTTCGTGCCGCAGGCAATCGGGACGCAGGCTGGCGCAGTACTGGTGTCTGCGACTGCTACGGGGGCTGTTGCTCCGTTCCCGGCTTTGGTGCGGATGTCGGGGGCTACTGCGGTGCCGACGCTGGTTGTGGAGCCGCCGGTGGTTCGGCCTGGGCAGATCGTGCTGGCCACTGGTACCAACTTCCCGCCGGGGCAGGCCGCGGTACTGGCCTGGAAGAACGGGCTGGGGACGCAGAAGGTGGTTGCTGACCGGACTGGGCGGTTCCAGGACGCAGTATTGGTGTTCCGCCGGGACGTGCTCGGGCAGCGGCTCCTCACGGCGACCATGCCGGCTCAGCCGGTACCGGTGCTGAGTGCTCCGGTCCTGGTGATGCCGCTCGGCCCGCAGCCCCCGAACTTCGTTCTCCGGTGGTGAGGACGATGGTTCGGGTTCGCGGAACAGCAAAGCGCCGGACCGGGCTGAGCCCGGTCCGGCGGTGGTGGGTGGAACTACTAGATGAGGCCCTCGCGCAGTGCGTAGGCGACGGCGTGCGAACGGTTCTTCAGTTGCAGGCGGCTGGTGACGTCGTGCAGGACGTTCTTCACCGTCCGCTCCGAGTAGGACAGCTCCCGGGCGATCTCCTGGGTGTCCTTGCCGTCGGCCACGAGGCGCAGTACCTGCGTCTCCCGGTCGGACAGCCCGGTGTGGGACAGGCCCCGCGGTGCCAGCACGTGCCGCTGCATGCGCGACACCTGGCCGAGCAACCGGCCCAGCAGATCAGGCGGCAGGCTGCCATCGCCGGCAGCCGCAGCCTGGAGCAGGTGCACGATCCGGTCGGCAGTGGCGTCGGTACGCCGGAGCACACCCGACACTCCCAGCTCGACCGCGGTCATCAGCGCCTCGTCGTCGATCGTGCTGCCGATCAGCACGGTCCGGCGACAGCCGCGTTGAGTAGCCGAGCGCAGTACCTGTACCGCACCCCCGTCCAGCGAGTCGACCGCGACCAGAGCCACCACTGGCGGGGTGGTGCGCTGGTCGGCCTTGCCCGGCTGCGACTGCGTCTGCTGCGACTCGGCCAGTTCGGCGTCACCGATCAGCTGGATCTCCGGACGCTGCCGGAGCGCGTGCACCAACCCGAACTGCGAGAGCGGGTCAAGGGCCTTCACCCAGACGGGTATGCGTTGTTGCGTCATGTACGTCACTCCCCCAGAGCGTTTTTGTGGAACGGAACGGATCGAATCCGCAGTCACGGCGAACCCCCAAAGTCGTCAATCCGATCGTGATCCCCGACCTTCAGCCAGCCTTAAATTTCGGCTGCAGGTGGTACCCCGACTCAAACCCAAGGGTGACGCGGGTGCATTTCACCGACGTCTCATGCCGATCTCTTGTCCGCCCGCCCCCATGAAACAGCCCCTCCAGCCCGGTCCACGGACCCCCGGAATCTGCCCCGGGCGGCCTCAGGACAGGCTGGTCAGGGCGCGCAGAGCCAGCCGGTAGGAGTCCAGGCCGAAGCCGGCGATGGTGCCGGTGGCGACTGCCGCCACGACGCTGGTGTGGCGGAACTCCTCGCGGGTCGCGGGGTTGGTGATGTGGATCTCGATCAGCGGGGCGGTCCGCTGCGCGCAGGCGTCGCGGAGGGCGTAGGAGTAGTGGGTGAAGGCCGCCGGGTTGAGGACCACCGGCGTCTTGGTGTCCGCGGCCTCGTGCAGCCAGCCGACCAGTTCCGCCTCGTCGTCGGTCTGGCGGACCTCTACCTCCAGGCCCAGCTCGGCGCCGGTCTTCTCGCATTCGGAGACCAGGTCGGCGAATTTCGTCGCGCCGTAGACGTCGGGCTCCCGGGAACCCAGGCGGCCCAGGTTCGGACCGTTCAGTACCAGTACGCGGCGTCCGTCTGCATCAGTCACGGGACTCAGCGTAGTGCGCAGGGCCCGCCGGGCCGCGAAAGAACTCCGGACTTGGGCACTATCGGCGGAGCAGCCGGCCGTAGGCCTGTTTCGCCTCGGCGACGGCCGTTCGGTACAGGGTGTCCGCGGTGATGCCGCCGGTAAGTGCGACCCAGTTGCGGCGCGAGAGGACCTGCTGGGTCGAGATCAGGTCGGCAGCCGCCAGCTCGTTGGTCAGGCCGCCGCCCAGCGCCTCAGCGAGCGCTGCCTGGTCGGCCGCGACGAACTGGTGCACCCGAGTCGCCAGGGCCGGCGTGTGGAGGATCAGCCGGTAGTACGCGAGCACTGTCGGGTTGTCGTTGAGGCCGGTGACCGGATCCCGCTGCTTCAGGCCGTCGACGAAGTGGTCGCGGAGGGCCTCGACCGGGTCGGTCGTCGACGCGGTCACGACGCGGGCCGCCTCGCCGGCGTGATCGGCGATCCGGTGCAGGGCCAGGTCCTGCTTGGTGGCGAAGTACTTGAACAGGGTCGGCTTGGAGACGTCCGCTGCCGCCGCGATGTCGGCCACCGACACCTCGTCGAAGCCGTGCTCGAGGAACAGCTCGATCGCCGCCTGGGAGAGCGCGTCGTGCGTCTGCTGCTTCTTACGGTCCCGCAGTCCGGCCATGCCCTGACGATAGCAAAGTGTTAACCTGGTCAAAACATTAACCGAGTTAACTTTTCTGAATTGGTGGGCAGATGCGAGGACTGGACGGGGAACGGGAGTACGCCGAGCGCTGCCGCGCCGCACTCCAGGCGATGATCGCCGGGGCACGGGAGAACGTGGTCGTCGGCGAGCTGACTTGGGGCGATCGGTATACGGCCGAGCGGCTCGGCTACTACCTGAGGAGCCTGGCGCAGGAGCTCGGCGACGAGGGCACGGGACCACCGTTCTTCGGCCTGATCGGCTACGGCGGCGATGACACAGCGGGCGAGCATCGCAACCAGACCTACTATCTCGGCCGCCGGCACATCTCGGACGCCATCGGCCGTCCGCCCCTGGTGATCGACTGGCGAGCCCCCGTCTCGACCTCCTTCTACCGCGCCAGCCCCACCGACCCCCGCGGCATCACCACCCGCCGCCGCTTCGGCTGGTCCACCAACACCCTCACCGGCTACGAAGACGAACACCTCACCCGCCGTCGGCGCGGAGCTGACGTCGGCAGCGATGCGGCGGCAGCCGGCGGGGCGGTTTCGGGGATCTTGCGGGCGGAGATCGAGCGGCCTCGGGTGGGGCCGATGCGGGACATCGTGGCGACCATCCAGCCTGAGCAGGATCTGCTCGTGCGGGCCGAGCTGGATGAATCGCTGTGTGTGCAAGGGGCTCCGGGGACCGGCAAGACAGCAGTCGGCCTGCATCGAGCGGCCTACCTGCTCTATGTGCACCGGGCCCGATTGCAACGCAACGGGGTCCTCGTGCTCGGGCCCAACCGGGCGTTCCTGCATTACATCTCAGCGGTGCTGCCGACACTTGGCGAGGTGGACGTCGAGCAGACGACGATCGAGGAGCTGCTGACCGACGAGCAGCACCCGATCCGCAGTACGGACGAGCCCATGGCCGCACGGACCAAACACGACCCGCGGATGGCCGAGGTACTGCGGAGAGCGCTCTACAGTCGGATCCGCCCACCCGAGGACGCAGTGGTCGTGCCGGACTCGTCGTACCGGTGGCGGGTGAACCAGTACGAGTTCGAGCAGATGGTCGACGACGCGCGGCAGGAGGCAACGGCGTACTTGCTCGGCCGGGAGCGTGTGATCTCCCGCCTGGTCGCCGCACTCCAGCGACAGGCCGAGGGCCGCGGCCAGAACTGCAACGGCAACTGGCTGCGCAAGATGGGCCGCGCGGTAACTCCAGCCGTCGATGCAGTCTGGCCCGCCGTCAAAGCCGACGAACTGCTCGCGGAACTACTCAGCGACAGCGCCACGCTAGCAACGGCAGCCGAGGGCATCCTCACCGACGACGAGCAGGCATCGATCACCTGGAAACGCGCCCGCAAACCGAAGAGCGCTCTCTGGACCACCGCCGACGCCGTACTGCTGGACGAAGCGAGCGCTCTCCTCGAGCGCGGCCAGACCTACGGCCACGTCATCATCGACGAGGCCCAGGACCTCTCCCCCATGCAGTGCCGCGCGATCGCCCGCCGCAGCGAACACGGCTCGATCACCGTGCTCGGTGACCTCGCCCAAGGCACGACGCCGTGGGCCACCCGCGACTGGCCCGAGCAACTCGCCCATCTCGGCAAGCCCGACAGTCAGGTCGTCGCCCTCACCACCGGCTACCGCGTCCCCGCCGCCGTCGTCGAACTGGCCAACCACCTCCTCCGCCACCTCGGCATCGACGTGCCTCCGACCAGATCGTTCCGCTCCGACGGCCGCCTGACGATCCAGCGGACGAGCGACCTCGCCAAGTCGTGCACTGAGGCAGTACGGGCTGCTTTGAAGGAGGAGGGCTCGATCGGCGTGATCGCCGCCGACGACTCGATCGACCACCTGAGAACCACGCTGCACGAGGACGGCATCGACACGATCGCGGCCGACGGCGACGGCCGGGTCGCTCTGGTCCCGGCCGCGCTGGCCAAGGGCCTGGAGTACGACCACGTCATCGTGATCGAGCCCGCCGCGATCGTCGAGGCCGAGCCACGTGGCCTGAACCGGCTCTATGTTGTGCTCACCCGGGCGGTATCCCGGCTGGACGTCCTGCACTCCCGCGCCCTCCCGCCGGAGCTGGACGGAACCAGCGCCTGACTGCCGGACTCTTCCGGGTATGAGTACACCGATAGCGGGGGTGCTGATGGGAGAGGGTACGGGGCAGGCGGTCAGTTCGGATCTGGAGCTGTGGGAGCGGCTGCGGTCGGCTGACGAATTCGCCCTGACCGAGCTCTTCCATCGGTACAGCGATGCCGTCTACAACTTCGCGTTCCGCCGGACGAGTTCCTGGTCGCTCGCGGAGGACATCGTCCAGGCGACCTTCACCGCGGTGTGGCGGCGGGCCAGCGAGAGCCGGCTCGACGAACTGACCTTCGGCACCGCACGCCCGTTGCTGCTGACCGTCGCCAGGTTCGAATGTGCCAACGCGGCCAGGTCGAGCCGGCGGCTGAGCGCCCTGCGCCAGCGGCTCGGCACCCTAGGCGGCTCCACCGAGACCCCGGACCACTCCGCCCTGGCCGCGGCGAAGGTCGACGACGAGCGGGCGATGAGCGCACTGCGCCGGGCGCTCGCGAAGGTACCGGCCGATCAGCGCGAGATCGTCGAACTGGTCGCGTGGTCCGGATGCTCGATGGCCGAGGCGGCGCAGGTCCTCGGCGTACCCGAAGGCACCGTGAAGTCCCGGCTGGCGCGAGCGCGCCGCCGACTCGCCGGCCTGATCGATCTCGACACGACGGAGGGCCAGTGATGACCCCGACCAAGCCCCCCACCGAGCGCCCCCTGCCGAACAAACAGGCCATCCTCGACCGAGTCCTGGCGACGCCGACCGAACGCTCAGCCCCGAAGCGGACACGCCCCAGCTGGGCCGTTCCAGCAATCGCCTGCGCAGCGGTAGCCGCGCTAGTCGGCGCAATCCTGATCGTCCCCCAAACCCTGAAGTCCGGCGACCCGACCATCACCCCAGCAACCAAGCCGGCCCCGACCGAGATCTCCCTCGACCTCGGCCCACTGTCGGAGGCCGAGATCGCGCAGGCACTCCGCGAGTGTCCCTTCATGAACGGCACTCCCGAGCGGGTGCTGCACACCCGGAAGGTTCGCTCCGGCTGGGGAGACGGCATCGAGTGGACCATCGTTCGCGAGGGCCGTACGCCCGCGAAGGGCTACTTCATCGCCCCGGGCGGTGGCCACCTGACGGCCTGCGTCGGCCGGCCGGGCACTGATCCCGCCCACGACTTCCGGATGGTGGACTTCACGACCACCTTCGGCCCCGCTCCGACCGCTGAGGAGCTCGCCAAGCTGCCCAAGGGCGAGAGTTTCTCCAGCTGGCACTACGACGACGGCTTCCGCCCGAAGGAAGGCATCATGCTGGAGGCCCTGCCGGGCAAGATGTGGACCACCGCTTTGTGGCTGCGAGTCCCGGCGACGGTGCACCGGGTCCGTCAGCGGATCGTCGTCGACGGCAAGCCGCAGGCGTGGTTCAGCAGCGCGGCGGTCGACGGCATCAGCTTCACCCAGGCCTGGATGCAGGCACCGATCCGTCAGTCCGCCGTCTACACCTTCGACGTCCAGTTCCTCGACAGCTCGGCCCGGCCGGTCGAGATCCCGGGTTCCACCGGCGCCACGACGGTCGTGCGGAGCGGTGGAATGTCGTTCAACCGGACGTACAAGAACAGCGACTACCTGGTCAACTGACCTCGGCGTACGCGGCGATGAGGAGGCTTGGGTCGGGGGCTTCGAGGATCGTGGGCTTGGCGAGGGCGTCGAGGATCACGAAGCGGAGGCGGTCGGCTCTGGTCTTCTTGTCCAGTTTCATGGCGTCCTGCAGGTGCGGCCACGCGTCGGCCCGGTACTTCACCGGCAACCCGAGCGATTCCAGTACGACGCGATGCCGATCAGCCGTCGCGTCGTCGAGCTTGCCCGCCGCCCGGGCGAGCTCAGCCACGAACACCATCCCAATGCTGATCGCGGCGCCGTGACGCCACTTGTACCGCTCGACCCGCTCGATCGCGTGCCCGAGGGTGTGCCCGTAGTTGAGCGCCTCGCGCCCGATCTGCCCACCGGCGGTCGTCGTCTTCTCGCGCAGATCCGCGCCGACCGTGTCGGCCTTCACCTGGATCGCGCGGGCGATCAGCTCCTCGGTGTGCTTGTACGCCGGTGACGAAGCCTCCTCCGGATCCGCCTCCACCAACTCGAGGATCACCGGATCGGCGATGAAGCCACACTTCACCACCTCGGCCAGGCCGCTCACGTAATCGTTGCGGGGCAGCGTCTCCAGCGCGGCCAGGTCGCACAGCACTCCGGCCGGCTCCCAGAACGCACCGACCAGGTTCTTGCCCTCGGCCGTGTTGATCCCGGTCTTGCCGCCGACGGCCGCGTCGACCATGCCGAGCAGCGTCGTCGGGATGTGCACCACCTTCACGCCACGCAACCAGGTCGCCGCGACGAAGCCGGCCAGGTCGGTCGTCGTCCCGCCGCCGATCGACACGATCGCGTCGGACCGGGTGAAGCCCGCCTGGCCGAGCACCGACCAGCAGTACGCGAGCACCTCGGCCGACTTGGCCTCCTCGGCGTCCGGGATCTCGATCGCGTGCGCCGTGTACCCGCCTGCGACCAGGTCGTCGCGGATCGCGTCACCGCTGGTTCGCAGTGCGCGGGGGTGGATGACGGCGACCCGGCGGACGTCGTCGCCCAGCAGGCCGGGCAGTTCGCCGAGCAGATTGTTGCCGATGACAACGTCGTACGGCGACGCCGCGGCAACCCGGATTCGCTGGGTCTGGCCGGTCATCCGAGGTGCTCCAGGATCTCGTCGGCGATCTCCTCGGGCGCCCGGCCGTCGGTGCTCACCGTGTGCTTGGCCACCTCGGCGTACAGCGGCCGGCGGGCGTCCATCAGGTTCTTCAGCTGCGTCCGCACATTGCCCAGCAGCAACGGCCGCGCGACACCGAGACCGACCCGCTTGGCCGCCTCGCCGACGGAGACGTCGAGGAAGACGACGTTGTGCCCGGCCAGATCAGCCCGCGTCTCGGGGTCGAGGATCGCACCGCCGCCCAGCGACAGGACGACGTCGTCGGCAGTCAGCGCGGTGACGATCGCCGCCCGCTCCATCGCCCGGAACGCAGGCTCACCGGAGTCCACGAAAATATCGGAGATCGGCTTGCCCGCTGTGTTCTCGACGTCCAGGTCGGTGTCGCGATGCTGCTTGCCGAGCTTCGCGGCGATCAGCTCGGCGATCGTCGACTTCCCTGACCCGGGTGGCCCGACCAAGACGACTACAGGACCGCTCACTCGGCGCTCCACTCGCGTGGGGTGATGGTGGTGGGGAGGCCGGCCAGGTAGGTCTTGTGGTTGCGGGAGGTTTCGGTGACCGAGTCGCCGCCGAACTTTTCGACTGATACGTCGGCCAGGACGAGGGCGACCATCGCCTCGGCGACGATGCCGGCGGCCGGTACGGCGCAGACGTCGGAGCGCTGGTGGTGGGCCGCGGCCGCCTCGCCGGTGACCGTGTCGATCGTGCGCAACGCCCTCGGCACGGTCGCGATCGGCTTCATCGCCGCGCGCACCCGCAGGGTCTCCCCCGTGCTCATGCCGCCCTCGGTACCACCCGAGCGGCCGCTGGTACGCCGCACCGAGCCACCCTCCGCGACGATCTCGTCGTGCGCCTTCGAACCCGGCGTCCGGGCCAGCTCGAAGCCGTCACCGAGCTCGACGCCCTTGATCGCCTGGATGCCCATCAGCGCGCCGGCCAGCTTGGAGTCCAGCCGGCGGTCCCAGTGCACGTAGCTGCCGAGGCCCGGCGGGAGTCCGTCGACGATCACCTCGACGACGCCGCCGAGGGTGTCACCGGCCTTCTGCGCCTGGTCGATCTCGGCGACCATCTGCTTGCTCGCGTCCGGGTCGAGGCAGCGGACCGGGTCTTCGTCGAGCCGCGCGACATCGTCGTACGACGGAATCACGCCGTACGGCGCCTTCACGGTGCCGAGCTCGACCACATGGCTGACGATCGTCACGCCGTACGCCTGCTTGAGGAACCTGGCCGCGACCTCACCGAGCGCCACCCGGGCGGCGGTCTCCCGCGCACTGGCCCGCTCGAGAACCGGCCGGGCCTCCTCGAACCCGTACTTCTGCATGCCGGCCAGATCCGCATGGCCGGGCCGAGGGCGGGTGAGCGGCGCGTTGCGGGCCAGGTCGGCCAGTACGTCCGGGTCGACCGGGTCGGCCGCCATCACCTGCTCCCACTTCGGCCACTCGGTGTTGCCGACCTGGATCGCGACCGGGCTGCCGAGTGACAGTCCGTGCCGGAACCCACCGAGAAAGGTCACCTCGTCCCGCTCGAACTTCATCCGGGCGCCACGGCCGTAGCCGAGACGACGACGGGCCAGGGCGTCGGCCACGTCATCCGTGGTGACCTGGACGCCTGCGGGAAGACCTTCGAGTACGGCGACGAGCGCTTGTCCGTGCGACTCGCCGGCGGTGAGCCAGCGCAACATGCCGCAATCCTCCCACGAGCCCACCCACCGGCCGGGAGCGGTCTCACGCTACCTAGTCACTTCGAGACAGCGTTCAGTCGAGGCAGAACTCGTTGCCCTCGACGTCCATCATCGTGATGCACGACTCGTTGAAGCCGTCGGCGACCTGTTCCTGGAACACCGTCGCACCGAGCGCGATCAGCCGCTCGGCCTCGGCCCTCAGAGTGGCCAGCCGCTCCTCACCCACCAGTCCGGTACCGGCCCGGACATCGAGATGCACCCTGTTCTTGACCACCTTGCCCTCGGGGACGCGCTGGAAGAACAGCCGCGGGCCCTCCCCGGCCGGGTCGACGCAGGCGAACGCCGACCCCTGGTGCTCGGCGGGTAGCGAGCGGTCGAACTCGTCCCAGTCGGCGAATCCCTCGGGCGGCGGCGGGACGACGTACCCCAGCACCTCGCACCAGAAGCGGGCGACCCGCTCCGGGTCCGCACAGTCGAAGGTGACCTGGAACTTCTTGACCGATGCCATGCGGCCCACCCTAAAGCCGGAAAGTGGCACCTGTGCAGCTAATTAACAGGTGGTGGCGCGCTCCGGGTCGAGGGCGCTGCGGACGGAGAGCGCTACGTCCAGTGCCTTGGTCACCGGGTTCGTCCCACAGGCGTTGTGGCTCTGTGGCGCTGCTGCGGAAGCGCCCGCGACCGCGGCTCCGCCCAGTACGACGGTGGCCAGGCCTGCGGCGGCCGCCCGGGCGACGGTACGGCGCAGTTTGCTGGTCATGGCGTCCTCCTCGTTGGTCCGTGCTTCGGTAGTACCAAGCTATGAGCCGGCGAGGCGGAACGAACTGGCCTTGAGACCCGTCTAGAGGTAGTGCTAGCGCCACCATGGCTACTCACTTGCGGCCATCCGACGACTGGGAGACACGATGAAGCGGGCCGATGAAGAGGCTTATCGGGCCCGGGTCCGGGGTTGCCTGCTCGGTGGGGCGATCGGCGACGCGCTCGGCGGACCGGTGGAGTTCAGCGACGGGCGGTCGATCGTCGCCGAGCACCCCGACGGCGTCCGGGAGTTCGTTGCCAAGGGCCCGCACTGGCCGGCCGGTACGGTGACCGACGACACCCAGATGACGTTGTTCACGGTCGAGGGGCTGATCCGGGCCGGCGTACGGACCGATCGTGGGATCGGGTTCACGCTCGGGGTCGTGCATCACGCCTACGACAGGTGGCTGGACACGCAGCAGTTGCTGATACCGAGTGGCGACCGCGACGGCTGGTTGCAGGGCGTGCGGTGGCTGTACGCACGCCGGGCGCCTGGCAACACCTGTCTGGAGGCGTTGACTGAGGCGCGCAAGGGTGGCGACCGCATCCAGCGCTTCGGGGAGCAGAGCGTCAACGACTCGAAGGGTTGCGGCGGCGTGATGCGGGTGGCGCCTGTCGGTCTGCTTCCCTGGGGCGACGCGGACTGGATCTTCGACGCTGCGGCCAAGCTCGCCGGGTACACCCACGGCCACGTGACCGGCAAGCTCGCCTCGGGTGCGCTGGCCGTGATCATCCGCGAACTCAACCAGGGCGCCGGCCTCGACGATGCACTCGACGCAGCCCAGGCCCTGCTGGCGACGAAGCCGGGCCACGAGGAGACCAGCGGCGCACTCACCGCCGCGCGAGAGCTCGCGGCGAAGGACCTCCCGCGCAGTCCGGAGACGGTCGAGCAGTTGGGCGGCGGCTGGATCGCTGAGGAAGCGCTCTCTATCGCGGTGTACTGCGCTCTCGCCTACCCCGAACCCGACCAGTTCCTCGACGCGCTCGCGCTCGCGGTCACCCACTCCGGCGACAGCGACTCCACCGGCGCCATCTGCGGCAACATCCTCGGCACCCTGCACGGAGAGACCGCTCTCCCACCCCAACTCGTCTTCCCACTCGAAGGCCGCGGCACGATCCTCCAACTGGCCGACGACTTCGCCCTGGAGTTCACCCGCGCCAACCACCTACACGGCGACTACGGCCCCCACACCACCTGGACCACCCGCTACCCCGGTTGGTGACGCTCCCGCCGCAAAGGGAGCGGCCGGGACGTCCGGCCCGTCCCCCGAGGATCAGGCCCGGCGTCCCGGCCGGTCCGGATACATTACGCGGAACCTGGGTCGCTCAGCCCAGATAGAGCCGCTCCAACGGCTGCCCCGCCAGTACGCCGACGAGGGCGCCGACCAGCATGAAGGGGCCGAAGGGGAAGAGTTGTTTGCGTTTGAGCACCTTCGCGGCGGTCAGCGCGATGCCGATCACCGCGCCGAGGAAGAAGCCGCCGTACAGGCCGACCACCAGCTCGCCCCAGCCGAGCCAGCCCAGTGCGATGCTCAGCAGGCCGGACAGCCGTACGTCACCGAAGCCGACGCCGCGCGGGAACACGAACCAGAGCAGGTAGAACACGCCGAATCCGACGACACCGGCGATCGCGGAACGCAGCAGCGAGTCCCAGTCCCCCGTTTGCAGGGCTGCGATCAGCAGCGCCAGACCGACGAGCAGGTACGCGGGCCAGATGATCGCCGATGGGAGGTATCTCGTCCGGGCGTCGATGTACCCGAGCACGGCCCCCGCCACGGCGAGCACCAGCCAGGCGGCTAGTCCCGCGGTCGTGCCCAGCGTCCAGCCGAGCAGCCCGCCGGCGACGGCTGCCGTGGCTCCGCACCAGTACGCCGCCTTCGTGGCGAGGCCTTGGCCGGCCAGTTCGGCGTACGGGATCTTGGTGTCGCCGTCCTCGAGGATGGGCTCGGGGATCCGGCGCATGATCAGCGGGCCGAGCCTGAACGCAGCAGCGCCGCAGAGGACCACACCGGCCCCTGCGGCGAGCAACGCATTGTCAGCCGGCACGATCCAGGAGCCTAGACGATCGACGACCGCCCAGGCTCCCTGACCGAGCCGTGCCTGTGGACGGAGCGGCTCAGTGGCCGAAGTCCGCCGGGTCGCAGTTCGTGCTGAGCCACTCGACGTACTTGAGGCTCGCCGCGGCCGCCTTCTTCTGGTCCTCGACCGGCAACGTCCCGCCCTTGGCCTTGTCGTACAGCGGCAGCATCGCCTCCAGGGTCGGCTTGAGCTCGGCCGGCGCGTCCCCGGCGAGGTCCTCGATGGTCTCCTTGACCTTCTGCAACTGGTCTTCGCTCAGCTCCGACGCCTGCTTGCCGACGCCCATGTCCTCCGCCTTCGAGGCGAGCTTCTTGCAGAACGCCTTCGCGTCCCCCGGCGCCGCGGCCGGCTTGCTCTCCTCCGACTCCGGCCCGGTGGTCTCCGGCTGGCTGGTCGCCGTGGTCGGCGCCGGCGGCGGCGCGACCGCCTTCGAGGTGTCCTTGTCGCCACAGCCGGTCAGCAGCGTCAGCCCACCGAGAACCAGCACGGCGAGCGTTACCCGGATCTTCATTCTGGTCGTCCCCCAAGAGAAATAGCAGTCGAGGTTCAACCATCACCGGGCGGCGTCTCACCGAGATCTCACGAGCGCTTCACGAGCCTGCGCCCGACGAACGCGGCGCCTCCGCCGATCAGCAGGACGCCGCCGAGCAGCACCGCGATCGTGCTCCACAGCCCGTCGTTCACGGTCACGTACGTCACTCGCTCGAACCCGTCGTCGTTCGCCGCCTGGGTGAACCCGAAGTCGGCGGTGATCCGGCCCGGCTCGCGATACGTCACCGAGTACGCCGTCAGGAACGAAGCCGGCGAAGCGAGTTGCGGAGCGTCCTCCCCCACCAGCCGCCCGGCGTACAGCAACTCAGGCTTCACGTCCGGATCCGGCAACGTCGACGCGTCCACGCGGTACGGCGCCGCGACGTACACGGTCACCGTCTGTGCCGTCGTCGCCCCTTTGCTGAGTCGCATCGGGTAGACGATCCGCGACGAGGCGAAGCTCAACCGCAACGGCGGCGTCGAGCCCGTCATCGGACTGCCGTCGTCCTTCGGGGCCAGCTTGACCGCCACGATCTCCCACTTCTCGGCCAGGTACGGCGTGAGGTTGGCAGCCAGGCTCGCGGGAGCGGCGTACCCGTTCGTGTGCAGCCAGTCGGTCACCGCGGTGCCACTGGATCCGCTGAGCCGGGCGATCTGGAACGGGCCGAGTCGCATCTGCTGGCGCACATCCACGCCGCCGCCGGCTCCCGGCGCACCGGCGGTGTCGCCGCGACTGCCCATGATCCCCAGATCGCGGAACGGCCAGTACGTCTTGCGGGTAACGACCTTCGGGCGGGTGATCGACTGCAACCGGTAGAAGAGGTCGTTGTCGCCCAGCTCCACCTTCGCGGACGCCGGTACCGGCATGATCCAAGCGGCCTTCTTCGACTGGCCCTGGACGGACATCGACAGGACGATCTCCTCCTGGCCGCCGTCGTACCGGACCAGGGCGTTCTCGCCGAAGACCCGGGCGCGCGACTCCGCGTCGGGCAGGTACCCACCACAGGCACACGCCCAGGCGGGTGCGACGCCGCCTCCGAGGAGCGCCAGCCCGACCACGCCCGCCACCAACCGCCACAGCTTCATGGCCGAAGGCTAGTGGCGGGTGGGGCCGGATCAGGCGATCGTGTAGGCGTTCTTGAAGAAGTTGGTGGGGTCGTACTTCTTCTTGACTGCTTGGAGGCGGGCGTAGTTGGCGCCGTAGTAGGTGCTGACCGAGCGGCCGGTCTCCACGTAGTTGACGTAGCCGCCGGCCGAGGACGGTTTGACGGCGCGGTGGCCGTTGGTGATGAAGGTCTGAGCGGCCTTGATCTGGGCGGCGGTCGGGTGGGCTGCGAGTCCGGAGTACCACTGCACGACGCCGACGGCGGAGCGGTGGCCCCAGGAAGAGCCGCCGGACGGGATCTTCGCCGACTGACCGCCCAGCGGGTCGAGGATCGCGGCGGCCGGGAGCTTCGCCCGGGCGGCTGTCTTGACCGCGCCGAGCAGGGCGGCGATGGTGTTGGCGGACATCGGCTTCAGGACGTCGGAGCCGGCCAGCCAGCCCTGACGCGCGCTGGTCGTGCCGCCGCCGAGGTACTTGACCGCCTCCATGTGCGTCCGGACCGCGAAGGTCCGGGTGGTCGCCTTGGATCCGACGTACGACTCCAGCTGAGCGGCCGCCGCGGCGCCGTTGCCGGTGGTCGAGCAGCCGAGCACGTGGATCTGCAGCGTTCCGTTGCTCTTGGCATCGATGTGCACGTTGCCCCAGGCGGTGATCGGCGCCACCTGAGCGAACGTCTGCCAGCCCTTGATGACGGCCGCGGCCTTCGACTCCGGCCAGGTCAGCCGGAAGAAGCCGAGCTTCGCCGCCGGGATCGTGATCAGCTTGAACGACGTCACGATGCCGAGGTTGCCCCCGCCGCCACCACGCAGCGCCCAGAACAGGTCCGGATCCACCGTCGCGCTCACGTTGCGGGCGACGCCGTCGGCGGTGATCACACCCATCGACTGGATCCGGTCGCAGGTCAGGCCGAAGGCCCGGGTGTGCACGCCCATCCCGCCACCGAGGGTGAGCCCGGCGATACCGACGGTCGGGCAGGTCCCGGTCGGCAGGGATTTGCCGTACTTGTCCAGGAACGCGTGGACGTCGTAGAGCTTCGCGCCCGCGCCGACGGTGAGCACGTTGCCCGAGTAGCTCATCGAGCGCATCGCACTGACGTCCACCACCAGGCCGTTGCTGACCGTCGAGGCACCGACGTACGAATGCCCGCCGCTCTTCGGCACTGAGACCAGCTTGTTCTTGCGGGCGAACTGGATCGCCGTGCGGACGTCGGTCGCGTTGGCAGTACGGATCACGGCGGCCGGTGAGACGGTGTCCCAGCGCGGGTTGAAGAGCTGGCGCACGGTCGCGTACCCGGGCTTGCCCGGCCGGTACACGGTGCCCTTGACGCTCTTCTGGAATGCCGTCCAGTCCGGCGCGGCGGCCGTCAGGTTCGCCCCGGTGGGACCGGCATGGGCCGGCTTCACCTCGGAACAGCTGGTCAGGGCGACCGCGGCAAGGGCCCCGCCTGCCTTCAGTACGGTACGGCGGTCAACTGGGCTCACGAACGTTCAGCTCCTCACGCGCGGCGGCTCTCATAGCCGCCAGGGGCGCGGGCGACATACCAGTCATCATCTCCACCTGGAGGGTCGCCTGATGCACAAGCAGGTCAAGGCCGTTCAACAGCTCTGTACCGATCCGGTGCGCCGCGATCGCGAGCTGCGTCGGCCACGGGTGGTAGGCCACGTCGAAGACCACCGGCGCGACCTGCGCGAAGTGGTCCGCCCACGGGTCCACGACACCGCCGGGCAGGGTCGAGATGCACAGGTCGAAGCCACCGATCTGCTCGACCTGGTTGAAGTCCGTCGCCGAGACCTTCAGCCCCAGCTCGGCCGCGAGATCCCTCAGTCGCTCGACCTTCGCCAGATCGCGCACGACCAACGTCACCTCGCTGACCTTCAACCCACGCAGGGCCGCCAGCGTCGAAGCAGCAGTCGCTCCCCCACCCAGTACTACGGCAGTGTCGGCGCCGGTGATCCCCCGCTCCGCAAAGGCAGCCACCAACCCCGGTACGTCGGTGTTGTGGACCGACCGTGATCCGTCCGCCTCGAACAGCATCGTGTTCGCCGCGCCGATCAACTCGGCGACCGGATCGACCCGGTCGGCGAGATCGAGCGCGACCCGCTTCAACGGCATCGTCAAGGACAGTCCGCGAACGTCGTCGCCCAGCGTGCTCAAGAAGGCTGCCAGTTCGTCCTCGCCGACCTCGTACGCGTCGTACCGCCAGTCGAGTCCGAGTTCGGCGTACGCCGCTCTGTGCATGGCCGGCGACAACGAGTGCGCGATCGGTTGACCGAGCACCGCACAGCGGGTCATCGGGTCAGCACCTACCGGTGTGGGCCTTGCACCACGCCGTCAGCATGTCGACGTTCTTCTGGTGCTCGTCCCCGGTCGTCGCGAACCGCGTCTCGCCGGTGTCGAGGTTGACCAGGGTGAAGTACTTCCAGGTGCCGGTCGCCGGGTTCACCGCTGCTCGCAGCATGTCCTTGTCCGGCGAGTTGATCGGCGTCGGCGGCAGTCCGTCGTGCAGGTACGTGTTGTACGGCGACTCCGTCTCGCGCTGCTCCTTGGACGTGTAGACGCCACCGGTGCGGCCGACGATGTAGTGGATCGTCGAGTCCATCTGGAGCTTCTGCCCGACCCGCAGCCGGTTGTAGATGACCCGGGCGACCTTGGCGTAGTCCTCCTTGCGGTTGGTCTCGGCGCCGATGATGCTGGCCACGATCACCGCCTGGTAGGGGTCGACGTTCTTGCGCTGGGCCTTCTGGATGAACTGCAGATCGGTCATGGCCTTGGTGAAGCCGGCTGTCGACAACCGCAGGACGGTGTAGGCGTTCGCGTCCTTGGGGATGTCGTAGGTGCCCGGGAGCAGGAAGCCCTCCGGGTTGTTCTTCGCCCAGGACGGGAGTCGGAGCTGGGCCGGCTTGTTCATCGCGGCCTGCGCGGCGCCGGGCGGAAGCTTGGCCGCCTTGCTCTTCTGCAGCAGGTTGACGATCTCGGCCTTGGTGCGCGCGGGCGGGATGGTGAACCGGGTGACGAGCACCGACTTCGCGGTGTCGAGCAGCAGCTCCAGCGCGGCCTTGGACGACATCTGCTTGTGCAGGGTGTACAGGTTCGCCTGGATCTTCTTGGAGCGCGGGTCGTCGCGGGCGACCCGCTCGAAGGCCTTGGCGCTCTTCACCACGCCCTTCTTCTCCAGGGTGTCGGCGATCGACTGGGAGCTCTGGCCGGCGGCGATCTCCACGGTGACGGTCTCGCTGCTGCCGGCGCCCTCGTAGTCGGGGGCGGCGAAGACCTTCTCGATCGCGTCGCGGCCCTTGCCGAAACCGACCGCGATGCCGGCCAGCAGCGCGCCGACGACGAGCAGCGAGAGCAGGCCGGCGAAACAGCCGAAGCCGCGCCGGGCGCGGGTCTTGCGCCGGTTGGCCCGGCGTTCGACCCGGGACTCCGGGCGCAGGCCGAGGTTGTCCCGGAAGTCGGTCTGGTCGCCTGGATTGTCGCGGTCTTCGTTCACCGATGTTCCGTTCACAGGGGCCTCCCGGGTGGGTTGCCGGTCTCGCGCTCGAAGTCGAGCGCATGTTGCAGAATCACGACCGCCGCGGCCTGGTCGACCACAGCCCGCCGCTTGGAACCCTTCTTACCCCGTTCGCGCAACATCCGTTCGGCGGTGACGGTGGTGAACCGCTCGTCCACCAGCCGGACCTCCGCCTCGACATTCGCCTTTTGCAGCAGCTCCCCGAGCTGCGCCGACGTACCGCGCACCTTCACCGCCGCCGGCCCCTCACCCCCGGACAACGACCGAGGCAACCCGACAACCACCTCGAACGCCTCCAGTTCCACCACCAGCCCGACAATCCGCTCCAGCGCCCCAACCCCAGCCCGAACCGTCTCCACCGGCGTAGCCAAAATCCCATGCGGATCCGAACTCGCCACGCCGATCCTCGCATCCCCGATATCCAGGGCTATCCGAACCCCGCGGCGCACTAGTGTCCCCCGCCCAGGGTCCACCCACACGACCCAGCACCGCCGTCTGCCACCACTCCACCGCGAACGCGCTGCCCGCGGCTGCGCCGCGCGCAGCGCTGAACGGCGAGGCCAAGGCGAAGGTCGCCCGTGGGCCCGCCACTCGCTCGAGCGCCTTCGGCGCTCTCGGTGCCGCCCCGGAGCCCGCGCTGCTCAGCAGCGCGGGTGATGATGCTGCAGCCGACAGCAGCTGCTGCGCACCGCCCGCTCTCGCTGGCTGGGGTGGGTGCGCTTAGCGCGACGCCGCGCTGCGGAGCAGCGCGGCGTCGCGGGGGTTGAGGGCGGGTGGGCACGTGTCAGCCGGTTACTAGTTGGCCGATGGCGTGTTCTACGGCTGCTAGGGCCTTGTCGGCGCCTGCTGGGTCGGTGCCGCCGCCTTGGGCTACGTCGTCCTTGCCGCCGCCTCGGCCGCCTAGCTGCTCCGCTGCGATGCGGACCAGGTCGCCGGCCTTGAGGCGCCATTCGCGGGCTACGTCGTTGAGGGCGATGACTACGCCGGGCTTGCCGTCGTTGACGCTCAGTACTGCGACAACCGCCGGCTTGTCGGCGGGCATCCGGCCGCGGACGTCGAGCGCCAGCTTGCGCAGGTCGCCGCCGTTGACGCCATCAGGCGCCCGGTGACCGACATACGCGACACCGAAGACATCCTTGGGAGCCTTCGCCAGCTCAGCACCGGCCGCCAGCACCTGGCCGGCGTGGATCTTCTCCAGCTCCTTCTCGGCGACCCGCAACCGCTCCGCCAGATCGGCCACCTTCGCGGGCAGCTCCTCCGGACGCGTCTTCAGGTTCTCCGACAGCAGCCGCACCAGCGCCCGCTCGCGACCCAGGTAATGCAGCGCGTCCATCCCGACGAACGCCTCGAGCCGCCGCACCCCGGCACCGACAGACGACTCACTCGTCACCGTCAGCGCACCGACCTGCGACGAGTGCTTCACGTGCGTACCACCGCAGAGCTCACGCGACCACGGCCCGCCGATCTCCACCACCCGCACGGAGTCGTCGTACGTCTCGCCGAACAGCGCCAGCGCACCCCACTCCCGAGCCTCCGGCAGCGTCATGTACTGCGCCGAGACCTGCAGATCCTGCCGCACGGCAAGGTTCGCGACCTCTTCGATCTCACTCCGGGTCGCCTGGTCCAGCGCCGACGACCAGGCGAAGTCGAGCCGCAGATACCCAGGCTTGTTGTACGACCCGCTCTGCAACGCGGTCGGCCCAAGCACCTGACGCAACGCAGCGTGGACGACGTGAGTCCCCGAGTGCGCCTGGCAAGCGGAGATCCGCCACTCCTTGTCGACCTGCGCGTGCACATCGAGCCCAGCCTGCACAGCACCCTCGACGACCTCGACGCGGTGCACGATCAGACCCTTGACCGGCCGCTGGACGTCCAGCACCTTCAGCTTGAACCCGTCACCGACGATCAGACCCTCGTCCGCGATCTGGCCACCGGACTCCGCGTAGAACGGAGTCTTCTCCAGCACCACCTCGACGGTCTCACCCTGCTCGGCGGCACCCGCGATCGCGCCGTCCCGCAGCACACCACGGACCTGCGAGTCGGTCGCGAGCTCGTCGTACCCGGTGAACTCGGTGACGCCCTTCTCCCGCAGCTCCCGGTACGCCGAGGTGTCCGCGTGGCCGGCCTTCTTGGCCCGCGCGTCCGCCTTGGCCCGCTCGCGCTGCTCCTTCATCAACGACCGGAAGCCGTCGGTGTCCACCTGCAGGCCCTGCTCGGCGGCCATCTCGACGGTCAGGTCGATCGGGAACCCGTACGTGTCGTGCAACTGGAAGGCCTGGTTGCCGGCCAACTGCGCCTCACCGGAGGCCTTCACGTTCTTCACGGCCAGGTCGAAGATCGTCGTACCCGCGGTGAGAGTGCGCCGGAACGCCTCCTCCTCCGCGTAGGCGATCTGGCTGATCCGTGGGAAGTCGGCCTCCAGCTCGGGGTACGACTTCTTCATCTGCTCGAGGCTGGTCGGCAGCAGCTCCACCAGGCTCGGGTCCTCGTAGCCGAGCAGGCGCATCGACCGGATCGAACGCCGCAGCAGGCGGCGCAGGACGTAGCCGCCCTGCTCGTTGCCCGGGGTGACGCCGTCGCCGATCAGCATCAGCGCGCTGCGGACGTGGTCCGCGATCACCCGGAACCGGACGTCGTCGACGTGGTCCGCGCCGTACTTGCGGCCGCTCAGCTCCGACGCCTTCTCGATCACCGGGAAGATCTCGTCGATCTCGTACATGTTGTCGACGCCCTGCAGCAGGTACGCGACCCGCTCCAGCCCGAGGCCGGTGTCGATGTTCTTCTTCGGCAGCTCGCCGAGGATCGGGTAGCCCTCCTTGCCGCCACCCTCACCACGGATGTTCTGCATGAAGACCAGGTTCCAGAACTCCAGGTAGCGGTCGCCCGCCTCCCAGTCCCGGTCGGCGCCGAACTCCGGGCCACGGTCGATCAGGATCTCCGAGCACGGGCCGCACGGACCCGGGATGCCCATCGACCAGAAGTTGTCCTTCATGCCCAGCCGGACGATCCGGTCGTCGGGCAGCCCGGCGACCCGCTTCCAGATGTCGATCGCCTCGTCGTCCTCGTAGTACACCGAGGCGTACAGGATCGACTCGTCGAAGCCGTAGCCGCCCTCGCTCTGCGGCTTGGTGACCAGTTCCCAGGCGTACTGGACGGCCTGTTCCTTGAAGTAGTCGCCGAAGGAGAAGTTGCCGTTCATCTGGAAGAACGTGCCGTGCCGGGTGGTCTTGCCGACCTCCTCGATGTCGAGGGTCCGGACACACTTCTGCACGCTGGTGGCGCGCGGGTACGGCGGCGTCTGCTGGCCGACGAAGTACGGCACGAACTGGGCCATGCCGGCCACGTTGAACAGCAGGTTCGGGTCCGGCGACGGCAGGGGCGCGCTGGGCACCACCGTGTGGCCGCGGTCCTCGAAATAGCTCAGGAACCGCCGGCGAATCTCACTGGTTTCCATGGTGTTACCGGTAGTCCTCACGTTCGTTTGCCGCTGTGTCTATGCCGAGCGCGTCGCGCAGCTCGGTCTCCCGCTCGGCCATCCCGGCCCGTACCTCGTCGCCGAAGTGCCGGATCGCGCTGGCCATCTTCTCCGCCGACTGCTGCAGGCCCTCCGGCGCGAACTGCTGGGCCCGCTTCTTCAGCCGGGTCACCGCGTACACGCCGACCAGGATGCCCACGATCAGCCACAGGATCCGCTTCATCGCACGTCACCCCGCTTCTTCGCCTTGCGCTCGGCCTTCATCTCGTCCTTCACCCGGCGGGACACGTCGCGGCGCTGGTTCTCGCCGAGCGCCTTGCGGACGCCGTAGGTGAAGGCGGCCGCCTTCACCAGCGGGCCACCGGCGGTCGCCGCGAACAAGGACGCGAGCGCGGCCGCGTTGGTTGTCACGGTGGTGGCGTTGTCGGTGATCGTGTCCACCTTGGCCAGCTGGGCGTTCGTCGTCGCGACGGTGTTGGTCACCTCGCCGAGCAACGGAACGCTGGAGTCCGAAACTCCCTTGACCATGATCCGGGTCTCTTCGAACACCTTGCCGAGCTTGAGGATCGGATAGGCCAGCAGGCCCACCAGGATGAGCAGTGCGCAGGCTGCTATCAGCCCCGCGACTTCACCGACGCTCATGGTTACGATCCGCCTTCCGTTCGTCTGCCCCGTCCCGAGACCCCGGGTACCTCAGGGACCTTATCGCGCGGATAGCACAGTCCCGGACACAGGGACACCCTCACTGCCGGGTCAGCAACACATCTGCAATCCGGCAGAAGTTCGCCGCGCGGACCCGTGACGCAGCGCCACGAATGCGCAATACTGGCCGAAGCTCCGGGGGGAGTGTTCAGGACGTGGGGGGAGACCACCTAATGGACGAGACAGCCATTGCTGTCCTTGGCGCGGGCCCGCATGGCCTCGCCGCAGCCGCACACCTTCGCCGGGCAGGTGAAGAAGTCCGCATCTTCGGCGACCCGATGTCGTTCTGGCGGACCATGCCGGCCGGGATGTGGCTCAGATCGAACTGGACCGCGACGTGTATCGCGGAGTACGACGGACCGCTCAATCTCGACTCCTACATCGCCGGGACCGGCGCCAAGGTGACCAAGCCGGTACCGCTGGACGACTTCATCGCCTACGGCACCTGGGTGCAGTCGAAGGTGGCGCCGGACGTGGACCGCCGGTGGGTCAAGAAGGTCGCCAAGGACGGTGACGGGTTCGTGCTCACGCTGGGCGACGAGTCCCAGCTGCGGGCCCGGCGGATGGTCGTCGCGGCCGGTATCGCCGACTTCGTGAACCGGCCGGACGTGATGTCCGGTCTGCCGCGCGAGCTCGCCTCGCACACGGCCGACCACACCGACCTGTCGGTCTTCAAGAACCAAGAGGTGCTGGTCGTCGGCGGCGGGCAGAGCGCGCTCGAGTCGGCCGCGCTGATGAGCGAGTCCGGCGCCGATGTGGAGGTCGTCGCCCGGGCCGAGAAGATCAACTGGCTGCACGGCGGCAAGTACCACCGCATGCTCGGCCCGAAGCTGGTGCCGCTGGTCTACGCGCCGACCGACGTCGGCCCGATGGGTCTGTCCAAGATCGTCGCCAAGCCGGGCCTGTTCACCGCCCTGCCGCGCAAGATCCAGGACCCGTTGGCCTACCGGGCGATCCGGCCGGCCGGTGCGGCCTGGCTGATTCCGCGGCTCGCGGACGTACAGGTCGGTACCGGTATCCAGGTGACGAGCGCCAAGGCGGTCGGTGACCGGGTGCACGTCGAGCTGAGTGACGGCAGTGCCCGCGATGTCGACCACCTGATGTTCGGCACCGGCTACAAGGTCGACATCACGCGGTACCCGTTCCTCGACCCGGCGCTGGCGCTGCAGGTCCGGACGCTCGACGGCTACCCGCTGATGAAGCCAGGTATGGAGTCGTCCGTCCCCGGCCTACACTTCCTCGGCGCACCGGGCGCCCGCAGCTTCGGCCCGCTGATGCGGTTCGTGGCAGGCGGCTGGTACGGCGCGGAGTCACTCACCAGGCTGGTACGCAACAGCCGGCGCAAGACCGCTACCAGCGGCGCCGGCCGACTGGAACCAACAGGCGACGGCGTATGAACAGGAACCCGTTCCGCAAGAACACTGCCGGACCGGGTTCTGGAGTAGGGGCGGTAGTCGTCGGAGGCGACTACCAGGGCCTCGGCATCGTGCGCAGCCTCGGCCGGTACGGCGTACCGGTGACTGTGATCGACGACGAGCGGTCCATCTCGCGCGTGTCCCGGTACGTCACCGGGCACGAGCGCGTGCCCGAGCTCCGGGACGCCGGCGAGACGGTCCGGATCCTGATCGACGCCTGCGAGCGGCTCGGTCTGCACGGCGCCGTCCTCTACCCGACCAGGGAGGAGACGGTCGCCGCGATCGCGGCCAACCGGGAGGAGCTCAGCGAGTACTACAAGCTGCCGACTCCCGCCTGGCAGGCGGTTCAGCCTGCCTGGGACAAGAGAGAGACCTACCAGCGGGCGGAGCGGCTCGGGATCCCCATTCCCCGGTGCTGGTTCCCGGAGTCCTTCGCCGACCTGGACCAGATCGATCTCACCTCGCCGGTGATCCTGAAGCCGGCGATCAAGGAGAACTTCTTCTACGAGACCCGCGCCAAGGCGTGGCGGGTCGACACCCGGGCCGAGCTCGAGGCGGTGTACCGGAAGGCGGTCGACATCGTCGGCGAGGCCGAGATCATCGTCCAGGAGCTGATCCCGGGCGGCGGTGACCGGCAGTTCGGCTACTGCGCCTTCTTCAAGGACGGCGAGGCGGTCGCGGAGATGACCGTTCGCCGGCTGCGCCAGCACCCGTCCGACTTCGGCCGGGCGAGCACGTTCGTCGAGACGATCGACCTGCCGGAGCTGGCCAAGCACTCGCTGACGTTCCTGCGCGACATCGGGTACTACGGGCTGGTCGAGCTGGAGTACAAGCAGGACGAGCGCGACGGGCAGTACAAGTTGCTGGACGTCAACGCCCGGACGTGGGGCTACCACTCGCTGGGCTACACAGCAGGTGCCGACTTCCCCTACCTGGTCTACCGCGACCAGCTGGGGCTGCCGGTGACCGAGTGCCGGGCCCGGGCGGGGGTCCGT
Organism: Kribbella sp. NPDC051718; assembly: GCF_040681515.1. Lineage (NCBI taxonomy): Bacteria > Bacillati > Actinomycetota > Actinomycetes > Propionibacteriales > Kribbellaceae > Kribbella > Kribbella sp. NPDC051718. The sequence continues at coordinate 282,626 of NZ_JBFAYZ010000009.1, read as the reverse complement.
TGGCTACGGCTCGCCACTGACCTGCCCAACGCGGCGCTGGACATCAAGGCCGGGAAGCTGAAGGTCTGGCCGTACCTGAAGACCTTCCGCGGCGTGCAGACGGAGGCAGTGTTCAGCCTGCGCGACCCGCTGCCCGGCCTGTACGAAGTAGCGCTACTGCCGTACCTGTTCTTCAAGCGGGGGTTGTGATGTTCGAGTCGACGCATCCCTTTGCGTTCTTCGACTACTGGCGAGTCCCGTACGACCTGAGCGGCGACTCGCCAGAGACCCGGCTAGGTGTCGTCACTGCCGGTACTTCCGGCAGGCGGCTCACCTGGGTCCGGGCCAACGGCGGCAAGGCCCGCAGCGACTACAAGGCCGGCCGTTACCAACTGGCCGGCTTCTCGATCGTCTGCCACCTCTACACCGGTACTGCGCTGTCGCCGGTCGACGAGACCTGGCACAAGCTGGAGCCGATCCTCGATGGCCACGGCACCGAGGTAGCAGCCGTCTGGGAGGACCAGCAGGGCAACGTGTTCCTGCCGCTCGACCCGGGCGAGTCGATGAGCTTCCTGTGGTCCGAGCGCTACAAGACGGTCGGCAGCGCCAACGTGAAGCGCCTTGTGCGCAAGGGAATGGTCAAGGGCTACTACGTAGTCCGCCCGCTACTCCCGCGGCCGCTGCAGCTCAAGATGCGCCGGACGCTCGCCAAGCGCCAGAACGCGCCGTCCTTCCCGTCCTGGCCGCTCGAGCCCAGCCTGCACTCGTTCTACGACTGGCTGTTCGACCTGACCACGCGACTGGCCGGTGCACCGGTGCCGTGGATCGACCTGTGGCCGGACGGCCGCTCCTGGGCGATGGTGCTCACGCACGACGTCGAGACCGGTTTCGGTCGCGACGAGATGGAGCTGCTGCGGGCGCCCGAGCGCGACCGCGGCTACGTCTCCTCGTGGAACTTCGTGGCCGAGCGGTACGAGGTGCCCGACGAGGTAGTCGCCAAGGTCAAGGCCGACGGGTGCGAGGTCGGCGTACACGGTCTGCGGCACGACGGGCGGGATGTGGCGTCCAAGCGCATGCTGGGCCAGCGGTTGCCGGCCGTGCGCAAGCACGCGGACCACTGGGGTGCGGTCGGCTTCCGCTCCCCCGCGACCCAGCGGTCGTGGGAGCTGATGCCGACGATGGGCTTCGACTACGACTCGTCGTACACGGACTCGGACCCCTACGAGCCGCAGCCGGGTGGTTGCTGCACGTACCTGCCGTTCTTCAACGAGGGCCAGGTCGAGCTGCCGATCACGCTGCCCCAGGACCACACCCTGTTCGAGATCCTGCAGCACGACGACGGCGAGCTGTGGGTCGGCAAGGCCCGCGACATCCGGGAGCGGCGCGGCATGGTGCTGGTGCTGGCGCACCCGGACTACGCCGAGGACCCGCGGCTGGCCAAGGGCTGGCAGCAGCTCCTGGACGAGTTCCAGAGCGACGAGACGGCATGGAAGGCACTACCGCGAGATGTGGCGTCCTGGTGGCGCGACCGCGCGTCCAGTGAGCTCCGCCAGAGTCCTGACGGGTGGACCCTGACCGGGCCCGCCGAGGGCCGTGGCAGGGTTCAGCACGCCCAGCTCGCAGACTCTGCCGTCTCAAAGGAGGCCTAGCAGCATGCCGAAGCCGTTGCACGTCGCAGTGATCGTCGAGAACGTCGCACTGGGCGTCGACACCCGGCTGCGCAAGCAGGTCGACAACCTGATCGAGGCCGGGGTCCAGCTGTCGGTCATCACCATGCGGGACGACGACAACGCCCGCTACCGCGACATACCGAACCTGACGATCTTCGAGTACCCGGCGCCCAAGCAGCCGTCCGGGCCGGTCGGGTATGTCGGTGAGTACCTGCAGTCCTTCGCCTGGGCCAGCTGGTACCTGGCCAAGCTCCGGTTGCGCGGGCGGATCGACGTACTCCAGATCTGCCAGCCGCCGGACATCTACTTCCCGCTGGCCTGGGTGCTGCGCTGGGCCGGCACCCGCATCCTGGTCGACCAGCGCGACCTGATGCCAGAACTCCTCGGCAGCCGGTACGACGAACCGCCGAAGCTGATGCTCAAGGCGATGCACTGGCTCGAGCGGCGTACCCAGCGGGTTGCCCACCACAGCCTCACGGTGAACTCCTACCTGAAGAACCGCATGGTGGAAGCCGGAGCCAAGCCGGACGCGATCTCCCTTGTCTACAACGGCCCTGTACTGGCCCGTACTGCGCTGGCCGTACCCGAGCCGAGCCTGCACGGCGAACACCGCTACCTGGTCGCCTGGGCCGGCAAGATGGGCCGCCAGGACCGGGTGGACCTGACGATCGACGTGGCCGAGCACGTGATCCGCCAACTCGGCCGGGAGGACGTCGGCTTCGTCCTCCTCGGCGACGGCGAGTGCGTCGAAGAGCTGCAGCAGTCGGTCCGGGACCGTGGACTGGAACGCTGGATCACCTTCCCTGGCTGGATTCCCGAGAAGGACCTGTTCAGCTATCTGGCCACCGCGGACCTCGGGATCGACTGCAGCCTGCAGGTGGAGGTCTCGCCGGTGAAGGTGATGGAGTACATGGCTCAGGGCCTGCCGGTCGTCTGCTTCGACCTGCAGGAGAGCAAGCTGCTCGCAGACGGCGCGGGCGTCTTCACTCCGGCCGGCGACATCCCGGCGCTCGCCGCGAAGGTGGTCGAACTGCTGGACGACCCGACCACCCGCAAGCAGCTCGGCGACACCGGGCGGCAGCTGATCACGGAGAAGCTGTCCTGGGAGCGGCAGACGCCGATCTATCTGAAGGCGATCGGCTGGGAGCCGTCAGTTGTTGCTACCGCAGCGGCGGAGCCAGGAGCAGACGCCTGACGGTGAGGCCCAGGTCCTGTTCAGCCAGGGCCTCTCCTTCATCGTCTTGTACACCAGTGCGGTGTAGTCGTCAGCAGGCTTGGTGTGCCAGGCGCCCGCGAACCAGGCGCCGACACAACCGTCCAGCCGCTTGTCCGGGTCGACCGGGTTGTCCTTGCCGGTCAGCCACCAGGCCCAGCCCTCGAGGCAGCCACGGATGTAGGCGCCGTAGTAGTCGAGCGCGAAGGCCGTCGAGTCGCGATTGAAGGGAAAGGTCCCGTTCTGGTTGCCGGCCATCTCGCCCCAGGCCGGGTCCTGCCACGACATCACGCCGATGATCGAGAACGTCTTCGGGCACAGGTTCTGCCCGTAGTCACGCTGGTAGTCGTAGCCGGCGAGCTTGATCTCGTTGCAGTACTCCCCTGAGGCCGCTGACGGCTTGGGGAACAGGTCACCGCAGCCACGCTTCTCGACGCAGGCGCCGGAGGGGTACAGGTCCTTCTGGTACCAGGTGGACTCGGTCACGGCCACTGCGCGCACCAGGTTGTCGGCTAGCCCCCATTTGCAGGCAGCCCATTGGATGTTCTCGTCCGTAGTACCGGTGTGGTGGCCGGTGACCCGGGCTAGTCCGAGGCTGTCCCAGCGGGTGTCGTACGCCTCTGCGGGAGTCGCCCGCGGCCGGACGGCCAGTGAGGTGTGCACCTGCTCCACGGCCGGCATCGTCTGGTTGGGCTTGCTGTTGCCCGGGCGGGGCTCCCACTCCGACCGATGCACGCGGTTGGCGCACTCGGCCTCGGTGGGCAGCTGGGCGAACGATCCCGCGGGCAGCGTCTGCCAGTAGCCATCCGCCGCCGGTGGATCGTCGCCCGCACTGTGTAGCCCAGGTAGTGCGAAATACACGCCGGCCAGCGTCACCGCGGCGATGATTCCCCGTACTGCGCGCCGCTGGAACCGGCCCTCCAGACGCATCCGATCAGTGCCCGACATGTTCCGACTTGGCGACCGGACCGTCGCCTACCGGGTGACCGTCGCCACGCGCGCTCCCCCGGCCGCTGTGCGGCTCGAAGGACGCGGGCACCGTCTTGCGCTTGAACCGCCGCGAGCGCGGGGCGTTCGTCACGCAGCCGATGAGATTGCCACCGACGCCGGTGAGGGCGGAGACGGCCTCGGCGGCCAGTGCGCGGGAGCCCCGCTGGCCGTCGACGACGAGCAGCGTGAAGTCGGTCCGGCCGGCCAGCACGGCCGACTCGGTCGCACCGATCGCGGTCGGCGCGTCGACGATCACGAACGAGTGCTTCGAAAGGGCCTGCAGCAACAACTCGAGGTCCTCGACGTTGAACCACGCGCCGACCCGCGGTGTCCCACCAGGCAGCACTCGCAGGTTCACGAACTCGGTCGACTGCACGGACCGCTCGAGCTTGCCCGAATCAGCCAGTACGTCGGTCAGCCCAGGCGTCAGCGGGAGCCCGAAGAGCAGGTGCAGATCCGGGTGCCGCAGGTCGCCGCCGATCAGCACGACCTCCTTGCCGGTGGCCGCCATCGCGATCGCCAGCTGCGCGGCCACGGTGGTCTTGCCGGCGCCCGGCGACGGGCTGGTGATCAGCAGCGAAGCGCCCTTGCCACGCGTCGTCAGCGTGGTCAGATGCGCTGCCAGATAGCCGAAGACCTCGCGTTCCGGGGTCGACGGCCCGACCTGTGGAGCCAGCGGGAAGTGCTGCTTGACGACCGGGATCTGGGCGAGCACGTCCAGCCCGGTCTGCCGCGTGACGTCCGCCGCGCCTCTGAGCCGGCCGCGGACACGGTCCCAGACGAAGGCGAAACCGATGCCCAGCATCAGGCCGAGAACCAGGCCCAGACCGATGATCAGCGGCATGTTCGCCGCCTCCGGCTCGGTCGGCACGGTGGCCGGCGAGATGACCTCGGCGAGCTTCGCCGACCGGCCCTTGTTGCGGTAGTCGACATAGGCGTCGGTGAACGCGGCTGCACCGGCCAGTGCCCGCGAGCGGTTCTCCGACGAGTACTTGAACTGCAGCACCTGAGCGTCGACCGGCACGGAGACCGAGAGTGCCTTGGTGGCCTCGGTGACGCCGATCCCCATCGCCTTGGCCGCCGCGGCCGAGACGAGACCGGAATTCGCCACCTCACGCTCGGTGCCCATGTCGGGTGCCACTGTGCCGCCACCACGGGCTGCATCCGGGTAGACGACGACCTGGGCGGCACCGACGTACATCTTCGGCCTGGACATCACCGTGGCGCCTGCTGCGGCGGTGGTGAGCAACGTGATCAGGATGATCACCCACAGGTAGCTGCGGACGATCCCGCGTGACTTCGCGGTGCGATGGGTCGATCCGCTCATCTGTCCACTCCCGTGAGTGTGTCTGCTGATCTCATCATCGCTCCCCGTTGCGGCTTTTCGACAGTATCTTCCACTTCTTGTGCCTGAGCTGTATCCGGCGGATCCTTGCCGACCGCCGCCAGAGCCAGCAGCGCGAACAGCAGGTCCGCGGTACCTCGGTAGGTCAGGTGCGGGTCGAAGTTCATCAAGACGATGATCACCACGACCGCGGTGAACGCTCCCACCGCCGCCACCGCGCTCCAGTCCGTCAGGCCCCGGCAGCGCGCCCACAGGTCCTTGATGGCGACCCGGCAGAACCACACGTAGGCCGCGAACAGGGGGATCCCGCCACCCCACAGCAACCAGGTGTAACCGCTCTCGATCCAGACGTAACCGGTGCCCTGGGTCAGCACCACGACCCGGGCCGACGGCCGGACGCCGAAGAGCACGTTCGAGCCGTGGAACAGATCCGGCCAGAAGTAGGTCTGCAGGTTGTACCAGCGCACGATCCAGCTGTTCGGCAGACCCTGCGCGGACTGGAACCCCTCCAGCCGGTGCGTCACCGCGGGCCAGGCCGCGATCACCGCGACCGACAGGCCGACCGGCGCGTACTTGAGCAGGTCGAGCCGGCGGAGCGCGAACGCGATGCAGATCACCGCGACCACCAGGCCGAGCACGCTGGAGAACTCACCGGCGGCGAAGGTGCCGATCACGAAGACCAGGCAGGCGATCACCAGCAGGGCGGTCTGACGGCGGTTCTTCCACAGCATCGCCACCGCGATCGCCAGGTTGAAGATCAGGACGTCGGCAGTTGCCGCCGGCAACGAGAGCGTCGAGCTGCCGCGCGGGATCTCCAGCTGCGCCTCGAACCCGAACGGCACCCAGTACGTCATCAGCAGCGCGCGGACCCCGAGCACGTCGAGCGTCTGCAGGATGGCGAGCCCGCCGAGGATCACCGCCGACGACACCGACGCCCAGAGACAGAACCAGACCTGCCGCTGGGTGTGGACGGTCCCCCGGACGATCGCGTACACGCCGAGGAACTTCCACAGCACCAGTGCGTAGGTGATGTCGTCGCCGGTGATCTCCTTGCCCTGCAGGAACATCCAGGCCAGCGGGGTGATCGACGTGGTGATGGCGATCGCGATCAGGGAGGCCTCGATGCGGCCTACTCGCAGGCGCAGCGCAGTACCGGGGCGGTACCGGACGAAGAACCTCAGGGTCAGCAGGCCGGCGAAGAAGACGGCCAGTGCCTCGTTGGGGCGCAGCACCGGCACGATGCGGCCGCGGTCGATGCCGGCGACCAATGGAGTCAGGAAGATGATCAGGTACGCCGCTACTGCGGGCTTGCGCCAGATCACGATGGACAGGCCGATCACTGCTGCCACTGCGAGTGCTGCCATCGCCGAGACGGCCACCAGCGCGCCCAGCAGGACTGGGAGGCAGACACCTGCCGCCACCAGCCCGACGAGGTCCAGACGCAGCCGACGGGCCCGGTCAGTCGCCTGACCGGACCCCAACAGCACACTCGGAGCGGCGACCGTCATCCGGTCTCCACCACCGTCGTCTTGCCACGATTCCGTAGTCCTGAGGTCAGCCAGGCGAATTCCGGCGAGCGCAACAGGAGCTGGATGAGGGCATACACGATCACGCCGACCGCGGCTCCGACGACCAGTGCGAGAGCCTGTCCGGGCCGGCCGCCGAGCTGCGAGCTGATCAGCTGCGCGCTGAAGTACGCCGGGATGGCCATCACGATCGAGCCGAAGGTGATCCGGACCAGCGAACCCCACAGCTCCCGCCGCTGCCAGCCCCGGCTCATCCGCAGGAACAGGTGAGCGCCGCCGATGACCGCTCCGATCGCGTAAGCGCCACCGATCGCCGGTACCAACAGCCTGGCCGGAGCGAAGGCAGCCAACGCACAGAGAGTGAGGCAGAAGACCGCCTGGATGCCCATGGACACCAGTGGCGTCCGGGTGTCACCGCGGGCGTAGGAAGCCTGCGTGGTCACGTAGAAGGTGGTCTCCCCCACCAACCCGAGCGCCAGCGCGGCGAGCCCCAGGGCGATCATCCGCAGACCCTCGGGCGAGGCCATCTGGCCCGCCGCGATGGTGTGCGCGATCGGGTCGGCCAGTACTACGAAGCCGACCGCCGCAGGGATCGCCATGAACAAGGCCAGCCCCAACCCCTCGATGAACGTGCTGGTGAATTCACCTGTCGAGTCGCTCTGGTGCAGCCGCGACAGCCTCGGCAGGAGCGCCAGGGCGACCGGGGTGGCAGCAAGCGCGATCGGCAGATAGTAGAAGTTCAGTGCCATCTGTATTGCGACAGTACCGCCTGCGACCCGGTTCGAGACCAGTAGCAATGCCAGGAGCTGTACTGCGAGCAACCCCGCCTGGCTGACCGAGCGCAACGCCTTGCGGATCGTCACGAGTACTTCCGGGTCACGCCAGCCGGCCCGTGGACGTAGGAGCACACCAGCCCGGCGAGCACCCCACCACTGGATGGCCGCATGGGCCGCGACGGCGCCTGTCGAGCCGAGGCCGAGCAGGAGGACTTCACCGGTCGACTGTGCACCCAGCTCCTTGCCGGTGCCGTAGATCATGCCGACGAGGATCAGTACGAGGATGATGCCGAGGTTCTCCACCAGTGGAGCCGCGGCGGCCAGGGCGAAGCGGCGGTGCGCGTACATGACGGCGGTGGCGGAGCCGACTACGGCGTACAGGAAGACCTGCGGGATGGTCAGCAGGATCAGGAGGCGGGTGACCCCGATCTGGCCGCTGTCCCGCGTTACCTCGCTGAGCCCGACGCCACCGAGTGAGGTGATGCGTAGGAGCTCAGGGAGCAGCAGCACAGCGATCGGCGCGAGTAGTCCCAGCAGGACCATGGCGATCCCGAGGAAGCCGCCAGCGACGCGGGCGCTGTCCTTGGGACGGTGATTGTCGATGTGCTGGACCAGTGCGGGCACCAGGAGCGATACGAACAGCGAGCCGGCCAGGAAGCCGTAGTAGATGAGGTTCGGCAGCGAGTTGGTCAGCTGGTAGGTGTTACCGAGGAACGTCGGACCGAGGACGGCACCGATGACCACCACCCGGATGACACCGGTACCACGGCTCAGAGCCGTCCAGGCACCGACGGTGACCGAGTCCCGCGCGGTACCGGACGCACTGGTCAGGTCCTCGCGCAGTTCGTCGCCAGAACCGGCCGTCGGCTCCGGCGACGTGACCTGCTCGCTCTGATCGGCTGTTGTCAACGCGCTCCCCCGAGCAAGGCCGGAATGGTCTTGAAGATGATCCGCAGGTCCAGCCGGACGCTCCGGGTGGAGACGTACTCGAGGTCCCAGCGCAGGCCCTCGTCCATGGTCAGCTGGTTGCGGCCGTTGACCTGCCACAACCCGGTCAGCCCGGGCTTCACCTTGAACCGGTCGAGAGCCCACTCCGGGAACAGCTCGGCCTCGAAGGGCAGTACCGGCCGCGGGCCGACCAGCGACATCTCGCCGCGCAGCACGTTCAGCAGCTGCGGCAGCTCGTCGAGGCTGGTCTTGCGGAGGAACTTGCCCGGCCTGGTGATCCGCGGGTCCTGGTGCAGCTTGTAGAGGCCGTCGACCTTCTCGACCTCACCCGCCGCCATCGCGCGGACGTACTCCTGGTGGACCTTGGGATCCGCGTCGGTACGCATGGTGCGGAACTTGTACATCACGAACTCGCGCTGGTCCGCACCGAGCCGCACCTGACGGAACAGACCTGAGCCCGGGCTGGTCCACCGGATCCACAGGTAGATGCCGAGCAGGATGGGCATAGCCAGCACCATCCCGGTGAAAGCAAGGATCAGGTCAAGCGACCTTTTCACCAGCCCCACCGGAATGATGCGGCTCACTCCGCGGACGGGAATAGGCCGGGTTACGGGGGTTGCCCGGCTACCGCGGAGGAGACTCATCCCGCTACCTCCATCGTGACACTGACGCCAAGCCCCGTCTTCTCCTCGGCCGAACCGTTGGAGAATCGGTAGCGGGAAGCGGACCCGTCTTCCGGCTGGATCCGGGCGCTGATGTCTTCCAGCTCGCCGACCAGACCTCGGACGCGGGCCGGATTTCCGAAGGCGACGGTCCCGGCGGGCAGGTCGCGGGTGACGACCGAGCCCGCTCCGACCAGGCAGTTGGCCCCGATCCGGACGAACGGCAGCACGGTGACGTTGACGCCGAGCTGGGCGCCGGCCCCGATCGACGGACCGGACATCACCTCGGCCGACTCCGCGCTGCCCGGATACAGGTCGTTCGCGATCGTCACACCGGGTGCGAGGAACGCGCCCGGGCCGATCTCGGTGTACTGCGCGACGTAGCAGTTGGTGTGGATCTTGACCCCGGCGCCGATCTTGCAGCCGTAGTCGATCACCGAGTTGCTCCAGACCGACACGTCGTCGGCGATCTCGCACTGTTCCCGGACCACCACGTGGTGACCGGTCTCGAACCGGTCGCCGATCCGCGATCCGGCGTACAGGATCGTGCCACTGCGCAGTCTGGCGTCCCGGCCGATGGTCAGCTCGGCGCCGGCCACCCGCGCCGCCGGGTAGCCGATCTCGACTCCCGGATCGGCGTTGATCGGTGGGTGGCTGGTCATCGGTCCAGCTCCGCCAGTACTTCGTTCAGTCCCTCGGCGACCCGGCGCGCGTCGTCCTGGGACAGATGCGGGAACATCGGCAACGACAGTTGGCGCGCGGCGGCCGCCTCGGCGACCGGCAACGGCCCGTCGGCATACTGCTCGTAGGGGCCCATCACGTGGCAGGGAACGGGATAGTGGATGCCCGTCCCGATCCCCCGCTCCTGCAGGAGTTCACGGACCCGGTCGCGCTGGTCGACCTGGACGACGGCCAGGTGGTGCACACCCTCGCCGTCCTCGAGCTGCTCGACCAGCTTCGCCCGCGCCGGATCGATCAACTCCCGGTACGTCGCCATCAGCGCGCGCCGCTGCCGGTTCCACTCGTCGAGGTGCCGCAGCTTCGCCGACAGTACGACAGCCTGTACGCCGTCGAGGCGGCTGTTCATGCCCAGTACGCCGTGCGAGTAGTGCCCACCCTCGCTCTGCATCCGGCCGTGGTCGCGGATGGACAGCATCAACTGGGTCAACTCGGCATCCGAGGTGACCACCGCGCCCGCGTCGCCGAAGGCGCCGAGGTTCTTGCCCGGGTAGAAGCTGAAGCAGCCGACCTTGCCGAACGAGCCGGCCTTGCGGCCGTTCCAGGTCGCGCCCTGGGCCTGCGCGGCGTCCTCGATCAGGATCAGCCCGAGCTCGTCGCAGATCTGCGTGATCGCGGTCATGTCGGGCAGCTGGCCGTAGAGGTGGACCACCGCGACCGCCTTGGTGGCGGGCGTGACGGCGGCCTTGATCGTCTCGGGCGTGAGCAGCAGGGTGCCGTCGTCGACATCCGCGAACCGCGGTACGGCGCCGGCCAGGACGACCGCCTCCGCCGTTGCCACGAAGGTGTTCGCGGGCACGATCACCTCGTCGCCGGGACCGATGCCGAGGGCACGGATCGCCAGGTGGAGGGCATCGGTGCCGTTGGCAACACCGACCGCGAAGTCGGTACCGCAGTACTCGGCCCACTCCTTCTCGAACGCCGCGACCGCCTTACCGCCGACGTACTGGCCGTTGCGCAGCAGCTCGTCCCAGCCCGCGCGCACCTCCTCGGCCACGTCGCCGGTGGCGCCCGAGATGTCCAGGAAGGGCACAGGTTCGGAAGACCGCACCGGCGTCGGCCGGCCGGTCGGGGTACCGGTGCTCACCGCAGGTCACCGACCGGGGCGGAACCGTTCTGGTGCAGGACGCCGCTCTGGTGGATGAGGCCGTTCTCCTTGTCCAGCACGACCTTCGCCGGCCCGCTGCCGCTGAGCTCCTCGATCAGCACCTCGCGGCCCTCGGTCGCCGACAGCTGCGCGGCTTCCAGCACCTCGACCACGGCCAGCCCGTTGGCGCCGCTGGTCAGCGGCGTCAGCCCGGTCAGGATGCAGTCGACGAAGTGCTCGTCCTCGACCATCAGCGGCTCGTTCATCACCAGGTGAGGAGACACCACGTCGCCGTACCGGTAGGACATCGGCGGCTGGGTCAGGTCGTCCCCGAGCTGCGGTCCCTGGGACACGCCCTTGTCGTGGACCTTGATCCGCTCCTCCGACGCGAGGTCGTTGAAGATGACCATCTTCTGGCTGCCGACCATGGTGACCCGGCGGACCTTGCACGGGTCCAGCCAGCTGACGTGCACGTTGGCCGTCACGTCCGGGTCCTTGTAGTGCAGCCGCAGGTAGCCGACGTCCTCGAGCTTGGCGTTCGCGTGGTGCGACGACCAGCACTGGACGCTGACCGGAGTCGCGCCGAGCACGTAGTTGAGGATCGACACGTCGTGCGGCGCCAGGTCGAACAGCACGTTGCAGTCGTGCTGGTAGAGACCGAGGTTCAGCCGCGCGGTGTCCAGGTAGTACAGCTCGCCGAGCTCCTTCTTCTGCACCATCTCGCGCAGCTGCCAGACCGCGGAGTGGTACTCGAAGGTGTGGCCGACCATCAGCACCACGCCCGCCGCCTCGGCGGCCGCGATCATCTCGCGGGCGTCGGCCGCGGTGGTCGCCAGCGGCTTCTCCACCATCACGTGCACGCCGGCCGCGATCGCCTTCAGCGCCAGCGGTTTGTGCGTGCTCGGCGGTGTGGCGATGATGACGGCGTCCAGGTGCGGAATCGCCTCGTCCAGATCCTTGTACGCCTCGAGCGCCGGGTAGTTGCGGGACAGCTGGAGCGCGCGATCCGGGTTCGGGTCGATCACCGCGATGGTGCCGACCGACTCGAGTGAGTGCAGCACCCGGATGTGCTTGGAGCCCCAGTAGCCACAGCCGACCACGCCTACGCGCAGGCCAGTAACGTTCGTCATTGCCATTGCCGGAAAACCCCCATAATGAGACCACCCCTGACCCTGCAACCAGCGGTGACTCTCAGCCCCCGCTGACCCCCTGACCGACCCCCCGGCCAGCAAATGTCGATTGAACCGACAACGAAACAATAGGCCGACTTTCAGACCACGTACAGGCCTTCATCGGCTCGCGTGTCGCAAACTCGTTGGGTAAGCGGACGACTCCAGAGAATCACAGTCCAACGGGCAGCCGCAAGGGCTGGATGGCTCGACTTCTGGGCAGTTTCTGACTGTTCACCGGGACTTCGGCCGGAACTCCTTTACCTGCCAGAGGTCGCGGACGGAGCCGTCCGGAGCGGTTCCGGTGGTGAAGTATTCGACACCGAAGCGTCTCGTTGCCGATCGGGCCTGGGCAATTGTTCGGGCGCCGATAACTACGCCGGTTTATTCGACATAAATGACCCGGTTATTCGAGTGTGATTACCGGGTGTGTTTCAGCGTTTCCGGAGGATCTCCCGGATCTTGGCCAGCGCCTCGGCGTAGGCCGCCTCGCCACCGCGCCGGGTCGGCTGGTAGTAGTCCACCTTGTCGACCACGTCCGGCGCGTACTGCTGGCCGACCACGCCGCGCGGATCGTTGTGGGAGTACTGGTACGTCGAGCCGTGGCCGATCTTCTTGGCGCCGGCGTAGTGCGCGTCGCGCAGATGCGCCGGGACCGGCCCGACCTTGCCCGCTTTCACGTCGGCGATCGCGGCGTCGATGGCCAGGATGACCGCATTGGATTTCGGCGCGAGGGCCAGCGCCACGACCGCCTGGGCCAGATTGATTCTTGCCTCCGGCATCCCGATCAGCTGAACCGCCTCGGCCGCGGCGACGGCGACGCCGAGCGCGGTCGGGTCGCCCATCCCGATGTCCTCGCTGGCCGAGATGACCAGTCGGCGGGCGATGAACCGGGGATCCTCGCCGGCCTCGATCATCCGGGCCAGGTAGTGCATCGCGGCGTCGACGTCGGAGCCGCGGATCGATTTGATCAGCGCGGAGGCGACGTCGTAGTGCTGGTCGCCGGCCCGGTCGTACCGGACGGCGGCCCGGTCGACCGCGGTCTCCAGCGTCTTGAGGTCGATGAGCACCGCGCCCTCGCCCGGCTCGTTGCCCTCGGCAGCTCTTGCCTTGGCGCCTCCGGCAGCTGCCTCCAGATACGTGAGGGCCCGACGGGCGTCGCCACCGGCCATCCGGAGCAGGTGATCCTTGGCGTCGTCGGCCAGCTCGAACTCACCGTTCAGCCCGCGCTCGTCGACGAGGGCGCGCTGGAGCAGTACGGCGATGTCGTCGTCGGTGAGCGACTCGAGGGTGAGCAGCAAGGAGCGGGACAGCAACGGCGAGATGACCGAGAAGAACGGATTCTCGGTGGTCGCCGCGACCAGCGTGACCCAGCGGTTCTCGACTCCCGGGAGCAGCGCGTCCTGCTGGGCCTTCGTGAAGCGGTGCACCTCGTCGATGAACAGCACGGTCTCGACGGTGTCGGCCCGGGTCAGGTCGCGCCGGGCGGCGTCGATCACCTGACGGACCTCCTTCACCCCTGCGGTGACCGCCGACAGCTCCACGAACTTCCGGTTGGTGGCGTGCGACACCACCGCCGCGATGGTGGTCTTCCCGGTCCCGGGCGGCCCCCACAACAGCAACGACATCGGCTGGTCACCCTCGACCAACCGCCGCAGCGGCGAGCCCGGACTCAGCAGATGCTGCTGGCCGACCAGCTCGTCCAGACCGCGCGGCCGCATCCGGACCGCCAGTGGCGCCGAGGTGTGATCGGCGTCGGCCAGACTCCCACCCCCACGACTGGAAGCAGGCACGCCTGGCAACTCGAACAACCCATCACTCACCCCCCGACCCTAACCGCCGCCACCGACATTTAGTCCACGAAACCACCGTGACCACAAGGCGAAGGGCCAGACCTCCGGTACCGGCGAGCCCGCTGGCGGACTGGCTCCACGGCCCAAAGCTGACCCCTGCGCCCCCAAGGCAAAGCTGCTCAGATTCTCTTCCGGTACCGGCAGCGCCGACGGATTCGGCGTGGCCTCGGGCTACAGCTGCTCAAGCGATTGAGCAACTCCTCGTCGCCTTGCTCGGTCGCGAACGGCACCGGCACCGTGACGATCGCCCACAACGCACGCAGCCGCCGCGCAAGCTCCAGCTCCGCAGCCTCAGCCCCCGCTCGCAGCGCCATTTCGTCTTCTCCCATGAGTCCCCAGTTCTCCCCTGCCCGGTGTATCGCTGAGGAGGACGACAACGTTTCACCGCCCGCTGGCTTCGAACGGATAACGGCTCACCGCTACCGGCCGCCGACGCCCCTCGACCCTGGGTAACTTGGCCAGCATGGCCCGCCCCCATGAACCCAGCACCACCGATCCCGCCGACCGGCCGGCGACCTACCGCGACGTCTTCGCGGTAGCGGAGTTCCGGTGGTTGTGGGGAGCGCTGCTGGGCTCGGTGATCGGGGACCAGCTGGCCCGGGTCGCGCTCGCGGTACTGGTGTTCGACCGGACCGGATCGGCCGGGCTGTCCGCGCTAACCTATGCGCTCACGCTGCTGCCCGACATCGCGGGCGGTCCGCTGCTGTCCGGGCTCGCCGACCGGTACCCGCGGCGTACGGTGATGGTCGGCTGCGACGTCGCGCGGGCCGGCCTGGTCGGGCTGATGGCGATCCCCGGCACTCCGCTGGTGATTCTGTGCGTGCTGCTGGTCGCCGTACAGTTGCTCGCGGCACCGTTCCAGTCGGCCCGGATCGCCTCGATGGCCACCATCATGACCGGCGACAGCTATCCGGCCGCGATGGGCGTCTCGGCGATCACCCTGCAGCTCGCCCAGCTCGCCGGCTTCGTCGCCGGCGGCACGATCGTCGCCGGGCTCGGCGCGAGCCAGGCACTGACCATCAACGCGATCTCCTTCGCCGTCTCGGCGGTGGTCCTGCGGTTCGGCATCAAGGAACGGCCGGCCCCGGCCGGTACCGAGCCGACCGCCAAACCGAGCTGGTGGGGCTCGTTGTCCGCGGGAGCCCGGCTCGTCTGGCAGAACCGGAGGCTGCGGTACCTGACCGCGCTGATCTGCCTGCCCGGCTTCTACATCTCGGTCGAGGGCCTGGCGACCCCGTACGCCGCGACGCTCGGCGGCGGCCCAGTCGCGGTCGGCGTGCTCTTCGCGGCGAACCCCGCCGGGTACGTCATCGGCGTGTGGGGTTTCGGGCGACTGGCCCCATCGCGGCGACTCGCCTTGATGGGGCCGCTCGCGGTCGGTGCCTCTGCCCCGCTGATCGGGTGCGTCGTCTCACCCGGCCTCTGGGTGACCGTGGCCCTGTGGATGCTGTCCGGCGCCTGCTCGTCGTACCTGATCACCGCCCAGACCACGTTCGTGAAGGATGTTCCTGACGCGCAGCGCGGTCAGGTGATCGGCCTGGCCCGCACTGCGCTCACGGTTTCTCAGGGGTTGGGAATCCTCGCCGCCGGCGTCGCCGCCGACAGCGTCCGTCCGGCCTTGGTCGTGGCCGGTGCTGGTCTTCTGGGTGTCGTCTTCGCGGTCGGCGCCGCGGGCGGCTACCGGCGGGCCGAACAGCCTGGCTGACCGGATGCCCGATCACGACGGCTCGTCCCTGGGTTTACGGCCATTCGTGTACGCGCATCTGAACCCACCTCCTCCTGGACTAACGGTCCGCCTACCGTTGGCCCCTCCGGCCATGACAATGGGTTACTTCGCGTTTACTCTGTTACACGAGGACCAGTGGGGCTGGGGGAACTGTTATGTCGAGTATCAGGTACTGGAGACCAAAGCGCAGGCGTAGGCGCGAGACTGACACCGCTTCTTCATGGGCGCCGGCCCGCTGGGCGCTGTGGTCCGCACCCAAGCCTGTTCTCTTCTATGTGCTCGCCATCGACGCACTCGCGTTCGTCGTCCTGGCCGCATCGTTCCGCGACCTCTCGATCAGCGGCGACGACTGGATCCGGTTCGGTGTGCTCGCCGTCGGCTCGGCGATCCAGACCGAGGCCGGACGAGAGATCGAACGGCTCCGCTGGACCGCCGCGGAAGGCGCCACCTACGCGAATCTGAAGTCGATGTGGATCTTCGCGGCCGTGCTGGTGCTGCCACCGTTGCTCGCGATCGGGATCACGGCGTTGAGCTTCCTGCACTCGGGAATCCGGCTGCGGCGCACCGCGCCCCATCGCGCGATCTTCTCGGCTGCCAGCGTGGTCGTCGGCGCGGCCGCGGCATCGGTGAGCCTGGCCGCCGTCAATCCGACCGCCCATCCCGGCTATGTGGGCGGGTTCATCGGGCTGGTCGCGGTGATCGTCGCCGCCGTGGCCTTCTGGTTCGTCAACTACGCGCTGGTGGTCGGCGCGATCCTGTTGTCCAGCCCAGAAACCAATGCCCGCAAGGTGCTTGGGCGGTCGTCGGATCATCTGGTGGTGTTCGGTGCTCTCGGGCTCGGGGTCGCCAACGGGGCCTTGCTGATGGAGCAGCCGTGGCTGACTGTCGTGCTGCTCATCACCGTGCTCGGGCTGCATCGGGCGCTGCTCGTCGGGCAGTTCCAGTTCGCCGCGCGGACCGACTCGCAGACCGGGCTCGCGAACGCCGTCTTCTGGCACGAGCTGGCCGGCAAGGAACTCGAGCGGGCACAGAACGGTGAGACCTCGCTCGGCGTGCTCTACCTGGACCTCGACCACTTCAAGCTCGTCAACGACACCTACGGGCACCTGGCCGGAGACCAGGTGCTGAAGGTCGTGGCGAACGAGCTGAAGGACGACGTCCGGACCGACGATCTGGTCGGCCGGCTCGGCGGTGAGGAGTTCGCGATCCTGCTGCCGAACACCAGCGCCGAGGAGACCAGCCAGGCGGCGGAGCGGATCCGCCGACGGATCTCCAGAATCACCGCCGCTGTCACCACGGCTCGCGGCCACACCACCGTCGAAGGTCTCACCTGCTCGATCGGCGCCGCCAGCTACCCCGCCGCGGGCAGCACCCTCGACGAGCTACTGCTGGCAGCGGACGCCGCAACCTACGCCGCCAAGAACGCCGGCCGGAACCAGGTCGTCACAGCTCCCGCAAGTTCACGCTAACTGAACGTTTCTCAACCGGAACCCACGGGTCTAGGGCAGATGTTGCGGGGCTTGGACCCGTGTGTTCGATCTAACCCGAGCAAGGGTATCGGTAAGGGAGCTGTCATCAGCCGTCACACTTACGAGTGTGCCCGGTAGGTGGCGCTGACCTTCGGTCGCGGGAGTATGCCGACCGTGGATCGGTCGGTCGAGCTGGAGGATTTGGTCGAGCAGTGGACCCTGCTGGACGAAGAGAGCAGATTCTGGTGTTCGGTAAGGGCAAAGCTAGAAGCTCGGCATTGCCTTGCTGTTGAGGTTCATTGTCCGGCGTGGCGCAGATCAAGCGGATCAACCACGTGAAGCTGTACCGGCCAGCTGCCGGCGAACAAGACGCCTACCCGCGGCTCGCGCCGGTACTGACCTAGCCGGTCCGGTGGGATGTGATCAGTGAGCAAACGACCAAATGATCAAGTACGCCACCGCGATCCAGTCCGGTACCGCCTCCACCGAGGCGATCCTGCGCCGGTTCACGTGCGAGCCGAGAAGAGACCGGTAGGCGGAGCAGTCTGCGGAGTTGGGCGTTGCAGGTTCATGCAATCTCGGTAGGCACCTACCCACCGCCGTTGACTCAGTGCAGTCGGATAGTTACGTTGCGGCTGCAACTTGGGGACCGATGTGTTTGGCGTCGGTGCTTACTCCCAAGTCTCTGCTCGGGGACCGTCCACCTTGATCGGAGAACAATGAGAATACTCAAGACAGCTTCGCTGGCAGCCGCCGCGGCGATCCTCTGCCTGGTCGGCGCGGGCCAGGCCAGCGCCGCTCCTGTGAGCGAGCAGCCCTCGGCGGGATCTGTCGAAGGCCCGTTCGCACGCTTCGCGTTAACCGCGGCTCAGGCGAAATCGCTCCAGGCGCAGGTCGACGAGCAGCTCGCCGCCACCTCCGGCGGTAAGCAGATCAGCCAGAACGAGGTCGCCTACGACGGCGGCGACACCATCATGACCTTCAGCATTCCCGGCCGCACGGGCACTCCGCCTTCGTCCAAGGTGGCCGCTCCCGACGCTGTGGCAGACGTGAGGGGCTGCCCCACCGGTACCTTCAAGGACTGGTCGTGTGTCTACGAATTCAGCAACTTCAACGAGAACACGAACGGTCGGCGGCTCCAGTTCCACGATTGCGGCGGGCGTGACTTCGATACCTACAACTTCCGCGACAAAACTTCATCATGGGTAAACACGCAGTCGAAAGAAGTTCACGTCAGCAACTTCACAACCTCCGGCTCTCTCGTGCTGCTATGGAAAGAGCCAGCGCAGAGTCAGAGTTCCTCAGTCACGCCTGCGAACGACAACAAGGCCGACTACCTCGACGTCAGGTGCTGACTTAGGGCCGCGCTCAAAGTGCATCTGCCGACCTTGAATCTAGTTGGCAGGTCGGCAGACGTCCTCTTAGGTCAAGACGGCTGAGTCGTGATGTCCAGCCAAGAAGAGCGTTCGGGAATCAAGCGACGATGGAAGAGGCGAAAGTGAAGCGCAAGCACTGGGTAACACGTCTAGGTGCGATGATCGGCGCAGGAGCAGTACTCGGCGGTGGCCTGATCCTGCCTCTGCAGGCGCAGGCGGCAGCCCCGCCGTTCACCGGCTGCAAGGTGATCGATGACTATCTTCAGTACGATTTCGCGCAGGACGGCCGCTGGCTGAATACGTTCATCAAGTACAAGTGCAACAACGGAGAGCCGTACAGCTTCGAGGCCAACATCATTCGAGTGTCGGACGGTTCATCGGTCGCCTTCGGCGGGCACGGCGGCGTGGACACCGAACCCTATGCGATCGTCCAAAGCAGATTCTGCAAGGGGAGCGTGAATACGGTCTATAAGGCGGTCTGGAGTCTTCAGATTGATGGCACCACGAAGACCTACACCACCCCCAAGCGCACGCTCCCCTGCTCGTTCTGAGGTGTATAGTCCGCGCCTCGACCACCATGCCGACTCAGGAGATCTGATGCCTTCCAGAGAAGACCCGATACAACTGGTGGCTCCAGCCAACATCGGCCAGGCCAGCGATGGAACCACGGTCTTTCACACCGGGCTGTGGCTGACCCCGAGTAAGAAGTACATGTTTATCGGCTTGATGGTTGAAGGCGAGCCCGCAGCACGGCCCAAGAGGCCGCAGATCGTAGTGAGCGACGGCGCTCAACTCCGAATCGCCGACTTCTACGGTGGTGGCGGTGGAGGCACCCAGAGCCATGCTTGGGTGTTCCAGGCCGAGATCGAGCCCGAGCAGACGAGCCGTCTTGCGGGCGCCACGCTGACGCTCAACTACGAAGACCTTGGGCTCGAGCACACTGCTCAAATCACAGGTCCTGAAAAAAAGTAAGTTCCAGTCCGGATGTGCCGACATCCTTGGATGCTGGCCCTCTCCTGACGTGGCCAGGCCCGCAGGACTCTGCGGGCCTGGCCGCCTCAGGGCTCTCCCGGTAGTGCCTCTCAGCCCCTCCCGACCGAGTTCGCCCTTCGGGCACGGAACGCCGAGAAGTTCCACGGCCCTGTAATGAATCGGCTGCCAGCGTCATAAGAAGGTGTGATGCAAACGGAGGAAACACCTCACGACGCGTTTTGCCGTCTCTACGCAGAGACCTGGCCGGACGTGCTCAGGTATCTAGGTCGCCGCTGCGGGCCAGACGCCGCGGAAGACCTGGCGAACGAGGTGTACCTGATCACCTGGCGACGCTGGAACGAAGTTCCCGGTCGGCGTGAGTTGCCTTGGCTGTATGGGGTCGCTCGTAACTTGCTGCTTGAGCGCTCGCGGGCCCAAGGACGCGACGGCATCGCGGTCAGCGCACAGGCCACGGAGCTGCCCGCTTACCGGGATATCGCCGAGGGTGTCGTGTCCGCCCACGTCGTACGCCAGGTGTTGGCCGAGCTGAAGCCCAACGATCGCGAGATCTTGATCCTGTGGGCCTGGGAAGGTCTCGCGCCACCCGATCTCGGTGGAGTCTTGGGCTGCAGGGCGGCGACGGCCGCGGTTCGGCTCCACCGCGCACGGCGGCGGTTCTCAGCCCTCTACTTCGTTCACGCTCACGACTCAAACCCCGACGTTCCGCACCGGAACGGACTGCGAAAGGCTGTGAGCACCGATGAAACTGTCTGACTCCTCGATCTTCAACTTGATCCGTTCGGTCGATCCAGACCCGGAGGACTCACCGACGCCGCCCACTGAAGTACTCCAGGAACGCGCTCGCCGGCTGACCATCAGAGCTGAACCGCACCAGCCAGCTCAGCAGCCTCGTCGACGGTGGTCCGTGCGTCCCGTGCTGATCGCCGCAACAGGAGTCGCCGCGCTCGCACTGGTCATCCCGGCACTCATCCCAAACTCCACTCCCCAGGCCAGAGCGGCGACTCCGCCGACACTCACCTTCACCCCGAACGCGCAGAATGGAAAAGACCTCCTTCGCTCGATGGCGGCCGGACTGCGTCAGCAGCCCGCCACCGCGCAGGCGACACGTCAGCGCGGAGCCGTTTTCATCAACGAGGGCTACGCCCTGGTCACCAGCGCTCCCGGCAAGGGCGAAGCCACCAGCGCATGGTTCTCCAAGAAGATCACCACAGATATCGAGATCAAGGGCGCAGGTGGCACGACGCGGATCACCTCCGATGAGAGCGAGCCGCATTTCGCGACCGAGGCGGATCGTAAAGCCTGGATCGACAGCGGTGCCGGCGGTACGACCGGAGCCGGTCACGAGTCCACCACCGAGCCGACCGAGCCCGGCATCGTGGCCTGGTACACCCAGCCACCGCTGACCAAGCAGGCTTTCCTCAACGCGGTGTTCACCCGGCAACCGGATCGATCAACCGGCATGCTCCTCAACGGCATCGCGGAAAACTTGGGGACCGCCGTGCTTGAGCCGGCACAGCGCGCTGTCTTGCTGGACGAACTGGCCGCCCGAGATGACGTGCGGTATCTCGGAACGACAACGGACCGAGCTGGTCGACCGGCGTATGGGTTCGCCTACGACAGTGACCGCGCGGGCCTCCCCACCCGGCACATCCTCTTGATCAGTCATGAGGGAGTACTGCTGTCCTACGAGCAGATCCTGACCAGCAATGCCGGCAGCCTGAACGTGGCAATCCCCGCCACGATCTCCTACGCCCTCTATCTCTCGGCCAAGTACCGCTAGCCACGATGCCAGGCCCGGGCGTCATCCGAACAAGCCTCACCCTCAACTTCCAGCGCGAACAACAATCGGCCAGATTGGGCCGGAGATCGAGGGGCTGAACAGGGTGGTGTCCGTTGGGGGAACCCTCAACGGACACCATCCGGCCAACTCGCGAGATCCGGGCTCTGGACAGTGAACTCCCGTCTCAGTTGAGCCTGAACTCCCGAAGCTGGCCCGACGTGACAAGTAGGGGGCTGCCGTAACCTCGCACCGGCCAACCCACCCTCAGCTCGGAAAGATCAGCGAAGTTAGTCGGCGGACCGATAACGGCTCGGGGGCTGATCGGCCGCGTCGGCGTGAGTGGGATCGGTTTGGAGGAGCTCGCGCGCGGCGGCGGCGTAGCGGATCGCGGTGGGGGCGGTGACACCGAAGACGGCGGCTAGGTGGAGTGGGTCGAAGCCGTGAGTGATTGCTTCGTCGAGGTGTCGGTCTTGGCGGAGTCTTTCGATGGTGGCGGGGAGTCCTCGGACGGGCTGGTTGAGCCAGCTTGACGTGACCGGTTTGGTCTCCATGGCTGTCTGTCGGCTGATGATCAGGTGCGGGTTGGCGCTGTGTGGCCACAGGTTGTTCCGATGGTCGAGCCACTCGCGGATGGCCTGGTAGGTGAGGTTGTCGAGGGGGCGTGTGACACCGGCGATGGTGATGCGCCGGTTGCCGAGGTCGACGTCGTCGAGCTGGAGGGTGCGGATGTCGCCGGTGCGGGCAGCCTGGATCGCGGCGAGGGCGAGAACGAGTCGGGGCAGCGGTGTGCTGGTCTGGTTGACCTTGGTAACGGCGTCTGTGATGTCGTCGGGCTGAAGCGGAACGAGGGCCCGGTAGCACCAGATGCCTTTGGGAAGCTTGGTGGTGGGGTTACCGAAGATGGTGCCGGTGCGTTTGCAGTGGCCGAACAGGGAGCGCAGTGCGGTCACGGTCCGGCCTTGCTTGTTGCCTTGGAGGGCGCTGGTCCCGTTGGTGCCATTGAAGAGGTCGAGGAGGTCCTCGGTGGTGATCTCGCGGAGGTGGGAGTAGCGCTGGGACCATGCGGTGAGGGCCGGCAGCAGCAGTGCGGAGGTAGCTACGGGCGGACTCTGGGGCTCGTGGGCGGCTGCGTGGTCCGCCGTCGCGCAGCCGCAGGTGCCAGGCCATGACGTCGTGGCGGATACCTGGTGCGAGTGGGGCGACCTTGCGTTCGAGCCAGCGGTCCTGTGCGGGTACTCGATCGTCGTCCAGGAGCCCGATCGCGGCGAGCACGGCGGTGGTGCGTTCGACCGGGACTCGGCGAGACCGCAGGGCCGGGAAGAGTTCGCTATGCCGTACTGGTTCGCCGTGCTGGTTGGTCGACAGCGCGATCACGAGGCCGACGTTGACCTCCCGGAGCGCGAGCGGCGACCAGCCGCGCAGCTCGGCGAGATCCTGGGCTGCATGGAAGGCCCAGTTCAACCAGGGGTTGTCGGACTCGAAGTGGAAGTATCGCCGATCGATTTGGGCCGGAAGCTCCACTCGGGAGTAGTCGCGGACCATGTCGAACAACGCCAACTGTATGCCCCAGGTACCGCGACGGCGATTCGGGATCTGCAGCGGTGGGAGCCGCTGAACATACAAGCGCCGGTCCGACGGTCGTGGGGGCCGCGGGTCGGCTTTGCGGGGACGATGCATGTGAGTGAAGAACAGCTGGTGATAGCGGGTGTTGACCATGTTCGGCGTCAACCCCCAATGCTGCACGCCCCGCATCCGGTCGCTGGCACATGCCCAGCACAACCGGCAAAAGCCTTTGCTGAGCGCGATAGTGCGTGCGCAGCCGCCACAGTCACCGATGGGATGAACGAAGTTGAAGCGAGCACATGGACCGCACCTGCGACCCGGTAGTTGCCCCCAGGCGAAGCAGTCCACGCAGCCCGACGGTGGCTTGTCAGGCGAGTTCCGGCCACCCATCAGATCCCCGTCACCGCGGCGGCAAGGATCGTCCGTCGCGGCGCTTGGGCGTCACCGCTGGTCCAGGTCCAGCGACCGGCGAGGTGCCGCCACCGCCGGCGGCCTGCACCGACGAGCTGCCCGAGTCGTCTGATTGCCGGGTCACCTTGTTCGGCTCAGGGAGCAGTAGTTCGTCGACCGAGCACTGCAGGACTACGCAGATGACGTCCAGGTCGTCGAGTTTGATGCTTGCGGGCTGGCCGGACCACAGGTTCGACATCTTCCCCGTGGAGATGACCAGGCCGTGTTCGGCGAGCATCCGTTGCAGCTCGCTGGCCTTCCAGATGCTGCGGTTGGCGGCGGCGAGCCGCAGGTTCCACTTCATGACAGTGTTCCTTCCTGGAGTCCGTTGAGGCGATCGGCGGCCCGCTGGTTGCCTGCGACCCAGGCGTCCTCGATCCGGGTGCGGTGGACATGGACGTAGCGCATCGTAGTGAGGATCCAGGAGTGGCCGAGCAGCTCTTGGACCGCCAGCAGATCCAGCCCGGACAAGTACAGCTGGCTCGCGCAGAAGTGCCGCAGTACATGCGGAGTGACCTTGCCTGCCCAGGTCGGTAGGTGGGTCGCGGTCGCTCTGACCAGTCCTCGTCGTAGTGCGTCGTCGCCGACCCGGGCACAGCTGCCGTCAAGGTTCTTGCGTTCGGACGGAAACAGCGGCGCACCCGGCCGCAGGTGATCGTCGTCGAACTGGCCCCAGACATCTTCGATGAACCAGCGCAGAATCTGGTCCGCACCGTTGATCAACGGCACCAGCCGCTCCCTGGGTCCACTACCTCGACTGCCCTTGCCCCAGCGAACATGCAGCTCGCCGAACCGGCCCAGATCCCAGCGCACGTCGGCCAAATCCAGACAACGGGCCTCGTTCACACGCAACCCGACCTTCGACATCAACCGGGACGCGGCGAAGTCGCGAGCCATCGGAGCGAACTTCCGGCATCCGGCCAATTCCTCACGCCAGCCCGCAAACAACGCCTCCAGCTCCGGCTCTGTCGGTGGGATCCGCAACGACGCCGTGGTCACTGCCCGCGGCCGGTTCAGCTCGTCCAGCGGACACTCCACCACCCGCCCTGTCAGCTGATGGATCTCGATCTTGTGCCGCAGCTCGAGGTACTCGAAGAACACGCTCAACGAGCTCGCCCGGCTAGCCCGCGTCGTCTTCGGACTGCTGCGCAGCACCCGCCCGAAATACGCATCGGCGTCGGCCGGCTCCATCTCCCACAATGGACGCCCGAACCACGACCGGACATGCTCCAACCGAGCAACGTCGGCCTGGATCGACGAATCCAGCAACCCAGCAGACGCCCGTGCCAACACGAACCCAGCCAGCACATCAGTCTCGAACCCGGCCAGTTCCTCCGGGCCAACCAGCTCCCGGTGTCCCCGCAGGTCACGTACTACGGCCAGGCTCAAGAGCGCACCTCCGCCTTCACCCAGGGCAGCTAGCTATCACAACTGCCGATGCTTCTTCAGAATTCATGAAGAAGCATCATGTCGAGACGCTGGTTCTCACGGCAAGACAACACGCCAGGTCAGAGCCACACAACCGCCACGGACTACAGATCCGAACTCGAAAACCCACGGGATATTGGACTCGCTCCGGCCATGAGCTGACAGCAAGACAGCCACCACAGAACCTCTGTGGTGGCTGTCTTCTGACTGCTGTGGAAGCTCAGTCCTTGGTGTCCGGCTTCTTGTCTTCGCTGTCGTCGTCCGCCTCGCGGAGTTCCTCCGGGAGTTCGTCGGCGAGGTCTTCGTCGTCGAGGTCGCGGAGTTCTTCGGGGAGGTCGTCCTCGTCGAAGGTCTCGGCGGGGATCTCTTCGGACTGGCCTTCGGATTCGGGCTTGATGGCGTTGCGGAGGCGGCCGAGGATCCGGTCCGCCTCGGTGCCGAAGGGGTTGTCGTTGACCAGGTAGGTCCACGTCGCGGTCGGGCGCGGAACGCCGGAGGCTTCCTCGTCCAGACCGTCGGCCGTGATCTCGGCTTCCTTGAAGGTCTCGGCGGCCTCGGTCCACGCGTCGGCGATCAAGGTGTCGAAGGACGCGATCGCGGACTTGTTGAACTCGTCGATCGGCTTCATGTGCACGATGCCGCCCGCCAGCGAGCGGAGGTGGATGCCTTCGCGCAGGTCGGCCAGGTAGGCGAGGTGGTCGGTCCACTTGCGGTCCAGGTGGTGCAGCGCGATCTTCCGCGCGGCCGCCTTGACGGTGTCCTCGTCGAGCTCCTCGACCAGTTCGTCGTACCGCTCCTTGGCCCGCTCCGCCAGCTCCTCGGCGGCGAGGTCCTCGGTCAGCACCTTCTCGCGGGTGTCGAGCAGGATCGAGCGCTGCTGGCCGGTGAGCCGGTGGTACGACCACGTCGTACGGTGCAGCTCGGCGTTGGCGCCGTCCGCGACGCGCTGCGCGTGCTCGAGCATGCCGATCGCCTTGCGGTCGGTCAGACGGCCGTCGGCATCCGGCGACGGCCGCAGGCCCGACGTCACGGAGTACCGGGTGACGAGCTCGTCAGCCAGGCTGGCGAAGAACAGTGAGCCGCCCGGGTCGCCCTGGCGTCCGGCGCGGCCGCGCAGCTGGTCGTCCAGCCGGCGCGACGCGTGCAGGCCGGTGCCGATGACGTACAGCCCGCCCAGCTCGATCGCGCGGTCCTTGTCGTGCGACTCGTCGCGCCCACCGAGCCGGATGTCGGTACCGCGGCCGGCCATCTGCGTCGACACGGTCACCGTCCCCGGCACACCCGCTTCGGCGATGATCGCGGCTTCCTCGGCGTCGTTCTTGGCGTTCAGCACGACGTGCGGGATACCGGCTTCCTCGAGCTGATCGCTCAGCTGCTCGGATTCCTCGACACTGTGCGTCCCGATCAGGATCGGCCGGCCGGTCTCGTGGACCTCGCCGATGTGCTCGACCAGCGCCTTGTTCTTCTGGGCGACGGTCAGGTACAGCCGGTCCGGCTCGTCGACGCGGACGTTCGGCGTGTTCGGCGGGACGACCGCGACCTCGACCTTGTAGAACTCCTGCAGCTGCTCGCCGACGACGACCGCCGTACCGGTCATCCCGCACAGCGTCGGGTAGCTGCTGACCAGCGCCTGCACGGTGATGCTGTCGAGCACCTCACCGGAGTCGCTGACCGGGACGGCCTCCTTGGCCTCGACCGCCGCCTGCAGACCGTCTGGCCAGCGCTGCAGCTTGGCGATCCGGCCGCGGTTGTTGTTGATCAGGCTGACCTTGCCGTCGCGGACCAGGTAGTCGACATCGCGGCGCAGCAGCACCTCGGCGTGCAGCGCGACGTTGATCTGGGTCAGCCGGTCGAGGTTCTCGTCCTCGTACAGGTTGATGTCGCCGAGGGCCGCCTCGACCTTGTCCGTGCCCTTGTCGGTCAGGGCGACCGTCCGGCCGTCGCCGTCGATCTCGTAGTCGAGCCCGGCGCGCAGGGTGCGGACCAGCGCGACCACGTCGTCGTCGAGCTCCTCGGTCCGGGTCGCGCCGGCCAGGATCAACGGCACCCGGGCCTCGTCGATCAGCACCGAGTCGGCCTCGTCGACGAGCGCCACGTCGGGCTCGACGGTGACCCGGTCGGCGACGTCGTCGACCAGCCGGTCACGCAGTACGTCGAAGCCCAGCTCGCTCACCGGCGCGTAACAGACGTCGGCCTGGTACGCCGTCCGCCGTTCCTCAGGTGTCGAGGCCTGGCCGATGTGGCTGACCGTGACGCCGAGGAGCTGGTAGATCGGGCCCATCCACTCCGAGTCGCGCTGGGCCAGGTAGTCGTTGACCGCCATCACCTGGACGCGCCGGCCACCGATCGCGTAGCCGGCGGCGGCGAACGCACCGGCCAGCGTCTTGCCCTCACCGGTCGCCATCTCGACGATCCGGCCCTGCAGCAGCGCGAGCGCGCCGACGATCTGGCCGTCGAAGGCCCGCTCGCCGATGGCCCGGAGTCCGGCCTCCCGGGCGAGCGCGAAGAACTCGATCTGGTCGCCCTCGTCCAGACCACCGGTGGTCCGCATCTCGGTGACGACCTCGGTGAGCTCTTCGTCGGTCAGGTCCTTGAGCGACTCCTCCGCCTCGCCGACCGCGGCGGTCAGCTTCTCGTACGGGCCGAGGTCGATCGAGCCGGGGCGCTGCAGCAGCCGGCGAAAGCGCGAGGTGAGTTTCATGGCCATGATCTCCGCAACGTACAGCCTGCCGAGGTCGTTCCGCTCACCGGGTTGGGCGTGTCAGGGCTTCCATTCGTAGGGCGTGGTCGTAGTGACCGCATGGAGGCCGAGCTTCTGCAAGATCGGGCGAGAGTCCTCGGACGCGTCGACGCGCAGGAACTCATACCCGCGCTCCTTGGCGATCTTCGCCCGGTGCACCAGGATCGCGCTGTACAGCCCCTGCCGGCGCCACTCCGGCAGCGTCCCGCCACCCCACAGGCTCGCGAACCCGGTCCCGGGATGGAACCGGATCCACGCGGCCGTCAACGCCGGTCCCTCCGGACCCCGCAGCGCATCCTCGATCAGCGTGATCGCCAGCCGGTCCGGAAACATCCGGTACTCCGCGGCCAGCCGCTCCTCGATCCGCTCCAGCCCCATGTGCCAGAGCGAATCCATCAGCACCGCGATCCGATGGAAGTCGGCCGGGTCCTCCCCGACGTCCCGCATCCGGACCTTCGACGGCAGCGCCGACGGCCGGGCCAGGATCGCGTCAACATCGCCGAGGATCAGCGTCTCCGGATCGGCCTTGACGAATCCGGCGCGGACCAGCCGCTCCCCCAGGTCCGCGGGCTCGTCGTACGCGTAGGTCTTCCACTCGAACTCCAGCCCGCGCTCGCGGAAGAACGCGACCTGGGCGGCGATCACGGCGTCCGGGTCGTCGCCGAGCCCGCGCGGCGTCTCGACGAACCCGCCGCCGCCCTCGCCCTCGAAGTACGAGCGGTGCACGAGCCCGTCCAGCTCCTGCTTCCAGCCGGGAATCGTGTCGGCGTCCGGCAACCGGATCCGGCGGTGGAAAACGTCTAGCAGCTCATCGGGTGTCATCCCGGCCATCCTCGCCGTTCGCAGGTCAACCGTCATCCCCTTTACGGCGTCTTACCGGTAGAGCACTCGGACGTCACGGAAGGGATGAACGTCATGAGCAGATTCGGATTCGTTCGCCACCCTCTCCGCGGCTCGATCGGCACGGTCGCGATCGCCGCCCTGGCAACCGGCGCCGCGGTCGCGGTACCGGCGCAGGCGAGCCCACTCGTCGAGCGGTCGGTGGCGCGCTCGACCAGTTGCCCGACCGGCTGGGGCTCGTTGCCTGAGGCAAGCACCAGGGGTGGCGCGTCGGCAGTCAAGAACGTCCGGACCGGTCGGCACGCCTGTTTCGACCGGCTGGTCGTCGATCTGGCCGGCAGGGGCGGGACCGGATTCCGGGTCAAGTACGTGAAGGTGGCCACCGCCGACGGCTCCGGCGCACCGATCCGCACCCGCGGCGGCGCCGTCCTCCAGATCGTCGTCACCGCACCGGCGTACGACGCGGCCGGGCGGCCGACGTACCGATTCAAGAACCAGAAGGAGCTGACCACCGTCGCCGGGTACAGCACCTTCCGCCAAGTGGCCTGGGGCGGCAGCTTCGAAGGCTGGACGACTCTGGCGCTCGGCGTCCGGGCTCGGCTGCCGTTCCGGACCCTTGTCCTCACCGGCCCGGGCAACACCACCCGCCTGGTGATCGACGTCGCGCACCACTGGTGATCTTGCGGTTCTAACAGCAGTCGTGTTCGAATGAACATGTGAACAGTGAGGAACGACTGAAGTTCGTCGTTGAAGAGCTTGCCCGGGCTGGGCGGGTCGGGGTTGCTGAGCTGGCTCAGGACACCGGGACGTCGGAGATGACGATCCGGCGCGACCTCGACCTGCTGCAGAGCCAGGGCCTGGTACGCCGGGTCCGCGGCGGCGCGGTCGGGGTCGCCCTGCGCGGCGAGATCATCCCGTTCACGTTGCGGGACAAGCAGGGCAAGGAGGTCAAGCGACGGCTCGCCGCGGCCGTCGCCGAACTGATCTCCGACGGCGAGGCGGTCGCGCTCGACAACGGCACGACCTGCCTCGCCGTCGCCCGCGAGCTGGCCGGGCGCGCGATCACGGTGATGCCACTGTCGCTGCACTCGGCGGTCGTCCTGGGCGAGGCGGCGCGGACCAAGCTGATCATGCCCGGCGGCGAGGTGAGCTCCCCCGAGCTCGCGTCGTACGGCGCCGCCGCGGAAGCTGGTGTCCGTGGCATCCACTTCGACACCGCGGTGATCAGCAGCTGCGCGGCGCTCCCGGCGCACGGCCTGACCACCAACACCCTGGCCGACGCAGCGATGAAACGCGCCCTGATCGAGTCCTCCGCCCGGGTCCTGCTGGCCGTCGAATCAGCCAAGCTCGAACGCACCGCCATGGTGACCGTCGCCGGCCTCGAATCCGTCGACGTCCTGATCACCGACGCCGCCGCCAACACCGAAGCCCTGGAAGCCTTCCGCTCCGCCGACGTCGAAATCAGGTTCGCATGACCACCACATCCCCCAACCCCATGTCCACCCGGACTGCGGCTGGAGCGGTGTTCCTGCTGTTTGTTACCAACGGGATGCTGATCGGTGGCGTCGGCGGCAGCCTGCCTGCGCTGCGGGAGCGGCTCGATATCGGCGCCCAAGGGCTTTCGTTGTTGCTGTTGTGTCTGGCGTCGTCGGCTCTCGTGTCGATGCAGATCGGTGGCCGGCTGGCGGACCGGATCGGTGCGCGGCCGGTCGCGCTCGTCACGCTGACCCTGCTCGCACTCGGCGTCGGTACCCTCTCGCTCACCTCATCGTTGCCCTGGGCAATCGTCGCGATGGTGCTGGCCGGGCTGGGCAACGGCGCGATGGACGTGGCGATGAACTCGCTCGGCGTCGAGGTCGAGCAGGCCCGCCCGAAGCCGATCATGAGCCGGTTCCACGCCTTCTGGAGCGTCGGCAACCTGACCGCCGCCGGCACCATCGTGCTGATCGCGCGGGCCTTCGACAAGACCGGGGCGAGCAACGTCGGCCCGGCGCTCGGCACGCTCTGCGTCGTCGGCCTGATCTCGATCGCCGTCTGCGTCCGGATCGTGCCGCACGGACGGAAGATCGAGCACACCGAGGACGGCGTCCGTACGGCGATCCCGCGGCTGGCCTGGGCACTCGGCCTGATGGCGTTCTGCTTCGGCCTGGCCGAGGGCACCGCCATCGACTGGTCCTCGGTCCACGTCACCGACGTCGCCGAGGTCGACCCGTCGACTGGCGCGCTCGGCCTGGTCGCCGTCAGTGGGTTCATGGTCGTCATCCGGCTGCTCGGCGACCGAGCCGTCGACCGGGTCGGCCGACGGGCGGTGGTACGGGTGGGTGCGGTGACCGCCATCGGCGGCTACCTCTTCACGGTCTTCGCCCACCCGCTTCCGCTGGTGCTGATCGGTTGGGCGCTGGTCGGCCTCGGCGTCGGCCTGGTCGCACCCCAGGTCTATGCCGTGGCCGGCCACGTGGGCGGCGGCCGCATGCTCGCCATCGTCGTAACCTTCGGCTACGCCGCCTTCCTCGTCGGCCCGGCGATCATCGGCCAACTGGTCGAGCACTTCGGCGTCCAGCACGCAATGATCCTCCCGCTGGCGTTGTCAGCCTGCCTGGTCGCCGTTTCGGCCGTTCTCCCTCGCGACGAAGAGGATCGATAACTTCCGACCCTCGGGGCGCATCTAACAAGTGTCCTGAGGGGGGCACATGAAATGCATCCAGTTCATCCACCACCACAAACCGATCCGCACCGCACTCGCAGTACTCGCCCTCGCCGCACTACCGGCGGGCGCGGTCAGTGTGCCGGCGTACGCCGCGCAGACCGCGGGGACCGCCCTTGCCGCCTCCTGCCCCACCGGCTGGGGTTCATTGCCTGAGGCAAGTACCTACCAGGGCTGGGGACAGCTGACCAACGTCCGGACCGGCAGGCACACCTGCTTCGACCGGATCGTGTTCGACGTGCAGGGCAAGCCGTCCTGGTTCCGCGTGCACTATGTGAAGGACTTCTACACCGTCGGCGAAGGCAAGCTGATTCCGGTGCGCGGTGGCGCCAAGCTGGAAATCATCCTGTCGGTGACCTCGTTCGACAGCGACGACGGCGTCCCGAGCTACGATCCGGCGAACTACAACGAGCTGGCCAACGTGCACGGCTACCGGACGTTCCGGCAGGTCGTGGACGAGGGATGCTTCGAGGGTGAGACGGCCATCGGTGTCGGACTCCGCGCCCGCCTCCCGTTCCGCGTCTTCACCTTGAGCGGCGCGGGCAACACCAGCCGCATCGTGGTCGACGTGGCGCACCGCTGGTAAAGCCGCTAGCCGCTGGACCTGCCGCGCCACCGCGGCAGGTCCAGCTCTTTGTCAGAGCACGCGGTTGAGCAGGTCGAAGAAGGTGTTCGCGAGGACCAGTTCGTACGGGTCTTTGAGGAGGGCGGCCAGCGCTGAGATGTCCGACGGGGTCCACGACCACGCGTTGATCCCGCCGGAGATGAACAGCGGCTTCGTACCGTCCCACTGCGCGACCCGGGCATCCAGCGCCGCCTTGTACTCCGCGGCTTTGCCGGGCGCACCCCACTGCCCGACGACCGGCAGCCCGCCCTGCCGGACCGCGAGGAGATCGCCGTCCCAGGTCTGCATGATCCCCTTCAGCGGCGTGTACTTCTTGAAGCCGGCGGCGATCTCCGGCGACAGCAGCACCCACTTGTCATTCTCACGGTGACTGTAGGAGTAGACGACGTCCATCCCGGTCCGGCGCAGCGTCGAGCCGGTCAGCTTCAGGAACTGGGTGAAGTCGCTCGGCACCCAGGACCCGGGGTAGGTGTAGCCGGCGCCCGAGGGGCCGCAGACCAGCAGGTCGTTGGCCGTCGCGGTCCGCTGATAGTGGCTGAACAACCCCGGACCGGTCTCCAGCAGCAGTGGGCTGATGGTCCAGTTCGCCGGCGCATCGCCACGCTTCGGGTCGTCCCACAGGTCGCGCATGTGCCGCTGGCAGTACTGGATGTTGTCGCCCTCGCCGAAGGTCAGCGTCAGGTACACCTTGTTCTTCGGCTTGCTGATCCGCCGGACCGGCCGGACCTTGTCCGAGATCGGTGCGGTGAAGCCGGCGTGGACGGTTCCGTTCATGTAGAAGTCGGCCGCGATCACCGGCGAACCACCTTGCGAGGCGAGGTCGACGCCGTCCCATTCGCCGGAGACGTCGTTGGCGAACCAGCCCATGTACGGCGCCAGCGTCGGGTACTTCGCGAAGTGCTCGACCAGCAGGTCGCCGGTCTCGCCACCCGGTGGTAGCCAGCTCACCAGGGCTTTGGTGGCCACCACGTAGTCACGGAAGTACGCGAACGGCTCGATCCGGGTCGGCGAGGTGTCCGTCGCGCTCACCAGGTACTGGTTCCACATCGTCACGGTGACCACGAGGGACGTCGTACCGGCCGGTGGCTCGAACTGGTAGATGAAGTAGCCGCCGCCGTCGCTGAAGCGGTTGGCCTCGCCGCCGATCGAGGAGTTGACGCCGTCGAAGAGGAACGGCGCCTCCTCCGGCGTACCGGGCAGGAAGTGCGCGATCTCGGTGCCGTTGGCCTTCACGGTGATCTCGGAGACCGACGCGCCCCAGCCGTCGTCGGTGAACGAGTCGGCGAACCGGACGAAGACGGTGCCCTTGCCGAGCTTGGCCGAGACGTCGAGGTCATAGCTGCCGCGGTTCGACGAGTCGCGGATCTGCCGGGTCTCGCGGGCGATCTCCTGCCACTGCACGTTCTCGACCGCGACCACCCGGGTCGGCGGCAGGCCGGCGAGCAGCTTGTGGGTGACGCGCGGGAACAGGTTGTCGAGCTGCCAGCGGTAGGTCTTCACCCGATCGCCGTCGAACATGCCGCGCAGGTCTTTGACGATCCGCAGGCCGTGCGCCTTGGCCTGATCGGCGTCCGCGACGACGGCGTTCTCCAGCCCGGCGAGGGTGGTCGCGACGTTGAGCGAGTCCGGCACGGCGGGGTCGTGGACGATCGCGCCGCGAACCCGATGCCGGCACTTGGCCACCAGATCCAAGGGGTTCTGGTACGTCGTCGTGGGCAGGTGCATGTCGGCGAGCCACTTCGCGTCCGGCGTACTCATGGTGCCGGTGTCGAAGCTGAAGTACAGCTCGGGCCGGGTGCGGTTGACGATGCCCTGCAACGTCGTCAGCAGGGTCTGGTCGCCGCCGCTGAGTTTGCTGACATCGCCGTAGTGCAGGTGTTTCGGTCTCTCGAAGGCCGGCAGCAGCCGACCGCCTCCGGAGGTACTCATGGTCGGCGTCGCGCCCGCGGGCAGGCCGGGGAGCAACCCGAACCCACCTGCTGTCAGTGCGCCGCTACCCGCCAGGAACGTTCGTCTCGACACCATCGTGACCACTCCCCTGTCGCTGACATCGCTGTCAAATGACGGGGAGATTAGTCAGCATTACAGCGCGTGTCGAGACCTCGGACAACGTTGTCGGCAAATTGCTTGGAATCGTTTCCGTTTGCTCGCCTGCTCATGCCACTACCGTATGGTGATACGGTACGAGCATGAGCAACCTTGGATCACGGCGCGCTCGCCGGGCGGGCGGCGCCAAGCGCACGCTCGTGCTCGACCAGGTGATCACGGTGCTCGCCGACCGCGGCTATGCCGGGACTCGATATGTCGATGTCTCCGAGGCGTCCGGGGTGGCGGTCAGCACCCTGCAGGGCTATTTCGGGTCGCGCGAGGACATGCTGATCGAGGCGTTCGGGCGCGCGACCGCCGTTGCGGTGACCGCGATGGATGAGCTGGTCGCGCAGTTCGACGATCCCTGGCAGCAGTTGGTCGCGATGGTCGATCAAGGGCTGTCCACCGACGTCGCGACGTGGCGGATGTTGATGGAGTTCTGGACGGCGGCCGCTCATGACGCCGAGTTGCAGGAGCATGCGGGCGCGCTGGCGGCGCAGTACCGGGAGCCGTTCCTCGATGCAGTGCGACGTGGGGTCGAGAGCGGTGCGTTCACGCCGCGGTTCGAGATCGCCGCGGTGGTCGAGGTCGTGGTGGCGGCGATCGTCGGGCAGCTCTACCCGGTCGTACTGGGTCATCAAACGCCGCAGGACAAGGAGTATCGCGAGGTCGTGCTGGCTCAGCTCGCCTTCGCGCTCACGATCAATCCAGCAGAGAGGTGACGTCGATGTTCGTCAATCCGGAGGGTCTGCACAACCCGGTCCCGTTCGGCTACAGCCATACCGCCGCCGTTCCGGCCGGCTCGGAGCTGGTGTTCGTCTCGGGTCAGTACGGGTCGGGCCTGGATGGCATAGTCGTGTCGCCCGACTTCGCTGAGCAGGTGAAGCAGGCGTTCAGCAACCTTGGGATCGCACTGGCAGCCCACGGGCTCGATCTCAGCCATGTCGTCCAGCTCAGGACGTACGTCGTGAATCCTGACTTCGAGAAGCTCGGGATCATCGGTCAGGAGGTTGGCGCCACTCCCCCGACCCAGACGGTGATCGGGGTGGCCGCGCTGGCGATGCCCGACATCCTCTTCGAGGTCGAAGCGGTCGCCGCACGTTCCTAGAACTACCAGGCTTCGTGCAGGATCCGGGTCGCCTCGGACAGCGAGATGTTTGCCCGGCGGGCCGCGCGGGCGAACACCGTGGCGGCCGCCTGCGTCTCCTCGTCGTCGATCTCGCTGCGCGCGGCGAGCACGAACGTCCCGTTCCGCCCGCGGGTCTCCACCAGCCGGTCGGCCTCGAGCTCCTTGTACGCCCGGGCGACGGTGTTGACCGCGAGCCCGAGATCCCCGGCGAGCTGGCGCACGGTCGGCAACCGCGTCCCCTGCGCCAGCTCCCCCCGGCGGATCAACTGCTCCACCTGCTGCTTCACCTGCTCGTACGGCGGCCGGGATGCGGCCGGATCCACCGAGATGATCATCAGTTCTGCCTGTCTCCCAGGGGCGACCGGATCGCTTGCTGCGAACGACGCAGGCCCCGCTTGCTGTCGCCGGCTCCCCAGATCAGGCATTCGACTGCCGTGCCGCCGACGAAGATAGCCCACGCGAACGGCGTGGCGAAACCAGGTACGCCGGCCGGCCACTCGAAGGACAGCACCAGGGCCGCGCCGAACAACCAGCCGGCGCCGATCAGGATGTTGAGCATGTCCCGCAAAGCCTTGGCCCGCAGGGCTTCCTGCCAGCGCAACTCGTCCGCACCGGAGGCCGGCTGGTTCAGCTCGAGGATCCGGCGTTGCAGGTAGATGCCGACCGCCGCGACCGGGATCGTCGCCAGACCAGGAATCACCAACGCCCACCCGCGCGCGGCGTGGTCGTCGGCGGTCGCCAGCACCAGCACACCCAGAGCCAGCGCGAGCAGCGGAAAGACGAGCATGACGTACTGCCCGATGATCTCCACCGGAGTCAGGTAGTCCCCCAGCCGACGCTGCTGCAGAGTCGCCGTCCGCGGGCCGGCCGGCCGCGCGGCACGCACCGCCCGGAACTGCAGCACGAAGGATCCGATGCCGACACCGGCGATCATCCCCATCAAGGTCCAGCCGAGCACCGGCGAGAAGAGGCTGTCGCCCGCCAGCAGGACGATCCCGCCGACCACCACGCCCGCAACAGCCAGCCCGACCGCGCTGGCGACCTGCGTCTGGGCCAGCCGATCCTCCGCCGCCGCCATCAACCGCGCGTCCTTCGGGAGGCCGCCGGTGTAGACCAGCCGCCCCACCTGGCTCCGCGCGATCGACCTGCGCGACGCGAACAGTACGGCCCCGCCCACCATCGCCACGATCACCAGGCCGAGTGACAACCCCATCCTGACCAGCTCCCCTCGAGTCTTTGTCTCAATTGTATTGATACAAAGACTACTGTCAAGCAGGGGTCAGTCGGCGGAGTGGAAATCGGCGGCTGAGTACAGCTTCTGCTCGACCAGGACCAGCCAGTTGCCGGAGTTGTCGCGGAGCACCGCCTCGACGCCGTACGGGCGGTCGGACGGTTCCTGGATGTACTCGACCCCCTTGGCGACGAGTTCGGCGAAGGTCTTGCGGCAGTCGTCGGTGTTGATGCCGAAGCCGTGCATCGAACCCTTGGCCATGATCCGGCGGATCGACTCGGCCGACTCGGGATCCATCGGCGGGCCGGGCAGCATCAGCACCACGTGGAGCTCCGGGTGATCGGCCTGGTGCACGGTGCACCAGCGGAACTCGCCGGCGGTGATGTCCTGGCCGAGCGCGAAGCCCAGCTTCTCGGTGTAGAACGCCTTCGCCTCGTCGATGTCGTGCACGTAGACGGTGATCAGGCTGACGTTGGTGATCAAGGTGCCTCCTCGTCGGATCTGTGGCTACGACGCTACGTCCGGGGAGGCTGCGGTGGCTTCTCCGCGATTGCGGAGTTCAGGCCGAGCATGAAGACGAAGCAGCCGGGGATGCGGGCGCCCGGCTGGGTGCGCTGGTACTCTGACGGGCTCATCCCGACCAGCTCGGAGAAGCGCTGCGAGAACGACCCGAGACTGCTGTACCCGACCAGCTGACAGACCTCGGTGACGGTCAGGTTGGTCGCCCGCAACAGATCCGCCGCCCGCTCGATCCGCCGCCGGGCGACGTACTGCATCGGCGTCTCACCGTATTCAGCGGTGAAACACCGCAGGAAGTGGTACTTCGAAACGCCCGCCGCCGCGGCCAGCGCACTCAGGTCGAGCGGCTCGGCGTAGTTGCGATCGGCGACGTCGCGGGCTCGCCGCAGGTGGGTGAGCAGTTCGGCCGGCACGGTCACGGTCATGGGCGGAGAGTGGAGAGCAGGGTGCTGATCAGGAGCGCGGGCGCGTCGGCTGAGGTGAGGCGGCCGGCGTCGACCTCGTCGGCGGCTGCGTGGAGGATCGCGTAGAAGGTGGCGACCAGCCAGTCCACCGGCTGGTCGGTGCGGAAGTCACCTGCTGCACGACCCCGCTCGATCAGTCGGCCGACATGCTGGAAGGCGGCGTCATGCTGTCGCCGGAGCGTCTCCGGGCCGATCTCGGCGAGTGCGATGGTCCGCACCCGCCGATGCCGGTCCAGGATCGGCCACGACGTCCGCACCACCAGCGCCAGCGCCTCCGCCGGTGACTGCTCGTCCAGAGCGAGTTCCGTCAGTACCTGGTCGGTGTGTGCGATCCCCCGCCGCAGCACTTCCTCCAGCAGGACCTCGCGGGACGGGAAGTGAGAGTAGAGGGTGACGCGGCCGATTCCGGAGGCAGTGGCGACGTCGCTCATCGACGGCAGCGTGCCGTGCGCCATCAGCTCATGGGTCGCGCGCAGGATGGTCTCGATGTTCCGCTCGGCGTCGGCCCTGCGCTTCGGGGTGGAGGTCGGCACGCCTACACCTTACGAGGCCTCAGTGCCCGTGTCCGTGACCCGCCACTACGAGCGCTTTGCCTGCTGGGACGAGCAGTAATGCGATCACCCCGGACACAGCCGCAGCGACCGCGCAGACGGCGTACCCGGCGGAGAAGCCGTCCGTGCCGCTGACCACTGGACCGGTGAAGCTGGCGGCCGCTACCGTCGACATCACGGCGACACCGATACTGCCGCCGAGCTCGTGGAAGGTTGTGACGACGCCTGACGCCACCCCGGCCTCGGCTGTGGGCACATTGGCCATCGTGGTGGTCATAGCCGTCACGAAGAGCGGTCCGATCCCGAACGCAGCCAGCAGGAACCCGGGCAGCACACCGGTCCAGACGCTCTCGCCGACCTGCGTCAGCAACGCTGCTCCGAGCGCGGTGACCAGGAAGCTCCCGGCTGCGACGGCACGTCCACCGATGCGGCCGATCAGGTGTCCTCCGACCTGCGCTCCCCCGGTGATCGCCAAGGCGACCGGCAGGAACACCAGGCCGGTCTTGAGCGCACTGTAGCCGCGGACCTCTTGCAGCAAAGGCGAAGTCAGGAAGAACAGGCCCAGCAGCAGCCCGGTCGCCACCAGCATCAGGAACATCCCCGAGACCACCGGCCTGCGCCCCATCGTCCGCAGGTCCATCAACGGAGTCGCAGTCTTCGCCTCCACCAGCAGGAACAGCCCATAGCTGACCACCGCGGCCGCAAGGAAGCCCAGCGTCCTGCCAGCACCCCATCCATCCGCTCCCGCGTTGACCAACCCATAGATCAACAGCCCGGTCGCAGCCGTCACCAGCAAAGCCCCCGGAATATCGATCGCCCTCCGTCCAGCGCCCACCGAACCTGCCCGGCCCGTCTCCACCCGGCCCGCGTCCGCCTGGTGCGGGACCAGGCGGGGTAGCAATGCGAGCACCGCCAGTCCGATGGGGACGTTGACGAAGAAGACCCATTGCCAGCCGGGTCCGGCCGTCAGCAGGCCGCCGAGAAGGACTCCGGCCGCTGCGCCGGCACCGCCGATCGCGGCCCAGATCCCCAGCGCCCGGCTGCGATCCCGTTCGTGGAAGGTCGTCGTGACGATCGCGAGCGCCGCCGGCGAGAGTAGAGCCGCGCCCAGCCCCTGCGCGGCCCTGCCTGCGATCAGGACCGCGGCCGACCCCGCCAACCCGGAAGTCGCCGAGGCCAGCGTGAAGATCACCAGCCCGGTCAGCAGCGTCCGGCGGGCGCCGAGCACGTCGGCCAGCCGCCCGCCGAGAATCATCAGCCCACCGAAGACCAGCGTGTACGTCGTCACCACCCAGGTCAGCGACTGCCGGCCGAGCCCGAGGTCGGTCCCGATACTCGGCAACGCGATCTGCACGACGGTGATGTCGACCACCAGCATGAACTGCACGAACGCGAGCAGACCGAGCACCAGCCATTTGTTCTGTCGCATATCCCCACTCCCCTAAACTGAACATGACTGTATAGTTTACCCAGGAGAGCGTGGCACGAAGGATGAGTTTCGGCAACCTGGCGACGCGTCGCCACGGAAGGCGGCGGGTGCATAGTGGCCGGACCTGTGGGGTACCGAGACAGCAGGTGGTGCTGTGGTACCGGGGATCGAGGTTGTCCGTATGGCTGGCGTTCTGGGGCAGGCGGCGGGGCTATGAGTAGCGGACGCAACGGCGCCCTGCGAACTGGCACGGTGAGCCCGCCACTCGCTTCCTTGGGGGGTTCCGATGACTGTCCAGCCCGATGACCCACGCGGCCCTGGTTCCAGCGAGCGGGTCGTGACAATCCGCGCGCGCACGCTGCTGGCGGGCCTGGGAATCCTGCTCGGCGTAGCGGCCGCACTCTGGCTTGTCCTTCGGGCCGAGAAGGGACTCACGATCATCGCGATCGCCCTGTTCCTGGCGCTCGCGCTGAATCCGGCCGTCGAGTTCTTCCAGCGTCGCGGGCTTCGCCGCGGGTTCGCGGTCGCAACGGTCTGCATCCTCGCGGTGGTCATCTTCGCGTTGCTGGCCTTGGTGTTCATTCCGCCGCTGGTCACGCAGATCACACACTTCGTCAACGCGGTGCCCGGACTCGTGGACGAGTTGACCAAGGGCCGCGGACCGCTGGGTTTCCTCGAGCGTAAGTACCAGGTGGTCGAAGAGGTACAGAAGGCAGTGTCGAAGCAGGGCGCCAGCGGGGTGACCGGTGCCGCTGCCCCAGTGCTCGGGATCGCCAAGGGCGTAGCCACCACCATCAGCGGGATGATCATCATCGCCTTCCTGACGCTTTTCATGTTGTTCGAAGGCCCGGAATGGCGCCACCGGATCACTTATCTGATCCCAGCGACGCATCGAGCACGCTCCGAGCGCATCGGAGCGGGCGTCTACAAATCGGTGAGCGGGTTCGTGACCGGCAACCTGCTGGCGAGCTTTCTCGCCGGAGCCGTTGCGACCGTCATCCTGCTGATCGTCGGCGTGCCCTACGCCTTGGCGCTGGGACTGTTCACGGCGATCATCGAGTTCATCCCGTACGTCGGGCCGGTGGTGGTGACCGTCCTGCTCAGCTTGGTCGCACTCACCGTGGGCCCGGTGTCGGCCCTGGTGGTCTTCGTCCTCATGGTCGTCTATCACCTGGTCGAGGGTCACACGTTACGTCCGCTGATCTATGGGCACGCACTGAAGCTCTCACCCCTCGCCGTATTGATCGCGATCATCCTCGGCGCCGAGGTCGCCGGGATCCTCGGAGTGCTGGTGGCCATCCCCGTCGCCGGTTCGATCCAGGTCATCGTCAGCGAGGTGGCCGGCCGAAGGAACTCCGGCCGTTCCTCGGGTCCGGACACGAAATCGGTGCCGCCACCCTTCACTGAGCCTGGCGCGCCAAACCGCGAGCCTTTGGTCTGACCCGGGCGAAGCCCGGTAGGCGAAGAGACCTGCCGTATGAGCTTGCCCGGGCAAGCGCATGGAATTCGGGGTGGGGGGAACCCGGAGGACACAAGCGTCCGCCCGCGCGCAGGGTGGGTCGTTTGAGATGGCGGGTGTTGAGACAACGAGCGCCCACTGTTCCGTCCGCCCGGCTGGTCCGTGCATCTTTGAGTGGGCTGGCCGGGCGAGCGCGGCGCCGGCAACCAAGCGGGCAGCCGCGGACCCTGTTAGGTATGCCCATGACATCGAGCAGGCAGGACAAACCTCCGCCTGCCCTGCCCGCCGACCACGACCTGTGGGAGGCACTGCGCCGCTGCGACCCGGACGCCCTCGGCACCCTCTTCACCCGGTACGCCGGTGTCGTCCACGCCTACGCGGTCCGCCACACCGGCTCGTACTCGACCGCCGACGACGCAGTACAGGCCACCTTCATCACGGCGTGGAAGCAGTTCAGCCATGCAGACCCAGGGCCGCTGCTGCACGACACCGCTCGCGCCTGGTTGCTGACGATCGCCCGCAACGAGCTACGCAACTCGACTCGCGCCAAGCGACGGCTGGCGCAGTTCGTCAGCCGGCAGCCCGCTCCCCTGCATGCACCCGACCACGCCGAGAGCGTCGCGGCCCGGGTCGACTCGGAGCAACGGATCAAGGCCGTCCGGGCTGCACTCGGCCGACTGCCCGCGCATGAACGCGAAACGGTCGAGCTCGTCTACTGGGCCGAACTACCGCTTGCCGAGGCGGCCGAAGTACTGGGGGTCGCTGAGGGCACCGTCAAGGCAAGGCTCGCCCGGGCCCGCCGCCGCCTGCCCGCCCTGCTCGACCAATCCGGACCGGAGGAGGCCCGATGAACAACCTCACCACCCCGCCACCGGTCGAGGAGCTCGACCCGCAGTACATCGAAGACCTCCGCGTAGAGCTGGTCCGGAACGCCCGCGGCACCCGCCGCGAGTGGTCCGTCTGGACCCCGATCGTGGCCGCCGCCTGCGGAGTAGCCGTCATCACCGGCGGGGTAGTCGCCAGCACCCGCGTCGGCGGCGACTCCGGCTCTGTCGGACCGGCCGGTCCTCGGCCGACAGCGGCTCAGCAACTCCCAGCGAACGCCTCGGAACGCATCAACCTCGACCGGGGATCCACCTCCACCAACGACAACGGAATCGTCGACGCAGCAGTTGCCAGGAAATGCCTTGCGGCGAAGAAG
Source organism: Kribbella sp. NPDC051718 (assembly GCF_040681515.1). Taxonomy (NCBI): domain Bacteria; kingdom Bacillati; phylum Actinomycetota; class Actinomycetes; order Propionibacteriales; family Kribbellaceae; genus Kribbella; species Kribbella sp. NPDC051718. The sequence goes on along the minus strand of NZ_JBFAYZ010000009.1, from coordinate 240,905 downwards.
AGCGCGCTCGGCCAGCCGAATCCGGTGACCCCGGCAGACGTGTCGCTCAAAGGTTCCTACATGGCCCGCCTGCAGAAGGCGCTACCCGGCGAAGGCGGCCTGCTCGAACCACTGCGGAACAACCTGCTGATCCAGGAGTTCACGACCCTCGCCGGCGTACAGGTCGAGTGCTACGACGACAAGCTCCTGTATGCCTTCGATCCAGCCGCCGTCCCGCTGGAGAAGAGCCTGAAACTGACCAATAGCAAGCCGATCAGCGGGCGGTGGAGCTTCTCGGAGATCCCGGACGGCAACTCGACCCGGCTCTTCGTCAGCTACACCTTCGCCGCCCTGCCCACCACCAACTACGTGGAGATACGGATCCGGTGGACCGGCGGAGCCTCACCCTGGTACGTCGTACCGGCGTACTTCGGTCGCGGCTACGCCACCGCCTCCCAGCTGGGCGCTGTTCATCGGCCTGGGCTGACCGAGGTGGACTACCGCGCCGTCGGCAAAGACGGCGAAGTGCTCTTCAGCGGGGTCGAACGGGGCTAGCGAAGACCGCCGGCCGGACTCTGGGCGGAGTCCGGCCGGCTTGTCGCCGAGGTGGCGCTTCGGTTGAGGAGGGGTCAGCCGAGGCCGCCGCCCACCTTGGTGAGCGCGTCGAACTGGGTGCGGGTCAGCTTGCTGGTGTCGCCGCTGAGCGCCTTGGAGCGGGTGCAGATGATGCCACCCGGCACCGAGCCGGTCAGCACCCGGATCGCGTTCTTGAACGAGTCGCAACGCCGCTGGTCCTCGGCACCGGCCGGGTAGCCGATCGCGGCGTTGACCTTGCCCATGTTGAGCTGGTCCGCGAACGGGTTGATGTTGCGGGCGACCGTCCAGTACCACCGGGCGATCGGAGCGCTCCACTCCAGCGAGCGGGCCAGCTCGGGGTTGCCGAGCAGGTCGATACCGAAGTACCGGCCGGCCGGTCCGTAGTTGAAGTCGCCGGTCAGCTGGATGTAGCCGCGACCGCCGTAGACACGGGTGTCGCCGATCTCGCGGATGTTGTACTCCAGCCGCGACTCGTGCACCAGCGTCGCGAGGAACGCGGCCTTCCGGTACGGCGTATTGATGTTGGCGTCCCGCATCGCCTGGTTGAGGGACGGCAGCCCGGTCTGGACGAGTGAGGGATTCGCGATCCGGGTGCCGAACATCGCCTGCACCTGCGCCAGCGTGATGTCACCCGACGGCGGGTTGGTGCCGCCGCACTCGGCGACGCCGGGGAGCTTGTCCTCGGGGATCGCCACGTAGGCGACGGTGACGTACCCGCCGAGGGCCGGCACGTGCGCCCACCAGCGGCTCGAACCGCCGGAGACAGTGACGAGGTCGCCGTACTTCTGGCAGTCCACGTCGATGGAGGTCGGGCCGGGCAGCGTCCGGACGACCGGTGAGGACAGGTAGGCGTCGGCGCGGACATTTACGCCGGTGCCGTAGGTGTTGAAGACGGCTGCGTTGGCCGGAATGGCGGTGATCAGGCCACCGGCGGTGAGCCCGGTGAGGGCGAGGGTGGCTATCAGGAGACGGCGGATTCTTCGCTTGAGCATGGCAACTCCCGGGGCGGGGACAGCATGGGCACGGTGTCCGTGAAAAGTTAACCAGCATCTTCCACGGCGATGTCACTTTCCACCCAAACTGTCCCCGACTCAAGCCTTTCGACCAGGTTGCAATCAGCCGACGGTGCCGGGGATCCGGTCGAGGGCCTCGAACTGGGCCTTGGTGAGCATGCTCGTGTCACCGCTGAGCGCCTTCGAGCGGGTGCAGATCACGCCGGCCGGGACAGAGCCGGACAGGTACCGCAGGGCGTTCTTGAAGGAGTCGCAGCGGCGCTGGTCCTCCGCGCCGGCCGGGTACCCGATCGCGGCGTTGACCTTGCCCATGTCGAGCGCGTCGGCCATCGGGTTGATGTTGCGGGCGACCGTCCAGTACCAGCGGGCGATCGGGGCGCTCCATTGCAGCGAGCGGGCGAGTTCGGGGTTGCCGAGCAGGTCGATACCGAAGTACTGGCCGGCGGGGCCGTAGTTGAAGTCGCCGGTGAGCTGGATGTAGCCGCGGCCGCCGTAGACGCGGGTGTCGCCGATCTCGCGGATGTTGTACTCGAGCCGCGACTCGTGCACGAGGGTGGCGAGGAAGGCGGCCTTGCGGCGGGGCGTGTTGATGCTGGCGGTGCGCATCGCCTGGTTCAGCGACGGCAGGCCGGTCTGGACGATCGACGGGTTGGCGATCCGGGTGCCGAACATCGCCTGGACGTCAGCCAGGGTGACGTCACCGGCGGGCGGCGGCGGGTCGGCCGGACAATCCGGTACGCCGGGAAGCTTCGTCTCCGTGGTGTTGATGTACCCGACCGTGGCGTACCCGCCATGCGCCGGCAGATGCGCCCACCAGCTGGTCGCCGCCCTCCCCGGCACCGTCACTGAGTCCCCCAGCTTCTGGCAGTCGACGTCGACCGCGGTCGGCCCGTTCAGCACCTTCACCACGGCGGCGGACAGGAAAGGCTCGGACCGGATATTGAGCGCACTCGCAGTGGTCTGAAACCCAACTGCCTGAGCAGGCGCAGCAGCACCGAATGCCACCGCAGCCAACACCACAACCGACGACACAACACGCTTGAACATAAGAACTCCCGGGCGGTAGGAGGATGATCGCCACCCTCCCACCGCCCGGGAGCCGTTGCTCAAGTGCGCAACGCCCCGCGGCCTTGGGGGCCGCGGGGCGTTGGAAGTACGAGGCGCGCTCGCCTACCCGAACAACCCCGGCGAGCTTGCTCGCCTACCCGGGCGGGCAGCTACTGGCGCCGACTGCTGAAGCTACTGCTTGGCTTCGGCTTTGGCCTCGCCCTTGGGCTCCGGCTTCGCGTCTACGCCGGCTTCCTTGCGCTGGGCGGGGGTGATCGGGGCCGGAGCCGCGGTCAGCGGGTCGAAGCCGCCGCCGGACTTCGGGAAGGCGATGACGTCGCGGATGGACTCCGTACCGGCCAGCAGGGCGGTGATGCGGTCCCAGCCGAAGGCGATGCCGCCGTGCGGCGGCGCGCCGAACTTGAACGCGTCGAGCAGGAAGCCGAACTTCTCGCTCGCCTCCTCGTCCGACAGCCCCATCACCTTGAAGACCCGCTTCTGCACGTCCTCGCGATGGATACGGATCGACCCACCACCGATCTCGTTGCCGTTGCAGACGATGTCGTACGCATACGCCAACGCGCTGCCCGGGTCGGTGTCGAACGTCTCCAGCGAGTCCGGCTTCGGCGACGTGAACGCGTGGTGCACAGCAGTCCACGCCCCCGACCCGACAGCGACATCACCAGCAGCGGTCGCGTCATCGGCCGGCTCGAACAGCGGCGCGTCGATGACCCACACGAACGACCAGGCCGACTCGTCGATCAGCCCACCGCGCCGGCCGATCTCCAGCCGCGCCGCACCCAGCAGCGCCCGCGACGACTTCACCGCGCCGGCGGCGAAGAAGATGCAGTCGCCCGGCTTCGCGCCGACGTGGTCGGCCAGCCCGGCGCGCTCCTGCTCGGACAGATTCTTGGCGACCGGTCCGCCCAGCTCGCCGTCCTGACCGACCAGCACGTATGCGAGTCCGCGCGCACCACGCTGCTTGGCCCACTCCTGCCACGCGTCGAGCTGCTTGCGCGGCTGGTCGGCTCCGCCCGGCATCACCACGGCGCCGACGTACTGCGCCTGGAAGACCCGGAACGGCGTGTCCTTGAAGTACTCCGTGCACTCGACCAGCTCGAGCCCCATCCGCAGATCGGGCTTGTCGCTGCCGAAGCGGGCCATCGACTCGGCGTACGTCATCCGCTGGATCGGCGTCTGCACCTCGTGCCCGGCGAGCTTCCACAGCTCGACCAGGATCTCCTCGGACAGCGCGATGATGTCGTCCTGGTCGACGAAGCTCATCTCGATGTCGAGCTGGGTGAACTCCGGCTGCCGGTCGGCGCGGAAGTCCTCGTCGCGGTAGCAGCGGGCGATCTGGAAGTACCGCTCCATCCCGGCCACCATCAGCAGCTGCTTGAACAGCTGCGGCGACTGCGGCAGCGCGTACCACGATCCCGGCTGCAGGCGCGCCGGTACCAGGAAGTCGCGTGCGCCTTCCGGCGTCGACTTGGTCAGCGTCGGCGTCTCGATCTCGACGAAGTCGTGCTTGTCCAGTACTGCGCGCGCCGCCTTGTTCACCTTGCTGCGCAGGCGAAGCGCCGAGCCGGGGCCCTGGCGGCGCAGGTCGAGGTACCGATACTTGAGCCGGACCTCTTCGTTCACCGGCGTCGCGTGGTGCTCCTCGACCGGGAACGGCAGCGGCGCGGCCTCGTTGAGGACCTCGATCTCCTCGGTGATGATCTCGATCTCACCGGTCGGCAGGTCCGGGTTCGCGTTGCCCTCGGGGCGCGCCGACACGACGCCGACGATCTTCAGGCAGTACTCCGAACGCAGGCCGCTGGCCGCCGCTTCGTCGCGGATGACGACCTGGACGGTGCCGCTGGCGTCACGCAGGTCGATGAACGCCACGCCGCCGTGATCGCGCCGCCGCGCCACCCAGCCCGCCAGCGTGACGGTCTGTCCGGTGTTCTCGGCCCGCAAGGAGCCGGCGGAATGGGTACGGATCACGAGTTCTCCTGAGGGGTTTCGATGCTGGGTCGTACGTCCTGCGCCGGGGGTGACCAGGTGGCCGGATCGGCCGCCACCTGCTCACCACTCCGAATGTCCTTCACTTCTGCGCCGTTCTCCGTGGTGAACCAGACGAACGGGATGCCACGCCGATCGGCGAACTTGATCTGCTTGCCGAACTTCGCGGCCGCCGGCGCCACCTCGACGGGGATGTTGCGTGCCCGCAGCGCGGCAGCGGTGCGCATCGCGTCGGCGCGCTCGTCTTCGTTGTTCAAGGCAACCAGTACGGCCGTCGGCGTACTGCGGCTGCCCTTCACCAGCCCCTGGCTGAACAGCCGGGCGATCAAGCGCGACACCCCGATGGAGATGCCGACGCCGGGGTAGGTCGTCTTGCCGTCGCTGGCGAGCGAGTCGTAGCGTCCACCGGAGCAGATCGAGCCGTACGACTCGTGGCCGATCAGCTGGGTCTCGTAGACCGTGCCGGTGTAGTAGTCCAGCCCGCGCGCGATCTTGAGGTCGGCGACCAGCAGGCCGGGCGCGTGCTCGTTGGCCGCCGTCATGATCGCGGCCAGCCGCTCGAGGCCCTCGTCGAGGATCTCGTGCTGGACGCCGAGCGCCCGCACCTGCTCGACGAACGAGGCGTCGGTGCTGGAGATCTCGGCCAGCCGGAGCACCTGCTTCGCGGTCTCGGCCGTCAGCTGCGGGCCGGTCTCGGCGGTGAGCAGCTGGGTGATTTTGTCCGGGCCGATCTTGTCCAGCTTGTCGACGATACGGAGTACCGAGATGACGTCCTCGATGCCGAGGCCGCGGTAGAAGCCCTCGGGGATCTGCCGGTTGTTGACCTGGATCCGGAACGGCGGGATCGGCAGCTTGCCGAACGCATCGGCAATGACGAGCGGCAGTTCGACCTCGTAGTGGAACGGCAGCGTGCCGTCGCCGACGATGTCGATGTCGGCCTGGGTGAACTCGCGGTACCGGCCCTCCTGCGGGCGCTCACCACGCCAGACCTTCTGGATCTGGTAGCGGCGGAAGGGGAACGCCAGCTTGCCCGCGTGCTCCAGCACGTACCGGGCGAAGGGGACGGTCAGGTCGAAGTGCAGTCCGAGGTCGGACTTCTCCTCGACGGGCGCGCCGAGGCGGCGTACCGCGTAGATCTCCTTGTCCGCGTCCTCGCCCTGGTTCGAGAGCCGGTCGACCGGCTCGACGGCGCGCGTCTCGATCGAGGCGAAGCCGTGCAGCTCGAACGTCTCCCGGATCACGTCGAGGAACTGCTGCTCGACGATCCGGTCGCTCGGGAGGTACTCGGGGAACCCGCTGATCGGGGTTACCTTGCTCATTTCTATGTCTCCAGGTCCTGCAAGTAAGGGTTGGTCGCCTTTTCCCGGCCGATCGTGGTCTGGCCGCCATGACCCGGCAGGACGACGATCTCGTCGCGCATCGGCAGGATCTTGGTGGCCAACGTATGCAGCATGGCCGGATGGTCGCCGCCGGGCAGATCCGTCCGGCCGATCGACCCCGCGAACAACACGTCCCCGGAGAACAACACCGCCGGTACGTCCTCTGGACCCAGGTACGGGGTGGTGAAGGTGACCGAGCCCCGAGTGTGGCCCGGGGTGTGGTCGACGGTGAACCGCAGGCCCGCGAGCTCGAGCTGCTGGCCGTCCTTGAGCTCCTGGACGTCGTCGGGCTCGGCGAAGGTGTGATCCCCGCCGAGCAGCATCCGGGCGCTCTCCTGGCTGATGCCGGCCATCGGGTCGGCCAGCAGGTGCCGGTCGTCGGGGTGGATCCAGGCGGTGCTGTCGTAGGTGCCGCAGACCGGTAGTACGGAGAACATGTGGTCGATGTGGCCGTGCGTGAGCAGCACCGCGACCGGCTTCAGCTTGTTCTCCCGGACCACCTGCTCGACCCCGCTGGTGGCGTCTTGCCCTGGGTCGATCACGATGCACTCCGCGCCCTGGCCGGTGGCGACGACGTAGCAGTTCGTACCCCACGACCCCGCGGGGAACCCGGCGATGAGCACGACAGACCTTCCTGGAACCGACAAGGGACCTGCCAAGGCTACCGGTGACGCTGTGCTGAGTACGAACCGCATTGTTGTCTGCTTGTTTTGTGCCCGATTGTGATGGCAACCCCGTTGCGTAGCGGCCGGGAGTTTGTGATTGTTCAGTGATACGCGTGGGGACAGCTCCCGACGCGCCCGACTGCACCCTGTCGACGGCGATGAACCGCCGACTGGACAGAATGGGCACGAGCGCAGTACATACCGCCGGAAGGGGCGAGTTGTGGCCGAGGAAAGCTGGGGCCGGGTAGCCGACGACGGAACGGTCTTCGTACGGACCAAGGACGGGGAGAGGGCGGTCGGCCAGTGGCCGGACGCGAACCCTGAGGAGGCGCTCGCCTTCTACACCCGCCGGTACGACGCCCTGGCGTTCGAGGTGGACCTGCTGGAGAAGCGGGTCCAGGCGGGCACCGTCTCGCCCGACGACGCCCGGGCCGCGGTGAAGAAGGTGACCAGCGCGATCGACGAGGCGCAGGCCGTCGGCGATCTGGACGGCCTGCGGGCCCGGCTGGACGCGCTCACCCCGCTGGTCGCCCAGCAGCGCGAGAAGAAGAAGGCCGAGCGCGCCGCGAAGGTCGAGGAGGCCCGGGACGCGAAGACGAAGATCGCCACCGAGGCCGAGACGATCGCGGCCGGTACCGACTGGCGGCACGGCGTCACCAGGCTGCGCGAGCTCCTGGACGAATGGAAGGCACTCCCCCGGCTCGACAAGTCCAGCGACGACGAGCTGTGGCACCGCTTCTCGTCCGCGCGGACGACGTACACCCGGCATCGCAAGCAGCACTTCGCCGAGCTGTCCTCCAAGCGTGACGAGGCAGCCGTGGTGAAGGAGCGCCTCGCAGCCGAAGCTGAAGGTCTCTCCTCCTCGACCGACTGGGGCCCGACGTCAGGCCGCTTCCGCGACCTCATGCGCCAGTGGAAGGCCGCCGGCCCCGCCCCGCGCGAGGTCGACGACAAGCTGTGGGCCCGCTTCCGCAGCGCCCAGGACGCCTTCTTCGGCGCCCGCGACGCCGAACAGGCCCAGGAGAACGAGGAGCAGGTCGCCAACCTCGCGGCCAAGGAATCGTTGCTGGTCGAGATCGAAGCGATCCTCCCCGTCAACGACGCCAAGGCCGCCCGCGACCAGCTCCGCGACCTTCTGGACCGCTGGGACGCCATCGGCAAGGTCCCCCGCGACTCGATGCGCACCATCGACGGCCGGCTCCGCGCAGTCGAGCAGGCGGTCAAATCCGCCGAAGACGAAGTCTGGAACCGCAGCAACCCCGAGGCCCGAGCCCGAGCCGAAGCCACCGTCAAGCAACTCCAGTCCCTCATCACCGACCTGGAGAAGCAAGCCGCGAAACACGAGGCCCAAGGCAACACCCGCAAGGCCACCGAAGCCCGCGAGGCAATCGCCGCCCGCCGCGAATGGCTAACCCAAGCCCAAAACGCCCTCACCGACTTCAGCTGAACCGCTCGCAGAACAGCCCGCCAGCGCTGCTGGCGGGCTGTTGTCGTCTGGCTGCCTTTCGGGACCTGTGGACAACGGAAAGCACGAGATCGCCACCTTCGGTCATCCTGTGCCGATGTCCTTCCCACCCTTCTTCTGCGGCCTCCCCTTCACCGGCCGCCAGGCCGGCAAGACGCTGAACTGGCTCCTCGACGGCGGCGAGATCCGCCAGCTCCTCAAAGGCGTGTACGTCGCCACCGAGACACCGGACAGCCCAGAACTCCGCGCGGCCGCCGCAGCACTCGTGATCCCCTCCGGCGGTGTCGCCCGCGCCGAAACCGCAGCCTGGATCCACGGCATCCCCACCACCGCCCTCAACGCGGCCGACCACGTTCCGATCCGCTGGACCAGAACCCCAGCCGACACCGTGAATCTCGCCGGACACAAGGTGACCAGCCCGGCAGCCACCGGCGTCGACCTCGCCCTCCATCTCCCCCGACCGTTCGCGCTGGCATCGATCGACGCCCTCCTACGCTCCGGCCGAGCAGACCGAGCCACCCTCGAAGCCCTCCTGGACCAGCACGACGGACACCGGGCGCACCTACAGGCTCGCCACATCATCAAAATCGCCGACCGCCGAGCCGAGTCCCCCGGCGAGTCCTGGCTCCGCCTCCGCCTGATAGACGCCGGCTTCGGCACCCCCGGCCTTCAGACCCGTGTCAAAGGCCCCACCCGCGAGTACCGCATCGACGTCGCCTACCCCGACCCGGTAGACGGCAAGTACCTAGGCCTCGAATACGACTCCGACCGCTGGCACTCCAAAACCCACCAGCAATCCCAAGACGAAACCCGCCGCACCGAACTAGCCGCACTCGGCTGGCACATCATCGCCGTCCGGCGGACCGACCTCTGGGGTTCCTATCCAGCCCTGGAACTGGCCGTGGGTGCCTTTCTGTGTGCCTGGCCCCGCCTCCCCCGCCGGTGGTGAGGGAGGCGGTTGAGAGGCTCAGGGGGCGGCGAAGAAGGTCATGGTTCGGGTGACCAGGTTGGTCTTGTCAGGTGCGGTGCCGTAGGCCTCCAAGGGGAAAGCGAGGAAGACGACCTTGTAGCTGCCTGCGAAGGACAGGGCGTCTGCCTGAGTGGCGTCGTCGGTGAAGGCCGGCAGCGCACCACCGTTCGGGGTGACCTGGTCTTCGAAGGCTGCGTCCAGGACCGAGTGGTCCAGCGGTACCGTGCCGATGCCGTCGGTCACCGGGTTGCCGGCGACGCCATGGACTGCGGCAGTGCCCTTGTCGTTCTGGGCTTCGGTACCGTCCCAGGTGATGTGCAGGTAGTCGTGCACGAACGCCGTCGTACCGGCCGCCTGGTCGAGAATGTCCTGGCCGGACATCAGCAGCCGTCCGCCGCCGTCCAGGAACGCCTGCAGCCGCGACTCGTACGGCGTGATCGGCGCCGGGTAGGTGTTCCCGGTGAACCAGACGAGGTTCCGGTGCGCCAGCAGGAAGTTCGCGGGAAGGTTGCTGTCGGCATCCAGGTCCCAGGTGTCGAACGAGACACCCGCGCCGGTCAGCGCGGCGGCGTACGAGGACTGTACGTCGGGCGCATTGCCGTCCTCGTCCACCAGCAGGGTGTCGACCGTGACCGCGATGGTCTTGATCGTCGCCGCCGCCGAGACCGCGGGGCTGCCGACCGAGGTCGCCGTGACCGTCGCGGTGTTGGTTCCGGTGGCTCCGGCCGGCACGGCCACCTTCACACAGACCGTCGCCGTCGCGCCCGGCGCCACAGTGGGCGTGGTCGGCTGCGGCGTCGTGCAGGTCGCGTCGAAGAAGCTGACGGGATCAGTTCCGCCACTGCTCGACAACGTGTAGCTGTCGGGTGTGAACCCAAGGTTCCTCACCGTCTCGGTGTAGGAGACGGAGGTGCCCGGCCGGCCGCCGTCGATCTGCGTCGCCGGAGTGAGGCTCACTCCGTACGCCGGGGCTATCGGCGTGGTCACCGGCGATCCGGTCGTGAACGGGCCTTGCGCCGACACCGCCCGGATACCGTCGTCGACGATCGCCGTCGTCACCCCGGAACCGATCTTCACCCTCAGGTGCACGGTGGTGCTGCCACCGGCCGGAACGGTCAGGCCGGTCCAGGTCGCGACGCCGCGCACGTTCGTCCCGCCGCTGTCGGCGGACAGGAAGGTCGTGTTCTTCGGCACCGGGTCGGTCAGCTTGACTCCGGTGGCGGCGGCGTTGCCAACGTTCGCGAGCGTGATCGTGTAGTCGAGCGTGCTCGACGGTCCGACCGGAACATCCGCGGCCGTCTTCGTGACGACCAGAGCGGGTACGGCCGCCGACGTGTCCGTACTCCGGAACGCCCCGCGCCCATGCGTTCCGGCGGCGAGGACCCGGTGCGACGGGTCGAGATCGAGCTGCCAGATCGCGATCTCGGGGATCCCCGAGCCCAGCGGAGCCCAGTGCCTGCCTCCGTCATGGGTGACGAACGGGCCCACGTCCGTCCCGGCGTACAGGGTGTCCGCGTACGACGGGTCGAGGATGATCGAGTTCACCGGGCTGTCCGGCAGGTTGGAGGTGATGTCCTTCCAGTCCTTGCCACCGTTCGTCGTCTTGAAGACATGACCTGGGTGGGCCGGAGTGGCGGAGTCGAAGCCGGCGAACGACGCATAGGCGATCCGGTAGTTGCTGCGGTCTACGGCGAACTGGGTCACCGGCCGCTTCGGCAGCTGTCCCTTGTCCACCCGGGTCCACGACGGCGTGTCACTGACCTGCGCATCCGGACTGACGTAGACGTAGCCGTCTTCCGCACCGGTGTAGGCCGCGTCGCCGCCGCCCATGCCGACGGCGGAGATGACACACCCACGCCCGCCGTTCGGCGCCTCGCCGGTGCAGCCGCTGGTCAGGTCCGGGCTGATGGGCTTCCACCGGACGTCACCGGCCGACGGCGCCTTCGCGTTGTCGGTCCGGTACAGCCGGTACGTGCCCAGCATGAGCTGGTTGGTCTTGCGCTGGTTCTGTACCCAGGGAGCGTAGAAATCGGAACGGTCGGTCAGGTCGATCCCGGACCTGATGAACTGGTTGCTGAAGAAGGTGAGGCCGCCATCGGTGTACCGGTACGGCGAGATGCCGAAGTAGGTGCCGTAGACGTAGTTCGCGTCGGCCGGATCGACCAGGACCTGTCCGCCGTCACCGCTGGCGACATCGAACCAGCTCGCCGAGGCCGTCGACTTGCGGTCGGTGCCGTTGTCCTGGGTACCACCCCAGACCCGCCCGGGGACGGTCGGCGCGTTCGCGATGGAGGTGAACTGGCCCAGCTGCAGGCCGGTCCGATGGGTCACGGCCGCGGTGTCGGGATCGACCGTCCCGTTGAGGTTCTGCCACGTCACCGCGCTGACCGGGTCGGTCGCGTTCGGGCGGCCACCGCGGTCACCGGAGTACCAGACGCCGCCGTCCGAGCCGATCAGGACGTGGGCCGGGTTCGCCGGGTCGTAGGCGATGGCGTGGAAGTCGGGGTGCTGGTCCCAGCCGAGGTTCTTCCAGGTCTGGCCGCCGTCGTCGGACCGGAAGATGCCGCCCGAACCGATCGCGTAGTTGAACTGTCCGGCCGCATAGACGATGTCGGGGTTGACCGGATCGGCGACGATGACGTTGTCGTACGAGCACTGCTCGGCGCAGTAGTCCTCGACCGTGTCGTCTCCCGTGCCCGGGGCCGTGATCGACCAGCTCGCACCCTCGTTGGTGGACTTGAAGACTCGCGCCGGCTGATCGGTCCAGGTGAAGCCCGCGTAGAGGACCGCGCTGTGGCCCGCGGGATGAGAGATCCCGAGCGAGAAGCGGGTGGCAGTCGCGGCATAGTCGACCGCCGGGAGGCCCGTCATGATCGGTGCCCAGTGCCGGCCGGCATCGGTGCTCTTGTAGATCGCGTCGCCCCAGAACGAGCTGTAGAGAACGTTCGGGTTCTGCGGGTCGATCTCGAGGTCGGTCGCACCGTTGGACGCGGACTTCGCGACCTTCAGGATCCGCCAGCTCGTACCGCCGTCGGTGGACTCCCAGACGCCGTACCGCGAGTGGTCCGGCGGCGTGGTCCGTCGTGCGCCTCCACGGCCGCGGAGGATCGCGGCGTACAGGTGGCTGGCGTTGCGCGGGTCGACGACCAGGGCCGAGGTCGAGACGCCCTCGAAGAAGTCGCCCGACACGTGCGCCCAGTGCTGGCCGCCGTCGGTCGACTTCAGGACGCCGTTGCCGAAGTAGCTGTCACCGGACAACGCGCCCTCGCCGGTACCGGCGTACACGATCGCGTCGTTCGACGGTGCGACGGCCAGCGCGCCGATGGCCAGCGATGGGAGGTCATCGGTCTTGGTCGACCACGAGCCGCTCGCCTGGTCGTACAGCCAGATCCCGCCTTGCGCACCGCCCAGGATGAACTGGCCGTTGCTCGGGCGGATCGCGAGGGCGCCGATCCTGCCGCTCATCGCGGTGAAGATCGGCGTGCTCCGGGTCACCTGGACGATCGGGTCGGGGCCCAGGCCGGTCCACGGACCGGTGAAGGTCGCCGGGCCCGGGCTCTTCGTGCGCTGCCGTCGCTGTTGCCCGGCATTGAGGGCCGCGACAGCGCGGAGCGCGCCCGCGCGCTGATTGTCGAGCTTCTGGTCGCCGGCGGTCCGCCTGCTCATGAAGAAGAAGTCCCGCTCGAGGAACGCCTGTTCGTCCTTCTCGCTCACCCGCGGCGGTCTGGTGCCCGGGATCAGCGTCGGGGTGTCGTCGACCGGCGGCGCGCCGGTTGCACCGACTGGCGCCAGCAACAGACCCGCGACGAGTACCGCCGAGCCGAGTGTTCCTCCTGCGACCTGCTTCCGCCCGATTGCCATAGTGCACTCCCCTTGACGATCCCCCGAGAGCGCGTGCAGACAGATTTGTCTCCATCCGCCAGTTGGTCACTCGCGGCTGCGGGTGTCAAGAGCCCGCGCCCCAGCAGCAGTGGCTGCCGGGCCGCGGCTCGTGCAGGTCAGTTCCGGTAGCGGAAGGTGATTCGGCCGCGCGTCAGGTCGTAGGGGCTCAGCTCGACCAGGACGCGGTCCTCGGGGAGGATTTTGATGTAGTTCTTGCGAATCTTGCCGGAGATGTGGGCCAGGACCTTGTGGCCGTTGGTGAGTTCGACCCGGAAGTTGGCGTTGCGAAGACACTCGACCACAGTGCCCTCGACCTCGATACCACCTGTTGCTTTGGGCATCATCAAACCTCCCGGCTGACGAGCTCGAGAGTGGTACCCGTCCTGCGCGCTCCCAGACTCTCGAAGAGCCCCAGAGCGGCCTTGTTGGATTCATCCACCTCCGCCGTGACGGCTTCGAATCCAGCACTGTGCAGGCCCTGCAGCACGTGAGTCAGCAGCGCCCGGCCAATGCCGTGCCATTGTTCGTCAACCAGGACCGCGACCAGCCCGATCCGGGGCCGCCGTGTCCTGGTCGCCACCCGGACCATACCGACGTACCGACCATCGTGAATCGCGACCGTGTACTTCGATGCATTCATCGGCCGCGTACCGCCCTGCCACGGCAGCACCTCCGCCGGCATCGTCTGCCAGCCGACGGCGGCCTCGACCTCGGCCCGAATCGCCTTGTCCAGCAGCCGAAGCGGCCCCTCGTCGGCGCCCGCGATCACCACGTCCGGAGGAATCGGTCCGACCGGCAGATCGGTCGGTACCACGAACTCGTACTCGCGACGCGAAGTCGCGAACCCGGCCCGCTCCCAACCAGCCCTCAGGTCACGATCGTTCTCGTCGACAACCGTGTACAAAAGCTCCGACTGGTCAGCCAGCATCGCCGCGGCGAGCTGGTCGAAGATCGCGTCGCGCCAGGTGTCGATGCTGACGAAGGTACGGCCGTCGAGCCGGCGTGAAGCGTGCCCGCGTCCGACGACCAGGTCGTTCTCCACGGCGTGCCACTGGTTGTCGGCGACCCGCGAGATCGTGACCGCCTCGGCGCCGGGGCCGTGCGGTGTGTAAGGCAAAGTGTTCATAGGTGTGTTCCTTCCGGGAGTGCCGAAGATTTCTCGGGGCGCTCCCGGCGACACCTATGTCAGTCGCCCGCCCGTGACCACGAGAGGGGACGCACCCACTGCGCTACAGCGTTCATGGGTTCCCACCTCCAAGCGTGATGTCACGGACGACGGAACGGTACCAACCGCCGCCTCATGCCGACCACTCATTTATCCAAGCCCCACCAGCCGACCCAGCGCCGGCATGGTGTGCAACCGCGGAATGCCGGCCGGAATCGAGTGCTTGTCGGTGTCGTCGCTGGTGAACAATGCGGTCTGCAGGCCCAGCTCCCGCGCAGGGAGGAGATTGGGCCCGCGGTCGTCGACGAACAGGACGGTCGACGGATCGACGTCCAAGCCTCGGAGCACTGCCTGGTACGCCCGCGGATCCGGTTTGCGAACGCCGAGCTCGGCGCTGACGTACCAGTCCTGGAGGTAGCGATCGAGGCCGAACCGTTCGCGGAGGATCACAGACCACTCCGCAGCATCGTTGGTCAGGCAGGCCAACCTCACCCCGGCTGACGAGAGCTGCTCCAGCAGCGGGATGAGTCCGGTAGTCAGCTCATGCGCCGAGCAGTACTCGGTGTCGCTCGCCTCGTCCGCTACGCCCAGGGAGCTCCACAGCGTCGCAGTCGTCATCTCGCCGCGGGTGCAGGCGTGGTACGTCGCGAGGACTGTGGCGGGGGATTCGTTGCAGCCTTTGGTGGTCGTCAAGTGCGGAAGCCGGCGTGGACGTGGTCGTGGTGGGTTCGGTCGGAAAAGTAGGCGGAACCGGAGAGTTGGTACGGGCCGCCGACGTTGTAGGAGCCGAGGGTCTCGGCTGCTTGCATGTAGGTGGTGATGAGGGTGCGTGGGGTGGACGGGTTCACGACTGCTTGGCCGTTGATCTGCCAGGTGTCGAAGGCTCGGCCTTGGGGGTGGTCGCTGGGGCGGGTGGTGCCGAAGACGTTCAGGGGGTGGCCGGAGCGGAGGACGCTGATGCCGATTCGGTAGGTCTTCGCGAGGGTGAGCATCGCGGTGAGGACGGTGTCGTGGATGTTGCCTGAGCGGACGTCGGCAGCTGAGGCCGGCGGGAGGGTGATGCGGTCGTTGGCTAGTACCTGGCGGGCAGCCGCAGTGAGGGTGCGGGCGGGTGGACCGGGTTGCGCCGGGTGCTGGGACGTCACCCGCCAGGTGCGGCCCGATCGGGTCAGGCGTACGTCGACGGTGGTGCCGGCGGTGGTCAGCTTGCCGTGGGCGACGGAGTAGGTGCGGCAAGGGACGAGGACGCTGGCGGTGTCGGCCAGCAGGCCGCCGTACTGGGCGTCGATGATCTCGACGACGGTGTTCCGGCGGGTCAGGAGCTTCTGGACGGCTTGGACGGCGGCGAGTTTGGCTTCGGGGACGAGTTCGCCTCGGCCGGGGGTCCAGAGTTTGACGGATGGCAGAGCTGCAGGCGGCGGAGAGGCGGGAGACGCGGGTGTCGACGGCGCGGACGCCGAAGGAGCCGAAGGGGTTGAGGACCCAGGTGGGGTTGAGGACGCAGGAGGCGTCGAGGACGCGGGCGTGGTCGGGGGCGCCGTTGAGCTGCTCGACGAGTTGTCGGAGCTGCAGCCGGTCAGTGCGCCGGCGCCGAGGATCAGCAGGCCGCGGCGGGTGAGCCGCGACCTGCTGACGAAGGATCGGCTACTGGGTGACCCGGTAGACGTCAAAAACGCCCTCGACCGAACGGACCGCCTTCAACACGTGGCCCAGGTGCGTCGGATCGCCCATCTCGAAGGTGAACCGGGACTTGGCGATCCGGTCGCGCGTAGTGGTCAGCGCCGCCGACAGGATGTTCACGTGGTAGTCCGAGAGGACCCGGGTGATGTCGGACAGCAGACGAGCCCGGTCCAAGGCCTCGACCTGGATCGCGACCAGGAAGACGGATTGGGCGGTGGGCGCCCACTCGACCTCGACGATGCGCTCGGGCTGGGTCTGCAGGTTCTCCACGTTGGCGCAGTCGGCCCGGTGCACCGAGACGCCGGCGCCACGGGTCACCCAGCCGATGATCTCGTCGCCCGGCACCGGAGTACAGCAGCGGGCGAGCTTCGAGAGCACGTCCGTCGCGCCCTTGACGATGACGCCGGCATCGCCGCGCGCGGTCCGCTTGCGCCGCTCCCGGGTGGCCGGCAACCGCAGCCCCTCGGCGAGATCCTCGGCCGCACCCTCTTCGCCGCCATAGGTCTCGATCAGTCGCCGTACTACGGCCTGCGCACTCACGTGACTCTCGCCGACCGCGGCGTACAGGCCGGTCACGTCGGGGTAGCGCAGTGAGTTGGCGACCGCGGTCAGCGTCTCGTGCGAGAGCAGGCGCTGCAGCGGCAGGCCCTCCTTGCGGAGCTGCTTGGCGATCGCGTCCTTGCCGTGCTCGATCGCCTCGTCGCGGCGCTCCTTGGAGAACCAGTGCTTGATCTTGTTGCGTGCGCGCGGGCTCTTGACGAACATCAGCCAGTCGCGCGACGGCCCGGCGCCCTGCGCCTTCGAGGTGAAGACCTCGACGACGTCGCCGTTCTCCAGCGTGCTCTCCAGCGGCACCAGCCGCCCGTTCACCCGGGCGCCGATACATCGGTGCCCGACCTCGGTATGGATCGCGTAGGCGAAGTCGACCGGTGACGACCCGGTCGGCAGCGACATCACGTCGCCGCGCGGAGTGAAGACGTAGACCTCGGAGTTGTTGATCTCGAACCGCAGCGAGTCGAGGAACTCCGACGGATCGGAGGTCTCCCGCTGCCAGTCGACGAGCTGCCGCACCCAGGGCATCTCGTTCGGAGCGCCGATCTCGGTGGTCGGCGGCGCGCCCACCTCCGGCGCCGGCGCGTTCGGGTCTTCCTTGTACTTCCAGTGCGCGGCGATACCGTACTCAGCTCGCCGGTGCATCGAGAAGGACCGGATCTGCAGCTCCACCGGCTTGCCCTGCGGGCCGATCACGGTGGTGTGCAGCGACTGGTACATGTTGAACTTCGGCATCGCGATGTAGTCCTTGAACCGCCCGGGAACAGGGTTCCACCGGGCGTGCAGGACTCCGAGGGCCGCATAACAGTCGCGGACCGACTCGACCAGCACGCGGATGCCGACCAGGTCGTAGATGTCGCCGAACTCGCGGCCGCGGACGATCATCTTCTGGTAGATCGAGTAGTAGTGCTTCGGGCGGCCGGTGACGGTCGCCTTCACCTTGGCCGCGCGCAGGTCCTCGTGCACCTGGTCGATCACGGAGGCGAGGTACTCGTCGCGCGACGGAGCTCGCTCGGCCACCAGCCGGACGATCTCGTCGTACACCTTCGGGTGCAGGGTCGAGAAGGACAGGTCCTCGAGCTCCCACTTGATCGTGTTCATACCCAGCCGGTGGGCCAGCGGGGCGTAGATCTCGAGCGTCTCGCGGGCGATCCGCTCCTGCTTCTCCTGCCGCAGGAAGCCCAGCGTGCGCATGTTGTGCAGCCGGTCGGCGAGCTTGATCACCAGCACCCGGATGTCCTTGGCCATCGCGACGACCATCTTGCGGATCGTCTCGGCCTGCGCGGACTCGCCGTACTTGACCTTGTCCAGCTTGGTGACGCCGTCGACCAGCATCGCGATCTCTTCGCTGAAGTCCTTGGTCAGCTCGGCGATCGTGTAGTCGGTGTCCTCGACCGTGTCGTGCAGCAGCGCGGCGCACAGCGTCGGCGCGGTCATGCCCAGCTCGGCCAGGATGGTGGCCACCGCGAGCGGGTGCGTGATGTACGCATCGCCGCTCTTGCGGAGCTGGCCGGTGTGGTGCTTCTCGGCGGTCCGGTACGCCCGCTCGATCATCGCCAGGTCGGCCTTGGGGTGGGTCGCCCGGACCACCCGGAACAGCGGCTCGAGCATCGGCGCCCGGTTCGGGTGCCGGGTGCCGCCGAGGCGAGCCAGCCGGGCGCGGACCCGGGCCGGCGCGATTCTGGGCGGCTGCGCCGAGGGTGGCGGCGCGGCGGCTGGAGACGGCGATGGAGCGGCCACCGGGCGGCTCGCGGGAGCGCGCGGAGGATCGAGCGGCACCACGTCAGGTACCGCTGAAGTCATCGCCGGGTCTTCACCCACGTTGTTTCCCTCCGCCGACAGAGCACCAGTCTAGAGGGAAGGAACCAACGCGGCCGACACGGCCTGTGGACAACACGCCGATTTGATGTAGCCACTTGACTTCAGACAGTGACTAGCGTGTCCACGCGCTCCCCCGCCAGGCGCTCGCGCCCGGGCAGGAACGACAGCTCGATCAGTACCGAGGTGGCGACCACTTCGGCACTGCAGCGGCGTACCAGGCGCAGGCAGGCCTCGACCGTGCCGCCGGTGGCGAGCACGTCGTCGATCACCAGCACCCGGTCACCAGGCTGGAAAGCGTCCTGGTGGACCTCGATGGTCGCCTCGCCGTACTCCAGCGTATACGACTCCTCGTACGTCGCTGCCGGCAGCTTGCCCTTCTTGCGGACCGGCACGAAGCCGGTCCCGAGGGCCAGCGCGACCGGGGCGGCCAGGATGAAGCCACGTGCTTCGATCCCGACCACCTTGTCGACGACGACATTGCCGTCGGCATCGCGACCGGAGGCGGCCAGCGCCTCCACCACCTGGGTGAACCCGCTGTGGTCCGCCAGCAGCGGGGTGATGTCCTTGAACACCACCCCCGCCTGCGGGTAGTCCTGGATGTCGCGAATGCCGTCCTGCAGTACCTGTTCGAGCGAACGCATCAGCCGCGGGTCACTTGCTGCGCTTGGAGCGCGGCTTGCGGGCCGGCTGTGGTCGTCCTGCGGCACTCGTCGGCCGCACCGGGCGGCTCGACGCCGTCGGAGCACCGGCAGTCGCGCTGGCGGCCTTGGGCCGGTCCTGCACCCGGGCCGCGTCCGCCACGGTCGCGCCACCAACTGCCGCGCCGGCGGTGACCGGCGTACCGGCCGTTCCGCCAACTTGGGCGCGCTTGGCGAGCACCCGGCGGCTGAGGGCCTGCATGCCCGGCTCACGCTCCTTGAACAGAGCCAGCAGGGCCGGAGCGATGAAGATCGACGAGTACGCACCGACGGCGATACCGACGAACAGGGCCAGCGACAGGTCCTTCAGCGGACCGGTGCCCAGGACGACCGTACCGACGACCAGGATCGAGCCGACAGGCATCAGCGCGATCAACGTGGTGTTGATCGAGCGGACGATGGTCTGGTTGACGGCCAGGTTGGTCGCGTCGCTGTAGGTGTAGCGGTTCGACCCGGTGATGCCCCGGGTGTTCTCCCGGACCTTGTCGAACACCACGACCGTGTCGTACAGCGAGTAACCGAGGATGGTCAAGACGCCGATCACGGTGGCCGGCGTGACGTCGAAGCCGATCAGCGCGTAGACGCCGACCGTGATGAAGACGTCGTGGATCAGCGCGATGATCGCCGCCATCGACGCCTTGGGCTCGCGGAAGTACGCCCAGATCACGCCGAACACGAGGACCAGGAAGACGATCAGCGCCAGGATCGCCTTGTTCGCGATCTGGGAGCCCCAGGAGGCGCCGATCTGCTGGTTGCTGACCTGGTCGGTCGGAACCCCGACCTCCTTGCCGATCGCGGCCCGGACCTTGACGATGTCGTCCTGGCCGAGCGGCTTGGTCTGCACCCGGACCTGGTCGTCGCCGACCGTGGTAACGACCGGGTCGCCGAGGTCCTTGGCGTTGGTCGCCTTCACCGCCGAGGTGACGTCGTCGACCGTGTTGCTGGTGATCTTGACCTTGGCCTGGTACTCGACGCCGCCCTTGAACTCGATGCCGAGCGCCAGCCCCTTGGCCAGCAGCGCGGCCAGCGAGACGACGATCAGCACGATCGAGACGGTGAACCAGATCTTGCGCTTGCCGATGAAGTCGTAGGAGACCTCGCCGCGGTGCAACCGGGCACCGATGCTTCCGAGCTTCGACATCAGACCTCGCCTCCGACGGGCTTGGGCGTGGACTTCTTCGCGGCCGGGCGGGCCGATGGTTTCATCTGGCCGGGCAGCCGTTCGACGCCGAGATGCTCGGGATCGAGACCGGACAGCTTGTGCCCGTGGCCGAAGAAGTCGGTCCGGGCCAGTAGCGTCACGATCGGCTTGGTGAAGACGAACACGACGAACAGGTCGATCAGGGTGGTCAGGCCGAGCGTGAACGCGAAGCCCTTCACACTGCCGACCGCGAGGATGTAGAGCACCACGGCGGCGAGCAGCGAGATCGAGTCGGCCGCGATGATGGTGTGCTTGGCGCGGGCCCAGCCGGTCTCCACCGAGGAGCGCAGGCTTCGACCCTCGCGGACTTCGTCCCGCAATCGTTCGAAGTAGATGACGAACGAGTCCGCGGTGATACCGATCGCCACGATCAGACCGGCGATACCGGACAGCGTCAGCGAGAAGCCGATCGCCTTGCCGAGCAGCACCACCGACGCGTAGGTGAGCGCCGCCGCGACCAGCAGCGACATCACCACGACGATGCCCAGGCCGCGGTAGTACAGGAACGAGAAGAGCACGACGAGGCCGAGGCCGATCAGGCCCGCGGTGATACCGGCCGAAAGTTGGTCGCCACCGAGCTGGGCCGAGATCGTCTCGACCGAGGAGGTGTCGAACGCCACCGGCAGCGCACCGTACTTCAGCACGTTGCCCAGGTCGCGGGCCTCGGACTCGGTGAACGAGCCGGTGATCTGCGCCTGGCCACCGGGGATCGGCTGGCTCACGGTCGGGGTGGAGATGGTCACGCCGTCGAGCACGATCGCGAACAGGTTCGACGGCGGGGCGAGCTTGGAGATCGCGGTGGTGGCCTTGAGGAACTTGTCGCCGCCCTCACCGGTGAACTTCAGGTTGACCTGCCAGGCGACGCCGTTCTGCGGGATGGCCGCGGAGGCGTCGGACAGGTCGGTGCCCTTCAGGATCGCCGGGCCGAGCAGGTACTTCGTCGAGTAGTCCTGGCTGCAGGAGAACAGCGGCTTGTCGGCGGTGTCCTCCGGCTTCGGCTTTTCCTTGTCGCAGGTGAACGTCGCGAAGGCGGCAGTGGTGGCCGCGTCGGGCTTCCACGCCAGCGGGTCGCCGGTGACAGGTCCACCAGGGATCGTCGACGGGGTCGGCGTGGCCGGTGTGCTCGGCTTGGGGGTCGGCGTCGACGGCTTGGGCGTCGGCGTCGGGGTGGCCTGACCCAGAACGCTGCTCCAGGCCCGGCCGTTCGGCGTGGCGGGGCTCGACGGCTTGATCGTGCTGGACGGCTTCGGCGTCGTGCTCGGCTTCGGCGTGGTCGACGGCTTGCCGGTCGGCGTCGGCGACGGCGGCGCGGGCGGCAGCGGCTGGCCGGCCTGCTGGTCGTAGACGATCCGGAAGTACAGCAGCGCGGTCTGGCCGACCTGCTTGACCAGGGCATCCTGGTTGGCGCCCGGCACCGAGACGGTGATGTGGTTCTTGCCGGAGGTCGCGACCTCGGCCTCACCGACACCGGCACCGTTCACCCGCTGGGAGATGATGTTCTTCGCCTCGGACAGCTGCTCGGCTGTCGGGTCGCCGCCACCGCCGACGTTGCTGGCCGTCAGCGTGACGGTGGTACCGCCGCGCAGGTCCAGGCCGAGCTTGGGCGACCAGGTCTTGGCGATCGCCATGATCCCGAACAACAGGACCAGGATGGCTGCCAGGACGATCAGGTTCCTGCCGGGGCGGGATGTCGTCGTCGTTGCCACGTCAAATTCTTCCTTGCGCTACTGGGCGCGCTCGGGCATCACCGTGATGCCCGTGCGCCGCACGCCGATAGGACGGGGTGGATCAGTTCTCGGTGTGCGTAGGGGGCAGCTTGGGCTTGTCCTGGACCTTGTCGGCGCCGGCGTCCGGCACCTCCACGGACTCCTTGACGTCAGCCTGCTCCGTCGCGGTCTCCTCGGCGGCCTCATCCGCCGGCTCGTCCGCCGCCACGTCCTCGGTCTCCTCGGGGAGGACCCGGCCGATCGCGGCCTTCACGAACTGGACCAGCACGCCGTCGGAGATCTCCAGCGTCACGTACTCGTCGTCGACCTCCTCGACGATGCCGACCTGGCCGCTGGTGGTGATCACCTTGGTACCCGGCTGGAGGGCGGCGACCGTCTCGGCCTGCCTGGCCTTCTGCTTGCGCTGGGTACGGCTCATGAACCAGATCATCCCGACGATCAGGATCAGCGGGAGCAGGAGCGTGATGCCCCCACCGCCGGAGGAGGCCATCGGTGCGGCGATCAATACCATCGGGACTCAGAATCCTTCGTCGAGAGTACGGGTGCCCCGCACGCTCTGCTCGAGCGCGCAGGGTCGTTGCGGGATGGCCCGGGTACGGGCCACCGGGGAGTCTAACGCGTGAGCGGCAACAAGTACCTCATGACTGCGGGTCACGTTTGAGTTACTCGTTATCCGTACAACGTCGGCGATCGCCGGATGGTGCCCGGCTACTCGTCCTCGGTGTCGAAAAGGGTGTCCGCGAAAGTCGCGCCTTTCGGCACCGCCAGGCCGAGGTGGCGCCAGGCGGCCGGGGTGGCGACGCGGCCGCGCGGAGTACGCGCGAGGTAGCCGGAGCGGACCAGGAACGGTTCCGCCACCTCTTCTACGGTTTCGCGCTCCTCACCGACCGCGACCGCGAGCGTGGACAGGCCGACCGGTCCCCCGCCGAAGCGGCGGCAGAGCGCGTCCAGGACCGACCGGTCGAGCCGGTCGAGGCCCATCCGGTCCACCTCGTACAGCTCCAGCGCGGCCTTCGAGAGCGCGATCGTGACGATCCCGTCGGCTCGTACCTCTGCGTAGTCGCGGACCCGGCGGAGCAGCCGGTTCGCGATCCGGGGTGTGCCGCGGGAGCGGGAGGCGATCTCGGCGGCCGCCTCCTTGGTGATGTCGACGTCCAGCAACGCCGCCGAGCGGTTGATGATCTTCTCCAGCTCGGCCGACTCGTAGAACTCCAGATGCCCGGTGAAGCCGAACCTGTCCCGTAGCGGTCCCGGCAGCAGGCCGGCCCGGGTGGTCGCGCCGACCAGCGTGAACGGCGGGATCTCCAGCGGGATGGCGGTCGCACCGGGGCCCTTGCCGACGATGACGTCGACGCGGAAGTCCTCCATCGCCATGTAGAGCAGCTCTTCGGCCGGGCGGGACATCCGGTGGATCTCGTCGAGGAACAGGACCTCGCCCTCGTTCAGCCCGGACAGGATCGCGGCCAGGTCGCCGGCGTGCTGGATCGCCGGGCCGCTGGTGATCCGCAGCGGGGCGGAGAGCTCGGCCGCGATGATCATGGCGAGCGTCGTCTTGCCCAGGCCGGGTGGACCGGACAGCAGCACGTGGTCGGGCGCGCGGTTGCGGCCGCGGGCGGCGTGCAGGACCAGCTCGAGTTGCTCGCTGACCCGGCGCTGCCCGCCGAACTCGGCCAGCGTGCGCGGGCGCAACGCGGACTCGATCTTCCGTTCCTCGATGTCCATCGCATCCGCGGACACCAGCGGGCGAACGTTGTCGTCCATTTGCTTTATGCCTTCGAGAGCGCGCGGAGGGCGGCCCGGAGCAGGTCAGGCACGGACGGTTCGGTGTCGCCCTGGGCAAGCGGTGAGACGGCGATGACCGCGTCGTCGGCGTCGCGGGCGGACCAGCCGAGGCCGACCAGACCGGCATGTACTTGCTCGCGCCAGACCTCGGTCGTTGCCAACGGGCGGCCGGACACCGTGCGGGAGGGGGCGCCAATCTTGTCCTTCAGCTCCAGGACGAGGCGTTGGGCGACCTTCTTGCCGACGCCGGGGATCTTCACCAGCATGGCGAGGTCTTCGGCAGCGACGGCTTGCCGGAGTTGGTCGGGGCTCAGGACGGCGAGGGCCGCTTGGGCCAGCTTCGGGCCGACGCCCGATGCGGTCTGCAGCAGCTCGAACAGCTCCTTCTCGTCGGTGTCCGAGAAGCCGTACAACGTCAGGGAGTCCTCGCGCACGACCATCGAGGTGGCGAGCTTGAACTCCTGGCCGGGGCGCAGCGTCGCCAAGGTGCCGGGGTGGCAGTAGAGCTGCAGCCCGACTCCCCCGACCTCGATCACACAACTATCCAGCCCGATCGCGGCCACCGGGCCACGCACGAACGCGATCATCTTTCCCCTCCAGTAGTCATCGTCGGCCTTCTTGGGCGGCTACTGCGGCGCGCAGTCTTGCTACCTGGAGGCGGGATTGTGCTTGGGCCAGCGCTTCGAGGTTGGCTCGGCTGCCGGCGGCTTCTTCCAGGCGGCTTGTCACTCCGCCTCGCCAGACGTGGCAGATCGCCAGGGCTAGGGCGTCGGCGGCGTCGGCCGGGGTCGGGCGCTCGGCCAGCTTGAGGATGCGGGTCACCATCGTGGTCACCTGCTCCTTGCCGGCCCGGCCGGAGCCGGTGACCGCAGCCTTCACCTCACTCGGTGTATGCAGCGCCACCGGCAGCCCACGCCGGGCAGCAACCACCATCGCCACCCCGGACGCCTGCGCCGTGCCCATCACCGTCCGCACGTTCTGCTGGGCGAACACCCGCTCGACCGCGACCGCGTCCGGCCGGTGCTCGACGATCCACTCCTCCAGCTCGGCCTCGATCCGGACCAGCCGCTTGGCGACGTCCAGATCGGCCGGCGTCCGGATCACTCCGACCGCGATCATCTTCGGCGGCCGCCCAGGGCTGCCTTCGACGACACCGAGACCACACCGGGTCAGTCCCGGGTCGACACCGAGCACGCGCACTGGATCACCTCCGAACGTTTGTTCGACAAACCCTAGACGCCCACCCGGAAGCAGATGAAATCGACGCGCCCAGGACCTGTGGACAACCTCAGAAGTAGTCGAGCATGTACGACGTCGAGCCCGAGAAGGCCGTATCGATCGCCCCGTCGTCGGCGGCCGCGCCACCCCACGCCAGCCCGGCCTTGCGCACGGCAGCCAGGGGCGTACCGGCGTACAGGGCGGTCAGGCCGCGGGAGCCGAGGCGTAGGGCGTCGCCGGCGGACTCGACCCGTGTCAGGGAGCCGGAGCCGCCGGAGACGGACAGGTGCCAGCGGCCGGTGTTGGCGCTGAGTTCGGAGTCGTCGAGGTCCAGGTCGACCTCCAGCGAGGCGCCCAGCGCGAAGCCGCGAGCGGAGATGGCTGCCGGCGCGTCCAGCACCCGCAGCATCCAGCGCTCGATCAGCGCGTGCTTGTCCGCTTCCGTGGGGACCAGGAGGTGCGCAGGGTCTTCCGGCGACAGGTAGGCGTCCACATCGGTCGAGATGGAGGACCCCGAGCCGACCACCGCCCACAGGGCGCGCGCAGTAGCTTCAGAGCCTGCGATCAGCTCCTCCACGCGCAGCTTGCCGCTTTGCCAGCCGTAGACGACGAACCCGTCCTCAGCCAGGTAGCAGAAGCTGTTCTCCTCCCCCAGCCACTCGGCCACCTTCGTCTCGGGCCAGACCACTGGCCCGTTGCTCCGCCCAGTGCTGTGCAACTGCCCGGCGAGCTCAAGGAGGCGGCCGGCGTCGTCAGGACCGGCCCGGCGGACGCTGACCTCCTTGCCACCCAGTGAACGCAGGTCAGCCGCCGGGAAGGTGTACCGGTACCGTCCGCCGCCGAACTCGTACCCCAGATGCCGATAGATGACTGTGGTAGCCGGGTAGAGCCCCGACAACGGGTACCCATGCTCGACCGCCCGGGCAAGAATCCCCCGCATCACCATGCTGCCGACCCCACGCCCCCGGTACTCCGGTGCGACGACGACCCCGGCGACACCGGCCATCGGCACCTTGCGCCCGCTCCACCACTGCTCGAACGGCCAGTACCGGGCGGCGGCGACCACCTCGTCGCCATCCACTACACCGACTATCCGCCGGTCGGCGATCCAGGCCTGCGCATCCGCTTTCCACTCCTCACGACGCCCGGCCTCCAGCAACCCGAAGGAGCGCGATCGGACGCGCAGTACGTCGTCCAAGTGCTCGGTCTGGACATCTACCAACCGCATGTCGTCAGCCACGGTCAGACCCTACGACGCGGGCGGCCCGGAGTACCCCGGGTTTATTTCTTGTCGGTGACCCAGAGGTTGATCGTGCCCTGCACTACGACCGTCCCGTCGGTACGGGTCGCCTTGACCTGGACAGGGACGTCCGGGCCGGCCGTCCACGCGTCCGGGTCGGTCTCGGCCGAGCAGGTGAGGTCCGAGGTCGACTTGGCGAGATACGCGACCTCCATCCCCTTCGGCAGCCAGCGCTTGCCGGAAGGAATGGTCGCCTCGGCCAGGGCGCCCATGGCCGCCTCGAGGCCGTTGCAGACGGCGATCGCGTGCACGGTGCCGATGTGGTTCTGGACGGCCCGGCGCTTCGGTAGTACCAGGGAGGCGTAGTTCGGGCTCACCTGGACGAAGCGTGGGCGGACCGAGCGGAAGTACGGCGCCTTCAGCGTGAAGGCCAGCGAGAACAGCCGCGAACCGCCCGGAACCCCACGGAACTTCTCCCACATGTGCAGCACGTCGTTGGCCATGCCGCACATGTTACCCACGGGTAAAGCTAAATGTCAGCCGACCTCGGCCATGACCTCGTCGGAGACGTCGAAGTTGGCGTAGACGTTCTGGACGTCGTCGCTGTCCTCGAGGGCGTCGATCAGGCGGAAGATCTTGCCGGCGCCCTCGGCGTCCAGCTCGACCGTCATCGACGGGACGAAGGACGCGTCGGCCGACTCGTAGTCGATACCGGCGTCCTGCAACGCGGTCCGGACCTTGACCAGGTCGCTGGCCTCGCTGATCACCTCGAAGGACTCGCCCAGGTCGTTGACCTCGTCGGCGCCGGCCTCGAGCACGGCCTCCATCACGTCGTCCTCGGAGTAGGTCTTGCCGTCCTGCTCCTTGTTCACCACGATGACGCCCTTGCGGTTGAACAGGTAGGCGACGCTGTTCGGGTCGGCGAGCGAACCGCCGTTGCGGGTCATCGCAGTCCGGACGTCGGCCGCCGCGCGGTTGCGGTTGTCGGTCAGGCACTCGATCAGCATCGCGACGCCGTTCGGCCCGTAGCCCTCGTACGTGATCGACTGCCAGTCCGCGCCACCCGCCTCGGCACCGGAACCGCGCTTGACCGCGCGGTCGATGTTGTCGTTGGGGACCGACGACTTCTTCGCCTTCTGGACCGCGTCGTACAGGGTCGGGTTGCCCGCGAGGTCACCGCCGCCCGTCCGGGCGGCCACCTCGATGTTCTTGATCAGCTTCGCGAAGAGCTTGGCGCGCCTCGAGTCGATGACCGCTTTCTTGTGCTTGGTAGTGGCCCATTTGGAGTGGCCTGACATCGCGAACCCAACCCTTCTACCGCCTGCAACTGACCTAGAGGTCGCGCACCAGATCGGCGAAGTAGCCGTGCAGCCGAGCGTCACCCGTCATCTCGGGGTGGAACGACGTGGCCAGCAGCCGATCGTGGCGAACCGCGACGATCCTACCTGCGGCGGGGCCCGACCTCACCGTCGACAGTACTTCGACGTCGCGCCCGACGCGTTCCACCCAGGGTGCCCGGATGAACACCGCGTGGTACGGCGTGTCGAACGCGGCGAAGTCGAGATCCGCCTCGAACGAGTCGACCTGCCGTCCGAACGCGTTCCGGCGGACCGTCACGTCCAGGCCGCCGAGCGTCTCCTGGCCGTCGATCCCGCCGGTGATCTCGTTGGCCAGCATGATCATCCCGGCGCACGTGCCGAAGGTCGGCATCCCGTCCGCGATCCGCTTCTGCAGCGGCTCGAACAGCTCGAAGGTCCGGGCCAGCTTGTCCATCGTGGTCGACTCGCCACCGGGCAGCACCAGCCCGTCGACCTCGGCGAGCTCGGACGGCCGGCGTACCGGGCGCGCCTCGACGCCTACCTGGGCCAGCATGGCCAGGTGCTCACGCACGTTGCCCTGCAGCGCGAACACACCGATCACCGTCACAGCTGAACCCTCCGTTGCCAGTCGATGGTCACTTCGATCCGGCCCTCGTCGAAGACCGCCGGTAGGTCCCGCTCGTGCAGCAGAGCCAGTACGTCGTCCAGCAGCGACTCCCCCGGCGCGACGTTGGCCGTGTCGGGGTGCCAGACCTTCAACTCGAGCATGCTGAAGTCCACTGCGTGCCAGACGTCCGTGTCGGTGAAGAAGACCAGGCCCTTGGGGTCCGCGGCCGACTCCAGCACCGCACGTGCAGCGTGGTGATCCGACGTGTAGCGCACTACTACGACCCCTAGCGACTCCAGCTCGGCCAGTACTGCGTCCAGCCGGTCCGGGTCGGTCTCCTCAGCCCAGTCGGTCGAGTCGGCAGCTAGAGCCGTCACTGCCTCGTCCACGAGCTCCGGCACCAGTACGCCCGGGTCAGCCGCCGGGGCGTCCTCCTGCACAGCCTCCGTCAGGGCAGCCGTGACGGCGGCGCGGTCGGCGTACCCGGAGCGGACCAGGACGCGAGCAAGACCGCGCAACTCGCGCGCGGTCCGCTCACCTACTGCTTGCTCTGCCACCGGTGTTGCTTACCAGCCGCGCTCGGCGAGCCGGTGCGGCTGCGGGATCTCGTCGACGTTGATGCCGACCATGGCCTCGCCCAGCCCGCGGGAGACCTTGGCGAGCACGTCCGGATCGTCGTAGAACGTGGTGGCCTTCACGATCGCCTCGGCGCGCTGGGCCGGATTGCCGGACTTGAAGATGCCGGAGCCGACGAACACGCCCTCGGCGCCGAGCTGCATCATCATGGCCGCGTCGGCCGGGGTGGCGATGCCACCGGCGGTGAACAGTACGACCGGCAGCTTGCCGGCCACTGCGACCTCCTTGACCAGCTCGTACGGCGCCTGCAGCTCCTTCGCCGCGACGAACAGCTCGTCCTCGGGCAGGTTCTGCAGGTGGCGGAGCTGCTGGCGGATCTGGCGCATGTGGGTGGTCGCGTTGGACACGTCACCGGTGCCGGCCTCGCCCTTGGAGCGGATCATCGCCGCGCCCTCGGTGATCCGGCGCAGCGCCTCGCCCAGGTTGGTCGCGCCGCAGACGAACGGAACGGTGAAGTTCCACTTGTCGATGTGGTTGGCGTAGTCGGCCGGGGTGAGCACCTCGGACTCGTCGATGTAGTCGACACCGAGGCTCTGCAGGATCTGCGCCTCGACGAAGTGACCGATCCGGGCCTTGGCCATCACCGGGATCGACACGGTGTTGATGATGGATTCGATCATGTCCGGGTCGCTCATCCGGGAGACGCCGCCCTGGGCCCGGATGTCGGCCGGAACCCGCTCGAGCGCCATCACCGCGACGGCACCGGCGTCCTCGGCGATCTTGGCCTGCTCGGCGGTGACGACGTCCATGATCACGCCGCCCTTGAGCATCTCGGCCATCCCCCGCTTGACCTTGGCGGTACCGGTCTGCGGGGTGTTCTGGGTCTCGGTCACTGCATCCTCCTGGTCGCGGTCTGGCACGGATCCAGCGTAGGACGAGTGGACTGACAACCTTCAGTCCACCTTAAATCAACTGGACTGCTTCAGCGCCTCTCCCAACCGGGCGACGACAAGCCGCAGGGTGGCCGGCGGGGCGGTGAACGGGATCCGGATATGCCGTCGGTCGGTCCCGTCCGGCGTGAACAGCTCCCCGGCACCCAGGAGCAGTCCCTGCTCCCGCGCGGCCTCCAGCACCTTCCTGGCCCGTACTTCGGTGAGCTCGAGCCACAGCGTCATGCCACCGGTCGGGGTCGGCCACGCCACGCCGTCGAGTGTCTTCAGCCCGGTCTCCAGCGCCGCCAGGTTGGACCGGAGGCGGGTCTTGCGCCGGGAGATCACCCGGTCGAGCCTGCCGAGGATCGCCTGCGCCAGTAGGTCATCCAGCGCGCTGGGCGACGTCACGCTGAGCTGTGCCGAGGTGTTGATCCTCCGCCTGAGCTGCCGGCCGGTACGGACCCAGCCAACGCGTAGTCCGCCCCAGACGGTCTTGCTGAGCGAGCCGACGCTAACCGTGCGCGGGTATCGACTCAGCGGCTCGGCCTGCTCTCCACTGGCCAGCCAGAGCGGCCGCATGGTCTCGTCGCTGATCAGTGCGGCGTCGTAGCGTCGGGCGATCTCCACTACGGCCGTACGCCGGTCCGCTGGGAGGCTGAGGCCGGTTGGGTTGTGGTTGTCCGCCTGGAGGTAGATCACCTTCGGCTTGTGGCGCCTGCAGAGATGGGCGAGCTGGTCCGTGTCCCAGACGCCAGCGGGCCAGCCGACCACGTCCAGGCGGTGTCGGCGGAGCAGGTCGAAGGCTGCTGGGTAGGTGGGCGACTCGGTGATCGCGACGCCCGGTCCCAGGTCCAGGCCCGCCAGGGCTGCGTTGAGGCCGGCTGCGGCGCCTACGGTCAGGGTCAGTTGGCCTGGTTCGGTGGGGACGCCTTCGAGGATGAGGCGTTCGGCTAGCGCAGTACGGAGGTCCAGTGAGCCGCCGGAAGGTGGGCCGTCGCCGCCCATGGCTTGTGGGAGGCCCTCGGCGATGATCTGCGCGGCCACCTCGGCCACGTCGTGCGGGGCGGCGGTGGTGGCGAAGCGAAGGTCGAGCAGGGGCTGGTCGCCGGCCGACACCGTCGAGGCCGGGGCAATGGGGTCCAGTAGGCGGTCGAGCGGCCTTACGTGCGTACCGGAGCCTCGTTTTGTCTCCAGTACGCCGTCAGCGCGCAGCTGGTCGAGTGCGCGCACCACTGTCACCCGGCTGAGGCCGAGTCGCTCGGCCAGTACTCGCTCTGACGGGAGGCGGGATCCGATCGACAGGTCGCCTCGCTCGATCCGGCGCAGCACCAGAGCCTCGACCTGTTCGGTCTTGGTCCCGTCCGCCGGATCCAGGTCGCTCCCCCGCCACATAAGTCCAGTGTCACACGATTGGCCTCACTCACAGTTTTTGTCCGTGCCAGGTGTGAGGATCAGCGCATGGACGAGCGGTGGGCGATCGCGCCGGTTGAGGGTGGTGGGGCGCTGTTGGCCGCCCTCCATCCCGACGGTCAGCCGGCGGGTCCGGTGCTGCGTGAGCCGGACCTGGCCGCCGCTGTCGGGTCTCGGCCGGAGGTGACGAGGTGGGTCTGGCGGTCGTCGCCCGAGATCTACCCGCGGTTGCTGGCGGCCGGCGTCCGGGTCGAGCGGTGCTATGACATCGAGTCGGCCGAGTTGTTGCTGCTCGGGCATGAGGGGCGATGGGGTGAGCCTCGGTCCGCGGCGGCTGCTTGGGCCCGGCTGAGCGGGAAGCCGGTGCCTGCCGATCCGCCATTGCGGTCGATCACACCTGGCGAGCAGTCGTCGCTGTTCGAGATCCAGGAAGAGCCGATCGGATTCGAGGCGTTGCTGCGGGTCTATGCAGAGCAACTCCGCCGGCATCAGCAAGCGGAGTATCCGGAGCGGATGCGGCTGCTGACTGCCTCGGAGTCGTCCGGGATGCTGGTCGCCGCCGAGATGGATCGCGCCGGGCTGCCGTGGAGTGCGGAGCGGCATCGGACGCTGTTGACCGAGTTGCTTGGCGAGCGGTTCGCGGGGAGCGGGGAGCCGCGACGGTTGACCGAGTTGGCGGATCAGATCTCCGAGGCGTTCGGGCGACGGGTGCGGCCGGAGCTGCCTGCGGATGTACTGAAGGCTTTCAAGCAGGCGGGGTTCCAGGTCACGTCGACTCGCAAGTGGGAGCTGGAGCGGATCGAGCATCCGGCGGTGGCGCCGATCCTCGAGTACAAGACGCTCTACCGGATCTACACAGCCAACGGGTGGTCATGGTTGACCGACTGGGTGCATGACGGGCGGTTCCGGCCGGGGTTCATCCCGGGTGGCACCGTGTCCGGGCGGTGGGTGACCAACGGCGGCGGCGGACTGCAGATTCCGAAGGTGATCCGGAAGGCGGTGGTCGCGGATCCGGGGTGGCGGCTGGTGGTCGCCGATGCGTCGCAACTGGAGCCTCGGGTGCTGGCGGCGATCTCGCGTGATCCTGGGTTGATGGAGGTCGCGGGCGACTCGGGCGATCTGTACAAAGCCGTTTCGGACAAGGCGTTCTCGGGTGATCGCGGGATGGCGAAGCTGGCCGTGCTCGGTTCGATCTACGGGCAGACGTCGGGCGACGGGCTGAAGAATCTCGCCATGCTGCGGAAGCGGTTCCCGAAGGCCGTCGCCTATGTGGACGATGCGGCTCGGGCTGGGGAGGAAGGGCGTTTGGTGCGGACCTGGCTCGGGCGGACCTGCCCGCCGTCGGGGTCGCCGATCGACGAGGCGATGCTGGAAGGGCCGTCGGAGGAACGGCAGACGGACGCGCGGCATGCTCGGGCGCGGGGACGGTTCACGCGGAACTTCGTCGTCCAGGGATCGGCTGCGGACTGGGCGTTGTTGATGATGGCCGCGCTGCGACAATCCATCGCCGAGCTCAAGGCCGAGCTGGTCTTCTTCCAGCACGACGAGGTGATCGTGCACTGCCCGGCCGACGAGGCCGAGGAGGTTGCCCGGGCGATCCAGGCCGCGGGCGATCTTGCGGGCCGGATCACCTTCGGGGAGACGCCGACCCGCTTTCCTTTCACGACGGCCATCGTGGAGTGCTATGCCGACGCGAAATGAGTAGGTAGCCCGAGGCGTTCGAAGTCGGTGAGCTCGAAGGCGGTCATCTCCGCAATCAGGCCGTGCTCGATCCGGAACACGTCGATGCCGAACGGGCGGTAGAGGTCGTCGCCGGGCACCCGGAGGTACGCGGCCAGGGCCGGCTGGCGGTTCACCGTGGTGGGTATGAAGCGCCAGTCGCCGCGGTTGGTGTCGCCGTCGGGATCGAGGTTGGCGGCCATGATCCGCTGGGCGTCGACGCGGCCTTCGAACCAGAACGGGTACGGCGGCATGGTGATGCGGATGTCCTCGTGCATGAGCTGGGCGATGCCTGCCGAGTCGGCTCGCTCCCAGGCGTCCATGTACTTCTTCAGCAGCGCCTGCTCTTCGGCTGAGGGGTCGCCGGTTGGGGCCCACTCGGTGCGCCTCGGCGGGAGGTGCTCACGTAGTACCGGCCGGGCTCGCTGGAGGGCGCTGTTGACCGAGGCGACGGTGGAGTCGAGTAGGTCGGCGGTCTCTTTGGCGGACCAGCCGAGTACGTCTCTCAGGATCAGTACGGCGCGCTGACGCGCGGGGAGGTGCTGGATCGCGATGAGGAAGGCCAGCTCGATCGTCTCTCGTCGTACGACTGCTGCGTCAGGCTCTTCGGCTCGGTCGAGGAGGACGTCGGGGTACGGCTGGAGCCAAGGGAGGTCGGTGCGGGCGATCGCTTCGCCTGTTGGCCAGGAGGCGGGCTCCAGTTGGTGCGGGAGGACGCGTTGCGGGCGGCGTACGTCGTCGATGCATGCGTTGGTGGCGATCTTGTACAGCCAGGCGCGGAAGGAGGAGCGACCCTCGAAGTCCGTGCGCCTGCGCCAGGCGCGGAGGAAGGTCTCCTGGACCATGTCCTCGGCGTCGTCGAAGGAGCCGAGCATGCGGTAGCAGTGCACGCGCAGCTCGTGCCGGTACTGCTCTGCCTGGGCGGCGAAGGTTTCCTCGGTGACAGTCATCAGCTGCCGTCTTCCAGTTCGATGGTGGTGGGCATGGGCGCGTGGCCGGCTAGGCGGAACCACGTGACGATGCGGCGGGTCCGGAGCACGCGGGTCGACACCACGATGTCGTTGTGGAATCGCCTGGCCAGTTGGACCCGGCGTACCGCAGTACCGAGCTCTGTCGCCCAGGGCTCGACGTCTGTGCCGGTTGCTCCGATCGCCCGGGTCAAGGCCGACTCGGCTCGCTCGCGGGTGTCGCTGGTCGCAGTACTGGCTCGGTGGGCTGCATCCAGCAAGAGTAGGGAGGACGCGGGGTCTAGCGCGCCGCTGCCGGCCAGCTCGGCGACCAGGGCGGAGCGGCGGGCCAGTTCGGTCTCGAGAGAGGCGCGGGCCGTGGCAACGCGGTGGTGGAGGCGGTCGAGGCGGCCGGCGGTCCAGCTGCAGTAGGCGCCAAGCAGGAGCAGTAGCACTCCCACCAGGATCAGCACTGCAGAGACCGTCACGGGGACATTCGACCATCGATTACGGAGCGCTGACGGTCCGGGCGGATCGGGTAGTTGCCGGGGCGCGGGATTCTAGGGTCGGAGGCATGGCGGAAATCGGTGTTATCGGTGGGTCTGGCTTCTACTCGTTCCTGTCCGGGGCGCGCACGGTGGAGGTGTCGACGCCGTTCGGGCCGCCTAGTGAGCTGCCGGTGGTGGGGGTCGTCGGCGGGCGGGAGGTCGCGTTCATTCCGCGCCATGGTGGGGATCATCGGTTCCCGCCTCATCGGGTCAACTACCGCGCGAATCTGTTCGCCTTGCGCCAGCTTGGCGTCCGGCAGGTCCTGGCGCCCTGTGCCGTCGGCTCGCTGCGTGTGTCGCTGACGCCTGGGACTTTGCTGGTGCCTGACCAGTTCGTCGATCGGACTTGGGGGCGGGAACATACGGTTTACGACGGCAGCGGACCGGTTGTGCACGTTTCGGTGGCTGATCCGTACTGCCCGGCGGGGCGAGCTGCAGTGATTGCTGCAGGCAACGGATCGGTGGTTGCCGAGGGCACCATGGTGGTGATCAACGGGCCGCGGTTCTCGACCCGGGCGGAGTCGCAGTGGCATGCGGCGCAGGGGTGGTCGGTGGTCGGAATGACCGGCGCTCCGGAGGCGTCGATCGCCCGCGAGTTGGCGCTCTGCTACACGTCGGTCGCTGTCGTCACCGATCACGATGCGGGTGTCTCGGTGGGTGGAGGCGTCACCCAGGCGGAGGTGTTCGAGGTCTTCGGCCGGAGCATCGAGCGGTTGAAGGGGCTGCTGTCCGAGGTGATCGGGCAACTACCCAAGGCCGACGAGGACTGCAGCTGCCGGCATTCCCTGGACGGTACGGCCGGAGAGGACCTCTGGTGAAGATTCTGCTGACGGGTGGCGCCGGTTTCATTGGCCGACACGTACACGCGCAACTGCTCGCCGACGGGCACTCGGTGCGCGTGCTCGACTCGCTACGCCCAGATGTGCATGAGATCCCACCTGTCATCGACAGCCTGATCGTCGGCGACATCCGCGATGCTTCGGTGGTCTCGGAGGCGTTGCAGGGCGTGGACGCGGTCGTGCATCTCGCGGCGAAGGTCGGCCTCGGCGTCGACCTCGACGACATGGACGACTACGTCGGTACCAACAGCCTCGGTACCGCCGTACTGCTGCGCGCTCTTGGGCAGCACCACGTGCAGCGACTCGTCTATGCCAGCTCGATGGTCGTCTACGGCGAGGGCCACTACGAATGCGACCGCCACGGCGCTGTCGCCCCCGGACCACGCCGGGTCTCGGATCTTGAGTCCGGGCTCTTCGAACCGCCCTGCCCGATCTGTTCCGAACCTCTGCGGCCAGGGTTGGTGAGCGAGGACGCTCCCACCGACCCCCGCAACACGTACGCCGCCACCAAACTCCACGGCGAACACCTGGCCGCCACCTGGTCCCGCGAAACCGGCGGCCAGGCGACTGCGCTTCGCTTCCACAATGTCTATGGCCCGGGCATGCCCCGCAACACCCCGTACGCCGGAGTCGCCGCCATCTTCCGCTCGATGCTGGAACGAGGAGAGGCACCGCGGGTCTTCGAAGACGGCGGTCAACGGCGAGACTTCATCCACGTCGCGGACATCGCGTCCGCGGTGCTCGCGGCTGTCGACGCGCCTGCGGCTGCACCGTTCGTCGCTTACAACGTAGGCAGCGGTACGGTCCGCACGATCGGCGATCTGGCGTCCGAGTTGGCACGCGCATACGGCGGCCCCGCACCGGTGGTCACCGGCGCATACCGGCTCGGCGACGTCCGGCACATCACCGCGTCATCGGAGCGCCTGCGAGACGAGCTCCACTGGAAGCCCGACTACGACCTACGGAGCGGCATCGCAGACCTCATCGGCTCCTAAGGTGGGTCTCCTTGGCTGGAGGCGCGAACCAGACCGGATTCGTAGGCGGCGATCACCAGTTGGGCCCGGTCGCGGGCGTCCAGCTTGGTCAGCAACCGGCTCACGTAGGTCTTCGCGGTCAGCGGACTGATCACCAGTTGTTCGGCGAGTTCGCCGTTGCTCAGGCCACGGCCGATCAGCGTCAGTACCTCGCGTTCCCGCCGGGTCAGCGCCGCCAGTGCGCCGGGTGCCGGGCCGGCCGGATCGGGTTGCCTCAGCACTCTTTCGATCAGTGCCTGGGTCGCACCGGGCGACAACAGTGCCTCGCCGGCGGCCACGGTACGGATGGCGGTCAGCAGGTGCGCGGGTTTGGTGTCCTTGACCAGGAATCCGCTCGCTCCCGCACGCAACGCGGCCACCACGTTGTGGTCGCTCTCGAACGTGGTCAGGATCAGCACCCGTACGCCGCTCAGATCCTCGTCGGCCGCGATCGTGGCGGTGGCAGTGATCCCGTCCGTCCCCGGCATCCGGATGTCCATCACGACGACGTCGGCCCTGGTCGACCGGACCAGTTCGACCGCCTCGTCGCCGTCAGCGGCTTCACCGACGACGTCCATGTCCGGCGCGGAGCGGACGAGCATCGCGAAGGCGCTCCGGACCAGCTCCTGGTCGTCGGCCAGCACCACCCTGATCATCGCGCTCCCGGAGTGGGTACGGTCGCCGCGACCCGGAATCCGCCGTACCGGTCGTCGCCAGTGACCAGCTGACCTCCGACGGACTGCGCCCGCTCGTACATCCCCGCGATGCCGTAGCCGGCTGTGCCGCCGCTGTCGGACCTGCCCCGGCCGTCATCGGTGACCTCGAGCCGAACCTCCTCGACGTCGTACTCGAGCCGCACCAGTGCCTGTCGAGCGTGCGCGTGCTTCACCACGTTGGTCAGGGCCTCCTGCGCGATCCGGTAGAGGGTGATCTCGACGGCTGCCGGCAGCGGCCGGCTGGTGCCACTGATTCGCAGCTCGACCTGTACTCCGACCGCTGTGGTGACCGCTACGAGCCGGGCCAGGCCTGCGAGATCCGGCGTCGGGTGCCGATCCACGTCGACCTCGTTGCCGCGGAGGACGTCGAGGGTGGTTCTCAGCTCGGCCAGTACTCCGCTGCTCGCGTCCGCCACCGTGTGCAGCGACTGAGAGATCAGCGCGAGGGTCGGATCGTCGGTGCGCTCGTCGAGCAGATGAGCGGCCACACCGGCATGGGAGTTGATCACGACGATGTGGTGGGCCAGGACGTCGTGCAGGTCGCGCGCGATCCGCAGCCGCTCCTCGGCGACCCGGCGCTCGCTCGTCTCCGTGAGCAGGGCGCGGTGCAGGCGCATCGCCTGGCCACCGACCGCGGCGACCGCGAACCAGCCAAGCGGGCTGATCACCTCCGCGCCGATCGATTCGTCTTGCGGGACGCTCGCGCTCACCAGGACTCCGGCGACGCTGATTCCGACCATCGCCAGCGTCGAGGCGCGGGAGGTGGTCAGGGAGACCGTGTAGATGAGGACTACCGCTACGGGGAGCATGACTTCGTGCGTGTAGTTCAAGGCGTGGTAGACCATCTGGACGGCTACACAGAAGAGCAGCGCCTGGATCGGGTAGCGGCGTCTGACAAGAACCGGCATGGTCGCCAGGACGAGCAGGGTGACCCCGAGAGCGTCGAGTTGCCTGTCGTCGAGCCAGTGCGGCGGCAGGGCTAGGACGGCGGCCACCGGCAGGACCAGCAGCGCCGCGGTCAGCAGCAGGTCGCCCCTGCCGATCCCCCACCGCCTCGCTCCCACCAAGACCGCCGTCCCCATCCCTCAGCTCCGTTTCTCGCCGACCAGCACCGACTCGTCCGGTACTGCTGGCGGTAGTGGGTTGTCCGCGGGCCGGCTCGGCCACCAGATCCATCGGCGCAGGCCCACCATCATCGGCGCCAGCAACGCGGGCGCTACCAGCAGAGTCTGCAGCAGAACCCCGACGGCGACCACCACACCCATCTCCACCATCGGCACGAACGGCAACGACGCCAGCACCCCGAAGGTTGCCGCCAGCACCAATCCGGCCGACGCGATCACCGGCGCGGTGGCCCGCACCGCCCGCCGGGTGGCGACGGTGGTACCGAGTCCCTTGCGGTCCTCGGCGATCCGGGCGACCAGGAAGATCGCATAGTCGACGCCGAACGCCACCAGGAACACGAACACCAGCACCGGCAGCGTCGGCTCCACTCCGCCGAACCCGAGCACGTGCTCGAACACCAGCGAGCCAAGTCCGAGTGCCGCGAGATACGAGAGCACTACCGCGGCCACGACGAGCAGCGAGGCGACCAAGGATCGGAGCAGCAGGAACAGAACCAGCAACACCACGGTGAGTACGAGGGGAATCACCAGTTTGGTGTCGGCGGCGCTCGCCTCCTGGACGTCGACCCGCTCCGCCCCTTCGCCACCGACCAGCGCCGCGGGCGGCAGGTCGGCCCGCAGCCGTTTGATCACGGCCGCTTCAGCATCGCTGTCCGGCTGAGCCGCCGGTACGACGTCGACCAGTGACCAGCCGTTGCCCTCCCGTTCGGTCTCCGCTGACACCACCTTGTCCGTCGCACGCGCCACGGCGAGCACCTGTGCCACCTGGTCGGTAGGAGTCGCAACGGTGAGGGGCCGGCCACCCTCACCCGGGTAGGCCCGGTCAAGCGTCGCGAACCCCGTCACCGACTCCGGAGTGTTGGTGAACGAGTCGGCCTCCCGCAGGTCCGTCGAGAGCCCGAGCACCCCGAGTCCCAGCAAGCCGAGCGCCAGCGCCGAAACTCCGGCCGACCGCAACGGCCGGGCGAAGACCCACCGCCACCAGTCGCGGCCGGCGGGCGCAGTACTGGCCAGGGCAGGGACACGCGGCCAGAAGACCTTGCGGCCGAGCGCCGTCAGTACTGCGGGGAACAGCGTCAGCATGGTGACCAGAGTCGCCGCGATGCCCAGCGCACCGATCACCCCGATCCCGGAGATGTCGTTCATGTCTGCCACGAACAGACAGCCCAGGCCGAGGGCGACCGTCGATCCCGACGCGAGGATCGCCGGCCCCACACTCTTCAGCGCGGCGCGCATGGCGGCATGGACGTCGCGGTGGTGGCGCAGTTGCTCGCGGTACCGCGCGACGATGAGCAGCGCGTAGTCGGTCCCGGCGCCGAACACCATCACGATCATGATCGAGGAGCTCTGCGTACTCACCGTCAGGTCCAGCGCACCGGCGACGACCCGGACCAGCGCCATCGACAGGTACGCGGCAGCCCCGACGGTCAGCAGCGGCACCAGCCAGAGGAACGGGCTGCGGTAGGTGATGATCAGCAGGACCGCTACGACGATGACGGTGACGAGCATCAGGGTGGTGTCGATCCCGTCGAACACTGCGTCGACGTCCGCGCCGATCGCGGCCGGGCCGGTCACCTCGGCCCGCAGACCACTCGGCCGGTCGGCGGTGACCGCCCGGACCCGCTCGACGAACCTGGCGACACCTGCATCGTCCGCGCTCGCCGGCTGATCGACGGCGTACATCAGCGCCGTGCCGTCCTCGGAGGGGACCGGCGGCATGTCGACCTTGAACTCGCGTGCCAGCGTGGCGTGCTGCCGCGCCACCGCCTGCTTGTCCCCGTCGGCCAGACCGCCGTCCCGGTGATACACGACGATCAGTTCGTCGTCCTCGGAGCCCGGGACGCGATCCTCGGTCTGATGTACGAGCGTCGATTCCGCATTGCCCGGCAGTTGATCGGTGGCGTCGTCGCTCTGCACGTCACCCAGCCCCGCGACCAACGGAAACACCGCCACCAGCAACAGCACCCAGACCGCGACCACACCCCACTTACCCCGCCGCCCAGCCTGCAACGTGAACATGAGAACCTCCCTGTCTTCGGACCCCAAACACTGGCCCAGCAGGCGAGGTGATTCGTCCGCCCCCAGTGGACAACCCGCACTACTCCCGTGGTCGACAACCACCGCCCCCCGCGGCTCTACCCACCGCCACTTTGTGCTCCGTCTGAGCATTCCAACGCCGTCCAGATGCTCAGGCGGAGCACAAAGTGCTCGCATTGCCGACGAAGGAGGCCGCGCGCCAGGGTGCAGGGGAGCGCCGGCGAGGCGCGGGACGGAGGAGCGGGCGTAGTGGGTCGCGTGGGGGTTTATGCGGTGGTGGTTACTGGTGGGAGTTCGATTTTGAAGGTGCAGCCGCCGGGGATGTTGGTTACTGCTATGCGGCCGTCGTGGGATTCGACTACGCCTCGGGCGATGGCGAGGCCCAGGCCGCCGCCGCTGCTGGTGCTGGTGCTGGTAGCGAGGCCGTCGGCGGGGGTGCGTTGTTCGTCGCCTCGCCAGCCGATGTCGAAGACGCGGTCGAGGTCGTCGTCGGGGATGCCGCCGCAGCCGTCGGTGACGGCCAGGCGGACTCGGCCGTCGTCCTCGCGGGCGACCATCACCCGGACGGAGCCGCCGCGTTCGGTGTGGCGGATCGCGTTGCCGACGAGGTTTGTGACCGCGCGCGTCAGCTCGTCCGCATCGCCGTGGACTGCGAGCCGGTCGTCGTCTGGCGGCGTCGACACCGTCAAGGACACGCCCTCCGACCGGGCGTGCTCGCAGCTCTCCCCCACCACGTCCTCAGCCAGTTCACGCAAGCTCACCGCCGACCGCCGACGCGGCGGTGGCGCGGCCGACAACCGGGACAGCTCGAACAGGTCGTCCACCAACCCGGTCATCCGGTCAACAGTCGCCCGCATCTGCCGCAGAGCACCAGGTACGTCGTCGATGACGCCGTCCTCCAGCCCCTCCGAGACAGCCCGCAACCCAGCGAGCGGCGTACGCAGATCGTGGGACATGAAAGCGACCAACTCCCGCCGACTCGCCTCCAACGCCCGCTCGCGCTCGTTCGACGCGGCCAGCTTCTGACGAGTCATCTCCAACTCGTCAGTGATCGCGGCCAACTCGGCCGGCA
The DNA here is from genome assembly GCF_040681515.1 of Kribbella sp. NPDC051718. Classification (NCBI taxonomy): domain Bacteria; kingdom Bacillati; phylum Actinomycetota; class Actinomycetes; order Propionibacteriales; family Kribbellaceae; genus Kribbella; species Kribbella sp. NPDC051718. The sequence goes on along the minus strand of NZ_JBFAYZ010000009.1, from coordinate 199,958 downwards.
CGTTCGCGATGCCCTCGACCGGCTCGTACGACGTACCGAGGTGCCGCAACCGTCGTCCGACATCACGCGAGCCTGTACTGATCCAGTGCCCGAGCAGCACCGACATCGCCAGCCCCAGCAACCCGGAGAACGCCAGCGTCCACAACACCACCAGCGAGTCATGAGCCGAGATGAACATCGCCTGCACGCTCTGAGTCACCGCAGCAAGCGCACCCAGCATCGGCACCAGACCGGCGACGATGATCGTGATCCGCAGCGACTTGCGCCGGAATCGCCACAGCACTGCCGCACCGAGCAGGGCGACGATCAGCGTCCAGCCGGCGGTGAGCGCGAGGATCGTGAACTGGTCGCGGTTCATTCGGCCTCACCCGCGAACCGGTAGCCCGTCCGGGGAACGGTCAGCACCAACTGCGGATCCGACGGATCCACCTCGATCTTCTCCCGCAGCCGGCGTACGTGCACGGTCACCGTCGACGAGTCGCCGAAGTCCCAGCCCCACACCCGCCGCAGCAGCTCCGCCTTCGTGTACGCCTTGCCCGGATGCGACACCAGGAACGCCAGTAGATCGAACTCGCGATGCGTCAACGACAACGCGGCCCCCTCGAGCGTGGCGATCCGGGCAGCGGTATCGACGGTGATCGGCCCGGCGCGAAGCTTGGTCGGCGTCAGGTCGAGCCCGGCCAGCCGTTCCTCCCGCCGCAGCATTGCCTGCACCCGCAGCGTCAGTTCGCGCGGGCTGAACGGCTTGACCACGTAGTCGTCCGCGCCGAACTCCAGCCCGACCAGGCGGTCCTCTTCCTCACCCCGGGCCGACAGCATGATCACCGCGGCACCGTCGTCGGCGGCGCGCATGCGGCGCAGTACCTCCAGACCCGACAGTCCGGGCAGCATCACGTCCAGTACGACGACCGACGGCTTCCACTGCTGCCACACCTCGACCGCCATCACACCATCGGCGACCACGCGGGCGTCGTACCCGGCCTTGGTCAGGTACGCCGAGACGACGTTCGACACGGTCGGGTCGTCGTCCACCACGAGCACACGAGTAGCCACTGGTCGAGCGTAGATCCTCCGTCTGGCCGAAAGCGCCACCTGGCCCGCTACGGAGTGGGACGTAAGCGAGCGGTATCCACTACTGGCCCCTGAAACCGGCCGATGCTCCCTACGGTCGAAGAGTGCAGCCAGTAGATGCCGAAGTCGACCTCATCCTCCCCTGCCTCAACGAGGCCGCCGCCCTGCCCTGGGTGCTCACCCGGCTGCCGGCCGGAGTACGGGCCGTTGTCGTCGACAACGGCTCCACCGACGGGTCCGCGGAGATCGCTGCTCGGCTAGGGGCGCTAGTGGTGCCGTGTGAGGTCCGCGGGTACGGCGCTGCCTGCCACGTGGGTCTGGAAGCCAGTACTGCGGCAGTGGTCGCCTTCCTCGATGCAGACGCGTCTCTGGATCCTCGGCAGCTCGTACGGGTGACCGCACCCGTACTGTCCGGGCAGATCGACCTCATGCTCGGCAGGAGGCGACCGGTGTCGCGCAATGTGTGGCCGTGGCATCTACGGCTGGCCAATGCGGAGCTGTCCAGGCGCGTGCGTCGACGTACCGGAGTGCAGCTGAAGGATCTCGGACCGATGCGGGCAGCGCGGCGGGAGGCTTTGCTGGGGTTGGATCTGCGCGACCGGCGGTCCGGGTATCCGCTGGAGACGGTGGTGAAGGCGGCGGACGCGGGGTGGCGGATCGCTGAGGTCGAGGTGGACTACCTGCCACGCTCTGGGCGCTCGAAGGTCACCGGTACGCCGCTAGGCGCCGCGCGGGCCGTACTGGACATGTCGAAGGTGCTGTCGGCGTGAAGGCGGACACGCTGATCGTGATCGCCAAGGAGCCGGTCGCGGGGCGGGTCAAGACACGGCTGCAGGCCGAGTTCACCCCTGCGGAGGCGGCAGCGCTTGCTCGGGCCTCGCTGGCCGACACGCTCGCAGCAGTCCGCGATACGCCAGTACGCCGGTACGTGCTCGCTCTGGACGGTCGGAGTGGGCCGTGGTTGCCCGCCGGGTTCGAGGTGATCGAGCAGCGGGGTGATGGGCTGGCAGAGCGACTTGCAGAGGCCTTCGAGGACGCCTACGCCGGTGGGCCGATGCTGCTGGTCGGTATGGACACTCCCCAGCTCACCCGAGAGTTGCTGGACGTCGACTGGGCCGACCACGACGCTGTACTGGGGCTGACCGAGGACGGTGGCTACTGGGCCCTCGGGTTGCGTCAACCGGACCGGCGGGCGCTGGTCGGCGTACCGATGTCCACTGATCACACCGGGGCGGATCAGCTGGCGCGGCTGCGGTTGCTTGGGTACAGGGTGTTGCTGCTGCCGATGTTGCGGGACATGGATACGCCGGAGGATGCGGCGGTGTTGGCGGCGCTCTTCCCCGCGCTGCGGATGTCTCGGTTGCATCGGCGGTTACAGCATTCCGCGTCGCCGGGGCTGTTGTTCGAGAAGGCGCTCTCGGGTGCGCGGGTAGTTGCCACTGGCATCGATGGGCGGGCGGTGCCGTCGCTGAGCGAGATCGATCGCTGGCAGGCGCCGGCGGACGAGGTGGATCTGTTGGCGCTGAGCCGGTGCGAGGGGCCGGTGCTCGATATCGGGTGCGGGCCGGGGCGGATTGTCACGGCGCTGGCGGAGCGTGGGATTCCGGCGCTCGGCGTCGACATCTCGGCCGAGGCTGTCCTGTTGACCACCAACCGAGGTGCTCCCGCGCTCCGGCGTCCTGTCCAAGAACCATTGCCGGGTGAGGGGCGCTGGGGAAGCGTTCTCTTGATGGACGGGAACATCGGCATCGGCGGTGCGCCTGCTCTCCTGCTCCGCCGGTGCGCTGAGCTGGTCCGCCCCGACGGTCTGGTCCTGGTGGAGGTCGACCCCGACGACAACCTCGACGACACCGCCCCGATCATCCTCCAGGCCGACGGCGGCCGACGCTCAAAACCCTTGCCCTGGGCAAGGGTCGGCACCCGGGTAGTACTACGCCACGCCCGCGCCGCCGACCTCCTGGCCACCGAGGACTGGCGCACCCCACACCGAGCCTTCCTAGCCTTCCGCCGCTCCCCCGCCACCCTCCGCCAGGCCTCCTACCGATGAAGCCGTCGGAGGTGCCGGACGAACTCCGCCGGAGAGGCGTGAGTGTTCGCGGCGGCGTGGGGCTACGCCGGGGCGGCGTGGGTGGCCGCCGGGGCGGGATAGCCGTTCGCCGGGGCGGGGTGGGGGTGGCGGCTGGTGGTGTTGTTGCTGTTGGTGTGTCGGTGGGGGTTGTGGCTGCCGAGGCTGCTGGGTGGTGGCCGAATGTGGTGTTGGTGAGCGGGTGTTTGGTGGTGGGCGGTGTTGGGTGGCTGGTGACCAGGCGGCCGGCTGGAGCGCGCGTAGTACTGGCTGTGGTTGCGGTGGCGGCGGTGTGTCAGGTGCCGGGGTTGTTTAGGGCACCGATCACCAGTACGGACGCCTACCGGTATGTGTGGGATGGGCGGGTGCAACTGTCCGGCACCTCGCCCTACAGCCACGTGCCGCTGGCTGACGAATTGGCTCGGCTGAGGGATCCAGTGCTGTTCCCAGGCCTCTCACCGACCGACCACTCCGGAGTGACCGGACCACCACGGGTGCCACGCGACCCAGCGGCGCTAGCAGCAGCCTCAGCAGATGATCCGCGGACGAAGATCAACCGGCCGCGAGTACCGACCATCTACCCACCAGTGGCCCAGGCCTACTTCGCAGCAGTCGCCCTAGTCACCCCGTGGTCGGTAAGGACATTCGGACTCCAGGTAGCCGCCGCAGCACTCGCCGTCGCCCTGACCGCACTCCTGGCCAGCCAACTCAAGCGCACCAACCGCGATCCGCGCTGGGCTCTCCTGTGGGGTTGGTCACCGATCGTGGTCCTGGAGGCCGGCAGCGCAGCCCACGTCGACGTGCTCTCGGCCCTCCTCATCGCAGCCGCAGTAGCCGTCGCAGCCCGCCGCCGACCAGTCCTGGCAGGCCTCCTCCTAGGCGCGGCCGCAGCCACCAAACTCCTGCCTCTCCTCCTGCTCCCAGCCTTCACCGCAATCAAACAACGAGACCTCCGCACACCATTGGTTGCCATCGGCACCTTCATCGCCAGCTACATCCCGCATCTGCTCGCCGCCGGCACCCTGGTGATCGGCTTCTTGCCCGGCTACCTCACCCAGGAAGGCTTCGACGACGGCAGCTCCCGCTCGGCGATTCTCGCGCTGGTATTGCCTCCTGAGGCCCGCCAGCTCGCCGCCGGCCTACTCGCGGTGACGCTGGCCATCCTGGCCATAAGGCGCCACGGCCGCGAGCCGATCGCCGTCACCTGCTGTTGGCTGTACGGCGCCGCCCTACTCATCACCACGCCGACCTACCCCTGGTACGGACTCCCCCTGATCGCCCTCGCCGTACTGGCCAACAGGTTCGAGTGGCTCGTCGTACCGGTCGCCGCCTACCTCGCATACGCCAGCTTCGGCCACGACCAGCGCCAGGGCCTGATCTACACGGCCGCCCTTGTCATCGTTGTCATCGCGATCACGCTGCGTCAGCGAAGCGCCACACCAATCCGGTTTGACGAACCGATCGGGGCGCGCCAACACTGAGCGACGTGAGAATCGCTCTGGTTAATTCGGCCGACCACGCCGAGCTGCACCCGCACGACCTGCCACTTGCGGCCGCCCTGCAAACCGCCGGGCTCGACCCGGTGGCCGAGGTGTGGACCGACCCGTCGGTCGACTGGTCCGCGTACGACGCGGTGCTGCTGCGCGCCGTCTGGGACTACCACCGGCGCTACCTCGAGTTCACCGAGTGGCTCGGCCAGCTCGACAAGGCCGGCGTCAAGCTGCTCAACGAGGCCGACCTGGTCCGTTGGAACGCCGACAAGCGCTACCTGCTCGAGCTGCGCGAGCGCGGCGTCGCGATCGTGCCGTCGCAGGTCGCCGCCGGTGCCTGCCTGCGCGAGGTCGTCGGCGGGCTGGACGGCCAGGAGATCGTGATCAAGCCGACCGTCAGCGCCACCGCCCACAACACGATCCGCGGCATCGCCGGCTCCCCCGAGCTCAGCGGCGCGATCGAGGACCTGCCCGAAGACGTCTACCTCGTGCAGCCGTTCCAGCCGGAGATCCAGAGCGAGGGCGAGTGGTCGCTGATCTTCTTCGGCGGCGAGTTCAGCCACGCGGTCCTGAAGCGCCCGGCAGCTGGTGACTACCGGGTGCAGAACGACTTCGGCGGTACGGCCGAGCTGCTCGACCCGCCCGCGGCCGTCCTCGACGGCTCGACCGCGGCGCTCGCGGCAGCCAACAGCCGCAAGGCCCCCGTCTACGCCCGCGTCGACGGCATCCTCAGCAACGGCCGCTATCTGCTGATGGAGCTCGAGCTGATCGAGCCGTACCTGTTCCTGCCGCTGGCCACAGACGCGGCAACCCGCTTCGCCACCGCGATCACCGACCGGCTCGAGCAAGCTTAAGTACAGTATTCGAGTGGACTAACTCTCATATAGTAAGACGCGCTCCGGAACCCGGTCGGGCGGGCATAGCGTTTGCGTTATGAGGCCGACCCTGACAGTGATCGCAGACCCCGCGGACCGCTGGATGACCAAGGCAGCCTGCGTCGGACAAGCATCCTTGTACGACGAGACTGCATCGCCTTGGGAACAGCGCAAGGCGCGCGAGCTCTGCCTGAGCAGCTGCCCCGTGATCGACGAGTGCCATGCCTGGGCGCGCCGGGAGAAGTTCACCGGTACCGCCGCCGGCCAGCGACTGCTCTACGGCCGTCGGCGTGGCCACCCGGAGCCAGCGGCCGCTCCGGAGAGCGCAGTCAGCTGAGGCCGAGGTTGACGCTGAGGTAGCCGTCGTAGTCCGGGTCGTGCGGCCGTGAGAGCACATGCGCGACCCAGGACTGCCGCTCCTGATCCACTACGAGCAGCTCCCACGCACACGCGGTCGGACCGTCCGGCGGCACCAGGTGGAAGTCCGTAGTACCGAGGTCTGCGCGCAGCGAGCGCACGTACAGGATGTCGAGCTCCCACCAACCGAGGATGCCCCAGAGCGCCTCGGTGCCGGTGTGGACGATCAGGAACGCCATCCCCGGACGCTCAGCCGTCACTGGCGGCAGGAGCTTGTCCGCTGCGTCCAGGGCCGCCTCCTGGGCGGCAGCATCCGGCAGTACTCCGGAAGCCGAGATGCCGGTCACCCTGACCCGCCAGTCGCCGCGTGGCTCGACGCCGAGGGTACGAGTCAGCCGTGGTCGGTAAGCCGTCATCGGGAGTGGCGCGGTCATGGGTCAATCTTCTCAGGCCTACTAATGTCTGACCCATGCCGACCATCGAGGACGTTCGTACTGCCGCCGCCGGACTGCACGGGCGGATCCACCGGACGCCGATGGTCGAGTCGTCGGCGCTCGATGAGCTCTTCGGAGGCCGGCTCACTCTGAAGGCCGAACTGTTCCAGAAGACGGGCAGCTTCAAGGTCCGCGGACTGCTCAACAAGACGCTCAAGTTGACCGCTGAGGAACGCGAGCGGGGCGTCATCACCGTCTCGGCGGGCAACGCGGCCGGTGCGCTGGCCTGGGCGGCGCGGGATGCCGGAGTGCCGGCGACCGTGGTGATGGCGAAGACGGCGGTACCGGCGAAGATCGCGGCGGCGCGGGCGTACGGGGCTCAGGTGGAGCTGGTCGAGGGCGATCTGATGGGCGCCTACGAGTCGATCCGGGACGAGCGGAAGCTGACCGGCGTCCACCCGTTCGACGACCTCGACGTCATCGCCGGGCACGGCAGCCTCACGCTGGAACTCCTCGACGATCGCCCTGACGTGGATACCGTGCTCGTGCCGGTCGGCGGCGGCGGACTCATCTCAGGCGTCGCGCTCGCGCTCAAGTTGATCCGGCCGAGCATCCGGGTGATCGGCATCGAGCCGGAGAACGCCGATGTCGTCAGCCGCAGCCTCGAAGCCGGTTCACCGCAGAAATTGCCGACCGCCAAAAGCGTCGCCGACGGCCTCGCCGCCCCGGTCTGCGGCACCCACAACTACGCGATCATCGCCCAGTACGTCGATCAGCTCGTCCGGGTGAGCGAAGACGCGATCATCGAGGCCACCAGGCTGGTCATCTCCCGTACCAAGCTGGCCCTCGAGCCCGCCGCGGCAGCGCCCTTCGCAGCCTTGCTGGAAGGCAAGGTCGAGCTCGGCACGCTGACAGCCAGCGTGGTCAGCGGAGGAAATCTGGACGTGGCGAAGCTCGCCCTCTGACTGATCCGCCAGCGAGGGGGCTAGGCGTGCGCTGGGTCCAGCTGGCGGAGGGGTGGGTCTGCGATGACGCCGTCGCCGGGGTCGTTGACCAGGTCGCCTTGGCGGACCGGGTCGTTCTCCGGGAGGAGGATGTCGCGGGCCACGACCAGCATCAGCCACAGGGTGCCGGCCATCCGTAGTACGACCGACAGCCAGTAGATCTTGTCGGGCTGGTTCGGGTCTCCGGGCGCGAGGTACTGGGCGAGATGCAGCCAGACCATCATCCAGTAGAAGGACTCGCAGGCCTGCCAGATCAGCCAGTCGCGCAGCTTCGGCCGGGCCAGCGCGACCAGCGGCAGCAGCCAGAGCACGTACTGCGGTGAGTACACCTTGTTGACCAGCAGGAACGCGGCCACCACCAGGAAGGCCAGCTGCGCGAACCGCGGCGGCCGCGGCGCCATCAGCCCGAGGATCGCGATCGACAGGCAGAGCCCGGCGAAGATGACGATGTTGAGCTGGTTGACGTCGGCGACCTCGTGCTTGGCCAGCTTCAGGACGTACCAGATCGAGCCGTAGTCGCTCTCGCGTTCGTCGTTGAAGACCCAGAACGACAGCCACTCGTTCTTCGCCAGCAGGTAGATGGGCGCGTTGACCAGGCCCCAGCTGAAGCCGGTCGCCACGAGCGCGAGGAACCACTGCCAGAGCTTCCGGCCCCGCAGACAGACGATCAGCAGCGGCCCGAGCAGCAGGAACGGGTAGAACTTCGCCGCCGTCCCCAGCCCGAGCAGGATGCCGAACCAGATCGGTTTGCCCCGCGACCAGGCCCACATCGCGCCCGCTGTCAGTACTACCGCGAACAAGTCCCAGTTGATCGTGGAGGTGAAGGCCAGTACCGGCGCAGCGGCGACGTACAGGGCGATCATCGGCTGCCCGCGGGCCCCGCCCTGGCGTTTGGCCACCCCTCGCGCGGTCGCCACGGTCAGGCCGACCAGGATCAGCGCGCAGAGGAAGAGCATCGCGACGTTGACGACGAAGAAGACACCGGCCGTGTCGCGTTTCTGCGCCTCCGTGACGTCCTTCTTCGGGTCGCCGGTGAACACCCAGGTGATCTTGGCCGCGACCTCCATGAAGCCACCGGTGAGCACCGGGTACTCCAGCACCGGGTAGTTGCCGGTGTCCAGGAACGGCCGGTTGCCCTCGGCGAAACCGCGCTCCTGGTAGAGGTAGCCGATGTCGGAGTAGCACAGCGCCTGGAACGGCCGCCAGCTCTGCCGGTTCCAGCCGTCCTCCATACAGGGCGCCTTCTGCAGGACGCCGAGCGCGAAGGTGATGCAGCACACCGCGAGCGCTATCCGCAGCGGCGTCCACCACGACGAGCTGAGCCGGGCGAACTTGCCGGTGGGACCGCCGAGGCCGACAGTCAGACGCGCGACGGCCGGTTCGACCTCAGGCCGTCGTTGCGAGTCCTGGGCACTAGGTGGCGTCACGGTGGCCATACTCTCCTATCCGTCGGCCGCCCGGCAGGCGGCGCCCGCCAGGTTACCTAGGTTGTCCACCCCTGTGCGTCATTGCGGTCGGCCGCGCGTCTCTCCAGCTGGGTCAGGGCGGCAGCGGCCCGGGCCGGGTCCTCCCACCAGAACAGGTGCCCGGCGCCGTCGAACAGCTCCAGCTGAGCACCAGGGATCAAGCCGGCCAGTCGGTGCCCGTTCACTACTGGGGTGCCGGCGTCCGCAGTACCGTGCAGGACCGTGGTCGGCCTGTTGACGGCTCCGAGCCGCTCGCCGGTGTCGTGGGCGAGCGCAGCCTGCCACTGCAGCTGGATGACCGGTACCGGGACCTTCACCGAGAGTGCGCGGCTCTGGTAGGTCTCGAACAGCCCGGGCGTCTCAGCGGCGAACCGCCGGGAGAAGTTGGCCTCGAAGCTCGTCTTGGTCGCATGGTCGGGATCCCTGGTCGCGAACGCCTCGACCATCCGCCGGGAAGTCTCCGACATCACCCCGTCCGGCCCGCCTGCCCAGCTACAGCCGATCGCCAGTGCCCCGACCAGCTCCGGGTGGCGCAGGACGAGTTCCTGCGCCACCATCCCCCCGAGCGAGATCCCGAACACCAGTGCGTCGCTCCACCCCAGCGACGCGATCACTGCGGCCGCATCCTCGGCCAGGTCGGCAGTACTGAACGCCTCGTCCGCCCGGTCGCCGCGCCCGACCCCCCGATGGTCGTACGCGACGATGTCGAACTCCGGCTCCAGCAGGGACAGCAACTCCTCGCCCCACATCTCGTGATGGGCGCCCATCCCCTGGATCAGCAACAGCGGCGCACCCCGCCCGCGCCGTACGTAGTCCAGCCGGCGACCGCCGGTACCTGTCAGATAGTCGAGCATCGTCCCTCCGGGTTCCCTGTCTCGGGCAACCGTCTCCGGAGGGCCTTGCAGCTGACTTGCAGTCAGTCCCCGGCGAGCAGAGCGAGCATGGCGCTCCAGGAGAGCTCCAAGCCCTCCGGTACCGCGATGCCTTCGAAGGCGTCCTCGACCCAGGGCTCAGCCGGGTTGACCAGCCCCCGAGTGCGCAGGCCGAGCAGGGCCGCATGAGTCTGTACCGCCGCCAGCAACCGTCCAGCGTCCTCAGGCGGCCGCCCGACCCGTACCATCGCCAGCGCGCCGATCCGCAGCACGTTCAAGGCGTACGGGTAGTCCTCATGCTCGAGGAACTTCGCCAGTCCGGTCAGTCCGTGCTCGTTGCTGATCGCCTCCACCCGTCCGGTGATGTCGGCAGTCAGCTCGGTCCGGCCACCGACCGCGCAACCGACAGCTAGGAACAGGCACAGCTCCGCGTAGTCGCGGGGCGATTCCTTCGACGCCTCGGGGAGCAGTGCGACCACCTGGTCGACCAACTCGTCCACACCGCGCAGGTCGCCGGAGTAGTAGGTGAGAGCGGTCAGTGAGTTCAGCGCGCGGCCGCGGTCGATCGCCGGCCCGTCGGGCGCGGCCTGCAGCGCGTCCCGGAGCATCCGGATCGCCTCGGCGTGATGCACGCTGCGGTACAGGTAGACGCCCAGGCCGACGGCCGTCGTCAGCGCGGCTGCCGGATCGCGGGCGAGGTCGTGGGCGAATCCGGACCGGACGTTCGGCAGCTCACGGTTCATCCGCCGGATGAACCAGCCTCCCCGGTGCTCGCGGATCGCTACGGCACAGCGCGCGGTGAGCAGATGCACCCAGCGAGCCTGCAGTCTGAGCGTCTCGTCGGGATCCGGATCGAGTCTGCGGCTGTAGGCGCGGATGCTCTCCAGCAGCAGGTACCTGGTCGGCTCGGCCGTGGTGTCGGCGACCACGACGGACCTGGTCACCAACGCCGAGAGCGACTCCAGTACTTCTACCTCGGTACTCCGAACTCCCAGGCTCTCCGCGGCTTCCAGCGTGAACCCGCCTTCGAAGGCCCACAGCTTGAGCAGCAACTCACGATCCGCCGGGTCGAGCAGGTCGACACTCCAGCCGATCGCGGCTTCGAGCGTCTCGTGACTGGCCAGCGAGCCTTGTGGCACTGCCCCGAGCAAGGCGAAGCGGTCGTCGAGGCGGTCGGCGATCTCGCCCAGGCCGAGGACTCTGGCTCTTGCGGCCGCCAGCTCGATCGCCAGCGGGAGGCCGTCGAGGGCGGCTGCGATCCGGCGGGCGGCTGGTAGCTCGGTCGTCGACGGCAGCCAGCCGGGGCGGACCGACTGGACCCGGTCGATGAGCAGGTCCACGGCCGCGTCGGTGTCGGTTGCCCAGGGCAACGGGTTGACCGGGAGGGTCAGCTCGCCTTCGACGGCCAGCGGTTCGCGGCTGGTGGCGAGGATTCGTAGTCGCGGGCAGCCGCGGATCAGGTCGGTGACCAGCTTTGCGGCTGCTGCAATGAGGTGCTCGCAGTTGTCCAGTACGAGTAGGCCTGGATTGGTTCCGATTGTTTGGATCAGCAGTGCGGTCGGGTCGTCTTCTCTGGTGACCAGGCCGAAGGCGTCGACGACGGTTGTCAGCAGAGCGGCGGGGTCCGAGACGTCAGCGAGCTTGGCGAACCAGAGTTCGCCGGCGGCGTTGCTCGATACGTACTCGACTGCCAGGCGGGTCTTGCCCACGCCAGCCGGGCCGATCAGGGTCACCAGGCGGTGGCGGGTCAGGCGGTCGGTGAGTTGTTGCAGGTCGGCGGTGCGGCCGAGGAAGGAGGTCAGCGGGCGTAGTACCGGCGGGATCGGGGTGGCGAGTGCCGGTTCGGCAAGCCGGAGTCTTGGGTCCTGGGCGAGGATCTGCTGTTCGAGTGCTTGCAGTTCGGGGCCGGGGTCGACGCCTAGTTGATCGGCAAGCAGGTCGCGGACTTTGCGCAGGGTCGCGAGCGCGTCGCCTTGGCGGTCGGCTCGGTAGAGGCCGAGCACGAGGAGAGCCCACCGGCGTTCGCGGAGCGGTTGCTCTCGGACCAGTTGTTCGAGTTGGACGACGGCGCCGATCGCGTCGCCGTCGTCCAGTCTTGCTGCGGCGAGTTCTTCCGCTGCTACCTCGCAGAGCTCGTGGAGGCGGCTGCGGTCGGCGGCTGTGGAGTCCTCGGGGAGTTCGGCGTACGGGTCGCCGCGCCAGAGAGCCAGTGCTTCGGTGAGTTGGCGGCGGGCGGTTGCCGGCTTGCTTGCTCTCGCCGATTCGATCAGCTCGGCGAAACGTCGTACGTCCAGCTCGTCGACGGTGAGCCGGTAGCCGGTCATTGGACACAGCAGACCCACCGGCCGCCGCCAGCGCAGCAACCAGCCGGCGCGGCAACGCGCCCCCGACCTCAATCTGAACCCCGTCAACCAAAACCTCGACCGGCCCCAGAACCCGGCACTCGAACACCCCCAGACCATACGCTGCCCCTTCGATGCCTGGGGCTGGGTGTCAGCGCCAGCGGCCGCTTCGGACGGGGACTCGGTGGCGTGGGGTGAGGCGGTGTTCGAGGGCGCACAGTGACGGGCCCGGGTCGAGGCCGACACCGTCGGCGAGGAGGCTGCGGACTCGGTGGAGTTCGGCGATTGCCCTTTCGGGCCGACCTGCTTGACAAAGGGCCAAGACGAGCAGTTCCCAGCGGCGTTCGCGATAGGGGCTCTCGGCAACGGCCTGTTCCAGCGCAGGAACAGCCCGAGCGACATCACCGACCGTCAGCCGAGCCGCCTGCAACTCCTCCACCGCGACCTGGCGAAGCTCCTCCAACCGCGCCCGCGAGCCGGCCACCAACGGCGACTCCCCCAGATCCGCCCACGGCGTACCGCGCCACAACGCCAGCGCCGACTCCAGACTCGCCTCAGCCCGGATCGCGTCATTCCCCCTGAGCTGCTGCAGCCCCCTGTTAACCGCAGCAACAAACTGACCGTGATCCGTCTGCTCGACCGGCACGGCCAGCGCATAGCCCGCCGGCATCCGCCGAATCCACTCCCCGATCCCCGTACTTCGCAACCGCCAAACCATCACCCGCAACGCCCGTACCGCGGCCGCCGGCTGCTCGTCCTGCCAGACGTACTCGGCCAGCACCTCATCAGACACCGCGAACCCGTCCCCCGTGGCCAGCCCAGCCACCAACCGCCGCGACAGAACCCCACCCAACGGGATCCCGACCCCGTCGATCTCGAACGCCAGCTCCCCCAACACCCGACACACCACCCCGGCTCCCATGCCCCCACGTTCCCGCCCAGACCTTGCAAACACCTTGCAAGGCCTGGGCGGGGGTGGTCAGCTCAGCCGCGGGAGCTTCGCGTGGCGGTTCACGTCCTTGTAGATGAGGTACCGGAACGGCCCAGGACCGCCGGCGTAACAAGCCTGGGGGCAGAAGGCGCGGAGCCAGAGGAAGTCGCCCTCCTGCACCTCGACCCAGTCCTTGTTGAGCAGGTACACGGCCTTGCCTTCGAGGATGTAGATGCCGTGTTCCATCACATGCGTCTCCGGGAACGGGATCACCCCGCCCGGCTCGAAGCTCACGATGTTGACGTGGAAGTCGTACCGGACATCCAGCGGATCGACGAACCGCTGGGTCCGCCACCGCCCCTCGGTGCCGGGCATCTCGATGCCCTCGACCTCGGTCTCGTTCGTGACGAAGGCCTCCGGCGCCGGAATCCCCTCGACCGCCTCGTACGCCTTGCGGACGAAATGGAAGGTCGCGAGCTGATCGCTGGTGTTGCGCAGCGTCCAGTCCGAGCTGGGCGGCAGGAATGCGTAACCGCCCGGCGCCAGCTCGTGCTTCTCCCCGCCGACCGTCAGCACCAAGTTGCCGGAGACAACGAAGAGTATCGCTGACGCACCCGGATCCGTCTCCGGCTTGTCGCTGCCACCGCCCGGTGAGACCTCGACGATGTACTGCGAGAACGTCTCCGCGAACCCCGACAGCGGCCGCGCGATCACCCAGAGCCTGGTGTTGTCCCAGAACGGCAGCTGGCTGGTGACGATGTCGCGCATCGTGCCCCGCGGCAGGACGGCGTACGACTCGGTGAAGACCGCGCGATCGGTGGTCAGCTCCGTCTGCGCGGGATGCCCGCCCTTCGGGGAGTAGTAGGTCATGCGTCGTCTCCTCGGGTCAGCAGCCGGCCACGGGGGTCGGCGTGGATGTCGATCGGGCGGCCGCGCAGCCACGTACTGCGCACCACACCGGCCAGTGGCCTGCCGGCGTACGGGGTGATCGCGTTCTTGTGGTGCAGCGCGGCGACGTCCACCACGAACGACTCGTCGGGCGCGAAGACACAGAAGTCCGCGTCGTACCCGACCTCGAGCCGGCCCTTTTGTCCCAGACCGACCTGCGCGGCCGGTGCCTGACACATCCAGCGGGCGACGTCGGTCAGCGTGAATCCGCGCTCGCGCGCCCCCGTCCAGATGGCAGGCAGCCCGACCTGGAGCGAGGCGATACCACCCCAAGCCGCGCCGAAGTCGCCGGTGTCGAGCCGCTTGAGGTCGATCGTCGATGGCGAGTGATCGGACACCACCAGGTCGATCAGCCCGTCGCGCAACCCCTGCCAGAGCAACTCGCGGTTGGCCGCCTCACGGATGGGCGGGCAGCACTTGTACTGCGTTGCGCCGTCGGGGATCTCCTCGGCGGAGAAGGTGAGGTAGTGCGGGCAGGTCTCCGCCGTGATCCGTACGCCGTCGCGCCGGGCGGTCGCGAGTAGCGGCAGGACGTCTGCGCTGGAGACGTGCAAGATGTGCACCCGGCAACCAGTCTGGCGAGCGAGGTCGATCACCTGAGCCACCGCCGCGTTCTCCGCGTCGCGTGGACGGGAGTGCAGGAAGGGCTGATAACTCGCACCGTCCGGCGCGGGAGCACTGTCGATCCGATGCGCATCCTCGGCATGCACGATCAGCAGCCCGTCGAACGAACTGATCTCCCGCATCGCCTGCTCCAGCTGCCCGGAATCCAGCGGCGGGAACTCGTCGACCCCCGAGTGCAGCAGGAAGCACTTGAACCCGAACACCCCGGCCTCGTGCAACGGCCGCAACTGCTCAGCGTTCCCCGGAATCGCGCCACCCCAGAACCCAACATCCACAAATGCCTGGCTCTGGGCCGTCTTCCTCTTGAGCTCCAGCGCCGGTACGTCGCAAGTCGGCGGGATGCTGTTGAGCGGCATGTCGACGATCGTCGTGACACCACCGGCCGCGGCCGCCCGGGTCGCGCTGGTGAACCCTTCCCAGTCGGTCCGCCCCGGATCGTTCACATGCACATGCGAGTCCACCAGCCCCGGAAACAACACCTCGTCCTCAGCCAACTCGACGACGTCGAGTGCTTCGCGGGCGGCGTCGTACGGGTCGATGCTGACGATTCGGCCGTCTTTCACGCCGACGGCGGCGGGCACCAGGCCCGTGGTACTGACCATCCGGCGGGCCCGGATGACGAGGTCCAGCGCGGTCATGCGGTCCCCTCTCGGTTGAAACTCATCGTAGGTCGGCGGCGATCTGTTCACCGAGCAATCGCAGCAACGGCGCCGGATCGGCGATACACCGCTGCACGTCGGGCTCCAGGTCGGTCAGCGCGTAGGCCTTCCCGACCCCCGCCTCCCTCAACTGCTCCCCGTCCAGCGTGTTGACCCCGCAAACAGCCACCACCGGTACGCCGGCAGCCGCCCCCATCGCAGCCACGCCCGCCACCGCCTTCCCCCGCAACGTCTGCTCGTCCAACTTCCCCTCCCCCGTCACCAGCAGATCCGCCCCCACCAGACGCTCCCTGAACCCCACCAGCTCCAGCACCAACTCAATCCCCGCCCGCAACTGCCCGCCCAGCACCGCGACCACCACAAACCCCACGCCGCCGGCAGCCCCCGCCCCCGGCGCCTCCCGGAGGTCGCGACCGACTGGGCGGGCGACCAGATCGGCCCAGTGCCCCAGTCCCTTGTCGAGCTCCTCGACCTCCCCCGGCCCAGCCCCCTTCTGAGGCCCGTACGTCGCCGCAGCGCCGGTTGGGCCGGTCAGCGGGTTGTCCACGTCGCAGGCGACAACCAGCTCGACGCCCTGCAGCCGTTCGCGGAGTGCGGCTAGCTCAAGCGACTCCGCGGCAAGTAACCCGGCACCACCCTCCGGTACTTCGTCCCCGTGGGCGTCGAGCACCCGGGCTCCCAGTGCTCGGATCAGCCCGACGCCTCCGTCCGTACTGGCACTGCCGCCGATCCCGAGGATCACCCGGGTACAGCCGCTATCGATCGCAGCAGCCAGTACTTCACCGACACCACGCGAGGAGGCCGTCATCGGAGCCGGCTCACCGCCAGGCAGCCGCACCAGCCCGCAGACATCAGCCAACTCAACAACAGCCGTGTCCCCGCGCCGGGCGTACCCACTCCGCACCAGCTCACCAGTAGGCCCACAAGCCGCCACCGGCACCAGCTCGAACCCCGCTGCAACAACAGCAGCCAACGTCCCATCCCCACCATCAGCCACCGGCACCCAGTCGACCTCAACATCCGGTCGCGCCTTGCGCACCCCGTCGCCGACTGCAGCCGCGACTTCGTCGCTAGCCAGCGACCCCTTGAACTTGTCCGAGGCAACAATGACCCGCCATCCCGCCGCTGGCTCCGCCAGCGGCGGCGGCGGCGAGGAAGAACCCGACATCAGCTAGGCGCCGACACGGCGGTGGCCGTGGCCGCCGTGGCCGAGGACGGCTGCGGTGCGGTGGCCGGAGCGCTGGTCGAGGAGAGCGCCGAGGCTCCGGCTGGGGCGAGGGCTGGCGCTGACGCCCCGGCCGGGGTGGAGCTGGGGTGATCGGCGGGCTGTGTGGAGGTGAGGATTGCAGTGGGGGCGTCTTCTGGGGTTTCTGCCAGGGGTTCGAATTCGGTGATGTTGTCGAGTTCGGTGCCCATGGAGACGTTGGTGACTCGTTCGAGGATCACCTCGACGACTACCGGGACGCGGAACTCGTCCAGCAGTTTCTTCGCCTGTTCCAGGGCGGGGAGGATCTCGTCCGGCTCGGAGACGCGTAGCGCCTTGCAGCCCAGGCCTTCGGCGACCTTGACGTGGTCGACCCCGTACCCGTTGAGTTCGGGGCTGTTGAGGTTTTCGAAGGAGAGTTGGACGCAGTAGTCCATTTCGAGACCGCGCTGGGCTTGGCGGATCAGGCCCAGGTACGAGTTGTTCACGACGACATGGATGTAAGGGATGTTGAACTGGGCACCCACCGCCAGCTCCTCGATCAGGAACTGGAAGTCGTAGTCACCCGACAGCGCGACGACAGTCGAGTCGGGGTCGGCAACCGCGACACCGAGCGCCGCCGGCACAGTCCACCCCAACGGTCCGGCTTGACCCGCGTTGATCCAGTGCCGCGGCCGATACACATGCAGCAACTGCGCCGCCTGGATCTGCGACAGGCCGATCGTGCTCACATACCGGGTGTCCGCATCGAAGGCGCGGTTCATCTCCTCGTAGACGCGTTGCGGCTTCACCGGCACCACATCGAAGTGCGTCTTCCGCTGCAGCGTCGCCCGCCGCTCGCGGCACTCCTCGCCCCAGCTGAAGCGCCCGGCCAGCTTGCCTTCCAAAGCCCACTCCCGCGCGACCTCGATGAAAACCTCGAGCGCGGCCCGCGCATCCGAGACGATCGAGTAGTCCGGCGCCAGCACCCGCCCGATCTGCGTCGGCTCGATGTCGACGTGCACGATCTTGCGGCCTTCGGTGTACGTCGCGATCGACCCGGTATGCCGGTTGGCCCACCGATTGCCGATCCCCAGCACGAAGTCCGACGCGAGCAACGTCGCGTTCCCATACCGATGCGACGTCTGCAGCCCGACCATCCCAGCCGCCAGCGGATGATCGTCCGGAATCGAACCCCACCCCATCAACGTCGGCACAACCGGTACGCCGACCAGCTCGGCAAACTCGACCAGCAACGAAGCGGCGTCCGCGTTGATCACCCCACCACCCGCAACGATCAGCGGCCGCGCGGCGGAGTTGAGCATGCCCAGCGCCTTCTCCGCCTGCGCCCGGGTCGCGGCCGGCCGTAGTACCGGCAGCGGCTCGTACGTGTCGATGTCGAACTCGATCTCGGCCAGCTGCACGTCGATCGGCAGGTCGACGAGCACCGGCCCCGGCCGCCCCTCGCGCATCAACCAGAACGCGCGCTGGAACGTCCCCGGCACTTGCGCCGCCTCCATCACCGTCACCGCCCACTTGGCGACCGGCCCGGCGATCGAGGCGATGTCGACCGCCTGGAAGTCCTCCTTGTGCAGCTTGGCCACCGGCGCCTGCCCGGTGATGCACAGGATCGGGATCGAGTCGGCCGACGCGGAGTACAGGCCGGTGATCATGTCGGTACCGGCCGGCCCCGAGGTACCGATGCAGACGCCGATGTTCCCGTAGGCGGCCCGCGTGTACCCCTCGGCCATATGAGAAGCAGCCTCGACGTGCCGCGCCAGAACGTGCTTGACCCCGCCATGCTTCTTCAGAGCGCTGTAGAACGGATTGATCGCGGCACCAGGCAACCCGAAGGCCTGCGTCGCGCCCTCCTTCTCCAGGATCAGTACTGCGGCATCGACCGCGCGCATGCGAGCCATCAGGCCACGCCCTTCCCGGAGAGTCGCTCCACGCCGCGCAACAGAGCAGAGTGGTCAAGCCCGCCATCACCGTTGGCCCGAGCCGACGCGACCAGCTGAGCAACCAGAGCACCGAGCGGCACGACGACCCCCGCCTCGCGAGCGGCCGCCGTCACGATGCCCATGTCCTTGTGATGCAGATCGATCCGGAACCCGGGCTGGAAGGAGCGCGACAACATGTTCTCCTTCTTCTGCTGCAGCACCGCCGATCCGGCAAGACCACCACCGAGCACCTCCAGCGCGGCCTTCGTGTCCACGCCGTATGCCTCCAGGAAGATCAGCGCCTCGGACACCGCCTGAATGTTGGCAGCGACGATCAACTGATTGGCAGCCTTGACCGTCTGCCCCGAGCCGCTCGGACCGACATGCACCACGGTCTTCCCGACGGCGTCGAACAGCGGCTTGGCGATGGCGAAGTCGTCCGCCTCACCGCCGACCATGATCGACAACGCCGCGTTCCGGGCGCCGGCCTCACCGCCGGACACCGGAGCGTCGAGCATCCGGAACCCGACCGCCCGCGCCTGCTCGGCGAGCTGCTGCGTGACGTCCGGGCGGATGGACGAGAAGTCGATGATCAGCGTGCCCGTCTCGGCCAGCTGGAAGACCCCTTCCTCGCCGGTCAGCACCTGCTCGACGTCCGGCGAATCCGGCACCATCACGCAGACCACGTCGGCACCCTTGACCGCGTCGGCCAGCGATTCGGCCGCCCGCCCACCGGCCTCGACCAGCGCGACAGCCCGCTCCGGGCTCCGATCGAACCCAGCGACCACGTGACCCGCGTTGGCGAGGTGGACAGCCATCGGGTTGCCCATGATGCCGAGCCCGATGAAAGCAATGTTCGTCATCTCTATCTCCTAAACGGTGTCTATCAGGAAGGAGCCAGGCCGCGGCGCGAACGCGGCAACCAGCTGAAGCTGTCATTGGTGGAAGTGGCCGGCTTGTACTCGAGCGAGACCCAGCCGCCGTAGCCGTTGGCCTCCAGCGCGGCGAGCTGGGCGTCGAGCGGAAGCGATCCGGTCCCGGGCTCGTTGCGCCCAGGAGCATCCGCGATCTGCACATGCGCGATCCGGTCGGTGTGCTCGGCGATCACCCGATCGACGTCATCACCGTTGACCGCGAGGTGGTACAGATCCGCAAGCAGCCCGAGGTTCTGTACCTGCACCTGATCGATGACGCCCAGCACATCGGCGGCCGTCCGCAGCGGATACCGCTCAGCCCCGCTGACCGGCTCGACCAGCACCGTCGCGTCGATCCGGCCGGCCGCCCGAGCCGCCAGCGCAAGGTTCTCCACGGCAAGCTCATCCTGCTCCCGCGCCGCCACGCCGTCTTCGCGGTTCCCGTAAAGCGCGTTGAAGGCCCGGCACCCAAGCTGCTCGCCGATGCCGACGGTCACGTCGACGTTGTCCCGGAACTCCCCCGACCGCTTGGGCGACGACACCAGCCCGCGATCACCAGCCGGCATGTCGCCGGCGAAGAAGTTGAGCCCGACCAACTGCACCCCGGCATCCCGGATCGCCGCCACGAACCCCTCGACGGAGGCATCCCCCGGCACGGCCTCAGCGAACGGCCACCAGAACTCGACCGCCCCGAACCCGGCCTCCCGGGCAGCTGCCGGGCGCTCCAGCAGCGGCAGCTCGGTGAACAGAATCGAGCAGTTCACGGCGTGACGCAGCGCGTGGCTCATGGAGTCCTTCTCTCATTTTCCGCATTGTGGAAACTTGCTTCTGCTATGCGAAATGACCATAGGATGCCGGTCGACGGCCCGTCAAGCACCGGCCGCAAAGCCCGAAGAGGCCTGATCGCTGTCCGGAGGGGCGCTCTTCTCGAAAAGCACTCCTTTCGCGCGCGCGTGCCCGCGTTGTACGTTCCTCCAAAGGGATGAAGGGACGCAGATGCTGCTCTCCGAACTGTTCGAGCCGCCGGAACTGCGGCTCCGGCTGCTCCACGCGGCCCGCGGCGCCTACGACCGCCCGATCGGCCGGATCATCACCACCGACCTGCTCGAGCCCGGCAACTACCTCAACGGCGGCGAGCTCGTCCTCACCGGCCTGGTCTGGCGCCGCAGCGCCAAGGACAGCGAAACCTTCGTCGCATCGGTCGCCGGGCGCGGCGCGACCACGATCCTGGCCGGCAAGGCGCTCCTCGGCGAAGTCCCCGCCGACCTCCTCGAGGCCTGCCGCCGCCACCAGGTCACGCTCGTCGAGGTCCCCACCGAGATCGCCTTCGCCGACGTCACCGAGTACGTCGCAGCAGCCGGCTCAGCCGGTACCGGCGCCCGCCTGTCCGCCAGCCTCGTCCGCCAGCGCCAGCTCCTCTCGGCGATCGCCTCCGGCCGCAGTCTCGATGAACTGACCGCTCGCATCTCCACGGAAATCGGCCACGACTGCCGCGTCATCACCTCCACCGGCCGTCACGTAGTACCGGGCCCGGGACCGCTCGACGACGACACTCTCAACGCGATCACCAGGCGCTTCCTGACGGCGGATCGCACACCCGCGGTCGCCGACGCAGCCGGCACGTCGTACAGCGTGTTCCCCATCGGATCCGGGCTCGGCAACCGCCTCACCGCCTGGCTGCTCGTCGTCGACGGCGACCACACCCAATGGGCCCGCGCCCACGTCGAGGCAGTCCAAGAGTTGTGCGCCATCGCCGCTCTCGACCGCGTACGCCGCGACGAGGGCCGCCTCGCGCTACGCCCGCTGGTCGAGGACGCGCTGAGCCTGGTCGAATCGGGTGGCCCGCAAGCGGAGGTCGCTACTCGCCTGCGCCAGGCCGGCGTACAGGTCGATCGCCCGATGGCTGTCGCCGTGGCCGAGCTCAGAGACGACGGCCCGGTCGAGATCGCGCACTCGCTGATCGAGGACGTCGCCCTCACCGTCGGACCGGCAGTCGTGGCGGCCGGGCGGGACGGCCTGCTGGTCGCGTTGCTGCCGTGGACTGCCGAGCTGCCAGACCTACTCCGCAGCGCATTCGGCCGCCTCGAACCCGGCCTGTCGAGGGCCAGACTCGCGGTCGGCGTCAGCGGCGAGACGACCGTCGACGCCCTGACCGGAGCGCTGGAGGAGGCACGCTTCGCGCAACGGGCGGCGCTGTCCGGGCGTACCAGGGTCTCGGTCGTCACCTCCGACGAGGTCGCCTCGCACGTCCTGCTGCTGGCGACCGTGCCCGACGACGTCCGGCGCACCTACGCGCACCGCGTCCTGGGCCCGGTGCTCGAACACGATCGCCGGACCCGGGCGGATCTGCTGGCCACGCTGACGGAGTTCCTGGCCTGGTCGGGCTCCTGGTCGCGGACCGCGGAGTCCCTGCACCTGCACGTCAACACCGTTCGCTACCGGATCGAACGCGTGGAGCAACTGACCGGTCGCGATCTGTCGAACTTCGAGGACCGGGTCGACGTGTTCCTCGCCCTCAAATCGCTCTGATTGGAGGATCCTCCAAAACACCTGGATCGGAAACCCCGCAAGTTCAGAGGTTTATCGGGTGCAATCAGCCGCCGCCTGAGCCCAAGCTGTCGTGCAGGTCAGATCCGCCGCGACCCCTTGGAAGGTGCCGAAATGAAGGCAGAAACGCGACCGAGCCGCGCGAACCGTCATCCCGTCGACGAAGTCCTGTCGCCGGGCAAGCTCGCCGTCTACGGCACCCAGCACGTGCTGGCCTTCTACGCCGGCGCGGTGATCGTCCCGATCCTGCTGGCGAACTCGATCGGCCTGACCACGGCGCAGCTCGTGCACCTGATCAACGCCGACCTGTTCACCTGCGGCATCGCCTCGATCATCCAGTCGGTCGGCTTCTGGAAGGTCGGCGTCCGGCTGCCGCTGCTGCAGGGCGTGACGTTCACAGCCGTCTCGCCGATGATCGCGATCGGCCTCGCGGCCGGCGGCGGTACCAACGGCTTGCTGGTGATCTACGGCGCTGTCCTGGTCGCCGGGTTGGCCACCTTCTTCATCGCGCCGTTCTTCAGCAAACTGATCCGGTACTTCCCGCCCGTCGTCACCGGCTCGGTGATCACGATCATCGGCCTGGCCCTGCTACCGGTGGCCGCCGGCGACGCGACGGGCGGCGCGGGACCGACCTCGGACCCGACCAGCGGCAAGAACCTCGCGTACGCACTCGGCACGCTCGCACTGATCGTCTTGATCCAACGGGTCTTCAAGGGCTTCATGGCCACCGTCGCGGTACTGGTCGGTCTGGTCGTCGGGACGCTCGTCGCTTGGTCCTTCGGTGACGCGCACTTCGGTGCGGTCGGCGACGCGGCCTGGGTCGGTGTCACGCAGCCGTTCTACTTCGGCTGGCCGAAGTTCTCGATCGCCGCGATCATCTCGATGGTCGTCGTCATGCTGATCACCGCGGTGGAGACCACCGGCGACGTGTTCGCGACCGGCGAGATCGTGCAGAAGCGGATCAGCCGCGACGACATCGCCCGGGCCCTGCGGGCCGACGGCCTGGCCACCACCATCGGCGGTGTCTTCAACTCCTTCCCGTACACCTGCTTCGCCGAGAACGTCGGGCTGGTCCGGCTGACCCGGGTGAAGAGCCGCTGGGTGGTCGCCTCGGCCGGCGGCATCATGATCCTGCTCGGCCTGATCCCCAAGGCGGGCGCGATCGTGGCCGGCATCCCGCACCCAGTCCTGGGCGGCGCCGCCCTGGCGATGTTCGCGACGGTGGCGGTGGTCGGTTTCCAGACGCTGGCCAAGGTCGACTTCCACGACCACCGCAACGTGGTGATCGTGGCGACCAGCGTCGGGCTGGCGATGTACGTGACCGCGCAGCCGCAGATCTCCCAGGCGGTACCGGACTGGGCCGAGATCATCTTCGGCAGCGGCATCACGCTCGGCAGCCTGACCGCGATCGGGCTGAACCTGCTCTTCCACCACGTCGGCAAGGACTTCGGGCCCGCTGTGGCCGGTCAGCCGAACCGTACCGGTCTGGTCCGGCTCGACCAGGTCAACAAGATGAGCCGCGACGAGTTCGTGCAGACCTTCTCCGGGTTGTTCCAGGGGCCGACGTGGATGGTCGAGCGGGCCTGGGAGATGCGGCCGTTCACCGACACGCACGCGTTGCGGCGGTCGTTCCAGGAGGCGCTGTTCTCCGGGTCGCCTGAGGAGCAGCGCGAGCTGATCGGGTCGTACCCGCAGCTCGGTTCGCAGTTCGTCGCTGATGGGCTCAGCGGTGAGGCGTCGCTGCGGGACCAGGCCACCCGTGGGCTGACGTTCCTGCCGGAGCCTGATCGGGACGAGTTGGCGGCGATCACCGCGGAGTACAAGGAGCGATTCGGTTTCCCGCTCGTTATCTCGGTAAGGGATGCGGAGTCGTTCGACCGGATCGTGGAGCAGGGCCGGGTGCGGCTCGGCAACTGCGAGAACCAGGAACATGCCGCCGCGCTGCTGGAGATCGCGAAGATCGCCGGCTACCGCTTCGACGACTTCCTGCAGGACGCGAACCCCATCCACAGTGCAAGGACCCGCTGGAGCCGACCATGACGACGATCAAGGTGAACGGCCGGGACGCCCGACTCGACGGCGTACCCGTCCACACCACCGTGCTGGACTGGCTTCGCGATCGCGGGCTGACCGGCGCCAAGGAAGGCTGTGCCGAGGGCGAGTGCGGTGCTTGCTCCGTGCTCGTCGCCCGCCCCGGTATCGACAGCCCCACCGAGTGGACGGCCGTCAATGCCTGCCTGCTGCCCGCTGCCTCCCTGGACGGCCAGGAGATCATCACCTCCGAGGGTCTGGGCAAGAGCACCTCGCTGCACCCCGTCCAGCAGGAGATGGCCGTCCGCGGTGGTTCGCAATGCGGCTTCTGTACTCCCGGCTTCGTCTGCAGCATGGCCGCCGAGTACTACCGCCCAGCCCGTACTGCGCCCGCCGTCTCCGATGGCTGCGACCACGAACACGGCCCCAACGGCTTCGACCTCCACGCCCTCAGCGGCAACCTCTGCCGCTGCACCGGCTACCGCCCCATCCGAGACGCCGCCTACGCCTTGGGCACCCCCTCCCCCGACGACACCCTCGCAACACGCCGCTCATCACCACCCCCTCCCCCCGCACCCACCCAGCTGTCGACAAACGGATCCGAGTTCCTCCGCCCAGCCACGCTGCCCGAGGTGCTGGACCTCCTAACCACCCGCCCCGAAGCCCGCCTGCTCGCCGGCTCCACCGACGCCGGAGTCGAAGTAAACATCCGCGGCCTCCGCCCACCCCTAGTAATAGCCATCGACCGCCTCCCCGAACTCCGCGAGTTCGACTTCGGGGCCGGTGAGGTGCGGATCGGTGCGGCGTTGACGCTTTCTGAGATTGAGCGGTTGCTTGATGGACAGGTGCCGCTGCTCGGGCAGCTTTTCCCGCAGTTTGCCTCTCGTCTGATCCGGAACGGGGCGACTATCGGTGGCAACCTCGGGACCGCTTCGCCGATTGGTGATACGCCGCCGGCGTTGTTGGCTCTCGACGCGTCGCTTGTGCTGGCGTCGGCTCGTGGTGAGCGGGTCGTCGCGTTGGCGGAGTACTTCACGGGGTATCGGCAGACGGTGAAGGCGCCGGACGAGTTGATTCGTAGTGTGGTGATTCCGTTGCCGTTGGCGCCGATGACCGCGTTCCACAAGATCGCCAAGCGGCGGTTCGACGATATTTCGAGTGTGGCGATCGGGTATGCCGTCGAGGTCGTCGACGGGGTTGTCAGCCGGGCGCGGATCGGGCTCGGTGGGGTGGCTGCTACTCCGTTGCGCGCGAGAGCGACGGAGGAGGCGCTGGTCGGGCGACGGTGGGATGAGTCGACCGTCCGCGAAGCGGCTGTGGTGCTGGCCGCCGAGGGGACTCCGATGGACGATCACCGGGCCAGTTCGGCGTACCGGTCGGCGATGCTGGGGCAGTCGCTGCTGCGGTTCTATGCCCAGCACCTCGCAGCAGAGGGGGTCAGCGCATGAGCTCGCTGTCGCTTCGTCCGGAGAACTCGATCGTCGGGCTGCCGCTCCCGCACGAGAGCGCAGCGTTGCATGTGACCGGCGAGGCGCTCTACACCGACGACCTCGTCATCCGCACGCACGACGTACTGCACGCGTGGCCGGTCCAGTCGCCGCACGCTCACGCGCGGATCCTGGATCTCCGGGTCAAGCCCGCGTACGACGTACCGGGGGTTGTCCGGGTACTGACGTCCGAGGATGTTCCTGGCGTCAACGACGCCGGGGTCAAGCATGATGAACCGCTGTTCCCATCGGAGGCGATGTTCCATGGGCACGCGATCTGCTGGGTGCTCGGCGAGACGCTGGAGGCTGCGCGGCTCGGCGCCTTGGCGGTCGAGGTCGAGTACGAAGAGCTGCCTTCGCTGGTCACAGTCCGCGAGGCAATTGCCGTAGGCAACTTCCAGGGAATCGGCCGCCACCTGGAGAGCGGCGATGTCGAGGGTGCGTTGGCGTCGGCTCCGCATGTCTTCGAGGGCGAGTTCGAGTTCGCCGGCCAGGAGCACTTCTACCTGGAGACCAACTCGGCGCTGGCGCTCATCGACGAGGGCGGCCAGATCTTCGTCCAGAGCAGCACGCAGCACCCGTCGGAAACGCAGGAGATCATCGCCCACGTGCTCGGTGTAGCGAGCCACGCGGTGACCGTCCAGTGCTTGCGGATGGGCGGCGGCTTCGGCGGCAAGGAGATGCAGCCGCACGGGTTCGCGGCCATCGCGGCACTCGGCGCGACGCTGACCGGGCGCCCGGTACGGCTGCGGCTCAACCGCACCCAGGACGTCACGATGACCGGCAAGCGCCACGGCTTCCACAGCTCGTGGCGGGTCGCCTTCGACGACGAGGGTCATCTCCTTGCCCTTGATGCAACCCTCACCGCGGACGGCGGCTGGAGTCTCGATCTGTCCGAGCCGGTGCTCGCCCGCGCGATGTGCCACATCGACAACGGGTACTCGATCCCGAACGTCCGCGTCGACGGCCGGATCGCCAAGACGAACAAGACGTCGCAGACCGCTTTCCGCGGCTTCGGTGGGCCGCAAGGCATGCTCGTCATCGAGGACATCCTCGGCCGGTGCGCGCCGAAGCTCGGGTACGACGCGATGGAGCTGCGGCGGCGCAACTTCTACCGGTCCGGCGACAGTACGCCGTACGGGATGCCGGTCCGGCACGCTGAGCGGCTCGAGGCGTGCTGGAGCGAAGTCCTCTCGGAGGGCGACATCGAGCGCCGGAAGACCGAGATCGAGGAGTTCAACGCAACCCATCCGCACCTCAAGCGGGCGATCGCGATGACGCCGGTGAAGTTCGGGATCTCGTTCAACCTGACCGCCTTCAACCAGGCGGGCGCGCTGGTGCACGTCTACAAGGACGGGTCGGTGCTGATCAATCACGGCGGCACCGAGATGGGCCAGGGCCTGCACACGAAGATGCTGCAGGTGGCGGCGACGTCGCTGGGCATTCCGCTGTCGCGAGTACGGCTGGCGCCGACCAGGACCGACAAGGTGCCCAATACGTCGGCGACGGCGGCTAGCTCGGGTGCCGACCTCAACGGGGCCGCGATCAAGAACGCCTGCGAGCAGATCCGCACCCGCCTCGAACAAGTTGCCGGGGGCAAGCTCGGCATCGGTGCGCATGATGTGCGCTTCGTCGACGGCGTCGTCCGCGGGCTGACCTTCGACAGCCCGACGCTTACCTGGGAAGAGGTCGTCAACGCGGCGTACTTCCAGCGGGTGCAGCTGTGGGCGGCCGGCTTCTACCGCACCGAGGGTCTGCACTGGGACGCCAACGCGATGCGGGGTGAGCCGTTCAAGTACTTCGCGTACGGCGTGGCTGCCTCCGAGGTGGAGGTCGACGCCTTCACTGGCGCGTACACCTTGCGCCAGGTGGACATCGTCCACGACGTCGGCGACAGCCTCAGCCCGTTGATCGACATCGGCCAGATCGAAGGCGGCTTCGTCCAGGGCGCCGGCTGGCTGACCCTCGAGGACCTCCGCTGGGACGAGAGCACCGGCCCGAACCGCGGCCGCCTAGCCACCCAAGCAGCCAGCACGTACAAGCTCCCGAGCTTCTCCGAGATGCCCGAGATCTTCAACGTCCGCCTCCTGGAGAAGGCCCACGAAGACGGCGCAGTCTACGGCTCCAAAGCCGTCGGCGAACCCCCACTGATGCTCGCCTTCTCAGTACGAGAAGCCCTCCGCCAAGCCGCCGCAGCCTTCGGCCCGGCCGGAACGAGCATCGACCTGGGCTGCCCAGCAACGCCCGAGGCGGTCTATTGGGCGCTGGAAAGAGCTAGGCGGGGTGATTGAGATGGAATGGATGCGAGCTGTGCAGCGCCTGCGGGAGCAGCGGCGGGCCGGGGTGTTGGTGACTGTGGTGTCGGTGCGTGGGCACTCGCCGCGGGATGCGGGGGCCAAGATGGTCGTCTCCGCTGATGACGTCTGGGCGACTGTTGGTGGCGGCAATCTCGAGGCGGTCGCGATCGATCGCGCTCGGGCGTTGCTGGCGACCGAGGTGGTCGAGCCTGAGGTGATGGAGTTCTCGCTGTCGGACAAGGCGCCGTTCCAGCAGGCCGTTCAGTGTTGTGGCGGTGAGGTGAAGCTATTGCTGGAGCCGTTGCCGGTGGTACCGGCAGTCGCGATCTTCGGGGTCGGTCACGTCGGACTGGAGCTGGCCCGGATTCTGGCCCGTCACGACCTGGAGCTCCACCTGATCGACTCCCGCCCCGACCAGCTCGTACCGTCGCGGCTGTCGGTCCTCGACGACGCCGTGGCGGGCGTGCACATCCACCACGTACCGGTACTACCGGAGCTCGTCGTCGGTGAGCTCCCGCCCGGCACGCACGCGTTGGTGATGACGCACGACCACGCGGAGGACGCCGCCCTCTGCGACGCCGCGCTGCGCAACGGGCAGCTGGCGACGATCGGCCTGATCGGATCGAGCGCGAAGTGGGCGCGGTTCCGCAAGAAGCTCGCCGACGACGGCAACTCGGCCGAGGCGATCGACTCGATCACCACGCCGATCGGGCTGTCCGACCTGCCCGGCAAGGAGCCGGCCGTGATCGCGGTCAGCGTGGCCGCCTGGCTGCTCCAACTGTTTGTCGCCGAGCGCAACTCCGCGCCGGTTCACCGTGAGGCGAAAGCATGACGCTCTTCAGAGGAACCTTCCTCGATACCCCCGAAAACCCGTTCACCGGCGGCGCTCTGCGAGTCGCGACCGACGCCGCACTGCTCGTCGAGGACGGCCTGATCACCGCCCGCGGCAGCTACGCGGATCTGCGCGACGCCCACCCGGCCGAGCGCGTCGTCGACCTGACCGGCGGGCTCGTACTGCCCGGGTTCGTCGACACCCACGTGCACTTCCCGCAGATCCGCGCCGTCGGCGGGATGGGGATGCCGCTGCTCGAATGGCTCGACCGCTACGCGCTGCCCGAGGAAGCCCGGATGGCCGACGACACCTACGCCTCGGGTGTCGCCGACGAGTTCGTCCGCGGCCTCGCAGCAGCCGGTACGACGAGCGCGCTGGTCTTCGGCGCGCACTTCGCCTCCGCCGTCGACATCCTCTTCACAGCCGCCTCGCGAGTCGGCCTCCGGATCACCAGCGGCCTGGTCGTGAGCGACCGCATCATCCGCGCCGATCTCCTCACCACCCCGGAGCGCGCCTACACCGAGTCGCTCGCACTGGCCGCTCGCTGGCACGGCGTCGGCCGCAACCGGTACGCCGTAACGCCCCGCTTCTCCCTCTCCTGCACAGACGACCTCCTCGCGACCTGCCACACGATCCTCGAGGAGATCCCGGGCGCGCTCTTCACCTCGCACCTCAACGAGAACGAGGCCGAGATCGCCACCGTGACCGAGCTCTTCGGCGGCAGCGACTACGTCAGTACGTACGACAAGCACCGCCTCGTCGACCACCGCAGCGTGCTGGCTCACAACGTCCACCCGACCGATGTCGAGCTCAAGCTGCTCGGCGACAGCGGTGCGACGGTCGCCCACTGCCCGACGAGCAACGCGGCGCTGGGGAGCGGGCTGTTCCCGCTGACGCGGCACCTCGAGCACGGCGTACGGGTCGCACTCGGATCGGATGTCGGCGCTGGTACCGGGTTCTCGCTCTTGAAGGAGGGGCTGCAGGCATATTTCTGTCAGCAGCTGATGGGCGACCGCGGTGTGGCCCTCAACTCCGCTCACTTGTTGCATCTGGCAACGACCGCCGGGGCTACGGCTCTAGGGTTGGACGATGTCGGCGAGCTGAGTGTGGGAAAGCGCTTCGACGCCCAACTGCTGCGGCCGGCCGACGGCTCGCCGCTGGCGATCGGGCTGGAGCACGCCGAGGATGCCGAAGACGCGCTGGCCCGGGCCTTCACGCTCGGTACGCCGGCCGACGTCCGCGCCGTCTGGATCGACGGCCAACTGGTCAACGACGTGGAGGTCGGATGAACCTGCAGGAATTCGACACCGCTCCGGCCGACGAGCTGCGCCCGCTGCTCGCCGCGTGCTGCGACGTCCCGCGCTGGGTGGACTCCGTGCTCGAAGCCCGTCCGTACGCCGACCTCGCCGCCCTCACCAAGGTCGCCGACGAAGCTGCCCGCTCCCTGACCAACGACGAGGTTGCCCGTGCCCTCGCCGCTCACCCGCGCATCGGTGACCGCGCCCAGGGCGAGAGCACCGAAGCAGCCTGGTCCCGCAAGGAACAGTCCGGCGTCGGCGACGACCCGGTGGTCCGGGACGCACTCGCGGCCGGCAACCGGGAGTACGAGCAACGCTTCAACCGGGTCTTCCTGATCTGCGCCACCGGCCTGTCGGCCACTGACATGCTCACCGCGCTGCGTCACCGCCTCACCAACGACGACACCACCGAGACAGTCGTAGTCCACGAAGAGCTCCGCAAAATAGCCCTCCTCCGCCTAGCAAAGGCGATCACATGACCACCCTCTCCACCCACGTCCTTGACACCGCCCTCGGCCAACCCGCTCAGGGCGTTCCAGTCCAGCTCACCCGCCTCACCCCAGCCGTCCTGGTACTCGGCAGCGGAACCACCGACCAGGACGGACGGATCGGCAGCCTGACCGCCAAGGAACTCACAGCCGGCACTTATCAGCTGAGGTTCGACACCGCCGCCTATGCGCGCGCCACCGAACAAGAAATCTTCTTTCCCGAGGTCACCGTGACCTTTCTGATCTCCGACGAGCGGCATTACCACGTTCCGTTGCTGCTCAGTCCGTTCGCCTTTTCCACTTATCGAGGGAGCTGATCCGATGGCGATCCACCTGGGGCCCAATCAGTACGGCAAGGCCGAGAGCCGCGTCGTCCGCATCTACCGCGACACGCCCCGGCACCAGATCCGTGACCTCAACGTCTCCTCCGCGTTGCGCGGCCGGTTCGAGAACGCGCACACGACCGGCGACCAGTCCGACGTGCTGCCGACCGACACCCAGAAGAACACCGCCTTCGCCTTCGCCAAGGAGAAGGGCATCGACTCGATCGAGTCGTTCGCCCTGACGCTCGCCGACCACTTCCTGCAGGCCTCGGCCGCGGCCGACGGCGCCCGGGTCGAGATCGAGGAGTACAACTGGGAGCGCATCCCGGTCGACGGCGCGGGCCACGACCACTCCTTCGTCC
This sequence comes from Kribbella sp. NPDC051718, assembly GCF_040681515.1. Taxonomy (NCBI): domain Bacteria; kingdom Bacillati; phylum Actinomycetota; class Actinomycetes; order Propionibacteriales; family Kribbellaceae; genus Kribbella; species Kribbella sp. NPDC051718. The sequence continues at coordinate 169,118 of NZ_JBFAYZ010000009.1, read as the reverse complement.
GCAGCGGCGCCGGCATCCGGACGACGGTGGTCAACGTCGACGGCCGTGGCGACGACCGCCAGGCGCACGTCGTCTCGGGTATCCGCGACCTGACCGTGCTCAAGTCGACCGGCTCGGAGTTCCACGGCTTCCTCAAGGACAAGTACACGACCCTGAAGGAGACCGACGACCGCATCCTCGCCACCTCCCTGGTCGCCCGCTGGCGCTACGACCACACCGACGTCGACTGGGACAAGTCGTACGACGAGATCAAGAGCCTGCTGCTGGAAAAGTTCGCCACGATCCACAGTCTCGCGCTGCAGCAGACCTTGTACGGGATGGGCGAGGCGGTTCTGGAGCGTCACCCGGAGGTCGCGGAGATCAAGTTCTCGGCGCCCAACAAGCATCATTTCCTGGTCGACCTCAGCCCGTTCGAGGTGGAGAACCCTGGTGAGGTCTTCATCGCGGCGGACCGTCCGTACGGCCTGATCGAGGCGTCGGTCGTCCGGGACGACGCAACGGACGCGGGGTCGGCCTGGCACGCAGTACCGGGCTTCTGTTGATCGTCATCGACGGCGCGGCCGTGGTCACCCTCGACCGGGAACGCCGTGAGCTGACCACCGGCCATGTCGTTGCCGATGGCAACCGGATCGTGGCGGTCGGGGCGGGGCCGGCACCGGCGTACGAGGGCGCGCGGGTGATCGACGGACGCGGGTGTCTGGTGACGCCCGGGTTCGTCAACACCCACCAGCATCTGTACCAATGGGTGACGCGTGGACTGGCAGTCGACGCGACGCTCTTCGGCTGGCTGAACACGCTCTATCCGGTCTGGGCGGGTATCGACGAGCAGTCGGTCCATGTCGCCGCGCAAGGTGCACTGGCTCAACTGGCTCGAACCGGTTGCACGACGGCGTCGGATCACCACTATGTCTTTCCGCGCCGTGGCGGTGATGTCCTGGAGGCGGAGATCACGGCGGCTTCCGAGGTCGGGTTGCGGTTCCATCCGGCTCGCGGGTCGATGGATCTCAGCCAGAAGGACGGTGGGTTGCCGCCCGACTCGGTGGTCGAGGATCGCGAGGAGATCCTGCTCGCGACCGAGGCCGCGATCGACCGTTGGCATGACCCTTCGCCGGATTCGATGCTGCAGGTCGTCGTCGCTCCTTGCTCGCCGTTCAGCGTCACCGGCGACCTCATGCGGGAGTCGGCGGAGCTCGCCCGCCGCAAGGGCGTCCGGCTGCATACGCATCTGGCCGAGACGACGGACGAGGCCGAGTGGTGCGACGAGCGGTTCGGCTGTACGCCGTCGGAGTACGCCGCTGAGCTGGGCTGGACCGGCTCCGACGTGTGGTTCGCGCACGGCATCCACTTCGACGACGCGGAGATCAAGCGGCTGGGCGCGACGGCCACGGGGGTCGCGCATTGCCCCAGCTCGAACGCTCGCCTCGGCGCCGGGATCGCCCGCGTCGCCGACCTGCGAGCCGCCGGTTGTCCGGTCGGACTCGGGGTGGATGGTGCCGCCAGCAACGAAGCGGGCAGTCTGCTCGAGGAGTTGCGGCACGCGCTTCTGTTCGCCCGCGCTCGTGGTGGGCCGCAGGCTCTCGACGTACGAACCGCTCTGGAGCTGGCGACCTTGGATGGTGCGCGGATCTTGGGTCGCTCGGACGAGATCGGCTCCTTGGAGGTCGGGAAGCTGGCCGACCTCGCCGTCTGGCGACTCGACACGCTCGCTCACGCCGGCATCGACGACCCGGTCGCCGCGTTGGTCCTCGGCGCTCCCCCGCCGCTGGAGCTGCTCTTGGTCAACGGACGTCCTGTCGTTGAGCACGACACCGTCGTCACCATCGACGAATCGACCTTGGCCCGCCAGGTGGCCGATACCCAGCGTGCACTTCTAAGGAGCATCAGTGGATGAACAGCTGTTCGCCGAACTGGATCGACGACTGGCGGACGCCGACGCCGCGCTGACGACGCTCTACCCCGGCGACCGTGGGGTCAGGCAACCGATCCACACCGTGTACGTACCGGCCGATCGCTTCACGGCCGGTACGGTCGGTGACTGGGCGGAGCAGGCTCGGTCCGTACTCCGTGAGCACGGTGGGGCGGTCGCTGACCTGGGTTTGCCTGCCGAGCATGCCGCCGAGGTGTACGACCGGGTGCGCGCCAAGCTGGGGCGCGAGCCGATCGAGGACCTGCGCATCGACTTCGAGGACGGCTACGGGGTCCGGCCGGACGAACAGGAGGACGCTGCGGCGGTCGATGCGGCCCGCGCGCTGGCTGACCTCCTCAAAGCCGGCACGGCGCCGCCCTACTACGGACTCCGGATCAAGTCACTGGAGGCTGTCAGTCGCCGGCGCGGTGTGCGGACCCTCGATCTGTTCGTCGGCGAGCTTGCCGGGGTGTTGACTGACGGCTTCGTGATCACGCTCGCCAAAGTCACCTCGGTCGAGCAGATCTCGGCGATGGTGGTGGTGCTCCAGGCGATCGAGGAGGCCCATGGGACAGGCCCGTTGAAGTTCGAGATCCAGGTGGAGACACCGCAGGCGATTCTCGGGGCGGACGGTAGGACGCCGCTGCCCGCGATGATCCGTGCGGGTGCGGGCCGAGTGACTGGTCTGCACTACGGCACCTATGACTACTCAGCTTCGCTGGGCGTCGCAGCGGCGTACCAGAGCATGGAACATCCGGTCGCCGACCATGCGAAAGACGTCATGCAGTTGGCTGCGGCAGGTACCGGCGTCTTCGTCTGCGACGGCTCCACGAACGTGTTGCCCATCGGCTCCCGCGAGCAGGTCCACGCCGCCTGGCGTCTCCACCAACGCCTGGTCCGCCGCTCGCTGGAGCGCGGCATCTACCAAGGCTGGGACATGCACCCCGCCCAACTACCAAGCCGGTACCTCGCCACTTATCTCTTCTACCGCGAGGGCCTGCCCACCGCCGCCACCCGCCTCCGCGCCTACGTCGAAGGTGGCAATTCCGGCTACCTGGACGAGCCCGCCACCGCCGCCGCCCTCGCCGGCTTCGTACTCCGCGGCCTCGAATGCGGCGCCCTCGACTCCACCGAACTCGACCAGCTGATCGGCGTGGACACCCCCGGCCTGGCAAAACTCGCCCGCCGTCCGCTCCGCTCGTAAGATCCTCGGCACTTCCGCCATCTGTGGTTAAACTTCCATAATCCGGAAGTACCGAGCAGATCGGAGCCCAGCGTGGCGGAAGTGGCAGGCCCAGAACTGGCTGGGACGACGCCTGAGGGCGCGGGAGCAAAGCCCCGCACTGGGAGCGTGCAGTCGATCGAGCGGGCGTTCGCTCTCCTCGAGATGATGGCCGACGCCGGTGGCATGGTCCCGCTCTCCCAGCTCGCCACCACGTCCGGACTGCCGCTGCCGACGATTCACCGCCTGGTCCGGACGTTGGTCGACCTCGGTTACGTGCGGCAGGAGCCGTCCCGGCAGTACGTGCTCGGGCCGCGGCTGATCCGGCTCGGCGAGGCGTCCTCGCACATGCTCAGCATCTGGGCCCGCCCTCATCTGGCGCAGCTGGTCGACCAGGTAGGTGAGTCGGCCAACATGGCGATGCTCGACGGCGACCAGATCGTGTACCTGGCCCAGGTACAGTCCCGGCACTCCATGCGCATGTTCACCGAGGTCGGCCGCCGCGTCCTCCCGCACTGCACGGCCGTCGGCAAAGCGATCCTCTCCAAACTCCCCGAACCCGAGGTCCGCGACCTCCTCCACCGCACCGGCATGCCCCAGCACACCTCCACCACCATCACCGACCCCGACGAGTTCATCGCCCAACTCCACAAGGCGGAATCAGACGGCTACGCCCTGGACGAAGGCGAACAGGAACAAGGCGTCCGCTGCATCGCAGTACCAGTCCCCGACGCCCCTTCCCGCCTGGCCCTCTCCCTCTCCGGCCCCGCCGGCCGAATGACCGAAGACCTCCTCCACCAAGCAGTCCCCCTCCTAACCCAAGCTGCCAAATCCCTCTCCGACGACCTCCGCTAAGACCCCACCCAGCCTCACCGCTCGCCGCTCGCCGCTCGCCGAGAGTGGTTGCTGCGGGCAACTAGCTGCTCTCCATGCACGCACAACCCGGCGCGCAAGCGCTTTCCTAGCGTGTCGGGTCGGTGCGCGAGAGGTTATGCGTGCGTGGCGGTCCGCCCCTCCGGCTGCACGAAGCCGTCAGGCCGACCACGATCCCGGCCTACTTGGTCACCGGGACAAGACTTACGGCACGCGGCTGAGCCACTCCTCGGTGCCGAACTTCGAGTCAACCCGGCGCTGGGCCTCGGCGACCGTCTCGTCGTCGATACCGGCGTCGGTGAGGCCGTAGCGGTTGGCGAAGGTGCGGACGAGGCGGGTGATCACCTCGGCGCGGTCGAGGCCGGTTTGGCTGCGGAGGGGGTCGACTCGTTTGCTGGCGCTCTTGGTGCCCTTGTCGGACATCTTCTCGCGGCCGATCCGGAGTACCTCGACCATCTTCGCGGCGTCCATGTCGTACGCCATCGTCACGTGGTGCAGCACCGCGCCACCCGCGAAGCGCTTCTGGGCGGCGCCGGCGATCTTGCCCGCGGGTGAGGTGATGTCGTTGATCGGCTGGTATGTCGCGGCGATGCCGAGTTCGTTCAGCGCGCCGACCACCCAGTCGTCGAGGAAGGCGTACGAGTCGACGAAGGACAGCCCCGAAACGAGCGACTCGGGGACATACAGCGAGTACGTGATCGTGTTGCCCGGCTCGACGAACATCGCGCCGCCACCGCTGATCCGGCGTACCACCGTCACGTCATGCTTGGCCGCCCCGCCCAGATCGACCTCGTTGGCCAGCGACTGGAAGCTCCCGATGATGACCGCGTTGGAGGCCCACTCCCAGATCCGCAACGTCGGCGGACGCTCCCCCGACCCGACCTGCTCGGCCAGTACCTCATCCAGCGCCATCTGCAGCGCCGGCTCCCGCGGTACGTCGTGCACGAACTCCCACGCGTGATCCGTCCACGCTGTCGCCCCCATCAGCGCCCGCCGCACCGCAACCGCCACGGCCTCCGGCGAGAACCCCAGCATCTCGACCCCCTCGCCGAGCACCCCACGAACCCGAGCCGCGATCTGAGCCACCGGCATCTCCACCGGTACCCCGGTCAGCGCCCCGTTGATCCGCTCCAGCGCATCATCCGGCTCCAGAAAGAAGTCCCCGCTGATCCGCCCTCGTCGCACCACCTCATCGACGACGTCCAGATCAGCTACAACCAGCTTCCCACCAGGCACCTTGTATTCACCATGCACACCACTAGCCAACCACCCGCCACCCAGAGATGTTCCTCAAGACCCCCTCCGGGAGCGATCATCAGCCATGCGCGAACGCCTGAACTCGACCCCCACCTGGGCCCTGCTGCTGATCTTCTGGCTCGCCTGGGCTGCCGTGACGTTCGCCATCGGCATCATCGAGACCAGAGATCTGCTCTGGTCAGTCGTGTCCGCCGCCGTGATCTCACTCGTCATAGCCACCGGCATGGCCCTGGCCATCAAGGCCAGACTGCGCTGGGAGAACGGCGCACTCGGCGACGCCCCGAAGGACCACCGTCGGCTGGCCCTGAAGGCCGCCTGGAAAGGCCCGATCCCCACCGACCCAGAGCTCCGCGCGACAACCCTGGCCGTCGCCCAGGAACAACTCCGGCAGATGCGCCGAGGCCGCCCCCTCCAGATCATCGCCATCTCCCTGGCAGTGATCTCCGCCATCGGCCTGGCCGTCACCAACTCCCCTGGCAGCTCCTCCTGCTCGTCTGCTACGTCCCCCTGGCCATCACCTTCGTCTACGCCCCCAGCCGCCTCCGGAAACGCATCGCTCTGCTGTCCGAACCGGAGTAGGTGTATCAGCGGACGTGCGCCGAAGGCTCTCGAAGGGAGGTGATCACACCCCGAGACGAGGGCGGCACAGATGTCGGAACTGAGCGTGGACGTGGAACTGCTGGCCATCGGCGCCGGGCCGTCGAACCTGGGGCTCGCGGTGGCGCTCGAGGAACTGGCCCCGGAGCTGGCGGAGAACAGCCTGCTGATCGACCGGAATTCGGAGATCGCCTGGCAGCAGGGCATGTTGATGCCGTGGGCCACCAGCCAGGTGTCGTTCCTGAAGGACCTGGTGACGCAGCGGGATCCCACCAGCAAGTTCTCCTTCCTCAACCATCTGTTCGAGACCGGGCGGATGGACGAGTTCGTCAACATGAGCACCTTCACGCCGTACCGGGTGGAGTTCACCGAGTACCTGCGCTGGGTCGCCGCGTCGCTCGAGAAGGTGAAGATCGAGCTCGGCCGCGAGGTCATCTCGATGCGCGCCAAGACGGACGAGACCGGCTCGGTGACCGGCTGGGTCACCACGCTGGCCGACGGCAGCACGATCAACAGCCGGTACCTCGTGTACGGCGGGAGTCGCGAGGCCAACATCCCGCCGGTGCTCGCCGACCTGCCGCCCAACCGGGTCGTGCACAGTACGGAGTACCGGCAGCGGGTCGCCCAGTTCGACGGCGAGCTGCCGTACCGGGTCGCCGTCGTCGGCAGCTCTCAGAGCGCCGCGGAGATGTTCCGCGCCCTGCGTGACGACCTGCCCGACAGCGACGTCGCCTGGCTGATGCGGTCCATCGGGCTGAGCTCCGACGCCTCCAGCAAGTTCACCAACGAGCTGTATTACCCCGGCTTCGTCGACGAGTTCTACGACGCCCGGCCGGCCGCGCGCGAGCAGATCCTGCAGGAGATGTACCGGACCAACTACTCCGTCGTCACTCCGCCGATGCTCGAGCACCTGTACGCCGACCTGTACCTCGACCGCTTCAACCACCGTACCGAGCGTCGCCTGATCCCGATGGTCGACATCACCGGCGCCCGCGACACCGGCGACGAACTGGTACTGGAGCTGACCGACCGCCGCACCGGCGCGGTCACCGAACTCCACCGCGACGTCGTCTTCCTCGGCACCGGCTTCGACACCCGGATGCCGCGCCTGGTTCGCGAACTGGCGAGCAGCCTCGACCTCGACCGGATCGACGTCACCCGGCAGTACCAGCTGGAGCTCGGCGTACCGAGCGCCGCGGCCGTCTACCTGCAAGGCGTCAACGAGCAGACCCACGGCATCTCCGACACCCTGCTCAGCGTGCTGGCCCAGCGGGCGGAGGAGATCTGCCGCGACATCATCGCCCACCGCGAGCGGATCCCGGCGGCTGTATCAGGCGAAGAGGCGGCCGCGCTCTAACGGGTGGCAGAACGGCGACCCCGAGGAGACCCCGGATGGCAATGGTCGAACTGGAACGGACCCCACTCGACGAGGTGGCCCGGGCCCGGGAGCAGGCCTTCGCCGGTCTGCAGGCAGCGATGCCACCGGCCATCCTGGCCGAGGCATTGCAGTGCACCGTCAAGCTGCAGGCCGAACTGCCGCATCGCGAGGAACTGGAGAAGAACCTCGTCATGGTGGCGTTCGGCGGCGGCAAGGACAGCTCGTACACGCTGGCCTTCGTCCGCGCGATGCAGCTGATCCTGTACCGCGTCCACGGCCGCACGTTCAAGATGCGGGTCGCCACCAACCGGCACGCGGGCATGCCGCGGCCGGTGATGGAGAACATCGATCGCGAGTACATCGCGCTGCGACTGTTCGACGATCCCGACTGCGAGCTGCTGCTGGTCGACGGCGACGAGGTGTCGGAGTTCTACGTCGACTCGCCGCAGCGCGAGCACGTGATCCGGCGCAACCGGCTGGACATCCTGATGACCGGCCACCGCACCTTCGCCGACGGTCGCCCGACGTTCTGCAACTCCTGCAATCTCAGCGTCTTCAACGCCTTCGGGGTGGCCGCGGCCTACGGCGACGGCGCCGACATCATCATCACCGGCGACTCGCCGCGCGAGCAGCGGCAGTACACCGCCTGGGTCGGCCGGCTGGCCCGCCAGATCCGGGCGACCGACCCGGGCACGATCCGCGAACACGCCAGTACCGAGAACGGTTTCGGCAAGGTGCTCGGCCAGCTCGACGACATCGCCGGCGCCTACTTCACCGACATCCTCGGCCCCGACGCGACGACGGCGATCGCCGAGCGGCAGGTCAGTACCGCGGTCCCGGACCGGTTGAAGTTCTTCTCGATCTACGACGAGACCGACTACGCGGCCGGTGACCACTTCGAGCTGCTGACCGGCTTCCTCGGCTTCCAGTTCGACGACCTGGCCTTCAGCTTCACCGAGTCCGACTGCGCCAACCCGGCCCTGATGGCGCACCTGCGCGGGATCAAGGCGGAACACCTGTTCCAGCGCTCGTACGACGAGGGGATGGCCGAGTACGTCCAGTTCGCCCTCGGCCTGATGCGCAAGAAGGACATCCCGGCCGGCCTGATCGAGACGATGCGGGCCCGGTACGACACCCCGGACGCGCTGAAGCGGATGCGGCTGCTGGCCGAGGAGTACGCGCTGGAGACCTTCGCCCTCACCGAGAGCCACCTGGTCTGCATGACGTACTCCCCCTTCGCCGGCCAGGGCGCCGGGCTCGAGCAGTTCATCGAGCGTGAGCACCCGGAGCTGGTCGACCGGGTCGCGGAGATGCACAGCCTGCTGGCCGGGGTGACCAACGATGTCGAGCTGGCCGCCGAGCTCGAGCGGATCAGCGGCCTCGAGCCGAGCCAGTTGCGGGTGCTCTACAGCCGGTCGGTGCAGACCCCCGGCGGCGGTGGCGCCCCGGTGATCGACCTGATCCTGCAGGGCGATCCGCACAAGGCGGTCATCGAGACCAAGCACTCCCAGAACGGTCCGAACACCTTCGAGCAGATTTCGGGACGGTAACCCATGGTCGTACACATCTCCCGGCTGGATCGTGACAATCTCGTGCACGAGTACAGCGTCGACACCCAGCGGCTCCAGCCGTGGGCGGTGCTGAACGCGCCGTTCGAGGTCTCGTACGCCGTCTGCCGGGCGAACACGGTGTCCAAGCTGCACACCCACCACGAGCAGGAGATCTTCGTCGCCGTCTCCGGCGAGGTCGAGGTCGAGTGCGGTGGCGAGCGGCAGCCCTTCCGGGCCGGCGACGTCTGCTACTTCACGCCGGGCCAGCTGCACCGGGTGCACAACCACAACGACGAGGACTTCGTCTTCACCAGCATCTGGTGGGATCCCGAGATGTCGCACCGGTTCCTGGCCGAGCATGCCGGGTCGGAGACCGAGAAGCTCGCAGCCGAGGCACGCGAGAAGGAAGACGAGAACGCGGCGACCGCCGCGGCAATCGAGAACTCCGAGCGCGAAGGAGCCACCGCGTGACCGGCGTACTGCCCAAGGACGACGACCGTCCCGTCCTGGTCCTGGGCCCGAACCCGACTCCCAACGGTGGCATGCATCTCGGCCACATCGCCGGGCCGTACCTGGCCGGTGACGTGTATGCGCGCTACCAGCGAGCCCGTGGCCGCAACGTCATCTTCACCACCGAGACCGACGACAGCCAGACCTACGTGGTCGCGTCGGCCGCTCGCGAGGGGATCACGTCGGAGGAGCTCTGCAGGCGCTCGACCGGCCAGATCCAGGAAGCCCTGCAGGCGATCGGCATCTCGTACGACGGCTTCGGCCCGTTCGACTCGATGTACAAGGCCACTGTCCTGCAGTACTTCAAGGCGCTGCACGACGCGGGAGTGTTCAAGCTCAAGACCGTCCGGCTGCCGTTCCTGGAGCGGACCGGCGAGTTCATGGTCGAGGGTCTGATCGAGGGCGACTGCCCGGTCTGCCTGAGCAGCAGTCGTGGTGGCCTGTGCGAGACCTGCTGCCACCCGAACAACTTCGACCAGCTGCTCAACCCGCACTCGACGATCAACCCGGACGACAAGCTCACCTACCGCGAAGCCACCATCATGGTGCTGCCGCTGGAGGAGTACCGCGACCGGCTGACGAAGTACCACGAGTCGCTGGCCACCCACCGGCGCCCGCACGTTCGGCAGATGATCGCCGAGCTGCTGGCCCGCCCGTTGCAGGACGTGCCGATCACCTTCCCGCTCAACTGGGGTATCGACGCGCAGTTCCCGGAGGTCCCCGGCCAGGTGCTCAACGCCTGGCTCGAACTCATCCCGGCCGGCATGTTCACCACCTCGTACGCCGCCAGCAAGCTCGGCCGCGACACCGTGCCCGGTGAGCTGTGGAAGAAGGCCGAGAACCTGCGGATCGTGCACTTCCTCGGTTTCGACAACGCGTACTACTTCTGCCTGCCGCACATCGCGATGCTGATGGCGCACGGCGACAAGTACGTCTGGCCGGAATCCATCATCAACAACGAGTTCTACGAGCTGGAGAGCTCGAAGTTCTCGACCAGCAAGCGGCACGTGCTGACGCCGCAGGAGCTGCTGACGGAGGTACCGCGGGACGTCGCCCGGCTCTACCTGGCGCTGACGGCCCCGGAGTACCAACGGTCGACCTTCAGCCGGGCGGGCCTGGACAAGATGGCCGAGGACCGGCTGATCGGCCCCTGGAACCAGCTCGCCGGGACGCTGGCGAAGGCGGTCGCCAATGCCGGCGACGACAGCGCCCGGTTGCCGGTCACCCCGGGCGGGCGCGGCCGGATCGTTCTGATGCTGGAGCGGTTCGACCTGTTCTACGAGATGCCGACGTTCAACCTGAACCGCGCGGCGGACACCGTACTGACCCAGCTCGACCGTCTGCGCGGCCGGGCGGCAGCCCTCGACGGCATCGGCCTGGACGAGCAACCCGAAGCCTGGGGTGACCTCTTCGCCGAGGTCAAAGCCCTGCTGGCGTTGGCTTCCCCGCTCCTGATCGACCTCGTGGCAGCAGCAAAAGCGGCCGGCGTCTTCGACGGTACTTCGAACGCTCTGCTGGCCGCCGGAGCCTTCGACGCCGCCGACATCAAGCCGTTCGCCCCGCCGCTCCTGTCGGCCGAGCCGGCCGGCGCGCTCGCCGGAGGTGGGTGATCCCGGATGCGGATCACGGTGGTAGGTGGTGGCGTGATCGGGCTGCTCACCGCGATCGAGTGCGTCCGCGCGTCCGGCGCCCACCAGGTGGATCTGGTGGACGCCGGTCCGATCCCGTCGCCGCTGGCCACCTCGAACGACCGGCTCCGGGTGACTCGCGCGCTGCACCGGGGCGACCCGGTGCTGACGGCTGCGGCCGCGGGCGCGCATTCCGCCTGGCAGGATGTCGAACGGCTGCTCGGTACGCGGTTCTATCACCCGACCGGTGCCCTCACGGCGATGCCGGCTGAGCAAGCCAACGTCGAACTGGCGGAGCTGACGGCCGACGGCGCGAAGGCCTGGGCGCTGTCGCCGAAGGACCTGGCCAACTGGTATCCGCGCGTCAACTTCCCCCTCGGCAGCGCCGCCGTACTCGAGGCCACGGCCGGCGTGCTGCTGGCCGACCATGCCTTGGTCGCCATGGCGCGCTGGCTCGCGGAGCATCCCCGGGTGCGGCTGCTCCCCCACCGCCAGGTGGTCGCGGTGTCGGAGGTCGAGGGCGACGGCGTGGTCCGGTTCGCCGACGGCGCGACGCAGTCGGCGGATCGAGTGGTCATCGCCGCCGGGCCCTGGTCGCGAGAACTGCTGGCCAACTCGGTCGGGCCGGACCTCACGTTGTACCGGCAGAGCGTGCTCTCCTACCGGCCGCCGACCTATCGCCGGAACTGGGCGGAGATGCCGGTGGTGCTCGGCCTCGGCCCGGACCGCGATGCCTGGTTCATGCCGACGGTGGCGCAGTCGGAGGCACCGATGCGGCTGAGCGCGGCGAGCGCGTGCCGCCCGGTGGACGAGATGACCGACCGCGGTACGCCGGATCAGTGGCGTCATCACCTCGTCGACCTCTTCACCCAGCTGATCGACGGTTTCGATCCGGCCGGGGTGGTCGGCGCCAACGACGGCTACTACCTGGCCGAGCGCACGCAAGGTGGGCCGCTGCTGGCTGCGTACGGAGCAGGCACGATCTGGGCCTTTGCCGCGTGCGGCGGGATGTCTTTCAAGTTCGCACCCCAGATCGCCCGGGCGATCGCCGATCGTGCAGTGGGCGAATCGCCCCGCGCGACCGGTATTGAGTCGATCGACAGGCCGCGCCAGCTCGCCGCGGTCGGTGAGGAGTAGATCTACATGAAGCTGCTCGCTCTGGAGGCCGTGCAGAACGCCGGCTATTACCAGTCCCGCTACCAGCAGATCGAGGAGTTCGGCGGCACGCTGTCTGTGCTGAATGGCCTCGGCCAGGAAGGCTATTGGCCGGCCGACCGGTACCGGATCGCCGGCTCCAAGCACATCGACGACATCATCAAGGCCGCCCAGGAATGGCACGCCGACGAAGGCTTCGACGGTGTCCTCACCTTCTCGGAGTCGGGTGTGCTCACGGTCGCCGCGGTGGCCGAGGCGCTCGGGCTGCCTGGCGTCGGTCTCGACGCGGCGCGGATCAGCCGGAACAAGCTGCTGATGCGGGAGGCGCAGGAACGCGGTGGCGCGCCGGTACCGAAGTACCGGCTGGTGCCTGATGTGGACGCGGCGCTGAAGGCGGCCGAGGAGTTCGGCTACCCGATCATCCTGAAGCCGACGTTGGGTGCCGCGAGCAACTTCGTGTTCAAGGTGGACAGCGCCGACGAGCTGCGGACCCGGTTCCCGCAGGCGCTGGAGGGAATGGCCGGCATGTCGTGGTTCCGGATGGAGCCGGACGGGCTCGACCTCGGACCGTACGGCCTGCTGGTCGAGTCGTTCCTGGACGGCCGGGAGATGCAGATCGAGGCGCTCGCCTGGGACGGCGAGGTGTACCTGGGATCGATCGTCGACCGGATCACGATCGAGGGCAACACGTTCGACGACGACGCGCACCAGGCGCCGACCACGCTCGACGCGGACCAGCTGGCCGCCGTGCACGAGGTCGTCACCAAAGCTGCGCACGCGCAGGGACTGAAGCGCAGCGTGATGCACGCCGAAGTCCGTTTCCACCAAGGCAAACCGCACATGCTGGAGATCGCCGTACGGCCCGGCGGTGGTGGGCTGGACTACTTCGCCCGCCTGAGCACCGGGTATTGCCCGATCCGCGCCACGATGGCGGTTGCCTCAGGGGTGAAGCCCGAGGTCCAGCACTACCACCCGACCGGCGTCCACCTGGCCGGCACCTGCTTGATCAGCGCGCCCGGCCGGATCGAGCAGATCACCGTGCCGCCGGCGGTGGCCGAGTCGGACCGGGTGTTCTTCCTCAAGATCACCGCCAAGCCCGGTGATGTGGTCCGGCGGCCACCGGACGGCAACAACATCCTCGGCTTCCTCTGCACCAGCGGCGCGACCTTCGACGAGGCGATCGCGACGGCGTACGAGTTCGCCGCGCAGATCGACGTACGGCTGGCCCTCCCCGCTACAGCCTGACCAGACCCACAAGAAAGGTGACCTGATGTCCACAACGTTGACCACGCAGGATTCCGGCCAGCCGTCCGAGGCGGGCCGGCCAGTCAAGGGTGGCATCGTCACCTGGGCCTGCAACCCCGGCTTCCCGCCCGCCGCGATCTTCCCGTTCACGCCGCGGGAGCGGATCGGGATCCGGAACCTGTACGAGTTCCAGATCCTGATGTTCCGCCCGCTGTACTGGCTGGGCAAGGACGGCGCGGCCGGCGTCGACTACGACCGCAGCCTGGCGCACCCGCCGGAGTGGAGCGACGACGGCCTGAGCGTCACCGTCACGCTGAAGGACTGGCAGTGGTCCAACGGCGAGCCGATCTGCGCCGACAACGTGATGTTCTGGGTGAACATGATGGCGGTCAAGGGCGACCGGCTCGGGTACTACGTGCCCGGCTACTTCCCCGACAACCTGTCGTCGTACGAGAAGATCGCCGAGGACAAGGTCCGGTTCACCTTCAACGAGGTCTACTCCAAGACCTGGGTGGAGATGAACCAGCTGACCCTGATCACCCCGATGCCGAAGGCCTGGGACCGTACCGCCGAAGGCCCGGCGCGGGCGTCGTTCGACAAGGACGACATCCCGGCCGTCTACGACTACCTGGTGTCGGAGAACGGCGAGTGGACCGAGGAGGCCAACCTGCACCGCGGCGGCTGGGCCGACAGCCCGGTCTGGAGCGTCGTCAGCGGCCCGTGGAAGCTGAAGAGCTACGACCTCGACGGCCTGGTCACCTTCGTCCCGAACGAGAACTACTCCGGCCCGCACAAGCCCCAGCTGGCCGAGTTCCGCCAGGTGCAGAACGACACCGACGAGCTGATGTACAAGCGCCTGCTGGCCGGGCCGGACGCCGAGGACGGCATCCACATCGGCTACCTGCCGCCGGGGATGGAGATCACGGACGGCAGCCCTGACCCGCTGGCGGAGAAGTACCGGGTGGTGCCGCAGGACGTGTTCGTGCTCCGGTACATGCCGTTCAACTTCGACAACGACTCCGACGCCGCGGCGATCTACAAGCACGCGTACGTCCGGCAGGCGCTGCAGATGTGCCTGGACCAGGACCGGATCATCGCCGAGGTCTTCAACGGCAACGCCTACCGGATGGACGGGCCGATCCCGCCCTCGCCGCCGAACCCGCACGTCTCCCCCAAGCAGCGCAACGACCCGATGCCTTTCGACCCCGAGGCCGCCAACGAGTTGCTCCGGGCGCACGGCTGGGACACCAGCACGATGCCGGCCGGCTGCGTCCAGCCCGGCGAGGTCGCCGGGTGCGCCGGTGAGGGTGTGGAGATCGGCGCCCACATGTCCTTCACGATCCGGTACGTCGAAGGCAAGGACGCGCTGCTCAAGCTGCTGGAGATCTTCAAGGAAGACGCGGCCAAGGCCGGTATCGAGCTCAAGCTGGAGCCCGTCTACGGCTCGGTGATGGTGGCCGAGGACCACAGCCCGAACGTACCGAGCAAGCGGCTGTGGGAGATCAACACCTGGAACGGCGGCTGGTCGTTCTACGGCCACCTGACCGGCGAGATGCTGTTCGCCACCGGCGCCGGCAGCAACTTCGGCGACTACTCCGACCCGGTCGCCGACAAGCTGATCGACGCGACCGTGCACAGCGACGACCCGGAGGCGCTGTACGCCTACCAGGACTACCTCGCCGAGCAGGTGCCGACGATCTGGTCACCCGGCTTCCCGAACCGGATGTTCGAGGTGGCCAAGAACCTGCGCGGCGTGGAGCCCTGCAACCCGTACGGCCTGATCAACCCCGAGGACTGGTACTACGTCGAGGACTGACCCCGGCAACGCGAAAGCCGCCCCAACCGATTCGGTTGGGGCGGCTTTCGCGTTCCGTCAGTGCTTCAGCGGGGTGGTTGCCGCCGGCAAGTGGTGCATGCCGCGCAGCAGGGTGCTCGGCTCCCACTCCAGGAACTTCGGGTCGGCGGTCATCCGCAGATCCGGGAAGCGCTCCAGCAACCGGGTCAGCGCGATGTTCGTCTGCATCTTGGCCAGCGGCTGGCCGATGCAGAAGTGCGGACCGTGGCCGAACCCGAGGACGCCCTTGGGCTTGCGGTCCAGGTCCAGCTTGTTCGCGTTCGGGTACTGCGCCTCGTCGCGGTGGGCCGACAGGATCGACAGCGCCATGATGCTGTTCTCCGGCACCACGGTGTCACCGATTTCGATGTCCTCCAGCGAGAACCGGAAGGTGGCCACCCCGACGCCGCCGTCATAGCGCATCAGCTCGTCGATCGCCTGCGACATGATCCCCAGGTCGCCGCGCAGCCGGGCCATCGCGTCCGGGTTGGTGAGCAGGCTGAGGATCGCGTTCGACAGCGTGTGCTGCGAGGTGATGTGGCCGGCCACGGTGTAGAGGAAGATCATCGCGACGAGCTCGTCGTCGGTCAGCCGGTCGCCGTCCGGGTTGCCCTCGATCATCGCGCTGACCATGTCGTCACCGGGGTTCTTGCGCTTCATCTCGATGATCGACTGGCCGTACTCCTGCACGTTCTTGGACGCCTGCTCGACCACCTCCGGCGGGTGCCCCGCGCCGACCAGCTCGACCGCCCACTGCTGGAACCGCTCGCGGTCCTCGAACGGGATGCCGAGCACGTCGCAGATGATCACGATCGGCAGCGGCTGGGCGAACTCGGTCACCAGGTCGACGTCGTCGCGGCCTTCGAGCTTGTCCAGGTACTGGCCGACCAGCTCCTCGATCCGGTCCCGGAAGTTCTCCATCCGCTTCAGCGTGAAGGCCTTGCTGACCAGCGCGCGCAGCCGGGTGTGCCGGGGCGCGTCGGTGTTCAGCATGTGCTGGGACAGCTCGTCGTCGAAGCCGACGTCGGGCTTGTCCGTCTCGACGTACGTACCGGTGTGCCGGGCGAACATCTCGTTCATCCGGGTACCGTCCTTGCTCACCCGGGGGTCCTGGAGCAAGGTGCGTACGTCGGCGTACTGGGTCACGAGCCAGACGTCGGCACCGTGCGGGAAGACCACGTGGTGCACGCGGCCCGCCTTCCGGTACGGCTCGAGAATCTCGTACGGCCTCTGCATGAAGTCGTCCGGGATCCGGTCGAGGTCCCGGTGGATTTCGATGGTCATATTGGTCCGATCCTCCTGCCAGCGGGGCATGACGACGCGGGGGGCACACGCGGTCCGCGATGTGTCGCCGTCACCCCACCAGAGGCAGCCCGGATACTCCCCTGATACACGTGTTTTAGTTGCCTGCAAACCCTGTCGGAGCAGCGTTTCGCGCGGTAGCGTGCGGGACCAAATGTCCGCTGGCAGACCCGCCCCGGACAACTCGCCTGCCCGGAACCAAGGGGTGAAGTAACCGATGAGTGAAGAAGTCGACCGCGATCCGGCACCGGCCGAACAACCCGGTACCGGGCTCGGCGCGATCGCGACCTGGCGGCAGACATCACTGACGTCCAAGGCGCTGCTGTTCGGCGTGTTCGTCAACCGGCTGGGCGCCTTCCTGCAGATCTTCCTGGTGCTGTTCATGACGCACAAGGGGTTCTCGGCCGGCGAGGCCGGCTTCGCGCTGGGCGTCTACGGCGCCGGCCACGTGCTCGGCTCGTTCGTCGGTGGCTGGCTCACCGACCGGCTGAGCGCCCGGGCCGCGACCCTGATCAGCATGCTCGGCTCGGCCGCCCTGATCGTGTCGATCCTGTACATCAAGCCGTACTGGCTGATCCTGCTCGCGATCCTGGTGGTCAGCACGGTCAGCATGCTGAACCGGCCGGCCGCGCAGGCGATGCTCGCCGAGCTGACCAAGCCCGGTCAGCTGGTGATGACGATGGCGATGTACCGGCTGGCCATCAACCTCGGTACCGCGGTCACCCCGATCGTGGGTGTCGCGCTGGTCTCGGTCTCGTACAACCTGCTGTTCTGGGCGGAGGCCTTCGCCGCGATCCTCTACAGCGCGATCGCGTGGAAGTTCCTGCCTGGCAAGCCGAGTGCTGCCGAGGCCGCCGAGAAGGCCGCTGCGAAGGCGGCCGAGAAGAAGCAGGGGTACCGGGCGGTCCTGGCCGACTGGCGCTACGACTTCTACCTGGCCGCCGTGTTCCTGGTGACCATCGTCTACTGCCAGTACCTCGCGGTACTTCCGCTGGCGATCGTGGACGACGGCATGAGCCTTTGGTGGTACAGCCTGGTGGTCTCGGCGAACGCGATCGTCGTGGCGGTGTGCGAAGTACCGGCGACGAAGTACGTGCAAACCTGGCCTTTGCGCATCACCGCAATCGCCGGCTTCGGCCTGGTCGCGGTCGGCTATGGGATGTACGCCATCGCCCTGATCCCGGCGCTCCTGATCGTAGGCACCATCATCTGGACGGCCTCCGAGATCATCGGCGCCCCGACCACCTTCGCCTACCCCGGCATGGTCGCGCCGCCCCACCTGATGGGCCGCTACTCCGGCGCCATGCTGACCGTCTTCGGCCTGGGCAACGCCGTCGGCCCCGCAGTAGGCGTCTGGGCCTGGTCCCACCTGGGCCAGTCCTTCTGGATCTGGGCCGCCGGCGTAGCAGTCCTCTCCGCAGTCTGCGCCCGCATAGGCATGCGTAGGCCAGACGGCGAGCCGTCGAAGATCCCAGCTCCCACCCCCACCACGGATCCCAGCACCGAACCCGCCACCTAACAACTGCTCACGCGAAGCAGCACAAGCGAAGCGTCGTGCGGGCGGAGAACAGCGCGGCCCTCCGACACCAGCTGCCAACAAGAACGGCGCCGCGGCCCCCCGGGCCGCGGCGCCGTTCTTGTTGGTTACTTGACCGGAAGCGCAGTGCCGGGTTCTACGTCTGAGTCTTCTGGGAGGACGTGCATGCCGGTGCCGACGGAGGCGCCGGCCTTGAGGCGGATTACCTCCAGGTCGGACTCCACCGTCGCGGCTCGGGCGAAGACGCCGCCGAAGCCGTTGACGACCGTGAAGACGCCCCAGTTGACCAGCCAGGGCACCGGATCGCCCTCGGGCATCGGGAAGTACTCCACCACCGGCCGGATCCGGCGCTGGACGATCCAGGAGCCGCCGACGGCCGACCGGACCCGCTCCTCCCACTCCTCCGCGCTGGTCTCCGCGCGCCAGCCCAGCAGTACGCCGTCACCGCCGTGCAGCTGCGTCGGCTTGAGCACCAGGTCGTCCTGGTGCGAGAGCACGTAGTCGATCAGGTCGACCCGGCTACCGTCCTCCAGAGTGACCTGCTCGGAGCGGACCGCCCGCGTCCACGGCAGGATCCGGTCCAGGCTGGCCAGCGTCTCGGCGTCGAAGTGCTTGCGGTTCGCCTCGTCCGACAGCATCGCCAGCGCGCTCTTGCTGGCGAACATCTCCGAGTCCAGCGGCGTGAAGATCTTCACCTCACCGCGGGCCGCCGCGTCCAGGATCGGCTCGGCCAGCGCGAACGACTCCGGGTCCTCGAGATCCTCCAGCATGAACAGCCGCTGGATGATGTCGAGCTTCACGTCGCCGAGCCAGACCCCGCCGTCGCGGACCTCGAGCTGCCCGATGTGCCCGAAGACGGTGTCGATCCCCATCTCGGTCAGCCGGCCGGAGAAGTGCTGCATGTACGGCTCGAGCGTCTCGTAGCTACTCGGCCAGTCGACAGTCGCCATCTTCGGCCGCGAACCGGGCGCGAACCCGCTCTCCACCAGCATGTCGTTGACCTGCTCGCGCATCGTGTCGACGAAGGTCAGCCGGTGCTTCTGGGCGAACTCCAGCATCACCGGCTGGTCCAGCAACGCGGTGGCCATGTCGGAGTGGTCGATGCCACCGAGCGCGCTGCCCATGTTGAACTCGAGCAGCTTGAACCCGTCCTCGGACAGGTACAGGTCGCCGCGGCTCTGCTTGGTGACGGTCGTGCCACGGCTGCGCAGGACGGCCGAGACCTGCGCCTCGCTCAGTCCGACGGCCCGGCCGAACGCGCCGAAGTCACCGCCGTACAGCTTGTCGGGCAGGCTGACCAGGGCCGCGTGCATGTTCAGCATGTCGTGCGCCAGCTGCTCGGTCTCCTCGGCACCGAGGAACAACGGGCGGGACAGGTACCGGCCGCCGTAGAAGGACTGCAGACCGACGGACTCGGGTTGGGTGCTGGTGAGTTCGCCGGCCGAGATCCCCCGTCGCTTGACCTCGTCCAGGTACAGCGCAGTGAGTTCAGCTCGGCTCAAGCCGGTAACCATATGTCGGACCTCCGAGTGGGCTGGGCGGAGCAGAGCCGCTCCTACTCGCAAGAGACCTCGACCGGCCCCCGGAAATACACCCCTGGTGGGAGGTATCTGACAGCGCCCCCCGCATCCTCTGGTGGGCATGGAAAACACTGCTCGGCAGGCCACAGCCCGCCACTACCTGATGTGCCCGCCGACCCACTTCGACGTCACCTACTCCATCAACCCATGGATGGATCCCGGCAAGCCGACCGACCAGTCGATCGCCATGGACCAGTGGCAGCGGATCCACGACCAGCTGATCGACCTCGGCCACACCGTCGACGTGATCCCACCGCTCGAAGGCCTGCCCGACATGGTCTTCGCCGCGAACGGCGCCACCGTGTACGGCGACCGCGCGCTGGTGGCCCGGTTCCGGTTCCCCGAGCGGGACGCGGAGTCGGCGGGCTACCTCGACTGGTTCGCCGCCAAGGGACTCAAGGTCCGCCAGGCGGCGCTCGAGAACGAGGGTGAGGGCGACTACCTCGCCGCCGGACCGTGGATCCTGGCAGGCAACGGCTTCCGTACCGACCGCCGCAGCCATGTGGAGACCGAAGAGTACTTCGGCCGCCCAGTGATCGGCCTGACCCTGGTGAACGACAAGTTCTACCACCTCGACACCGCGCTGTCGGCGCTCGACGATCGCACGATCATGTACTACCCGGCCGCCTTCACCCCCGGCAGCCAGAGCATCCTGCGCGAGCTCTTCCCGGACGCGATCATCGCGGACCACGACGACGCCGAGGCGTTCGGCCTCAACGCGGTCTCCGACGGCAAGCACGTCCTCATGCCCGAGGGTGCCGCGAACCTGGTCGCTCAGCTGCGCGCGGCAGGCTTCGAGTCGTTCGGTATGGACGTCTCCGAGCTGCTGCGGGCCGGCGGCGGCGTGAAGTGCTGCATCCTCGAACTGCACGACCAGGTCTAGTAGTGATCGACTACGACGGCAGGAGGTTCCGCGATGTCGCGCACGCCGAGGGCGACGGCCCGTCGGCTGTGTACCGGCAGCGCGGTGACCTCCTGTGGGGAGACTTCAGCGGCGGCAGGGTACGGCGTGGATCGCTGACCGGCGTCTGCCGGCCGGACGGCTCGATCGAGTTCACCTACACGATGGCGCTGGCCGATGGGACCGTACTGGCGGGGCACTGCGAGAGCACGCCCGAGATGCTTCCCGACGGCCGGATCCGGCTCCACGAGCGCTGGGAGCGGTACGGACCTCAGGCGGCTAGTGGTGTCTCCCAGCTGGACGAGATCGCCTCACCCTGAGCAGGCCCGTGTATCAGGGCGTGACCGAGCGATGCTCTGGTTGTCATGGATCATGTCGCCGCCGTCCCGGCCGGCAGAGCCGCCGGGAACGGCGACCTCACCGTGCTGCTGACCAGCGTCTCGTCGGACTCGCACACCTGGAACCTGGTGTTCCTGCAGCTCGTCCTCGAAGAGCTCGGCCACCAGGTGCACAACCTCGGCGCCTGTGTGCCGGACGACCTGCTGATCGCCGAGACGGAGCGCATCCGCCCCGATCTGATCGTGGTCAGCACCGTCAACGGGCACGGCTTCCACGACGGGCTGCGGGTGATCGGCCAGCTCCGCGACCGGCCGGGCCTGAGCCAGGTACCGGCGGTGATCGGCGGCAAGCTGGGCATCGACGGCCCGGGCTCCGACGGCTCCCGGGCCAAGCTGATGTCCGCGGGGTTCGACGCGGTCTTCGACGACGGGACCGGGCTGACCGCCTTCCAGTCGTTCGTCCGTCAGCTGACCACCGGTGTCGCTTCGTGAGCCTCCCGTCCACCGGCTCGTTCGGTGGCTTCGTCACGGGCGCGCAGCAGGCCGGCCGGCTCGTCGTCCAGCCCCGGATGGGGGTCAGCGACGCGGCCTCGATGCGCTTCGGGCTGCAGCTCACCAAGAGCGCGGCCGCCACCACGGTCGGCACGATCACGCTCGACAGCTACACCCGGGTCGGCGACCACGACAGCGCCAGCGCGGCGCTGGCGGCCGGCATCGAGCTGAACGGCTACCCGATCGTCGCGCAGGACGTGTCCACCACCCGGGCGGTCCTGGACGGCGTCGTCGGCGCGGATTTCCCGGTCCAGGTCCGGCACGGCTCACCGTTGCCTGCGGCAATCATTCGCTCGCTGGCCGCGGCCGGTCTGCACGCAACGGAGGGTGGCCCGGTCTCGTACTGTCTGCCCTACAGCCGCGCGCCATTGACCGAGTCGATCCCGAACTGGGCGCTCAGCTGCGAGTTGCTGGCCGAGGTCCGCGAGACCGGCGTCGAACCGCATCTGGAGAGCTTCGGCGGCTGCATGATGGGCCAGCTCTGCCCACCCGGCCTGCTCGTCGCGCTGAGCGTGCTCGAGTGCATGTTCTTCCGCCAGCACGGCCTCCGCAGCGTCTCGCTGAGCTACGCCCAGCAGACCGACCCCGACCAGGACGCCGAAGCCATCCTGGCGATGCGCCGGCTGGCCGCGCAGTGGTTGCCGGACATCGACTGGCACGTCGTGATCTACACGTACATGGGCGTCTATCCGCGCACGCCGGAAGGTGCCTCGCGGCTGCTCGAAGAGGCCGCCCGGCTGGCCGTTCGTACCGGATCGGCCCGGCTGATCGTCAAGACCGTTGCCGAGGGCTACCGGATCCCGACCTTCGCCGAGAACGTCGACGCACTGGAGACCGCCGCGGCCGCCGCTGCCCGCTGCACCAGGATCATCGGCGACATCGACGACACCGGTATCCACGCCGAGGCGAGCGCGTTGATCGACACCGTGGTCAACCTGCACCCCGACCTCGGTACGGCGCTGGAACTCGCCTTCCGCCGCGGCTACCTCGACGTCCCGTACTGCCTGCACCCGGACAACGCCGGCAAGGCTCGCAGCTATCTCGACGACACCGGCCGGCTGCAGTGGTCGTCGGTCGGCTCGATGCCGATCCGCGACTCGGTCCGGCGTACCGGCACCGGCAAGCTGACCGCGATGGGGCTGCTGGCGACGCTGTCGTACATCGAGCGGAAGTTCGACAGCGCGAGTCTCGAGCAGGAGTACCAGGCCGCACCCGCGGCCGAGCAGCTGCCGGACTCCAAACCACCGCCCCGTGACGAACTGACAGGGAGCAACTTATGACCGAGACCCGGATCCCACCCGCGCAGGCCGCGGCCTCGCTGCCGCCGAGTCCCCGTGAGCACCTGACCTCACCGGTCACCCGGGCAGTACTCGTGATCCAGAACAAGATCCTTTCCGCGACCCGCGAGTTCCTCACCGGCCGCGGATTCATGGAACTCCTGCCGCCGATCATCGGACCGGTCACCGACCCGGGCGCCCGTGGCGCCAAGCAGGTCGACGTCGACTACTACGGCCACCGGTACAAGCTGATGACGAGCGCGATCCTCTACAAGCAGGCGGCGCTGACGTCGTTCGACAAGATCTTCTTCATCGCGCCGAACGTCCGGCTGGAGCCGCTGGAGACGACGTCGACCAGCCGGCACCTGGCCGAGTTCCACCAGATCGACTGCGAGATGGCGAACGCCGGCCGCGACGACGCGCTCGAACTGGCCGAGGGCCTGGTCCGGTACGTCGTCGAGCGCGTGCTGAGCGACCTGCCCAATGAGCTGCACACGCTCGGCCGGGACGCCGGTGCGCTGGCCGAAGTACTGACCGGGCACTTCGGGCGGCGTACGCACTCGGAGGCCGTCGCCGATCTGCACGCCATGGACCACCACCAGAGCCCGGACGCGGAGATCGACTGGGTCGGCGAGGCGAAGCTGTCGCAGCAGGTGGACCGGCCGTTCTTCGTCACCGACTACCCCAAGGGGTCGCGTGGCTTCTACGACAAGGAGAGCAAGGACCAGCCCGGCATGCTGCGCAACTTCGACCTGATCGCGGCCGAGGGGTACGGCGAGCTGTGCAGCGGTTCCGAGCGCGAGCAGGACTACGCGACCATCGTCGCCCGGATGCGGGAGACGGCGGAGAACCCGGCGAAGTACGCGTGGTACCTGGAGATGCTCAAGCAGGGCGTGCCGCCGAGCGCGGGCTTCGGGCTGGGGCTGGAACGCTTCACCCGCTACGTCGCCGGTGTGGACTCGGTCTGGCAGGCGAGCGCGTTCCCGAAGGTACCGGGTATCCCCTCCCCGTGACGCCTCGCCGGGCCAAGCGAAGATGTCCCGCATGACAACCACGGAGCCGAGCGGGACGCTCAGCCTGGGCCAGGGCACGGCCTTGTACGTCGGGGCCGTGCTGGCCACCGGCGTGATCGCACTGCCGGCCCTGGCCGCCGAGGTGGCCGGGCCGGCGTCGTTGCTGGCCTGGCTCGGCCTGGCGATCGTCTCCGCTCCCCTGGCGGCTACGTTCGCCGCGCTGGGTGCGCGCTATCCGGACTCCGGCGGCGTCGCGACGTACGCGCGGCTGGCCTTTGGCGACAAGGCGGCAGCAGTCGTCGGCTGGTGCTTCTACCTGTCTGTGCCCGTCGGTGGTCCCGCTGCCGCTCTGTGGGCCGGCGGCTACGTCGAAGCCGGCATCGGTGGCGGCGAGAAGACGGTACTGATCACCATGCTGCTCCTGATCCTGGCTGTACCGGCCACCAACGCCTTCGGGATCCAGGTGACCGGCCGGGTGCAGATCGCCCTCGCCGCCTTGCTCGCTGTCTTCCTGGTTCTCGCGGTCGCGCTGTCGCTGCCCCACGCGGACATGGCCAACCTGCAGCCGTTCGCACCTCATGGCTGGAGGGCGATCGGCCCGGCAGCCGCACTGCTCGTCTGGAGCTTCGTCGGCTGGGAGGCGGTCACCCACCTGACTGCTGAGTTCCGTCGGCCGGACCGCGACGTACCGCGGGCCACTGCGATCGCAGTGGTGGTCGTCGGCGTGCTCTACCTCAGCGTCGCCTTCGCTACCATCACGGTGCTCGGCCCTGGCGCAGCAGACACCGATGCGCCGCTGGGCGATCTACTGGCGATCGGGCTCGGCGGCAACTCCCGCATCCTGGCCGCCTGTGCCGCGCTACTGCTCAGCTTCGGCGCCATGAATGCGTACTACGCCGGCGCCTCCAAGCTGGGCGCTGCCCTGGCCCGCGATGGCTCTCTCCCCAAATGGCTCACCCAGGGCAGCGCCGCTGGCGAGATCCCCCGCCGCAGCCTCGCCTTGCTCGGAGGCATGTCGACAGCGACCGCGCTGGTCGTCGTAGCGGCAGGGATCACCCCCTCCTCGCTGGTGCTGCTCACCACCGGGCTGTTCGTCACCGTGTACGCCGTGGGCGTCGCGGCCGCCGTCAAGCTGCTGCCGAAGGGCAGCAAGGGTCGCCTTGCTGCCCTCGTGGCACAGGGTGCCGTCGTAGTCCTGCTACTGATGGCTGGGCCCTACCTGCTCTGGGCCTTGATCGTCACTGTCGCCGCGCTGCTCTACCGATGGCAGCTTCAGCGGCGTCCGTAGAGGGCCTGCATCCCGAGGACGTCACCTCGGCCGAGCGTGCGCATGTGTCCGGTACAGCGCCGGACACCCGGGTACATCGTCAGGTTGAGGTCCTCGTCGGCGCTGAGGTTCACCAGCCCGTAGACGTGGCCCATCTCGTGAGTCAGGACCGACTCCACGTCGTACCGCCAGCGGTCCTTGTCCGGCGGCAACTCAGGCTTGCACAGGGGATCGTTGACGGGGTCGTAGGTCCAGTTGTAGTCGGCACTGTTCATCCTGATGTCGGCCTCGACGGCTCGCGTCCGGCCGTGTCTGGTCTCGGACCAGGTGCAGGTCCAGGCCAGGGTCGCCTCGAACGAGCCGCCGGGCAGGTCACCTTCGTCGATCACGCTGTGGTGATCGCGTTTGCCGCAGGTGGTCTGACCGTCGGCGTACACGAAGTTCCCCTGCCGGGCGGTATGACCGACCAGTGCACCGGACGCGCCGTTCCTGCCCCGGATACCGCAGGTGTTGCGGCCCTGGGTCATGTTGGCGAGGGCTCGGCGGGCGGCCGCGTCGAAGTCGGACTGCCGGTCGGTGGCGAGCTTGGTGCCCCACGTCGTACGGAACAACCAGGGTGAGTGCCACTTGTAGTCGCGGAGTACGTAGGTGTCGCGGTCGCAGGCACCGGGCTGGCCGGCCAGGTCAGGGAACTGGTTGGCCGGCTCGTGCTTGGCGGGAGCCGATCCGGTACTCACCCGCCCCTGCTCGTCGGTGGTCAGCGTGTAGGTGCGGGCGCCGGACGGGAACAGCAGGTCCATCGTGACGCTGTCCCCTGGCTGCGGGACGGTCAGCGCGACGCCGTCACCGGCGTCGATGAGTCTGCCGACGGCTCCGCAGGCGACTGCGGAGCGTGCGGCGAGGGCGGTGGAGTGCAGGACGCCTTCCGGCAACCGGCAGGGATTCGTGACGGCGGCAGCGCCGCCGACGGGCAACGTACTGAGCGCCAGTGTGAAGGCGGCCAGCACAGTGGTCAGGCGTGCGAACTTCATGGTTTGTGCCCCCCGGCCCATTGAAAGTGAACCGCTTACATCGAAGGTGAGGGGGCTGCCCGGCGCGGCTGATACGTATTTTCGCCGCTCTGTCGCCGCCTCTGTCGGGGCAAGAGCTCGCTGCGATCCGATTGAGGTGGCCATCCTGCACGCCGAGACGTTCCCCGAGGCAGCAGTCCGAAGCCGGGCCAAGACCGGTGCTGCCGACGCGTTCCCGCCCGCGGACCAGTACGGGCACGCGTTGTTCGGCGCCGAGACCGGCGGCCCGGAGCCGACCTGCCCGATCGACCGGCACCGGCTCGTACCACCGGTCTTCGTCCCGCAGCGGTTCGCGAAGCTGGTCGAGCTGACCCGTGAACCCGTCTACCGCGATGTCGTACTGGAGACCACGATCGGCGGGTTCCGGTCCATGCTGCCGTTGTACGTCTCGGCGTTCGGCTCGACCGAGGCAGCCAGCGTCGCGCTCGGCATCTCCGCCAGCAGGCAGGCCGGGCGGCTCGGCATCCCGATGGTCGTCGGCGAGAACGTGATGCCGGTGAACAGTTACGGCAGGCTGGAGGCCGACGCCGAACGCTCTCTGCTCGGCCGGATCAGCGCGTACCAGGCCGAAGCGCTCGAAGGGTACGGCGGTGTCGTCGTCCAGCAGAGCACCGAGGACGCGGACGCCGAGGTGTGGAACCTGGTCTACAGCGACCCGAACGCCTTGTCGCTGCTGGAGTCAGGGCGGCTGGCTTTCGAACTCAAGGTCGGCCAAGGCGCGAAGCCGGGGCTGGGCGGGATGACGCTGATGGGCGCCGAGGCGGCCGAACGACTGGCCGAGGCCTATCTCCTCGACCCCGTCGTCGGCAACGGTCAGGTCCTGCGCAGCAGCAGCCCGGGCAGCTTCACCGCGGAGATCCTGAAGCAGCAGATCCGTCTGATGCGCAACAACTATCCGCGGGCCCGGATCTGGGTAAAGCTCCCACCCGCCCGAGACGTCGCGGCAGCCGCCCGAGTGGCCTGGGAGGCCGGAGCCGACGCTGTGACGGTCGATGGCGCCGAGGGCGGTACCGGCTGGGCACCGCGGGCATTTCTCGATCAGGTCGGTCTCCCCCTGGGCGAGTGCCTCCGCCGAATTGAAACAGCTGTTGGATGCCTGCTGGTGTCCGGGCGGATGTGGGAAGGCGCGCGGGTCGCCAAGTCGCTTGCCCTCGGCGCCAACGCGGCCGGCCTGGGCCGGGCCGCGTTGATCGCCGTCGACACCGATCCCGACAACGGTCTGGTCAACCTGGTCGAGTGCCTGGCCCTCGAACTGCAGTTGATCGTGAGCGCCCTCGGCAAGTACCACGTCGAGGCACTCGACCGCGAGGACGTGTGGAGTCCAGCTGTGTACTAGGCCAGATTGCGGTTCCTCCGGAGCATGTCGGGCACCTCGCGGCGAGCATGCGTGACGGTCTGCCGGCTGCGGACGAGATCCACCAGTTCCGCGGTCGGCTCGACGCCGAGTTCGGTGGCCAGGCTCTTGCGGAAGAACTCCAGCCGCCGGATCGCCTCCACCACGTTGTCCTCGGCCAGGTGCACCTCGATCAGCACCCTGGTCGCGCTCTCCCGCAACGGCTCCAGCCGTACCGCTGCCATCGCGGCCTCGATCGCTTCGGCGTACCGGCCGTCGCAGGTCAGCGCCTGGGCGGTCAGCTCGAGCGCGTGCAGCTGCAACTGGCGCAGCCGCTCCCGGCCCAGCAGAACCCAGTCGTCGTACCAGCCCGGGAGCAGCTCCCCCATCGTGGCCAGCGTCGGCAGCAACCCCTGATCGGCACCGCACTCGCCATCGTTGATCACCCGGCGAATGGCGGTGACGAGGGTACTGACGTCTACATCAAGCGCTTCATCCAAACGCAGCGTCTCGTCGCCGGTGACCAGCGGGTGCTCGCTCAACTGGCGCAGCCGCCACAGAGCGGTCCGCAGGCAGGCCTGGGCCTTCGAGTCGGACACCTCCGGCCAGAGCGTGCCAGCCACCTCCGCGCGGCTGGACCGGCCGCGGAGCGCGACGTACGCGACCACCCGCCGGGCACTCAGCGGAATGGACAGCGTCTGCTGGTCCACCACCGCCCGGAAACCGTCCAGCAGCCGGAGTTTCGGTACGTCCGGATTTTCCTCAGGCGCGAAATCCGGCGGCGCGCTGCCGACTAGACCGGATTCATTCGTCATATGTCCCCCCACAGGCATGAATTCCCACTTCCTGTGATTACTGGGCGACGCTCCGTTACGGCGAAGACTTTCGCCGGATCCGTCTCCCGATATGGGCATCGGCGACCTCCTCATCAGTGACCCCTGCGTTACCTGCGGTGAAGTCTGAATCCTCAGCTAATTGAGTACAAGGCATTGGCCCGGCAGATATCAGACATTTCCCCGGCAGTTCCCGAACGAACCCCTCGACCGGCTCCAACGGACAGTCGCTGTATCACCCGTGGCGCCCGGTCCCCTCTCGTTGGGTAGTGCTCAGCCCGGGAGGCAAACGCGTGGACGACGACAACACCGACGGTGTCGTGCTGCAGTTCGGTAGCGGCTTCCAGCCCTACCGCCAGTACCTGCTGGAGGGTGCGGCGAAACGCCGGCCGCTGTGGCTGATCGACGACGAACCGGTCGGCTGGCAACAGCCCTACCTGGCCGGTAGCAGCGTCGTCGTTCCCTTGCAGGGATCCGGTCTAGTCCTTGATCACGACGCTCTGCTCGCCGCCGCCGAAGCGGTCGCACGGACCCATCGCGTCCGCGGGGTCTTCACGTACGACGAACCTTCGGTGATCATCACCGCGTTGGTCGCTGACCGGCTCGGCCTCACCGGCCTGACGCCCGCGGGCGCCGAAGGATGCCGCAACAAGGTCAAGAGCCGTGAGGCGCTGACCGCTGCCGGACTCCCCCAGCCACGGTTCGCGGTGGTGACGACGGCTGAAGCCGCCGCTACCGCAGCCGCGGAGATCGGGTACCCGGTCGTGGTCAAGCCGCGTGGCATGGCGGCCAGCATCGGCGTCGCCTTGGTGGCCGGCCCGGACGACATCGCCGCCGCCTTCGAGCGGGCCGACGACTCCAGCCGGAGCGGACCGGTCGCGTACCACGGTGGCGCCCTGATCGAGGAGCTGGTCGACGGTCCGGAGATCAGCGTCGACGGTGCCGTGGTCGACGGCGTGTACACCCCCTTCTGCATCGCCCACAAGCAACTCGGGCCTCCCCCGTACTTCGAGGAGATCGGCCACATCGTCGACGGCAACGACCCGTTGCTGACCGACCCGGAGCTGCGCGAACTACTCCGCTCCGCCCACGCGGCGCTCGGCGTTCCGTACGGGATCACCCACACCGAGATCCGGTTCAGCTCGCGCGGCCCGACGATCATCGAGGTGAACGGGCGACTCGGCGGCGACCTGATCCCGTACCTGGGAAAGCTTGCCACCGGCATCGATCCGGGCGCGGTGCTGGTCGACGTCGCCGAGGGTGTCCAGCCGGACCTGGAGATGGACCACCGCAGCTGCGTCGGAATCCGGTTCTGCTACCCGCCCGAGGACGCCCGCGTCGTCGAGATCACGGTGCCGGAGCCGGGCGCAGTACCGGGCCTGATCGAGGCACACCCGATGGTGCCCGCCGGCGCGACCGTACGGCTACCGCCGCGCGCGCACATCGGCCGGCACGCGTACGTCATCTGTACCGCTGACGACCCCGACACCTGCGCCGACCGGCTGACCGCCGCGGCGGAGCTGGTCGAGCTGAAGTACGAAGCGCTGAACGAGACCGAGTTCTCCGGCCGGCCATGGTGAGCCGAGTCCCGAGCCACAACAACTGGGAGCCCGCATGACAAACCGTGAGGTCGAGTTACTCGCAGTCGGTGGAGGTCCGGCGAACCTGGCCCTGGCCGTCGCGGTCGAGGAGCTCGGGATCGACGGCCTGGCAGAGAACTCGCTGGTGATCGAGCGCGGCCAAACGGTCGAGTGGCAGCGCGGCCTGCTGCTGCCGTGGACGAAGAGCCAGGTGGCCTTCGCCAAGGACCTGGTGACGCTGCGGAACCCGCGCAGCAAGTTCACCTTCCTCAACTACCTGCGCAGCGTCGGCCGGCTCGACGACTTCATCAACATGGGCAGCTTCACGCCGTACCGGGTGGAGATCTCCGGCTATCTCAGCTGGGTGGCGCAGTCGCTGCAGAAGGTGAAGTTCGAGCTCGGCTGCGAGTGCACGTCGATCGCGCCGGTCCGGGACGCTTCCGGCACGCTGACGGGCTGGCTGACCAAGCTCGCGGACGGCAGCACGATCTCCAGCCGGTACCTCGTCATCGGCGCCGGTCGCGATGCGTACGTACCGCCGGTTCTGGCCGGCCTGCCTTCTGACCGGCTCGTGCACAGTACGCAGTACCGGTACCGGATCGCGGAACTGGCCAAGGACAAGCCGCACCGCGTTGCCGTCATCGGTGCGGCGCAGAGCGCGGCCGAGATGTTCCGTGCGCTGCAGAACGACCTGCCGACGGGCGACGTGAACTGGGTGATGCGGTCGATCGGGCTGCGGGCGTACGACACCAACAAGTTCATCAACGAGCTGTACTACCCGTCGTTCATCGACAAGGTCTGGGACGCGCGGCCGGAGGGCCGGGAGCAGATCCTGCGCGAGATGCACCTGACCAACTACTCCGGGGTCGAGACCGACCTGCTGCAGGACCTCTACACCGGGATGTACCTGGACAAGCTGCACGGCGTCGACCGGCGCCGGCTGATCACGATGACCGACATCACCGGCGCCCGCGAGGAAGACGACGAGGTCGTCCTCGAGCTGACCGACCGGCGCAGCGACAAGATCACCGAGTTGCGGCTCGACTACGTCTTCCTCGGCACCGGCTTCGTCCGCGAGATGCCCTCGATGGTCCGTGATCTCAGTGCGGCGATCGGGCTGGACCAGATCGGTGTCACCCGCAAGTACCGGCTGGAGCTGAACGAGGAGTCGGAGGCGGCCTGTTACCTGCAGGGCGTCAACGAGGCGACGCACGGTATCGCCGACTCGCTGCTCAGCGTGCTCGGCAACCGGGCCGGCGACATCATGAGCGACCTGCTCGCCCGCCGGGCCGGGAAGACCAACGGAGCGCACCGGAACGTGGACGAACTCACCGCGGTACCGCTGTCGGCCGACGGCGCGCTGCGCAGCTGAACCCCTACACCTGAACAGAGAGGCCGCCATGTCCGCAACAGACAGCTCCCTGCTGCCCAAACCCGGCCGAGGACTGGCGGTGGCCGGCGGTCTCGTCGGCGGCGCCGTCGTCCTGCTGGGGATTGCGTACGCCGTCGGCTGGCTCGATCCGGATCACCATGCAGCCGCGGCCGGTCCGGTCGCACCGGCCGCGGCCTCTCCGGCCCAGCTGATGTGGCGGCTGCTGATCGCGGTCGCCGTCGTCTGCGCGCTGGCGACCGTCTTCGGCAAGCTCGCGAAGACGATCGGCCAGCCGCCGGTGGTCGGCGAGATCATCGCGGGGCTGATCCTCGGCCCCTCGGTGATCGGATCACTGGCGCCCGGGTTGTTCAACGCGATCGTGCCTGCCGAAGTACTGCCGAATCTGAATCTGCTCGCCCAGGCCGGGTTGGCGATCTTCATGTTCACCGTCGGCGCCGAGTTCGGCCGGGACAAGCTCGGCCGTGATCGGGGGGCGATCGCCGGCGCGAGCCTCGCGATCATGGCCGTACCGTTCGCGCTCGGCGTGATCGCGGCACTGCCGCTGTACTCGACGCTGGCCGGTCCGGCGGTCGGCCGGTTGCCGTTCGCAATCTTCATCGGTACCGCCCTGGCCATCACCGCTTTCCCCGTGCTCGCCCGGATCGTGCAGGACTTCGGTCTGGTCGGCAGCCGGCTCGGTTCGCTGGCGATGCTGTGCGCGGCCGTCGCCGACGTACTGGCCTGGTGTGCGCTCGCGATCGTGCTGGCGATGGTCAAGTCGTCGGACTTCAGTACCTCTTTGGTAGCGCTGGTCCTGACGATCCTGGTCGGCGCCGGGTCCGTCTTCGTCCTCAAGCCGGTACTGCGCTGGCTAGCCGACCGGTACGCCGCAGTGCTGCCCACCCCGATCCTCGTGCTGGCGGTGCTCGCGCTGATCCTCGGCCTCGCCGCGGCGACCGACGCGATCGGCGTACACGCGATCTTCGGCGGCTTCCTGGCCGGCCTGGTGCTGCCCAAGGAGATCCTGCCGGTGAAGCAAGTGTCCGAGCAGATCGGCGGGCTGAACCGCGCGCTGCTGGTCCCGGTCTTCTTCGCCTCGATCGGCCTGAAGACCGACGTCAACGCCGCGATCTCGCACCCGCAGGTCCTCGCGGCCGGCGCGCTGCTGCTGGTCGTCGCGGTGGCCGGCAAGTTCCTCGGCGCCACGCCGGTGGCGCGAGCCGGTGGCATGCCGGTCAGGTCGGCGATCGGGCTCGGCGTCCTGATGAACGCCAGAGGCATCACCGAGATCGTCGTCCTGTCCGCCGGGCTCAGTGCCGGGCTGATCAACCAGGGTGCTTTCACGGTGATGGTGATGATGGCGCTGATCACCACGATGATGGCGCTGCCACTGCTCCGGCTGCTCGGACCATCACTTCGCGAACCCACTGCGACCGATCAATTACCGATTGCTGATACGTATGCCGGCGGTGACGCCAAGACCGTCGTTCCGTGACGCCATCACTACGCCTGCGTGACGGGGCCAGTGATCGAATAGTCACTGAAGGCAGCACTGACGACGGCCGCTGGGGGCGCGTGAGGCACAGGTCGCTTCAAGGTAATGCCGAGTGAGGTTTCATCCAGCCCACAGTTCCCTGCGGGCTGCCTGCTGACGTCCGCCAGCGTCGGCAGGACACACCTGTGCCTTTTTTGCTCCCGCCGCCGGTCGCTCATTCTGCGTGAATCAGCGAAAGGACGTGGAACGTGTCGACGATCTCGCCACGCAAAACCGAACGGACGCCCGAGGGAAATCGCCACCACACCGATTCCGGACCTTCGTTGGAGGTCCTCCTCGGCCGGGCCCTGGCCTCCGACTGGTCGGCGTGGAAGGAGCTGGAGGGGCGCTACGCCCACCTGCTCACTCACGCCGCCCGCGGCGTCGGTCTCAGCCACAGCGACGCAGCGGACGTCGCCCAACTCACCTGGCTTCGCCTGTGGCAGCACGGACGCCAGATTCGCGACCCCGAGTGCCTGCCGGCCTGGCTGGCCGCGACGGCCCGGCGCGAGGGACTGCGGCTGGCGATCAGCCGGAAGCGGTACCTCCTGTACGCCGACCCGACCGCGGAGCACAGCGACGGTCAGCGGACCGCGGTCCTCGACGTCTACCCGGTGGACGGGGAGTACGAGCCTTCCACCGAACAGGCTCTGCGCCGGCTGCCAGGCCGGTACCAGCGGCTGATCCGGCTGCTGATGTCGGACAGCTGCCCGTCGTACACCGAGATCGCGGAGATGCTGAACCTGCCGATCGGCAGCATCGGCCCGATGCGGATGCGAGCCCTGCAGATGCTCCGCCGTACGCCGGAACTGGCGGGCGCAATGGCCCATTGAGCCGGGTCGTGTGGTCGACGTTCTGTGCCGAAGTCATTGCATTCAGTGGCCGGTCGACTGCATTCTTGGGGCGCCCCGATCGATTGTGAGGAGATCGATGAGAATCCGCCCCAGCTCCGCCCTGCTCGCCACGTTGTCTTCCTTCGTCCTGACCGCCGCGGCCGCCGGTGGTGCCCTCGCGGCGATCCCGCCCGAGGCACCACCGGCCGCTGCCGGTCCGGTCGCCGCACCTTTGGCTCCTTTGGCTCCCTTGGCGACCGATACCGACGGCGACTCGTTGCCCGACACCTGGGAGACGAACGGCTACGACGCCAACGGTGACGGTGTGATCGACGTGAACCTGCCCGCGATGGGCGCGACGGCCAACAAGAAGGACCTGTTCGTCGAGATGGACTACATGAGCGGCCGGCTCGCCACCACGGCCGCCTTCGACCGGATCAAGGCGGTCTTCGCCGCTGCACCGGTCAGCAACCCCGACGGGAGTACCGGCATCCGGATCCACCTGGACGGAGGGCCGGCGGCCGGTTCGGCGTACAACCTCGGTGGCGGCAACCAGGTGCCGTACGACAGCAACCTGCAGCCCGCCGAGTCGCAGACCGACGCGATCAAGAACGCCAACTTCGCGCCGGCCCGCAAGGCCGTCTTCCACTACATGCTCTGGGCCGACGACTACGACAACACCTGCAGCAGCGGCAACGCCTTTGCCATCCCGAACGACACCTTCATCGTCACGATGGGCCCGAAGTGCAACTGGACCGTCACCGAGAACCGCAACGTGGGCACCTTCATCCACGAACTCGGTCACGACCTCGGCCTGACCCACGGCGGCACCGACCACGTGAACTACAAGCCGAACTACCTCAGCGTGATGAACTACTTCTTCCAGTTCGACGGCGTCCCCCGCACCAGCGGCGCCAACTGGTTCAGCTACTCGAACTTCGCCCCACCCGCGCTGAACGAGAACAGCCTGCGTGAGTCCGTCGGCCTCAACACCGCCACGGCCGCCACCTGGAAGACCTACTGGAAGTGCCCCAACGGCACGACCCGTACGTCCGGCGCCGGCAACTCCGCGATCGACTGGAACTGCGACGGCGACACCCTCGACACCGCCGCCACCTCCATCAACGGCGACTCCAGCCGCACCACCCTCACCGCCCAGAACAACTGGGCGAACATCCGCTTCGGCGGCGGCGACGTAGGCGGCGGCAGCCCCCAGTCGAAGACAGCCGCCAGCGAGCTACGCGAGATGACCCAACAGGAATACAACACCTTGAAATCCACCACCCGCTGACGACTCCCCCACGCCTGCCGCCCCGAACGCCGGTTCCTACGTCGCCGGCTAGACCGACCACCGGGGTGCCGCCCGTGTGGGTCAAGGTAAAACTCGATCCACACGGCGGCGCTCCATCCAACCCGTGACGAGGCAGCTTGCGCCCGTCCGTCCGGTCAAAACCGCTGTCAACCCTCGAAGACTCCGGGATCCCGGAACACAGGCGGCTCACCACCACCGACGCTGGCCCGACCCCCTGGACACTTGCAGCCCCTGCAGGGAAGGGAAGTGAGCGTCTCTCGATTTCTTCGTGACGCAAAGTCACGATAGAATCGAACGTATGTTCGACGATGGATGGAGTGACTTCGACGCCCGCGCGACACTCGACGCGGCGGTCGAGTTCGACGCGGAGGAAAACCGCGCCGCGCTCGGCAAACTCCGGGCAACCCTGCACTTCGCCGACCTCCACGCCGCCCTACCCGCAACCTCCGCCAGGGAGCGTGCGGGTGAGCGCCTGGTGGTCCACGGCGGCGACGGCTGCCCTCCGATCGCCGAATTCGCCCCCGCCGAGCTCGGCGTCCTGCTCAAGATCTCCAGCGGCGCAGCCGCCGCCTACATCGGCGAGGCCCTCGCCCTGCGCCACCGCCTCCCCCGGATCTGGGCCAAAACCCTCAACGGCCAAGCAGTCGTCTGGCGCGCCCGAGCCGTCGCCCGCGCCTGCCTCAAACTCTCCGCCGAAGCCGCCGCCCTGGTCGACGAACGCGTCGTCGCCGTCATCGACAGCCTGTCCGCGTACCGGCTGCAGAAAATCATCGACGCCGTCATCAAAGAAGCCGACCCCGACGCGGCCCGCCGAGCCGCCGAGAATCGCGCCCGCGAACGCGGCGTCTGGGTCCAGCCCTCCGACGACCACGGCACCAAAACCATCTGGGTCAAGGCCGCCAGCGGCGACGTCATCACCTTCGACGCCACCATCAACGACCTCGCCTGGGCCCTTCACATGCTGGGCGACCCCGACCCCCTGACCGAACGCCGCGCCAAAGCCATCGGCTGGATCGCCGACCCCCTGGCCGCCTACGAACTCCTCACCGCCGCCCGATACCTAGCCAGCCATCCCACCCCCGCCGAACCCACAACCCCCACCGCGAGCCCACCCCGAGCGTCTGCGACGGAGCCAGCAGTACCAGCAGAGCCGCCCGCAGACCTTGCTGACTCTGGCGACTTCATCAACGTCAGCGACTTCGGCGGGTTCGGTAGGCCTGAACCGGCAGGTGCAGTCCGTTGTCCCGTTGCCGAGACGCGAGCAGCGATCGACCCGTACTCACGCCACCAACTGGCCAGCAAACTCGCCACGATCAAAACCGCCGCTCACGCCCCAGAACCAGCACCGGCGGACGCGTCGTCCTGTACGTCCACGTCACCGACGAAACGCTGCTGACCGGCGAAGGCATCGTCAGAGTCGAAGAGCACGGAGCATTCATCGCAGCCCAGCTCAAAGAACTGCTCGGCCACAACCAGGTGATCCTCAAACCAGTCATCGACCTCAACGAACACCTCGACGTCAACGCCTACGAGGTCCCCACCCGAATCCGAGAACGCATCCGACTCGCCCAGCCCGTCGAGCGATTCCCCTACGGCACAGTGGAAACCACCCCACACACCGACCTGGACCACATCCAGCCCTACGACCCCCACGGGCCACCAGGCCAAACCGGCACCACCAACCTCACACCAGCAACGCGGTACCACCACCGCGTCAAAACCCACGGCCGCGGCTGGCACGTCCAGCCCGCGGGGCAAGGAGCGCTGCAGTGGACCACCCCACACGGCTTCACCTTCCGCGTCGACCACACCGGCACCCACCGGCTCACCTAACCGCGCGTCTGCCTGATCTACTCACGACGCGGGGACCAGCGCAGTATCACAGAGATGACGTTGAGGTCGCGGTGCGGGATGACGAGGGCGAAGAAGCGGGTGGTGTCCGTTGACGGGGTGGCGACTGCTGGGGCGGTGTAGGTCTTGCCGCCGGCGATCACCCGTACAGCGCGAGCGTCGATCTTGATGGTGCTCTTCTCCTTGGTGTGTCCTTGGAGGACCGCATACTCGCCGCCGGCTCGGTCGAAGCAGTAGTGCGGGTCGCCGAAGTTGCTGGCCTGGCCTTCGTCACCGACCATGCAGTTCTGCCTGGAGTAGACCAGGATGGCCCACTTCTCGGTCGGGATCGTGCCCTTGGCGACGTAGTACGCCTTGTAGGGCGCGTAGCCCGCGACGCCTGGCTGTTCGTTTGCCGACCGCAACGATCCGAGGGCCGGTACGGCGAGCACCGCCGCGGCGGTCGCCGCCGCGCAGGCAAATACGGCCAGCCCCGTACGCCGACGCCGCCGGTGCACGATCGACTGCCGCACCTGGACCACCGGGTCGGCCGGCTCGGGCCGGTCTTCAGTCAGTACGTCGAACCTGTCCTTCAGCCGATCACCAAGCCACCACAGCCCAACCCTGCGACAGACCCACCACCAGCCAACCCGGCTCCCAACGGCAGGCGTGGGGAATGCCTGCCGCCGAAGGTGCTCAGCGGTGGGTGAAGTTGGGTTTGCGTTTTCCGGTGAAGGCGGTCATGCCTTCGGTGCGGTCGTCGAAGGCGAAGGTTGCGTGGAAGGTGCGGCGTTCGAAGAGAATGCCCTCGGTGAGGGTTGATTCGAAGGAGCGGTTGACGGCTTCCTTGGCGGCGTAGACGACCGGCAACGACATCGAAGCGATCTTGTGGGCGACTTCGGAAGCCTCGGCCAGCAAGGTGGCGGCGGGGACGATGCGAGAGACGAGGCCGGCGCGTTCGGCTTCTTCGGCGGAGATCGTCCGGCCGGTCAGAATGAGGTCCATCGCCTTGGCCTTGCCGATGGCGCGGGTGAGGCGCTGGGAGCCGCCGATGCCGGGAATGACGCCGAGCGTGATCTCCGGCTGACCGAACTTCGCAGTGTCGGCCGCGATCAGGATGTCGCACATCATCGCCAGCTCGCACCCGCCACCCAACGCATACCCGCTAACCGCCGCGACCAACGGCGTACGGACCGCCGCCAGCCGATCCCACGCCGTGAACCAGTCCGACAAATACATGTCCTGGTACGACTGCGCGGCCATCTCCTTGATGTCAGCCCCAGCCGCGAAGGACCGCTCCGACCCCGTGATCACGATCGCGCCGACGCCACGATCGGCGTCAAGGGAGGTCGCGGCCTCCACCACCTCGTGCATCAGCTCCTCGTTCAAGGCGTTGAGCGCCTTCGGCCGATCCAAAGTGATCGTCGCCGTCCGCCCGTCGCGGGTCACGATGATGTTGTTCATGAAGCATCCCTGATCTCGTTGATGATGGCCGAGAAGTCCAACCCCGAACCGTTGCCCTCGGCAAATTCTCGATAGAGCGACGCAGCCAAGGCACCCAGCCCAGCGGACATACCGGCGGACGAGGCTGCCTGCAGAGCCAGCCCGAGGTCCTTCGCCATCAGCGGCGCCGCAAAACCAGGCTGGTACGACCGATTGGCCGGACTGGTCGGCACCGGACCCGGCACCGGGCAGTTGGTCGTCAACGCCCAGCACTGCCCGGAAGCAGTCGACGTCACGTCAAACAAAGCCTGATGCGAAAGACCCAACTTCTCCCCAAGAACAAAAGCCTCACTCACCCCGATCATCGAGATCCCCAGGATCAGGTTGTTGCAGATCTTCGCCGCCTGTCCGGCGCCAGGCTCACCGCAGTGCACCACGCGCCCGGCCATCGGCTCGAGTACCTCTCGCACAGCCTCGAGATCCGCAGGCAGCGCACCCACCATCAAAGTCAACGTGCCCGCGGCAGCGCCGACCACCCCGCCGGAAACGGGCGCATCCAACGCCCGATGCCCCGCCGCGACGACGAGCGCGGCAGCCGACCGCGCATCGGACACCGCGATCGTCGAGCAATCGACGAACAGCGCGCCCGCAGGAGCCGACGCCAAAAGCCCCGGCGCGGCGGCAGTGCCCTGGTAAACGTCGAGAACATGACGCCCACTAGGCAGCATCGTGATCACCACCTCAGCACCCACCACCGCCTCAGCAGCAGAAGCAGTAACGACCACGCCGGCCTCAGTAGCCAACGCACGCGCCGCCTCAACCGGATCGAACCCAGTCACTGCATACCCAGCCTTTACCAAGTTCGCGGCCATCGGGCCACCCATGTTGCCCAGCCCGACAAACGCAACCGCCTTCACAATGCACTCCCCTGAGTCAGCCCAAGCTCATCGGCACCAAGCCCGGCGAAGTAAGCAGCAACAACCGATTCAGCGACATCGTCGAGCCGAGCAGGCACCCACTGCGGATTCCGGTCCTTGTCGATCACCTGCGCCCGCACCCCCTCGAGAAAGTCGTGCGACCCGTGAAACCGCAAGGACAGCCGGTACTCCTGATCCAGCGCCTCTCGCAGCGACGACAGATCCGCCGCCTCCCGCAGCGCCCGCAACGTCACCTTCACCGATGTAGGCGACTTCGCAGCCAGTACGTCGGCAGCCGACCGAGCCGCCTCAATCTCAGACCCCACCAACCGGGCCTGGATCTTCACCACGTCATCGCCCTCGTACGCCGCGTCGATCCACTCCCGATCCGCGAGCAACCCAGAAGCCGGAGCCTCCGCAGCCACCGCAGCGACTGCCTCCGCAGGCGCCACGGAAGCAAGCGAAGCGATCAAGCCAGGAAGCCGGTCGCTAGGCACATACCAATCGGCCAACCCCACAGCGATCGCGTCACCCGCCCGCACCGAACCAGCGGTCAGCGCCAGATGCGTCCCCAACTCCCCCGGCGCCCGCGACAACAAGTACGTCCCGCCGACATCCGGGAAGAACCCGATCCCCGTCTCCGGCATCCCGATCTTCGACCGCTCGGTGACGACCCGCACCCCGGCATGCGCCGACAGCCCGATCCCGCCCCCGAGCACGATCCCGTCCATGATCGCCACGAACGGCTTCGGGTACTCCGCGATCGTCGCGTCCAGCCGGTACTCCGCCGCCCAGAACTCCGCCGAGGCCGTACCTCCGGCAAGGCCGTCCTGGTAGATCGAGACGATGTCGCCACCTGCACACAACCCGCGCTCGCCACCACCGGTGAGCACCACTGTCTCCACCGACGGATCGGCAGCCCAAGAGTCCAACGCTGTCTGGATCAAGTCCACCATCTCGTGGGTCAACGCATTGATCGCCTTCGGCCGATTGAGCACGATGTGCCCCGCCCGGCCGTCCTGGCTGATCAGCACCACCGGCTCACTCATGCCGCCGCCTCGATCAGGGCACGGCCGACGATCAGTCGCATGATCTCGTTGGTTCCTTCCAGGATCTGGTGGACGCGCAGGTCGCGTACCACCTTCTCGATGCCGTACTCGCTGAGGTAGCCGTAGCCCCCGTGCAACTGCAAAGCCTTGTTCGCAACGGTGAACGCCGCATCGGTGACGAACCGCTTCGCCATCGCGCAGACCTTCGCCGCGTCGGCCGCCTTACCGTCGAGCGTCCGCGCCGCGTGATGCAGCAGGCACCGCGAGGCCTCCAACTCGGTCGCCATGTCAGCGAGCTGAAACACCAACGCCTGCTGCGTGATCAGCGGCCCACCAAACGCAGTACGAGACTGCAGGTAACTCGTAGCCTGTTCCAAAGCCCACTGCGCACCACCAAGCGAACAAGCGGCGATGTTCAACCGGCCACCGTTTAGCCCGCGCATCGCGATACCGAACCCCTCGCCTTCCTCGCCCAGGCGCTGAGACAACGGGATTCGTACGCCGTCCAGGATGACCTGCCGAGTCGGCTGCGCATGCCAGCCCATCTTGCGTTCGTTCGCCCCGAAGGACAGTCCGTCGGCATCGCCGGGCACGATGAAAGCCGTGATCCCCCGCGGCCCCGCGTCGCCGGTGCGCGCCATCACGACGTACACACTGGAAGACCCCGCCCCGGAGATGAACTGCTTCACACCATCGAGCACATAGATGGAGCCGTCGCGACGAGCGGTCGTGCGCAAAGCACCCGCATCCGAACCGGCCTCGGGCTCGGTCAGGCAGTAGCTCCCAAGCCCTTCCATACTTGCCAATCCAGGCACCCATTGCTTCCGCTGAGCGTCCGTACCGGCCGAGTCGATCATCGACGTGACCATGTTGTGGATCGACACGTACGCCGCGATGGCGGTGTCCCCACGCGCCAGCTCCTCGAAGATCGTCACCGCCTCGAGCCGGCCGAGGCCGGACCCACCGACATCCTCCGCGACGCAGATCCCGCCCAGCCCCATATCGCCCGCGCGCCGCAGAACGTCGACGGGGAAGTGCTTGGCCTGGTCCCACTCGATCGCGTTCGGGGCCAGCTCGTGCTCGGCGAACTTGCGTACCTCCCGCGCGATCGCCTGCAGCTCTTCGTTGTCCGAGGTCATCGCGTCAGCTCATCGTCGGGATGACGAAGCTGGCACCCTCTTTGGCCCCGGACGGCCACCGCGACGTCACCGTCTTGGTCTTGGTGTAGAAGCGGAACGAGTCCGGACCGTGCTGGTTGAGATCGCCGAAACCGGACCGCTTCCAGCCGCCGAAGGTGTGGTAGGCGATCGGCACCGGGATCGGCACGTTCACACCGACCATGCCGACGTTGACCCGGGCAGTGAAGTCCCGCGCGGTGTCGCCATCGCGGGTGTAGATCGAGACACCGTTGCCGTAGGCATGCTCACTCGGCAACCGCAACGCCTCCTCATAGCTGTCCGCGCGCGCGATCACCAGCACCGGCCCGAAGATCTCCTCGTCGTAGATCCGCATGCCGGGGACAACCTTGTCGAACAGCGTCGGCCCGAGGAAGAAGCCCGACTCGTGGCCGGCCAGAACGAACTCGCGACCGTCGACCAGTAACTCCGCGCCCTCTTCCACACCGGCCCCGATGTACTCGATCACCCGCTGCCGGGCCTCGGCCGTGACCAGCGGTCCGTAGTCCGCCTTCTCATCCAGGCTGTGCCCCACGGTCAGCTGATCGATCCGCTCCTGAAGCTTCGCGACGAGCGCGTCGGCCGTCTCTGCACCGACCGGGACCGCGACCGAGATCGCCATGCACCGCTCGCCGGCTGAACCGTACCCGGCGCCGATCAGCGCATCGGCCACGTCGTCGAGATCCGCGTCGGGCATCACGATCAGGTGGTTCTTCGCGCCACCGAAACACTGCGCCCGCTTGCCGTTCGCGGCCGCGGACTCGTAGATGTACTGCGCGATCGGCGTCGACCCGACGAACCCGATCGCCCGAACCCGCTCATCCTCCAGCAGCGTGTCGACCGCTTCCTTGTCACCGTTCACGACGTTGAACACACCGGCCGGCAACCCCGCCTCGAGGAACAGCTCCGCGATCCGCAGCGGCACCGAAGGGTCGCGCTCCGACGGCTTGAGGATGAACGCGTTACCCGCGGCCAGCGCCGGCCCGGCCTTCCACAGCGGAATCATCGCCGGGAAGTTGAACGGGGTGATCCCCGCGACCACGCCGAGCGGCTGCCGCATCGAGTAGACGTCGATCCCGGTCCCGGCGCCGGTCGTGTACTCACCCTTGAGCAGGTGCGGTCCCCCGGCAGCGAACTCGATCACCTCGAGCCCGCGCTGGATGTCGCCCTTGGCATCGGCGACGGTCTTGCCGTGCTCACTCGACAACGTCCGGGCCAGCGACTCCATGTCCCGGTTGACCAGATCGAGGAAGCGCAGCAGTACCCGCGCCCGGCGCTGCGGATTCCAG
This sequence comes from Kribbella sp. NPDC051718, assembly GCF_040681515.1. NCBI lineage: Bacteria > Bacillati > Actinomycetota > Actinomycetes > Propionibacteriales > Kribbellaceae > Kribbella > Kribbella sp. NPDC051718. Next base: position 126,626 of record NZ_JBFAYZ010000009.1, on the reverse strand, counting down.
GCTGCCCACTCGAGCTGAGCCCGCTCGGCGTCATCGATCGCCGCGACGACCTCCGCCTTGCTCGCCAGCGGCACGCGCGCCTGCACCCCGCCCGTGTTCGGATCGAAGACGTCGGCGAACCGCCCCGAGGTCCCCGCCACGTGCTGCCCGGCCACGAAATGGCTCAACTCGTTGGTCAACGTCTCACTCCCGTACATCGCGACTGCAATGGCAGCCTCACCAGATACTAGGAAGGCCGACTATATACGTGGACGTCCTACTAAATCGCCGTGATCTAGCCCACCGCCGACCTCCGAGCGGCACCCGGTGCCGGAGTGCGACGATGGCGGGAGGCTGAGCACGGGGAGAGCGATGCTGGAGGTTCGGGTACTGGGGCCCGTCGAGGTGACGGCCGCGGGCGTGCCGCTGGTGATGGCGGGAACGCTGGAGCGGGCGTTGCTCGTCCGCCTTGCCCTGGCCGGAGGCCGGAGTGTGTCCGACGATCAGCTCGTCCGCGATCTGTGGGGCGACGCCGAGCTAGCTCGCCCGGTTCAACGCCTTCGGGTGCTGGCCTCACGGCTTCGATCGAGCCTCGGCCCGCACGCCGAACTACTGCAGCGATCACCGGCCGGCTTCTCCCTCGCCGCCGGCGCGCTCGACCTGGAGCTCGCAACCAAGGCCACCGAACGCATGTACCGGGCCCGCACGGCAGGCAACCGAACCGCCGCCGACCTCGCCGCCACCGAAGCACTCCAGCAATGGCGCGGCCCCGCACTCACCGGCCTCCGCACTATCCCGTACGCTGCCAAGGACGCCGAGCACCTGGACGCCGAACACCTCGAACTCCAGCTCGCCCTGCTGGAATCCGAAGTCGACCGCCACTCCCCCACAGCCGGCGCCGAACTGGACCGCCTGGCCCGCCAGAACCCACTCCACGAACGCCTGATCGGCCTGCTCGCCCGCTCCCTGTACTACGACGGCCGCCGCGCCGACGCCCTCAACGCACTGACCGACCTGAAGGAACGACTCGCCGACCAACTCGGCATCGACCCCACTCCCGCCACCACCGACCTCGAACTGAAACTCCTCCAGCACCAGCCCGAGCCGTCGACAACACCACGCGTGGTTCCGATCCGCACCCCGGAGGCAGGCAGCACCTTCGTCGGCCGGGCCGACGAGCTGCGCACATTGCGCGCCGAGCTGGCCCACCCCGGCCTCACCACCGTGCTCGGCGGCCCCGGCGTCGGCAAGACCCGGCTCGCCCAACAAGTTGCCCTCAGCACCCAAAAGACAGGCCGCCCGGTCGCCTGGCTCGACCTCGCTCCGCTCCGCTCACCGGCCTCGGTGAACAGCGCGCTGGAGGCCGCGATCGGACTCGACAGCCGCCCCGGCGACCCCATCGCCCATTGCGCGGAGACGCTCGACGGCTCCCTGCTCGTCATCGACAACGCCGAGCACCTCATCGACGAGGTCGCCAAGCTGGCCGCCGAACTACTCCGTACCGCCCCAGCGCTGTCGATCCTCGTCACCTCGCAACGCCCGCTCCACATCAGCAGCGAGGAGCTCCACCACCTCAACGCCCTACCCGCTGACGCCGCCGTCGCCCTCTTCTGCGCCCGCGCCGGCGCACTGCCTGGCCCAGAAGCCGAAGCAATCTGTACAGCCGTCGACCGCCTCCCCCTCGGTATCGAACTGGCCGCCGGCCTCACCAGAACCCTCACCATCACCCAGATCGCCAAGCGGATCAACGACCGCCTCCGCCTCCTCATCGGCGGCCCTCGCGACAACGGCCGCCGCCACACCAGCCTGCAATCAGCGCTCGACTGGAGCCACGACCTCCTCGACCCCACCAGCCGGATCGTCCTACGCCGGCTGGCTGTCTTCCCCGGCGGCTGCACTCTCGAAGCGGCGGAGGCCGTGATCCCCGGTGGCGACCTCGACGCCGCCGACATCGTCCCCGTGCTCACCGAGCTCGTCGACCGATCTCTGGTGACGGTACGTTCCGCGGCTGGTGTACGACGCTTCGGCCTACTCGAAACGGTCCGCGACTACGCCACCAACCGGCTCCGCGAATCGGGCGACGAACCCGTCGTACGGGAACTGCAGATCGCGTGGTGCCGGCAACTCGCCACCACGGCCGATACCGGTGGCGATCCCGGCTCCAAGGAGCTGATCGCCGTCGTGAACGAGGAGGAGCCGAACCTCCGGTCCGCGATCGACTGGTGTCTCGGCGACGGCGGCCGGCCCGAGGCGGTACTCGGCCTCGTCTCACCCCTGTGGTGGCACTGGCGAATGCGCGGCTCGTTGCCCGAGGCACGTATCTGGCTCCGGACCGGACTCGCGCACACCGGTCCCGCGCCGACCCCTGACCAGGCGGTGGGTCTCCGCGTGCTGGCCTCGGTGGCCCGGCACAGCGGCGATCTCGACGAAGCCCTCGACTGTGGCGAACGCGCACTCACCGCATTCCACACACTCGGCGATACGGGCGGGCTCATCCTCACCCTGTACGGCCTCTGCCTCACCAGCATCGGTCTGGGGAGGTACACCGAAGCCATCGACTACGGCGAGGACGGTTGCCACCTCGCCGCGGCCGTCGACGACCAGCCCCTGCTGGCCGGACTCCTGGACAACCTCGGTATCGCGCTGCGCTGCCTCGGGCGACTCGACGAGGCCGAGGCCAAGATCCTCGAAGCCCTGAGCATCCAGCCGGACGACGAGTTCGCAGTCGCCGCCGGAACCGAGCACCTCGGCATGATCGCCTGGCGCCGCGGCGAGCCCGGCCGCGCTCGACAGCTCTACCTCGAAGCGCTGCGGTACTTCCTCGATCGCGACCTGGTGGAGGCACAGATCGGCATCCTCGAGTCCATCGCCTGCCTCGAGGTCACCGAACACCCCATCGCCGCGCTCCGGATGCTCAGCGTCGCCGCCCACCACCGAGAGGCCCTCGGCACACCCGGGTACGTTCCGGACCGACTCGCCGATCGAACGACCGCACTCACGGCGGCCCGCAAGGCAGTCGGCGGGGATGCGGTCCTGATCGAACGTACCGCCCGGGACATACCGCTCAAGCAGCTTGTCGACGGGTTGCTCGCACCCGGCGAATGACCAGCACGGCTGCGACGATCACCAGGACGAGCAGCACCACGACGACCCACGGAATCGTCCAAGCGTGCGTGGTGGTCTGAACGGCGGCAAAGGTCGCGGTCGAGCCGGCCGCGTCGGTCACCAGCGGGAGCAGCTCGACTGCTCCGGTGAGGCGGCCGGCGGGGGTTACGTCGCGTACCGGGACGGACACCTTCCAAGATTCGCCGGGTAGCAGCTGGGGCGAGTCGGCGATGGCGGCTGATTGGGACTTCAACTGACCGAACGGGCCCGAGACAGAGGCAGTCTGGCGGGCCGCGGCGATCGTGTTGCCGGTGTTGCGGATCTCGTAGGCGACGGTCGCGTCGCCGTTGCCCGCGTAGTTCACCTTCAGGTCCTCGACGGCCAGGCTCGGCTTGAGCTCTCCGCTGACCCGCAACCGGATCCGGATGGCCAGCCGGCGCTCCACGTCGTTCTGAGTCAGCGAGGTGATGACGCCGCCCAGGTGGTCGCCCGGTCGCGCATCGGCCGGTACGGCGATCTTGAACGGCACCTCGACCGACTTGCCCGGCAAAACCTTTACCTGCGAGCGATCCGCGTGCACCCAGGTACCGACGTCCTTCGAGTCCGCGCCACGAAGGTCGAGCTGACCGGTCGACGTCGTGAACGCATCGCCCGCAGAGACCGCGAGGTCCAGCGCCGCCTTCCCCCGATTCACCACGACAAAAGCGTCCTGTACCTGACTCCCCGCAGCCACGGTGTAGCTGTAGTTAGCGCGGCTGGAGCCATAGCTGTTGGACGCGGTCTTCACCTGCCAGGGCACGGTGTCGTCCGCGACGGCGGTACCCGCTCCCAGAACGACGAGACCGACGGCGAGCAGCAGGGTGCCCTGGACACGAAGCATTTTATGACTCTCCCAATGCGGATGGGGTGGGCGCCCGAAGAACGCCCACCCCGCCACGATCAGCTCACCGAGGTGAGGGTGATCTTGTCGTCGGTCTTGCTCTCGGTCCAGTTCACGCCGTCCGCGGCCGCGGCGCGGACGCCACGGTCGTTGTACGGGTAGTACCGGACCCGGTCGATCACGGAGCCGACCGGCTGGGCCGGGCTGGCGCCGCTGTTCGGGCCGCACCAGGCGACGCGGCCGAGCTCGACCGCGGCGTTCGGGGCGGCACAGGTACCGCTGCGGATCTCCTCGACCGTGAGCTTGTCGTTGCGTACGTCGACCTTCACGTACGTCCGGACGTGCTCCTGGTTCTCGACCGAGTTGGCCCAGTGGTTCTTCGGGTTCAACGGGTCGGGACCGTAGTTCGGGTCCTTGGTGGTGTCGGGTGCCGTCAGGTCGTAGTACTTCGAACCCGACGCCGAGTTCGCCGTCACGTAGATGACGCCGCCCGGGCCCTGCTCCACCTTGGTGGCGCCCGGCTGCTCGGCCGGGTTCGCCTTCTTGCCGTTCTTGATCACGTAGCTACGCGAGTAGCTGTGGTCGTGGCCCTGCAGCACCAGGTCGACGCCGAGGTTCGAGAACGCCGTCGGGAAGTCCAGCCGGCGCTTCTGGTTGTCGGTGTCGTTGGCGTGATCGGCCGGCGAGTAGATCGAGTGGTGGTACACGAGCACCGTGTACTTCGCACCCGCGCCCTGCGCCGCGATCACCTTGCTGACGTAGTCGATGTGAGCCGCGTCGGCGTTGTTGGCGTAGGCGTTGCTGTTCAGGTCGATGAACAGCACGTCCTTGTACTTGTACCAGTAGTCGCCGCCGGACTCGGACTTGGCGTCACCGCGGTAGAACGGTGCCGAACGGTCGGTGTTCGGAGTCCAGAAGTGCTGCTCGTACGCCTTGCCGCCGACGTCGTGGTTGCCGATGGTGGCCGCCCACGGGTACTGCCGCAGCTTGTCGGAACCCAGGAAGGCGTCCCACTGCGGCTCGTTGTTGGCGGTCTCGACCTGGTCGCCACCGGAGACCAGGAGCTCGGCGCTCAGGTTCGCGGTGAGCGCGACGTTCAGCGTGTCGGCCCAGCCGGCACCGTCGCGCGCGACGTCCCCGGACGACCCGATCTGCGGGTCGCCGAAGAACAGGAAGCTGTAGTCACCGCTGAACGTGCGCGTCTTGAACGTGTACGCCGGCGACCAGGTGGCGCCGTTGCCGACGTGGTACGTGTACGACGTGTTCTGCCGCAACCCGTCGAGCGTCGCGTGCCCGTTGAAACCGCCGTTCACGGTGTTGGCCGCAACGGTGGCCGGGAAGCTGGTCGAGTTCGCCGGGAACCTGCCCTTGACGATCTTCGCCGTCTCGGCGAGCTCGACGACCTGCGCCGCGTCGGTCGAGGCGTACCAGCTCACGACGCGTTGAGCCTCGGAGGAACCGACTCCGAGGATGATGCGGGTGGGCGCCGGGGCATCGGTGGCCTGCGCCGTGCCCAGGCCGCCACCGAACGCCACCGAGGCGCCGATGACTGCCACTGCCGCCCAGTTGATGAGCTTCATCGATTGTCCATCCATTGACGGGGATGTTGAAAGTGCGGTCTGAGCGTCTTCCTGGTCGGTGGAATCCAGGTGAACAAGGGTTCACTACTCCACTGCACGCCACGCAACAGTCGAGGGCGCGTCACATCCCGGTCACTCGCTGTACGAACCAGAACAGCCCGGCCGCCGAGACGCCGGCGGCGATCGTGCCGGTCACCCACAGCGCGGCCACCGGCGCCCGGTGGCGCAGCAGCGCGAGCAAGGGGAAGGTGAGCGCGATCAGCGAGAGCTGGACGACCTCGATGCCGATGTTGAAGACCAGCAACGACCACAACAGCTGCCATGACCAGGCCTCGTCGATACCCAGCGCGCCGGCGAAACCGAGTCCGTGGACGAGTCCGAAACAGAACACGACCCCCAGCCGGGTCCAGCCCGCCCGGTCCAGGCTGAGATGACTGCGGTTGTTCGTCTCGATGTCGGTCGCGGTCCGGCCCCGGCGCCAGAGCCGCCATAGATGCCAGCCCGCGACAACTGCGATCGACAACGCGATGACAGGCTCCACGAAGGATGCGGTCACGTGGACCAGGCCGAGCGCGGCCAGTACGAAGGTCACCGAATGGGCGATCGTGAAAGTCGTTGCCGCGAGCACGATTTCGCGCAGCCGACGGGATCCGGCGATCAGCGCCAGCAGGAACAGAATGTGGTCGAGCCCGGTCAGCAGGTGCTCGGCGCCGAGCCGGAAGAACTCCCAGAACCGTTGCCCTGTTGACTGTTGTGTGGACAGCACCGGGTGCTGGTCGTCGAGGGCGCTGCTGCCCTTCTTCAGGTCGAGGTGGTACGTGACGATCGTCTTGGTGCCTTTGACGTAGCCCTCGGCGTCGGGGAACAGCCCGCTGCGGATCTCGTGGGCGGCGGCTTGAGGGCATTGGAAGTCGAGTGCCAGGACGACGTACGGGACGCCTTCGCGTTCCTCGATGGTGAAGTCGCCGTCGCGTTGCGCAGTACAGGCCTGGCCGTCGGCCGTGACCGTGAAGCGCTTGGTCGCGTAGCTGACGACCGAGTCGGCGTGCTTCGTGAGGGCAGCGGCCTGTTGCGCGGAGTCGCCGGATTCGAACGCGGCGGTGCCGTCCTTGAAGAGCGGGTCGTCCTTCCCGGCGTCGGCGGCGGAGACGACGAGTAGGTCGTACTCGAGTCCGAGCTGGGCGCGGACGTGCTCCCTGGCGGGCGAGGTCAGGTCGGCGTACACGGTCGAGCTGAAGCCGTGTGCTTGCGCCACCGGCGCGGTCCCCAGTACTACGACCACGGCGGCCGCGGCCACGGCGAGGACCTTCTTGATACCTGACATGGAGCGCACGCTCCACCTGGTGGGTGAACGATCGGCTGCCCGGAGACGAACAAGTACCGACCACCAGAAGTATCGGCGAACCATGAGGTAGAAAGAGCTGATCCCCTGCTGACGAAGGACGATTCCGTGCGCCTGCTCCAAGCCGTTGGTACGACGGTCGCGATCGCCGTACTCGCCACGGGCTGTGCATCGGCCGATGACTGGTCGCAACCACGCGACACCGCGCCGACCCCGATCGGCGCCCTCGGCGCCGGCTTCGTGCCCAGTGTGAAACCGTCGCCCGAGGCAACGATCACCCCGCGACCGGGTTCCTGGGACGGCGTCCATCCACCGAAGGGCTACCGTGTCGTCCTGCTCACCGCCGGTGACGACCCGCAGACCAAGACCCTGGTGACCGCGGTCGAGGACTGGGCGAAGCAGGAGGACGTCAGCCTGAAGACCGTCAAGGCGACCAGCTCGGACAAGTACATCGCGCAGATCGGCGACGCGATGGATCTGCACCCCGACCTGATCGTCGCCGCCGGCAACAATCTCGTCGACCCGCTGGCGATGGTCACCCCCAACCACCTGGACCAGCAGTTTCTCGTGGTCGGCGCCGAACTGGCCGAGCCCACCGGCAACGTCACCGCCGCCGACTGGACCGGCGCGTCCTTCCGCGGCGAAGGTCTCGGCGCGTCGTCAACCTACGATCCCACCACCTTCACGCCCGCCCGCGCGGCCTCAGCCATCCGCGCGGGTGCCGCCAGCGTCCTCACCGGCCATACCGGAATCGTCCTCTGGTTGTCGTAGCGCTTGGCGTTTGACCCCGAAGAGCACCGAGACTCCGGGGAGGGTGGACAGCAGCCAGGCCAGCAGGGCGGAGAGCAGGAATGCGGTCGGCATCAGGACGGCGTACTTGGCCGGGATACCCGCGTTCCAGCCGACGACGTAGTACGCGATCGCCAGGATCACCGGCTGGTGGATCAGGAAGAACGGCATCGCCGCCCGCGCGAGTGGTACGGGCAGCGGCCGCTGGAACGCGGGCAGCCGCAGGCCGAACCCCAGCGCGGCGACGAGCCAGCCCCAGACGGCGAGGGTGATGAGCGTGAAGTACCAGACGTACGGCCAGCTGTAGCCCGGGTCATCCCACCAGGCCTCGAGGAAGTCCATGATCCCGGTGACCAAGCCGACGAGGAACGCCCCGAGGCCCAGGGCCAGCCCGTAGACGGCGTTGCGCCGGACGGCCGCGATCAGCCGATCGTCCGACAGCACCAGGAAGCCGACCACGAAGAAGTCGAAGAAGAAGACGAACTCACCCCACCCGTGGTCGGGACCGGGAGCGGCCTGGAAGAGCAGATGCACCGGCACGAGCGGCACCGCGAACAGCAGGATCCTCCCGGGCCGCTCACAACGCACGGCGATCCAGTCGACCAGCCGTCGGCCCTGCGGACCGCGCAGCCAGAGGAAGATCGGCAACCCGAGCAGGGCGAACTGCAAGAGGTAGACGAGGAACCACAGGTGGTACGTGTCGCGCAGCCAGAGCGGCGGATCGCCCCGCAGGTCGCTGAAGAACGTTTTCACGTCACCCAGGAACGAGTCCTGGGAACGGCCCTTGTGGTGCTCCTCGATGAAGTACTGCGGCGGAGAGAGCAACACGTACGCGACGATCAGCGGCACCAGCAACCGGAGCAGCCGCTCCCGCAGGAATCCGGTCGCGGTCCGCCACCGCAGCGCCAGCCACACGGCCGCCCCGGAGATCAGGAAGAAGAACGCCAGCCCCCACAGCCCGAGGAACGCGATCCCGACCGAGATCCCCTCGCTGGTCTGGGCGTTCTTCACATGCCAGTCACCGTCGTCGAACGGCCGCAACGTATGGAACACGAACACCCCGGCCACGGCCAGCACCCGCAGCCAATCCAGGAACCACAACCGCCCCTCGTCAACCATCCCGCAAGGATCGACCATCCGACCCCACCTGCGCCATCACTCGCGGGAGCCGGCCTGGGCCAGGGCCGGCCTCCGGAGGAGTAGCGCGATGGGCCAGATCGTGGTGGTCATGGCGAGGACAGTGGCTCCGCCCAGCACGGCGATCCAGCCCAGGGCCGGTACGTAAGGCAGGGCGCCGCCGGTTACCGCGCGGACGACTGTCGTCAGGGTGACGGCTGCGACCGCTCCGCCGATGACGAGGGCCACTCCGAGGAGCGCTGCTTGTTCGGCGTTGACCATTCGCTTCACCTGGCGAGTTGTGACGCCGGTGAGGCGCAGGACTGCTACCTCACGGCGGCGGGCCAGCGCTGCCATCACCATGGTGTTGGCGGCGGCCAGGGCGGCGTACCCGATCATCACGCCGATCAGCAGTTTGTTGAGCCAGGCGCTGATCGCGAGATCCTTCGCGGTCTGCATGGTGAGCTGGCTGACCGGGATCAGGGTTGCGCCGGGGAGCTGTGCCAAGGTGGTTGGTTTGCTTCCCGAAGTACGGATCAGTACCTCGTCGGGGGCTTGGCCGACGGTCGCGCGGTCGAGGACGAAGTCGCCGAAGCCGAGGCCGCGGGAGTAGATGGCGGTGATCTTCAGCTGCTTCGGGGTTCCGTCGGCGAGCCAGATGTCGGCGGTGTCGCCGAGCTTCCAGTTCTGCGAGTCCGCCCGGACCTGCGAGACCGCGACGCCGCCGGGAGTCAGTTCGCCTTGCTTGATCTGGAGGTCGGTGGTCTTGAGGGCGCTGGTGAGGTCCATCGCCTGGGCGGGAACGACCTCGGCATCCTGCATGACTTTCACGATGACCGAGGTACGACGTACGCCCGTCGCCGCCTCGACTCCGGGGACCTTACTCAGTTGCTCCGCTGCGTCGTCCGGCAAGCCCTTGGGTGAGACCACGGCGTACTGCGCGAGAGTGCCGGCTTGTACCTGCTGAACGGTCTGCCGTTCGAGGTTGTCCTGCAGGAACCAGACGGAGCCACCGAAGCCGACCGAGAGGACCAGGGCCGTCAGTACCGTCGCCATGCCTCGTGCATTCGCCGCGAGATTCCTGGTCGCGAGGTAGCCGCTGTTGCCCCAGATCACGCGAAGAAGCGGGCTGAGCAGTCTTGCTGCACGGCTGTTGATCCAGGGCGCGAGCAGGGCTACGGCGAGCACTAGGAGGTACAGCATGCTGATCGCACCGCCGAGTGCCGCTTGACCGCCACCCATCACTGCGAAGGCGCTGGACGAGATCGCTCCCACGAGCGCCGCGAGGCCGAAGCCGAGACGCACTTTGCCACTGCGGGTCGGCTCGACGGCCGCGTCTGCCAGCGCCTCGGCGGGGCGGATCTTGGAGATCCGCCTCGAAGCGAGCAGTGCCGCGACCACGGCGAGCAGGACGATGAGGAGAGCGGCTGCCGGTGCGGCCAGAAGGCCTGTAGCCATGGGGAAATCGGCTGGTACGAATCCTCTGCTGATCAGCTGGTCGCCCATCCAGCGGCTTGCCAGCAGGCCGGTGGGGATGCCGATCGCGGAGCCGACGAGGGCGAGGATCGCGGCTTCGCCCATCAGCATCCGGCGGAGTTGCCAGGGGGTCGCACCCGTTGCCCTCAGCAACGCGAGCTCGCGTCGGCGGCCGCGGATCGACAGGCCGATCGTACCGGCCACCACGAAGACGATGAGCATCACGACGTAGCCACCGAAGGCGGCGCCGACCTGGATCAACACGTCACGGGCGGCCGCGAGGTCCGGCCGCTCGACAGTTCCCCGCGCATTGCCGGCGTACGCCTTGGCCGACTCCCCCGCCGCAAGCCTCTCAACCGCAGCCTTGACCGCCGCCCGATCAGCTCCTACTTGCTCAGTGATCGCAATAACCTCCACCCGCGCGGCCTCGCTCCGGCCGGGCTCCGCCCTGTTGGGGTCTGCGACCGCTTTGGCTACTCCTGGGACTTGGCGGAGTTGGTCGACCAGGGTGGCCGGCATGGTGCCTGGTTCGGGGAGGCGGGTTGTCGTGGTGTAGGTGTCGCCGCCGAATTCCTTGCCGGTGAAGGTGATGTCGCGCTTGGCGACGACGAGGTCGGCCGCCCCGTAGAGCTGCGGCTTCGGCTGATGACGAAGGCCGGATTCCACCAGCGCGCCGGTACCGGTCATCACCATCACACCGGCAGCGAGAGCGATCAGAGTGGCGAGGACCGTACCCGGTCGATGCCGGAGAAGACGCGTTGCGAGCCCGATCATGCCCGTACTCCCGTGTCCGAGACGATGCGTCCGTCGGCGAGTACCAGCACGCGATCGGCGTACGAAGCCGCCAGCTGATCGTGCGTGACCATGATGATCGTCTGGCCCTGCTCATCGACGATCGACCTCAACAGACCGAGGACATCGGCAGCGGTGTGGCTGTCGAGAGCTCCCGTCGGCTCGTCCGCGAAGACCACCGTCGGCCGCATCGCCAACGCCCGGGCGATCGCGACCCGCTGCTGCTGGCCACCCGACAACTCAGCCGGCCGATGCTGCAGCCGCTCCGTGACGCCCACGCGCTCGACAACCTCGGCCAGCCACTTGCGATCCACCTGTACTCCGGACAGCCGCAGTGGCAACGTGATGTTCTCCTCCACCGTCAAAGCGCCCACCAGGTTGAAGTTCTGGAACACGAAGCCGATCTCGCTGCGGCGCAACCGGGTGAGCTTGGCCTCTGACAACCGGGACAACTCCTGGTCGCCGACCCAGACCCGTCCGGAGGTCGGCCGGTCCAAACCGGCCGAGGTCTGGAGCAGGGTGCTCTTGCCGGATCCGGACGGCCCCATCACCGCGGTGAACGTGCCGCGGGCGAAGGCGGCATCGACGTTGTCGAGGGCCGCGACCCGTTGCCCGCCGGCGGCGTAGATCCGGGTCAGCTGCTCCACGCGCACAGCCGCCGCCGTGGCGTTGGCGGAGACCGCTAGTCGGTTCAATGCGAGGTCAGTTTCGGTGGTCGTTGAGGTCATACCGGCAACGCTAGGGAGCCCGTAGCGTCGGCGACATCCCATCCACTGGCGGTTCGGAGGTAGAGCAGGCACCACCCCCGACGGATCAGGACGGCACTCCGGATCTCGTACTGACAACCCTTTCCGCAGGTAGGCTCCGGTAACACTTCGCCGGTCAGGCGGGGTTACCGGAGTACTACATGGATGCGGGGACATGTTGGGGCAGTCTCGCGTGCGTTTGGGGATCCTCGGGCCGATCCGGGTGCAGGTGGGCGGCGAGACGGTGGCGGCGAAGCGGCCGGCCGTTCGCAATCTGCTGGGTGCGCTGCTGCTGCACTCCGGCGAGGCGCCGAGCGCCGCGCGCGTGACGGAGCTCGGCTGGGGACCGGCCGGCTGCTCGAGCGGGTCGCTGCACACGACCGTGTCGCGGCTCAGGGACTGGCTCAAGGAGGAGTGCGGCCCGGCGGCGACCGTCAGCTGGGACGGGCAGGGGTACCGGCTCGAGATTCCGGACTCGGACGATGACTTCGCGGAGTACCGGCGACTCGTCCTGGCGCCGCGAGCGACCGACCCGACTGAGCGCGCCCACGAACTGCACCGGGCGCTCGAGCTGTGGCGCGGGCCACTCTTTGCCGACGGCCCCGAATGGATCCGCACCGACCCGCTGGTACGCCGGTGGGAGGAGTCGCGGATCAGCCTGGCCCTCGAACTCGCCGACGCGGCGCTGGAGGCCGGCAAGCCCGATTTCGCGCTGGATCAGCTGGAGCAACTGGCGTCCGAGCTGCCCTACGACGAGCGCGTCCACGCTCGGCTGCTGACGATCCTGCTCGCCTGCGGCCGACGAGCCGAGGCCCTCCGCCGGTACGACGATGTGCGCCGCCGACTGTCCGAGGAGCTCGGCGTCAGCCCCAGCGCAGCCCTCGCCAAGGTCCACGCAGAGTTGCTCCGTGAGCCGCGCTCGGCCAGGGCACCGTTCCACGACCCGCCGAAGTCCGGCCAGCTGGTGATCGGCAGCCACGAGGCGATCGTCGCCCTGCCCGAGGTCCGCGCCCTGCTCGCCGAGATGCGGCTCCACCATCCGGACGTCACCATCAAGGTCCGCCACCTCGACTTCGTCGAACAGGTGACCGCGCTGCCGCAGGGCAAGGTCGACGTCATCGTTGCCTACCTCCCCGTCCCGCCCGGCGTCCCGGTCCAGGTCATCGGCACCGGAACCCGAGCCGTTGCAGTCAGCAACAACCACGAACTGGCCAGCCGCGACCACCTCCGGATCGCGGACCTGAAGGGTCACAAGGTGGTGAGCCTGTCCCCCAGCGTCCACCAGGAGTACCGCGACTTCTGGGCCGTCGACCCCCGCCCCGACGGCAGCCGCGTCGAGTTCACCGACGACGAGGTCACCAACCTCGAAGAACTCTTCTCAGCTGTTGCCCTAGGCCCCAACATCACCGTCGTCCCGTCCGCCTGCCGCGACTTCTACCCCCGCCCCGACATCGCCTACATCGACGTCCTGGACATGCCCCCCATCACAGTCGCACTAGCGTGGCTCCCCGGCCCCACCCGCCCCGCCCTCGACGCACTAATCGACCAGGCCGCGCGACTGGGCCGGACAACGACCGCCTAGCCGGGTCAGGTCGCGAGCCGGGGGCGGCGCCATTCGCGCCGGGCGGCTAGGCCGAGGCAGAGCGCGGCCCCGGCGAGTACCGCCACGATCGCCCACTCGAGGGCCCCGTTCCCGCCGTCGGGATCCCAGCCGGTGAGGAGTTCGATCCATTCGCGGCTGATCAGCGTGACCATCGCCAGCACCAGCGACGCGACCGAGAAGCCGGACTGGAGCCAGAAGCGAGTACGTACCGCGGGCGACGAAGACATCAGGCAAGCTCCTTCGATGAGTACGAACAGGTTTTAAGCGACCACCTCGGGTGGGTCGGACAGGCCGAGCGTGTTCAGGAGGACCGCGACCATGCCGGCGGCCGTGGTGGTGCCCTCGGCGAGCAGATTCACCACCGCGCCCTGGCCGTTGCCGCGGACGATCACCGCCCCGCGCACCACGCCGTTGGCATTTGGGTCGAAGCGCACTGTCACCGACGTGGCGTCCCCCGGCGCGATCACCAACGGCAGGGCCGGCAACCCCGGCAGCGAGAATCGGTTGCTGCCAGCAACATCAAGCTGCACGGTGTCGATGGTCAGCGGCGCACTTCCGAGATTCCGGATCTCCAGCGGCAGGTCTCCCGGCGCCCCGGTCCGTACCAGACCGAACTCCAGGAACGCCCGCACACTCAGCCGCGGCCGCCCGGCGGCGATCCCGAACCCCGTCGCCCGCAAGGTGATCGCACTGTGCTCGGGATCATCGGAACGCACGATCAACTGCGTCCCCCGATCCCCCGCCGCGCCCGGCGTGAACGAGACTTCCACCGCCCGATGCTCACCACTCGCGAGCGCCAATGGGAAGTTCAGCGGCCCGGCAGGCACCGCCTGTACTGCGAAATCGCCGGCCACACCGAAGATCTCGGTCACGGTCACCCCGGCGCTCCCGATGCTGTGCAGGACGATCCGTCGCCGGGTCGTCGTCGCGACCTGCTGTTCGCCAAACCCCAGATCAGCCTCGACCAGGAGACTCGGCCCGGCCGGTACTTCGAACTCCCACGCACTACGCCCATACGTGCCGACCCGAATCACCTGCGGCCGGACCGCGGGATCGACCGTGTTGTCGAGTTCCAGCGCCTGGCACGACACGTTCGGAAGGTTCGGCCCCACTCGCTCCCAGACTGACGCGGCACCAAGGCGCAGTACGCCGATGTCCGACGCAACCAGCAACCTCGACGGCCCGCCGGTCACCCGCTCCCAGCCGAGTCCCATCACCGGAATGTCCGGCAGGTTCCCCAGCGGCGCGTTGAACACCCCGCCGACCTCATGCCACGGCGCGACCCCGCCAACGGTGATTCCACCGGCCGTAGTCAGAAACACATGCCGCGTACGCCGCTCCGTCGCAGTCTCGCTGTACCCCGCGACCACCACGGCCACCGTCGTACCGGCCGCAACGGCTGGATCCGAACGGATAGCAGCGATCGGTCCCCGGGCACCGATGTTGTTGACGTAGTTGTTCGCCGCCCCCAGGAAGGAGTTCCCGGCGTTGTTGCTGAAGCGCACGGTCCCCGCCCTGAACGGCACCTGGCTCCCGGCTATGCCGACCCAGAGCTGATTGGCCGCCGGCGCATGCAGCGCGGAGATCGGGTCGGTGAAGGTGGCCACGTTGACGAAGGTGATGCCACCGTTCGTACTGCGGAACAGCTGGTTGTCGAACGAGACGAAGACCGTCGTGGAGACCGCCCCGGCCACCGGCACCAAGGCGACCCGCTGCCGGTTCGTACCCCCGAGAGGCAACCCGCGACCGATCGTCTGCCCACTTGCTCGCGGCACCGCCCCCGACACCCCGTTTCCGGCGACCCCGACCAGCTCGAAGCTGTTCGCGTCCAGCACCCGGATCGCCTGCCCTACAACGTTTGCGGCGAGGTTGCCTGTCACCCCGGTAACTGTCACGTTGTCCCCGGACACGAAGCCATGACCTTGCGCGGTGACCACGATCGGCGTCGTGTTCTCCGCCCGGAACACCGGAACCGTGCCGGCCACCGCGGGCCCTCGAAGCCGACCCGTTCCGACCACGTACGCAGGCTGAGCCGAACCGTCCGAGCCGTTGAGCGATAGCCGGGTCGGCGAGATCACGGTCACCGTCCAGCTCGGAGTCGCCACCGAGTTGTTGGCGGCGACATTTCCGGCGACGCCGTCGATCCGCACCTTCTGCCCGGTCGCGCAGCCGTGCGGGACGGCCGTCTCGATCTCGATCGGCGCCGCGAGCGTCGCAGCGGTGATGTTCAGCTCGGTCAGGTACCGGTCGCCTGCCGCCTGTGGGCCGGCGCCGAACGCCGCCACCACGGTCCCGTTCTTCCCGTTGAGGGTGAACTCGCGCGGGTTCAGCACGGTGACCACGTTGCCGCCGTTGGCGATCCCACCGCCACCGGTGACGTTGGAGATGAACACACCATCGCCCGTACGGAACGTATGCCCCGAAGTGACCACCCGGACCGGATTCTCGTTGTGGATCGAGATGATCTGGTGCCTGGCCGGGATCGGGAAACCGCTGTCGATGAAGGTCCGCCCACCGTTGGTCGACCGGATGAAGCGGCCGCCGTCGAAGCCGTAGACGATGTCGGGGTTGAACGAGTCCACCGCGACATCCCCGCCGTCACCGTCGATACCGGCCGTCCACGCGCCGATCGCATCGCCTCGCCGGTGCCCCGCCGTACCGGTGTCCTGCATGCCGGCGAAGACGACTTCGTTGGTACCGACGCCGCGGCCGATGTCCATCCCGCGCAGCAGTGAGGTCGCGATGCCTTCGTTCAGCTGATCGAAGGTCATCGTGCCGCCGATCCCGTTGACCGGGCCGACGCTGCCGGTCCGGTTGATCCCGCCGTCCGTGCCCAGGTACACCGGCGTGGGCGAGACCGGCGCGACGCCGGACCAATCCCACCGGGTCGGGGGCGCGAAGGTGAGTTCGTGGTGGTCCCAGTGCGCGAGCGTCGTACTCGGCGAGCTGCCGAAGCCGGCGATCGCATCCATCCCGCCACGGGTGGCCGGCGTCACCGCCGGGAAGGTGCCGCCGCTGTCGATCGACCGCCACAGTTGCTGGAACCCCGCGTAGACGACCTGCGGATGCTGAGGATCGACCCCGAGCGTCAGGTTGTAGACGATGTTCGCCACACCGTCGGCAGCGGCGCGCGCGTTCAACGCCGGGCGCGGCGCCCAGGTCGCGCCGAAGTCGTCGCTGCGGAACAGCCCGACGAAGGTGCTGGAGCCGATGAACTCGTTGTCCTGCACGGATGCGTACAAGGTTCGGGTCCGCGGCAGGAGCGACTGGGCGAACACGACCCGGCCGAATCCCAGTCCAGCGGGCACGCCGCCGCCATGCGCGAGCAGATTGTCGGACTGCATCAGCTCGCCGGTCGAGGTGATCGTCAGCCGGAACAGCCCGCGATCGGGGTTGGTCGACGTGGTGCGGAAGGTCCGGCCGCCGCTGGCGAAGTACACCGTGTTGAACGCGTCCGCCGGTCCGACGACAGTCGCGCCCACTCCCCCGTACGCCGCGTTCATCGTGATGCCCGCGATCCGGAAGTGATCGTTGTCGACCCGGATCGCCCGGCCGGAGTTGTTGGGCGCATTGATCCCCGGCAACCCCAGAACGGTGACCAGGTCGCCGTCGAAGCCATGACCCACGACGGTGACGTTGATCCCTCCCCCGCCGTTCGCCGCAGCGGTGATCGGCACGGCAGGCGCGTGCTGCGGTCCGTCGACGATGCCGGTCGCGGCGACATACGCGCCGTTGCCACGAGAACCGACCAAGGAGAAGGTGTTCGGCGTGAGCACGCGGATCGACCAGGACCGGTTGGCCGCGGTGTTGCCCTGTACGCCGCTGACGGCCACGATGTCGCCGGTGATGAAGCCGTGCGCGGCCGCCGTGATCACGATCGGGTTGGGCGCAGCCGGATTGGTCGCGCCCGTCACTGGCTTTGTCGACGGGTGGGACGGACCCCAGGCGAACCCGCTGGTCGCACCCCCGCCGGCGCCATGCGAAGTCCGCAGAGTGAACTTGTCGGCGTCGACCCGGTCGATCAGCCAACTGCCGTTGGCTTGCTGGTTCGGCCCGACCCCACCGAGGATCACCCGATCGCCGGTGGCGAACCCGTGCCGCAGCGCCGTCACCTCGATCGGATCGGCATTGCTCGCCCCGGTCACCCGGGTGGTTCGGTACCAGCCCTGGTCGACCTCCAAGGCGGAGATCACGCCGAGTCGGATCGGCCGGCCGTCGTCGTACGCCGGATGGTTGGCCCCGAAGTTCCGGCCACCATCGGCCGAGTAGTACAGCCCGGCCTGCGACGCGACCAGCAGCGTGCCACCGGTCGGGCAGACCATCCGGATGATGCCCCGGTCGCTCAGGAACGGTGGCTGCCGCGCGTCGAAGAGCGTCGCGCCGGCTCCGCCGTACGCCGCGTTCATGGTGGCACCGGGGATCCGCAGAGTGTTGGCGTCGATTCGGGTCGAGTCGCCTTCGCCGACCGCTCCGACCACCCCCGGAAGCCCGACGGCGGCGACGCGATCTCCGGTTGAGTAGCCGTGACCCGCGATGGTCACCCGGACCCCGCCGCCGTTGTTGACCGCGGCGGTGATCGCCTGCGGCGGCCGGCCCGCCGGCGAGGTGAGTCGCGACCAGCTGACCCCGCCGTCGACCGACTTGAACAGTCCGGCGGACTTCGGCAGGCCGCCGGCGCCTTCGAACAGGTTGCCCGTACCGACGTACAAGATGTCCGGGTCGACCGGGTCCAAGGCGATGGCACCGATGGCCATCGCCGCCAAGTGGTCGGTGAGCGGCGACCAGCTCACGCCGTCGTCGCGCGACTTCCACACCCCGCCGTTGCCGGTGGCGATGTAGATGACCTTGTCGGGGCCCGGTCGCGGATCGATCGCGATGTCGACGACCTCGCCGCTGTCCGGGCCGGTACCGAGGAAGATCTGCTCGTTCCCGATCAGCAGCGGCGCCGGGCCGACCTGTTTCCACCGGCCCGGTCCGGAGTAGCTCAACGCGCCGACGTCGCGGACCGCATACCGCCAGCGCCGGTTGTCGATGCGGCCACGCCGGTCGGACTGCAGCGCTTGCAGGGCTTCCGGTTTGCGTTCGGACTCGCCCTCGTTGGCGTCGTTCTCGAACCGTGGCTCGCTCACGATTCCTCCTCGGGGGTGAGCTTGAGCCAGCCCTCCTGTCCCTCGGACGGGTCCGGCGGGATCCGCGCGTCCGCGGTCGAGTTGATGATCGGGTCCTCGGCCCAGGTGGTGGCATCGGCCCGGTGGTTCCAGGTCCAGGTACCGCGGATGTCGGCGGCGATCGGCATCCGGATCAGTTTCGGATCGACCAGTACCGGGCCGAACCGGAACACCGGTGCCAGCCGGGACAGGCCGGGCGAGACCCAGGACCGCCGCATGCCGATCTCCTTGCGGGGCAGGAAACCGGTGGTCGCGTGGACGACGCTGTGCGGCTCCATCAGCAACGTGAGCCAGACGTCTTGCTGCGGTTGCACCCACAGCACCCCGCTCGTGTCGACGTACGGATGGTCGACCGGGGTCGACCCCGGTTGGGCGATGACGCCGAGGTCGGTGGCGAAGTCGGTGTAGTAGTCCGACGTACTGGAGGCCTGGCCGTTGAAGCCCTGGTGTGGCCCGACCGGCCGGGCGAAGTCGGCGGCGGCCGGGTCGGAGACGTGCAGGGTGCGGTAGTCGTCTCCGACGAAGTACCCGAGCAGGCCGTCCTGCCAATGCGCGAGCGCACCGACGCGGACCGGAACGCGGATGCCACTGACCAGCCCCGGCGCGACCGGCTCGTCGACCTCGACCCGGACCAGCGCCCGGAGTACGGCGATCGGATGGCCGACCAGCAAGGCGAGATGCTCCTCGCCGATGTGCCCGAACGGATCGACCGACCACAGCGACGAGTCGACGATCCGCAGCAGTGACGAGAGGGCCGTATCCACCGCCGGGGCATCCGGCGTCGCGTCGACCACGCCCCAGTCGAGCAGTCCCTGAGCGATCCCGGCGAGATGGCGGTTGCGGATGGTGCCGGCCGGTGCGGAGCCGAGGTTGGTCGGCTGGCCGGGCGAGTCCTCCCAGACGATCCCGGCCCCCACTCCGGCACCTGCCTCGACGTCGAGCCGCCCGCCGTCGAAGCGGACCGCGCCGAGGCCGACCCCGTCGGTCGCGTGGAACTGGAGGTCGCCGTCGAGGTGGTTGGGCAGTACGAACCCACAGACCGGACTGGTCGCGTCGTTCGCCTCCACCGCATCGTCAGTAGCCGAGACGAACCGGAACCACAACCGGCTCGGTGCGGTGAACCGAGGCGCCAACTCGACCAGATCCGGCCGATCCGCGACGGTCAACGGCTCGGTCCGCATGATCAGCTCGGGTTTCGCCGGCTCGGTGGCACTGGAGCCGGCCAGGTCGAGGACCTGGCCGAAGCAGTCGACCAGCCGGAGTCGCTTGACCTTCAGGAACCCCGACCGCAGCGGCCAGAAGTCAGCGGGCACGACCCCGTCAGCAGGCTTCGCGACGCCGTCCGCAACGAAGCCGGCCCGCAGGATCGAGTTGAACCGGTCCATCGCACCGACCAGGACGTCCATCTTCTCCAGCTCGTCGGCGATGTGATCCAGGTCCGCTTCGTCGGCGGCCCGTTGCGTCTGCAGCGAGACCATCGAGCTGATCTGGCTCACCATCTCCATGCCCGCCTGTGAATGGAACGCATGCGTCGTCTTCGGGGTCAGCGAGATCGAACCGGCACTCTGTTGCGCCTGTTCCAGCACATCGCGGACGGTCGCCGCGGCCACCTGCGCCGCGCCACCGCCCAGCAGAGCACGGCCGCTCAGCGTTCGTACGCCGGCCTGGTACGCGTCCGGCAGGCTGTCCGGCACCGCGTCGAAGTCGATCTCCTCCAACTGCCAGCCGGCGAACTCGGGCGAGCTGTAGAGCTCAACCTCCCAGTCCAAATGGAGCGGAACCCACGGGATCTTCGGCAGCGCCACGGCCATTGCCGCAGGCAACGTTCCGGCGAATCCGCTCAGCGAGAGCAGCGGCGCGATGTCCCGCCGATCGTCCCGCGCGACCTGCCAGACGGTCTGCTCGACGGCGAACACCTCGGCCGCCTGAGTCAGCGCCGCCGCATCGAACCTGGCATCTCCGCCGAACCGGGACTGCACGGCCACCGGTGCGCTGCCGGGGTCGAGCAGCGCCAACTCGCGAACCAGATCGTCGCATTCGACCGGTACGCCGCCATGGTCGACGGTCCGATCGAGAAGGTCCTCCCCACGGACCGCCGAGCCCGGCAGGTTGACCAGCCGCCGCGGCGAGAGGCCGGTCACGGTGTGGCCGCTGAGCCTGCAGACCAGCTTCTGCGTCTCGGCGTACATGCCGTCGAATCCGTGCTTGAACGCCCGGCCGCCGCCCTCGATCAAGAACACCGGGTCAGCTGGAACGAAGAACCGCGGCAGCGCTCGCTTGGCGTCGATGGTCTGCGTCACCGGCTCGGCGTTGGGCGCCGACGGGACCTTGACCGTGACCTCCTCGACGGCCTTGATCGCCTGCAGCACCTTGTCCATCGAGCCGATCCCGAGCTTGGGCGACCCATGGGCGATCGGAGTCGCCGACGTATTGGCGACCAGCACACCGTCGAAATGCGTCTTGCTCAGCAACGTACCGGCCTTGCGACCGCCGGCCGATCTGCCGCGGAAGACGCCGGGATCGGTCTTGGAAGGATCCGGTACCACCGAACTGGGCTGTACCGACGCGGTCTGCGAGACCGGCTCGGTCACCACACCACCAGGCAGCCCGGCGAACCCGCTCGCGTGCAGCCGGCTGTCGATCCGGGCGGCGCTGTCGGGCATGTCCAGTTCGTCCGTACCACCGAGCAGCACTGCCTCGAGGATGCGAGCCTCATCGGCGTTCCCCTGGTTGGCCGCAAGCCGCGCAGCCAGCGCTTCGGTCAGTGTGTTCCCGATGGTGACGGTGACCGCACCGGCGTCGGGTGGCCCGCCGACCACGCCACCGAGCAGGCCTTCCGGAGCGACCGGCAAGCCTGCGTCAGGCCAGCCGAGCCCGACCACCGCGCCGTGGTAGAGCGTGAGTTGCGGCCACGACACCGCCTGCGCCAACCACTTGCCCAGCGCCGGAATCCCGATGTTGGTCAGCTGGGTCGACGTCTCGCCGAACGCACCGTCGGCCACGATCTTCTTGCCGACCGCCGGGTCGGTCTGCACCGCGAACCGACTCTCCCGCGCGACCAGCCCGACGGTGCCGGCCGCCTTGGCGCGATTCTGCGCGTAGACGAAGGCCGTCTCGATGTCGGCCGGGTTGACCTCCCAGCCAAGGCCGGTCAGCCGCGTCTCGAACTGGGTCGGCGAGCTCAGGTTCTCCCCGATCGGATCGTCGACCATCCGGCTGTGCCAGCCACACACCAGATAGGCCAGCGGTCCCCGGACGTCGCCTTGCTTTCCGAGACCGCCGAGCTGGCTGAGGTCGTCGTAGAAACCGAGTCGGCCTTCGACGTTGTCGAAGTACGCCGACCAAGCGGTATCGCCATGTCCGAGCGCCGTCAGCGGTTCCTGGCCGGGCACCGTGGTGGACTCCGGATCGACCGGCTCGGTCCACTCGTCGAGCGGTATGACGGTCGGCGTCTCGTCACCGGCTTCGATCACCCAACCGCTGACGGCACGCCGCGTCCCTTCCTTGCCCGACGACAGCCGGACCACCAGCCAGCGGTCCGGTACGGCGGTAAACGCGACGTCGCCGCTGGCCGCAGTACCGCTGCCTCGGGTGAGCGCATCCGGCAAGGCCCAGTGCAGGTAGACGCCTGGCTTCCGCGGCTCGCGTTCCGCGAACGGCTCGGCCAGCAGCTCGTACGCGAGTCTGTCGCTCCCGGTCTCCGGCACCTCCATCGCGACCTTGGCCCAGGTCCCTTCCTCCTTGCGGACCACCAGCGCGTCGAGCTGGATCGGCACCAGCACGCGTGGGGTGCGCGGCAGCCTCGGGTTCCAGCTGGCGATCATGCCCGGCGTCATCCCGTGCGCCAGCGACAGCGAGATCAGCTTGGGATCGATGGCCATCACAGCACCCCCAGGACCGTCTTCACGCTGCTCAGCACGAGCGGCTGCTGCACGGTGAAGGTGACGTTCACGAACTCCAGGTTGTGGCTCGGGATGCCGGTGTCGGCGAAGTCCTCGGTACCTTCGAAGTGCTGCCGCCACGGCGGGTCGAGCACCGAGATGGCGAACGACCCCGAGCCCTCCTGGACCACCGAAGTCGGGTTGGCGGCATGCGCGTCGATCAACGCCTCGCGTAGCGCGGCGACCCGGATCACGTCCGAGTGCCGCTTCCTGGTCGGCACCGTCACCTGGACGGCCCGCCCGTTCTTCACGATCTGCTGACCGTGCCCGTCCCGCAACGGCACCTTGAGCTGCGACCCGACGTGCCGCACCCCGAACTGCACGCCGTGGTGTGGCTCTTCGAGGATCACCATCTTCGGCTCGGTCTCGAACAGCGCGATCATCAGCGACGGCGCCAGCAGCTCGAGCCGGAGTAGCTTCAGCTGGTGTCCGCCAGCGTTGGCCGAGGACGTCTCGAACGGCTCGGCGATGGTCACGTCATAGCCGCGGACGTCCATGTGCGGCCACTGCTTGACCGCGCTCGACCGGAGCAGGAAACCGGTGATCAGCTTGGCCTCTCGCTGGTCGGCATCGCTGACAGCCTTGGCGGCGTAGAAGTCCTTGCCCCGCTGGAGATTGCGGACCATCCGCTCGCTCTGGTCCAGCAGTTGGTGCAGAGCGCTTCCGCGCGCTTGGTAGTGCGCCTCCTCGCGCGACCCGATCTGGCCGACCGCGAGCCCACCGTCGACCAGCCGGTCGGTCCAGGAGCGGTCGACGTAGAAGAACCGGATCGACTCCGGCGGCAGCATCCGGTCGTCGGGGATCAGGTACTCGAACGGCACGCCGACCAGCAGCCGGAGATGAGCCAGGAACGACTCCATGTACGGCGGCAGGTCGCCGTCGGGCTGCAGGACCGACGTCTGGGCCGGATCCTTGAGCCGGGTGAACAACGCCTCGCGGGCGGTGGTGGCCGGAAGTCTCATCGATTGCCTCCAGGCTCCTGCAGATTGGCGAACGCCCGCTGCCGCAACTCGGCCAGCGCGGCCATTCCCACCTGATCGGACAGCACTTGATCGAGGTTGGTGGTCGGTACTGCCCTGCCGCCGTCGACGAGGACCGACTGGGTGAGCGCGACATCGGCGCCGAGCAGCCGGACGGCGTCGTCGACCGATCTCAGCGCGAACGCCTTCGCCACTCGTTCCGGTTGCAGCAACGGACTGGCCAGCAACGCGTCGACCCCGAACGGGTCGGTCGGCGGCGCGATGCCCTTGGTCACCTTCTCCAGTACGTCGACCGAGTACCGCAAGGCGACCGGGTCCAACGGGTTCTCGATCAGGTTGAGCCGCATCGCCACCTGCAGCAGATTGATCGCGGACTGCCGCGCACTCGATCGGAACGACCCGCGGCGCCAGCGCATCAGCTCCTGAGCGAGCCGGGCATCGGCCGCGGCCAGCAGGCGACCGACTTCGAAGGCAGCGGCGTACGAGATGTTCTCCGCGCCGGTCTCGGCGACGACCCGGCGGGCCTGGTCGGAGCTGTGGTACGGACCGAGCGCGTCGCGCGTGAGCGGCTGCGCCACCAGCGGGCCGCGGTACCAGCTCTGCTCGGGCGCTCCGAGCCGGTCGGTGACGTCGATCTTGATGTGGCCGGTGTCGGTGACCTCGAGTTTGGTGGCCGGCTCGACGTCGCCGATCATGCCGACGTCCAGACCCTGCATCAACTGGCGGAAGGTGCCATCGCCTTCACAGGTGAACGTCCAGCTGTGCAGGAGTACCAACTGCGCCTTGGGATACAGAACCACGTTGATGGTGGCATTGATGTTGGCAGTGACATTGGCCGTGGCGGTGAAATTGGTGGTGGCGGCGAAATTGGTCGTGGCGGCGGCGCCCGCGGTGCCGGCGAAGGTGTTGCCGACCACCAGGTCCTGGGCGGGGAACTTCGCGAACTTGTCGGCCTCCGACGCGATCACGCTGGTGCCGAGTGAGCTCTTGCTCAAGGCCACTGTTTCGGAGATGTCGGCGATGGCGGCGTTCTGGAAGATGTCGGAGCCGGTGTCGGCGTAGTCGGTGACCGGGAGCAGGTCGGTCCGCTCCTCGACCGAGACCAGGCAACACACATAGTCCGCGCCCGACCGCGGCACCCGGTTGCTCATCACGACGGCGAAGTAGCCGTCCGAATCGCCCGCCGCCAGCTCGCGATCGTCGACGTTGACCTGACGCACGTGGGTGAGCAGTTGCAGCTCCTCGGGCATCGGCAGGATCTCTTTGAGGAACTGCTGATCGGCCTCGACCGCATCGCAGCGAATACCGCTGGGCTGCCCGAGCCGGACGAACACGTCGTGCGGCACCACGTCGGTCAGCGCGAGATTGCGCCGGATCGTGCACTCCGACTGCTCGAACATCACCAGCGCCAGGAACGGGTACGGCGTTTCGTCGGCACCCGCCGTGTAGGCGTCTCCGAGCGGTCGCTCCCAGGGCAGCGTGCGACGGCCGAGGGCGACATGCGGAAGCGCCGAGTCGAACGGGCCGTGACCGTTGCGAGGCGGGAAGACCCCCGCGACCTCATTGGGCGCGAGGGCGAACCGCGGGCCCTCGACGTCGAAGAAGAAGTCCTGGCCCGGCAGCGGTTGCCCGGCACCGTCGATGGCGACCTCGGTCCCCACCCGCATCCGGTACTCGCCGGCCGTCAGTGGCGGCCGGATGAAGTCGTAGAGGATCATCTCGCCGACGCGTGGATCAACCATTGCTCAACCTCACAGAGACGCTCCCGTCCACGGTCAGTTGCTCGGCGCCGACCACCTCGGTCAAGGTCGAGCCGTTGAGGGTCGTCGCCCAGTTGGCCGCCGTCCCGGCGCCACCGACGATTCCGGACAAGACGATCGGTTGCGTCGCGCCCGGCGGGGTGAGCAGGCCGACGGTGACCGAGATCCGGTCGGGGTCGCCGGCGTCGGAGGGGCGGCGGCGTACGTCGTACAGGAAAAGGGTTCGGGTGCCTGCGGTGACCTGGATCGGCGGGCCGGCGACCCGGACCTGCTCGGTGTTGAGGATCACCGATTCGGGGCCGAGCCGGGTGGCGTCGGGGTTGTCGATCAGTACGCCGATCACGGTGACGAACGGTCCGAAGTCGGTCTGGACGACCTCTTGCGCCAGCAACGCCCGCGAGACCGTGATCATCCCGGTCGCGGCCGCGTGCCCACGGATGGTGGCGCCGATCGGCTTGGACAACGAGACCACGGATCCCCTGGCCAGCAAGGTGGTTGGCCCCACCTGGACCAACTCCGAGCCGAGCTGCCATCCGAGGACCGGCAGCGCGCCGGAGGTAGCCACGTTGGCCGTGATCGCGCTGGCTTGAGTAGCTGCTTCGGCCAGGTTCTTGAGTAGGTTGTCGGGGAGGCGGCCGAGGGCGGTGACGGCGACCATTGCGCAGTCATCGGCCAGCTTGAGCTGGAGCTTGCCGGTCGCTTCGCGATCGACGATGACGGTGCCGGCCGTGCTCAGCTCGGTGATGCGGACAGCGGAATCACCGGCGATGTCCAGGTACCAGTCCAGCGCTCGCGGTACCTCCCACACCTGCGTCGATCCGGCGCGGACGGTCACGCCATCCTTGCGTACCTGCTCGGCGAGTTCCGCCATCGACGCCGCGACCGTGCGGCCGGTCGGCGCGCCGAGGTCAGGCGTACGCAGGGTGCGGGCGGACCGAGCGGCGCGGGTCGGTTGCGGGGTACCGGAGAGGGACTTGGTGAGCAGCGCGAAGCCCGGTGCATCGAACGAGGTGATCAGGTCGTTGCGAACATCGACCACCGGTAGCTCGGCCGCGCTGAAACCCTTGCGCGGAATGGTGCTTCGGGCAACGGTCTGCTGGCCGGCAATGACTGCTTGCCGTTGCACCATCGACCGCAACCGCGGCTTCTCCAGGAAGACCGGATTCACCTCGCCTACCCGGATCGGCGGCGGTGCGACGCCGGCGCCCTGGTCTTCCAACGTGAATCCCTCGGACAGCGCCGACAGCGTCGGTGGCGCGGATCGCCTGGTGACCAGTGCATTCAGCGCCACCGGCCCGTAGCCGTTCTGCCTCAGGCCGCTGTCTTTGCGAAGGTCTTGGAACTCAACAGCACCGCCTGCGGCTACAGATCCGACGATCGTGCCCAGGCCGGTCAGCAGCGTCCCCGTGCTCACTCCGTTGGCGACCTGTGCCAACTCCAGCCAGGCGGCGCCGGCCTGGAGTACCGCCGTGATGTGTCCCGGATCCCTTCGGGCGAAGGGCAGCGGCCGGAAGTTGCTGGCATCGACCAGCTTGCCGATCGGAATGACGTCGCTCGGGTTGTGCAGGCCCGCGACCCCCTCCACGATGATCCCGGTCAACGCAGGCAGCGTGTTCGACGCGGCGGGCGGCTTCAGGTCCGGGAAGTAGTGGTACGTCGCTTCCGAGAACTGCCCGATGATCGGTGTCAGCCGGAACAGCTGCTCGTCGATCTCCAGCGACTCGTCGGCCGGGTTCTGGCTGCGCGGAATGAGGTCGACGAAGTTCGACGAGTTCTCCGGCTTCTTCGCCAGCACGACCCGGTGCAAGGCGGTGATCTTGTCGGAGCTCTTGTACATCGGGGCCAGGTCGAAGTCGTAGGTCGCGGCCAGATCGGCGTACCGGCCGAAGATGACGGTCGACATCTGGCTCTCGGCGACGTCGTTGTTCAGTTGCAGGGCGAAGCCACGAGCGGCCATCCGGGTCTCGGTCCGGAACGACCACTCGGCCGCAAGGCGCCACGGCTGTTCCGCAGTACCGGGTGCGACCGCCGCGCCGGCCGGCTCCGCGGGCAGCAACCCGGTCGACACCTGTGCGCTGACCGACGCACTGTTCGGATCGCCGGAACGTACATAGGTATTGACGAATTCGTCCCAGTGCTTGGCCGGCGGCAGCGCCTGGGCGTCGTCGCCGAACGGCACGGTCACCGACGTGACGCCGAGATCGGCGGTCACCGTGCCATGGAACGGCGGACCTTCCAGGTGCAGCTTGGCGCCGACGGAGACGCTGATCTCGATCGTGCAGCAGGCGAAGAAGCAGATCCGGATCCGCAACCGGGCGCCGACCGAGATCCCGACGTCGACGATGTAGTGGAACGGATCCCACGAGATCAGGATGTCCGTGTACGCGCTGAACCAGACCTGGATCCAGTCCGGGCCGTAGGTGGCTTCCATCCGGACGCCGGTCATCACGGCCGTGTTGGTCAATGCGAAGTACGACTCGCCCTTGATGTGTACGACGCCGAGGAAGTCCCAGCGGAAGCCGACCCGCGGCACGACCGGGTACTCCGGCAGCGGTTTGAAGGAGGGGTGGTAGCCGCCGACCGTGAGCAGGAACTGCGACTTGCGGAACCACATGAAGAACGCGAAACCGCCGGTCAGCTGGCAGTCCGGGGTGATCAGCCAGGAGTTGTCGGTGAGCTGGGCCTGGACCGAGAACAGCCCTTCCGAGGTGGAGAAGCGAGCCTTGAGTGCGAGCTCGATGCTGACGATGGCGAACTCGTCGGACGGCAGTGCCATCCGGGCGACACCGATCAGGCCGATGTCCACGCCGGAGTCCAGTGCCACGTAGAGCACGGCGGTGATGTTGACGAGTTCGAACGACGTACCGCGGATGCCCGCTGCCAGCCACAGCGCGCCACGGGCGGGCGGCGTCTGCTGGCGGAACTCGAACAGCGCCTGCATCGGGTTGTTGGCCAGCGCCTCGGGCCGGTCGAGTGCCTTGACCAGCATGAAGTTCGGGATCTGGTTCATGTCCTCCGGCACGATCAGCCGGCGGTTGTAGCCCAGGCCGATGGCGATGCCGGTCAGGTTGATCAGCGGCGTCAGGCCGATCGGTACGAACACGCCGCCGTAGATCGCGAACGACGTGTACTCGTCGGCGCCGCTGCCGACCACGCTGTACGAGCCGATCACGACCGCGCCGATGGTGCCGATCTTGATCAGCAGCATCCCGTCGTACTCGATCGGCGGGCCGTCGAACTTGACCAGTCCGCCGGCGATCGAGATGGCCGGGCCGCTGTAGCCGATGGCCAGCCCCTTCAGATCCAGCGACCACTGGGTCGGGTCGGTCACGTGGGCATACGGAATGGTAACGGTGAGGTCGTCGACCTCGGCGCTGAGCCCGGCGATCGTGACGCCGCCGTCGATCGCGAGCGAGATCGCCGTGTTGGTGACGCCGAGACCGATCTCGGCGATGAAGATCGGGCCGAAGCCGGCATGGATCGGGATCCAGAAGATGCCGGCCTGCCCGCCGACCAGGACCCGGAGCGGGCCGCCGGTGTTCTCCGGGTGGTCCCAGTACCAGATGTCGAGGTCGGCGCTCGGGTTGACCGACTGGCTGTCACCGCTGGTACCACCGGACGACAGCAGGTTGGAGGCGACCGGGTTGGAGCCGCCGCCGGCGTCGAGCGCGGCACCGATGGGCAGGCCGAAGCCGCCGAGTTCGAGGCCCGCGCCGCCGTGCAGGATCTGGAAGCCCGCGGCCGTTTCGAGGTCGAGGAAGAGCAGCGCACGGACGGATCCCAATCGGAGGAAGCTTTCCGCCACCAGCGCCGAGCCGTCGCCCTTGGCCAGCCCGATCCCCACCCCATGGAGGCGCAAGCCGAAGTTGAAGTCGACCGAGTCGCCGCCGATGTCGAGCAGGAGGATCTCGAGCCCTTCTGCCGCGGCTGCTCCCCAGGCCGAAGGTGCGCCGAAGAGGATCTGCAGCTCGAGCTCGCCCAGACCGATGGCCTGGTAGCCGGTCAAACCGAGGCCGACTCGGCCGGAGTGGGCAACCAGGCTGAGGTTCAGCGTTCCGATCGGCAGGTCCAACTGGCCGGCCGCGCCCGCGACGAAACCGGCGAGCATCTCGAAGACGTTGGGCAGCGTCTCGACCACTTCACCGCCGGTGAGGATGCCGGCATCGGTCAACGCGGCTTCGAGAGTGGGACCGTCGGTCCACAGTTTGCGGGTCAGTACGTCGTGCAGTGCGCTCACCGCGACCCGGATCACGAGCGGCAGGGCGGCGCCGACCAGGATCGTCTCGGCGGCAGACGGGCTTGCCGTCACCGCGAACTCCGGTGCCACCTCGACCACCAGCGGACCGTCGGCGCTTCCGCTGCTGAGCGGCAAGAACCGTACCCGGAAGCTCAGTGGCGGGCCGCTGTCGACGTCGATCGCCAGCCGGGGCACGACGGTGACGCCGAGATCGCTGAGGTCGAGGCCGATGGAGCTGCCGACGTTCACGCCGGTGTCGTCGACGAGCACGTTCGCGGACAGCGTCAGCGGCGCGTCGGTCGGTACGAGGTCGACGAGCGCGACTGCGACCGTCGGACCGTTGTCGCTCCATCCCGCACTGATCTGGATCTTGCCGCTGCCGGCCGCCAAGTCGTGAGTCCAGCGGACCAGGCCGTTGATGCTCTGCAGCGAGAGAGCCGGGATCAGGTTGAGCACGTCGGCGACGGCGGCTGCGATCCCAGCCCGGCGGGTGGCGTCGATGCTGGTGAACCAGGTGCCGTCGAGCATCGCGGTGAATTCGGCGGTGTGCGCGGAGAAGTGACCCACCGCGTCGTACACGCCGAGGTGCGTGGCCGCTTGCAGGGTGTGGACGAGCAAGGGGTCGCGTGGCTCGGGGAAGGTGGTCAGCGCTTGGTCGAGGACGGCAGGGAGCAAGGCACCTGCCGCGCCACGGAGAGCACCCAGCCCGCTGAAGGTCGGCAGCAAGGTGATCGGGGTGACGCCTTGCGGGGTGACCACCAGCGTCACGCCATCGGGGCCGACGCCGAACGTGATGGCGACGTGTGGCCAGGATCCGCTCAGCGGCGTACTGATCGTGACCGCGCCGCCTGGTGCGACATGGCGGGTGGCGTCGATGTCGAGGGTGAGGGCGACGGCCAGCACGCCGCCGATCGGTGTCGTCGTGCCGATTGCGATTCGGGCGGACTGCGGAGCCGCGCCTGGTCCTGCCGTGACGGCTAGGTCGGCCGGTAGTTGGAGGCCGAGGCCGGTGGGCAGACCGATGGCGCTGTTCAAGGTGGTGAGCAAACCCGAGAGCTTGGCCGGGTCGAGGCCGCCGTCGAGTGCGCCGAGAGCACCGGCCAGGAACTCACCTGGCGTTTGGAGCAACTCCAGTAGCTGGCCGATCTTCAAGCCGGGCACGAGTTCGGCGAGGACATTGCCGAGGACTCCACTCACCAGTATCTGCGGCAGCGCAGCGTCGAGCTTGGCGGCGAGATCGCCGATCGACGGCGTGGGGAAGAGGGGCAGGTCGGTGACGAACGGGGCTGCGTCGAGCCGGATCGTTCCGTCGACGGTCCGGTAGGTCAGCGCCACCGGGCCGACATGAACGACCAGTTCGGCGGTGGGTTGGAACGCGGGCAACAGGAGGTCGATGTCGGCGCTGACGCTGATCAGTGGTAGTTCGACGACACCTAGGGCAATACCGGTCTCGATGCCGGTACGCCACGTGCCATCGGCTTGTCGGCGGACGAACAATGCGTACGGCGAACCTGGTGGCGCCCAGACGTACGCCAACTCCTGCGTACTGACCGGGGTGAACGAGAGGTCGGCGACCAGCCCTGCCCAGCCGTCTGGCCGGGCCAATGCTGCCGGGATTCGCGCTCGGAGGTAGCCGACGGGGTCAGTACGTAGCGCCGCGAAGCCGTCGCCGGACAGGCCGGTGATTCCCTGCGCGTCTGTACTGACCAGGTCGAGTGCGCTGAGTGCGGCCGCGAGGTTGGAGACCGGGAGACTCGCACTGTCCGTGCTCGCCAGCGCGGCGTCGAAGGCCGCGCCGATCAGGCTGGCTGCGCGCGGATCGGCGAGGTCTGCGGTCGGTACCGTCACCCCACGCCAGGCGGCCTGATCCAACGTCGCGTCCAGGGTGGCTTGGATGCCGGCGCCGGATCCGGTCGCTGTCAGGCCGATCAGTACCCGGCGGACGCGGCCGTCCACGGCACTCGGTCCTGCTTGGCCGACGATCCAGCCGCCGCTGCGGAACAGGTCCAGCTCGACCCGGAGCAACTGTGCCGGTCGTGGCGCGGCCGGAGGTGCGTCGCCGAGCGGGATCTGGCCGAGGCCGAATCGCACTCGCGCCTCGGCCTGCGGCGAACCGGCGGGCGGGTTGCCGATCGACATCGGCATGGCCATTCCATACGCGAGATGGCTCGGGGCCGGCCTCGCCTGGCCGCTGAGCTGTTGGAGGTACGCGCTCAGGCCGGTCTGCAAGAAGGTGAAGACGTCGTCGGAGCAGACGCCGGCGATTGTCATCACCGGGACGTCGCCCAGGTCGTACGGCGCGGCCAGGGTGAAGGAGGACGCGGGATACGGATCGGGCGTCGCCAGCGCACCGGGCGCGATCGGTGGCTCGTAGCCCTCCAGGCCCTGTTTCAGATGGTCGAGCGCGTCGCGCAGAGGTGACGCCTGGAGTCCGGCCCGAACGCTCGTGGCCAGGCGGATCGCATCGCCGATACTCGGGTCGTCGAGGAAGGCGAGTGGGGTGCCGAGGTGCGGCGTACCGATGGTGATCACGCCTTGCGCCCTGGTCGGGTGGTCGGCGGCGAAGCGTCGCGCGGCGAGGCCGGCGTACGAGTGCGCGACCACGATCACCGGTCCGGGGTGGAGAACCGCAAGCCGGTCGGCGATGTGAGCGATCTGATCGGCGAGGTACGTGACATCGCCTCGGCGGTCGTCGGCCAGGTCCGCTGTGTAGTAGTCGGCGACCGCGGTCACGCTGTCCAGCGCGATCGTGCGCGGGTCGATGCCGGCCGTGCGGAGATCGAAGTGCGCGCTGGGATTGGTGGGGCCTTGTAGGGCGGGCGCTGCCAGCAGGTCGGCCCAGCTGCCGGCGTTGCCGAAGGCCGGTCCGATCAGCAGAACCGTTCGGGGGCCGGCGCCGTGGAGGGTCTCGATCTGGTTCAGGATGGCGGCGATCGCGTCCGGGTGCCGCGGGAGTTCGAGGTGGGCGGCGTCGACCTCGGCGCCTTGGATCCAGCCGAAGATGTCCGGGTTCTGCGCGTCCCTTGGTACTACCCCGTCGCCCGCGTTGAGCTGCACCTGCAGCGATCGGAGTTGCGCGGCGATGTCTCGTGCGGTCAGGCCTTTGACCAGGGAGTTGATCGCCGGATCGAACCAGGCGAGCTGGACGAAGACCTCAGCCAGGCCGGCCAGGTCGGTCGCCGCGTCGACGCGGTTGCGCATGCCGGTCAGCCAGTCGATCGGCGGACCGGCTGGTTCGAGCCAGAGCTCCAGATCCGGGCCGATGTCGTCGCCGTCGGCATCCTTGGTCCCGCCCGGCCACGGCACTCGCCACGGGTCGCCGAAGGTTCCGCCACCGATCAGGAAAGACGGCAACTGGGGATCGAGGTCCGTCGACAGTCCTCCGACCAGCTCGTCGAAGGCGTCGGTGCCCAGCGATGCGAGGTACTGCAACAGCAGGGCGGCGCTGAGCTCGCCATCGGCGCCGACGTGGGTCAGCAACCGGCCGAGCCAGCTGCGGACGGCACCCAGCGGGTCCTGGAAGAGCAGACCGGGCTGGGCCGGATCGACCAAGCTCGGGATATCGGCATCGAGGCCAGGCAGCCGATGGTGGAGTCCTAGTAGTGCAGTCGCCAGGTCTGCCTGCGGGCCGGCGAGCCCGGCGAGCATCGAGAGCAGCAGACGGAGGAGATTCTCCAGACTGGTCACCGTGAGGCCGAGCGCCGCGGCCGTCGCCGGCAGGTTGGTCAGATGGAACGGCGCTGCAGGCGGAAGGTGTACGTCGGCGAGCGTGATGGTCTCGCCGTCCGCGGTCAGGGTCAGGCCGTGCGCGTGAATGTCCCAGCCGAAGGGCTGTCCCGGCTGCCAGCCCGCGGCCAGCGTGAGGTCGTCGAGGCTGATCGCGATCGGGCCGGCCGCGGCGTCCAGGGCGGGACTGAGTACCAGCGACAACCGCTGGGCGCCGATGAACGAGACGCTTGCGGAACCGGTGGCCGGGAGGTCGAAGGCCAGTACTTCGCTGGTCAACGCGAGCGTCGAGCCGGCCGGCTCAGCGGCCAGCCGCAGTCCGATCCGCAGTTGCTCGGTGGTCGGTGTGTCCGGATGGGGTTGGTGCCAGGCCGCCAGCTGGAGGGTGGCGCCGTCCGCGATCGCGATCTCGACGGTCCATGGCTGTTGGACCGTGCCTGATCCGGCGACGGCGTCGGGGAGGCCGATCACCTGGGCGATCTCGCGCAGGATGAGGTTCCAGCGATCGGCATCACCGAGCACGGCCCGGTGGTAGGTCTCGATCGCTCGAGCGGGATCGACGACCAGCTTGGCCAGGTCGAGTTGGTGCGGCCACGCGGGGACCGGGTTGCCGGGGTTCGCTGGATCCTCGGGCGGTACGAGGCCTGCGATTGCTGCTAGCCGGCGACCGATGTCGGTGCCCAGGGCCGCGTTGATGGCGGCTACGACGGCGTTGGCGGCGGCCGCTTCCACGCTGTCTACGTTCGTCAGGTCCAGTACGGGGTACGGCGTACCGGCTAGCTGGCTGTCGAGGAGCTGCAGGACTGGTTTGAGGGTCGAGCCGTCCCAGCCGATACCGGCCTCGACGGTGCCGACGCGGACCTGGGGGTCGTCGACGAGAGGTGTGTCCGAGGCGCCGGTCAGCCGTAGCAATGCTCGCGCTTCGGGGAGTACGCGCGCGTGGCCGGTGCCTGACAGCGGTACGTCGGCGATCACGCAACTGGCGTCGGCGCTGACCGTCGGACCGGCGTCGGCACTCACTTCGACGCCGAATCCGAACCGGGCGAAGCCGTCGGCGGCCGGGTCACCGGAGCGGGCGAGCGTCGCGTACAGCTCGCCGAGGCCGGCGAGTTCGAGCAGGCTGACGCGCCACGGGTCGACCAGCGTGCCGCTGCCGGAGAAGGCTGACGTCGTGCCGAGAAGGCCGGCGAGATGCTCGAGCCACTCGCCCGCGGGCAGGGCTGCCAGCCAGTTCTGTACTGCCGCCGGGCCGTCGGCCAACTCGGCGAAGGGGAACGCCGGAATGCCTTCGCCGTCGGCCAACCCGAACAGGCCGAGGAGATGGTCCGCCAGCATGGTCAGCGTCGGGTCCGGGCCGACCTCGGCGAGCACGACCTTCAGCAGAGCGGCGAGGAGATCCGGCGCCTCCCGGCCGAGTTCGTCGACGTCGAGCACCTTGTCGATCGGCGGTTCGCCGTTGAGGCTGAGCCCTTCGAGGACGACCTCGAGGCCGAAACTCGGATTGTTCGGGTCCGGCACGATGCTGCACCGGGCGACGATGGCGGCGAGCCCGATCGGTTGGGCCGGCGGGCTGAAGGCGGTCTCGATCCGGACCTCGGCCGTGATCGGGTGCGCGGCGGTACCGATCACCAGATCGAGGGTCGAGCCGCCCGACAGGATGTCCGCCTGGATCCGCAGGCGGCCGGGTACTGGTGAGGTACTGCTGTGGAACTCGCCGCCGACACCGAGGAGCAGGCTCGACCCGGTGTCGTTCAGCGTCAGGTAGAGGTTGCCGCTGGGAAGGTCGCCGAGCAGTGGGTGCCATTTCTCTGCGGCCGGGCGACCGGGTTGCTGGACCGGTACCAACGCCAGGTCGCAGAACCGGCCGAGCGCGGCCCGCTGGTCGGCGTTCCGGACGATCCCCTGCAGCCGGGTCAGCGGCGCCGAGAACCACCCGATGTCGAGCTCACCACCGGCATCCACGAGCCCGATCGCCTGCGCCAACAACCCGAGCTCATCAGACCCCCCGAGATCGAAGCTCATCCCGCCTCCCCCTCCGGTACTTCCGTTCGGCGCCCGCGATGGTGCTGCTCGGCCAGCTCCCGCACCGATACCTCAGGCTCAGCCGCGAACAGGAACCTCTCCGGCCCGATCTCCACAGAAGCCGGCGCCAGCCCATGACTGTCCGCATGACTCACCAACAGCCGGACGAGCGCAGCCCAGACGACATCGCGGAACAACGTCCCCCACCGGGCCGCGACCGCCGGATGCCCCAGCGCACCTTCGTCGGTAGCGGCAACCAGCGACGCCGGATCCTCACGGCCCCCGAACACGAACCGCACGATCAGCGGCGCAACCCCGAACTCCGCCGACTGCGTATCGACAGCAACCACCAGCGTGTTCTCCAGCGCCCGCAGTTGCAGCTTCCCCACATGCAGCACAATCTGCGACCCACGATCACTCCAGACCACCGCGGACGCCCCGACATTGCGCGGCCCCGTCAGCGCGCTCTGCAGCGCGGCTGTCACCACATCCACGCGCAGCTCATCACGCCACGCGTCGGCCCCCGCCCCGAAATCACCACTCATCGCCGGCCCGTCCCTCGATTCCCGGCACACCGAAGACGACCGTCGGCCCCGCAACACGACGGCCCTGCCCCTACGAGCTGCTCCCCCTACCCCAAGACACTCCCCTAGGAACGAGAGTCCTCCGCCCACCCCGAACCGTCAATCCGCTAGCACCCTCGAAATCCACGAACCTCCGGGACGCCACCAGCTCGCCCGGCGACTTCATTGCCGAGGGCACCGAATACCGCCGATCGCGTTGGTGACGTGTGGCGAGGGGTACCGGTAGCTGCCCGCAGCTATCCAAGGAGACGGATTCATGCCCCCGAAACGTAAAGCTTCCAGCGCGCCTCGTGGTTCGAGCGCCGCACCCGCCGCCCCCGCGCGCGCGGCCGAAGAGCACCCGGTCGAGGTGGCCGAGGGGAAGCTTCAGACGAGTTCGCTGCTGACCACGGCGCAGGGCGTCCGGCTTCCGGACACCGACCACTCGCTGAAGGCGGGGTCGCGCGGCCCGACCCTGATGGACGACTTCCACCTGCGGGAGAAGATCACCCACTTCGACCACGAGCGGATCCCCGAACGGGTGGTGCACGCCCGCGGCGCCGCGGCGCACGGCACGTTCACCGCGTACGGCAACGCCGGAGCCGCGACCAAGGCCGGCTTCCTGCAGCGCGGCCGGGAGACGCCGGTCTTCGTCCGGTTCTCGACCGTGCTCGGCTCCCGCGGCTCGGCCGACACGGTCCGCGACGTCCGGGGCTTCGCGGTGAAGTTCTACACCGACGAGGGCAACTTCGACCTGGTCGGCAACAACATGCCGGTCTTCTTCATCCAGGACGGCATCAAGTTCCCCGACATCATCCACGCCGGCAAACCGCACCCGGACCGCGAGATCCCGCAGGCGCAGTCGGCCCACGACACCTTCTGGGACTTCGTCTCGCTGCATACCGAGGCGACCCACCACGTGATGTGGGCGATGTCGGATCGCGGCATCCCGCGCTCGTACCGGACGATGGAAGGCTTCGGCGTCCACACCTTCCGGCTCGTCGACGCCAAGGGCGAGACCTGCCTGGTGAAGTTCCACTGGAAGCCTGTCGCCGGCATCCACTCGCTCGTCTGGGAGGAAGCGCAGATCGCCGCGGGCGCCGACCCCGACTTCCACCGCCGCGATCTGGCCGACGGTATCGACGCCGGTGCGCCGCTGGAGTTCGAACTCGGTCTGCAGGTGATGCCCGACGCCGAGGACCAGACGTTCGAAGGCATCGATCTGCTCGACCCCACCAAGCTCGTCCCCGAGGAGCTCTGCCCGGTCCAGCTGGTCGGCAAGCTGACCCTCGACCGCAACCCGACGAACTACTTCGCCGAGACCGAGCAGGTCGCCTTCCACACCGGCAACCTGGTCCCGGGCATCGAGGTGACCGACGACCCGCTGATGCAGGCGCGACTGTTCTCGTACCTCGACACCCAGCTGACCCGCCTCGGCGGCCCGAACTTCACCCAGCTGCCGATCAACTGCCCGCATGCGGCCGTCAACGACAACCTCCGCGACGGCATGCATCAGACGGCCGTACCCCGCGGCATCGCGCCGTACCTGCCCAACAGCCTCGGCGCCGAGGGCGAGCCGGTACCTGCCGAGCCGGCCGAAGGCGCCTTCGTTCACGTACCTCGCGAGGTCAGCGGCCCGAAGGTACGGGAGAACCCGCTGTCGTTCACCGACCACTTCTCCCAGGCGAGCCTGTTCTGGGCCAGCATGACCGAGGTCGAACGCGCCCACATCATCGAGGCCTTCACCTTCGAGCTCGGCAAATGTTACGAGCAGCCCATCCGCGAACGGATGCTGACCGTGCTCGCGAACGTCGACGCCGAACTGTGCGCCGCCGTCGCGGCCGGCCTCGGACTTCCCGCACCGGCCGGCACCCCCGCCACCGACCCGGTCCCCTCCCCCGCCCTGTCTCAGATCGTCTCCACGCCGGGACCGATCACCGGCAGAGTGATCGGTGTGGTCGCGGCCGACGGCGCCGATCTCGCCGGTATCACCAAACTCCGGCGAGCAGTCGAAGCACAAGGCGCGGTACTACGCCTGCTGGCTCCCGTCGGCGGCACGATCAAGCGAGCCCGCTCGACGCAGCCCGTCGACCGCACCTTCCTGACCACCCGATCGATCGAGTACGACGCCGTGATCATTGCAGCAGGCAACTCATATCTGAACGACATCAAGCTGACCGTCCTGCTCGGCGAACTCTTCCGCCACTGCAAGGTGCTCGGCGCCTGGGGCGACGGCGACCAGGTCCTCACCGCCGCTGGCATCGACGCCACGGCACCCGGCATCCTCCTCGCCGACACCATCGCCAAGCCGTACACCACCGAACTCTTCGCAGCCATCGGCCTCCACCGGGTCTGGAACCGCGCAGAACTACTGCACTAGGCACAGCTGAAGGGCGAGTGCCGCCCGCACTCGCCCTTCACCACGCCGGTCCCGCTAACCGGCCTGTTTCTCGATGGCCGCCTTGATTCCGCCGAGGGTGTGCCGCAGCCCCTCGTCGATGGACGCTCCTTCGGCATGATCGGTATGCAGACGGACGGTCAGCAGCGAACTTCCCTCCCCAGCGGGATCGATGTCGAGTTCCCCGTGGTAGTCGTGCTCTCCGGTCGCTCCCCACTTGAGCTTCTTGCCTTCCTCGACCACCTCGATCCACGCCTCGCCCGAGACCTCACGCTTCGGACCTCCGTCAGGCTCGATCACCGCGGCGACCTCGACCACGTCGCCACCGGTGCGATGAGCCTCGGTCATCTGCGGCAGGTAGTCCGGCAGATGCCCGACGTCCGAGAGGTACCCGAACAGAACCTCCGCGGACACCTCCACGGTCGTCGATGCCTCGTAGTCACCCATGCCGACTCACTTCCGTCAGTACAGGTTTCATCGTGCGTCCGGCCGCTCGACGTCGCCGCGCCACCCGCCGGTCTCCGCCCCCCGCTTCTCAATGAACTCTTTGAAACTCAGCAGATCCCGCTTCACCCGCACGCCAACCAGCCCGGTCTTGTCCGCCACCTGCTCCGCGAACCCTTCCGGATCGAGATCCATCTGCGCCGTCACCCGCGTCGTGGTGTCACTCAACCGATGAAACGTGATCACTCCCGCATGCCGCGGCTCGCTATCCGACTTCCACGCCACCCGCTCTTCAGGATGCTGCTCGGTGATAGTCGCATCGAACTCCCGCGTCACCCCCGCCATACTCGTCACCCAGTGCGTGTGGGTCGCATCGAGCTGCTTGATCTCATCGACCCCATCCATGAACTCCGGGAACGACTCGAACTGCGTCCACTGGTTATAAACCGCGGTAATCGGCGCCTCGACGTCAACCGACTCGGTGGTGTTGCCCATGAGTACATTCCTCCAGTTGTGGTGTCCACCCCCGGTACCCGCACCCACCCGAAGAAACCACGAACTTATGCAAGGCGCTCGAGAGGACCCCGGAGAAGCGAAGACCTCGGAGCCCCACAGCCCCACAGCCGCCACCGACGAGCGACGGCCCTCTACCAGACACCGAAGCTGCTCCCGGCAACCAACCAACAGCAAGCAACCACCCCCGGCATCCGCAACCCGGCCGACATCACCCAGCCGGTGCCAAATCGCCCCGCACCGCGGCGGAGGCCCAACACCCGAGTGCTTCGCTGTCGCGCGACGCAGGAGCGCGCACCCCGGGGCGAGTGGGAGCGAACGGCGAGGCAGGGTGGGGTCAGAGTTGTTTGTAGATGCTGACTTCGGCGAGGGACAAGGGCCCGCTTTGGTTTTCTAGTTGGATTCGGACGTACCGGCCGGAGGCGCCGGTGAAGTTGAGGGTGGTGAGGGGGCCGGCGATACCAGCGTGGCGTTGGGCGGTAGTGCCGGGGGCGGTGCGGGCGGTGGCCAGGTCTGGGGCGGTGATGGGGTTCTCGGAGACGATGACCCAGAAGTCGGTCAGGCGGGAGCCGAAGCCGCCGTCCGTACGGTTGTAGACCTCGACGTCACCGATCGGGACGGACGCGCCGAGATCGACCTGCCACCAGGCTCCCTTGGCGTCAACCGTGGTGTGGGTGACCGAGTTGCCGAAGTAGTTCCCGTCGGTGTTGCCGTCGACCGCCCGCCCAGCGTCGCCGTCATAGTCGGTGGAGATCTGGGTCGCCGGCTTATGCAGAGCCAGGTTGCCCGGACGCACCGGATCGCTGATCAACTCAGCGCTCAAGTACTCGTGCGACAGCGGATCGCGGTACTTCACGTGGACCAACTCCACCGGCCCAGCCGCGATATCAAGCCCGGCCAGATTGAGATCGACCCCTCCGTCGCCCCGGACAGTGAAGGGAACAGCCCGCCCCTTGGGCGTCTTCACCCACACCACCGGGTTGTTCAGATTCGGCACCGACAGCAGATCCTTCTCCCTGGCCGGCCGTTTGAACAGAAACACATTCATCGTCGCGTCCTTGAAGGTGGTCGCCGCAAGAGCACTCGGCCGGATCGGCCCACCCCGGGTGCCGTAGATCGCCGCACCGTACGCCTTCATCCACTGACCGACCTCGGCCAGCCGGTCGCGCTGCGGCTTGTCCACCTCGCCCGACGGCTTCGGCCCGACGTTGAACAGCAGGTTCCCGTCGCCGGTCGCCGTCGAGATCACCGTCTTGACGATCGTCTCCAGCGACTTCACCGACTCGTTCGGCCGCCAGGACCACTGGTCGCCGATCGTGATGCACGATTCCCAGGCTCGTGCCACGTCGAACGCCCCGACCCGCTGCTCCGGAGTCGAGTAGTCACCGGCCAGTGTCGGCTGCGGATCCGCCCAGCCGAGCGCGTACCCGCGATTGTTGATCAGCAGCCCGGGCTGGAGGTTGCGCGGTACGGAGTGGAACGTCGGCGGCCGGTAGACGCTCAGGTCGGTCGGTGCGATCCCGTCGTACCAGAGGAAGGAGATGTCGCCGTAGTCGCTCATCAGCTGGCGCAGGTGGCCCATCATGTAGTCGTAGTAAACGTTGTCGTTCCCCGCGACGATCAGCGGATTCGTCCAGTCCCAGCCGGAGTAGTAGAGGCCGAACTCGATCCCACGCGAGCGGCAGGCGATCGCGACCTCGCCGACCAGATCGCGCTTGGACTTCCCCAGCGGCGTGGTCGCGAAGTCCGGGTAGAACGAGTCCTCGTAGTTCCTGGCCCGGAACATCGGGAACCCGTCATGATGCTTGCTGGTCAGCACCAGGTACTTCATCCCGGCCGACACAGCGACATCAGCCAGCTCCTCGGCCCACCCCTTCGCCGGCAGGAACGACTTGTACGCCACGTCGTACACCGGATCGAACAGCTTCGTCGGATCGTTGTACGGCGAAGTCGTCTCGTCCTTCTTCCCGGCCCGGTACGCCTGCCTCCCCCACCCGGTCTCGCGGCCGGTCAGGCTGGCCGGCCCGAAGTGCACGAACAACCCGAAGCGCAGGCGCGCGAGAGCCTCCTGCGCGTCGACGCGCTGCCCGGTCGCGTTCAGCTGGACCGGCGCGGCGTGAGCCTGGGTGGCCGTCGAACCGAGCAGGGTGGCGGCGACACCGGCAGCGGGCGCGCCGAGCAGGATCGAGCGGCGGCGGAGTCCTTCGGCGGGAGAATCTGAGGTCGACATCGGAGTGGCCTTTCGGTGGCGGGCGGCGAGTCTCTCAAAATCGGATACGATATTGGAAATTAGGAGCTGCGCGGCCCGCTGTCAATGGCCGGGACAGGAGGAGAACGTGCGCGAACACGACCAGGGCCAGCCACCGAGGCTGCGGCCCGCACCCCGGCTGATGCTGCGCGAAAGTGTCTACGAGTCGCTCAAACGCCTCCTCATGGACAACGCGCTGGAGCCCGGCGCCCGGCTGTCGATCGACGGCCTGGCCCGCGAACTCCAGGTCTCGCAGACGCCGGTACGCGAAGCACTCTTCCGCTGCGAGGCCGAGGGCCTGGTCGTCCGGCGGCCGAACGCCGGCTACCTCGTCGCACCGTTGCTCGGCCGCGACGCGCTCCTCGACCTGTACGACCTCCGCCTCCTCCTCGAACCGACCGCCGCCGCCCGGGCCGCCGTCAACGCGACGGAGCGCGACCGCGAGGACATCGACGACGCAGTACGGGCGATGGCGCCGGCAGTGCACGGCGACAGCTACCAGGCATACCGGGAGTTCGCCGAGGAGGACGCGAAGCTGCACGGCACGATCGCGAGCGCCAGCGGCAATCCGCTGATCGCCGACACGCTCGACCGGCTGCGCGCGCACGTCCACACGTACCGGCTGTACTTCCGGCACGGCATCGCCGAGGTCACCACCACCGAGCACGAGGCGATCAGCGACCGGATCCGCGCCCAGGACGCGGCCGGCGCCGAGCAAGCCATGCGAACCCACCTCGAGAACTCGCGGACCCGCCTGCTCACCGCCTACGACCAGGACTGAAAAAGCAAGTCGAATCATCCATGTCAGCGAGCAAAAGTCTCATTTCCGCGGTGGCCACGGATCCGTACTGTCGGACGACATGCAGACCTCCAACAAAACAAGGCGTTTCGCCAAACTCGCAGTCGCATTGGCCGCCGCGCTGGCGCTCGGTCCACCACTACTCACCGCAATCCCCGCGCATGCTCTCGTCACCCACACGCTGACCTCGCCGGACGGGCTGACCAACATCACGGTCACCGACCAGGCCGGCGGCGGGCTGACGTACAGCGTCGTCTCGGGAAGTACCAGCATCTTCGGTGACTCGCCGCTCGGCATCACCACCAGCACCGTCGACTTCACGTCAGGACTCACCTACACGGGCGAATCGCGCTCGGTCATCAACGAGACGTACTCACTGCCAGCCGGGACCAAGCCGAGCTACGTCAACGACGGCCGGCAGCTGACGCTCACGTACACGAAGAGCGGCGCGACCATGCAGCTGGTCGTTCGCGCGTACAACGACGGCATCGCCTTCCGGTATGTCCTTCCCGGCAGCGGCAGCATCTCGATCACAGGCGAGACGACCGGGTTCCGCCTGCCGGCCACGACTGGTGGGTGGGCGGCACCGTGGAACTCCAACTACGAGCAGGACTACATCTACCGCAACGCGACCCAGCTCAACTCGGGCGTCGATCTGACGATGCCGGCGCTCGCCTCGATCAACAACAACGCCTACTTCACGTTGATCAGCGAAGCCAACGGCTACAACTCCAACGCGAGCTACGCACCCGGCATGCTCGAGGGTGACGGTCTCGGCACCGGGCTGCTGAAGCTGTCCCGTACGCCCGACCAGGGCTTCCCGATGTCGAGCACCTACCCGTTCCAGACCCCATGGCGGGTGGCGGTCATCGCACCGAACCTCGACGTCCTCTACAACTCCGACCTGGTACAGAACCTCAACCCGCCGGCCGCGACCACCCCGAGCTGGGTGAAGCCGGGGCGCGCGGCCTGGTCCTGGTACTCCGACGAGGACAGCGCCTCCGATCTCACCAAGCAGAAGCAGATGGTCGACTTCGCCGCGGAGATGGGCTTCGAGTACGTCACGGTCGACTGCTGCTACACCCCGGCCGTCGATCTGCCCGCGATCTCGGCGTACGCCGCCCAGAAGGGCGTCAAGGTCTTCGCCTGGGTAACAGCCGACGCCGGGCAGACACCCGCGCAGGCAACCCAATTGGTTGCCGACCACAAGGCCTACGGGGTGGCCGGCCTCAAGGTCGACTTCTTCCTGAGCGACGCACAGGCTGTGCAGAAGTGGTACCAGTCGATCGGCGACGCCGCCGGGGCGAACCAGATGATGCTCGACCTGCACGGCAGTACGAAGCCGGGCGGCGAGAACCGCACCTGGCCCTGGGTACTGACGTCCGAGGCCGTCGCCGGCACTGAGCACTACAAGTACCCGCCGCCCACCACCGCTGCCGCCGACGTCACGTATCCGTTCACGCGCGGCCCGATCGGTCCGATGGACTACACACCGGCGATGATCTCGCAGAACGCGTCGGTACTGACGCAGGGGCACACGCTCGCGCAGGCGATCGTCTACAACACCGGCATGATCAACTACGCCGACTCAGCCGCGGCGTACGAGCAGTGGCCGGGGCGTCACCTGATGCGGGCCATCCCGACCACTTGGGATCAGACCAAGGTCGTCGAAGGCTTCCCGGGCGACCACATCACCCTCGCCCGGCGATCCGGGTCCGACTGGTTCGTCGCCGGTATGACCTCGCCGGCCCGTACTGCGACAGTGCCGTTGTCGTTCCTCGGAGCGGGCACCTACACGGCGACCATCTTCTCCGACAACGCATCCGGCCGAGTCCAGGTCAGCACGCAGTCGGTGACGAGTGCGACGACGCTGTCGCTGCCGATGATCGCGACCGGCGGTGTGGCGGTACAGATCTCGCAGACGCCGCTCGCCCAGATCGGCAGTGCCGACACCCGGTACGAAGCGGAATCGGCAGCCAACACGCGGGCCGGGGCGGCTTCGGTCGACGCCTGCAAGGGGTGCTCGACGGGGTCGAAGGTCGGCAACGTCGGATCGGGCGGCTCGGTGCAGTTCAACGGCGTCACAGCGACGACGGCCGGTACGCACCGGATGACGTTCACCTACACGTCGGCCGATCCGCGGTCGGTGCGGATCACGGTGAACGGCACGGTACTGAGCACCGAGAACCTGCCCGATTCGGGCGGCTGGGAGTTCGTCAACAAGTGGTCGGTCGACGTTCCGCTCGTCGCGGGCTCGAACACGATCAAGTTCGACAACCCGAGCGCGTTCGCCCCGGACATCGACGCGCTGACGATCGAGCGGGCGACCGAGGCGGAAGCAGCGGGCAACACGCTTGCCGGCGGTGCGGTGACGGCTGCTTGCGCCGGGTGCTCAGGCGGTACGTTCGTGAAATCGCTCAGCGGTAGCGGCACGCT
Source organism: Kribbella sp. NPDC051718 (assembly GCF_040681515.1). Taxonomy (NCBI): domain Bacteria; kingdom Bacillati; phylum Actinomycetota; class Actinomycetes; order Propionibacteriales; family Kribbellaceae; genus Kribbella; species Kribbella sp. NPDC051718. The sequence goes on along the minus strand of NZ_JBFAYZ010000009.1, from coordinate 81,983 downwards.
CGACGTCAACGGCGTGACAGCGTCGTCCGCCGGCAACCACACGGTGCGGCTCGACTACGCGAGTGCGACCGCGCAGACCGTACAGGTTCAGGTCAACGGCGGAACGGCCATCACCGTCACGCTGCCCGCGACCGGCTCCGCGACGGCCGTGGCGACCAAGACACTCGGCCTCACGCTCACCGCGGGGTCGAACGTCATCAGGGTGAAGAGCGCCTCCTCGGCGGCGGTCGGCATCGACAGGCTCAGCGTCATCCGCTGATCCGTCGAATCGTCCATACCCTGACGCCGAACAACCATGTTCGCGGGTGCCGCCGATCACTAGGGTTGCGCTCGTGATCAACAAGCTGAGTGGGGAAATGATCGCCGGCAACGGTGCTGTCACGGCGGCGCTGACAGTCGGCGAATCATCCATCAGCCTGACACTGACGCGATCGGAGCGGCCACTCGCAGTAGTTGCTCTGGGCATCAGCATCGACGGCGCCGACCTCGGCTCGGGGTCGGCGCTCGTCCGTGCGGCGGAGTTCCCGGTCGTCGAAGAGTGGTTCGCCGTCGCCGGCAAGGCACGCGGCGATCACCTCGTCGACCACCGGGAGCTGCGGGTCGACCTGCACCACCTGGGGACCGAGCGCGATTGGACGATCCGCATCCGGGTCAGCCCCGACGGAGTCGCCGTGCGGTATGCGATCCCCGACCTGCAGGGCCTCGCCAACGTCACCTCGGACCACACCAGCGTCGAGCTCGAACTGTTCACCCGGGCATGGGTGCTCGACTACCAGACCTGGTACGAAACACCGCGGGTCGGTGTCGCCCTCTCCGACCTCGCCCCCGGCGCATACGGGCTCCCGCTCCTCGCTCAGTCGCGCGACGACTATCTGCTGGTCTCGGAGTCGGACATCGACGGCCGCTATTCAGGCGCCCACGCGGCGATCTCAGGCACGACGCTCGGCTTCGAACTGGCCGACCCGGCCGTCGAGATCGCCCGCGGCGACGTCACGCCGTGGCGGGTGTTCATCATCGGCTCGCTCGCCGACGTCGTGGAGTCCCTGTTCGTCGACGAGCTGGCTTCCCCGGTACGGCCGGAGCTCGCCGCCGCTGACTGGATCAGACCCGGCCGTGCCGCGTGGTCGTGGTGGTCCGACTTCTACTCCGGCGCGCAACTCGAGCAGCAGAAGCGATTCGTGGACGTCGCGGCGGAGCTCTCCTGGGAGCACCTGCTGATCGACTGCGGGTGGGAGGAGACCTGGGTTCCGGAGATCGTCTCCTACGCGAGCTTGCGCGGAATCCAGGTGCACCTGTGGACCGTTTGGCACGACCTCGACGGGCCGGACAAGCTCGGTCGGCTGGCGCTGTGGCGTTCGTGGGGCGTGGCCGGCATCAAGGTCGACTTCATGGAGTCGGAGTCGAAGGACCGCTACCGCTGGTACGACTCCGTGCTGCAGGAGACCGCTCGGTTGGGTCTGATGGTGAACTTCCACGGCTCGGTGATTCCGCGGGGCTGGGCCCGGACCTGGCCGCAGGTGATCGGGTACGAGGCGGTTCGCGGTTCGGAGTACTACGTGTTCTACAACGACACTCCGTTGACGGCTGAGCACAATGTCATCCTGCCGTTCACGCGCAATGTGGTCGGGGCGATGGACTACACGCCGGTGGCGTTCTCAGCCGCGGATCGGGTCACCAGCGACTGTCACGAACTCGCGCTGAGCGTGGTGTTCGAGTGTGGGATCACGCATTTCGCCGATGACGTCACCGCTTATGTCGAGCGACCGCTCGCCGCGCGGTTCCTGGCCGAACTCGCGCCGGTGTGGGACGAGACGGTCCTGCTCGCGGGGACGCCCGACACCGAGGCTGTGATGGCGCGCCGGTCCGGCGATCGCTGGTTCATCGGCTGCATCGCCGTGGGTGACGCACGAGTTGTGACCGTTGATCTGAGCAAGCTCGGGCTGGTGGATCCGGTCGCCTGGCTCGTCGAGGACGCAGCCGACGACACCGGGTTGGCCGAACGTACAGTGTCAGGTCATTCTTTCGAGGTCTCGCTGGCCAACAACGGCGGCTTCGTGGCGATCGTCTCCGACGGCGAGCTCTTCCGGTCGACTCCGCGGGCTGTGGTGGATGCGCCGACGGTCGAGCCCGCGCTCGCCGTACTCGACGACGACAACACCGCTGTGGTGACCACGAGCGCCGATGCGCGGGTGCGTGTTGCGCCTGGCTGGAGCGCCGAGCCGCTCGGCGACGGAAGTTGGCGGATCCAGGCTCCGGGCGACCTGATGCCGGGTGCTCAGGGCATCGTCACCGCCGAGTCCAGCTCGATGCCTCCGGCAATCGCCCATTCGCGAGTCGTCGTGCCGCTCGTGGCCGGCGTACACCGTCTCTCGGCGCTCCCCATGCTGGCTTTTCAGAACGAGAGCGGCCCGGTCGAGCGCGACATGAGCAACGGCGGCGGCAATCCGGCCGACGGGTCGCCGATGCGCGTCGCCGGCGTGCACTTCGCCGACGGCCTCGGAGTGTCGACGCCGTCGTCGGTCGACCTGTACTTCGGCGGCCACGCCGGACGATTCATCGCCACCGTCGGAATCGACGACGAGACACCGCAGACGCGTAGCCGCGCCGTGGTGAGCGGCGACGGCCGGGAGCTGAGTTCCGTCGTACTGGAAGCGGGAAACACCGCCGTCGACATCGAGGTCGATGTCTCCGGCGTTCGCGTTGTCACCTTGTCCACCCGAGAGGTCGCCGCCGGCGACCCTCCAGCACACGTGGACTGGGCTTCGGCCCGCTTCATCGTGACGAAAGGAAAGAAATGAACAGGAAGTCGTTGCTGTCGATCGCGGTCGTGGCGGCGCTGCTCGCCGGTTGTTCGGGCGGCGGCGGGGAGAAGTCGAGCTCCGACGGGCCGGTCACCATCACCTATGGCATCTGGGCCGGCACCCAGACCCCCGCCATGCAGGAGATCGCCACTGCCTTCACCAAAGCGAACCCGAACATCACGGTGAAGATCCAGGAGCGGCCGTACCCGGAGTTCTGGTCCACTCTGCAGACCGGTGCCGCGGGCGGGACGGCGCCGGACGCTTTCTGGATGCTGGCGCAGCAGATCAGGCCGTACGCGGCCGGGAACCAGCTGCTCGACATCACGGACACCGTCAAGCAGGAGAACGTTGACCTTGGCAATTACCCCAAGGCCGTGCTCGACCTGTACGACCAGGGCGACGGCAAGCTCTACGGTCTGCCGAAGGACGTCGACACGAATGCCGTCTGGTACAACAAGGCGATGTTCGACAAGGCCGGCGTCGCCTACCCGAAGGCAGACTGGACCTGGGCCGACTTCCGTGAGACGGCGAAGAAGCTGACCGACCCGGCCGGCGGGACCTGGGGTGTGGCCGCGCCGCTCGACTACCAGGGCGGGTACTACAACTCGATCTTCCAGGCCGGCGGCAAAGTGATCTCCGACGACGGCAAGACCGCTGCCATCGACAGCCCCGAAGCCCAGGCGGGCATCAAGTTCTGGACCGACCTGCAGGCCGACAAGTCGTCGCCGACGCTGCAGCAACTGTCGGACACCGAGGGCGAGACGATGTTCGAGCAGGGCAAGGTCGCGATGTACGTCTCGGGTGCGTACTGGGCGCTCAAGCTCTACGACAACAAGGCGATCCGCGCCAAGGTCGACGTCGCGCCGCTGCCGACCGGCGTGAAGCAGGCCACCGTGACCAGCGGGATCGAGAACGTCGGGTACGCCGGGACCAAGCACCCCGAGGAGACGAAGAAGTTCCTGCTCTTCGCCAGTGGCGAGGAGGCGGCCAACATCCAGGCCAAGTCGGGTGCCGTGCTGCCGGCGTACAAGGGCACTGAGAAGACGTGGATGAACGCGATGCCCGAGTTCAAGAACCTGCAGACGTTCATCGACGCCAAGGCGTACTCGGTGCCGCTGCCGGTGCAGGGTAACGCCGCGGAGTGGCAGGGGCTGCAGGCGAAGTACCTGACGCCCGCGTGGGACGGCAAGACGTCGGTCGCCGACGCGACCGCGCAGTACGCCGATGCCATCGACAAAGTACTGGCCGAGAACGGATGAGGAAGCGTACCGACTGGGCGGCCTTCGCCATGATCGCTCCGGCGTTCATCGGCTTGGCCGCCCTGTACCTCTGGCCGTTCGTCGCGACCTTCCTGAAGAGCTTCCGGAAGGTCCCGGTCTTCGGCCCGAGCAAGTTCAACGGGGTCGACAACTACTCGAAACTGCTCTCCGACGCTGATTTCTGGAGTGCGCTGGGCAACTCGGCGAAGTACACCGTGATCGTTTTGCTGGGTATCCCGTTGGCGGTCGTCTTCGCTGCCTTGATCCAGCAGGTCTCGCGTGGCCGGGGAATCTACCGGGTGCTGTTCTTCCTGCCGGTGGTGACGCTGCCGGTCGCGGTGGGAATGGTCTGGCGCTTCATTCTGAACGGCGATTTCGGGCTGCTGAACTACGTGTTGTCGCTGTTCGGCATTCCCGGCGAGTACTGGGTGGCGGATGACCGGTTCGCTGTCTATGCCTTCGCCGTGGTCGGTATCTGGATGGGCCTCGGCGTGAACCTGATCATCCTGGGCGCCGGGCTGCAGAACATTCCGGCCGACCTCTACGAGGCATCAGCGCTCGATGGTGCGAACCGGGTGCGGCAGTTCTTCTCGATCACGCTGCCGCTGCTCAGCCCGAGCATCTTCTTCGTCACCATTCTGACGACGATCTCGGCGCTGCAGATGTTCGACCTCGTCTTCATCATGCTCGGCAGCATCAACAACACCGCGCTGAGTGGCTCGAAGACCATCGTGTACCTGTTCTACGAAGCGGCTTTCGTGCAGTTCAAGCAGGGCTATGCCGCGGCGATCGCGATCGTGCTGCTGGTGATCATCATGATCGTGACCGCGATTCAGTTCAGTCTCCAGAAGAAGTGGGTCGTCTATGACTAGCCGTCGCGGACAGTGGCGCCTGCACGTCGTCCTGATCATCGCCGTGGTCCTCATGGTCGTCCCGTTCGTCTGGGAGATCCTGACCTCCTTCAAGACCAGCAACGAGGTCGCGTCGCTGCCACCGACGCTGTTCCCGTCGGATCCGACGGCCAAGGGCTACCGCAGCTTCTTCCACGTCACGCCGTTCTGGGCGCAGTTCACCGTCTCGGCGGTCTCGCTCATCCTGCGAGTCGTCGGTCAGGTCTTCGTGGCGGCCCTCGCCGGGTACGCCTTCGCGCGGCTCAACTTCCCCGGCCGCAGGACCCTGTTCGCGTGCTTCATGCTGATGCTGATGGTGCCGAGCCAGCTGTTCCTGCTTGGCCAGTTCGACATCATGAAGGGACTCGGGCTGCTCGACACGGTGCCCGCGCTGGCCATCCCCGGCATCTTCTCGGCCTTCGGGACCTTCCTGATGCGACAGGCCTTCCTGACGATGCCGAAGGACTACGAGGAGGCTGCCCGGCTCGACGGCGCGGGCACCTTCCGGACCTTCTGGAGCGTGATGTTGCCGATGGCACGATCGATGATCGCCGCTCTCGCCGTACTGACCTCCCTGTACTCCTGGAACGACCTGCTCTGGCCGCTGATCGTCGCCCCGGCCGGCGACGCCAGGCCATTGCCGGTCGGACTCGCCAGCCTGCAGGGACAGTTCGGCACCGACTACCCCACCCTGATGGCGGGCGCGCTGATCTGCACCCTGCCGTTGGTGGTCGTCTTCATCGTGTTGCAGCGGCAGTTCTTCGCCGGTATCGCCAACAGCGGCCTGAAAGGCTGACGGATCAGACCGCGTCGCGCCGGCGGAACTGGGTCGGGCTCATTCCGTGGAAGCGGCTGAACTGACGCGAGAAATAGAGCGGATCGGAGTACCCCAGCTCGTCGGCGATGCTCGCGACCGTCGCCGGCGAGCCGTCGAGCAACTGCCGCGCGCGAGCCATCCGGAGACTCTGGTGGTGCGCCAGTACTCCCCCGCCGGTGACCTTGCGGAAGAGCGCGCTCAGATGCGACGGCGAAACCCCGACCAGCTTCGCCAGCTCCGGAACCTTCACGCTGCTGTCCAGCCGGTCCGCCAGATAACTCATTGCCCGCTGCAACGGATCCCCGTCGGCGGGCATCACCCGGTCGACATTGATCTGGGTCAGCAGTTTCCACGCCGCACCCGCGGTACCGATCAACCAGGCGGGCGACTGCCCCCGCTCGAGACTCGAGACAATCTCGTCCAGCAACGCCACCGCCCGCTCCATCCGCCGAATCGGCACGATCGGCCGCGCGGCCGAAACCTCGAGCGTCTCGACCAGCTCCGCGACGTCACTCCCCGACAGATGACACCACCAGATCGACCAGGGACTGTTCTCGTCCGACCCATAGGTGTGCGGCACCCCCCGAGGAATGATCAACGCCGTCTGCGACCCGATCCGGTGGGTCGCATCCCCGACCCGAGCCCATCCCGTCCCCGCCGCACAGACGATCACGATCGTCTCGTCGATCCCCCGCGGCCGCTGCATCCGATGTCCGCGGGCCATCGGAAAGTACCCCGCCACCGTCACCAGCAACCGCCGCGTCACCGGCCGCCCCAAGGCCCCCGTAACAAGCGGCCGGGGCACTACGACAATCCGCTCGTTCCGAAAACCTTCCTGGATGGGCATCCCCCCATGATGCACCATCCAGGCCACTGTTCCCGTTACAAATAAGGCTGTTCCACCTCAGCCCACCAAGGTGAACGTCCTGGTCGCCTTGGCCAGAGTTGTAGTGAGTACGGCACGATCAGTGAGCCGCCCGGCGACCGTGATCTCAACCGCCTGATCCGGAATGCCGTACAGACTCACAAAGCGGTTCGCCACCCAGCGCGTCGTACCTCCGGAGCGATAGCTGTACACGAGCGTCGCCACGGCGACTTTCCCACCACGGGCGGTCGTCAGCGTGTCCGTAGCCCTCCCGAGGATCCGCAGTCCCGACGTGCCGCGAAGGGCAGCCTCCCGCTTCTTCATCGCCGCAGCAGGCGTGATCTTGCGCCGCTGATCGATGTCGAACCGAATCAACCGAGCCGCCGACGGATCCACAAACCGGTCTTGCCACTTACCCGTCTTCGCCTGCCGCCACGCCCGCGGAACCGACACCACTCCACCGCAGTAGTCCGGCGAGACACACGCCAGCATCCGCTGCGCGTAAACCATCCCCTGCACATGCTGCCAGCAACAACCGTCCCAGGCGTCGCCCCGGCCGGCAACGCAACCCCCAACGCCATCCCAGCCGCCCCCAAGACAGCCGCGCCCACTCGCCAAGCCCGCATCACATCTCCCCCTTCGCTCGATACCTCCCGACGCAGGTAAGACGCACCCACCCGTCCCCTGGTTGGAAACCCACCATGGCGTCATCCAGACTTTGGCCATGCGAATCCTGCTCCGGGTCAAACCGGGAGCTTCCCGGACCGTCGTCGGCGGCCGGTACGACGGCCCGGCCGGCCCCGCCTTGGTGGTCGCGGTCTCCGCCCGGGCGGTGGAGGGCCAGGCGACGGAGGGCCAGGCGACGGAGGCTGTACTCCAGGCGGTCGCGGCGGCGTTCGGAGTACGGCCGTCGGGTGTGACTCTGGTGCGGGGCGCGACCAGTCGCGACAAGTTGGTCGAGGTCCAGGGCGATGAAACAGACCTTCTGTCGACGCTCGACAGGCTGCGGGTCAGTCCTTCTTGAGGCGGTCTTCGCCGAGGCGTTCGGTGTCGGCTACGAGTTCCTCGGAGATCCGGTTGAGCTTGACGTTGCGGTGCTGGGACAACCGGGTCAGGAAGGCGAAGGCGCGCTGATCCGTCAGCGTGTAGCGCTCCATCAGGATGCCGATCGCCTGGCCGATCGTCCGCCGGGTCCGCAGCGCGTCCTGCAGGTTGCCGATCTCGCGCGCATAGTCGATCGCCAGCGCCGACTGATGCGTGAACAGCGCCCCGATCGCGCCGAGATCCTCGAACGAGCCGACCGTCGTCGAGTACAGATTCAGCGCCCCTTGCGATTTGGGTGCGTCGAAGAGACGGAGGCCCGCCTGGGCGGAGATCCCGGCGGCAACCGCGGTTGCGGCGTACCGGGGAAAGCGCGGGTCGGACGCAAGGTCCGGCGACAGGACGTGCACGCTGTCGGTCGCAGCCTCGTAGCAGGGGCCTTCCTGGAGCTGGTACTGCGCAGCATCCAGACCCAAGATCAAGTCGTCGGTCGGCGCGGCGGTCTCCAGCCGGCCGTCGCTGTGCTTCACCGTGATGCTCGCGTACTCCACCTCCGGAAGCACCTCGACCGCCGCAGCCGTGATGCGACCGAGCGTGTGGTCCAGGTCGCCCGCAGTCAGCGACTCCGACAGCCGCCGCGCTGCCTCCAGAAGCTTGGTGTCATCCATAGATCGCAGGTACCCGCGTAGACCGCTCCGAACCCAATCGGACCCATCAAGCGGCTGACGGCAAGGGGGCGAGCCTGTCTCTGAGATCGTCGAGGATCTGGCGGAGCAGGCGGGACACCTGCATCTGGCTGACACCGATCTCGGTACCGATGTCGGTCTGCGTCAGCCCCTCCACGAACCGCAACTGCAGGATCTCCCGATCCCGATCACACAGGTCCGCCAGAACCGGCCGGAGCACCTCGATCGCCTCCAACTGATCCAGCGCCCGGTCGTCCTCGTCCGCCACCACATCGGCCAGCGGCAGGCCGGCATCCGTTTCCGGCCGATCCAGCGACAGCACCCTGAAACAACCACGAGCGGCCCTCGCCCGGTCGATCTCCTCGACCTCGACCCCCAGCCGCTCGGCGATCTCGGCCGAATTCGGCTCGCGACCCAGCTCCTGCTCCAGATCCGGCAGCTTCGCCGCGATCATCCCCTGCAACTCCTGCAGCCGGCGCGGGATCCGCACCGTCCACGCGCAGTCACGGAAGTACCGCTTCACCTCGCCCCGAATTGTCGGGATCGCATAACCGATGAACGGCGTATCCGCCGCCCGCCGATACCCGTGCGCCGCCTTCACCAACCCCAGATAGGCGACCTGCTCCAGATCCTCCTCATCCGGGCCCTTGTGCCGGAACCGCCGCGAGATCCCCCGGGCGATCTCGATGTTCAACTCGACGATCGACTCGAGCAGCTCCTGCCGCACGGTTTCGTCGGTACTACGCTCCCGCCGCTCGAACAACTCCTGCGTCGCCGACTCGCGCGCTGCGCGATCGCTGGCGGAGTAGCACTGCGTGGGCACCGAACTGACAGAAAACACCATTTTGACCTCGCGACAAGTTCCGTCACGGCGTGGCCTTTCTCCAGACCACGGTCAGCAGCACCCCCTCCGTACCCCCATCACCCAGAACTCATGCGTCTGTCGCGGCGGCACCCGGTTTGCCGTCGGGTACCGGCGCTGCGGAGTCGCGCTGACGGGTGCGCGGCCGGGTGAAGGGATAGTGGCATGGCTGCCGATGTCGTCGATCTGATCATGCAGGACCACCGCGAGGTCGAGCGGTTGTTCGACGAGCTGAAGAACAACCCGGACAAGCGCAAGGGCCTGGTACCTGTGCTCACGACCCTGCTGTCGGCACACAGCCGCGCCGAGGAGTCCGCCGTCTACCCGGCAGCCGCCGCCGAAGCCGACGAGGCCGATGACGTCGCGCACAGCCAGGAAGAGCACATCGAAGCAGACCAGCTGCTCGCCGAACTGGCTGCCACCGATCCGGACTCCGCGGCCTTCGACAAGGCGCTCCAGAACCTCGTCGACGCCGTCACCCACCATGTCGAAGAGGAAGAGACCAAGGTCCTTCCCGGTATGCGCGCCAACCTCAGCCAGGAGCGCCTCCTCGAACTGGGCGAAGCCTTCGCGGCCAGCCGCAAGGAACACCTCGGTGACCAGCCCGACGACATCACTCGCGACGAGCTCCTCCAGCAGGCGCGCAACGCGGACATCTCCGGCGTCTCGTCACTCGCCAAGGACGACCTGCAGAAGAAGCTCCAGCAGGAGGCCGGCGAGTAGGCGTCCCTGGGTCAGCTGAGTCAGCGGTCCAGTGTGCGGTCGGGGGCTGAGGGGGTCGTTGGCCGGTGGAGTGAGGCCGGTGTGGATGGTGGTTTCGTCACGGCGCCCCGGGCGTCGGCGTTCGTGGCGAGTACCGCGCGCAGGTGATCGACCTCGGGATCGACCGACCGCAACGCCGGGAAGGGGTCCTTGGCAGGTGGCAAGGTGTCCATGCCCCGCCCGGCGGCGCTCAGGGCCTGGTCGGTCATCGGGCCCGGGGTCGGGTTGAAGGTGCCTTGCTCGCCAGGAGTGCGGACCTGGGTGGTGTACCAGACACGGTCGCCGTGCGGGCGTAGCTCTGGATACTCAACTGCGTAGTACTCGGTGTCCCGCCACGGCTGCTGACAGATGACGCCGGTCTCGAGTTCCGGGTTGGCCTCCATCGCTGCGGCCGTGTCCCGGGCGTACTGCGCCGACATACAGGACCAGACCTCGCGCTGAAATGCATAACCGTCGCTGGGTCGGGCCTCCTCCATCACCCGGATTCGGGCGTCCAGCTCGGGATCCTCACTGCGCAACGCCCGCAGATGATCCGGCGACACATCGGACCACAACTGCATCCGCTCGATCGTGCCGCCATCGGTGGTGCTCTCCAGCAAGACGATGTCCGGGTTCTCGCTCGCGAGCATCTCGGCCACCTGCATGTTGCTCAGCTCGCCGTCGTCAGTACGGACCGGATCCCCCGTCGCCGGATCGAGCGTCGGCCCAGCCCAGAACAACCGGGTACGGTCCGGGCCGGCGTCGACATCGAACCAGCGCTCACCCCGCCGCGTCGCCTCGACACCATCCGCGAGCCAGTGGGCCAGATCGTGCTGAGACTCCAGCGGTACGCCGCGGGCGACCAACTCCAGCCGCGCCGCCTCGAACAACACCTCGCTCTCCGCAACGCTCTGCGGAGCAGGAGCTCGTCCTGTATGAGTCGCACGGGCCCGCTCGAAGTGCTCATCATCAAGCACATCGAGAACGACACCCAGCGACCCCATCACTAGTCAGCGCCCCGCCGCACCAACTGCTGCACACTCATCGCCGGATGCTTCGGGTCGAACTCCAGCCCCGCATGCGCCGCATACAGATGAAACTCCAGCCCAGGCCGCTCCCAGACCGCCAGATACCCGGCGCTGCGCGGGTCGTACTCATCCCGCCACCGCGCACTCGGAAAGTCCGGATCCACACAAGCCCCGACATACCCAGGCTCGCCCAGATACCGCCGTACCAACTCCAGATACCGAGGCCACTGCCGCTCCCGCACAATCCGCACGGCCTCGGGGTAGTCCTGCGCCGTCAACCGGTACGCCGCCCACCCACCCCGACTCGTATCGAACGACGCCCGCTCGCCCCCCACAACAACCAACGACCCGCGCTTGGTCGTGAACGACCACCCGGCCTGCCGCACATCCACAGCCCCAGTAACCGCCTCAGAACTCCAGCCGGCGGCTCGCTGCACCCGCTCCCGCAACTCGCGCAGCGCCGCCTCACCCCCACCGCCCGGCCCCCACATCGCGCGCCAGTCCGGCACGTCCACGATGTCCGCCAACACGGCCTCGAGATCACCGAGCGGCTCATCCTTGATCTTCACCATCGCAGTATCACATCGGCCTAGACCACCACCCCGGAAGCTTGCGGATCCGGCGGTCGGGGCGGCTCAGAGTTCGCCCTTGGCGAGCTTGATCAGGCGGTCCAGCAGTTGTCCGCCGCCGGTTCTCAGGCCGCTGTGCAGGTACTCGTTGGTGACCCAGGTCTTCAGCGACGGGATCAGCCGGGCGGTTTCCAGCGAGTACGTCATGTCCACATACGGGTCGTCGACGTACACGACCGCCGCACTGGGCACCTCGCAGCGCGAGAGCACGTCCGCGTCGTACAGCTGAGGCCAATCCTCCTCGGCCAGGACAGCTGCGACCTCACGGTACGGGCGCAGCTCGGCCGCGTCCTCGAAGTACCAGGGGTAGATGTGCTCGCCGGTCAGCAGCAGGGAGTCGCCCTGGAAGTCGTCGGGCTGGGTCCGCTGCGCCGACCATCGAGTCGCGCCGCCATCGGAATAGCTCGACTCGTGCAGCACGGCGTAGAGCGGGTTGCGTGCGTTGAACGGCAGCATGGCCAGCAGGTCATGAGTGAACGCGGGTGAACGCGGGTCACGCTCGAGCAGGTAATGGAGAGCCTCGGCGCCGCCGTCCATCCCGAGTGGATGTCCGATCGTGCGCGCGAGCCGCCTGCTGACGGCGTGGCCGAAGGGATCGACGATCTCGCCGGCATCGCAGAGGTCCAGCAGCCGCGCCAGCCGTTCCCGATCGCCGGGGAAGCGCCGGTGGTAACGCTCGTTGAGCATTCGCATGCTGGCGAAGGTCGTGGCATACACGTCGTCGGCGGGACGGCCGACCGGCGGCAGGCCCCCGGTGAAGATCACCTCGTTGAGCGAATCAGGCGCGACGCTGAGGTACCGCAGACCGCAGTAGCCACCGAACGACTGCCCCAGGACGCTCCACCGATCCAGACCCAGATGCTGCCGGAATGCCTCCGCGTCCTGGACGATGGCGTCCGCCCGGAAGTTGCTCAACCGCCTCGCGTCCGCACGTGGGTCGGCACCGGGAGCGCCGTACGGGGTGGACAAGCCGGTACCGCGTTGATCCAGCATCAGTACGCGGTAGTCACGCAGCGCCCGATGCAACCAAGAGGGCGCCGCGGGCCAGCCGACCGGCCTGGGCGCTTCATGACCGGGACCGCCCTGCAAGAACACCAGGACAGGCCGATCGAGCCCGTCCGGCGCCGCCACCTCCCGACCGAAAACCTCGATCGTCTCGCCTGCGGTGTCGCCGTGGTCCAGTGGCAGGGACAGCACATGATCGGTCACCACCAGCCCCGCCACATTCCGCCGCGTCCCGCTCGCCGCACGTTCGGTCATTCGCGATCGTCTCCTAACACTAGAACATATGTTCGAAGATAAGCTACCGTAGACACCATGCTTGGACGATTCACGGTGCGCCTCTCCGACGATGGCAGCGGCACGTTCGGCGTGTGGGACAACACGGTCAACAGCTGGCGGGTGACCAACCTCGACCTGGCCACCGCCGAGCAGACCAAAACAGACCTCGACCTGCAATTCAACGCCGACGGCCCCCGCCCACCCGACCACATCCGCACCGTCGACCCACCCCAGCCCGTCGACTGCCTGGTCGCCTGGGAACGAGGCGACCTGGACGCCTGGATCCGCGACAACGGCCAATGGTTCGGCCGAGTCCGAGACCGCAACGGCCACATCACCTGGATCCCCCAATCCGACCTACGCCCAGCCAACCAGGACACCCCCTAAAACCAAACAGCATCCTCCACACGACGCAACAGCAACCTGCGAAACAGCGCGAGCTCCTACTCGAGTTCCGCCGGACGTCCACCTGGCCAACGCTCGAAAGGCAGGGCTTGGGGTACCTCCATCGCCCGCGTGACGAGTCGTGCCGGGGCGCCGTGAATCAGCTAACAGACCACGCCCGGGGATGCCCACCGGCTCCATCGAGAAGCCGCCACCGCCCATCGCGGGTGCACGCGAGATGGCCGGCCTCAGCGACTCGAGTGCCTACTCTCGGTTCGCGCGACGAAGGAGCGCACAACTGGGGTGGGTGGGAGCGCCGAGTGGGGAGCGACGCAGGAGCGAGCGGCGAGGCAGCGTGGGGTTTTCCCTTGGCTACTTGAGTTCGGCGGAGGTTTTGCCGAGGAGGCGGCGGGCGATGATTAGTTGTTGGATTTGTTGGGTGCCTTCGAAGATGTCGAGGATTTTGGAGTCTCTCGCCCACTTTTCGAGGAGTTCGTGTTCGGAGTAGCCGATGCTTCCCGCTAGTTCTACGCAGCGGAGGGTGATGTCGTTGGCGGTACAGCCGGCTTTGGCTTTGGCCATGGAGGCTTGGAGGGAGTTGGGTTGAGAGTTGTCTGCCATCCAGGCGGCTTGGAGGGTGAGGAGGTAGGCGGCTTCCCAGTCGGCTTCCATTTGGAGGTACGACGCTGCGGCGGCCGGCTGCAGGTGGATCGGGCGGTCGTAGTCGACCTCGACGCCGGCATCCGACAACAGTGAGCGGGTGACCTCCAACGAGGCGCGGGCGCAGCCGACGGCCATCGCGGCGACGAGGGGGCGGGTGTTGTCGAAGGTTTGCATGACGCCGGCGAAGCCTTTGTCTGCGTCGATCTCGGGGGTACCGAGCAGGTTGGCGGCTGGGACACGGCAGTTGTCGAAGCGGATGGTGGCGGTGTCCGAGGAGCGGATGCCGAGTTTGTGTTCGAGTCGCTCGACCGTCATCCCGGGGGTGTCCTTGAAGACGACGAAGGATTTGATGGCAGCTCGTCCAACAGACTTGTCGAGCGTCGCCCACACGACTACGGCGTCGCAGCGGCCGCCCGCGGTGACGAAGATCTTCTCGCCGTTGATCACGTACGCATCGCCGTCGAGCCGTGCCGTCGTCTGGATGCTCGCTGAGTCAGAGCCGCACTCCGGCTCCGTGATCGCCATCCCGGCCCACACGCCGTCGAACCGCCGCAGCTGCTCATCCGACGCCACCGAAGCGATCGCCGAGTTGCCAAGACCCTGCCGCGGCATCGACAACAGCAGCCCGACATCGCCCCAGCACATCTCCATCACGGACAGCACCGATGACAGGTTCGACCCGTTCTTCACCTTGCCGTCGTCATCTTCAGCAACCGAGGTACGCCGTACGCCGCCGGCCCCAGCTCCCGACCCAGTACCGGACGCCCCCAACCCGTCGACCATCGCCGCGAGCATGTCGAGTTCCTTCGGGTACGCGTGCTCGGCCAGGTCGTACTGACGCGAATTCGGCCGCAACATCTCCGCCGCGACCTGATGCGCCTGGTGGACGAAGGCGCGGAACTTCCGCGGCGTCTCGAGGTTGATCATCAGACCAGCACCGCACCTTCCATCACGCCGACGGCCCGCAAGTCGCGGTACCACCGCTCCACCGGATGCTCCTTCACAAACCCGTGCCCGCCGAGCAACTGCACCCCGTCGGTCCCGATCTGCATCCCGTTCTCGGTGCACAACCGCCGCGCCAGCGCCACCTCGCGCGCGAACGGAAGCCCTTGCTCAGCACGCGATCCGGCCCGGTACGTCACCAGCCGCATCCCCTCGAGCTCGATCGCGATGTTCGCCACCATGAAGGCCACCGACTGCCGATGACTGATCGGCTCACCAAAAGCAGTCCGCTCGTTCACGTACGGCGTGACGTAGTCGAGCACCGCCTTCGCAGTACCGAGCGAAAGCGCACACCATCCCAACCGTGACAGCCGCACGCACTCCGCATAGTCCGAGAGCGTCCCCAACTGCACAGCCGGTACGTCGTCCAGCAACACCCGACTCAGCGAGGCCGCCCGCAACCCCATCGACGGCTCGGCCTCGATCGTCACGCCCGGATGCTCGGACTCGACCAGGAACAGCGCCGGCCCCTGATCCTCCAGCTGAGCCGCGATCACGAACACCTCAGCCTCAGCACCCCGCGGCACCAACGACTTGACCCCGTTGAGCAAATGCCCAGTTCGTTGCCTGGTCGCCCTGGTCTTCAACGCAAAAGGATCGAACAACGCCCGCGGCTCGACGATCGCCAGCGCGGCGGCCGGTACCGACCCACCCGTGAAGGCCGGCAGGTACGTCGCCTGCTGCGTCTCGTCACCCCACAACGAAATCGCGGTGCTGACCGCGGCCGGCGCCAGACACGCGACCGCCTGACCCATGTCACCATGCGCCATCGCTTCGGCCACCAGTACGCCGGTCATCGCCGACCGCTCGCTGACGATCCCACCGAGTTCTTCCGGTACTTCGATCAGGCTCAACCCGAGCTCAGCCGACTGAGCGAGCACCTTGGCATCCGTCGCGCCGGCAACATCGGCCTCGGCCGCAGCGGGTCGCAGCACCTCAGCGGCGTACTCAGTCACCACCCCGACGACCATCTGCTGATCCTCGGTCGGCGTCAGGTCGAACCGCCCGGTCCCCTTCGCTGCGGGCAACCGCGACGGCTTGGCCAGCTTCGACGCCGCCACGAAACTCCGCGTCAGCGCCCCAGCCGTCCGGAATCCGGTCTTGGTCGCCTCGAACACCACCCGCTCGGTCTGCTTGCGCCACCCGAACCGATCGATCACCTGGGACTTCGCCAGCCGGTTCAGCAGCGCGACCCCGACTCCGATCGGATCCCGCCTGCGCCCGGGCTTCGCACTCTGCTGGATGGCCATGCGCCAACTGTAAACCGAAGTTACAACCCAAGTCACGTGATCCAACGCGCCACACCTGTCCCGATCGACAGGTAGTGCACCGCGAGACGCCGTACACAAATCAGCCCAGCAGGCTGACGTGCACTACCCGTGCGGCGACCATGTCCTGTCGATCGGGACAGGAGCTGATTCAGGAGTTGTCGGCGATCTGGGCGGCTTTGGCGGTGAGGTAGCGCTGCTCCGGCAGGGACGTCGTCCGACGTGCGGCCGCCAGGTAGTGGTCGCGCGCCTCAGCCACCCTCCCGAGGCGTTCGAGCAGATGCGCCCGTACGGCGTCCAGCCGGTGGCTGTCCGTCATCCGGTGGTCGTCGTCGAGCGTGCCGAGCAGGTCCAACCCAGCCTGTGGGCCCTCGACCTGGGAGAGCGCGATCGCGCGATTGA
Source organism: Kribbella sp. NPDC051718 (assembly GCF_040681515.1). NCBI lineage: Bacteria > Bacillati > Actinomycetota > Actinomycetes > Propionibacteriales > Kribbellaceae > Kribbella > Kribbella sp. NPDC051718. The sequence goes on along the minus strand of NZ_JBFAYZ010000009.1, from coordinate 65,364 downwards.
GCGTCACCATCGGGTTTGGCGCGACCTTCTCCAGCAGCAGGTAGAGCGCGAGGATCTGGTTCCAGTCGGTCTCTTCCGTGCTCGGCGCCTCGGAGTGGATCGCCGCGATCGCCGCCTGGAGTTGGTACGAGCCGACTTCGCCGCGCGCGAGCGTGCGTAGTACCAGCGCGGACGCCTCCTCGATCGGCTCGCGTAGCCACAGGCTGCGGTCCTGCTCGTCGATCGGAATCAGGCTGCCATCCGGCGTGGTCCGGGCCGCGCGCCGCGCATCGGTGAGCAGCATGAGCGCCAGCAACCCAGCGACCTCACCCTCATCCGGCAGCAACTGATAGAGCATGCGCGCCAACCGAATCGCCTCGGCGGTCAGCTCGACACGCTGCAGATCGGGTCCAGAGCTGGCCGTGTAACCCTCGTTGAAGATCAAATACAGCACTTGCAGTACTACGCGCAGGCGATCCGCCCGCTCCTCCGCAGGCGGCAGCACGAACCGGCTGCCGGCCGCCTTGATGCTCTTCTTCGCCCGACTGATCCGCGGCGCCATCGTTGCCTCCGGCACCATGAACGCCTTCGCGATCTCCGTCGTCGTCAACCCACCGACCGCACGCAACGTCAACGCCACCTGCGACGCCGGCGTCACCGCCGGATGACAACACAGGAACAGCAAAGTCAACGTGTCATCCGACTCCGGCACCTGATCCTGATCAGCCCCCGGCGCAACCAGTTCGTCTGCGCCACCCATCGCCGCCACCGAATCCTCGCGCCGCCGCCGAGCACTCTCACTCCGGAACTGATCGGTCAGCTTCCGCGTGGCAACGGTGATCAACCACCCCCGAGGATTCCCCGGTACGCCGTCAGCCGGCCACTGCGTCGCAGCCGCCAGCAACGCCTCCTGCACCGCGTCCTCACACAGATCGAACTGCCCATGCCGCCGAGCCAAAAACCCCAGCACCTGAGGCGCCAACTCCCGCAACAACCCCTCAACCCGCTCACCCGAATTCATCAGCGTTGGAGGTGGCGGAGGGCGGCTGTGGTGGGGATGCGGGTCAGGGGGCCGAGGAGGGAGGCGTCGCGGAGGGCGGCTCGGGCTGCCAGGTGGCCGCAGGCGCCGTGGACGCCGGGGCCGGGGTGGATGGCGGAGCTGCCCAGGTACAGGCCGTCGATGACGGTGCGGGGGCTGCCTAGGCCGACGGTGGGGCGGAAGATGAGTTGCTGGTGGAGTTGCGCAGTACCGCCGCCGAGCGCTCCGAGGCCGAGGGAGGCGTTGGCTTGGGTGAAGTCGCTGGGGCGTTGCAGGTCGCGGTCGATGACCAGGTCGAGGAAGCCGGGGGCGTGGCGTTCGATGGCGCGGTCCATCCGGCCGGCCAGCTTTTCGGCTTCGGCGTCGTCAGGTAGGCCGCGGGGTAGGTGTGAGTAGGCCCAGACGGCTTCGGTGCCCTCGGGCGACCGGGACGGGTCGGCCTTGGTCGTTTGGCCGATCAGCAGGAAAGGTGCCGTGGGCAAGCGGCCGGTGTCGAGGTCGGCGCTGACGTGGACGAGGTCGTCGGCGGTACCGCCGAGGTGTACTACGCCGGCTTCGCGGGCCTGGGGGGCGCGCCAGGGGATCGGGCCGCTGAGGCGGTAGTTGAGTTTGACCGTCGGGTAGTCCCACTCGAAGTTCTCGAGGTCGCGACGGAGGCCTGTCGGGATGCTTGCTGGCGGCAACAGTTCGGCGTACAGGGTGTGGGCGGAGACGTCGGCGATCACGGCGCGGCGTACGGAGATCGTCTCGCCGCTCGCGGTCCGCACTGCGGTCGCCTTGCCGGCCGAGACGTCGATCGAGGTGATCGGGGTGCCTGTGGAGAGGAGGGCGCCGGCGCGCTCGGCCCGGCGTACCAGGGCTGACGAGAGCGAGCTCGAACCGCCTTGCGCAACAGGAAAACCGACATCCTGGGCGAGCATCGCCAGCAGCCAGCCCATGGTGCCGCTGACGCTGCCGGTGAGCGGGGCGTCGGCGTGGAACGCGTTGCCGGCCAGGATCGCGCGGCCGCGTTCACCTTCGAAGAGTTCCTGGCCCATCCGGTGCATCGGCATCGCCATGAAGCGGGCGAAGCGGGCCAGCTCCCCCACCGAACCGAGCTTGCGCGCGAGGCGGAGACCAGGCGCGACGGGCGGCCAGGAGGTGAGCAACGACTGCAGGAAAGGCGCGCGGATCCTGGTGTACTCCTGGTAGAGCCGCAGCCAGGTGTCGCCGTCCTTCGGGTGATCGCGGCCGATCGAGGCGGCGGTGTCGGCCGGATCCGGGTGGATCGCGGGCGCGTCCTCGTCGTCGGGGTCGATCAGGTGCGCCAACGCGAGCGGGGCGTGGGACCAGCGGAGTCCGAAGTTCTCGAGCTCGAGCGCGCGTAGTACCGGCGAGGCTACTCCGAGTGGATAGCTGGAGCTGAAGCGGTCGCTGACCCAGCCGTCGCTGGTCGTTGATCGCACGGCCCCGCCCGGCTCGTCGGCGGCTTCGACGATCAGTACGTCCCAGCCAGCGTCGGCCAGGGCGATCGCGCTCACCAGCCCGTTCGGCCCGGATCCGATCACCACAGCATCAACCACGCGCGGCAGCATGCTCCCGACCTTAGCTGCTCGTTTCCTTGTTCCGGGCGCGGAAGGCCCGCAGGTTCGCGGGATTTCCACAGGTCTTCAAGGAATGCCAGACGCCACTGTTGTTCCGCGACCGGTCGTAGAACACCACCCGGCACCGATCATTCTTACAAGCCTTCAACCGCCGCCAGGTATCAACCTGCTGCCCGGCCAGTACTTCCGCCAGCACCCGCGAGATCACGTACTCCGCTCCGCGCCCACCGGCCCGCAGTTCCACCACCCCATCCGCCCCCAACACCAACTCCGCCGCCACCGCGCTCCACGCGGAGGCGGAGGCGGAGGCCGGGTCGGAGGCGAGGTCGGGGCCGGAGGCCGGGGCGGAGGTGCTCTGCTGAGCGTCGCCCGCCCCCGGGGCCTTCGCTTCGCTCGGCGGCTTCCGCCCCTTCGTCGCCTCCGGCGGCGGGACGTCGGGTGTGACGAGGCGATGGAGTTCCGCGCGGAACGTACGTAGGTGTTCGACGTCGGCGTCAGTCAGCGTGACCTCGCCCGGGACGACATCCGAGATCCACGCCGTCGCGCTCGGCAGGTCAGCCAACAGATCCGGCTGTGTTCCTACTCCTCTGGTGTTGAGGAGGTCCTGCGCCAGGGCCAAGGTGTCCGGTGCGGGGTCCAGGGCGTAGCGCTCGGTGGCGGGTGAGCTCATTTGGCGAGCAGCGACAGGGCGCCGTACCAGAGGGGACTGGGGTTGAGGCGGTTCGGGTGGCGTTCGATCATCTGGTCGAAGAACTCCTGGGGAGTCGGCTTGGTGGCGAGCAGTTGGCTCGCGTCCTGAAGATACTGCTTGGTCTGCTGCAGGATGATCGCGTCGTCCGGCAGTTCGCGGTTCTTGTGGCCGGCCACGACCGCGGTCGGCCTCAGCTCCGCCACCTGATCCAGCGCCGCGATCCACGCCTCGAACCCGCCGTTGCCGCCCTCGACGATGTACTGATGGATGCCGTTGTAGGCGACGTCTCCCGCCACCACCAACCCGATCGACGGCACATGCAACACGGTCGTCTGGTCGGTGTCCGAATGCCCGACCTCGATCGCCTCCAGCACCTCACCCTCGAGCAGGATGCCCTCCGCCGGTACCGGCACCGCAAGCACAGGCGTCGCCGGGATCTGACCCGGGAAGATCCGATCCCACAACTGCTCCCGCCCCACGCCAGCCTGCTGATGCATCATCTCGATCGACCCCGGCGTCGCGTAAGCGACGGCACCCGGGAAGCGCTTGACCAACTCCCCCGTACCAAACCAGTGATCCCCATGCCCATGCGTCGCGTAGATCGCCGTCAACCGCTTCCCGGACCGCTCGATCCAGTCCCCGACCTCCTGGATCTGCTCGCTCAGGAACGGCGGATCGACCAGTACCGCATCCTCGGCGCCGAAGATCAGCGTCGTCGAGAGCGGGTTCCAGTACAGCCGGTCGCCGTTCGGCATCCGCTGCTCACCGGAGCGCAACGCTCCTGGACTGACATGCACCTCGTAGGACAGCTGCGTCGTAGTCATGAAATAACCATAACGCTTTTACTTATTCCCCAACCCTCAGACGTCGATCTGCCCCATCAGCTCCACGATCTCGCGGGCGCGACCCAGCATGGCGGGGTCGACCATCCGGCCGTCGGGGAGGACGATCACGCCGCCCTCGGCCAGGCCGGCCTTCTCGACCGCGGCCAGCAGCGCGGCGGCGTCGGCCACCTGCGTCGCCGATGGGGTGAAGCACTCGACGATCGTCGGCAGCTGTCGTGGGTGGATCGCCGTCCGCCCGACGAAGCCGAGCGCGCGGCCGTCCAGCGACGTACGCCGCAGCCCGTCCTCGTCGTCGACGTACGGATAGACCGACATCATCGGCGCCCCGAGCCCGGCCGCTCGCGAGGCCGACACCAGCCGCCCGCGCGCCCACGCCAAACCTTCCGGCCCGTCGACACCCAGCGAGCTCGACAGATCGGCTTCGCCTAAAGCGACAGCCACCACGCGAGGATCAGCCGTCGCGATCTCGAACGCCCGCTCCAGCCCCAACGGCGTCTCGATCAAGGCCGTGATCCTTGCCGAAGGCACCTGATCCAGTACCCACCGGACGTCGTCCGCGCTCTCGACCTTCGGTACCCGCACCCGAGCAGCCGGTACGGCGGCCAGCGCCGCCAGATCATCCTCGATCCACGGCGTCCCCGGCGCATTCACCCGAACCTCCACCGGCGTCCGCCCGGTGAACGCCGCGATCCACGCGACTGCCCACCCTCGCGCATCCGCCTTGTCATCGACCGGTACGGCGTCCTCGAGATCGAACACCACCAGATCAGGGCCGGCGGCAACAGCCTTCCCAAACCGGTCCGGGCGATTGGCCGGTACATACAAAGCCGTCAGCACCTAAACAACTCCTGCCTCACGCAACGCGGCCAACTGCTCAGGGGAAACGCCGATCTCGGCCAGCACCGCGTCGGTGTCAGCTCCGTGCGGCCGACCGGCCCAGCGGATCGATCCCGGTGACTCCGACAGCCGGAAGAGCACGTTCTGCATCTGTACCGGACCGCCGAGCTCCTCGTCGTCCACCTCGACGATCGTGTTCAGCGCGGCGTACTGCGGATCCGCCACGATCCCGCGGATGTCGTGCACCGGCCCGACCGCGGCCTCGGCCTTCTCGAAGGCGACCATCACCTCGTCCAGGGAGCGCTCTCCGATCCAGTTGCCCACGGCATCGTCCAGCTCGTCGGCGTGCTCGGCCCGCTCCCGCCCGCTCCCGAACCACGGCTCAGCGACGAGATCGGGCCGACCGACCAGCGTCACCACCCGCTCAGCGATGCTCTGCGAACTCGTCGAAACGGCGACCCACCGACCATCCGCCGTCCGATACACGTTGCGCGGCGCGTTGTTCGACGAACGGTTCCCGAGTCGCGGCTGCACGTATCCGGTCTGCTGGTACGCCGTGATCCCACCACCCAGCATCATCAGGATCGGCTCGATGATCGCCATGTCGATCACCTGCCCGGCGCCCGACTGATCGCGCTCTCTCAACGCAACCAGTACTGCGTAAGCCGTCGCCAGCGCCGTGATCCCGTCAGCAAGCCCGAAGGGCGGCAACGTCGGCGGCCCGTCCGGCTCCCCCGTCACGGCCGCGAACCCACTCATTGCCTCAGCCAACGACCCGAACCCCGGCCGGCGCGACCACGGACCGACCTGACCAAAGGCAGTCACCCGCGCGATCACCAACCGCGGATTGACCTCCAGCAATACGTCCGGCCCGAGCCCCCACCGCTCCAACGTCCCCGGCCGGAAGTTCTCCACCAGTACGTCGTTGGCGCGGACCAACTCGAGAAACACCTCCCGGCCCTGGGACAGGTCGAGCGTCGCCAGCCTCTTGTTGCGGCCCAAAGTCTTGAACCACAACCCGACGCCGTTCTTGCTCGTTCCATGCCCGCGCGCCGCATCGGGCCGAGACGGGTGCTCGATCTTCGTCACGTCAGCCCCGAAGTCACCGAGGAACGTCGCCGCCAGCGGCCCCGCGAACAGCGTCGCCGCCTCCAGCACCCTCACACCTTCCAGCGGAGCCGGTCTCACAGCGTCATCCCGCGCACCGGAAACCAATGGTCTCCGAGCGGTCCAGCCCGCCACCGGTGAGCACCAGCTTGAAGCTGACCTCCGGGTCCTGCGGCCCACCATCGGCGTACCAGTCGGAGCCCTCGGCAACGAAGTACGAGCCGCCCTTGAGGATGCAGAACCGGCTGCGGCCGTCGCGGTGCTCGCTCTCGGTCAAGTTCCAGACCAGCGGCTCAGAACGGGTGAACCGGTCCAGTCCGGCCGCAACCTGCCATTCGTCCTCGGTCGGAAGCCGGCCTCCCCGCCAGGCCGCATAGGCGCGAGCGTCAGGCAGATCGACGTACGTCACCGGCTGATCCTCAGTACCCGCGACGGGCGCGCCGTCGACCCAGTGCGCGAGGAACCGATTGGCCACTTTCGGCTTGTATCCGGTCGCTTTCAGGAACTCCGCGTACTCCGCGTTGCTCACCTCGCGGACAGCCACCGACTCCCCAGAGAGCGTGACCTCCCGCGTGACCGTCTGGATGTCGTGCAGCCGTGGAGGCAACGGCTTCCACTCCTCCACGTACGGTGCCTGGTCATACAGCCCCGTCTCGCGCCGCCGGTGCCGAACCGTCAGAGAGTGCTCCCCAGCCGGCACCTCGACCACTTCACCGGCAAACGCACCAGAAACCTCGGGAACGGCAACCCGCACAGCCGGCGACATCGGGAACGCCGAGTCCTTGAGATGCGGCCGCGACATCGTGCCGAGCCGACGCGCGGTCGCCCGGCACTCCTGCCCGGCCGTCGCCCCGACCCGCACGATCCCAGCCACTCCACGCCCCGGTACGACGAGGTGCACCCCGTCGTCGTCCGCAGTGATGGGTACACCTGACGTCACGTCGTACCAGTCGCCGACCTGATCCTCCGAGCGCAGCACGATGCCCTCGAAGTCCTCGTCGTCGCGGTTGATCAGCGTCCAGAAGGTGATGTCGGCCAACTCGAAGCGCGACCCGAAGACGCCGTGCTCACGGGCCTTGTCGGGGATCTCCGGGGTCAGCGGAATCCAGTCGCCACCGATCAGGATCGGCGAGAACGCTCTCTGCGCCGCGACCATCCGGCGCAGCGTCGACCGGTCGCGCGCGTTCCAGCCGACCCAGGCCGAGAACACCGACTCCCAGACCAGGATGCCGACGCCGTTCACCCACGCGGACTGCAGCTCGTCGCTGTGATCGCGGTTCCAGCGACGGGTGTGGTGCATCATGTGCCGGCGCTCGAACAGGTGCGCCCGCAGTACGCCCGGCGCGCGCGTATCGGCGAACCACTGCGCCCAGGACAGCGCATGGTCACTGATCCTTGCCAACGGCAACCGTGACTCGCCTTCGAAGGCGATCGCCGGATTGGCTCGCTTGAGCGGCCGGGTGAACGCCGGGTCGGCCTGCTTCAGCGTGTCGAGAAAGGCGCCGTCGGCGCCGAACTCCCCTACCAGGGCAGCGAATTCGTCGCCATCTGGACGCGCGGCACGGCGAGTCCCGACGTCCCACGGGTTGTAGTCGAAGAACACCTTCAGCCCGAGATCATGCAATGCCGCGACGAGTTCCTTCAGACCCGGTACGTCGCGGTAGAAGTCGAACTGGTTGCGCGAGTCGATCCCGATCACCGGGTACGCGTGCCAGAGCACCACCGCGTCGTACCCGCCGAAGTCGTCGATACCGTGCTGGACGAACTTCTCCGGCGTGAAGACACCCTCGTCGACGTCGTACAGCTGGTCGTCCCAGAGCCAGACGAGCGCCACCGAGTACGCCGTCTGGGTCCACTCGCGCCCCGGCACCTCGTAGTGCAGGCCGCCGTCGTACGCCGTCCGGTCGTAGGCGCCCATCAGCCACTCGGCCAGCTTGCCGCGCCAGCGGGGCAGGTCGGTCGGGTCGTCGGGGGCGCCGAGGATCTTGGCGTCGTCGAGGAAGGCCAGATCGGCACGCAGGCCGAGGTCGACCCTCGCGGGCTGATCGATCGGCCTGGGCTCGAGGGGGTTCACAGGTATACCTCCGCAAGGCGCGCGTCGATTGCTTCCCCGTGAGGCACCGAAGGGATCGCCCCCGCGGTTCGAACGCTCAAACTAGCAGCAACGTTAGCGCGTCGGACCGCATTCGTCAGGTCGCTGGGCGTAGTTGACTCGGCAGCCAATGTCGCGGCCAGTACCCCGCAGAAGGTGTCCCCGGCGGCGGTGGTGTCGACGACCTCGACCGACACGCCCGGGATACGAATTTCCGCGACGTCCCGGGACAGGATCACCGCTCCCTCGGCGCCGAGTGTCACCACGGCGGCCGGTACGCGGGTGAGGAGATCGTTGAAGTCCTTGCCGGCGATCGCCTCGGCCTCGGTCTCGTTGACCACGAGCAGGTCGACGTGGGCGAGCAGTTCGTCGGACAGGTCGGTCGCGGGCGCCGCGTTGAGAATGAAGTACGCGCTCTCCTCGGCGGCCGCCTGGACCGTGGAGAGCGGGATCTCGAGTTGGGAAAGCACGATTTTCGCTTGGCCGATGCCGGCGAGTGCTTCCGCAGAAAGTTTCAGGTCGGCGTTCGCGGAAGGGGCGACGACGATCGAGTTCTCGCCGTCCGCGGCCACGGTGATGATCGCGGTACCGGTCGGGTTGCCGGAGGTGGAGACGAGCGAGAGGTCTACTCCGGAGCCTTCGAGCGCATCGCGCAGCAGCGCGCCGCCGTCGTCCGCGCCGAGTGAGGCGACGAAGGCGGTCGAGGCGCCCGCCCGGGCCGCGGCGACGGCTTGGTTGGCGCCCTTGCCGCCGGGTCCGCGGGTCAGGTCGCTCGCAAGCAGCGTCTCGCCGGGCCGTGGGATCCGCTGGACCGCCAGCACCAGGTCCACATTCGCGCTCCCCACGACGACAACCTCAGCCACGCCCCTCCACCTTCCCTACCGCCTGCCCGTCCGCCCGTACCGCGCCTGCCTGTGCTGCCACTGTCCGATCAGCGAGCTCGCTGATCGCCACCTGGTTCATCCCGGGCAAGCTGGTTGCCAGCCGATTGTCGAGTGGTTCGGTCCACTCTGCCGGAACCCCGAGCACCGCGCCAAGCACCGCACCCACCGTCGCGCCGGCCGAATCCGTGTCCCAGCCGCCCATCACCGCACGCCCGATCCCGGTCGCGAAGTCAGGCGCCGTGAGCGCGTACGCGGTCAGTGCGGAGTTGTTCACCGAGTGCACCCAATGCAGGTGCCCGTACTCCGCGTGCAAAGCGTCCAACGCATCATCCAGAGGTGTCTCAGCTAGCCCCAACCCGAATCGCACGGCCTTAGCCAACTCGCCCGCGGGGTCAACCACCGCCAGCCCCGCCTCGGCAACCTCAACCGGATCGTCCAGCACCATTGCCGCGGCCGACATCGCCGCCACCCACAGCGCCCCGTCCACCCCCGCGCCCGTATGACTCAACCGAGCATCCACCAACGCCAACCGAGCCGCCGCCGTCCGATCCCCCGGCCGCACCCACCCATACACGTCGGTCCGAATCTGAGCCCCGATCCACTCCCGGAACGGATTCCGCACCACCGCAGCCCTGCCCGGCTCAACCCCATCCAACAGATTCCGATAAGCAACCCGCTCAGCCGTAAACACCCGCCCCGCCGGCAACTCGTTCAACCAAGCAGCCGCCACATCCTCCGTCGACAACTCATCCCCATGCCGCTCCACCAACTGCAACGCCAAAATCGCAAAGTTCAAATCATCGTCTTCCGGCATCCCATCGATGACCTCCCGAAGACTCGTCCCCTTGGACCGCCTGTTCCAAGGCCACCGCCCCACCACCTCGTCGGGCACCCCCACCGCGGTGATGTACCGCGAGAGCGGCCACTGCCCAGAGCTCTGAAGAATCTCCCGAATCCCCTCCCGAGGAATCTTCTCCACGGGTTTGCCAAGAAGATTCCCAGCCGCCCGCCCGAGCCAAGCATTCAGCACCCGCTCGTCCGCCCCGCCCATCGGCGCAACCCCACCGCTCGCCGGCTCGCGGTCGGTCGAGCCGTCACCCAGCTGCGCCGAGCTATGCCGGCGCATGGCGCTTCGCGCCGCCGCCGGCTCGTCGTCGGCAGCGCCTGCGGTCGGGAGCGCGCTCTGCGCGCTGCTCAGCTGCGGGAGCTGCGGGATCTCGGGGGCGACCCAGCCCGCGAAGCGGGTGTCCAGTTCGTCCAGCAGCTCACGGGCGAGCGCTCGCAACTCGGCACCGGCGGGCTTGTCCGAGGCGCCGGAGACCGGAGCGTCCGCCGTACCGCCTGCTGCGTGCCACCGGGCGGTGATGTCGGTGACGTCGGTGCCTTCGGTGGTGGATTGGACCAATTGGTGCGGGAGGAGGTCCTCTGGTTGCACCCAGGTCAGTCTCATCTGGTAAGTCTCTCCAACGTTTCACTGCGGTGGGCGAAGCGACGCGCGTCGGCCAGGTGGAGCTCCAGCGCGACGGCGGCCATCACCCGTCCTGGTTGTTCGAGGTCCGTCTTGCTCGCCTCCGCGATCGTCGCCGCCCAGTCGGCCGGTACGCCGGCCACGCCACTCAAAGCACCCGTGATCGCCCCCGCCATCGACGCGATCGAGTCGGCGTCGCGTCCGTAGTTGGTGCCGCCCAGCACGGCTTCCCGAACATCCCCACCGGACACGAGGACGAAACCAAGAGCGACCGGCAGTTCCTCGATCGCCTTCGTCCGACTCGGCCGGCGCGCGTCGAGCGACTGGTTCCGGTACTCCGGTCCGACCGTGTCGAACGGCTCGACCGCTTCCCGTAGTACCGGTATCGCCGACTCCCAATCGCTCAACCCGTCAGCCGCCTCAGCCACCGCCTCGACGGCAGCTCGTGTCCCGTCCTTGGCCAACGACAACGCCGCCGCGACCGCCGACGAAGCCGTTGCCTCAGGCATCATTGCCGCCGCGACCGCCGCCGCCAGCACGCCGGCCGCCTCACGCCCATAGCTCGACTGATGCGCCCCGGCCAGCTCGATCGCCTCCGCATAGGCCCCGGCCGGATCACCCGCATTGGCGATCCCGACCGGCGCCACATACATCGCCGCACCACAGTTCACGATGTTCCCGACCCCCGCCTCACGCGGATCGACATGCCCGTAGTGCAGCCGCGCCACCAACCACTTCTCCGCGAGAAACACGCGCTGCAGCAGCAACGCCTCGGTCTCCAGCTCCGGAATCCAGCGCTTCTCCGTCAGCAGCTTCGGCACCAGCGACTCCGCGATCGAGTACGCGTCGAGATGCGTCCGCAGCTCGTCGTACACCTCGACCAGTGCGTGCGTCATCAACGTGTCGTCGGTGATGTGCCCGTCGCCCTTGTGGTATGGCGCGATCGGCCGCGCGTTGCGCCAATCGTCGTACCACGGACCGACGATGCCGGTCACCCAGCCACCGTGCCGTTCCCGGATCGCCTCCGGGGTCCAGCCCTCGACGGCACCACCGATCGCATCACCGACCGCCGAGCCGACGAGGACTCCCACTGACTTCTCTTCGAGCACCGACATCAGGAGTTGACCTGCCCCCACCCATCACTCAGCTTCTTGCCCAGGGCACCCAGATCGATCTTGTTCGCGAGGAACTCCTGCAGCGCCGGCGTCGCGATCTGGTCCTTCCACTTCGGGTAGTTCTCCACGCTCTGGAACGGCGCCTTGGTCAGTTCCTCGCCGCTGGCCAGCGTCTGCGTCCAGCCGTCCTTACCGCCGGTCGTCTTCTCGATCGCGTCCCGGGCCGCCTTCGTGGTCGGGATCAGCCAGTCGCCCTGCCCGACCGCGGCCAGGTTGTCGGCCTTCATGAAGAAGTCGATGAACTGCGCGGCCTGCTTGACGTGCTTGCCCTCGGCCGGCACCGACAGCGTCTGCGGGTTCGCGGCCTGCTTCTCCGACGTACCCTTCAGCGGCGGCAGTACCTCCCACTGGAAGCCCTTCGGCGCCTGCTCGACGATCTGCTGGGCCGCGTAGTTGCCGCCGACGATCATCGCGTACTTGCCACCGAAGAAGCCCGGCAGCACATCGGACCCGCTCTGGGTCAGCGACGTCGGGTCGATCGACTTGTCTGTGTAGGCCATCGCGTGGATCCGCTTCGGCACCTCGAGCTCGGCATCCCCGATCTTCGCCTTCGCGTCGCGTCCGGAACCCTCGAAGAACGCGCCGTCGAAGTTCATCCCGAGGTTCAGCACGGTCGCGGTCGGACTCTTCAGCCCCCAGCCGAGCCCGTACTTCCCTGCGCTGGTGAGCTTCTTCGCGTTGGCCTGCAGGTCGTCCCAGCTCAGCGAGTCGCCCGTCGTCGCGACCCCGGCCGCTTTGAGTAGCGTCGAGTTGCCGAACACGACGTACGACTGGAGCAGCGTCGGCGCGGCGACCACCTTGCCGTCTACGGTGACCGTGTCCCAGACCCCCTGGGAAACGGCGTCCTTCGTTTCCTGACTCAGGTACTGCGACAGGTCGGCGAGGTACCCCTGGTTCGCGAACCCGGTGATGTCGGCCGACTCGTCCTGGATCACGTCCGGTGCCGTACCACCCTGGAACTGGGTGACGAGCTGGTCGTGCACCGAGTCCCAGCTGCCCTGGACGTACTCGACCTGGATGTTCGGGTTGGCGGCGTTCCAGTCCGCGACGATCTTCTTGGTCGCGGCGACGGTCGTCTTCTGGAAGGCGAGGCTCTGGAACTTCAGCGTCACCTTCTCGGTCGACCCACCATCACCGGATCCGCTGTCATCGTTGCTGCCACAGGCCGCAAGCGTCACCAGAGCGCTTGCCGCGAGCAACGCGGTCACTAACTTTTTCATTGCATCTCCTCAGGGGACAACTCAGCCTTTTACAGCGCCGGACAGCAGGCCGGAGGTCAACCGGCGCTGCAGGAAAGCGAAGAACACCAGGCTCGGTACGGTGGCCAGGACGGACGCCGCCGCGAGTGGCCCGAACTGGACCTGACCCTCGGCCCCGACGAACCGGGCGAGCACCAGCGGCAGCGTCTTCAGTTGCGGGTCCTGCAACAGGACCAGGGCGAAGAAGAACTCGTTCCACGCCGAGATGAAGGTGAACATGGCGGTCGCGATCAGCCCCGGCCGCAGCAGCGGCATCACGATCGAGACGATCGTGCGGACCCGGCTCGCGCCGTCGACCGAGGCCGCCTCCTCCAGTTCGCGCGGTACCGCGGCGACGTACCCCTGCAGCATCCACAGGGCGAACGGCATCGACCAGACCATGTAGACGATCACCACGCCGGGGATCGTGTTGGTCAGGTGCAGCGGCCGCAGGATCATGAACAGCGGGATCACGATCAGGATCACCGGGAACACCTGGCTGACCAGGATCCAGCCGTTCGTGATCGGCCGGAGCCGGCTGCGGAACCGGGCGAGCGCGTAGGCGACCGGCAGCGAGACGACCAGGACGAGAACGGTCGACGCGACCGAGATCTGCAGGCTGTTCCACATCGAGTGGACCAGGCCTTGCTCTCTCAGCGCATCGCTGTAGTTGGAGAGATCCGGGTGCTTCGGGAGAATCGACGGCGTGATGCTCGCGAACTCTCTCGGGGATTTCAGAGAGCTCGAGAGCAGCCAGAACAGCGGGAACGCCAGGAAGACCAGATAGCAGATCACCGCGACGTACTGCGCCGCGCGGGCCGCGGGTCGGGTTCTCATGCTTCGCTCCTCAACCGGTTCCGGAGGTAGAACGCGAGGAACACGATGATGATCACGACCATCACGTCACCCATCGCCGCGGCCATCCCGAAGTTCCCGTACCGGAACGCCTCGTTGTAGGCGAACAGCATCGGCAGCATCGTCTTGCCGCCCGGTCCGCCCGCGGTGAGCACGTAGACCAGGCCGAACGAGTTGAAGTTCCAGATCATGTCCAGGCTGGTGATCGCGACGATCACCGTCCTGAGCTGCGGCAGCGTGATGTTCCAGAACTGCGACCAGGCGCCCGCTCCGTCGACCGCGGCAGCCTCGTACAGGGTGCGGTCGATGCCTTGGAGACCGGCCAGCAGGGTGACGGTCGTCATCGGCATGCCGACCCAGATGCCGACCACGATCACCGCCGGCAGCGCGGTACTGAAGTCGCCGAGGAAGTTGATCGGGTGGTCGGTCAGGTGCAGCTTCTGCAGGATCTCGTTGACCGGGCCGTTGGTCGGGTGCAGCAGCAGTCGCCACATGATCGCGACGACGACCGGCGGCATCGCCCACGGGATCAGCGCGAGCGTCCGCGCGACGCCGCGGAAGCGCAGGTTGGTGTTCAGCAGCAACGCCAGTCCGAGCGCGGCGACGAACTGCAGGATCGTCACCGAGAGCGTCCAGATCAGCCCGATCTTGAACGAGTCCCAGAACAGCCCGTTGTGCAGCAGCTTGCCGAAGTTGCCGAGCCCGATGAAGTTCGTATCCACGCGCAGCCCGGCGCGAGCGTCGGTGAAGCCGAGCGCGATCCCGCGGATCAGCGGGTAGACGCTCAGCAGGAGAACGGGCAGCAACGCCGGCAGGAACAGAAAGATCGCTTCCCGGTTCTGCTTCGGCCGAACGCTCATGGCGTGGACTTCCGCACACTGAGAGTCGGCTGTACGACGATCCGCCGCGGCGTCCGGGTGTCGTCGTCGATCCTTGCCAACAGCAACTCGGCAGCTCGCCGGCCACGCTCGGCCGACCCGAGGTTCACACTCGTCAACGGCGGGAAACACTGCTCCGCCAGCTCGCTGTCGTCCATCCCGATCACCGCAACGTCATCCGGTACGACGAGCTGCCGCGCCGCCAGCTCATGCATGACCCCAACGGCAAGCAAATCGTTTGCCGCAATCACCGCATCAAGCCGACCACCCCGCGCCTCCGCGCCGGGCCGCCCGCCCCGCGCCTCCACGCCAGAGCCGCGCACACCAATGTCCAGCCCGGACAACAGTTCCACCCCGGCTTCCCGGCCGGCCGCGAAGGTGAAGTCCCCCGCCTCCACCTCAGCCACCGCCCGCAGCCCGTTCGCCTTCATCGCATCGGCGAACCCCTTCGCCCGCGCGGTGCCGGGCACGGTGTCGACCGGGCCGTTGACGAAGGCGATCCGCTTGCGTCCCTTGGTCAGCAGGTGCTCGACAGCCAGCAACATGCCCTTCGGCGAGTTCGCCCGCACAGTGTCGACCCCAGCCGAGGACGGCACATTACCGGCGACGACCACCGGGACATCGCACTCGCGGATCGACTTGATCAGGTCGTCGTCCACCCGCAACGGGCTGATCACCAGCCCATCGGCGTACCCACGAGCCATCCCCCGGACCAGCGCGACCTCATCGACGACATCCGGCCCCGTCGTGGTCACCACCAGCCGATACCCCGCCGCCGAGACGACCTCCTCGACCGCGCGCATCATCGTCACGTACACCGGGTTACCGACGTCGGCCACCGCGAGGGTCAGCTGGAAGGTCCGCCCGACCTTGAGCGACCGCGCCCGCGCGTCAGGCACATACCCGAGCTCCTCGACCGCGCGCTGGACCCGCTCGACCATCTCCTCGGTCGCGGGCAGCCCGTTCAGCACCCGCGACACCGAGGCCACCGAAACTCCGGCGGCCCGAGCCACTCCCGCGATCGTCGGCCGGCTCACGCAGCCTCCTGTAATCGTTCTTGTAATCGTTTACAGACCTGACTCTAGGACCCCTTCCAATCCCCCGTCAACACCGGACCACCAGTCACCTGGTCTGTACTCCCGGCGACCACCGCCGCCCGCCATCCGAGACGCGGCCGGCGGTCCTGGCCATGTCAACTAATCTCATCAACTTAATAGCCCATCGCCCAGGAGCAGCCCGATGACTCTGACCTTTCACTGGTTCCTGCCGACCTCCGGCGACTCGCGCAACATCACCGGCGGCGGGCATGGCGCCGACGTCGTGCATCGCGACCGGCGGGTGACCACGCGGTACCTGCGGCAGATCGTCACCGCGGCCGAGGAGCTCGGGTTCGAGGGAGCGCTCACGCCGACCGGGTTGTGGTGCGACGATGCCTGGCTCTCGACGGCTTCGTTGCTCGATTCAACGGATCGGCTGAAGTTCCTGGTCGCGTTCCGGCCCGGGCTGATGTCGCCGACGCTGGCCGCGCAGATGGCGACGACCTTCCAGAACCAGTCGGGCGGCCGGCTGCTGCTCAACGTGGTGACCGGTGGCGAACCGGCCGAGCAGAAGGCGTTCGGGGACTTCCTGAGCAAGGACGAGCGCTACCGGCGTACGGACGAATTCCTGGCGATCGTGCGCAGACTGTGGGAGCACGGCGACCCGTTCGACTTCCGGGGTGAGCATCTGCGGGTCGAGCAGGCCCGGTTGGTGTCGGTGCCGGATCCGGTGCCTCAGATCTACTTCGGTGGCTCGTCGGCCGCCGCTGGTCCCGTGGCGGCTGCCCGCAGCGACGTGTATCTCACCTGGGGCGAGCCGCCCGCTGCAGTCGCCGAAAAGCTGGGGTGGATCCGCAAGCTGGCCGCCGAGGCCGGTCGTACCGTGCGCTTCGGCATCCGCCTGCACGTCATCACGCGAGACACGTCCGAGGACGCCTGGCGCGAGGCCCGCCGTCTCCTCGCAGCACTCCCGCCCGAGACGATCGCCAAGGTGCAGGCCGGCCTGCACAAGAGCGAGTCGGAAGGCCAGAAGCGCATGCTCTCCCTGCATGGGGGCTCCGCCGAGGACCTGGAGATCTACCCGAACTTGTGGGCCGGTGTCGGCCTCGCCCGC
The DNA here is from genome assembly GCF_040681515.1 of Kribbella sp. NPDC051718. Classification (NCBI taxonomy): domain Bacteria; kingdom Bacillati; phylum Actinomycetota; class Actinomycetes; order Propionibacteriales; family Kribbellaceae; genus Kribbella; species Kribbella sp. NPDC051718. The sequence continues at coordinate 48,542 of NZ_JBFAYZ010000009.1, read as the reverse complement.
GGCGGTGCCGGCACCGCCCTGGTCGGCAGCCACGAAGAAGTCGCCGACCGGATCAAGGAGTACGCCGACCTCGGCATCGAGGAGTTCATCCTCTCCGGCTACCCACACCTCGAGGAGGCCTACTGGTTCGGCGAGTCAGTACTCCCCCGCCTCGAACGCAACGCCCTCTGGACCCACCCCAGCGACACTCTTCAGCCGGCCGCCAACGCAGTACCGTTCGCCGTCTAACCCGCGCCAAGCCCACCACTGGCGGGCTCGGACAAGCAGCGGCGACCTTGAACACGTTATTTCATGTTCAAGCTCACCGTTTGGTGTTCAAGGTCGCCACTCAGGTGCAAGCCCGCCAGATGTTGGCTCGGACAGGTAACGGCGACCTTGAACATGTTATTTCTTGTTCAAGGTCGCCGTTTGGTGTTCAAGGTCGCCGCTTTGGGTGCAAGCCCGCCAGTTGTGGGCTTGGGAGAAGAAGGAGCTACTCGTCCTGGTCGTCGGCGCCGGGGCGCTCGGCCCAAGGGGTTTCCTTGGCGGGGCGGACGACGATGAGCTTGTCGCCGGCGGCCAGGACCGAGACGGACGAGTCGTAGTACCGGTGGACCTTGCCGTCGCGGACGACCGAGACCACGCGGTCCGGTACCGACGACGGCGCCTTGCCGACCTCGCGGCCGAGGACCGGGCGCTCGGCGACCTCGAGGCCCTCGCCGTAGGTCAGCAGGTCCTCCATCACCTCGCCCAGGTTCGGGCTGACGGCGGAGAGGCCGAGCAAGCGGCCGACCGCCTCCGACGAGGTGACCACCGCGTCGGCACCGCTCTGCCGCAGCAGGGGGACGTTGTCCTCCTCGCGGACCGCGACGACGATGTGCGCGTTCGGGTTGAGCTGCCGGACCGCGAGCGTGACCAGGACGGCCGAGTCGTCGCGATCCGTCGTGACGATCACCTCGCGGGCCGTCATCACCTCGGCGCGGCGCAGTACCGTCCGGTTGGTCGCGTCGCCGTGGAAGGCGGCCATCTGATCGTTGCCCGCGTCACCGATCGCCTGCGCGCGCGGGTCGATCACCACGATGTCGGTGCGCTTGACCCCGTTGCTGAGCAGGGTCTGCACGGCCGACCGGCCCTTGGTGCCGTAGCCGACGACGACAACATGGTCCTTCATGCGCTTCCTCCATCGCGAGTCGCGCATGATGCGGCGACCTTCGTTCGCCAGGACTTCGAGCGTCGTGCCGACCAGCACCACCAGGAACGCGATCCGCAGCGGCGTCACGACGAAGGCGTTCACCAGCCGGGCGGTCGGCGTCACCGGAGTGATGTCGCCGTACCCGGTCGTGGTGAGCGTCACGGTCGCGTAGTAGATGCTGTCGATGAAACCGACGCTGCCGTCGTAGGTGTCCTTGTAGCCGCCGCGGTCGACCAGCACGATGCAGACCATCAGCACCAGCAGGCCTAGTGCGATCATCAGCCGCCTGGACAACTCCACCACCGGCGAGCGCGTGCTCGCGGGCAGGTTGACGAGAAGGCCGTGGGGGTTACGACCGGGCAGGGATGGCACGCGTCTGACGATAGGGCACCGACGGCCGATCCACCGCATGCGACAGGCTCTGGTCGGACAGTGCGACGGTCACCATCAGGTGGTTGCTGTCCTGCACGACCCTGGTCCGCATGCGCAGGCCCTCGACAGTCCGCAGCATCGCGACGTTCTCCGGCTGCACCATGCAGACCACCCGGTCCGCACCCATGTCCCGGGCCTCCCGGATCACCCGGCGCAGCAGTTGCGAGCCCAGACCGTGCCGCTGCCAGCCGTCCTCGACCAGTACGGCGATCTCCATCGCAGAGCCACTCAGCTCGTCCCAGGGAGCGGCCGTGGCCATCCCGACCACGGCCTCACCGGCTGCGGCTACGACGGAGATGCCGCCGGCTGGGGCCGACAGGTGGCGCGCAGTACGGGCGGTGAGTTTGGGCATCGGTACGTGGTACCGGCGGGTGCGGCTCTCGTAGGAGCACCGGTCGTGCATGGCGACTACTGCCTCGGCATCGTCGACAGTGGCCTTGCGCAACTCCGGTACTGCGCTGCCGGGCCGAGGCGGCTCCTGGACTGGGCCGGCCTCACGCTCGGCCAGCCGGCCGGCGATCTCGACGAGTACGTCGGCACGTGCCCACTCCGCCGGCGTGTACTCGTCGAATCCCTGCAGGCTCTCCAGTTCTTCGTCCACGGAGATCGGGTCGTCGAGGAGACGCAGTACTGCGCGCAGGTACCGGGTGGGTCCGTCATGGAGGACATCTGCCTGGCACGGGCGGACCGTAGTACCGGTGCAGCCCGCTTCGGCGACCAGTGCGGTGAGGTCCTCCGCGGTCCAGCCGACGCCGGTGGAGACGACCAGTTCGTCGACAGCGCCGGACTCGGCGGTGAAGACCTCCAGGCTCAGAATGTTGATCTCGTCGGCACCACAGCGTGCGGCGAGCTCGGCCAGTGCACCCGGCCGGTCGGCGAGTTCGGTCCTGATCTTCCAGAGCATGGGTGACGCCCTCCCTCGTGGACACGTTCTTCCACAGTGCGCGAGAGCTGTTGCCACCCCGGGTCCTCCGTGTTACAAGCAGGTCAACCCTCGAGTGCGCCGTGTCGGCAGTTGCGTTAGCGATAGCGGTGGTCAGGTGCGTGCCTCGTGGTGGCGGAGGGAAGGCCTCGATGTTTTTCCATCGTGGCCTTTCCTCCGCTGCCACGAGGTGCGTGCCTGGGCGCCGGTAGCGCAACGGAACTGCCGACACGGCGCACTAGCGACGCCGCTTGATCTTCGGGAGCCGGTCGGTCAGCTTGGGCCGGCTGGCCGCCAGCGCGAGCGCGTTCTCCCGCCGATCCAGATCGGCGTGCCGCAACAACTCCGGATACGTCGACTGCGGCACCGGCGGATAGGTGGTGACGATCGCATCCCCACTGAACACGAAGAACACCGCTTGCCCGTCCTTGATCACCTTCAACAGCGACCCGTCCCGCACGGTCACCGCATGCTCGATCGCCTTCCTCCGCGCAGTCCGCTTGGCCAGCGCCGCCTGAATGGCCTGCTGGGCAGGCTCCCGCCCATGCTTGACCGCCTCGAACGCCATCGGCCCATACCGCACGCCGTACTTCACAACGTTCTTGGCCAACTTGCCTTTTCCACCCGCCATGGTTCGACTGTACCGACCGACCGGATCTCACAACTCCACTTCAAGCCGATCCGCCTGCACGGTGAGCACTCCCGAGCCGGCCCTCAGCTTGTGAACCTCCCCGGCGCCGGCCAACTCCCCCAGCACTCCCCTGACCTCACCAGCCGAATGCAGCTCCGTCACGCCGCCCCAACGCAGCAACCCCCGCCGCACGTTTCCTTCGCCGTACTGCGGATGCCCGGCCTCCAACACCCAGTCGACGGCCACCTCGACCACCGACCCACGCCACTCCACCCCGACCACCGCGCTCCGCCCCAGGTCGACTCCCCCAAGCCCATCCGGCCGCCCCAGCGCGGCGTCGTACTCGCCCCAGCCGTCGAGCGCGTCGTCCACCGCAGGCGACCAGTCCGGGCCCTCGACAACCGGGACGATCGGCGAGAAGTACGGATCCATCCGCTCCTCGAGCCGCCCACGAATCATCGTGGTCACCCGATAGCTGTCCGGCCCCGGCAACTCCGCCCGCTCGTCATCCTGCTCGTACAGCAACCCCCAACTCCCCGGCAGCCGCTCCCCAACCAACCGAAGCAGCCCATGCACGTCCGCGCTGTGCGTCCACAGGTGATTGGCGTTCCCAGCGATCGTCAGGAAGTTCGCGTAGTTGGGGGCCGGCCAGCGGACCTGGATGTTGGTGCCATCGAAGGTGCGGCAGTAGTCCTGGAGGCCTGCGATGGCCGCGTCCTCCGAATCGTCGTCGGCGGCCAGCTGGAACCATCCGTTCACCGTGTACACCTGGCCGATCCTTCCAGCCCCGGTGGATTGCCGGGGTCAACACGTCCGGGTCGGCGTGCGGGGCTGGGGGTGGTCAGGCACGATGGGCGGGTGACCGTTCCTACGCCGCGCCGGCCGATCTTGCCGGGTGCCAAGTTGTTCGAGTCGTTGCCGGGTGCGCACGACCCGGCCGCGGTGGCCGAGGTGGCGCACCGGACCGCGGAGTTGCTGGTGCGGGGCGCACGCTCGAGTGAGGACGCCGAGGTGATCGCGCGGGTGGTCAAACTCGCCGACGACTACGGGCTCGACGAGCTCGCGGATCTGTGGTCCGACTCGCCGGCGGACTCGTTGCCGGGGACGTTGTGGCGGCTCTACCTGCTGCGCGCCTGGGTGCATGCCTCCGCCGAAGAGGTCTCCCGCGAGTACGCGACCGGCCGCAAGTACGCCGAGGTCCACGCCGTGGTCGCCGGCGTCGCCGACCCGCCGGGGCCGACCGAAGTACGGGACATGGTCGACGCCGTACTACGAGGTGTCGCGACCGGCGATTTCGCCACCACCCTGGACCGCGCCGCCGCCTTCGCGAGGATCGTCGCGACCGGCCGGGCACATCTGGCCGACGACACCCACGACCTGGTCCGGTCGGCCTCCAAGCTGGTCGAGCTGGCCGACCAGCTGCAGACCGCCGCGCGCACCGAGCGGACCGGCAACCTCTGGTAGTTATACTGATCGAGGTGTCGGGCCGCGGTAGCCCCGGGTCCCAAAATTAGCCGCTTCGAGCGGCCTCGCGCCGTGAGGCGCTTCCCGGTCCGGCACCCACAATCCTGCGAATCCGGTCAGCATTCTGCGCTGACCGGATTTTTTGCGTCGTTATCTTTCCGTGATCTCGAGCGTTAACTTTTGTCGCCGCTGCACGCCTGCCGGACCCGCGGACTCCGCAAGTTCCATCCAAGCGATGGCTTGAAGCAAACGGGCATCCGGTTGCAGGTAACGGATCGGCACTGGTAGGCAGGGAACCGCGGAGGTGGGGCCGTAGCCCGAAGCAGTAGAAAACCTGGGGACTGAACAAGGAGAAGAACCCAGTGCGGAAAGCCCTGGCCGCGGCGGCTGTTGCTGCCCTGATCGCATTACTCACCGTTGTGATCCGCCCCTCGACAGTATCGTTGCCCCCCGCGGATGCGAACAGCGCGCTCAGCGTGCGGGTGTCCGGCAACCAGCTCGTCGACCAGACCGGCGCCAAAGTGCAGTTGCGCGGCGTCAACCACTCCGGCGCCCAGTACGCCTGTTCCGAAGGCTGGGGGATCTTCGACGCTCCCGCCACCGACGCGACCATCGCGGCCATGAAGGCCTGGGGCGTCAACGCGGTCCGGGTACCGCTCAACGAGACCTGCTGGCTCGGCAGTACCCAGGTCCGGCCCGGCATGCGCGGATCGACGTACCGCAACGCCATCACGGCCTGGGTCACCAAGCTCACCACCGCGGGGATGACCGTGATCGTGGACGAGCACTGGACCCAGACCGACGCGAAGAAGGCGACCGACCAGCGGGTGATGCCGTCGCGGATCTACTCGGCCATGTACTGGCGGTCGGTGGCCGCCACGTTCAAGAACAATCCCGCGGTGATGTTCGACCTGTTCAACGAGCCGTACCCGGACAAGAACCGCGACACCACGGCCGCCTGGAAGTGCGTCCGTGACGGCGGTACCTGTCCCGGCGTCAACTTCGTCACGGCCGGCATGCAGGAACTCGTCCTGATCGTGCGCGCCGCCGGGGCCAAGAACGTCATCCTGGTGCCGGGACCGGAGTACGCCGGATCGCTGCGCCGCTGGCTGGAGTTCAAGCCCGTCGACCCGGCGAACCAGCTCGCCGCGTCGGTGCACATCTACGGACTGCCGCTCGATTCGCCGTACCGGGATCAAGCGCGCTGGCCCGAGATCGACAAGGTGGCGGCCAAGGTACCGGTCGTGATCGGCGAGATGGGTGACACCGACTGCACCCACAGGTTCACCGACAAGCTCACCAAGTACGCCGACGCGCGCAACATCTCGTACCTCGCGTGGGGCTGGGTGGTCAGCGACTGCGCCGACGAGCCGTCCCTGATCAAGGACTACAAGGGCACCCCGTCCGGCTTCGGCGCGGGGATCAAGGCGGGCCTGCAGAAGAAGCGCTGACCCGCCTCCCCGGCCGGATTTCGGGGTCCGGTCGGGGGAAACCCCCTGTCGCCATCACTCCCAGTGAGAGCACACTCAGAGCCACGACGGCTCATGAGCCGCTGATCAGCTTGGGAGGGCGATCGGGCATGGAGGGACAGACAGTCGTGCGTGCGACGGACTTGGTTCGCACATACGGCGCGGGCGATACCGCGGTCAAGGCACTGCGCGGGGTCGGGGTGGAGATCACCGCCGGCCAGTTGACGGCGGTGATGGGACCGTCCGGCTCGGGCAAGTCGACGTTGATGCACATCCTGGCCGGGCTGGACAAGCCGACCTCGGGGTCGGTACAGATCGGCGGGACCGAGATCACCACCCTCGGCGACGACGACCTGACCAAGCTGCGCCGCAAGCACATCGGCTTCATCTTCCAGTTCTTCAACCTGCTGCCGATGCTGACCGCACGCGACAACATCGTGCTGCCGTTGACGATCGCCGGCGAGAAACCGGATCCGGCGTACTTCGACGAGCTGGTGGCCCGGGTCGGCCTGGCCGACCGGCTCACCCACCGCCCGGCCGAACTGTCCGGCGGTCAGCAGCAGCGGGTGGCGATCGCCCGCGCGCTCGTCTCCCGCCCGACGGTGATCTTCGCCGACGAGCCGACCGGCAACCTCGACTCGCGGACCAGCAACGAGATCCTGCAGCTGATGCGCAGTTCGGTCGCGGAGTACGGGCAGACCACCGTGATGGTCACCCACGACGCCAAGGCGGCCGCGATGGCCGACCGGGTGCTCTACCTGGCCGACGGCGAGATCGTGAAGGAGACCGGGCGGACCGACCAGCACGAGATCCTGCAGATCATCGACTCGCTGGACCTGCAGTGATCGGCTTCGCGCTGCGCGGGCTGCTCAGCCGCAAGCTCCGCACGGCGCTGACCGCGATCGGCGTCGTCCTCGGCGTCGCGCTGGTGTCCGGTACCTACGTGCTGACCGACTCGATCTCGAGCGCGTTCGACTCGATCTTCTCCGACAACTACAAGAACACCGACGCGGCGATCACCGGCAAGACGGCGTTCGACGTACCGGATGGGACCGCGCCGGCGCCGCCGTTCGACGAGTCCCTGCTGACGAAGGTGACGACCCTTCCCGAGGTCGGTGTGGCCGGCGGGGCGGTGTCGGGTGAGGCGCAGCTGATCGGCAAGGACGGCAAGGCGGTCGTCTTCGGCGGCGCGCCCAACCTCGGCTTCAGCGTCGACCCGGAGCACCAGGAGTTCAACTCGCTCGCGCTGGTCAACGGTGAGTGGCCTGGTCCGAACCAGGTCGTGATCGACACCCAGACAGCCTCGAAGAAAGGCTTCGCGACCGGCGACACGATCGGGGTGCAGGCCCGCGGCGAGGTCCAGCCGATGCGGATCTCCGGGCTGGTCGAGTTCGGCTCGGTGTCGTCGATCGGCGGTGCGACGCTGGCCGGCTTCCAGATGCCGACCGCGCAAAAGCTGTTCGACAAGCCCGGCAAGCTGGATCAGATCCTGCTGAAGGCCAAGAGCGGCACCTCGCCGCAGCAGCTCATCGACGCCGTCCAGAAGGTCCTGCCGGAAGGCACTCAGGTGCGGTCCGCCGAAGACCAGGCCGCCAAGGACGCGGCCGGGACGAGTGACTTCCTGAACTTCTTCCGGACCTTCCTGCTGGTCTTCGGCGGGATCGCGCTGTTCGTCGGCTCGTTCGTGATCGCGAACTCGCTGTCGATCACGATCGCCCAGCGGACCCGTGAGTTCGCCACCCTGCGCACGCTCGGAGCCTCGCGGCGTCAGGTCCTCGGCACCGTTGTGCTCGAGGCACTCCTGACGGGTGTGGTGGCGGCCGCCGCCGGGCTGTTCCTCGGTCTGGGGATCGCGACCGGTCTGTTCAAGATCTTCGACGCGGCCGGGCTGACGCTGCCCAACAACGGGCTGGTGTTCCGCGGCCGGACCATCATCGTCGCGCTGGCCGTCGGCATCCTCGTGACCTTGCTGGCCAGCCTTCGACCGGCTATGAGAGCGACCCGGGTGCCACCGATCGCGGCCGTTCGCGAAGGTGCTTCGTTGCCGCCGGGTCGTTTCCAGCGGTACCGCGGGCTGGGGGCTGTGGTGCTCACGCTGGCTGGGGTCGCGCTCGTCGTGGTCGGGTTGTTCGTCAACGGGCTGGGCACCGGCAATCTGCTGACCTTGCTGGCGGTCGGAGTACTGCTGATCTTCATCGGGATCGCCTTGTTCGCGGCGCAGTTGGTACGCCCGTTGGCGGCCGCATCCGATCCGGTGGCTCGTGGGGCGGTACTCGTGCTGACCATCCTCGCGTGGCCGCTGTTCTCCTTGCCCTATTGGCTTCTGCGGCGGGGGTACTGGGGTCCGGGGTCGAGGCTGAAGCGGGCCGGTGGGTTCGTACTCGGCGCAGTGCTGAATCCCGTGCTGCTCGTCGTGGTCACCGCGATGGCGATCCGGCGGCGGGTGAGTTCGTGGCAGCCCGAGTGGCCGGCCGAGTTCCCCGGCGTACTGATCGATGGGCCGGCGGCTGGGATCGGCGGGCAGAACAGCCGGCGCGATCCGCACCGGACCGCTTCGACTGCTGCCGCGTTGATGATCGGGCTGGCCCTCGTCACGCTGGTGGCGACGCTCGGCGCGGGCATCATCAAGCCGTTCGAGGACGCCGTCGACCGGATCTTCAGCGGTGACTACGCGGTCGCGGCGCAGAACAACTTCAGCCCGCTGCCGCCGACGGTCGCAGCCGCGGTCGCGAAGGTGCCCGGAGTACAGGCCGCGTCGAGCGTGCGTGGCGGGCAGGGGCAGGTGTTCGGCGACACGATCCAGGTCACCGCGGTCGACGAGCAGGCGCCGTCGGTGCTGCGCTTCGACTGGAAGAGCGGCTCGCAGGAGACGCTCGGGACCTTGGGTGCCGACGGCGCGATCGTCAACGAGGACTACGCGGACAAGCACAACCTGAAGCTCGGCTCGACCTTCTCGATGACGACCGTTTCGGGCAAGACCCTGCCGTTGACCGCCCGGGGTGTCTTCACCCCGCCGGCGGGTGGCTCGCCGTTCGGCGACGTGACGATCTCGACGACGACCTTCGATGCGGCCACCCCGCAGCCGTTGAACCTCTACACCTTCCTGAAGATGGATGGTGGCGTGACGGCGGCGAACACCGCGGTGGTGGAGAAGGCGCTCTCGAACTTCCCGAACGCGAAGGCGCAGACGCGGGAGCAGTTCAAGGACGCCCAGGCGAGCGGGATCAAGAGCCTGCTCAACGTGCTCTACGTGCTGCTCGCGCTCTCGGTGCTGGTCAGCCTGTTCGGCATCGTCAACACGCTCGTTCTCACCGTGTTCGAGCGGACCCGGGAGCTGGGCATGCTGCGCGCGATCGGCCTGACCCGGCGCCAGGTGAAGCGGATGATCCGGCACGAGAGCGTGATCACGGCGCTGATCGGGGCGGTCATCGGCATCATCCTGGGGCTCGGCCTGGCGTCGCTGCTGGCCGCCCGCCTGGACGAGGTCGCCTTCGCCGTCCCGACCGGGCAGCTGCTCATCTTCGCCATCGTCTCGGTGGTCGTGGGCATCTTCGCGGCGATCTGGCCGGCCCGCCGGGCGGCCCGGCTCAACCCGCTGGAGGCACTGCAGTACGAGTAGCAATCCGTGAGAGGCCGACGGCGAGGGGTCACCCGTCGGCCTCTTTTCGGCTACCTTCGCGAGGGCCGGGGTATCCCTGCGACGGGAAGCATCGGCGCCAACCGCCGTCCCCTACGCAAAGGATCTCCTCATGCGCCGCCTCCCCCGCGCGCTGCTCCTTGCCCTCGCCGCCGGACTGCTCAGCTCCTCCGTGGCGGCTCTGCCGGCCGCTGCCGGTCTTCCGGTCGATGCCGCCCGCGGCCGCGACTTCGACATCCAGGCTCACCGCGGTGGTCTCGGGCTGACCGTGGAGAGCACGATCGCGTCCTTCTCCCGCGGCCTCGAGCTCGGCGTCAGCACGCTCGAGCTCGACGTCCAGATCACCGAGGACGGCTACGCGGTCGTCACCCACGACCGCCAGGTCACCGGCGCGAAGTGCAAGGACACCGCGCCCTACACGCCGGGCGACCCGGAGTACCCGTATGTCGGCAAGTTCATCAACACGCTGACCCTGAAGCAGGTCAAGCAACTCGACTGCGGCTCCCTGCCGCAGGCGAACTTCCCCGGCCAGACGCCCGACCCGGGCGCCCGGATGCCTGAGCTGCGCGACGTCTTCGCACTGGTCAAGCGCTTCCACGCCGACAAGGTCAAGCTCAACGTCGAGACCAAGGTCGAAGCGGGTGCGCCGACCCAGACGGCACCGCGCGAGCAGTTCGTCCAGGTCGTCGCCGCCGAGATCCACAAGGCCCGGATCGGCCGGCAGGTGACGATCCAGAGCTTCGACTGGGGCTCGCTGATGCGGATGCGCCAGGTCGCGCCCGAGCTGCCGATCGTCGCGCTGACCAACTACGACTTCCTGCAGACCGGTCAGCCCGGCAAGTCGCCGTGGCTCGGCGGCATCGACATCGACGACTTCGGTGGCGATCTGGTGAAGGCGGCTGCGTCGTTCGGTGCGGACGCGATCTCGCCGGTCCATGGGTTCCCGCAGGACGGGAAGGTGACGGATCCGGCGTACCGGCCCTATGTCACCGCCGAGATGGTGAAGTCGGCTCACCAGGCCGGCATCAAGGTCGTGCCGTGGACCATCGACGACCCGGCGACGATGCAGTCGCTGATCGACAAGGGCGTCGACGGCATCATCTCGGACTACCCGGACCGGGTGCGTTCCGTTGTGCAGGCGAACGGGTTCAGGTTGCCGCGCGCGTACGACGCTCCGGCGGTCCGCGCGCTGCCGTCGGCGCACGCGCACAACGACTACGACCACCGGCGGCCGCTGTCCGACGCGCTCGACCGTGGCTTCAACAGTGTCGAGGCGGACGTCTGGCTGGTCGACGGCGAGCTTCGGGTCGCGCATGATCTGGTGGACGCTGTGCCGGGTCGCAATCTCGAGAGCCTCTATTTGAAGCCGCTCGCCCAGCGGGTTCGGGAGAACCACGGCGAGGTCTACCGGCACGGGCGGAACTTCCAGTTGCTGATCGACATCAAGAGCGACGGGCCTTCGACGTACGCGGCTGTCGACGCTGCTTTGCGGAAGTACAAGGACATCAGCACGGTCTTCGCCAACGGCCGCACCCACCGCGGCGCCGTCACCTCAGTGATCAGCGGCAACCGCCCGCTCGACGTTCTGAAGGCCCAGAAGGTCCGGTACGCCGGGTACGACGGCCGACTCAGCGACCTCAACTCGAAGCTGCCCGCCTCCCTGATGCCACTGGTCAGCGACAACTGGTCCAAAAACTTCACCTGGCGAGGTATTGGGCCGTTCCCGGCCGCTGAGCGTGCCAAGCTGGTGGACATCGTCGAGACCGCTCACCACGCCGGCTACCGCGTCCGCTTCTGGGAAACCCCGGATGTGCCGGGTGCTGCCCGTGAAGCGGTCTGGTCGGAGCTAGTCGCCGCCGGCGTCGACAACCTCAACACGGACGACCTCCACGGTCTGGAAGACTTCCTGCGCTAATCCACCACTGCAGTGAGGGCAACGACGTCGAAACCGTCCCTGACGGCTTGGCGTTGCTTGACGGCGCCGTTGCCCTCCCGCAGCACTCGCTGGATGGTCTCGGCGACCATGTCGGCTTCATCCAACTCGTTTAGTGCCCGGGAGACATGTCGTTGCAGTAGGCCGAGCAGTTCGCTCATGGGTAGCGGGCGGGCCTTGAGGACGTCCAGTCCGTTGCTGGTGATGCCGTCGCGGGCTGCGAGCCAGTAGGCGGCTCGTAGTACTTCTGGCTCTAGCTTCGGGCCCAGGCCGCCGTCATCGAGTGCCGTCATCACCAGGGCGCGGACGAGCGTTGCGAGCAGCACTGTCTCGTCGACGGTCAGCGGTACGTCGCTGACGCGCACCTCGACCGTCGGGAGGTGGCTGGACGGGCGCACGTCCCAATAGACCATCCGCTCGTCCATGATGCTGCCTGTCGCGATCTGCATCGCGACCAGTGCGTCGTAGTGCTCGGCGGATTCGAAGTACGGCGGTGGACCCGAACACGGCCAGCGGGACCACATGATCGACCGCCAACTCGAGAAGCCTGTGTCCTGCCCCAGATAGACCGCACTGTTGGCCGTCAACGCCAGCAGCACCGGCAACCACGGCCGCAGGTGGTTACTGACCCGGATAGCAGCTTCCTTGTCCGGTACGTCGATATGCACATGACACCCACACACCGCCTGCTCGCGAGCCAGCAACCCGTACCGATCCGCCATCTCCTGGTAGCGCGGCTTCGTGGTGATCAGTTGAGCCGCCACTCCGACTGGAGGCACAGCGATCGCCAGCAGTCGTGCACCCTCGTCAGCGGCTGCCTCAGCGAGCTTCGCGCGAGCCCAGGTCAGCTGGACTCGCAGTTCATCAGCCGTTTGACACACCGGTGAGTTGATCTCGACCTGGGCCCGGGTGAGCTCCAGTTCGACGTCTACGCCTTCCGCCCCTGCGGCGACGGCCCTGCTGTGTGGCATCGGGTGACCACTGGCGGAGACCAGCAGCAACTCCTCCTCGACGCCCATGGACGGGTGGCTCAAGGTCTCTCCTCTGTCGATATGCCTTCGAGGTACCCGGCGCTATGGCGGCGGAAACCGTGGCACTAGGCTCTGGCGGGTGAGTCTGCCGATCGTCACTGCCACGCGGTATGTCCTGCCGTTGCGCGAAGGCGGTTCGCTGCCTGGTGTTGTCGAAGGCAACGATCTCGGCACCTACGTGCTCAAGTTCCACGGCGCCGGCCAGGGCCCGAAGGCGCTGGTCGCCGAGATCATCGTCGGCGAACTGTTCCGCCGGCTCGGCCTGCGGGTGCCGGAGCTCAAGCTGATGGAGCTCGACCCGGTGATCGGCAAGTCCGAGCCCGACCAGGAGATCCAGCAGCTGCTGCTGCGCAGCGCCGGTCTGAACCTGGCCGTCGACTTCCTTCCCGGCTCCTTCGGCTACGACGGCTCCAGCGGCAAACCCGACGAGGCCACCCAGGCGAAGATCCTCTGGCTCGACGCGTACGTCGCCAATGTCGACCGCTCCTGGCGCAACCCGAACCTGCTCGTCTGGCACAAGCAACTCTGGCTGATCGACCACGGAGCAGCGTTGTACTTCCACCACTCCTGGATGTCCGCGGAGAAGTTCACCGGACTCGCGTACGACGCACAGGACCACGTGTTCCGCGACGTCGCTTCGACGGTACCGACCGTGGACGCCGAGCTGGCCGCGGCGATCACCCCCGAGTTGCTGACCGAGGTGATCGCGCTGGTGCCGGACGAGTGGATCGAGGAGGGTGACCGCGAGCGCTACCTGGGTCACCTGACCGCCAGACTCGCCGATCGGTCCGCCTGGCTGCCGGGTGGTGCGCAGTGAACGTCGTGCCCTTCGACCCCGCGGTCAACCTGGTGCCCTTCGACTACGTCATCCTGCGCGCGGCACCACGCATCCACCGCGGCGAGTTCGTCAACGTCGGCGCAGTGCTCTACTGCCGCTCGCTGGACTTCCTCGGCGCGTCCTGGGACGTCGACCCGCTCCGCCTGCGCGCCCTCGACCCGGCGGTCGATGTGGACGTCGTCTGCGCCTCCTTGGAACACCTCCGCGCGATCTGCGCAGGCGAGCCGGAGGGCGGCCCCGCAGCCGCCACCCGCATCGGCGAACGCTTCCGCTGGCTGGCCGCGCCCCGAAGTACCGTCGTCCACCCTAGCCCCATCCACAGCGGCCTGACCAACGACCCCGGCACTGACCTGGACCGCCTGGTCGACGCCTTCGTCAGGTAGTCACAGCGGGTCCTTCGTCATGAAGACCCGGCTGGGGCCGGGTTGGTCGCTGGGCACCTCACCTAGCACGCGCCAGCCGTGCTTGAGGTAGAACCCAGGCGCTTGGAAACTGAGCGTGTAGAGCACGGCCGAACGACACCCACGGCGTCGGGCCTCCTCTTCCGCCTGTCTCAGCACCTCGCCGCCGACCCCTTGGCCGCGCAACTCCGCGGGCAGGTAGAAGAGGTCGACGAACAGCAAGCCGAGCGACGTCCGACCGGTGAGCCCGCCGACCACCCGGTCCGTGCCCGGCTCGCGGACCAGCACGGACAACGGTCGACAGTCCTGGATCCCGGTCGCTTCGACGTTGAACTCTTCGAGGCCCGCCGCGATGACCGCGCTCGCGGCGGACTCGTCCAGGTCGGTGACTGAGATCGACAATGTCATGGCCCGACCGTAACGACGGCCTTCGACAATTCAGGCCAGGGCTTGGGAGACCACCTCGCGGGCCTCGGCGAAGACCTCGTCGAGGTGGTCGGCGCCCTTGAAGGACTCGCCGTAGATCTTGTAGAGATCCTCTGTCCCCGACGGCCTCGCGGCGAACCAAGCGGACTCCGTGGTGACCTTGAGCCCACCGATCGCGGCACCGTTGCCGGGCGCACTCGTCAACCGATCGAGAATCGGCTCGCCGGCCAACTCGGTCGCGGTCACGGCGTCGGCCGACAGCGCGCCAAGCTTGGCCTTCTGCTCACGACTGGCCGGAGCATCCACCCGGCTGTACGCCGATGCGCCGAACCTCTCCACCAGCTTCGCGTGCGCCTGCGACGGCGTCTCCCCCGTCACGGCGGTGATCTCGCTGGCCAGCAACGCGAGCAGGATGCCGTCCTTGTCCGTCGTCCAGACCGTGCCGTCGAATCGCAGGAAGCTGGCGCCCGCGGACTCCTCACCGCCGAAGCCGACCGAGCCGTCGATCAGGCCGGGCACGAACCACTTGAACCCGACCGGAACCTCCCAGAGCCGGCGGCCGAGGTCGCCGACCACGCGGTCGATCAGCGACGACGAGACCAGCGTCTTGCCGACAGCCACCTCGGGGCCCCACTGCCGGTTGGCGAACAGGTACGAGATGGCGGCGGCGAGGTAGTGGTTCGGGTTCATCAGGCCGGCGTCCGGCGTGACGATGCCGTGCCGGTCGGAGTCGGCGTCATTGCCGGTCGCCACGTCGTACCGGTCCTTCTGCGCGACCAGCGAGGCCATCGCGTACGGCGACGAGCAGTCCATCCGGATCTTGCCGTCGTGGTCGAGCGTCATGAACGACCAGGCCGGGTCGATCCGCGGGTTCACTACCGTCAAGTCGAGGCGGTGCCGCTCGGCGATCGCGGCCCAGTAGTCGACGCTCGCGCCACCGAGCGGGTCGGCGCCGATCCGGACACCGGCCGCGCGGATCGCGTCCAGGTTGAGCACGGAGGGCAGGTCGTCGACATAGTGCCCGAGGAAGTCGTACTCCCCCGCCTGCGCCCTGGCCGCCTCGAACTGAACCCGCCGTACTTCGCGGTTGCCACCGGCGATCAACTCGTTCGAGCGGGCCGCGATCCAGCCGGTCGCATCGGAGTCGGCCGGGCCACCGTGCGGCGGGTTGTACTTGATCCCGCCATCGCGCGGCGGGTTGTGGCTCGGTGTTATGACGATGCCGTCGGCACCCGCTCCCGCGCCGCGGTTGAGCCGCAGGATCGCGTGCGAGACGCCCGGGGTCGGGGTCAGCCGGTCCGCGCTGTCCACCAGGGTCTGCACGCCGTTGCCCGCCAGCACCTCGAGCACGGTCCGCCACGCGGGCTCCGAGAGGCCGTGGCTGTCCCGCCCGACCAGGAGTGGCCCAGTGGTCCCCTCGCCCGCACGGTACTCACAGATAGCCTGGGTGATGGCCAGGATGTGTGCCTCGTTGAAGGCGCCGTCGAGGGACGAGCCGCGGTGGCCCGACGTACCGAAGACGACCTTCTGGGCGGGGTTCTCGACGTCCGGCGTGATCCCCTCGTACGCCGCGAGCAGCGCGTCGACGTCGACGAGATCCTCGGGCTGAGCGGGCTGGCCTGCGCGTGGGTGCATGTGCACATGCAACAAGCCTTCGGCCCGGATCACAACTCCACCCGTGGCGCGTCTCGCCTCTCGGGTTCAACAGTCTCAGCTCGGGAAGGGCGTCAGGAGTTGATCTACCGGCGCGTAGTCATCGGTGAGCAACGGAGCGTCGCCGATGAACTGCTGCAGCGCATTGGGGTCGTCGATGTAGCCGCCGGTCGTCCCGAGGCGCTGGCGGATCGCAGCACCGGGTAGTGGCTGGTCGGCGGCGAGCAGGACGAAGTTGCCGCCTTCTTTTCCCGCCAGCTCGGTGGGTTTCGCGATCAGTGCGACGTACGGGAATTCGGCGGCGACGGTACGGAGCTCTGCCTTGAGGAACGCCTGCGGGCCGAAGTCGATGATGTTGGCAAGGAGTAGCCCGTCCGGCTTGAGCACCCGTCGCAGGTCGGCGACGATCTCGCGGGTGGTCAGGTGCCAGGGCACGGCGACCCCGCCGAACGCATCCATCACCAGCAGGTCCCGGCTGTCGTCCGGCTCGGACCGTACGCCGAGCCGGCCGTCCTTGATCTGGATGTCGAGATCCGGACCGGGCCGGGCGCCCAGCTCGGCCTTGTCGAGCTCGATCACGCCGGGGTCGATCTCGTAGATCTTGTTCTTGGTCCCTGGCCTGGTCGCTGCGAGGTAGTGCGGCATCGTCAGCCCGCCACCACCGATGTGCAGCGCCTGCAGCGGTGACTTGTCCGGCCACCTGGACTCGATCCCTGTCGCGAAGTCCTTCGTGTACTGGAACTGCAGGTAGGTCGGATCCGCGAGGTCGATGTAGGAGTGGCGCAGCTGGTCGAGGTAGAGGAGGCGGCCGTTGGCCCGCGCCGGGTCCTTCTCGATCCTGGCGCAGTGGTAGGCCGTCTCGACCTCACACGGCCGAGGGGCGACGAGGGTGAGGCCTGTACCGACCAGCGCGAGGACCAGTGGTCGGCTAGCGGCCTTGAGACCGCGGAAGAAGATGGTCAGGGCTGCTCCGGCGAGCACCAGCAGGCCGCCGAGGCAGAGGACGATCGTGCTCGTCGGGACCTTGGCAACAAACACGAACCCGGTCAGTACCGTGCCCGCGATCGCACCGACCGTCGCGTAGGCGGACAGCCGGCCGACGACCGTACCGGTCTGGCTCAGCTTCGACAGTCTGAGCTTGGTGACCATGGGCGTGACTGCGGCGAGCAGCGACGCCGGGAGGAACAAGGCGACTGCCACGGCCAGGAAGACCGCTTCATTCCCGCTACCGCGCAGGGTCTCACCGGTCCAGCGCACCACTGGCAGGATCAGCAGCACCAGAGCGCCGGCGATCAGGATCATCGGCCCCAGCGTCCGGGTGGGCGGTGTGCTGTCGGCGAGCCGGCCACCCATTGCGGCGCCGGTCGCGATGGCCGCCAGGGCGACGCCGATGACGGCGGTGTTGGTCTCCAGGGTCAGGCCCAGGTACGGCGCCACTAGACGCAGGGAGACGAGTTCGAGCACCATCACAGCAGCTGAACTGCCGAAGGACAGGGCAATGGCGACTTTGTCGTTGATCGCCTTGGCGGGTGCCTCTAGGGCGGTCTCTTCCACCGCGCCACCCTATCGGCCGTCGATTCCGCCTCCGGCCGTTCGTCATCATCGAAAGACCGTACTGAGGAGGTTCTGGACCATGGACGCAACCACGAGTGTCGACCTGTACGCCGGGACGCGGGCGCGGCTGACCGACGCCGTGCTCGGGTTCGGGCCGGAGGTGCTGGCCGGCCGTGTGCCTGCGTGCCCGGAGTGGACCGTGCACGACGTCATCTCGCACCTGTCCGGCGCGGCCGCCGATTTCGTCTCCGGCAACCTCGAAGGCGCACCCCGGCCGCCGTGGACCGCAGTCCAGGTCGACGCCCGCCGCTCGCTGCCGACTGCCCGCGTCGTGGACGAATGGTCGACGACGACCGGGCCGGCGCTGGAGAAGCTGATCCTGAGCGGCGACACCGCCCATCCGATGATCTGCAACCCGTACGTCGACGCCGGCACACATGAAGCCGATCTGCACGGCGCGACCGGGATCGGCCGACCGCCGCGAGAGATCTGGCTCGCGACCCTCAACTGGGTCTTCCCCGATCCACGGCCATCGGACGACGTCGCCGGCACGCTGTCGATCGTGACCCCGGACGGGACCTATCAGCTCGGTAGCGGCGAGCCGGTGGCCGAGGTCCATACGGACACGTACGAGTTGTTCCGGGCAATCTTCGGCCGTCGATCGGCAGCGCAGATCCAGTCCTGGCAATGGACCACTCCGGCCGCCGCCCAGGCTTGGTCAACCGAGTTACCCCGGTTGCTACGACGACGGTCGACCTCGTCGACTGATTTGCCTTGTGGATAAGGGCGAATCGCAGGGCCGGAGACTCGTACATTCCCTGGCGTGAGCAAACGAATCGTCATCAACTGCGCAGCCCAGATCAACTCCTCCGGCCCCCTCTCCCCCGACGACCTGGCACCAGCCGTCCTGGCCGCCGGCCTGACCAAATCCACCAACCCAGCAGCCGCAGTCCGTACTGCGCTACGCCAGTCACCCGTGCTCGTCCAACTGCCCGACGGCCGCTTCGACACCGTCCGCCGCATGCTGGATGGCGCCGCCCTCACCCATCGGGTGCACTCTCCCACCAAGGGCCGCCAAGTCCTCTTCGCCGGCCCTGAGCTGGCGCTGCTGGACCTGCTCCTCCTGCACGAAGGATCGTTGCCGCTCGCATCAGGCGAAGCGATCACCTCATCCATCGGCGAATTCGGCGGCTGGTGCGGCCCACCCGACTGGCTCCCCGACGTCCCCGCCGACTCCCTACTCGCCTTCCGCCTCCACAACGGCCGGCTGTCGGTCGAACCGGTCCCCCACGAACCCGCCCTCTCGAGCCCCTCAACCGACCGCCTGCGAACCGTTCTCAAACGCCACCTGAAATCCAGTGACCCCCTGGCCGAATGGCAGAGCCGCCACACCCTGGCCACCCTCCTGCTCCGAGCCCTGGCCGAAATCCCAGACCTCCTCCGCGACCCTCTCCCACCCCTGGACGAAGTCCTCCAACTAGGCCAACCCCACTGGTCCCCCGACTGGCACCTCCCGCCAACCCACCCACCCGGTCCATCCAGCTCCCCGCCCTACCCCGGCTCACCTGCCCCGCCTTCTCCCGGCTCACCGGCTTCGCCTTACTTCGGCTCGCGCGGGTTTGCGCTAGGTACGCAGCGAATCGTGCTCGACGATCTGCCAGCCCCTTTGACGGCTGCTCTGCGACGCGATGCGGCCAATCTCGGTGTCAGCGTCGGCGAGCTGACCATCTTGCTGCTGTCGGCAGCGACGTACCGGACCGCCTTGCCCTGCCGCCACGATGCCGAGGAAGCCTGGCTGGCCAACCCGGTGTCCAGCGGAGCGTCAGCCGCGGACCTGATCGAGTCGAGCCACCAATGACTTGGGGGCGACCTGCCGATAGGCGTCCTCGACGAGTTCCTCGAGATGGGGCCAGTCGACGTCGGGGACGTCGAGGTAGACACCGAGCCAGCCGCGGTGCCCGACGTACGGCGGCCGGAAGAAGTGCTCCGGGTCGCTGGCGATCAGCGATTCTTGACTGCCTTCGGGGGCTGCGCACCAGAAGCTCGTTCGGTCGTCGTGATGCTGATCGGCGAACATCACAAACGTCTTCTTGTCCCGAACGAACCAGGTCGGCTCCCCATGACTCAACCGCTCGTTCGTCTCCGGCAACGCCAAGCACAGTGCTCGCAACCGACCCAGTGCGTCCATTCCCGTCTCCTGTCCTGCTCTCAGCGGCGCGGACCTGGTGTGACGACGCCGGCTTCGTACGCGTAGACGACCGCCTGCGCCCGATCCCGCAGGTTCAGCTTGGTGAGGATCCGGCTGACATGAGTCTTCACCGTCTGCTCGGCCAGTACCAAGCTGTCCGCGATCTCCCGATTCGACTGCCCCCGCGCCACCAACCGCAGCACCTCCGTCTCCCGCGGCGTCAACTCTGCCGCAGCCGCCGGCAACACCGGCCGCACTTTCACAAAATCCTCAACCAATCGCCGCGTGATCGACGGAGCCAGCAACGCATCCCCCGCCGCCACGATCCGCACCGCCGCCGCCAACTCATCCGGCGACGAATGCTTCAGCAGAAACCCACTCGCCCCCGCCCGCAAGGCGTCATACACGTACTCATCAAGATCGAACGTCGTCAACATGATCACCCGAGGCGGCTCCCCCGGTGCCACCCCGGCCAGAATCCGCCGAGTCGCCTCGAGCCCATCCATCCGCGGCATCCGCACATCCATCAACACCACATCCGGCCGAACCCGCCCCACCACCTCAACAGCCTCGACCCCGTCGGCTGCCTCCCCCACCACCGTTATCCCGTCCTGCGCACCCAGCAACGCGGCAAACCCACCCCGCACCACCGCCTGATCGTCTACAACCACCACAGAAACCATCACGTCACCTCGCCCAGCGGCAGTACGACTTCCACCCGGTATCCGCCGTCCTCAGTTGCTGCGGCCCGAAGGCGACCATCCAGCAGACCGACTCGCTCCCGCATCCCGACCAGCCCATGCCCACTCCCCGACGCAACCGCCGCATCCACAGGCCCGTTCACCACACTCACAAGCAGCTCGCCACCAACCCGTCGAACGCTCACCTCCACCGCCGCCCCCGGTGCATGCCGTACCGCGTTACTAACCGCCTCCTGCACCACCCGGTACGCCGTCAGCTCGACCGCGGGATCCAAGTCCGGCGAGGACTCGACCTCCAACCGCACATCGGCCCCCGCTCGTCGGGTCGCGGCGATCAGCTCTGGCAAGTCAGCCAAACCCGGTTGTGGACCCAGCTCGGAGCTCGCCAGGCCACTGCCCGGGTCCTCTCGGAGCAGGCGTAGTACTCGCCTCATCTCGGTCAGCGAAGAGCGGGCGTCCTCGGCGATGCCTGCGAACTCCTCTCTGGCATCGTCCGGCAAGCCGGTCAGCCGATGGGGCGCGCTGTCCGCCCGGACCACCACGACCGACAGATGATGTGCGACGACGTCGTGCAGCTCCCGCGCGATGCGAGCGCGCTCCTGCCAGCGAGCTCGTTGGGCACGCTCAGCCGCATTGATCTCCTCCTGCTCGACCAGTTGCTGCCGCGCGTCAGCCCGCGACCGCACCAGATCCGCCACCACCACAGCCACCGCCGACAACAACGCCATGGTCAACAGCCCGGCCCAAGACCCACGCTCCGGCGCCAACGCCATCCCCACGATGCCAACCAACTGCGTAGCCACCCACCAACCAGCCAGCATCCACCGCGACGACGCCGCCCGTCCTCGCGCGCCGGCGATCGCCAGTACCAGGGAATGGCCGAAGACTCCGGTCACCGGCCACGGCCAGGCCTCGTCGGGCGATACCGGCACACAGACGATCGCCGTCAGCACGGAGGTAGCCAACGAAACGGGCAACGCCCACCGTGGTCTCAACCACACCAGCGCCAAGGCCAGCGCCCGCATCACGCCGAGCGCGAACGCGGCTCCGATCGGCAACTGATAGTGCTGCCCGAGGTCGGTGCTGGTCAGCACCAGCAACGCGCCGACCCCGAGCGCCGCCCAGATCCCGGCTCGCCCCACAGGCCACCTCGAGCTCATCCCACGACCTTAGTCAGATTCCAGGGTCAGAGCTGTTGGGTCCAGGAATAGAAGAAGGCAACGCCTGCGACCGCCAGCAGGATTGTTGCCGGGAGCACCAATCGGGAGGTGGCGGAGCCGTAGAGCCGGCGGATCGATGCCGACTGGAGGAGTGCCAGACCGCGGAGGACGAACGGGATCAAGATGATGATGGGGATGGAGATTGCGGCGTGTACGGCCCAAGCGCCGGCCTTGGTGGGACCGCCCCAGGTGCCGGGGCCGAAGGGGCCGTGTTCGACGAAGCCGTAGAAGGGGCCGCGGACGACGGCGGTGACGAGCAGCATCACCAGGAAGTAGCTCAGTAGGCCTAGCACCAGGCTCACCAGGGCGCTGAGGACTGTGCTGAAGAGTCCGGGCCGGCGCAATCTGATCGGGTCGGGTGATCCATGGAAGCGGGCGAGTCTGCGCCAGGTCTGGTGGACCGCATCGGAACGGCCGAGCAGTGTGTGCACGAGCGCGAGCAGGCTCACCGGGACCAGCGCCAGGTCGTAGCCGATCGAGCGGATCAGCCGGCTTGTCAAGGGCCGGCGACCGGATAGCGGTCCATCTGTGGGCGGTGTGGGGGTTCGAACGGTGTCCGTCATGGCCGGCTCCTCAGTCTCAGTAACTGAGATCGAGCCTAGAAATCAGCGGGCCCGGAAACATCGCGCCACGGAGCCAAACCGCACCCCCTACCCCGGTAGCGGATCGACTGTGATCTAGGTCACAGTGACCACGGTCCGTGTCACAGCGTTACACGGTCAGTGCCGGAGGGTGCGAGCGGTAGTGCCGCGCCGACAGGAGGTTCGGACAACATGCGCATTCGGAACCTGGCGGTGACCGCCACGCTGATCCCGGTCCTGATGCTCGCGGGCTGCGGTAACAACGACGCCGCCGACGTGGCAGCGTCGTCACCCGGCGCCCACAAGGCCGCCAAATCCGGCGTGGCCGACGCGGTGGCCAACGGCTCCCAACCCGGGGCCGGAGTGGCCGCGTCCAACGACCCGGTGATCAACGCGTACTACGACTACCGCGTCGCGTTCGACGTGATGATGCGCAGCGGCGGCCGGTCGACCGCTCAGCTCGCGCCGGTGATGACGCCGACGATGTTCACCGCGATCGGCCAGCAGGCGAAGTACTTCCGGGCCAACCGACTGCACAACACCGGCGTCACCAAGGTGTTGTGGGCCAAGCGCGTCCTGCGTTCCAACGGCGTGATCGTCCGCGCCTGCTACGACACCAAGCAAGCCCGCACGGTCGACAGCTTCGGCAAGAGCGTCCTCCCCGCCGGCACACCGACCCGCTGGCTGGATCAGATGCGCGTCGAACTGGTCCAGGGCCATTGGGTGGTCGACGGCGGCAGCACCACCCCGCAATCCTGCTGATCCACCTTCAGTACCCCTAAGTCGTCTCTGTGCCGCCGTCCTTCCTGGGCACACCTCGCGGTTCGGAGCCAACTCACAGCGCGGAGAGCAGCAACCTGCTCTCCGCGCTGTCTGTTATAGAAGCCAGGGCTAGGCGTGCCGAGTGGCCTGCTTGAGGAGCGACTCGACCGCTTCGCAGAGTGCGGCGTCATCGGCCGGACCCGACCAGACGATCACCCGCGCCTTGTCCCCGAGCTTGGCGGCGACGAGCTCCCGGGCCGGCGTCGGATCCCCTTGATTGAGCAGTACGACGAGCCGGCGACCATCACGTTGCAACCGGTCGAGCAGCGGCGGCAGGGTCGAGCCCCGGAACAGTCCCGGGTCGCTCTTCACCTTCGTCTCGATCATCACGCCACGACCGCGGACCACCAGCAGGAAGTCGGCGCGATCCCGGGTGAACTCGCGATCGTGATAGACCCGCGCCTTCGGCCACAGCCGTTCGAGCGCCGCATCGACCTCGGCGTCGTACCGGGCGGACAACCGGCTGACCTTGGAACTGGTCCCGCGCGGCCGGAACTCCTCCGGCGCACGCGGACCTCGACGCCGGCGCCCGAACAGGGGCCGGAGCCAGCGGTAGAACGAAGCGTCGATCATCGGCGGACCCCCTGGACCTGGGACGACACTCATGCCCGATTGTTCCCGGGCACCAGGTGACGAACCACGTCCAGGTGGTGTCCGCCGGTGATTGTGACAGCATTGCGACGAACCGACCGACTACCGCAACCTCAGGCGTTCTTGATCGCCGAGACCTCGATCTCGAGGTTGACCTTCTCGCTGACCAGCACGCCGCCACCCTCGAGGGCCGCGTTCCAGCTGACGCCGAAGTCCTTGCGGTTCAGCGTGACCGAGCCCTCGAAGCCGAGCCGCACGTTGCCGAACGGGTCGACGCCGCGACCGGTGTACTCGAAGTCGACGTCCACGGACTTCGTCACGCCACGGATCGTCAGGTCGCCGGTCACGATGAAGTGGTCGTCGGCGGCCGGCTTGACCGCGGTGGAGACGAAGGTGATCTCCGGGTGGTTGTCCATGTCGAGGAAGTCGTTGCTGCGCAGGTGCTCGTCGCGCTGAGAGTTGCGGGTCTCGATGCTCTTGGCCTGGATGGTGACCTGGGCCGTGGAGTTCTCCGGCTTGTCGCCGTCGATGTGCGCCGACCCCGCGAACTCGTCGAAACCACCGCGGACCCGGGCGACCATCGCGTGCCGGGCGCTGAAGCCCATCCGGCTGTGCGAGGCGTCGATGGTGTAGTCACCGGTGAGTTCGGAATAGTCAGTGGACATGCAGTCCGCCTCCCAAAGAGGTTAGTTTAACTTTGCACTGTCAACCCTGACAGGGTTGGGTTGATTCGTCAACTGACCCGCGCTGACCGGTCTGTGACGGAGAATCGGCAGGCAGCCGAGCCCGTCGGCCGACCAGGAGGTCCAGTGAGTTCGACGCAGTGGAAGATCCACTTCAAGTCGGCGCCGAGCGAGGTCTACCGCGCGATCAGTACGCCACTGGGCCGGTCCCGCTTCTGGGCGGAGTCGGCCCGGGAGAGCGACGGGGTGATCCATTTCGTGCTGCCCGGCGACCGTACCGACGACGCCCCGATCGAGCACGCCGTCCGCGAGCACCTGTACGTCGTCCGGCTGTTCGGCGAGCGCGTCTCCTTCGCTCTCGCGCCCGACGAGAACCGCGGCACCGACCTCACCCTCACCCACGAGGGCGAGCCCGACCCGGCCACCTGGGTCTCCCTCCTGCTCCGCCTCAAGGCCCACGTCGACTTCGGTACCGACCTCCGCAACCACGACCCGGCCCGCACCGACGGCTACCTGGACGGTTGCTAGCAGCAACAAATGAACCGCCCGGTCCGCAACCCCGGGGCATCCCCTCGGATCGGTGGGTAAAGCCGGCATGAAGATGGCTCCCAAAGGCGCATCGCTTGCCGGGATCCGGGGCACTAGTCTTCCCGACACGGGGCTAGGCTCGACAGCAGGTCATGGGCAGGCCGTCACAGGGAGAGGTCGCGATGTCGGAGTTCAGAATCACCCACGAGATCCACCAGGTTCATCCGGACATCCGCGAGAAGCTCACCACCACCACGATCGAGGCGATCAACGAGTCCAGCTCGCGGTCGCCGGAGGACGCGGCCCTGGTGCTGCGCAACAAGCTCGGCGAGATCGGCGTGCACATGAGCGAAGAGGCCTGCCTGGCCGCCGTCGAGCGGATCCGTCAGGGCAAGACGCTGCGTTTCGAGATCGAGCAGGTCGACGACGAAGCCGATCGCTGATCGGGATGCCGAGCCCCGAAGAGGTCCGGGACGGTCAGCGCGCGGCGTGGGCCAGGCTGTCCGCGGGCTGGGAGAAGTGGGACTCGGTCATCATGGACCAGCTCGGCCCGGTCGGCACGGCGATGATCGAGCGGCTCGACGTCGCCGAGGATCAGCAGCACCTCGACATCGCGTCGGGCACGGGTGAGCCGGGTCTGAGCATCGCGAGGCTGTCGCCGCGGGGACGCGTCGTACTGACCGACCTCTCGGCGGAGATGCTGGACGTGGCCGCGCGACGAGCCGCGGCGCAAGGGATCGGCAACGTCGAGACGAAGGTCTGCAGCGCCGACGACCTGCCGTTCGCCGACGCGAGCTTCGACAGTGTCTCGGTGCGTTTCGGGTACATGTTCTTCCCGGACATGCCCAAGGCGACGTCCGAGTTCGCGCGTGTACTGAAGCCCGGCGGCCGCCTGGCCGCGTCCGTGTGGGTCAGCCCGGAGCAAAACCCCTGGACCAGCATCGCCATGCAAGCCATCGCCACCGAGACGGAGCTACCGCCACCCGCTCCAGGCGCACCGACGATGTTCCGCTGCGCCGCCCCCGGCTACATCGCCGCCCTGTACGAGGAGGCCGGCCTCCACGAGATCGCCGAGTGGAACGTCCCCCTGGAACTCGTAACAGACTCCCCCGACCAGTATTGGGCCATGATCAGCGAACACGTCTCCCTGGCCGTCGCAGCCCTCCAAAAGGTCGACGGACCTGCCCGGGACCGCATCCGAGCCCACGCCATCGCGAACGTGACGCCATTTCTGTCCGACGGCAAGATCCGGGTTCCAGGTCTGGCCCGGTGCATCGTGGGCACGAAACCGGACCTGCGGTAGGTCAGGAAGCGAAGTCCGCCGCGGTCAGCAGGGAGATCAGCTTGATGCCGTCGGCGGCGAGCGTCTCGGTGCCGCCCAGCTGGCGGTCGATCACGCAGACGGCCTCGGAGATCTGGGCGCCGAGGGCGCGCAGTTCCTGGGTGGACAGGACGATCTGGCCTCCCTTGGTGACGACGTCCTCGACGATCAGGACCTGACGGCCGGCGACCTCCGCGCCCTCCGCGAGGCGGCAGGTTCCGTAGGTCTTGGCCTCTTTCCGGACGAAGGCACACGGCAATCCGGTATGCCGGCCGAGCGCCGTCACGACCGGAATCCCGCCCATCTCCAGCCCGGCGAGCACCTCGGTCCCGGCAGGCACCAGCGGCACCATCGCCTCGGCGACCGCGTCCAGCAACACCGGATCCGCCTCGAACCGGTACTTGTCGAAGTACTCCGTCGCCGTGATCCCCGACCGCAACACGAACTCGCCAGTCAGATGCGACGACCGATAGATCCGCTCCGCCAACTCACTGATCTCCACGCCCGGAACCCTACCCAGCTCTCCGCTCACGAGACTCAGGCAGCATCCGGACGAAGTCCTCGACGGCGACGATCGGTACGCCCCAGCCGCGGGCCGTTCGAGCCTTCACCGAGAGGCTGTCGACATCGGCTGCCACCACGAAAGTCGTGTCCGGCCGGACCGCCTCCTGCGGCACGAACCCCGCCGCCACCGCCCGGTCCCACCAGACCTCCCGCGGTTCCACCATGTCTCCGGTGAACACCAGCCGGCTACCAGCTGGGAACCCCTGCGCCCCAGGCCGAGCCGGTACGTCGTACTGCCCGCCGCTAGCCCGCACCAGCGCGTCATCGACATCCACCGCACGTTGCCCGAGCATCACCGCAACCCGGTCGAGGTCGGTCCGCTCCTCCAGACTGACAACTCCCCCACTCCACAACGCATCCGCCAGATCGGTGACGTAGACCCGATGCAGCTCGTCCACCTCCGACCGCGTCAGCCCGAGATCGGTCGCGACGTGCACGAGCTGATCCGCCTCGGCCTCGTTGATCTCCCGGTCGGCCAGGATCATGTCGAGCACAGCCAGGTACGAATCGGCTTGCGGCGGCTCCGGCACCCGTGGCAGCTGATCCACCAGCCTGCTCATCCAGCCATGCCGACCACCCGCATGCACCGGCCGCACAGTCGCCGCCCCATCCGCACCCGGCAGCGCGGGCCAGGGCAGGTGCCTGATCTCCTCGTAAGCCCATTGCCAGGGCGGAGGTGACGGAAAAGATCGCAGATAGTGGCTGAAGAGCTGGGCCGTCGCCCGGGTGTCCGCCAGCGCCGAGTGCCAACCCTCGATCGAGATCCCGGCCGCCGAGCAGCAGGCACCGAGCGTCCGCTTGGCTCCCGGATACAGGTAGCCGGCCAGCGCCATCGTGCACATCGACCGCTCGGTGATCAGCGGCACCCGGAACCCGATCCGGGCGAACTCCGCCCGCAGGAAGCCGAGATCGAACTCCACGTTGTGCCCGACCACCATCCGCCCGGCCAGCAACGACCCCAGCCGGCCCGCGATCTGGGCGAAGTCCGGCGCCGCCAGAACATCCGCGGTCAGGATTCCGTGAATATGTTGCGGGCCGAGGTCGCGCTGCGGATTCAGCAGCGTCACCCACTCCCGCTCGAACCGCCCCTGCGCGTCGAGCAGGACGACGGCGATCTCGATCACCCGGTGCCGATGCCCCGGCGACAGGCCGGTGGTCTCGGTGTCGATGACGGCATACATCCGGCGCCTCCTTCAGCGTCCCTGCCAACTACGTCAAGCCAATCACAGCCCACCGACACTTTCTGGAACAACGCAGCCGGAACCGCGCGGATCCGATGTAACGCGGCAACGATTCCACTCGATAGCCCCTATGAAGCGCGGGGGGAAGCCGGAAGGCGCCGCGGCCGACAAGTTCGCGGGGGGAACCATGCAACTCGCCATCGACACCAGCCTCTCCACCAGACTGCTGCAGATCGTCACCGATCCGCAGGCGGTGGAAGACCTGCGCGCGTACTTCGAGGACGGCCCGCCGAACACCGGCTACCCGGGCCGCTGGTTCGAGCAGATCGGCTCGCCGGCCGACCAGAAGCGCGACCGCAACCGGCTCACCGCGGACGACATCGTTGCCTTGTCGGCGCTCAGCATCCGGCTGCCGATCACCGTCTCGGCCAAGCTGCTCGGGGAGGACTCCGCCGAGATCACCGAGTTGCTGACCGAGATCCCGGCCGACGTCGACCTCTGGGACGTCGCGCGCTCCGACCTGAGCCCGCGCTCGGCGGCGTACCGGCTGTTCACGAAGTTCCGGGCGATGGCGTGGAACGGCGGTGAGCACGGTACGTCCGGCGTCACCGCGAGCAAGCTGCTCGCACGCAAGCGGCCGCGGCTGATCCCGATCTACGACCACCAGGTCAATCAGCTGATCGACCTCGGCAAGGGCGCCAACTGGTGGATCTCGTTGCACGAGGCACTGACCGCCGAGGTCCGCGACCACCTCGAGCACGCGCACAAGACGGCCGAGCTCGGCCCGGGGATCACCCCACTGCGCACCCTCGACGTCATCCTCTGGATGCGCGCCCGCCACACCGACTGAGTACTACGCAGGCGGGATGTCGACGGCGATCTCCTCGCCCAGCTTCGCGCCGCCGATCAGGTCCAGGTCGTCACCGCTCCAGAACCGGCCCGGGTCGTACCAGTTGATCCGCTTGCCGGTCGGGAGCAGCCCCATCTCCTCGTACGTCATCGCGACGACTTCAGCGCAGTAAGCGCTCTCCAGCTTGAGTTCCCGTTCGCCCTGACGCAACTGCGGGATCCGCCCGCGCAACCAGCGCGACGCCAGCCGGGCCGTCGACGGGAACGGCGTACCGTCCAGGCGCGCGACAGTACGAAGTACGGCGTCCTCTGTCTCCCGGGTGACCGGGTACTCGAGCTGCCGCAGCCACGCCCGCTGGCCGTACTTGCGCGACCAGGTCAGCACCGCATCGCGCAGATCATGCAGTTGTACGCCGCGCTGGTGCTGGCCGGTCCACACGTCGGGCAGCGAGCGGCCGAGCTCGGCATGCCACATCAACGGCGGCAGGTCCTCCAGTACCACCGCCATCCCGACGTGGTTGACCGGGCTGTTGGTGGTCAGCTGGATCGCGCGATCGGCCGCGCTCTCACCGCGGAACAGCCAAATGTCACCCGTTCGTGTCAGTTCCGTAGCGTCATCCAGTGCTATCCGTGTCTCCACGTCGCTAGGTTAGTGACATGAAGGCATGGAAGGTCGTAGGACTGGCAGGTCTCGTCGGCGTCGCCGCCACTGGCGTCGTCATCGCGCGAGGCGAGCGCAAGCGCAAGTCGTACACCCCGGAAGAGGTCCGCGACCGCATCAAGACCCGTGTGAAGGAAGCCGCAAGCGCTTAAAGATTGTGCAGCGCAACGTCTGTCAGACGGCCTGACTCGATCACGGCCGTCTGGTAGGTGCAGTACGGCTGGCTTCGCCGATCCGTCGGCGAGCCCGGGTTGAGCAGCCGCAGTCCCCGTGGCGACGTCGTGTCCCACGGGATATGGCTGTGTCCGAAGACGAGCAGATCGACGTCCGGGTAGGCGCGTTCGCACCGTTCCTCACGGCCCTTCGCCTGACCTGTCTCGTGCACGACCGCAACGGACAACCCGTCCAGCGTCACCCGGGCGACCTCCGGCAGCCTTGCCCTGAGCAACGGTCCGTCGTTGTTGCCCCAGCAGCCGATCAGCTGTTTCGAGCGCTCGGTCAGTTCGTCGAGCAGCTCGAGGTTCACCCAGTCGCCGGCGTGGATCACCACGTCCGCCTCGTCGACCGCCGCCCAGACGGCAGCGGGCAGCTTCTTCGCGCGGGCCGGCAGATGGGTGTCCGAGATCAGCAGCAGCCGCATACCGCTACTGTCCCACGGCCTCGATCAACTCCCGCTCGCGAGCGGGGCTCAAGCCGGCCTTGCGTTCGCGGTCGAGGCCGAGCTCGCGTTCCCACGCGAGAGTGTCGATCAGGAACTCCTTGCGTGGTCGATGCTTCAGGCCGGCTGCGGCAGCCGCGGCGCCACTGCGGTTCGACCAGCCCTCGTACCCGGGTGTGGTGATCCACATCGCGATCGACTCCGGACCCATGTACTGCTCGACCTTCTGCTCCTCCAGCCACTCCTGCGACGCGAGCACCACCGGCCCGGTGTGCCCGCCTACCTCGCGTACCAACGAGATCCACTCGCCGAACGGCACCACCGGACCCACGGTGTCGAAGGTCCCGGTCGTACCGCGCTCGGCGTTGTCCAACAGCCAGGACGCCAGATCCCGCACGTCGATCACCGACGTCGCCAGGTCAGGCGTGTCAGGCACGAGCAGCGGCTCCTCGGGTGCCCGCGCCGCGCGAGCGACCCACGCCCCACCGCGATCGCTCGCATCCCCCGGCCCACCGATCAACCCCGCCCGCGCGATCACCAGGCGATCCCCGACCGCCGCGATCGACGCCAGCTCGCAAGCCACCTTCGCCTCGCCGTACAGCTCCCGATCGACGACCTCCAGATCGGTTGCCTCCCGCAAGGGCGCCGACTCGTCCGCCCCCGGTACGTCGAACGCCGCGTAGACATTCCCTGTCGACACATAGGTCCAGTGCTTGGCGCCCTGCACCGCTGCCAACGCCTCCCGCACGAAACCGGGTTGCCACGACACCTCGAAAACCGCGTCCCACTCCTTCCCCCGCACCGCGTCGTACGCGTCCGGCCGGCTCCGATCGGCCGCGACCAGCGTCGCCCCGTCCGCGACCGAACCGCTCTCACCCCGCGCCAGACAGGTCACCGCATGCCCACGCGCAAGCCCTTGCGTCGCGAGTTCGCGCCCGAGGAACGCCGTACCACCGAGAATCAGAATGTCCACGCCCCCAAGCCAAGCAGGCGGCATGGACAAAACCCACCCCGCTCTGCCCAGGGCAGACACGCTCAGTGGCCTCTCGTCCCCGCCGCGTCATAACTGTCCGTGACCACTTGCGGGGCGCGCGGGGCAGGCGCACTGTCGGCAGTAGGACTACCTAGACACCAGGGGGAATCATGGCTGGTTTCGTTCAGATCATCGAGTTCCAGACCTCCAGACCGGATGAGGTCCGGGCACTCGGTGAGGAGTTCCGCAAGAACCGGGAGGCGGCCGGTCCCGGTTCCTCGCCGGTCCGGATGATGGCGTGTGCCGACCGGGACAACCCGGGCCACTACTTCAACATCGTCGAGTTCGCCTCCTACGAGGAGGCGATGGCCAACTCCGAACGCGCGGACACCACCGAGTTCGCCAAGGCGATGATGGAGCTGTGCGACGGGCCGACGACCTTCCGCAACCTGGACCTCCGGGAGACCGCCGAGATGACCTGACGGGCTGAACGGGACCGGCGCCGGAGGGAGTTCGGCGCCGGCCCGTTCGGGTCAGACCAGGTCCGCGGCGCCGGATCCGGTCGTGGTCTGCCGGCCGGACTCGAACTCGTCCGGCGGGGGTTCGGGGGCCGGGTGCAGGTCCGGCCAGGGCTGGGGCGGCAGATCGGCGCGCTTGGGCAGCTCCGGATCCGGCCCCGGGTCGGGGTCCAGCCACTCGATCTCGGTGGCGCCGTGGTGACCGTGGATCGCGATCACCGAGTCGATGCTGTCCCAGACGGTGGTGGTCGGATAGTCGCCGTACCAGCGCAGCGCGACGGCTTCGTCGGTGAACTGAACGCCCTCGGCGACGGGTCCGGTACCACTCACCCCGGAGACGTCGTGATGGCGGATCAGCCGGAAGCGACGGGCAGTCATTTCGGTGCGACCTCCCAGAGCCGTTCGCCCGGCAGCGCCCGGCCACCGGGATCCGCGTCGGGGATCGGTTCACTCGTCACCTTCAGGCCGGCGAACCGGCGTGACATGGCGGCGGCATAGCGGTCGGCCACATCGGCCTCCGCCCGGTAGTCCGCGACGACGTGGTCCCCGAACCACACTCGTACGCGGCGACGTTGTTCTCCCGCCGGATCCCCAGGCATCAGTGCACCCGGCGTCCGGTCGAAGGCGTGCGGTGGCCGCCCTTTGGTGTTCCCATCAGCGGCATCGAATGGCTGTCGTTCACTTCGATCACTTCCACTTCCCTGTGGGGATGGGTTCACTGGTAGTGACGAAGTGGTGACGCGTTCATGACGCGGTTTCGGCAGATCTTTTTCGGGAGCGCGTGGGAGTCTGACGCAATGGGGTGGGAACCGGATACGGCCGTGCGGGCAGAAGCAGGTATGCAGCGACTGCGACCCGCAACCGAGACGGCCACAGCCCTTCCACCGTCGGACGGCGAGCTGGTCCAGGCCGGGGAGACGCCCCAGGACTTCGCCCGGCTGTTCGACCGGTACTCGGTCACCATCCACCGGTATGTCGCCCGCCGGCTCGGGACGACCGAGGCGGACGACCTGCTCGGCCAGACCTTCCTGATCGCCTTCGAACGAAGACACCGGTACGTCGATTCACCAGCCGGCGCACTGCCCTGGCTCTACGGGATCGCCACCAACCTGATCCACCGCAGACGTCGCGACGAGGTCCGCCAGTACCGCGCCTACAGCCGCGCCGAGCCGGCCGGTACCCACCAACACGGTGACCCGCTCAGTACGGACGTCGCCGCCCGTGTCGACGCGGCTGCGGCTTCGCGTGCGCTCACCGGCGTACTGGCTGGGCTGCGCAAGGTCGAACGCGACGTACTGCTGCTGTATGCGTGGGAGGACCTCAGCTACGCCGAGATCGCGCTCGCGCTCGACCTACCCATCGGGACCGTCCGTTCCCGTCTCCACCGAGCTCGTCGAGCCCTCCGCTCCGCGCTCGGCCCCGACTTCGAGGAGAACCTGTCATGACCGAGATCGACCTGCTCAAGCGCGTACGGGACGACGTACCGGCCCCCGACCCGCTCGCCCTGGCCCGCGCCCGCCAGCGCCTCTTCACCCCACCACCTGTACGCCGTCGCGTCACCCGAGCCCGCCTACTCGTCGCCGGCGGCCTAGCCCTCACCCTGGCCGGAGGGTTTCTCGCCGCCGACGTGGTCGGCCACGAGAGCAGCCCCCTCCCCGGTACGGTCGCCGACGCCAGCACCTTCCTCGCCAACGCCGCGGCCCTCGCCAAGGCCAACCCCGACACCCCGGTCCCACCAGGTCAGTACTTGCTCGTGAGCACCGAGTACGGCCGTCTGTACGAATTCGGCCCGGGCAAGAAGTACCGGGCGACAGTGCACACGAAGGTCGACGAGTGGATCCCGGCCGACCCGACCCAGCGCCGGCATCCGCAGCGGATCCAGGGGCCGACCAAGGTCGACTTCGCGAACGCGCAGGCCGA
The DNA here is from genome assembly GCF_040681515.1 of Kribbella sp. NPDC051718. Classification (NCBI taxonomy): domain Bacteria; kingdom Bacillati; phylum Actinomycetota; class Actinomycetes; order Propionibacteriales; family Kribbellaceae; genus Kribbella; species Kribbella sp. NPDC051718. The sequence continues at coordinate 15,021 of NZ_JBFAYZ010000009.1, read as the reverse complement.
GGCGGCCGCCCGCAAGTACGCGCCCGACTTGTTTCAGCGTCCGAAGCCGCACCTCTACAGCGCCAACTGCCACGGCCTCGTCATCCAGCCGAATCTTTCCGCCGAGGTCCTCAACCGGCCGTGCATCCCGAGCTGGCGTCTCCCCACGCCGGAGTTCCTCGCCCGCCAGCCAAGGGATCCCGACGCCCTGCTGGCCGCGCTGCGCAACGCCAAGCCGCCGCAGGACCAGCGCGGACGCTGGGAAATGCCGGCGGACCAGCAGGCCTTCGGCCTCATCGCCCGCGTCCTGGACTCAGGAATCGCCCCCGCCGACCTCCGCGCCGCCCTCTACGAGGCCGCCGCCAAGATCCCCGGAATCGTCCTCACGAACGACGTGGTGACCCTCGACGGCCGCCACGGCCGCGCGATCGGCTTCGACTTCACCGAGTACCAGCGCTCCGAGATCGTCATCTCCCCCGTGGACGGCCAGGCCATCGGCTCCCGCACGGTCACCCTGCCGGCCGGCGCCGCCGTCGACAAGGCGAACCAATCCGGCAACACCCGCCCCGGCGACATCGAAATCGCCACCTCGGTAGCCACCCGAATCTCCCCCACCGCCCCCCGCATCAAGTAGCGGGCCGGCCGTCACCCCATCCGCACCTCAGACACCCATCCCCGCCACGCCTCGATATCCGGCTCATCCATGCTGACCCCCGCCGCGAAGTAATGCGTCCCCACATCAGGCAGATAAGCCGCCACCAAGTACGTCACGTCCTCAACCAGCAACATCGCCATCCCCAACCCAGCCCCGGCCAGCCGCTCAAACACCGCCCGCGCCTCATCCCCACCGCCATCCAACACATCAACCTGAACCCCATACGGATCAATCGCCTGAGCCTCCCCCACCTCAGCATCAACCAACACATGCCAATTCCGATGCACAGAAACCCCCAACACCCCCACCCCACTCAACCCCGGCCCCCTCAGCCCGACCTCCCCGTCGCCCCCCGACCCTTCCAGACTCGCGCCCAGACCGAGCGCCCCCTTCAACTGCTCGGCCACCTCCCCCAAACCCAACCCTGTATCAAGAAAAACGCCGTACTCCTCAGCCATCAGCCACGTACCCATGCCTTCCACATGTCGCGGTCCGGTGCGTCGACGGTCACCGGCTCCTGGAAATAATGCGTACCGGTTCCCGGCAGATGAGCCGCGTCCAGGACTGTCACTTCGTGCACCAGCAGCATCGGTACCTCCGGCCGCGCCTCGACCAGCTTCTCGAAAACCAGTCGGGCCTCCCGACGCAGAACCTCGTCCGGCTTGAAGCGGATCCCGATCTCGATCGGATAGGCGTCGATCGCTTGAACCTCGTCGGGCCCGGCATCCGGCGATACGTAGATATTCCGGCCGACCGACACCCTGAGCCACCCGTCAACTGTCGCCGCCCGCCCACGCAGTCCGACCTCATCCTCGTCCCGCGCTCCAGACAGCCGCTCCAGCCCCAACACAGCCACCAACCACTCAGCCACCTGCCCCGGCGCCTCATCCACCCGCAAAAAGATGCTCTCATCGGTGGCCATCAGTTCTCCTTCGCATACGTGATCATTCGTCCATCACCGAGAATCAGGTGCACAACCTTGGCAACCGTCGTCCCCCGCTGCCTGTCGGCGGCGCGGTACGCCTCCCGAGCGACAGCCTCGCTGAGCTCGACGTTCCGGCCGTCGATAACTACCTCACCGTTGACCAGACGCACCTGCCGGCCGGCTTTGAGAATGTTGCGCTTGACCGTCTCGACTCTGCTGGTCTCCAAGGTCTTGAACTCGATCACGGAACCTCGATCAGAGCGGTTCTTGCGTGCCATCGCATCCGGATCCGGATCATCCGACCTGTTGTCGACAAGCCTCGCATCGATTCTCCAGCCTTCTCCGGCAAGACGCTCCGCGATTGTCAGCTCTTTCGGCAGGAAACTGCCGTGCGGGTCATGGATTCCCGGGGCGAAGTCGTCCCCCAGGGCGCGCGAGTGGAACGCCGGGTCGAAGTCTGGGAGGTCGTCCAATGCTGCGTCGATCTCTGGTACTTCGATCTGATCTGGGGAGCCGCTGGCCACAGTCGGCCCGGGCTCCGGTAGTTCTACGTCGATGATGATCGGGGCCGGGGTGGGTGGGGGTTCGTCGGGGTAGGTGAAGGTGGCTGTGACCTTGTCGGGGGCTATCAGGACGGTGGCGGCGGTCCAGGATTGTTTGCCGTGTTCTTCCATGGACTTCAGGAGTTCGCGGGCGGCGGCGTCCAGTTCTGCCTTGATCTCGTAGTCGCGGTCTTCGGGGGGTTCGATCTCCTCGAAGACCTCCAGCTCACCGGTCTCAGCGACGAGGATCTCGAACTCGAGTTCCTCCGGCTGTTCGTACTCCTCGGCGTCCTTCTCCTGTTGCTTGCGGAGTTTTTCGAAGGCCTTGCGGGCGACCGTGATCAACGGGGGTTCGAAGTCTTCGGAATCTTCCAGAGGCTTGAAGGGCAGGGAGAAGCGGGTAACCCGCCCGAGGAGGTCTCGCGATGCGATATCCGAGGAGGAGCCGCCGGTTGCGCGATTGCGGTCGGCCGATTGAGCGTCGGGGCGATCGCTGGAGCGGGGCGCGCCGACGAGGCGCTCGGCCCAGGACTTCGTCTTGGGCGGCGCCATCGACAAGTAGTGCGCGGCCTGCTCGCAAGCCCGTGCTGCCGCGTCCAACTGCTGCGCGGCCACAGTCGCCTGCCCCTGCGACGCAGCGATCGCCAGTGCCGCGTTCTCGCGACACCGCTCGGCCGTGCGCTGCAGGTGCGCCACCACAGCAGGTACTTCGTTCAGACACTCGACCAGTCCGCGCGCCACCCGCTGCAGGTCGGAAGGCATCAGACGTTAGATCTGGTCGGCGTAGCTCTTACAGCCGGCCGAGGCGATCTCCAATGCCTCCGCTGCCTGTTCGACCGCCTTGCCCGCGGCGTCGAGGATCTCGGAGATGTCGCGGTCCACCCCGGTCGCCGTACCGGCGATCAGACTCTCCACCTGGGCGCTGTGCTGGATGAAGCGGAGCTTGAACCCGGCCAAGCCGCCAGCTGCTTGCTTGGCCTCGGCGGAGACCTGGTGCAACTGTTCCTTGAGCCGCTGTACGTCGGACACTTACTGCCTCTTCCTAGGGGTTGCGCTTCTTCGGCAGCACGATCGCCGTGCCGGCCACAGCGGCCGGTACCAGCACCGCCAGCCACCACGGCAGTCCTGCTGCCATCAGGACTAGTACCAGGGCTGCCCCGCCCCAGCCCCACCAGCGGGCGGCGGGCAGTCGCGGCAGACCCAGTACCCGCGATGCGGCCAGCAGGGTGACCGCCGCGATCGCAGCGGCCTCCAGGCCGACCAGGAGGGATCCCCTCGCTACCCAGACCAGTACGAAGCCGACCAGTACCTCGACGGCGCTGATCGTACGGCGCTTGCGCCGCTCCTGATCCGCCCGGGCCGCCTTGCGTACCTCTTCGAGCTTGTCGACGGTCTCCGCGAGCTGTTTGGTGAGCTTCGCGGCGGCCGCTTCCATGTCAGTCATACCGCGCATCTCCGGCAACGGGATGGAGGCGCGCTTGCCCTCCGGCGGCAGCCCGGCCCGCTGGAGGCTCTCAGCCGCTGTCTCCGCGAGCGCGTTGAGCCGGATCTCCAGCTTGCGCCCCCGCTCGGCCATGGCGTCCGCCTCGGCCATAGCGGTCGCCTCTGCCTTCGACCGGTTCGCAGTGAGCCGGTCCTGCGCCTGCTGCGCGTCCGCCCGGGCCCCTGCGACCTGCCGGAGCGCCCGTGCGTACTCCGTCCACTGCTGCTGCTCAGTCTTCATCGCCGCACCAGCTCCAAGTACCGGTCGACCTCATCGGCCCGCAGCGGCGCGAACGGTACGACGACCTGCGCCTCCGGGTGCAACCCATCCCACAGCAACGCCCGATGCGGCTCCGACGCCCACCGCACCAACGGCCCGGCCACAGCCCGTACGCCGTCCTGCGGATGCCTCAGGAACACATGCGTCGCCACATTGGCCCGCCCGTACCCAAGTTGCTCAGTACACACATGCAGACGGTTCCACCACCCGAACGTGACCAGCCCCTGCGCCGGCCCATCCCGCACGATGTCCTGCAACGCATTGGCAGGACTCTCGAAGAACCCTTCCGCATGCGTCTGCATCTTCGGTACGCCGTGAAACCCGAACCCCAGCAGATACGTAGTACCGCCCACATGCCCGTCCCGCACCGTGTCCCGCAACGAGAACAGCCGCGGCACCACGTCCGCATGCTTGTCGACCGTCTCGACCTCGCAGCCGAGCTGCCGCAACGTCTGCACCAGCGCATCCTTGCCCTCAGCAACAACTGGCGCCGAGTCCGTGCCGTCCAGGAAGATGAACCGAGGCGGTACGACGGCCGCCGCAGCAGCCGACACCGCCAGCCCGGTCAGTACCCCCAGTGCATCCGTAGGCCCATCACCAAGCACCAGCACGCCGGCGCCAGGCTCCGGCCGCACCTCCACCGACACCGGCTCCTCGGTCACCGCGATCGGCAACCCGGTCCACGGCCGCCCGAGCTCAGGCTGGATCGCGGCGGCGGTGTCGGTCAGTCGCGCCGGCTCGGCCAGGTGGAAGATGCGCGGCGGGTGCGTAGTACCGGATCTGACCCACAGCTCACGCCGCAGGTCGTCCAGCACGGCCTTGTCCGCAAAGCTGACGAGCACATGCTGGTTGTCGTCGGGCGACCCGAAGTTCGCGTTCAGCACCGCCTCGCCACGGAACTGCAGCTCCGCCGCGGCGGTGTTGCCCGTCCGCAGAATCGCCTGCGCGTCAGCCGGCGTCGTCTTCAACGCGATCCGATAAGGCACCTGCCCGAAGATCGAGTCGCGCCGTGTCGACAGGCGCTTCACGCCCTCGATCGTCTGCGTCGCGAGCACCACATGCACCCCGTACGCCCGCCCCAGCCGTACCAACCGCTCGAGCAATCGCGCGGCCTCATCAGCCAGCTCGTCATCGTCCTCCAGCAGCACCTGGAACTCGTCCAGCACTGCGAGGATCCGCGGCGGCCGCTCAGGCCCCGGGGGCAGCTCGGCGATATCGGCCACGTTGCCGTGCGACTTGAAGATCTCGCTCCGCCGAGCCAACTCATCGGACAGATGCCGCAGCACCGCGAGGCCGAACGCCCTGTCGCTGTGCACCCCGAGCACCCGCACGTGCGGTAGCCAATGCTCCCGCTCGCCGGCCGGCCCGAGCGCCGAGAACTCCACGCCGTGCTTGAAGTCGAGCAGGTACATCTCCAGATCCGCCGGGTCGTAGCGCGCGGCAAGACCGTGGATCAGCACCAGCAGCAGGTTGGACTTGCCTTGCCCGACAGCACCGCCCACCAGCACATGCGGCAGGGCGGGGTTTCCGCTGCGCAACCGCACCAGCGCCGGCGTGCGATCGTCGTACCCGATGACCGTGCTCAGCTCGTCGCTGACCGGTTGCCACCAGGTCGACCTGTCCGGAAGTGTGCGATTGAAGTCGATCGTCGGCAGTACCGCGATCTCCGCCAGCTCGGCCACGACGTCACAGATGCCAGCGGCAACATTGGCGTCGAAGGCCGGATCCAGCTTCGCCGGTACGTTCGGCAGCTGCGAGATCTCGACCTTCTCGTTGGCGATGGCAACGGGATTGAGCAGGTCGAGCAACTGGCGGGCGTCGATCTCGTGCTCGCCGGTGCTCGACGGGTCGTGGTGGACCAGGAAGCAGATGCCGCGATCGGCGCCGGTCGCCGCCAGCCGCACGAGGTCGCGCTGGGCCAACTGGTCGATCCCGGCCGGGTAGTCGAACAGCACGATCAGCCGGTACGGATCAGTGACGCGGCCGGTCTCGCGGACCAGGTCCTCGAAGTGCTTGTGCCCCAACTGTGCTTGCCTGCTGGCACGCAACGACGAGACGTCGACCAGCCCGGACAGTACGGTGTGCAACTGATCGGCGGTATGCGTTGCCCTCGGCACCAGTTGCGGGTACTTCGTGGTCAAGTGCCCGAGCAGCCCCATCATGCCAGTCAGCCGCGGGTCGAACGCATCGATCCGCAACCGGAAGGGCTCGGCCGACGCGACCAGCCGCAACGCGACACTCTGCAGCAATCGGCGGGCCGACGCGTTGCGATCGGCGGTCACCCGCCAGCCATTGGTGCGCAGCAGGGGCGCGACTACCGGAGTACCGGCTTCGAGCTCTCCGACCCGCACGTACGACGGGGTGCCGGCGCCGATGTACTGGCGGTTTCGCCAGCGGGCGTCGTTGGGGGGAATGGATGCCAGTCCAGGTGCCAGCCGGTCGGCCAGGATGCGCGCAGCGGGCTCCGCAGCGGCCAATGCCTCAGAGGTCGCGGACTCGACCAGACCGCGTGACTCACGCCGCGCGGCAGCAGTCTCGGCCTGTAGCTGACGATGCAGCAGTACTGCGCGTTGATGCTCGCCACGAGTGAGCTGACGTGCGTTGTCGAGCAACTGCCCGAGCGCGAACTGGAGGCCGCGGATCCGTGCTTCCAGAATCTCCGGCACTGCCGCACTTTCCGAGGGTGGCGCGGGCGTGCCTCCGTCGTCAGGCTGCTCCGTCACGAGCACCGTCCTTCCACCGTCGCCCCGCGACCAACCGAATGCCTTCGCCAACCATGTCACACCAGCAGTCCCGTGCGTCACTCCAGGCACCAGAAGTCTCACCAACCGATCGGTTATCCGGGGGCGACGATCTCGAGCTCGTAGCCGTCCTGGTTATGCAGGAATGCGGCGTAATGCTGCGGACCGCCGGCGTAGGGGTGCCGGTCGGCGAACATCAGCGTCCAGCCGTGGCCGGTCGCCTCGGTGACGATCGCGTCGACCTCGGCCCGGCTGGCCGCGTTCAGGGCCAGGTGGTTCATCCCGGGACGGAGCCGGTCGTGGGTGTCGGCGGACAGTGCCGGGCTCTGCTCTACGACTATGTACGAGCTGTCGACGCCGGACTTCCAGCTGAACCCGCCGGGCCAGCCGTCACCGTCCTTCCAGCCCAGCTGGTGGAGCACCCAGCCCCAGTCGTTCAATGCCCGGGACAGGTCCGGAACCCAGATCTCGATGTGGTGCACAGCGGCGGCCATCGGAGCATTATCTGTGCTCGTCGCGATATTCATCGTCGAACCGGCTCGAAACCGCTACCGAGATCAGTCCGGACAGCACCAGCCAGACCAGCGCGGCGACCAGCCACGGCCACCATTCCCGGCCCGCGGCGGCATCGGCGACAGCCTTGCCGAACAGCCCGCCGGACGGCGCGAAGACCAGCACCAGCAAGATGCGGGCGACGCTGCTCTCCTTGGTCATTCCTTCATTGTCCGAGCCGATCGCGATCCCCGCTCAGCTGCGGGCGTTTCGTACTTTTCCACAAGCTTGGCCGAGGGTTCAGCAAAGTGTCGGCCGGGTGGTCTAGCGTCTGTTGCGACAGTGAGGAAGGGGCTTTGATGAGCGCGACCCGGATCGAGACCACGGCGTACGGCGCTGCCGCGCTGGCCAAGCTCGGCGAGGTCGTCAGCACGCTCAAGGCCGACGACCCGATGAAGCCGGTCACGCTGCTGCTCCCGAACAACCTGGCCGGCGTGACAGCACGCCGTTTCCTTGCCCGCACGACGATCGGCGCTCTGTACCTGGCGACGTTGCCACGTCTTGCCGAGCAACTCTCCGCCGGCGCCCTCGCACCCCGTCGCCCAGCCACCCGCCCGATCGTCGCCGCGACCTGGCGAACCGCGTTGTCCAAGGCACCTGGCGTGTTCGAGGCCGTCGCCGACCACCCCTCAACCATCCAAGCGCTTGCTGCAGCTCACCGCGAGCTGCGTGACCTCAGCGTTGGCGCGCTCGACAAAGTGTCGTCCGCTTCGACACTCGGGCCAGACCTGGTCAGACTCCACCGCCATGTGACGGATGAGCTGCTACCCGACTGGTACGACGAGACCGAGCTGCTGCACGCCGCCTCGGCCCGCTGCGAGCCCGGCGTGGTGGCCGAGCTCGGCGCATTGGTTCTGTACCTCCCCCAGGAGCTCACGCAAGCCGAGGCCGGCTTCGTCTCCGCGCTGGGTGACGCTGCCGCCGACCTCACGGTGATCGTCGGGCTGACCGACGTCCGCCGGGCCGACCGGGCGGTGCGGCGATCCCTTGAGCGAATCGGCATCGACCTGCCGACGTCGATCTCCAAGAACTACCCGGTCGCCACCGAGGTGCTCAACGCGTCCGACGCCGATGACGAGGTCCGCTGCGTCGTGCGAGATGTCGTCGCGTCCCTGAAACAAACGCCCGCTCATCGCATCGCCATTCTGTACTCCGCCTCGACGCCGTACGCACGACTGCTGCACGAGCACCTGGCGGCCGCGAAGATCGAGGTCAACGGGCCCGGCACGCGGCCAGTTCACGAGAGGGCGATTGCCCGGACGTTGCTCGAAGTACTGGCTCTGGTGGATCACGATCTGCCGCGTGCCGATCTGTTCCGCGCGCTGGCGAATGCGCCGACGCGTGACTTCACCGGCGAGCGGATTCCGGTGCCGCAATGGGAGCGGCTGTCGCGGGTCGCCGGGGTCGTCCGCGGCGACGACTGGGATGAGCGGCTCAGGCGTTACGTGGAGGCCGAGCGCCGGACGGCTGAGCAGGAGCAGGCGTCGGATGACCCGATCGCGGGGGTGATCCGGCGCGCGCAGTACAACGCGGGCAACGGGCAGAAGCTGCATGAGTTCACCGTCGAGTTGCGCCGGCGGCTCTTCGCGGCCGCGGAGTTGGGGATTTGGTCGGAGCTAGCCAACTCCGTGCTCGGGCTGTTCCAAGCTCTGCTCGGCGATGCGTCGGCACTGCCCGTCGAGGAGCAGTATGCGGCTGTTGCTGTCGAGGGCTCGCTGCGCGGCCTCTCAACCCTCGACGAGCTCGGCACCCCGGCCAGCTTGTCGGTACTACGAGACGTCCTCGATCTCGAATTGCAGCAGTCCCTGCCACGCGTTGGGACGTTCGGCACCGGCGTACTGGTCGCGCCGCTGTCGGCAAGCATCGGGCTGTCGGTGGATGCCGTGTTCGTGGTCGGCCTGTCGGAGGATCTGTATCCCGGCAAGGTGCACGAGGATGCGCTGCTCCCCCACCGCGTCCGTGAGGCGGCGGCGCCCGAGCTGGCGTCCTTCCGCGATCGACTCGACGAGAAGCAACGACATCTGCTCGTCGCGTTCTCGTCCGGTGCGTCTCGAGTCGTAGCGTCGTTCCCCCGTGGCGATCTTCGCCGATCGAGCCGACGGCTGCCGACGCGATGGTTGCTCGGCACCTTGCGATCGATCACCGGCGACCACGCACTGGCCGCGACGGAGTGGGACCAGGCGACGTACGGCGATCGGCTGCTGACCTCGGCGTCGTACGCGGGATCGTTGACCACGACAACCTTGCCGGCGACCGAGCAGGACTGGCGGGTGCGCGCGTTGACAGCGGGGCTGACACTGACCGATGACGTGGTCGATCGAGCTCGCGTGTTGCTGCGTGCTCGCGGCGGCGACGAGTTCACGCGCTTTGATGGGAACCTGTCCGGCGTACCGGGACTGCCCGACTACGCGCTCGAGGATCGGATCGCGTCACCGACCTCACTGGAGTCGTATGCGACCTGTCCGCACGCGTACTTCGTCGAGCGGTTGCTACAGGTGGAGCCGTTGGAGGCACCCGAGGACCTGCTGGTCATTTCGCCTTTGCAGGTGGGAAACCTGATCCACAACAGCCTCGATGCCTTCGTCAACCGGTTGAGCGGTTCGCTCCCGGGCTTCGGCGAGCCGTGGACGGCTGAGCAGCGTTCGTTGTTGGTGGCGATCGGCGCGGACCTGGCCGACCGCTTCGAGGCCGAGGGGCTGACCGGGCATCCGCGGTTGTGGCAACGCGAGCGCTTGCGGATCCTGGGCGATCTCCTGGTGCTGCTCACCGATGACGAGAGGTGGCGTGCTGAGCACGACGCTTCGGTGGTGGCGAGCGAGCTGCGGTTCGGCTACGACGGCGAGCCGCCGGTGGAGATCCCGGTGCCGTCCGGGCGGGTGTTGCTGCGCGGGTCCGCCGACAAGGTTGACCTCGGCAAGGACGGGACGATCTACGTCACCGACGTCAAGACAGGTGGCTTCTCCCGCTACGAGTCGATCGAGTCGGACCCGGTCGCCGCGGGCACGAAGCTGCAACTTCCGGTCTACGCGTATGCGGCTCGCGCCCGACTCGGTGAACCGACTACACCGGTCGAGGCGTCCTACTGGTTCGTGCGCCGAGGCGGCCGCCGGATCCCGGTCCCTCTGACGCCGGAGGTCGCCGCACGGTACGTCGACACCCTCGATGTGATCGTGTCGTCGATCGCCGCCGGCTACTTCCCCGCCAAGGCACCAGAGATCCCCGACTTCCTCTGGGTGCAATGCCCCTACTGCAATCCTGACGGCATCGGCCACAGCGAGGTACGGGCCCGCTGGGACCGCAAACGCCACGACCCAACCCTCGACCGCCTGGTCCGCCTGATCGATCCAACTGCTCTGGCACCGGTCGAGGAGGTGTTGGCCGATGTCTGAACTCCTGGATGGCGAAGCCCGCGAGCGGATCCGTACCGACACATCCTCCACCCTCTTCGTCGAGGCCGGCGCGGGTTCCGGCAAGACCCATGCGCTGGTCGAGCGCGTCATCACACTGGTGCTGCGCGACGGCGTACCGCTGAGCACGATCGCGGCCGTCACCTTCACCGAGAAGGCCGGCGCCGAGCTCCGCGACCGGTTGCGCGTGGAGTTCGAGAAGGCGCGAAAGGGCCCGGCCCGAGCCGCCGCTGACGAGGCACTCGACGATCTGGACTCGGCATCGATCGGGACTCTCCACTCATTCGCCCAGCAGATCCTGCTCGCGCATCCCATCGAAGCCGGCCTACCCCCGCTGATCGACGTACTGGACGAGGTCGGCTCCTCGGTAGCCTTCGAAGAGCGCTGGTCCGAACTGCAACAGCAACTGCTGGACGACGACTCGATCGCCGAACCGCTCCTGCTCGCGATGGCAGTCGGGGTTGAGCTCAAACACCTACGGTCGCTGGCCCGGCTGTTCGGCAACGACTGGGACCTGATCAGCGACCGCGTCCTGATCGATCCGCCCGAACTCGTCGCGATGCCAGACCTGAGCGGCCTGATCGCCGCAGCCGGCAAGATCGGCTCGACCATGGCGGACTGCCTCGACACCGACGACCGGATGCTGGCAAAGGTCCGCCAGATCCACAACCTCGGCCTAACCCTCGAAGCCGCAACCGACCAAGAGACCCAACTCGCGCACCTGCAAGCCCTGCGCAGCCTCAAGGTCGGCCGGATCGGCCGCAAGGAGAACTGGCCCGACATCGCCAAACTCCGCGCCGACTGCACCGAGGTCGTCGACGTGGCCGGCTCCCTGGTCGAACTCCTCCTGGATGCTTGCCTAAGGCACCTTTCCCACTGGCTGGCGATCCGCGTCCTCGAGTCCGCCGAACTCCGCCGAGCAGAAGGCCGCCTGGAGTTCCACGACCTTCTGGTACTCGCCCGCGACCTCCTCCGCCGCGAGCCCGCCGTGCGTTCAGCACTCCAAGAGCGCTACCGCCACCTACTGCTCGACGAGTTCCAGGACACCGACCCCATCCAGATCGAGCTGGCCGTCCGCATCGCCGGCGGCGCGGACGCGGACGCCCCCGACTGGCGCGACATCGAGATCCCCGACGGCAGCCTGTTCGTAGTAGGCGACCCCAAACAGTCGATCTACCGCTTCCGCCGGGCCAACATCGCCACCTACCTGACGGCCCAGGACCTGCTAGGCGACACCGTCACCCTCACCACCAACTTCCGCACAGTCCCCGCCGTCCTGGACTGGATCAACACCGTCTTCACCACCCTCATCACCCCCGAACCAGCAGCCCAGCCCAGCTACCACCCCCTAGCCCCCCACCGCCCCTCCGCCGCCACCCTCCCTTCCCTCGCCCCCGTCGCCGACACCCCAGCACCTTCAGACACCTCCCCTGACCACACAACCCCAGTAACCGGCGACCAACTCTCCTTCCTCGACTTCCCCGACGAGCCAGCCGAGGCCCACGAGCCCGGCGACTCCGGCGAGCTCAGCGACTCCGGCGGCTTCTCCGACGCCTCCAGCGACTCCGATGCCGCAGGCGAGGCGACGGCGGACGAGCCAGCCGAGACAACGCATCTCGCCAGCGTCACCCCACTCCGCCGCCACCTCTCCGCGGTGCCCACTCCGTCTGACGCGACCGACGAGCCCCTCACCCCACTCGCCAGTGACCTCACCACCGCCAAATCCAGCGCCGGCCCAGCAGTAACGATCCTCGGCGCCGAACCACACGACGACCTCCCGCGCGCCCAAGCCTCCGTCCTCCGCGAGCGCGAAGCAGCCGACGTCGCCGCCGTCATCGACCAGGCCCTCAGCAACAACTGGCAGGTCTACGACGAGAAGACCGAGACCTGGCGCCCAGCCGGCGCCGGCGACATCGCAGTACTCGTCCCAGCCCGCACGTCGCTCCCCTTCCTCGAGGAAGCCCTGGACCGCGCCGACATCCCGTACCGCGCCGAGGCCAGCTCCCTCGTCTACCAAACCGCCGAGGTCCGCGACCTACTCGCCTGCGCCCGCGCCCTAGGCGACCCCAGCGACCAGCTGGCCCTCGTGACCGCCCTCCGCTCACCCCTCTTCGGCTGCGGCGACGACGATCTCTTCACCTGGAAGCGATCCGGCGGCTCCTTCAACCTCACCGCCCCCGTCCCCGACGCCCTCCTCACTCACCCAGTCGGCGAAGCGATGGAGTGGCTCCGCCGCACCTACTACGCCTCCCGCTGGCTGACCCCGAGCGAGGTCCTCGCCAAGATCGTCTCCGACCGCCGCATGCTCGAAGTCGCCGCGACCGGCCCGCGCGCCCGCGACGCCTGGCGCCGGGTCCGCTTCGTCGTCGACCAGGCCCGCGCCTGGTCCGAGGTCGAGCACGGCGGCCTGCGTTCGTACCTCGCCTGGGCCGCGCACCAAGGCGAAGAAGCATCACGAGTCGCCGAAGCCGTCCTCCCCGAGACCGACGCCGACGCAGTACGGGTGATGACGATCCACGCCGCGAAGGGCCTGGAGTTCCCGATCGTCATCCTCTCCGGCATGACAGCAGCCCCGAACCGTCAACGCGGCGTCCAGGTCATCTGGCCCACCGACGGCGGGTACGCCGTCAAGCTCAAGTCCTCCGTCCAGACCGAAGACTTCGACCTGGTCCAACCGGTCGACGAGCAGATGGACGACTTCGAGCGCCGCCGCCTCCTGTACGTCGCCACCACCCGCGCCCGCGATCACCTCGTCATCTCACTCCACCGCTCGGGCACCCGCCGCCACTCCAGCAACGCCGAACTCTTCGCCTCGGCCGACGCAGCCACCGCCGCGAACCCAACCCTCTTCACCGGCCCCCAAATCACGACGTCAAGCGGCTCCGCCGACCACACCGAGCAGGTGCGCCCGCCAGTCAACCGCCAGGAGTGGGAAGCGCGAATCACCGACGCCCGCCAAGCGAGCCGCAAACGCTCTGCCCAAAGCGCCTCCGGCCTCGAAGGCACCGGCCCGGACGTCGCTCTCCAGGGCGCAGACCCCGGCGCCGCCAAGGCCGCCCGCGACGTCGAACTCCCACCCTGGTCCAAGGGCCGCTACGGCACGGCCATCGGCCGCGCAGTACACGGCGTACTCCAAGTAGTCGACCTAGCCACCGGCGCCGGCCTCGACGCCGCGGTCGCCGCCCAGTGCCTGGCCGAAGGCGTAGTCGAGTACGCCGACGTCGTCACGGCCCTGGTCCGCTCGGCCCTCGCATCAGAGGTAGTCCAACGAGCAGCCGCCCGCGAACACTGGCGCGAGTCCTACGTAGGCACCCTCCAGCCAGACGGCACCGTCCTGGAGGGTTTCGTCGACCTCATCTACCGCGAGGACGACGGCACCCTGATCATCGTCGACTACAAAACCGACGCCATCCCCACCGAAGCCTTGGACGCCCGCATCGCCCACTACGCCCCCCAACTCCACACCTACACAGACCTACTCCCCAACACCGGCCGCCCGGTCCTCCTGTTCCTGGCCCCCACCACAGCCCACGCCCACCAGCTCTAAATCCGTTTGCCCGCGGCCCTCGCCGGCCGCCATCATCGGCCTATGACCACGACGAAAGCCCTTCTGCTCTCGACCTACACCGACCTCTCGGTGCGGGCCCAGCAGCAGACCGGCCGAGCGCGGAGGCCAATCACCTCGCGGCCGTGACCGCCGCCCTGGTCGCAGGGCTCCTGGCCGGATATGGCATCGCCATCCCAGTCGGTGCCATAGCGACGTACCTCGTAGCCCTCACCGCGCGAACCTCCCTGAAGCTAGGCGCATTCGCCGCCCTAGGCGTAGCAACTGCCGACGGCCTCTACGCCCTAATCGCCACCCTCGGCGGCTCAGCCCTGGCCCCACTCATAGAACCAATCACGGTCCCCCTGAAATGGGCATCCGTCCTGGTCCTGCTAGCCCTGGCGACCCGCGGCGCAACCACAGCCATCACCCAACACCGCCGCCTGCACTCAACCGAGGCCCCAACCACCACCACTCCCCCAAGCCCCCGCCGCGCCTACTTCGCCCTACTAGGCATGACCATGCTCAACCCCACCACCATCATCTACTTCACCGCCTTGGTCCTAGGCAGCCAAGACGCCACAACCCCAACCCACCTTGAAGAATCAGCCTTCGTCCTAGCCGCCTTCGCAGCCTCCGCCACCTGGCAACTAGCCCTAGCCACCAGCGGCGCCCTACTAGGCCGACTCCTAACCACCCCCACCGCCCGCCTACTAACCGCCCTACTCTCTAGCGCCCTAATCACCACCCTGGCCCTACACCTACTACTGACCACCCTCTAACCCAAACCGCCCCAACCGAAGCCGAGCGGGACATGGTTGAGGTTGACCCGTTTTGACGGACAGGGTTGATGTGGGGCTGGTTCAGGCTACTTGTTCGGTGTTGGTGGTGGTGTTTGATTCGTATGCGGCGGG